>CAVSFC010000007.1:0-22919 GCA_963727255.1 uncultured bacterium | reverse complement strand
AAGCATAGCTCACTATTTGTTATTGGCAATAATATTTTTTCAGCAACCAAATAAGTCCCTTTGCAAGTTTATCGGTATCTTTTTTTGCTAAAATTTCATGGGGCAGAAGCCAATATAGTTCACAAAAATCTTCGCGATTATAATTTAATTCATTTTCATTAACTTGCACTTCATAAATGGCTTTGAAAATTCCTCCATAGTTGGTTTGCCATCCTTCATGCGGCTTATGAATCCCAAGATATCTTAATTCATGATCACTTAACATCTAAGTTCACTTCTTCTGCAATTTCTCTTTTGATCGCCTGCTCATAAGTTTCACCGCTTTGAACTCCTCCCCCCACCAGTGCACAGATGCAAAGGGCTATAGTATTTATCGGCAGTGCGACGCAGAATTGCATGTTTGCCTTCATGATTCACGATAAAGGCAAGGACAATGCGCGTGTAAATGTGCTTTTCAAGTATTTCTGAGCGATTAATAACCCCGATTACCTGATCATGTTCATTAACGATATCAACTAATTCATCATACATAGGAACCTCAAATATATATCTTAATAATAGCATTTTTGCCAAAAAAGTTGTTTTTTGGAGAATAATGGGTACTATAAAAATTAGGCCTTTAGGGAAGGAAACCGGTTTTCTAATGCCCGATCGTTGAACTCATGCATGATGAAATTATTACCATAATATTACCTATGATTTCCGATTGGATAGCACGACTACAATCTTTTTAACCGTTTTTCTTATTTAAAGGATCGTATGATCATCGTACTTTCAAAAAATCATTAAACCTATTTTTGGCGCAGTTCGAGCAGGAAGAATTCAAAAAATTCTTGCGCATGGGGGCAGTTTTCTCCTTATAATCGGCTCCTATTGGACGCTTGGTCCACTCAAAAAAGCAATCTTTTGCACCCTCGTGGGCGCTTCTGATACCCCCATTGCTAAAATGGGTTCATTAATTTTCCTTATTCCTATCCTCATGATCTATACCACGATGCTTGATGCTATAAGCGGGAAAAAACCTTTTATATCATTTCAGGCTTTTATGGAATTTTGGCAGTCATTTTCACGCTTTTGCTTGCCTATGTACCCACTCATGAAACATGCGCCCTAAGCCTACCGGCTTGAGTATTAGTGCGCCACGCTTTTGGGATATGCTTTTTATATGTTTGTTGAAACGTATGGCTCTATGATTCCGGCATTTTTCTGGTCAATCGCGGCAGATACCACTTCCCCTGATTCAGCAAAAAAGGGCTTTTCTTTTATTGTAGCTATCGGGCAATTTGGCGGCATTGTGGGGCCATTTTTTATTGCGAGTTTGCCGCGGCGGTTGGGCCTGCAAACCAGTGACTTCATTTTCATCTGCGCCATCGCCATTGGACTTTCAATGGTATTTTTGTATCGTTTTTTTAAAACACCCGATCATTGCTCAATCATTCCATGGGTCCATGAAAAAAAAGAAGAAGCACAACAAGAACCGGGATTTTTTGAAGGGCTTAAACTTATTATCTCCTATAAATATTTAATGGGAATTTTTGCAGTCGTCGCACTCCCGGAAATTATTACCGCTATATTTGATCAGCACTTTGATATATTGCTTCGCTCAATATACGGGAACGCATTTACCGAATATTTAGGCATCTATGCGAGCGCGGTTAATATTATGGCATTTACATTCTTTTTATGCGGAATTGGTAATATTACTCGCATTTTTGGATTGGGCATCTCATTGGTGCTTATGCCAGTGCTTTATGCATTAGCTACATTAGGATTTATGACGCTTAATAGCCTTACGTTTTTATTCGGATTGATGGCAAGCTCGAAAGCGATCAACTATGCGCTTAATGGCCCAGCAATTAAGCAACTCTATATTCCTACAACGCATGATGTTCGTCTAAAAGCACAAGCATGGATTGAATCATTTGGATCCCGAGGATCAAAATTACCGGCGGATGTTAACTTGGGAATCAAACCATTGCAAATCCACTTGGCGCAGTTGCAGGGCGCGCGCAACATGCCCTCTATGCGGGCTATATGATGTTTGGGTTATTTCTGTTGGTTCTTTATTGCGCTTTTTTTGGGTAGAAAACATAAGCAAGCAATTGCAGATAAAAAAATGGTTTGCTAAAGATTAGAATGAGCGCACTCATAAATAGCGAGTGCGCTCAAAAATTATTTAGTTTTCGATTCAGCTATTGCAACAAGCGTCTCTCCCCAAATAACCCAGGCACACTTTGCTATGATTTCTTCGCGGCAGGCATTAAGAAATTCCCGTTCCAAAACAGTTTTTTCTTTTTTAACAATGCGCTCATGATTTTCATTTATGATTTTTTGGCCTGCCGCGCTTATCGTATACATTTTCTCATTTTTCTTGCGAAGCAAATCAGCTATTTGCTCAGCACTGCTATGCGCATTACAAGAAAAAAAGACCATTAGGCTATTGATGATCAGATAATATCTATTTTTAAATTGCATAAATCTTCCTTTGATCAGAGTTGCATGATCAAAGATGATAATTTTATATGAAGTTTTCATAATTAAAACTTAAAAATTTTTCTAGATCTTACATAATTTTGATATATGCTAATCGACTAAGTTTTACATCTAACTATTTCAACTCAAGGCGGTACCATATGAAATACTCATCAAATTTTCACTTTTTTTCTTTAATGCTCATTCTGCCATCAATTTTATTGATAGCAATGAATAATCATTTATCTGCGCAAGAAAATGATAATAGGATTAAACGATTTGAACGAATTGAACTTCTGCTGCAAAATGTGCCTACATGTGAAGAAGATGTTGATGCTGATTTAAGATATAAATTATTGATTCAAAATCAAAATTTATCTTCACGAAAATTTCCTATTTATCCGTATAAAAAAGCATTAGATTTTTGTGATAAATTAGCAATAGACGATGCTTATGAAAACTGTCCTACCACACTTAAAGATGAACTTGATAAAATTGCGACTAATGCAAAAAGGAAATCCCAGAATCCAGAAATTTGCAAAGAATTGATCAATCGCATTATTCTTTATGGACCATCAGGAAGTGGCAAAACAACGCTTGCATATGCGACAGCTTATCATTGTAAACTTCCTTTTTCATTTGTGAAAGCACCTGAATTAGCGGATCGGTTTAAAGATTCAAGCCCTATAATTATTAATGATCTTATCGGGTCTTTTGTTAGGAGTAAGCAACCTAGCCTTATTATTATAGATGAGGCAACCGCTTTTATAAAAAAAATTAAAAATCAAAATGATGGGGACACTGGGGCCGTTGAAGAATTATGGATGACATTAGATGAAGCCCAATCTCTTAATCCAAACCTTATAGTTATTTTAACCGCAAATAAACTTAAATATTTTCCTAAAACATTTTTTACACGTTTTGGTGGGTGCCGAACTAAGATAGATTTACCCACTGCCGCCCGTAGGCTAACCATAATAAATAAAATTTTTAACAAATTTGGCAGCACAGATAAAGATTTAGGGTCTCGCCCAGAATATAGAATTAAATATATTCTGGAAATATGCCTTAAATACAGTAAAATATCAAATTATAAAATTAAAAAAATTCTGAAGTGCTTTTCGGAAGACCTGCCGGCAACAAAAACAGCCTTGCTTCTAGATTTTAACCGTAAAACAATTGACCGCTATTATGCTATTTTTCGCGAGAAAATTATCCAAGCTTCAATAAAGGAAATGGAGGTTGTTTCGGGAGAAGTTGAGCTCGATGAAAGTTATTTTGGCGCAAGAAGAGTGCGAGGCAAAAGAGGGCGTGGTGCAGCAGGAAAAACTCCTGTGTTTGGTCTTTTAAAGAGGCATGGTAAAGTGTTTGTTTCAGTATGGTAAAAAAGACTACTGCAAAGAAAGAATTAATGCCTATAATTCAAGGAAAAGTACTGGAGGGTTCAGTTATTCATACAGATGGATGGAAGGCCTATGATGGGCTTATTTTAAATGGATATGATCATTATCGTGTGCACCACAGTGAAAATGAATTTGCTCGTGGCAAATGTCACGTTAATGGAATCGAAATCGTTTTGGAGCTTTGCAAAGCGAAGATTGGCAAAATTTAATGGCATTGCTTCCCACAAATTTTTGCTTTATTTGAAGGAGTGTGAATTTCGATTTAACTATCGCGGTTGCAAATTTTATGATAAAATGTTAGAAATTATTAAGTGAAAATATTAAATCTGCTGGGCAAGACCCTAAATAAAATTTTTAACAAATTTGGCAGCACAGATAAAGATTTAATAGAAAAAACTGCCGATTATACGAGCGTTTTATCTCTACGAGAAGTTAGTATGGCCTTGTATAGAGCCCGCGGAAATGCACGAATTCGATGCGAAAATCAAAATATACCTCTTAAAATCACAGCTGTAGATATTCAGAAAGCCTTAAGGCCTTTTCTAGAGGAACACAATCAAGATGTTTGGGAAAAGCGCAAGAAGGTACTTATTAATGGATTAAAAAACTCTGCTCCTTATATTTTACAAGCAGCATTATTTGCAGGAGGATCATTTTTGGCATGGAGACTTTCTAAACTGCAAGCTGAACAAGCCCAGAAAAATCATGATGAAAGTATTAATTTACAACTCATGCAACAAGTGAATAATGAAACTGTATCAGAGTATTATCACCAAGAATCAATGACGCAAGCTAACAATCATCATAAGCAATCTCTCGGTCTACAAATAGAATTACATAATGACGCGCATAGTTGGACCAACATTTTGAAGCAAGCTGCTGGGACAGTGATAGGCATCACAGGAGGAGCACTAATAGTTGGGCTTGGCACGGTAGTTGCCCCTCACGTTGCAGCGCTTGGCATTTCAACTGCAGGCATCACGGCAGGTTCAGTGGCTTCTGCTGCAACCATAGGCGCTTTAGCAACTGGAACTAATTTAACATCTGCGGTAGAAGGATTGGACGATGCATCAAGAGGGGTAGCTATAACTAAAAACTTAATGCAATTATCTTCGGTTTCTGTTAGTCGCGTTCCCTGTCCAATAATGTAGAATATTCACGCATTAAAAATTCGTTGCTTAATTTTTATAGCATCAATGCGTTTTTGAGTAATTGAAACAACATATTCATGTTCGTTTATGAGTCCTGTGATTCCACATAAAAGAATTGAAAGAACCGCAATGGGAGGCCAAATTCCGTCTCTCTCATACCTATAATCATTTCCATAAAAAACAATCAGGTAGAATAATGGTATAAGACCCAAAAGTCCTAAAGCCCCACTGAGAGAGTGGGGCCTCGGACGAAGCTCATCAATTAGAATCCCACGATTTATTTCTTGGATTATTTCTTCGGCTAAATCTAAAAATTGCGATTTAGCATTTGCTGGTAGAGAATGTTTTTTTAATATTTGCTCAATCACTTGTAAATTTGTTTCCAATATAGCTTTTTCGAGTTGACTTTGAGCGATAAGGTTTATCGAAAAAAGAAATGCTATAAATAATAAATTTTTCATATAATTTCTCATACTTTCTATTATTAATTTAGATAACAACCACTAGTTTTTTTATTACTCATCATTGTTAACCAACAAGTGCAAAACCAAGTGTTGTCTTATGTCTTCATGTAATTTTTCTCTCAAGCATTCATAATGACACCAAAAAGTTTGGTTCTTTTGATAAGATTCTTCTTTATCCCAATTTATAAGAACATTTAATTCAGTTGGATTAATATTGCTAGATTCAACTTTTTTATTGCAAAAACAACAAGTAAAGCCTACATTATTCATTAAAATTCCCACCCGTAATTTTTACCTAAATTAATTAAATCGTTTTTATTAATATGTCGCAAAGCAGTTACTACTCTTTCTGTTTCCTGATTATAAACAATAAAATTATATTTTCCATTTCCTAAATCTTTTATAAATGCTTTTGCACCATCTGTTTGTAACTTTATAAAATTAGGAATCTTAACTAATTCATAAATTTCTTGTCCCGAAAAGCCTCGCGCTATAAGTTGCTCTAATCCATGTTTTGTAACCTTAATAACGCTAGTAATCTCTTCGATTCTCAAAGCATTTTTTAGTTGTTCATATTGATTTATACATGATGCTGGACACTCGGTATTAATCGCTTCCAAAGGAACTGCGCTGGACCCATTAATAGGCTGCATCTCACTAAGCACAGCAGTTTCACTAGCCTGCGCAGTAGCTTTTATTTCAATCCCTTCTGCCGTAATAGCTATCAAAGATTCAGCTTTTTGCGTTGCCGAGACTTCTCGTGCTAATAAAGCAACCTCCTCGCTAATTGCTGCACTTGCTGCTCCAGCCAAAGAACCTACTTCGTTTAATAAGACTGCTTCTGTGGCAAACTGAGATAGTTCTTTGCTAACTCCTCGTAAGCCAATTTCAGCAACATGCTTCTTAATCCCATCAACCGCATTATTAAGAGCCTCGATTCCCAATGGGATCATTTGGCTTGGAGGTACATCTAAGAGAAGCGTCTCACATCCTTTAAGCGAATAGTTAATCACAGAAACAAGTGAAGCCGTGAGTTGATATGCACTTTGCCATGGATGTTCAGCCATATGAATAACATTGCCAACTCCCGCAGCAATTCCTTCAAGTGAACCTATTCCCACTTTTACCATTGATTCTTGAATAAAAGTCAAAGCCCGATGAGCCATTGTGGAAAGATTTATTGAGCTTTGATAGTCCCTTACTTGTAAAAAAGAATGAGCCAACACATTCGATTTATTCGCAACTTCAAATAAATTATTATGGGATGCCCTGACCCCTTCGTAATGTAACTGGCTAGCAAGTTTGAAATCCTCAAGGATTCCTTGCTTTATTACATGATGTAATTGATTAGCGATTTTGGTTCCCAAAAAATCGGTTAATCTAAGACCTAGAACATCATGCATATAAATGCCGGTACGCGCATCAACTGAATGATCTAATGCACTATCTATTGGTCCCCTTTGTTCAATATCGCGAATCGCTGTGGTATAATCATTGAATCGCTTTACTAATATCGCATCTCCACCGATTTTTGCTATTTGAGTAATATTAATATTCAAAACACCAACTGAAAGCTTGGGTTGTAAAGTTTTTTCTAAATGCATTTCTGCATGAACATCACCGGCAATTGTGCGCTGATAGAGAACACCCAGTTTGGCCATTACTGTTTGAATACGTTCCCCCTGAATGCATCCATCGGAAAACGATTTGACATTATCGGCAGCAAAATCGATAATTGCTTCTCTAAGGCTATCTTGAAATTTATTAGGCGCGATAAGAGAAAGATCTGGCAAACCTATTAAAAAATCATTTCCATTCCCTAATAACTGACCGCCGAGTTCATGAGCCAAAATGCGTGATGATGAAGCATTATTACTACCGGAGCAGCCCGTCTGCAAATACCGAACAAAACGTTCAACTTGAAACTTTAGCTCGGGATTTTTAGTGTTAATTAAGCCAACTTTTGCTAATAAAGCTCGATCTTGAGCATACGCAGCAGTATGAATTCTTGTATCAAACTGTGCAGTTGCAACTTCGGAAGAATACTCTAGATGTTTTGGCAAACCATTATTTGCATTGCAAAGTTCCTTATGGGTAAACTGCATATTCGGATCGATATGATCACTACTAATGGCGTCCGTTATAAAATCAATAGCTTCATAAGTTCCAATTTCTTGTTTATCAATCATGCGATATACCAGAGCTTTTGTTGTAGGCAATGGATCTTGTATCCCGCATCTTTGAAGGATAGTTTTTTCTTGTTTATATCTTGCCTCTAACTCAAAATTATGAATACTTGCCAATTGCGTTTTTTCTAAAATTTCCGAAAGCCCTTTTGCTTTATGATCAGCCAGGAATCTTCTATCAATACCATGAATCGTATAATCAATATTAAACTTGGTGTCATAGATCTCCTGCATAACTTGTTTGTCAACCATCGATGTGCAACTTTGCAGCAGATCATATGCCTGATTATATAAGCCCCTATTACATAAACTGCGAAAATGAGTTAACTTATCGAGACTATTGCTATTTTTTACGTCTGCAAAAACTTCATCAAAATCGGTTTTTGACCTATATCTTGAATTGAATGAATTCGATAGCACTAATTCAGCACTCGTAACTTTTCCATGCTCCTTAAACCATGCATCGGCAGCTCCTTGAAAATTATCAATGACGCGATTTACATGCCTTACTTCAGATTTACTCAAGGATGTTTTTAAAGCTCCATTTTCATACGCAATAATTGGGCGCAATTCAGCCAGTGCCTCATTGAAATACATGCACAACATTGAATCACTCGGAACTTTATTTTGAATGTCCAGCAAAGCTTTACGTACTTGGACTCCAAAATTTTCACTCGTCGCAAAAATACGCAAAGAATTGGCAAGCTGAGTTATTTCTAATTTAAATGACGACATCTGCGATAAATAGGCATCAAACTTTCCGTCAGTTTTAAATAACTCTGCTTGTAAAAGCTTAAATTGTTCAGCGGATGACAAGGGTCTGTGTCTAGCTTGGTGATAATTGCTATAGCCCACATTAAAGCTCAACCCATCCGGGATTCTGGAAGAAGGATTCGGCTGATAATTATGATCAGATAATACTAAAGTTGCTTGATGCACTTGATGGGAATTAACAAAAGATAACGCATTATATGCGTGCATTCCCTTAAGTTCGAAGCTAGAAAATATTGCAATCACAGGAAGTAATAATATTAGAATCATTGTAGATCCTTGCATCAAATTAAACTGTCGCTTCAACAAATTGTCTGAGTATTTCATAGCCGAATCTAATTGTCAATCGATAGAAATTCTTGTTTTTATTACGATCGAATCTTTACAATGCCTTGTAAATAAAGGAGAAAAAGTTTATGAAGCTAGAAACAATTATCAAGAAGGGCAAAAGAATCAGCCAGCCAGATTTTGTGCCACCAATGCTTGCAACTTTAACCGACGAATATTTTTCGAGCGACGATTGGATTTATGAACATAAATTTGATGGCGTGCGCTGTTTGGTTTTCAAAAAAAATGGAAAAGTAACATTATTATCGCGCAATAAAAATCTCATGAATAATGAGTATCCTGAAATTGCTGAAGCTTTTCAAAAACAAAAGGCGGATAATTTTATTATTGATGGCGAAATTGTGGCGGTAGAAAAAGGCCTTTCCGATTTTGAGCTCTTACAATCGCGCATCAATTTAAAAGATCTTGAGGCGATCAAAGCAAAGATAAAACAAGTTCCAATTGCTCTGTGTATTTTTGATATCATGTATTATAACGGCTATGATCTGCGCGATTTACCATTACTAGAACGCAAAAAGATTCTTAAAAGCTTGCTCAACTATAATAAAACACTCATCTTTACAGTTCATAAAGTTGGTGATGGAGTATCATTTTTCCATAAAGCATGCAAACTGGGCTGGGAAGGTTTAATCGCCAAAAAAACAGATAGTATTTATGAAGGTAGCCGATCAAAAAATTGGCTCAAATTCAAATGTGTCATGGAACAGGAATTAGTAATTGGCGGCTATACAACTCCCCGTGGATCTCGCACCGATTTTGGCGCACTCTTGGTTGGCTACTATGAAAAAGGAAAATTAATGTATGCAGGCAAAGTGGGGACCGGATACTCGCATGAAACGTTGCGCATGCTTGGCAAAAAAATGCGCGCATTGGAAATTAAAAAATGCCCGTTTACCAATTATGATGAAACTATGAATGGTGTTCACTGGATTAGTCCGAAATTAGTTGCAGAATTCGGGTTTGCCCAATGGACTCGCGGGGCAAATTACGAGTCGGACGCTATCAAGGGTTGCGCGATGATAAAGATGCAAAAGATGTGGTTAAAGAAGTACCAAAAGCAATTCCTGGATTGCCAAATAACAATTAGCTACTTATTCTTCAAAAGATCTCTAATTTCCTGCAGCACTTTAAGCTCGGATTGCCCGAGAATTTCTTCATCACTATGCAAGAAACCGCCGCTGAATTTGCTGAAGTACTTGGATAATTAAAAAAACAACAAAGGCGATAATTAAGAAATTAATAATCGCTTGAATAAAACTGCCATATCGAATTGACGCATTGCCAAAGGTGATAGAAAGACCTCTCAAATCAACGCCACCTAAAAATATTCCCAAGATGGGCGAAAAAATATCTCGAACAAATGATTGCACAATACTGGTTGCTGCTGCTCCCATAATTACTGCAACGGCAAGATCGATAACATTTCTGCGACTAATAAACTCTTTAAATTCATTGAACATGAGTGAGCTCCTTTATTATCATTACTAATTTCTTGATACTGTGCTCTACCCCTGCAATTCCGGTTTAGTATACACCAATCCACTTTCATCATGACCCGCTATACACAGTTTTACGATCCGCCCAGCGACGTCAATTTATGTTCCAATCCTTCATAGCCGCGCGTCCAATGATGAATTCCGGTCATAATTGTTGAGCCATGTGCAACTAATCCTGCAAGCACCAATGCGCATGATGCACGAATATCAGTCGCAATCACTGATGCACCATATAATTTATCAACGCCGGTAATAATCGCTTTATTATGTTCAACTTTAATTTGCGCACCCATTTTTTGCAATTCACGCACATGCAATAAGTCGATTTTCAAATACCGTTTCTTCCACAATGCTCGTGCCTTGCGCCAAACATAGTGCTGCCATCATCGGCGCTTGCAAATCAGTAGGAAATCCCGGATATGGAGCCGTTTTAAATGATACTGCTTTTGGCTCTTTGGTCGCTTTAAGTGTAATACCAATGCCATGATGACCAACTAATAATCTCATGCCCCATCTCTTCTAGCTTGAGCAAAAATACATCCATTGAATAGGCATGTGCTTGCGGCAAATGAATGATGCCACCGGTAATTGCTGCTGCCAATAAGTAATGCGCCCGCTTCAAGACGATCAGGAATAATTGCATGTTCAATCGGCTGCAAAGAACTAACTCCTTCGATGACAATCGTTGCCGGCGCTTCGATAGTAATTTTTGCGCCCATTTTTCGCAATACCGCAATAAGATCAAATACTTCCGGTTCAAGCGCCGCATTAATTATAGTAGTAGTTCCGGGCGTTAATGTTGCTGCCATCATAATATTTTCTGTTGCACCAACACTTGGATATTCAAGCACGATGCGCTGCGCATGCAATAATTGAGCACGCGCAGTCAAATAATCGCCACATTCTTCAATCACTGCACCCATTTTTTTAAAATTTTTCAAATGATAATCAATCGGACGCGTACCAATCACACAACCGCCGGGCACTGCAATATCTGCCTTGCCAAAACGCGCAAGAATGGCCCCATCACCAAAATTGATGCACGCATTTTTTTCATAATCTCTGCACCCACTTGCCATTTGGTAACACTTGATGTATCAACTTCAAGCACATGCTCATGCGGGTAAAAAAATACTTCCGCTCCCAAAGTTTGCATTAGTTTAATCATCTGCAAAACATCATCAGATGCCGGCACATTAGTCAATCGTGATTTACCTCGCGTTAATAATAATGATGCAATTATTACTAATACCGCATTTTTGGCCCCAATGAGTTCAATTGAGCCATTAAGCGCCGATGATTGTTCTATTGCAATATACGAGGTGTTTATCATTCGTTTATCCTTGGATGTACAACCCGCATTTTTTTTAAGTTCTTCTTTTTCTCTTTTTCTTGTCACACAGCAAATCATAAATCTTTTGATGCTTACGTTCTGCAGCATGTCTGATGGCATTATAATTGCACATATCAATAGCATACTATATTTGTCTCGTAGTTGTAATGAAATATTCAACTACTTCTAAGTTGGCCATTTCTTGCTGCACAGATCAGCGGTGTTCGTTTATAAAAATTACGCGCATTAATATCAGCACCCGCATCAAGCAAGATTTTTACTGCCCCCAGATATCCGGCAGCTGCAAGTGATGTAATTGCTGGCCACTTGAGCTCGCATAATATTTTCATTGATCACGCTTATGAATTAAATCGCTTTTTTTCATATAATTGGATAACCAATTTATTCATCGGTTGCGGTGCCGGCGGCGCATTCCGGCAAACTTTCAGGATAAGGTTTACCGAGCATACAATCTATTTCATCGTGCCATTTAATGCGACAGATAATATTCATCAGTACATCAATGAGATCCATGGTGGCATGATTTTTTATTATTCAGATAATTATTTAAACTATTTAATAAAATCTTTGCCATATATTTTAACACCATATCGTAAACATAGATCTTTAAGAGAGGATAAAGCTTCGTTTAATTTGGGGCATGATTGTAACTATTGGTTTTTGGAATTGGAAGTACCATTGATGTCAGATGAAACGAAGCGCACATAAAAATAACAATCGTTCTAACTGCCATTGCTCAGACTTTCCACTTCATCATCGGTTAAATAACGCCAATCACCCACTAATAATCCACGTTTAGTTAAACCGGCATATTCCATACGATCAAGTTTAACTACTTCATACCCAAGATGTTCAAAGATTCTGCGAACAATGCGATTTTTTCCACTGTGCAACACTACTTTTATATGATTGCGCGGCGATCGTGCCGCATAGTGAATCGCATCAACTTTGATAAATCCATCATGAAGATCAAAACCTTCTTTAATTTTTTCATAATCATCTTTATGCAAAATGCGATTCAAGAGTTACTGCATATGTTTTTTGCACTTCATAGCGCGGATGGATAATTTTTGTGCGAATTGCCCATCATTGGTTAAAATGAGCAGTCCGGTAGTATTTCGATCTAATCGGCCAACCGGATAAAGCCGCTGCCCAATTGCATTTTTAATTATATCCATAACTGTTTTTCTTCCTTTTTCATCAGAAACGGTAGTGATATAATCTTTTGGTTTATTGATTAGCAATATAAATTTTCTGTTGTCGCAACTTTGAGCACTTATCATGATAGGTTACCCGATCATCGGGGTGCACCTTATAGCCAGGCTCTTTTATTATTGCACCGTTTACTTTAATAAGCCCTTGACGAATTAGATCAACTACCTTTCTGCGTGAAGCAATTCCTGCTTGGGCCACAAATTTGCTCAATGATGTCTGCAATGCAATCTTTTTTTTCATGGACGACTTCCATTGCTTTGATTTGATTTCTTTAATGCTTTATCCATCGCAGATTCATATCTATTTTTATCACGATCAATTCGTTAAAAAAATCGTGATACAATAATTGTTTTGGCTGGGATACTCCTAAAATACTTTTTCTAAAATCGATTCTGTTTGAGCTAAATTCTTTCCAAAGATCCTCTAAACTCTCTGAATAATTGTGCTTTTTTTTCAAAGCGTAATTCTTTTCTTTCTCTTCGGAAGGGAACTCATATCCGAATTGCGTTCTGATTCTTACTAAAACACATTCATAGTGACGTACCATTGCTTCAGGATCATTAATAAAAGGGCGCCCTGCATGCATTGGAATTATAAAAAAAATAATTAAAAAAAACTTTTTCATTTTGTTTTTTCATTTACAATAGCGAACTTTTTCTTGGATGATATACTTTCTCATAATGCAAAAAAAAGATAAATAAATTTATTCACGAGTTTCTATGAATGAAAAAAAAAATCTTCATGCAATCAACATACGATGCATGGCATGCTTGAAGTTATTTGCGGCCCTATGTTTTCAGGAAAATCGGAAGAGTTGATCCGCAGATTGCGTCGCGCAAAAATTGCACAGCAAACTATAGTTACCTTCAAACCCCAAATTGATAATAGATATGCGCTTGAATATGTAATCTCGCATGATGGCAACAAAGTTGATGCACGTCCATTGATGAACGTGAATGAGATAGTGGAAATCGTGAGTACAAATAATGCAACCGTAATCGGAATCGATGAAGCACAATTTTTTTCTCATGAAATTGTAGGGGTAATTTGCACATTAATTAATGAAAATCGACGTGTTATTGTTGCGGGGCTTGATCTTGATTTTCGCGGTACTCCCTTTGGATGTATGCCATTGTTGCTCGCGATCGCAGATAAAGTGACCAAACTGCAAGCAATTTGCACGCAATGCGGGCATGATGCACATTTTACACAGCGATTAGTAAATGGCGATCCGGCAAAATATGATGATCCGATTATATTAATTGGCGCACAAGAAGCCTATCAAGCGCGTTGCCGCGGATGCTATGCAATCGATAAAATGTTTAGCGTGTAAAAAAAAGGAGAACTCTTATGAAACAAGCAGTAATTGCTCTTTCATTGTTAAGCTCGCTCTTCTTATTCTCACATGAACATCAAGAACAAAAAAAAGCTCTTCGTATTTATTTGTGTTCTCGGCTTACTCAAAATGCACGTGCTTGGAATGATCTTATCTGTGAAGAATTATATTTTGATGATGAGATTGATCTTTTTCGGCCACAAGATGTAGATTTGAGCCATTTAACAGCATTTGAAAAAGACTATGCTGCATATTACGCAGACTTGGAAGGAATACAACATTCAGATCTTTTGCTCGTATTACCGCCTTATGGCAGAGATTGTGCATGGGAAATTGGATGGTTTTGCGGCGCAAAAAAAGTAACGATTGCTTACATAGAAAGCGTTGAAGAATGGCTTCGTGATGCTATGGTTATGGGAGGAATTTCTGCGATCATCACCACTAATGAAAATGCTTATCAATTACTACTGGAAAATCCGTTAAGTGCGCGCAAAAGCTATTTAATAGATTCACGCCAATCCTTAGCACAAAAAATTAAAGAACTGTATCATAATCATGGCCAAACAAAAAATTAGTTTTTCCTGTTCTAATTGCTCCTATCAAACCATTAAATGGATGGGCTGTTGCCCGGAATGCAATGAATGGAACACTTTTCAAGAGCAGCATTCAGCAGTGCCGATCCCCGGATCAAAAGTTACGCAAAAATCAGGCGCTACAGTTACTATGATGCAACTGAACACGGTAGAAACTATTCCGGCAAAGCGAATGTTTTCGGGCATTCATGAATGGGATCGCGTGGTTGGCGGTGGCATTATGCCAAGCTCCCTGCTCATTCTTACCGGTGATCCAGGAATTGGAAAATCAACCCTTTTGCTCCAAATTTGCAATGGCTTGGCCAAAGATCATATTGTTTACTATTTTTCAACTGAAGAATCATTACAGCAGGTAAAACAACGCGCACAACGGCTTGATTGCATTAATGATAATCTTCTTTTTTCGGATCAAGCAGATTTAGAAACTATCATTGCAACCGCTCAAGCACATAAACCTGATGTTGTGATTATCGATTCGATTCAAAATTGTTATACCGCTGCCGCAACCACATTCCCCGGAAGTGTTGGCCAACTGCGCGAATCGGCATTCCATCTGATGCGCTTGGCTAAAGAAAATAATATTACCGTAATTGTGAGTGGGCATATCACCAAAGAAGGCACGATTGCCGGCCCAAAAACTCTAGAACATATGGTTGATGCGGTATTTTATCTGCAAGGAGAAGATCGCTGGCAAACCCGGGTATTGCGCTCAGTAAAAAATCGTTTTGGAACTATTAATGAATTGGGTTTTTTTGAAATGCAAGAAAATGGATTGCAAGAAGTTCCTAATATTAATGAACATTTGATTAGTGAGCTTTCCCATGCGCCCGGCTCAGTTTTGGTGAGCGTGATTGAAGGATCGCGCCCGCTCCTTATCGAATTGCAAGCACTAACCATCGAATCAAAATTAGGAATTCCTCAGCGAGTGGTCTCCGGCCTTGATCAAAAACAGGTAGTTTTAATTGCTGCCATTTTAGAAAAATATTTACATGTAAAATTAAGCACCAATGATATTTTCTTCAAAGTAAGCGGTGGTTTTAAAATTAAAGGCAGTTCAACTGATTTGGGCATCGCGCTTGCACTGCTTTCAAGCTACTTCCAACAATCAATGCCCGATAAATCGATTGCGCTGGGGGAAATTAGCTTAACCGGGGAAATAAAGCCGATTAATCAGATCAATTTATTTGTAAAAGAAGCAGAAAAATTTGGGATCCAACAACTATTAGTCGCCAAAAATCAAAAAATTGAAAGCGCGACATGTGCTGCAAAACGATTTACGAATGTCTATGAACTATTATCTTTGTTCAATTGAAAATCATAGTCACATACAAAAGGAATATCATGAAGAAACTATTGCTTAGCTTTTTACTCATTTGCCCATTTAATCTCCCTTCAATGGAAAAAGCATTATCCCGCCAGGCTCTTGCACTTATTGCTGATATTAAGAATGGCGAATCTGCTCAAGAAAAAAAGATCGCTTCAGATTTCTTAATCAAATGCGAAAGCGAAGAAGAATTTTTTAGAAAAATTGCACGTCTGCGCGATACAAGACCAACAAAACACTCTCAGGAAATTGCCACCATTATGCTAGAACATGCAAAAGCGTTGCAAGCAGGCAATATGGCTCGCATTAAAGACTCAGTAGAAAAAATAATGAGCAAGCGGAATGAAATCGGCTGGTGGAAGAGCACATTTATTTATCGAGAGCATCTGCCTTCATCAGAACAAGAGAGCTTTGATACATTATTCTGTGATTCTTCGGCATCAAAAGAATGTATTGAAAATATCGTTTATAGCTTGCTCACCAGAGAAAACCGGGCACTTACTTTTTTTGAAGTGAAAGGGATTATCGAACAACTTGAAGTTGTATACCCATGGCTCAATGAAAAACTCAAACAAAAAATTGGCGTGCTCGCCGATTGCACCATTAAACAACAAGAGCCTTTAGCCGGTTTGCTTGCATCGAATGTGTATTCCGCTTCAGAAGAAATAGCTGGCGGGTTCCAACTGGCCTATCATGGAAGATATAATTTACCAATCATCAAATTTATTATCGAGCAATTCCCCAGTGCATGCACATCTCGCCATCTGCTTCAAACGGTTAAACTTATCGATCGGGAGAAGAGGGGATTCATCGATCATTCAGGCAAGAAAATAAAAAACGCGCAGATCATCAGGAGCTTAGTTGAACTTCGTGATATGATTTTTAATGCAGCGCATACGCCTGATGACATTCTCCATGGGTATCTTGAAGTTAAAGATGACCATGTTTTTGAATCCACGTATGCTCACGACCCTATTCCCCTGACACAATTACGATGGTTTTTGCGTAAAGGATGGATCAAGCATGATGCGATTTCTTATAGCTTTTGGAATGGTAATGAATCTCTGCTTGATAAATTGGTGCGTTTACGCAGGCATGATAGTAATAGTTCAAAGCTTGCCGCACTCTTATTAAACAAGAATGTTCGTTGTCTTCAAAACCATTGGGATGATTTAACGAGCGATGTAGAAAGACTGGGTAAATGTGGAAAATTATTTGATGGCTTAGTTACTGCAGCCCAAAGACTGGCTGCACAAGAAACTCCGGAATACAAGAACGCACTTGCATTATTTGATACAATCTATCCGTTAGAGCAAGAGGTAGAAATTATTGTCGATTGATCTCCAAATAAAGCCTAAAATCATCCTTTCGAATTCAGATACTTTCTTCTATTGCGATAACAGATAAAAATGCGATAAAATATCTGCAATGAAAGGAGAAATGCCATGAAGAATATCAAGGCTTTATTTGGTTTTGTAGTAGCATGTGCAAGCATTCATATATTAGGACATCAATCACTCTACCCGGCAAGATCAATCCGCTATAATTGTGATTATGAGTGGGCGATCGTCGGCGCAGGCCCTGCAGGCATTATTCTCATCGGCCTTCTTCTTGATCTTGGCACGGACCCGAAAAGCATCATATGGATTGATCCAGAGTTTAACGTCGGCAGATTAGGCAAATATTATTCTAGCGTGCCCGGAAATGCAAAAACAAAAGTATATATCGAATTTTTGACCTCATGCAAAACATTCCAAGCAGCAAATTCTCCCGCATTCGAAAAATTATATGATTTGGACCAAGAAATCGAATATCCGCTCGGCATAGTAGTTGATCCATTAGTTGATATTTCTAAGTATCTCTGCACAAAAGTAACCTGTAAAAAAGGATCCATTTGCACCCTCAATTTTATCGATGATGTTTGGCAAATTGGAATGAGTAACACTCCCTGCGTTTCAGCCTCGCACGTCGTATTGGCAACCGGATCACATCCAAAGAAACTTGATTATGACTGTAAAACTGAAATTCCTCTGGATATTGCGTTAGATAAATCAGCTCTCGCAAATTATATAGGGCTCAAGGATACTATTGCTATAGTAGGAAGCGCGCAATCGGCAATTTTACTCTTAAAATATTTATCTGAATTGCCCTGTGGCCGCGTAATTAATTTTTATCGCAACCCGATCGAATTTGGTGGCGAATCGGGCCTTAAAGCCGCAACTGCTCGCTGGGCACAGGATGTCCTGCTTAAAACTCCTCCAGTAAACTTGCTTCGCTTGTATAATTCATGCGATGCTTTAAAAGCATGGCTGCCAATCTGCACCAAAATAATCTATGCAGTAGGATTTGAACGCAATGAACTGCCAACCATAGCGAATGCGCCATATCTTAATTATGATGATCGCAATGGTATTATCGGTCCACGCCTCTTTGGTATCGGTATTGCATTCCCTGAAAAATTTGAAGATGAAACCGGTAAAACAATTAGCCGCATCGGGTTATTAGCATTTATGGAATATGCGCAAGAAATATTGCCGCAGTGGATGGCTACCAAAATATCGTTTTCAAGATATCAACAATTTGATGAGCTGTTTAGTATTGAACTGCTGTAAGAAGAGACCCGTTGTGAAACTAATAACCAGTAGGAATAACCACGTGCATCTTCTCACACTCCGTTCGTGCTGAGCTTGTCGAAATATAATTTTTAATTTTAAAAATTAAGTATCCTACTTCTTGTCAATAAATTAGTATTTAATGTCATGTTCAATAAAGCATTAAATTTTTAATTTTAAAAATTAAGTATCCCACTTTTTGTAAATAAATTAGTGTGTAATGCATGTTGAATAAAGCATTATTTATCCTTTTTATATTTTTCATGCTTCGACAAGCTCAGCACGAACGGTCAATTATAATTAATGCTAGAAATACTATAGGGCTCCGTTATACCCTTCAGAGATATTTTTGGAATTCTTTGGGCAGATCACGCAAATCAACCTTTTCAAGAATCTCATTAAACTCATCGGAGCAATAGGTATGCCAGTAAAGCACCACATCAGAAGGTTTTATGGTCCCATTTTTAGCATCATGCATGAGCGCTGCAATCGTTTTTGCCGTATATGATTCATCGAGCACAATTTTTTCTAGTTCAAGCAATAGTTTCTCTGCATGATTGCCCTGGGGGGTAGCAATGCCAAACCCGTGACCATAAAA
The DNA here is from genome assembly GCA_963727255.1 of uncultured bacterium. Classification (GTDB taxonomy): domain Bacteria; phylum Babelota; class Babeliae; order Babelales; family Vermiphilaceae; genus BTUB01. Next base: position 3,596 of record CAVSFC010000007.1, on the reverse strand, counting down.
TGCGGTAATCACTTCAATTTCTTCCGGCTTCCATGAAAAACGTGGAAATGTTGGTTCAATTTCATGCAAAAAATCATTGGTCTGTTGGATCATCGTGCATAATTTTTCTAAGGTATATTTTTTAGGATCAGCGACTTGTATCGGCTTTACTTTTGTTTTCAGCCCAGCGGCTTTAATACCGAGCATTATTCCTGCGGTAGTTCCCATACTTCCATAAGAGATATAGATATAATCCGGTTCTGGCATTAATCCTTGCTCGATTTGCGCTTTTAGTTCAAACACCGCATTAACCCAACCAATCACGCCGAGCTTATTTGATGATCCCATGGGAATTACATACGGATCCAGATCGAGATTATTATTTTTTAAAAATTCTTGTAATTCATCCGGTGCCAATTCACGATTTTGCGGGCAGAGAAATATCTTGCAACCATAATACTGATCAAGCATTAAATTTCTTTTGAGATTCGCAACCAGCGGCTGATCCATCAGTAATGCAATACAATCTAAGCCAAGTTGATTCGCAAAAATTGCGGTCGCAGTAACATTATTGGATGCTACACCGCCATAACAGATAACCGTTTTAAAATTATTTTTGACAACATCTGCAAGCAAGAATTCAAGCTTGCGCACTTTATTACCGCTAAAAAGTTTTGCGCATACATCTTCCCGTTTTTATAAATAAATTTTGCAAATTAAGATAGTTGCCAAAATTATTTAATTTCTCAATCGGCGTCGGCCAAATTCCAAGCTGGGTGTGCGCAAGAGAATTTTTAAATGTTGGATATTCTTTAAACAGCTGAATTTCGGCATTAGTTTGCAATGATCCCATAATCCCTAATCCCATCATATACAATTTAATTCGCCCCAACATTAAGAATACTCCTTTAATAAATAAAACAGTAGAGAATACTTGAGTATACGCAATAAAAAAGCCCCGAACAATGCGGCGCTACTAATTTTTACTTACAAAAGATATTAATCATTTTCATTTTCTGAATAGTTTCTTGAACCAGGGAATTTCTGACTAACATAACTCGTAAATTGATTTAATTTTGGTTTTACCGCAACATATGCACCAATTGTTACGAGAGAGGAGAATGCGGCTGATTTGCTGCCATCAGCAGTTATTGCCAATTTATCAAGTCCCAACGCACCATATTGAGCAATAAAGCCTTTTGGACCTGACACGGCATCGGTTTGAATTGCTTGTCCCAGCATCGCAAGAAATGGAGCTGCTATTCCCATTTCTACCAAGGTTTGGGAGTTTTCTGGGCTAATATATGATAATCCAAGACAAATTGAAAATGCGCCAATTCCTACGCCTAACCCAGTATCTTGTAAGAAAGCAAAATTCTGATTCGCCCAAGCTGCTAAAGCTCCGCCAATCGCAATTATTCCTAACCCGGCAAGGAGATTTGATTTTGCCTCTTCTTTTTTCTGCTGTTTGACTACTTCTTTCAAATCAGCAATCGCTTTTGCATCTTGTTTTAGTTCTTCTTTTAAATGATGCTTTGACTCAGCAACCATGAATGAAGAACAAGACATTGACGCAACAAGGCATCCGAGTGTTAACTGCTTAAAATATTGCATATGTATTCCTTTAAATATACATTAAAACTTCTATTAAAACTCACGTTATTATGCGCATACTATTGTAAGCACTGCAAGTTTAGATGTTTTGCAATATTAATCAAGTTGACTGAGTGCAATATCAAGCGGTTCAAATTGACGCCAATCTTTAAAATCAAAATGCCACCATTCAGTTTTAACCCCAACAAATCCATATTTTTGCATGATGGTATCAAGCAATTGCCGATTCTTTTTTACTTCATTAGAAAGACCCGCATAATCACGCCATGCTTTTTTACTAAATTCGTCAAAGGTGGTACCCATATCCAATTCTTTGCCGGTTGCTAGATCAATAATGGTCAGATCAACGGTAGTGCCACGCGTATGTCTGCCTCCACCGTTAACGGGGTTCAAGACATATTGTTCACGCTCTTTTTCATCAGGAAACTGTTTTGCACAGGCATCCCACATCTTTTTTTGTGCTGAAAGTGGCCGATAGCCATCCCAAATTTTAAGACCCAAGCCTTTTGGATGTTCTTTACTTATCATTTTGGCAAGCTCTTTCTGCACAGCATCTAAACGCAATGCAACATCACGCAGCAGATAACATTTGCAACAATCGTATATAATTTCGTGCGTAAAATTATCGGGGGTTGCATACGCAAGCGCGATGCAAAAAGTAGGATTAATTTTTTGAATATTGACTAAGTTATTTTTTACTGTTGCAGATATATATGATATTTGCAGTAAAAGCAGTACTAAAACCCTTTCGCTCCCCAGCTTTCGCTTATTCCGTTCGTGCTGAGCTTGTCGAAGCATGCATCCCTCGACGCTCGAGAGTAAACGCTTCCTTCCGCTCATCCTGAGTAGAAATCGAAGATCTCGTATCGAAGGACGGCGGGCAGGCAGAGCGAAGTGCGGAGCACGAAGTCGAGAATTCTTTTCACATTTCTCGACTCGGGATAAATCCCTCGCTCGAAACGAATGGTTAATAATTTTTTGTATAAGCTCGAACTTTTTCATACATCCTCAAAATAATTGCAAATTAAGAACTCATTTTTTTACACTCATGGCATGAAGACTCGCGTATTACTCTGTATAGTATTATTTTTCTGCAGTAAATGTGAACCCTCTGCTATTACCTATGAATTAAATGGAGGCAGGCTCGGCGACAACTTAAGCACGTATTGCAAAGCAAAATGGTTTTCCTATAAATACCAAATTCCTCTTTTATATAAGCCGTTTGAATACTCAAATCAACTGACCTTGCATCAATTAGAAACTCCTTATAATCCTGACATGCTTTCACAATTTGATGCAGTAATTAAAGTAAAAAATGAAGAAGATATTAAAAAAAATATACATAAGAATGTATTATTCGTAAGCAATTTTTACTCGCAAACACCGGGGCTTTATGAATTGGGATTTATTGATCTTGATTTTGCGCGAATTATAAAAGAAGCACTATCCCCGTTTGCAAGCACCGATTCGATTGAAAAATCAGATACGGTGATAACCGTTGCCTTGCATGTGCGCAAAGGCGGGGGCTTTGATGCGCCGCTCGCATCAGGGCAGATCGCTAAAAAAGGGGCGCAATACGCTGATCAACAATGGCCAACAAAATTTCCACCCGACCAATATTATGTTGATCAACTGAGAACAATCAGAAAACTTATCGGAAATGAGAGACGTATGATCATCTATTTATTTACCGATGATCCGGATCCGGAAAAGCTTGCACGACTATACCAAGAGAATCTTAGTGATAGCAATGTAGAATTTAGATATCGCACCAGTGGCAACAGCCATGATAGCAATGTGGTTGAAGATTTTTATTCGATGGCCCAATGCGATTGCCTTATTCGCTCGAGCTCTTTACTGGCAAAAGCAGCCCAATTATTGGGAAATCATCAGATCATCATGCATCCCATTCAAGGAAAATGGGCTGATGATAAAGTAATCATCAACCCAGTAGGAATTATTATTCGGGAGTGAAATTATTTATCAAGCAACTCAACAATCTG
>CAVSFC010000006.1:0-44450 GCA_963727255.1 uncultured bacterium | reverse complement strand
TGCGACTATTGAGCAAGAGGTTGTTGAATAACTAATCTATTTTTCTAGCAATTAAACAGCGCCATTTGCTTTTAACAATTTAATTATCGCTTCTTTATTTGGACTTGTAGATTGTTGTGCACGTGATAATGCTGTTTTGCCCGTAGTATCTTTCATATTTATTGATGCGCCAGCTTTAATTAATCTCTCAACAATTGCGGCATTGTCTTTAGTTACTGCTGTCATTAAAGGGGTTGTATTACCTTGCGCTTGCGGATTAACATTGATCCCCGGAGCTGCTAATAATTTTTCAACAATTGCAGTATGACCATTCCAGACAGCAGCCAGTAAAGGGGTTACGCCAGCTTGTGCTTGAAGATTAACATTAATGCCGGGTGCGGCTAACAATTTCTCAACGATTGCAGTGTGACCCATTTGTGCCGCAACATATAAAGCAGTTGCGCCCATTAAAGTTTGAAGATTAACATTAACTCCAGGAGCTGCCAATAATTTTTCAACAATTGCAGTAAGGCCATTTTGTGCCGCAATATATAAAGCAGTCGCGCCGCCGTTTCTGCTTTTAATATTAACATTCACTCCAGGAGCTGCTAATAATTTTTCAACGACCGCAGTATGGCCCTTTTCCGCTGCTTTCAATAGGGCGCTAGCGTCCCCATATATTATATTGGCCGTAGAAGGGGCATATTTGAGTATAAAATTTACTATACCGATGTCCCCATTTCCTGCTGCATCTTTTAAAACTTTACCAGCTTCTGCCAATCCATTTTGTTGCGCAATATAACTGGTAAGCCAGGCTCCGGCTCCAGAGGTTGCCAAAGCAACTGCCGCTAACGCTTTATTGCCACCTGCATAACGCCGAGCGAGTTCATCAATAAAATAGGCTGTCATTTTTTGATCATTTAAAAGCGCTGCGAATAGATTATTGCTAACCAATAAATTATGAATATTTTGACCTGCAGCAAACAATCGAGCGGTTTGGGTTGCCCCCGGAGCGGTTACTAAATATTCTGCAATTTGAGTTCTAATTTCAGCAGGCAAAAGCTCGAATATATTTTTATATTGCTTTTTGGATTTTTTGGAGATTTCTTGTTTTTCTTCTTGTTGTATTTCTATAATTTCTTCTGGCTTTTCTGTCTCCTTTCTTTTGGTGCCTTTAGATTCCTCGGGCAATTCCATGGGATACAAATAAAAGCTAATACATACTAATAAAAATCCAAATTTTATAGCATTCATAGGCATATATATACTCCTAATCAAAAATGTATTTTTAATAAATCGTATTCATTGCATCATAATAAATTTCAGATAGAAAAATCAATATTAATTTATAAGATGTAGAAAATGTGATAAAAGAAGGGAAAGAATGATTAGAAAAAGAAAGAATGGCATTTTTGCATCATGATAGAGTATTGATTAGGTATATTCTATATGATGGGTGAGTATGAAGAAATTAGTGATGCTGGGAGCTTTGACGATGAACATGCAGTCAGCCGAATTTAAACTCTTTTCTCTTGATTTTGAAAATGGCAAAAAAATTCCCAAGGAGTTCACCTGTGATGGGATGAATAAAATTCCTAAACTTGCATGGGAGCATGTGCCTGACAACACAAAATCTTTTGCATTAATTTGCGATGATCCGGATGCGCCGGCCGGCACCTGGGTGCATTGGGTTATCTATAATATTCCTGCAGATAAAAGAAGTTTAGATCATGTTAAAGATCGTTCTGAAAAATTAGCAGATGGGACTCTGCAAGGAACCAATTCATGGCCAAAGATTGGCTATGATGGGCCTTGTCCGCCCAAGGGCCATGGCATTCACCATTACCATTTTAAATTATATGCGCTCGATAGCATGCTTAATCTCAAGCCAAAAGCGACCAAAGAAGAACTTCTTAAAGCAATGAATGGGCATAAGCTTTCTGAAGCTGAAATTATTGGATTGTATGAACGCTCGTAAGGGCTTTTCATTACTAGAACTGATGATTGTTGTTGCGATCGCAATGATATTAGTAAGTTTAACAACCATCAATGCTCGATTTTTTAATAGAACAATACTGCTATCAGAGCTCAATCTTTTGCATGCAACCTGCTATTATCTGCAGCAAACAGCGATGGCCAGCAATCAACCGCAAGAATTGGTTTTTGACAGTGTTACTAATAGTTATTCTTCTAACGGCCAAACCCATACACTGCCCCCTTCGCTCAAATTTGGTATTATTCCAGAAGCAAAAGGGCCGCCATCATCGCCGCAAAATAGTTTGCATGAGGCCATAACATTTGCAAATAATACTATTACTTTTTCAAACGATGGCATTATAAGTTCCGGCACGGTTTATCTGACCGATTCTCATGCGCTCTATGCAATCTCATGTTCAGTTGCGCACGTTTCATTTTTACGCAAATATCGGTATGAGAGCAAATGGTATCTTATTACTTAGCGGCTGCTTGAGCAATAAATTTTGATCTATCGCTTTTTTGGTAATGGTGGAAAATAAACATCATAGTATCCGGTCATTTCCGGAACAAAATATCCTTTTTCGAATAAATCGAGAATTAATTTTTGTCCGGTTAACGGGGTAAACATACGATGAAACCAGTCTCCCGTTCGTGGATTAATGAGATACGAATACACTCCCGTTTCTTGTGTGCCATCAGGAGAGATCATTAGCCCGGGAATAGTGATAAGCCAATCTTGTTTACCTTTTTCTCTGCGGCTTGGAATTTCAGTTTTAATTCCCCATTCTTTTATATATTTATCTACATCCTTTGAAAAAGCATGTAATGCGATCATTTTCCATCGTAAATGTTCTGCAGTGAATTTTTTGCTTGACGGATCAAGATATCCTTGCTCAGCCAGTGCTTTTTGAGGATCCTCAAACCAGGCGTTAACCCATGGGGTATATCGTAGTGGTGGTAAGGCATCGCGTATCTGGAATGGCTGATCAGATTTAAAAAGAACTTCAATTGTTTTATTGATAGGATTATTGATAGAAATTCGTGTTTTTGCTTGTTTTCTTGCATTAACTTTCTCTTTTTTTTCTGCTTCCTTTTGTTTTTCAAATGCTTGGCGTGCCTGCTCAAGCTCTTTATTGAGCGAGGGAAGCGTTATTAGTTCGGATGCTTTTTTGAATGGCTCAAGTTTGATTGGCAATACTTTTGGGAAAGTTCCTGATTCGCGCGCCGCTAAAGGCACAATAAAATTATAATCAACAATCTTTCTGATTAATTGTGGATCGCCCTTGGCTTTTTCTTTTTCACTTGTTATCATTTTGCTTAATTCTTCGCGTGCTAATGCATACATTCTTTCATACGAGTCTGATGTTTTTTCATAGAGATTGATTATTGCAGAATTCTCTTTTATATAATCCCTAAGAGTTGGAATAAGCATAGTAATCTGTTCATCCTTACTTGCATCTTTATAACGCTTAAGAATACCCTCTTGCCGTTTAGTGGTAGCAGCTTCAATTTTAAGAATATTCGCAAGGTATTCGGCATTGGTCTTTATAAGTGGTACAGCACTCGCTGCTACCAATTGATTAACAAGTTCTTGTGAGAATAGCGTATAAAATTCTTGTTTTAGCTGTTTTTCAAGATCGATTGCCAGTTCATACTCCCGTATATTTTTAAGTGTTTGCCCAAGAGAATGCAGCACAGTACTTTTGCTTGGATCAATAATCCAAGAAAAAATAACTTCGAGATGCTCAGGTTTTATAATGGTATTTGAAATCACTTTTGAATGGGCAAGTGCTTCTTCAACATCATCAATCGCAGTATTGCTGATATCCCATGCAAGTTTTTCTCCCTCGATTTCTTTTAATCCTAACAGTTTTGCATATTCTTGTTTTTCTTCGTTAAGTTTGTATTTATACTCGAGTGAATAATTTCTTTTGGCAAGTGTTTGAATAACCATATGTTGTATAAGAAGTGTGCTTGCAAACTGCTGCAGGTTATTTAAATAATACTGGGTGTCATGTTCTTGTCCCAGTTCGCGACGCAAAAGAGGTAAGAACTTTTCTTGAGGATCTTTTAAGCCATATTTTTCAAATTTTGCTTCTTCGCTGTGTAACCAATTTACTGAATATTGAGGTACTTCAGTAGAAATTTCAGCAGTTTTTTTGCTCGGTGGTAATTCCATGCCAATAAATTGATTTGAGATAGCTGCAATTGCTATAAGTAAAAAAATTTTCTTCACGCATTTCCTTTTTGCTAAAAATACTCTCATCATTATCAATGTTTTTTATGCTAAATAATAGTATATTGCAAGGCAATAACACTAGTATTTATAAAAAAAGGTGTTTATGAAGAATATTGTATCTTTTTTGCTTGCAGTTGCCGTAAATCAGCTCTTAGCAAACCCATCGATAGTTCCATTTAATGCCCCAGATCTTGGCAAAACTCATTTTATTATTGGATTGCCCGTTTTAGAAGATGAGAAAGAGAACCGGCAAGAGGTTATTATTTGCCAAGCTGATAGTCTAACGGCATTATTGCGATGCGCGGACGGCAATTTTAAGCAGGCTTTCTTTTCGCCTGATGATGACTTGGAAGATCTTTTAATTCAATTGATTAATAGTGAGCAGCTTTCTATAAAGGCAGCAGTATTTTCATTCACCAATGGTGATATTGCACAAGCATTGATCCGCGCGCATCGGCGGGGTATTGAAATTGAAATTGTTACTGATATTTCATGCATAAAAGATAAATTTAATAAGATAGATATGCTCAAGAAAGCGGGCATTAAAATATTTGTGTATAATCCACGAAATACTTCAATTTTTAATAATATTATGCATAATAAATTTGTATTGTTTGGCAAGAATGTGGGCAATAAATCATTGCTTTGGACCGGATCATTTAATTTCACTAAATCGGCAAAGATTAATAATCAGGAAAATATTATCATAGTTGATGAAATGCATTTGATTGAGCGGTATCGCAAGCAATTTGCAGTGCTCAAACAACGGCTTAAAGGCAAAGAACCGATTGAATTAGCGCACAAGAGCAAACGTATGCTTGCGCGGAATACTAAACGTAAAACATCTTTAGTAACGGCATAATTATGAAAGACGCATGATGGTTTGGATCATAAACAAAATGAGAATTATAGCATTTTGTATACTCACGCAGTGTGTTACGCTGGCAATGGAAAAGAAAGAAGATGCAAAATCTATTAAATGGTGTATCCCGAAGGATATTTGCAATCTCGTAGCGGAAGTGTTAGAAAAAAATCGTTTTGGGCATGAATTTTTCGATGAATTGAGGCAAAGCACCTATTGCTTAAGTGAAAATTGGAATAATTTAGAAGTTAAAAATCATATGCTCTTGCAGAAATGCGCCAAGATTCGCACCCCTTCAGGTGAAAAAAAAATATATTTTTATGACGCAGATATCAAAGAGCACGGTGAAATTTCATATGGCACCCGTTTCGATGGCCCTAATCATGACCGTGTGATCGCTTTATTTGATAGGTTTGCCTACTATAACTTTTTTAGTCGTCGCTCTTATACAACAAGTGCTTGTCTGAACTATATTAAATTGGACGATTGTGCCTCAGGGCATCAGATTATTGGAGAAGTCGATCAGCCTTTCAAAGAGATAGTGATGGATGATTGCGATCAAATAACTGCTATCGCTTTGGCAAAAAGAAAATTACTTGCAATCGGCGGTAATAAAATACAGATCTTTAATTATCAATATTCATCTCAACATAACTCGATTCAGCATGATCTCGTTGCTATAAAGAAATTAATAGGCCATAGCTCCTTAAAAAAATTGGCATGGATTTATGGGCGAGCTTTAATAGGATTACAGGATAATTATTGTGATCGAAAATTTTTTTTTATTGTTCCTGATTATGAAAAAAAAGATATCAAATTTTATCCTTGTAAAATCCCAATGCGTATCACAAATTTTGCGATACACCAGCCGGATAAGCAGCATGAAGTTGTTTTATGTGATGATAAAGACAATATTTACTTTGCGAGCCTCCATGATAAGACTGACGAAGGCAAGATTCGATATCGTAAAATTTTGAATAATGGATTAAAGGGCAATATTGATCATCTTTGGTTTTATGATGGCACGATCTGCACTATGGATAGGCAAACAGGCGAAGCAAATTTTTTTGATCTTTGCTCGACTCAAAACTATAATCCAGAGATTGTAAATGCCGTTATAGAAAACTTACTTGTGCTGAGTAAACAACGATCAGATGGGTAATGAGCGTACAGAACATATTGAAGAACGCTTCATTACTACAATTCCTTCCTAGCTCGTGGAACAGGCTATTCGTCTTTTAGTAAAAAAGCAAGAAATTTTTGATCACGCATTTTCAAGAAAAGAGATAAGCCTTTTGAAATCATCAGGAATTTCTTTTTCAAAATGAAACGGCGTATCTTGAAAGTTAAATGAGAGAGAAGCGGCATGCAATGCGTGTCGATCAATCAATTTCGATGGAGTTCCATAGAGGTAATCGCCTACTAAAGGATGCCCGATTGCTTCAAAATGTACGCGAATTTGATGAGTGCGGCCAGTGACCGGATGTACTTCAACCAAACTGCAATCGGCAAAATATTTTTTAACGGTGTAATGCGTTATTGCATTACGAATGCTTGTATGATTGCGCATGCTTGCTGCTTTAGTTGTGGAAAGAACACTGTTATCCGGAATAAAAGTAGTCATTTTTTTTCGCAGCGTAGGATGTCTGCCGATAGAAAGATCGATGGATCCTGATGCGGGCGGATGCCCATGCACGATAGCTAAATAACTCTTTGAAATGGTGCGTTTTTTGAACATTTCCCCAAAAACCATATGCGCATAATTGGTGCGGGAAATCACCAAGAGCCCTGAAGTTTCTTTATCCAAGCGATGGACAATGCCTGGCCGTTCAATGCTACCCACATCAATTAATTCATGGTGATTAGAAAGAAGCCAATCTACCACGGTAGGATCTGAGGTTGGAACTTCTGTTTGGTGCACCAGTAAATTTGCGGGTTTATTGATGATAAAAAAATGTTCATGGGTGTAAATAATTTCTATGCCCAAATCGGTATTTACCGGGGTAAAAATAGGGCGTGGCTGCTCATCGGGAATAGTGATGGCAATAGTATCATCTGCCTTTACCGCCATGCTCGATTTAGCCTTTTGGCCATTAACCATTATTTGCCCTGCAGCAATCAAATTCTGAAAAAAGCTGCGGGAATAATGAGGGAGCGCCATTGTTAGAAATTTATCAATTCTTTGTCCGGCGTGCGAACGCTCAACGGTTAGGCAAAGGGGCAATGTATGTTTAGGGGCAAGACTCACTAAAGTCTCCATTTATCACCTCAATAGTATGGTTTATTTCCTAATTGTAACAATTGTTGAGATAAATGCAAGAAGATGCGCTAATTTTCATATTCTTGTGTATTTTGACCTGCTCCTACAGATTTTAGTGCATTAATTGCATCACGATTATTTACATATCTTGCAATATCTAATGGAGTTAATCCAAACTTATCCTCGACATTTATCATACCAATAAGCGAAGGATTATCATCGAGTAATGCATAAACAAGGCCTGGAGTACCAACATTCTCAGCAGCAATATGGAGATTATTTCTGCCACCTGCATCGATAGGAGTTCGCTTAATTCGTTCAACAAGGCTATTTAAATTCTCAGAAGCCGGACACATTCCCTTTATTTGAAAAACTGCTGACAATAAAAGAAGTAAAGATAACTTTTTTAACATGATTGCCCTTTAAATAAAATTTCTATCACAATGATACAACAATAGTATAACCGCTGAAAAGATTAGGCAGAAAAAGTATCGTAGACAAGCTATTTTTTATAGTTTACTATGAGTTTGTTTCTCTGCTTTTTCTGGCTCAATTTTAGGAGATTCTCAATGGACGGTCAACACCTTTTGCAAGAAATCAAGAATAATCTTGATGCCGTGATTGCCCAGGATTCTGCGTATGCAAAGGGCCTTTGGGAACAATTTTTGCATTTACACCCGGCAGATATCGCTGATTTTTTTACCGACATTGATTGGGATCAGTTTCAGGAACTTTATCTCAAATTGCCTAAACCATTGCAGCTTGAGGTTTTTAAAGAATTTTCTGATGTGATGAAAGTGAATAGTCTTTCTTTTATGAGCGAACATGATCGAGCTGAGGCATTGAATATGCTTCCCGTTGAACAGCTCACCGATCTTTTTGATCTTTTTTCTGACGAAGAGCTCAAGGTCTATCTGGGATTGCTCAATAAAATTGCCCGAGAAAAGGTGCTCTCCTTGCTCAAATTTGATCCTGAATCGGCCGGTGGCATCATGGATGCTGAAGTGCTGGTTTTTATACAGGATTTTACCGTGGAAAAAAGCATCCAGCTTCTACAGCGCATTCAGCCAAATCGCGATATTTACCAGCAGATTTATATAACCGATAAAGATCATCGGTTGGTCGGGTATATCAAATTAGAGGATTTAGTGCTCCAAAATGCCCAGGCTCGCATCTCTTCCTTTATGCGACCGGTGGAATTTGTAGCCCAGGCGGATGAAGATCGTGAAACGATCGCAAAAAAAATGGTGCACTATAAATTGATGACGATTCCCGTTGTCGGTGAAAATAACCACTTTTTAGGGGTTATTCCGAGTGAAATTCTAGTTGATGTCTTGGTTGAAGAGGCTTCTGAGGACGTGCAAAAGATGTCCGCGCTTGCCCCGATGAAATACCCCTATTTTGAGACCTCATTTTTTCGCCTCTTATTTGATAGAGGCTATATTCTTATTGCGCTTCTGCTGGCCCAATCATTTTCCACCACGATCTTAAAATCATACCATGCGACCCTCGGAATTGGGTCGCTTCTTTATTTTACTACGATGCTTATTTCTACCGGGGGCAACACGAGCAGCCAAACCTCAGCATTAGTGATCCAAGGGCTGATCACCGGCGAATTGCATTCGATGAATATCTTTAAATTTTTAAGGCGAGAATTTTTAATATCCGGATTTTTAGCGTTTATTTTAGGAACGATTGCCTTTGTGCGCGCGTATCTTTCTGCAGCAACCATTATTGAAAGTTTGGTTGTGAGCGTATCGCTCGGGGCGATTGTAGTGGTCTCGGTGATTCTGGGAGCTATGATTCCGCTTATATTGAAAAAATTGAATATCGATCCTGCATTCTCTGCCGGACCCTTCTTGGCCACACTTATGGATATCCTTGGAATTTTGATCTACTGCTATATCGCAAAAATGATTTTGTTTTAAAATCGCTTTTTTATCATTACAAATTGCTTTTGCTTGACAAAAATGCCCTCAATCTCTAGTATTTATAAATGTCTTTTCAATTTAAAATTGAATTTGCACGAGCCGCTAGCTCAGTCGGTAGAGCAACAGCCTTTTAAGCTGTGGGTCGTTGGTTCGATTCCAACGCGGCTCACCAGTCTTCGCTTATCCGGGGCTTCCGCCTCGGCAAGCTACGCCTGGCGCCGCCATTCCTTTAAAGGATGGGGTCTCTAAAATAAATTGATATTAACAGACTTAAGCCCGAGTAGCGTAGAATAAGCTTATCTTTCAAATACACGTCCCCATCGTCTAACGGTTAGGACATCGCCCTTTCACGGCGGAAATCTGGGTTCGATTCCCTGTGGGGACGCCAACTTTTTTACTTGCGAAAAATGGCTATCCAGCCTTCGCTCTAGGGAGGTTTTCTCCCTCTCCTTCTTTTCTTGGCACTCCTAAAAATGCTTTTCAAAGAGATATGCATTAGGATTTATCTTTAAAAAGTTCTCAGCCCTACTGAATTGCACACCGTGATTTTTTTTGGGGGGCATTGAGATCAGATAAATCAACGTTTAATTCTTCTGCGTGATCATACGTAGATTTGCCCTTGTCATCTTTCAAAAGCGGATCAGCGCCAGCTTTTATAAGCGCTTTAAATATTCTCGCATCACCATTATATGCAATGACGCCGAGCGCATCCACGAGCGCTGGCTCTCCATTATAGCTTTTTATATTTGCATCTGCGCCTGCCTTCAATAGTTCTTCTACGAGATCAACGTCATGGTTGGAAATGGCCATTGTAAGTGCGCTTTCTTGTACATTATTTTTTACATTAAGATCGGCTTTATGAGCTATCAGAGCAGTGAAGAGTTTTTTCTGGATGTTTGCAATATCTTCTGGGGTATTTAAAAAAGCTGAGCCGGGTTTTTTAAACGGAATGCTTCTCATCAGAGCGCTATCGCCAGATCCATTTTTGATATTGATATCAATCCCCGCTTTGAGTAATATTTCCATTTTGGCAAGAGAGTCTTGCGTAGGATTTTTAAAAAGAGAGAACCATAAATCTTGTTGTTCTTCTTTTGTCTGAGTGCTCAATAAATTTTTTACCCATTCGATTGCGCCAGGTGTGCTCAATTTTGCTGCAACCAATAACTGATCGCCATGAGCAAAATTCCGTGCAATGTTTCTTAGTATGGTATTAGTTTTTAATGATTGATCCAATGATGGATTTCCCTGCAAATAAAATCGAATATGGCCGATTGTTTTTTCAAAATCGTATTCTTTTCGATTAATATATTTTATTAACTCTGATTCAGACATCTTTGGAGCTTGCATTAAAGCTATGCAAGAGAAAGGCATCAAAAATCCAAATGCGAAAATGAGTATATACTTCATAGAACCCTACAAATATTAATGCTACTCTTTATATTTTACATCGATAATCATACCATTATTTATTTTCTATTTGCAATGATTATAATAGATCGCCCTCTAGAATGTATCTTTTTCAGGTTGGAGTACATGTAGCAAGTGGGACTGGAGTAATTAATGGGCAAATATTACAACCGGTATCAGGTACGGTTATTGTTGATGGTAATGTGCAGCCATTGATAAATTTTGCAACGAGGCTATCAAAGCTTGAGAAGGCTGTGGCTACTAAGAAATGGCATTTGTTTTCAAATAACGCCAAAATAGAATTTGGAATTTGGCTCTGAAGAAATGCGCCAACGCCTACCGGATTGGCCATATCTGCGGTTCCTTGGCAAATGAGTACCGGAATAGTAATACCTGGTAATAATGCTCTTTGATCATCAGTGAAAGCGTTATTAATGATGCTAAAAAGAATAGCTTGGCCCTGCTCAATTTGAGCAGCTATGTAGGAGTTTTGCGCATTTTGTAATTGTGCGGTGCAGGCTGGCTCAGTAAAGAAGAGCTGCGTTGCTAAGACTGCTGCAAATTCAGGGAATGGGATTTCGGTAACGAGTGTTGAAAGGAATTCGTATAAGCAAAAGGTGATTCCTGGAAATTGGTAGCAGGGCAGTGGCGCAACTGAACAATTAGGAAAAGTGCCCATGGAACATGCCGGATCAGGATTATATATAAATGGATTGGTTGAGCTCAAAACTAATTTAGTGATTACGCCCGGAAAGGTAGCATTATAATTAATTCCAAGTGCTCCGCCAATAGAATTGCCCACCCAAATAAGGCTTGTAATACCGAGTGCACTGAGCACTGCATTGATATCGTCAACAAAAACCGTTTGGGTATAATTGATGCCTCCCGCTGCCGGAAGGGCAGGGGTTAAAGTTGATCTTCCGTGGCCTCTCAGATCGATAGCTATTGTGTTAAAGCATGGGCAAAATGATGCTTGCTCGCAAAGCCACTCATCAGCATCCCAACCAGTAGCATGGACAAAAAATAGCACCGGGGCATTTGCATTGACATATTGTTGCCGCACAAAAATATTTGCAGCGGGGATCGAGCCGCGTGCCGGAATTGCAATACATCGTTCAACGGTTGTGCAGGTAACAGGCTTTTGGCAACAAAACGCATCAAGATTACATGTCCCGTGCAATACAGCTAAAAGTAAAAATATTATCGTAAATTTCATAGACACTCCTTTAATTTCACTAATTTTTTAAAAATTATACTTTATTCCTACAGTTATCGGGAAAGCAAGTTCTGTTCCCACACCACTTGGAATAAGGCTTGATGCGCCGTTTAAATTGAGCATCTCTGTGGTGTTGAGTGCTATTGGTGCAGCGGCTCGGGGGCCACAACTTGCAATAACATTTCCGGTTACAACCAATGACCAATTTCCGCAGAAGCAGATATCAAATCCAGCTTGAGCGCCGCCAGCTATAACTGTGTTTGATTTGAAGAATTTTGCGGCAGTATCACAAAAAACTGTTGTTGCGCCAGTGGTGCAACTAAAACCTGAAGTCAGTGAATAATATTTAACATTGTTATGATGCAATAATCCTACTTTGCCTCCAAAGAAAAATGCAACACGATCGCACCATCTATTACAATAATAATTTACCCCCACATAGGCATCATAAAGTTTATATTTGCCCAGTTTAAGCGCCAATCCATTGACTGCAGTTGCGCTGCATTGGAATCCTGTCGCAGAAGAAGATGCGCTACAATTCCGTTTTGATTTCGCTTGTGCATAGTTAAACTCAACAAACACATTTGTATTGCACGAGAATGCATAGCTTAGTTGTGCGCCAACTTGCCATGGCAAGCGGTAAAAATGATGGAAAGAAGGAAGTTCTTGTATTACTGTTACTGGCCCAGAAGCCGGAGGTGTGACACAATTTACTCCATAGATAGTGCCTCGATTTCTCCAAATGATTGGGCGTATTCCTGCCTGGACCATCAATCCGATTGATCCACAATACAAGGGTTCGCACGTGCATTCATAACAGTGAGAAAGGCAGCAGTTCTCGACTTCAAAAGGATCAAGCGCGCGAATTGGATTTATTGCTGTGCAAGCAAAAAAAATTAACAAAGCATATTTTATGTAGAAAATTTTCATATCCATAAACTCCTTATTTTATTACGGATATTTTTTAACATACTGAAAAATAATAAACGGTTTAGCATAAGGATTGCAATTAAAATTAAAAATATTCAAGATTGTATTTTAAAGTTTACGATTGCCAAAAGAAGCCACAGCAAACTTCATTTTCCCCTGTGGCAATCAGTTTGCGATCATCAATCTTGTTGTATAATTCACATTATATCAGCTTGTGCTTAAGAAAAAGTTTTTCTGCAAGAGCCACTATTTTCTGGTGGTTTTCACTAAATATGCCGGAATCTGAGTGCCGCAGATGCATTAATGGGGTCTTCCTTTCACTATCCTTTTGCTCATGATCTGCGCCAGCGGCAAAAAGAAGCTCAATAATAGTTAACCCGTCTTGAGCTTTTGCGGGTGTTAAATCAACCACTTGCTTCAATCGTTTACATATCCCATGCAAAGGCAAGCATGATGAAGGATTGGGATTTGCATTATATTTAAGCAGTAGTTCAACCATGCTTACATTACAATTTACCGCTGCAGTGAATAAGGGGCTCGCATTATCGGAGGCAATATCAGGATCTGCATGGTGAGCAAGCAATAATCGGGCTTCATCCAAGAGATTATATAATGCAGCATGGCAGAGGAGCGTAAGAGTCTTATTATTGTAGACTTTTTCGTCTAAATTTTTGTTAGTATTAATCATATCAATGATATCATTATATACCTTATTTTCATAAGTGCATCGCCTCTTGAGTAATCCCTTTGGCCTTTTCATGGCATTGATTTGGCCGATCATTAATCCTGCTCCTGCAATAAGAGAAACTAAAAACGCATTCATTAAAATCTCTCCCCAAGGCTTACTTAAATTGCGCCGTTTAATTTTTTTAGTTTTCATAAATCCATATGCTCAGCATTTTCTTGAGCATGCCGCGATGGAAGGCCGCTTAGAGAGGTTGTTACCCCATATAGTTGATTCTTGGTCACATTTTTCTGTATTCTGACTTATGAAAGTGACTTTTGGTTCGTAAGTGCAGACAACATCCAAAATTTCGTCATCGGTTATTATGCTATACTGCGTAACTCCATAATAATCTGAAATTCCACCGGATTGTTCGGATAGCCATTTTAAATATTCAGAGCTTTCAACTTTAAAGAAAGTCCATTTTGCGTAGAATTGGCCACCATAGTTTTTATTGAGATATCCGATCGTTGATAACCTAAACGTTTCGTCAGAATTGCGGAAAGCATTTACGCCATTTTCAAACGTTATGAGCACTTTTGCTGAGTTGCCAGTGGAATTTGCAAGAATGATTTTAAATCCATCATTGTTCATTGAAATCGATTCTATATAGTATCTTTTTGATAAGTTATTTGTTGGTTCCCATCTAATCCATTTTTCTTGCATATTAGTTTTATCTATAAAGTTTATCCGGTTCGAACTTCTTATTTTTTTCAGCAAGAACTTTGTTAACACATTCCATCCACTCCTTCCAAGCGGCTGGATCGGCTGTCTCTTTCTCTTTTTCAAAAAATTGAAGATCACCAAGTAATGACCCAACATCATCAGATTGAGTTTGTTCATAATATTTCTCTAAAAATAATCTCATTGCATAAAATGCTTGTAAATCTGTTAACTTATCATCGAGCATGTTTTGCTGCATCTGTAAATTAAACATTATTTTCGATTAAAGAAATATTCGGCTCATAATTTGCGATGACTTCAAACATTTCTTCTGTCGAATAGATGCAGAAATGAACAAGATTAAGTGAATCTGTGATGCCACAAGATTGCTCGGAGAGCCATTTTAAATATTTTGAATTTTCAATTTTAAAAAATGACCAATTTCTAAAAACTGTTCCATATTCAGCATCGAGATTGTTTAATGTTAATATAGTAAATGTCTCATACGTTTTACGGTAAGCATATACTGAATTTGCCCAAGTAATTAAAACTTTGTTTTGAGGATTATCATCATCAATTAGTATAATTTTTAAGTCTTCAGAAAAGTTGTCAGATATAGATTCTACATAATATTGGTTTGAAAGTTTATTTATTGGGTTCCATTTGATCCATTTTTCTTTCATCATTCTTTATCGTCTTCAAGATAAGGGGACTTAAATTCTTCTACAAAAAGGTCTTCATCTTGGATTTTTTTTATCAAGAAATCAGGTGCTATTTTTGAGCTTCCGATATACATGTAATAATCATATCCAAAGTGAATAAACATCCTTTCGCTCTCCAATTTACACCATAAAAGTTCTCTGAGCGCTAATCGCGCAATGTCAGTAATCTCCTCTTTATCAAGTTGTTTCCCTACTTCTAGATTTTTATATGTTTCTAGCATAGCTTTCGAGCAAGAAATTTTCCTACTTTTTGGTATGGTGCCATCATTTTCTAAATAAGATATGCAAAGCGAAGCTATATGTAGCGAATCCATAAAGGCGATTATTCCTTGGATATAAGCATTTTCTATTTTTAGATATTCTTGTTTTGTTAATTTTTTGCCTTCAAATATTTTTCCAATGTCCGAAATCGATGTCCAATCATTTTTCTGGTATGCCCCAGAAGAATTTCGAAATTTGGGATTATATTTTGTTATTCTATAACTGATCATTTAATCTTGCTTTTTTTGACGGTAACCGTTGGATCCAGTGGCTATAATGTCAATTAGGTTTTTAAAATGCGTAATGAGTAAAATTATAGTATGGCGATACTCCGATTCCTAAAGATTGTCCTTCGATCCATTTTAAACGATCTGAATTTTCTATTCGCAAGATTGTTGAATGGTCCCCATTGAGTCCATGTACTTGCAAAATATTATTCGTTTTCATCTATAATTGTAATAGTTGGATCATAATTATTAATGATATCAATCATAGAATCTGCTGCTAAGATGCAAAAATGTGTCAAATTATAATCGTCTGAAATGCCATAAGATTGATCTGATAACCATTTTAAATAATTTGAATTTTCTATTTTAAAAAAAGTCCAATTAGCATAAAATTCTGGGCCATACTGATTATCTAAAAAGTTAATAGTTGCTAATGTGTAGCTTTCATCCGTACTTCTGTGAGCATCGACACCAATAGGCCATGATATTAAAATTTTATTTTTATTATTTTCAGCATTAGTAAGAAGGATTTTATATTTATCCTTAATGTTCTCTGAAATAGACTCTACGTAATATTTTTTTGATAAGTTATTTGTTGGTTCCCATCTAATCCATTTTTCTTGCATATTAGTTTTATCCATAAAGTTTATCCGGTTCGAACTTTTTATTTTTTTCAGCAAGAACTTTGTTAACACATTCCATCCATTCTCCCCAAGCGGCTGGATCGGCTGTCTCTTTCTCTTTTTCAAAAAATTGAAGTTCACTTAGTAAGGATCCAACATCGTCAGATTGAGTTTGTTCATAATATTTCTCTAAAAATAATCTCATTGCATAAAATGCTTGTAAATCTGTTAACTTATCATCGAGCATGTTTTGCTGCATCTGTAAATTAAACATTATTTTCGATTAAAGAAATATTCGGCTCATAATTTGCGATGACTTCAAACATTTCTTCTGTCGAATAGATGCAGAAATGAACAAGATTAAGTGAATCTGTGATGCCACAAGATTGCTCGGAGAGCCATTTTAAATATTTTGAATTTTCAATTTTAAAAAATGACCAATTTCTAAAAACTGTTCCATATTCAGCATCGAGATTGTTTAATGTTAATATAGTAAATGTCTCATACGTTTTACGGTAAGCATATACTGAATTTGCCCAAGTAATTAAAACTTTGTTTTGAGGCTTATCATCATCAATTAGTATAATTTTTAAGCCTTCAGAAAAGTTGTCAGATATAGATTCTACATAATATTGTTTTGAAAGTTTATTTATTGGTTCCCATTTGATCCATTTTTCTTTCATAAAAGCTCTCCTATTTGTTGCCATAACGAAATTTTACACTGTTCTTATTTCCAGGGTCAAAAATTTCTAAAGTTGGTCTCCCTTCTTTACTTTTAGCCCTTACGTTAATTCTTGTTCCATCTGGTAACTCCCCAATTTTTCCAATTTTGCCTTCCATTTCTTTGATATTATTTGGTTTTAATTTTTCAAAATCTTCGAGTGCTTCTTGATAGCCGCCTGGTTTTTCAAATTGTTTTGTTCTATTACTTGTTTTCTTTCCCAGTTTTGCATCGCGCATTATTTCTTCTGGAAGTTTTCTATTTTTGTTGTTTTTATCTTTATCTGGATCTTGTGGCGATTGTGACCCAGCGCCATTAGTATTTTTTAAAGAATTTGGGGGAGTTTGAATAGTATTATCAGCTTTATAAAAATGATCATCTTTTTGAGTGCTACTATCATAATTTTGAGTATACGTTGCAGGATGCTTATTTATATCTTTAAACTTGCTATTTACCCAATAAATCAATCCAGTTGCAGCAGCAGTCAGTGATGGACCCAATATCGCCCAAGTAATTTCTATTCCCTCTCCGATACTCCATAAAACACTTACTTCCACAGCAAAGTTATGAACCAAGATATTATGATTAGTAATGTAAAAGTTGTGCTTATCATTAACGGAGATTCTAATTACATCGAGCTCTTTTTGAACTTCTTTAACATCTTGAATATTGGGATCAACCAAATATCGTAATTCAACGTTGTTTATTAAATCTTCGGCTCTTACCCATGAATTGGTAGAATATATAAAAAATTTATGATTATGTGCCAGCTCTATTGTTTCATTATTGATGGAAATTTGTACATACTTTACTAAATGTAATTTATCAATAAAAGTTACGGTGCTATAACTTTCTTGTGCAGTGTTAAAATCATAGCAGGCGATTGAGTCGCCAACTTTTAAATCTTCAAGTTTAATGTATCCAATATTGGTTTTTACTTTCGTAGTTCCTATTAACCCCTCATTATAAGAAGGGTTTATCATCGCAATTTTTGTTTTTATTTTTTCAAAAAGTTCTTTTTTGTCAGCAGTTTTTAGATATGTCGTACTTTTTTCTAATTTTTTAGGATCCTCATTTGATTTGGAGGAAGAGTGATTTTCGGTACTCGTATAGGGGGCATACAATAGCAGGGTTGCCTGTTCTTTATTTTCAGGCATTAAACTTTCATCTTTATAATGAAAATGTATAATTTTATACTGGCCGCGGGTTTCTATTGAATATACCTCGAATAGTTCCTTTATTTTTTGTTTTTCAGAATCAGATAATTCATGAATTTGTGGGTTATCCGGGATTTCAAAGATGGCGGTTGCTAAATGCTTTTCTTTATTATTAAGTAGCGCAAATCCATCTTCAGGAAGAATGTCCATCTGCATTTCTGCGCCATTCTGTAGACATTCTTCTGCAATAGATTTTAATTCATCTAAGGTTGATTCTTGTGCTTTTAATGCTTCCTGAACATCAATCGAACTTCCAAATGAGCTAGTAGTATCCTGTTCTTGTGGAGCACTTTCCATGCCTATTATTAGCTTTGTGGGAGCCGCTATAAAACTAAAAAGAAGCATGCAGAAGAAGTAATTTCTATAAATATTCATTATTGCCTTTGCTTATTTTGTGCTTGCTTTTTTTGTATCGTTGTTTCGTTCCAGAACTGCTTTTTCTGAGTAAAGAAGCGTTGCTGGTGAAATGACGGTAATTTTTGCCGCTGGCTTCTCATTAGGCAGCGCAAGAGATTTGGCAGTATTAAGTTCTTCTACTACATTTTTCCAGCCTGCTCGTGATCCTTCTTCATAGTGCTTCATAAACCCTTGATAGAGCATGCCCCATTCTGCGATCTTTATTTGTAATTGCTGGTTTTCTTCAAAATGCTTTGTGTGCTGTGCTAAATTTTCACGATGTCTGCGTTCTTCATCGGTAGTATGTTCTGTGAAATCCCAGAATTCCTCTTTTTGTTTTGATAATTCAATGAAAGCTTGCTCAAGAAATTCTTTGGTGACTTTTCTGATGGCTACTCCCGGATTTTTTATCACAGATAACAATAACGAATAATCTATTAAAGTTGCTAGGCATCGCCGTGAAAAATTATTTGTTTTAATTGCAAGTTCATTTAAGTAGGAGTTGGTGCAGCTTTCATCTTTTTCGATATTGAGATGTTTTAGCCAGAATTCTATTGTTCGTTTTCGGGCTTCAACTGAAGGATTATCGATTAAAAAAGTTTTTCCTTCAAATCTTGATTGTAATTGATGAGGCATTTTTTTGGTCACATTCGTTGTGGCGATTAATTGAAAATCTTTGTCATTTTTATGTTTATCTAAAAGTGTCCATAGTTGCATTGCAGTATGCTTAGTATCTGAATGCTCGGAAGTGTGCCCATCAGTAAGCGCGTTTATTTCATTTATCACCAAAAATGGCTTATCAGGATCCTCAGACATTCTTCTAAATGCATCGCGTATATTTTCAGCAGCTTGGTCTCTATAGTGCCCAAGAAGAGATGGAGCATCTATAACGATGCATTTTCTTCCGAGGATATAGGGGATGGCTTCTGCCAGAATGCTTTTGCCTGAGCCGGATGGGCCAGCTAATAAAATATATTTGTATCGCTTAGCAAATTCTTCATTATTTAACATTGCATATACGAGAGCTTTAACTTTTGCTGGAGCTTGATCAAAAGCTTCTTCTAGAAGTGCAATATCTTGTTGATTATGGGATTCGAAATATTTTTTCTTTGCTTTTTCTTTTAAGTATTTCTCTTTGTGCTCTTGATCTGCTTTGGCATCGATTACAATCTCTGGCTTAGTGAGTGGAACTAAATCTGCTCGTATAAATTCCGCAATTAATGAATTGTTAATAATAAAAGAGATAAGAATAATTGATAAATTAAGAATGTTAAAAGAATGCATACTGTTTGTCCTTAAGAATTTTTTGTTTTAACTATGCTGCAATTACTATCTCAAGGCTTCATTTTAATTGTCAGAAAACATACCAATTTTTTTAAAAAAAGAAAACTAATCTTCATAAATTTTCTTACTGCGCATTTTCTTAATCATCCCACGATGAGATTTTTCTTCTAAGCGGGCTTCTTGAGCACCTTTAGATACTCGTGTTGCCATTCGTTTTTTAGGAACATGCAGTGCTTTGCTGACAATCTGGCCCAAGCGCACGAGTGCCATTTTTCTATTTTGTTCTTGACTACGCGTGCCGCTGCTATGAATAATAAGATCCCCTTCAGCGGTTAATTGGGCTGCAAGTTTTTCCAACACTCGGTGCTTTTGTTCGTCATTGAGAACTGCAGTATTTTTCACATTCCAGCGGACGGTGATTTTGGTGCTTGTTTTATTAACATGTTGGCCGCCGGCACCACCTGATCGGCTGCTAGTTATCTCAATCTCATGTTCGGGAATAATAATTCCGTTTTTAACCGGTACATCATTTTTCATAGTGATAATATGATAGCGTAAATTGGTAGTAAAATAGGGTCTTGCCCAGAATATAAATTAAATATATTCTGGAAATATGCTTAAATACAGTAAAATATCAAATTATAAAATTAAAAAAATTCTGAAGTGCTTTTCGGAAGACCTGCCGGCAACAAAAACAGCCTTGCTTCTAGATTTTAACCGTAAAACAATTGACCGCTATTATGCTATTTTTCGCGAGAAAATTCTCCAAGCTTCAATAAAGGAAATGGAGGTTGTTTCGGGAGAAGTTGAGCTCGATGAAAGTTATTTTGGCGCAAGAAGAGTGCGAGGCAAAAGAGGGCGTGGTGCAGCAGGAAAAACTCCTGTGTTTGGTCTTTTAAAGAGGCATGGTAAAGTGTTTGTTTCAGTGGTAAAAAACTGCTCAAAGAAAGAATTAATGCCTATAATTCAAGGAAAAGTACTGGAGGGTTCAGTTATTCATACAGATGGATGGAAGGCCTATGATGGGCTTATTTTAAATGGATATGATCATTATCGTGTGCACCACAGTGAAAATGAATTTGCTCGTGGCAAATGTCACGTTAATGGAATCGAATCGTTTTGGAGCTTTGCAAAGCGAAGATTGGCAAAATTTAATGGCATTGCTTCCCACAAATTTTTGCTTTATTTGAAGGAGTGTGAATTTCGATTTAACTATCGCGGTTGCAAATTTTATGATAAAATGTTAGAAATTATTAAGTGAAAATATTAAATCTGCTGGGCAAGACCCTAAAATAATATGGTATGCGATATTTTTGCTAGAAGTACTACTGTTAGATACATAAAAGCGAACTGTCGACAATTTGTCGACAACTGAAAATGACATTAGTTTTATAAAAAATGGGATTGCTATGGCGTCGGAAATGACAAATCTTCTTATTGAACTTTTTGATGCGCTCGTTTCCTTCATTGCTATTGGATTCATTTTGGCAAAATTTTCATTTCCATGGAATATTTTTCTCATCGGAATTTTGATTCTTCCATTTGGCATCGGTGTATTTCGGGCAATTTTGGCTCACGGTAAATAATTAAAGGATTGTTTTATGAGATATTTAGCGCTCATGGTGATGGGAGTAAGTTTCATGCATGGAATTACGGCAGAAAAACTAACAAAGATTTTACAAGCAACAAAAGCACCTTTTTCTTATGATCTTGGCATCAAAATTTTTCCAAACAGGCACAAGCGAGCGACGATCATGATCTGCTGCCATGGATATGGGGCAAATAATCATATCGCAGATGCAGTTCATTCAACCGGTGCAGTACTTGATCATATAGTCAGTTTTAATTTCCCTGATTATGATTGTGTCGCAAAGCAATACGATCCTAAAAAGAGCACTTTTGGTAGTATCAATGAACTTTTGCCCCTCTTTTACATACTCAAAAAATGCGTCATCGATGCGCAGCAGGAAAAGATTAATCTCTATATCAAAGATAGCGATATTATTATTCTTTCGCGCGGTGTGGATCTTATGCTTTAAACGCCAATTGAAACAATTGATTATCTGAAGCAACTTGGCAAACAAGTTTATGTCTTGCAAAGTGAAGAAGCCGTTAAGCGTTATAACGAGCTTGCAAAGCAACAGAAAAAAGTTGGAATACTATTACACTCGACGTGCTAAAAATCGTAAGTTTTATTATGCATTATTCGGTGCCTTTTTTCACTTAAATAATTGCTGAAGAAAAGTTTCAATATCGTTCCAGGAATGATTTGCGGCAAAGATGTGCAAAACGCTTCCAATTCAGTTTTCTCGTCATAGTACGGGATTAATGTTTTTTTTAGCATGACTTATTCCTGCACAATCTTGATTGTTTGGGTTTTCTTTTTTTATTATAAAAAAAAATAAAGAAAAGGAGTATCGATGAGTAAAAGAAAAATTTTGATAGCAACTTTTGCTGCATTTTGTTTGAGTAATTTGGTGATTCCACTCAGTGCAAGTGCAGTGTGCCCAGCCTGTGGGCCTGTTGCTGCCACATTTTGCACCGGATGTTTTAAAAACGATTTGTTGGTGCAAGGAAATTTTTCTGTTTGTGGGACTTCAACATTTTATGGACCGGTAACCTTCGCAATTACCGGAAGCGCTGGCACCGGATGCACCGGTGGCAACTTTGTTTTTCCAGGAAATGTTGGGATCACCGGCAATTTAAGTGTTTGCGGCTTTATTGATACCCAGACCGATTTTAGACTCGGCCAAATGATCATTCTTAAAGAAGATGTTAGTGGCGATGGAAATCTTTCGATAGGTTTTGGGGCCAATAATGTTGGTAATGGGGAAGAAAATACTGCAGTTGGATTTAATGCCTTAGCAGCAAATATGACCGGAACGAATAATACGGCTCTTGGCAGTTCTGCGCTCTTAGAGAATAGTGATGGGCAGAATAATGTTGCCGTTGGATTTGGGGCGCTGCTTTCAAATAATTCCGGTAACGACAATGTTGCCATTGGAACCGCAGCCCTTACCAGTAATTTTGTAGGAATTAATAACATCGCGATTGGATCTCAGGCGCTTTTTAATAATATTGCATCAGGGAATGTCGGGGTTGGATTTAAAGCACTGTTTAGCAATAATTTGGGTACAAATAATATTGGAATTGGTACTTCTCTGTTGAGCAATACTACTGGATCAAATAATATTGCAATGGGATTTGCTGCATTATTGGCAAATACAATGGGTATTCAAAATATCGCCATCGGCACATCAGCGCTGACCAGTAATATCATTGGTGATAATAATGTGGCTATCGGGTTTCAGTCACTCTTTAACAATACTGATAATAATAATATTGGAATCGGCTTCCAAGCATTGTTTACTAATACATTGGGTGTAGATAATATCGCGTTAGGTAGCTCGGCTCTTTTTTCAAACATCACCGGAGAAGATAATATTGGGATTGGGTTTCAGGCATTATTTAGCAATATCGGCGCGAATAATAATATAGCGCTAGGCAAACAAGTGCTCTATTTAAACAATACGGGTACCGATAACATTGGATTGGGATTTAATGCATTAATGGGCAATCTGGGCGGTAATGATAATATTGCCATTGGCAATAGCGCATTGCTTAATAATGTGAGTGGAAAAGATAATATTGCAGTGGGACAAAATTCATTGGCAGCAAACGTTATAGGGGGCCAAAATATTGCCATTGGTTTCTCATCATTATCGAGTAATAAGTCCGGCATAGAAAATATTGCCTGTGGTATTGAAGCACTCATGAACAATTTAAGCGGCAATGATAATGTTGCGCTTGGCTACCAGGCCTTGAACGCGAATGTAACGGGAGCCAATAATGTCGCAGTCGGCCCTTTTGCATTATTCGATTCTGCCGGAATAGCAAATACCGCCGTGGGAGGTTCGGCCTTAAGTGGGCTCACCGGGGGTAATGGGAATATTGGTTTAGGAATCGGGGCCGGATCAAATCTTACCAATTCTAATAATGCTATTATGATTGGAAGCCAGGGTGCCGCGGCAGATACCAACCTTATTCGTATTGGAGCAGCCCAAGCAGAGTGTTTTATTGCCGGTATTTTTGGAGTAACGACTACTATTGCTGATGCGATTCCTGTGGTTATTGATAGTGCAGGGCAATTGGGAACCGTATCTTCATCAGAACGATTTAAAGAAAATATTGAGCTACTGCCAGATCAAACTGACTTATTGATGCAATTAAGACCAGTTACATTTGCATATCGGCATGATCAAGCCCACAAAAATCACTATGGGCTTATTGCCGAAGAGGTAGCCAAAATTTATCCTGACTTGGTAGTCTATGATAAGGAAGGGCAAATATATACGGTAAATTATATGGATTTGATTCCGCTTTTGCTGGCCCAGATACAATTACTTGAAAAAAAATCTCAGGATTATGCCCGCCAATTGGCCCATCTGCAGATAGTAATCGATAGTTTGGTCGATTAATATATTTTCTATTAGAATATAATAACTGGCCCCTATTTAAAAAAAGAAGCCCTCGCGCTGGCTATATAATTACAAATAAAAATTAATATTGAAATATAGATAATTATATTTGATTAAAATTATTATTTTGTTATCCTCATGGTATAGGTATAGAAATGGTTCCTATATTAAATGTGAGGATTGCGTGAGTCGGTTTTTACTTCCCCTTTTGCTTGTTTCTTTTTCGTTAACAAATGCTCAAATGATTACTGTTGAATGTTCGAATGGTAACGCAGAGTTTGCGCTCTCAGATTTGCGCGAATCGAAGTGCCTTAGAATTACGCAATCAGCTTTGAGCAGAGATCCTTTACAAATAACAGCTTTTTCTCTTCCGGATATTGATACACGATCGCTTGCTCTGTTTATTAAGCTTTCAAAATTGGATGATGCAAAAATTTTTACATTCATCGATTCATTAAAACCGGATGAGTTTAAAGTATTTGATTACTATGCAAAATATTTGTGTGTTTATCATGAATTCGATGCTTTGTTTAAAATTAAATATCTCAAAGAATATGGGCTGCAAGATGCCAATAGATCTCTGTGTGATTTTGTAGATATAAGATATTTTGTATTTAAATTCGTGAATATTCCAGAATCTAATATATCTCGATGGCAAAACTCAAACCTTTTTGAGGACTATTGTGGTTCTGATTTTGCATCATTTACAAATTCAATAACCAATGATGGGCGTGCCTTTTTTGCGTTGATAAATTTTTATCAAGAAACAATGAAAAAGGCATTGCCGATTACTACTGATCATCTGAAAAATGTATTTAATAGCTTGGATCCGCGTATTCAGGATCACCTGCTTAAAAAGCAATTAGTTATTGTCCCATAAATAGAGGGTTACATGAATTTTGTAAAAAAAATACTATCAATTTCTCTTATTGGGCTATCGATGCAGGCTTTTGCTGAACCTATTGCTCTTGAATTTTCAGATAAAACAGTGAACTACGATAGTGAAGATTTAAAAGTGCTCAAGATCCCGATCATAGAGCAACTGCTCATCGACTACCCAGTTTGGAATGGATACGTAGTGCCTAACAAAGAAAAAAAAGCACAACTTCCATTGATCGATGCAAAAACATTTGCATTCATGGTGAAGTTGGCAAAGAAAGATGATGCTGCCCTATTTAATTTTATTGATTCGCTCGATCAGCAAGCATTCCGATTGATTTGTTTTTACACTCAAGTGATCGAAGAAAATAGAATTGCTGAATTTCTGAAATATAAAATGCTCAAAGATCCTGAGCTTCAGAAGATTGCCGAAACTAGGAAAGATATCATTGAAGCTTTTATCCGCTATAAATCTTGGATCAGACCAAATGATGGCTCAGGAATGCTGGAAAATATCTCTATTAAATATCTGGGCAAAGAGATTTCGAATTATAGCTATAATGATGGTTACAATCAGGCTAACTATCAAATATTCGGCCTTCTTGCGCTCGTGCACCTTTACCATGAAACTCTCAAAAAGCCATTGCCAATCAATACTGATCATTTAATAAAAATGTTTAATGCTCAAACTCATGAAATTAAACAAACCTTACTTACTAAAAATTTAGTCACTGTATCCTAATGGAGGCAACACATATGAACCGTTATTTATTATATAGTATTCTTGCAAGCGTCATAATTATTGTCCCGGCGCATGCAGGAATGAATAGGCCCTATAATTCAAACAATCCTAATAATTTTAATAATCAAAATGGATATCAAAATGGTGGATATACTCCAATGCCTCCATACCCAAATAATCCCAATGTGATAGCTCCCGTTGTGGTTAAAGGATTCGCAGCGTTAGCAGGATCTGTGCCTGAAGAATTGATTGAATTCGCAAATCATTTTAAAGATGTAAACCTTAACTATACGAGTATGTATGGCATTAAGCCTCGCGGAATTTTTTTGGTAGGGCAAACGGGGAGCGGTAAAACTACCATGGCAAAGGCGCTCTCGGAAGAATTAGATTGCCCCTTTATGTATAAAAGTGCTGCAAGTTTGACTGCAGAAGATATTCAAGACTGTTTTGCTGAAGCAAGAAATAAAGCACAAGCGAGTAGACATAAAAAGACGATACTGTTTCTCGATGACTTCGATGTTTTTGCAAATGCGAATAATCAAAAGCTTTCAAATGATGCCATTGCATTGTTGAATGAGATGGATGGATTTGCCAAAGATGATTCAGTGATTGTTATCGGTGCAGGCACTCGCGCAGAAAACTTTGAAAAATCATTTTTACGTTCGGGCCGCTTTGACAAAGTGGTTGAAATGCTGTTGCCAAATCCTGCCGAACGAGAAGCCATGCTTAAAAAATTTAACCAAGATTCAAAAATTCCTTTTGATGTGCGCCTTAATTTGACCAGAATTGCGCAGTTTACATATAACTTTACTCCCGCAGATTTAAAAGAGTTAATAAACTATGCGCGCATTTTTGCAAAAAGAGATAGTTCTCAAGTGATCACTGAAAAGCATATGATTGAAGCAGTAATAAAGGTGCTTCAAGCTAAGGGCCGCATCGATAAAGATGTATCAGTACGCGTAAAAGTTATGTTAGCCCTTCTTGGTCAGAAAAAAGATGAAAAGAAAGGCTTTGCCCGTTTAGTGGGTGAAGTGCCCGATGAAATTACTGAATTAGTAAAACAGATTAAAAATGATGAAGTGTATAAAAAATATGGATTGGAACTTCCCAAAGGGATTTTGCTTTCCGGCCCCCCCGGAACGGGTAAAACCTCATTAGTTCGCGCGCTTTCTGAAGAAGCGGGCTGCGAATTTATGGCAGTATCTGCAGCTGAATTTGTTGATCAGTTCGTTGGGGCCGGCGCTCAAAAGGTTCGCGATCTTTTTAAAGAGGCGCGCCAAAAAGCAGCAAATAGTGAATGCAAAAAAACAATCATCTTTATTGATGAACTTGATTCTATTGGCAAGCGCCAGGGGAATTCACTTGATGCAACCATTACTGAATTATTAACCCAGATGGATGGTTTTGAAGAAGACAATTCTATAATCGTGATGGCTGCTTCAAATCACCCGAACAATATTGATCCGGCATTATTGCGCCCAGGCAGATTCACCAAAATAATCAAAGTAGGCTTACCTGATTTGAATAAACGCGAGCAAGTCTTAAAGCTTTATACTTCAAGTATTCCTCTTGATCCTGATGTTAATTTAAGAAAGATCGCCGAAGCTACTAATAATTTTAGTCCTGCAGATTTAAAAGAATTAGTCCAAAAAGCTTCAGCGTTAGCCTTAAAAGAGGGCATTAAAAACCTCAAGCAAAAGCATTTTGTTGATGCGATCAGAAAAGCGCTGAAAGAACGTATGATCAAGGGCGATAAAGATATTCAGCAACAGTTGGATTCACTGGATGTGATTTTTGGTGGTAAAGAGACCACCAAAGGTTTCAAGCGGTTAGTTGGTGGGGTTGATCCGGCCATTGAAGATTTGGTCAAGATGATCAAGGGCGAATATAACTATGCCAAATTTGGAGTTCCATTTCCAAAAGGTGTTTTATTAGCAGGCCCTCCAGGAACTGGTAAAACAGCACTTGCGCGCGCTATCGCTGAAGAAACCGGATGCGAGTTTATTCAAGCAAAAGGTTCTGAATTTATAGAAAAATATGTTGGTGTGGGAGCGCAACGAGTGCGCGATTTATTTAATGATGCGCGTACAAAAGCAGAAGGTAACCGTTTTGGTAAAACTATTATCTTCATCGATGAGATTGATGCGATCGGATCTCGTGCAACTGCCGATACTTCTGAAACGAATCAAACGATCACAGAATTGCTCACCCAAATGGATGGATTCTATAAAGATGAATCGGTGATTGTGATGGCTGCAACCAATGCGCCAACACTCTTAGATCCAGCATTAATGCGTGCGGGTAGATTCGATACGATTATTGAAGTGGCATTGCCTAACTTTGAGAAACGTAAAGCGCTCTTTGCATTCTATTGCAAAGGCAAACCGGTTGATCCTGCAATATCATTCGATGCGCTTGCAAAAGCAATGGAAGGATGCAACGCAGCTGATATTAAGAATCTGGTTGATAAAGCTGCACAGCTTGCCATGAGAGCGGGCCAGACTCTTATTACCCAGGCGAACTTTGATAAGGCATTAGCTGATCTTAAAGTTGCTGAAGGCCAAAAGAAAGGCACGTATATTCTGCCCGATAAGGTATTCTAATTATGAATAAAAATAAAACAGTTATAACACTGGTAATGCTTATGGCAGGCTCTGCGCCTGCCATGCAGCGCCAAATAGAGCATGCCCAGCAGCAGCAACTAGAAAAAAAGAAAGATATAAAGCATACCTCTGAATTTAAATCGGAACAAGAAGTGCTGTTAGCTGATTTAAAAACTGATATGGCAGCTGCAACGACCGTTTTCTTTAATAATAAAAATGATGTGGCAGCTATTAATACTGCTGAGCCATCTATAGAAAAAGATCATCAGCGAATTTGCCCGTGTTGCCATGATTATAGCGTTAATTGCCCCGCTGACCTCAAAAGATTGGCACGGGGATGGAATTTAACATGTGGATGCAACATATGTGGAGGTTCAGACGAACCTTTGAAGGTTGCTTTAATTGTCCTCGCATATGCAGCTAAAGACGTGGCTGGTGCCGCAAAAAGAAAAATTTGTTCAATTTTAGGGGTTCACGATGAATAAGAAAATAACATTTTGTTTACTACTGTTGGCCAGTATTAATGCGCCTGCCATGCAGCGCCAAATAGAACCGGAACCCAGCCTACGCCAAGAGGCTTCGGCGGACAGGCAGCAGCAGCAAAAACAGAAAAAGAAAGATAAGCAAAAGCAGCATAATCAGGATAATAAAAATCCTGTGGAGCAACCTACTGCTGATCCAGAAATAGATGATTTAAATGCTGAGATGGCAGCGATCGTGCGATCTGTTGAGCAAACCTATGGCTCGGTGCAAGGGATGATGACCCATCTTAAGCATAAAGAGCATAAGCGGATTTGCCCAACTTGCGGTAGGCCTGCAGAAGTTTGTGAAGCTGATAGAGGCCGCATAGCGCATGGCAATATCATGCTCTGCGGATGCCCCGCTTGCGGTGGGTTACAAATTTAAAATAGAGGGAACTTATCATGAATAAAAAAACTATAGCAACATTAAGCATACTCTTAACTATTAATGCTATCGGTATGCAGCCCAGCCTACGCCAGAAGGCTTCCGACTCCTCTAAAACTTCGACGGATAGGTCGGCGGATAGGCAGCAGCAAAAAAAAGATAAAAAGAAGCAACACTGGCATTCTCAAGATGATGCGATGACTACGGCTATCATAGAACCTCGGCTCGACGATGCTTTATTGGCTGATTTGAAAGCTGATATGGCCGCAGCTATGCAAACTATTATTAAAGAAAGTGGCTCAGTAGATATTTTTGTTAAAGAGCATCAAAAGATCAAAAAAATGGTACTGTGCCCTATTTGCTTTAAGCCAGAGTGTCCTTTTTCTCGAGAAGAATACGAGTAAATCAATTTAAGCAAACAAGCGCGCCGATTAAAGGCGCGCTTGTTTGTTTAATCTTATTTTGATTGTTTTCTTACATCGCAGCTATTTTTTCTGTATAACGCTTTATCTCGCGGTCTGCAAAAACATTGGCCGTCTTCTTCATCATATTTTGGCGTATCTTCAGGCATAATTTCTCGTGGCCCGCATTTAATCGAACAATAACAACTGCACGCATTCCTTTCTCTGCCACATTGCCCTCTGCCGCATAATTTTTTTTCTGGCTCAGCTGTAATAAGAATGCATGAGGACATGCTTATCAGTAATATAAGATATTTAATCATAAAAAACTCCCCTAAAAATAATTAATACTATAGGAATAATGGCATTTTAGTGTTATTAAAATCAAGAATGTTTTATGCAAATAAAAAGAAGATCAAAAGCCCATTAACAATCACAATCGAACATCCAACACCAAAGGCAGCGAGTTTGATTGTTCTTGAATTGGTAAATTCGCCCATAATCTGATTATTGCTCGTGAATTGAATGAGTGGAAAAACGGCAAAAGGTAATTGGAGACTCAAAATTATCTGGCTAAAAATCATCATATGCGATAAACAGCATTCGCCGAATATAAAAATACCAATTAAAGCAGGGATTATCGTGATTATCCGGCCTATTAAGCGGCGAATCCATGCAGGAAGACTGATATTAATAAATCCTTCTAAAATAATTTGTCCTGCCAAGGTCCCGGTTAAGGTGGAATTTTGGCCGGAAATTAATAGTGCCAGCGCAAAAACAAAACTGGCAACTGAGGTGCTCAAAAGTGGGGTTAGCAAATAATATGCATCCTGAATTTCAGCTACGTGATATAAGCCTCGTTCAAAAAAAATTGCGGCCGCAACGATCAAAATTGAGGCATTTACAAAAAAAGCGAAGGTAAGCGCACTGCATGAATCAATTGCGGAATAAAAGATAGATTCTTGTTTTTGGATCGCCGGCGTTTCTGGATCTTTCCTGAGCAATGCCGAATGAAGATATAAATTATGGGGCATCACTGTAGCCCCCAAAATACCGATTGCAAGATAGAGCATATCAGGATTTTTTATAATTTCTGGCGACGGAATAAATCCAAGTAAAATACCACTCCATGATGGTTGTGCAAGAAAGATAATAATGGCAAAGCAGGCAAAAATTGCGCCGATGAGTGCGGTAACTACTATTTGCAGCATTTTTACATGATTTTGTGAAAAAGCGAGCAATAATAAAACATCTCCCGCGGTTATGCAAACGCCCCAGGTTAATGGAATGCCAAATAAAAGTTGCAGGCCAATGGCAGAACCAATTACCTCTGCAAGATCAGTTGCGATGACGGCAAATTCAGCCAAAATCCATAAAAGAATTGAAACCGGTTTTGAATAATAATCTCGGCAAGCACGCGCCAAATCTTTGCCGGTAACAATGCCGAGTTTTAGAGCACAATATTGCAAAAGCATTGCCATAAAATTGGAAATTAAAACTACACAAAGCAAGGTATAGCCAAACCGTGAACCGCCGGCAATATCAGTTGCCCAGTTTCCTGGATCCATATATCCAACGGCAACCAAATATCCCGGCCCGCTAAAGACCAGTAAGCGTTTTACGAATAAAAACAATTTTGAAGAATGTGCGATATCCATAGGAAATAGTATAGCGGATTAAGAGCAATTCGTAATGTTAAGATCGTTGTATTTAATAGATTTTTTCTCTATTATCAGTCTGTTTGCTCTAATTTTTATTTTAATCTAATTTATTTAGTTTTCTTGGATTTATATGAAAAAAATATTTTTTCTATTGTATTTCTTATCGTGTGCCTTATTGTCGGCGATGGAAAACCAATGGCTTAAAAAAGATAGTGATGGAATGACACCTTTGCATCATTGTTCATTAATGCCTTTAGAGGCTTGGAGATTTTCGAATTATTCAGAACTGGATCAAGGTAAAGCCCAAGCTGCAGCGATACTTATTTTGAAATTTAGTGCGAATGTAAATGAACCAAATGCCTGGTATAATACTCCACTCAAGTATTCCGAAATGCTGAAAGATAAGTTTCCGAAAGTATATGAGGTAATGAAAGCAGGTAAAATAAAACAGGAAATTGAAAAAAAATTGCCAAAAAGCAGTACCAATGATTATTGTGATTATCAGCAGGTATCGCAAAACGTTCAAAGGAATGTGATAACAAATGAGGAATTGAATGCTTGGAAAGAAGCATCTGATATATTATATAAGTACAGTGAAACTAATTGGCAACAAGCGAATGAGATTCTAAAAAAATATGCTCTATCGGTAAAGCTAATGAGTTAAGTATTTCTTATTCTTAAGTTTTTCAGGCAATAAGCATTCTTTAGTGTATTTTTCATACCCTTTGCCGTAATCCAACTCTTTCATAAGTTTAGTTGGCGCATTGCGAATGTTGAGGGGAATAGGAAGATTGCCTTCATTTTTTGCATCTTCCATAGCCTCTAGATAGGCATAATAGGAAGCTTTACTTTTAGGAGCTTGCGATAAATAGCACACACCATGGGCTAAATTGATACCGCATTCAGGATACCCGATAATTTCAACCGCCCTAAATACATTATTAGCGATAGTTAATGCGTTATGATCTTCAAGGCCAATGTCCTCAGAGGCAAATATTACCATCCTACGAGCAATAAATTTTGGATCCTCTCCCGATTGGATCATGCGGGCAAGATAATAAAGAGCCGCATCCGGTTGGCTAGCGCGCATCGATTTAATAAAGGCAGAAATAGTATTATAGTGTTCTTCTGCTTTTTTATCATAGCGCAAATGAGTATTTTGAAGGGCATTTTTAAGATTTTCTACTGTGATCTGTTTATACAGTTTATGGGTATTTTCGAGTGTTGAAATTAGTTGGCGTGCATCCCCGTTTGCCATAGCAATAAGCCAATCTTGGGATTCCTGGTCAACGGGCATGCCAGTGCGCGAAATGATAGTTTTCATATCGTCGGGGGCAAGCTCTTTTAATACAAACACCTTGCAGCGAGAAAGAAGCGCGGGAATTACTTCAAAGCTTGGATTTTCCGTCGTGGCTCCAATTAATGTGAGCTCCCCTGATTCTACAAAGGGCAATAAATAATCTTGCTGTGCTTTATTAAAACGATGAATCTCGTCTAAAAAGAGCACTTTGGGTTTTTGATCGATCGTTAAATTTTTGCTCGTTTCAAGGATCTTTCTAATATCATCTTTGCCGGTTGAAACTGCAGATAGTTCAAAATATTGTGCATCGAGTGCTTTGGCATATATTCGGCCCAAGGTGGTTTTACCTACGCCTGGAGGTCCCCAAAAAATAAAGCTAAAAAGATGTTTTTTTTCAACAGCAATACGCAAAGGTTTGCCAGGGCCTACTAGGTGAGTTTGGCCAACAAACTGATCAAGGGAAAGAGGACGAATTTGGGATGCGAGCGGCTGCATAGCTTTTTTGAAATTTTTATTAAAGGGTATTTTGAAGCAAAATTCTATAATGCAATTATAACAGAGATGCGCTAAGAAT
This sequence comes from uncultured bacterium, assembly GCA_963727255.1. GTDB lineage: Bacteria > Babelota > Babeliae > Babelales > Vermiphilaceae > BTUB01. The sequence goes on along the minus strand of CAVSFC010000006.1, from coordinate 11,267 downwards.
AATACTTATTTATTTTCTAAAAGTTTTGCGGTTGCAAGAAGGTATTCTTTCAAAGATGCAAAAGCAAAATACCGTTTTGCCAAAGAATTAAAGTCTTCACCCGAGGTTGATAACAGCGCATTAAATAATTTTTTTCGATTATCAAAAGCAAGCCGAAATCCTGGTGGAGCAGAATGGTCTGCAAGAAATTGATGAAAGCGAATTGCCTGAATAGCAAGAATGAGAGAAGTTGGTATATTTTCTATACATGATACATAGTCTTTTTCATCCTTCAATCCTTGTAGCCGCTGGACCAGCGTATCTGATTGCAGAATTTCTTCTTTGTATCGAGATGCCTGATTCTCAATAGTTTTAAGGCGGGTACGCACATTCTCTTTTTTTTCACAATAGGTGATCTGCTTATAATAATGGGGGTAAGAGATATATTTCTCCGATTCCTTGAGAATCTCTCTGCAAGCTCCCATAATAAAACTTTCAATCAAAGATATTTCTTGCTCGTCCCCAGATAGTTTTTCCTGCCCGCAAATGCTCCCTCCAACAAGTGCAAAAAGTACAAACAAATAGTAGTTTGGTCTTTTTATCTTCATAAAAGAACTTTTTTTAAAGGCTTAGGTAGAATATTTTTTTGGCTTATTTTAAGCTAACAAAAATGTATACCATAAAAATGAATCTACGTTTGAGGGGTAATTATGAAAAAGATACTTTTTGTTCTTTTTTTGCCCTTATTTGCTTTTGGGATGGAGGATAATCAACTTCTGGAGGCGGTTAAGTCTGGAGAGACTGATTTTAAAAATATTAAAAGGGATTATACATTTGTTCTGCCAGTTATTGTTAAGAGTTTTGAGCAGGGCACAGAAGCTCCATCTAAAATTCTAGCTTATTTATCATCAGAAAAGTCGGGCCTCGCGATAGTTGCTGGCTCATATCAACCACTTATTTCATATGTGAAAGAGATTTCAGAACATCATGGAGCTTGTTGTGATGCAATACTTAGCTCGAGAATATATAGGAGCGATGGTTGGAAAGATGTACTTGCATATTGTAGAGAAACTGCATTTCCGCATGTTTGTAGATTGAAAATTAAGACAGTACTTTTAAAGCACCTAAATAAATCTTTAAAATCATAATCTCTATCTTTTTTTACCAGTATTGGATTATTTTTATACATAATAATAAAGGGGGAATTGCTCCATGAATAAAAAATTATCGATAAAAAAAGCAATTATGTATGCGGTTGATTCTGTCGTTTCAAATCCTTGGTATTTTGTAAAACTCACCTTTGCATGGCTCGGTTTTTCTATACTTTTTCTAACTATACCTGCTTTGGTATTTGGCCTTATTGCAATAAGCTATGCTTCACTCATTGCATTGATTGTCGGCTATTTTATACTCTATGTTTTTGGTGTTTTTATATGGTTTTTGCCTGCAAAGTTATTATTGCGATTTCATGATAAGGGGCCCGAGCGATTATCATTACATGTATTTCTTTCACAGTTTAATTTAGGTATGGTAATCAAGCTCATACTTGCAGCGGCCCTTTTTAATCTACTGGTGTTTGCGGGTATAATTTTATTAATTATTCCTGGCATTTATTTGATGGTTAAGTTTATTTTTGTCTTTTTGAGCATAATAGATACTGATTGTGGGGTTATTGAGGCATTTCGCATGAGCTATCATGTAACAAAAGATAATTTTTGGCGCTTATGTGCCCTGCTTTTTATCGCAGGGCTTCTTCTTAATTTGATTATTACCATCCCAATTTCTGTGCTCATGATGGTGCATGCATATCGCCAATTAAACCCAGCACGATAAGGCTTTCTTACTTAGCAAGCTTTTTGGCTGCAAAGCTCAACATAACCAGGGCCCATCCATTGAAGATCAGATCAATGCCCACAAAAAGACCAATAATATAGAGTGCTGAATAGGGCCATTGTTTTAAGATCAGAATGCCGAGTATGAGGGTTAAAATACCGCTGATCAAAACCCATACCCAGTTTTCAAAACGACGCGTCAGTGATAATACAATCCGAACTACTCCTTGCGCGATAAAAAGAAATGATAATAGGAGGGTGAGCGATAAAGCCCCCGCGGTTGGCATGTAAAGGATTAAAGCGCCCGCAACCAGGGCAAAAATGCCCAAAAATAATTGGAGTAAAAATCCGCTCCAATTGCGAGCATACAATGCATGCCCAAGTTGAATAAAGCCGGAAAAAACTAAGAGCCAGCCAATGAAAATCACGGATGCAAAGGTGGCAAAGACCACTGAATAAATTGCCAGTGATCCCAAAGCAATGAGTGCTAGCCCGAGCCCAAGAAATATGCCCGCATGGGCTCGCAGTTGTTGTGCATTCATAGGAACCTCTTATGAGTAAAAATGTTTTATATGATGAGCAAATTCTAGTTAATATGCGCACGTATTGTAAAGAGTTTGGGCTCTGTTTTATCATCAAATAAGGACAGTATTATTTTAGAGGGGCCGTAAAAATGAAAAAAACGTTAATTTTTATTCTCTTAGGGCTAAGCCAGTTGGGCTTTGCTATGCAAAAAGACGAAAAGAAATCAGATTCGCCTTTGCGAAACTTTCCCCTTCTTTCCCATTTGCTTAATGAATCAAAAAAAAGTCCGACTTCAAGTGCAGGTGCGAGTCCGAACGGGAGTCCCGCTCGTGGGCGAGGGCTTAGTGTTGCTAATGCTGAAATCAGCCCTAGAAAATCCAGTGGAAGCCCAAATAAGCTACAATTATCAAAATCCTTAGGAAAAAGAGGATCTAAAGAAGTATTAGCCCATTTAAGAGATGAGAGCGATAAAATTGAGAATAATGAGACTAATACTTCCGAACAACTCAAAGCGCGTATAGGCAAAGTCAAAACAATAGCTGATAAAGAGGCAAAAAAAAAAGAATTGTATCAGTTGTTAAACATCAAAAATACCAATTGGGATCTTGAACTAAACAGGCAAGACTTGTCTAAAGAATTTTTTAAATTAAATGCTGAGCAAATCGTTGCTTCATTAAAAAATCATATTATCTTCCTACAACATAAAAATCTGGAGGAAGCTGAAAATCAAGTTGCGTTATGCAAGAAATTATTTTTAGAAAATTGGGAGTTAGTATCAGAAATTTTTGATTGGTCTCAGGGTAGTATGATAGTTCGCGGTAAGAATAATTGGGTTGTAGTTTCAATTATGTATCCTATTTATAATGAACTAAAAAAACATTTTGACCAAAAAGTAGATTTTGATAATTTTGATGTTTATTCGTATCAAGAAACAATAAAACCGGAACAATTTATACCGTTAGTACAAAGATCTAAATCATAATTTTCTTTTGAATTTTTTTTCGATCTCATATAGTGGCAATGCCCAACCGGTCGGCCGCCCATGAGGGCAGGTAAATCGGTTTTCCATTTTTTCCAGACCCGCCAAAAGATGTTGCATTTGAATCATGGTTAAACTATCACCCGCTTTCACAGCGGCTTTGCATGCCATTTGCGCATGCAATTTTTGATTGACTTTTTTATACCAAGCTTCAGCATCAATTGTATTGAATTCTACAATCCATCCAATGGTTTGGCGTACCAGCTCTTCTATATTCATTTCTTTTAAATGGATTGGAATAGCCTGAACTGCCAGTTGTTGTGCGCCCATGATTTCAACTGCGATATGATTGCTGGTAAAAATTGGTAAATGTGCTTCAAGCAATTGCATTTCATCCGCATTCAACGTAATAATTTGGGGAAACAAAAGGCCAATTGTGGCTACTTCATCAAATCGAGTTGAAAATAGTTCATATAAAATTCGTTCATGAGCTGCATGCTGATCAACCAAAAAGAGGCTATCTTCTTGCTCAATAAGAATATAGGTTTTATGGAACTGGCCAATAATTTGATATTCAGTGTGCGGAGTGCTATTTGTTTGTGTTTCACTAATGGGTTGAGGAATATCCAGTTGCAATGCTGTTGAAGATCCTTTGCTATCTGTCTCGGCCGAAACCTCACCTGACCCCTGCACAAAAGCAATAGAAAGAGGGGGGACAAATGGAGTTGAGGATTCTTGAAATGGTCGCGGGCGCTGCGCAGAAAATACATGAGGACTCGGTGACATTAAAGGAGCCATTCGTGGTGAGTGCGAATGAAATTCGTGTGGCGAACCACTCATCTGATTTGAAAAACTAACTTTTCGATTCAATTGTGCAGAAAGATGCTTTTCTAAATTTTCTTTCACAGTAGTTTGCAGTAGTTGCTCAGCAATTCGCGGATTCAGAAATTGCACTTCTTCTTTACGGGGATGAATATTAATATCAACTAATGCCGGATCGAGCAGTATGTTGATGCAGCCAAGCGGAAATTTATCGGGCTGCAAAACATTCATATAACCTTTAAGAAGAGCCTTGCTGAGTGCATGATTTTTTATCCAGCGGCGATTAACAAAAAAGAAAATAGCCGACCGATCATACCGTGAATAAGTATGATGAGAAATAATTCCCTGAATAGTTATGCCATTTTTCTCCGCATGAAGCGGCATGATCTGTTGCGCAATAGTATGATCCCAGAGCTGTGCGGCACGTTGTTGCAAATCGCTTGTGGGTGGACAATTATACTGCAGGTTGCCTTGGGTGAATAATTTAAAATGCACCGATAAATAATCAAGGCAGAATGCCTGAAATAAAAGCGTGATTTGCCGTAACTCAGTATCATGAGTCTTTAAAAATTTTTTGCGTGCAGGGACATTAAAGAAAAGATCTGCGATGCTGATATCAGTTCCCGCATTGCAGGAGACTTGCTCTTGCGCAATCACCGTGCCTTGGTTCAAAACAAGCTTAATACCGGTTGCAGCTTCAGATTCTTTTGTGATTAAGGTAACATTGCTTACGGCGCTGATGCTCGAAAGCGCTTCGCCGCGAAAGCCGAAGGTGGTTAGTGTTGGCAGATCATCAACACGCGTAATTTTGCTTGTAGCATGATGTTTAAAGCAGGTGTGCGCATCTTCTTCATTCATGCCGCATCCATTATCAACAATGCGGATGAGCGATTTTCCTGCATCATTAATATAGATTGCAATAGAACTTGCACCCGCATCCAGAGCATTTTCAACAAGCTCTTTTACCACGTTTGCGGGGCGTTCAACTACTTCGCCGGCGGCGATTTTTTGTGCTTCTTGAGGAGATAATTGTTTGATGCGTGCCATGATGCTCGATAAATTTTTTTGTATTCATTCTCAGTATGCCATGAAAAATTAAATAATTAATTTTTTTGTATCAAAGAGCCGCTCGGTGAACCACGCCGTTCATTTTTTTTTCGACAGCGTTCTACTTCCTGTTCTTTGATACATTGTACATTAAGCAATAGTTCTTGATAATGTTCCGGAATTTTATATTGAGCGCCTTGCTTAGTTCGCTTGAGCTGTTCGATGCTTATCATATAATCCAAGGTCTTGTGTATTTGCGCAAATGACAGGTTTGTTTTTTGCTTTTTGTATGCCTCGATAAAAAGAGTTAGTGCGCGCCTATAATTTTCTTGCGCACTGCCATAGAGTTCAATGTTTTGGCTCGTTTGATCTTTTAGATCAGTGCTGAGAAGTTTATTGGCTTGTAAAAGAACTTGCGTGCCTTGATCAAACTCGGGGCAACGCGATTCATGATTTTCCATTGTTTGTCTACGAATAAACGTATCATCATCTTGTTTATCTTTAGGAATGATGATACTTCCTTCTTCGATAAGTGTCTCCATTTCTTGCTTCAATTTGGAAAGACTGTGCAGTGTATCAGCATATAAGCTTTCTCGGCTTATTTCATACAATTCTCTCTCGAAAATGATCTTTTTTTTGGAAAGATCTCTTTTTTTTTCTAACCCTAATGCTTCAACTTTTTTTCGTAATTCTGAAATTTCTTTAGGTAATTGGTAATTCTCATCAGTTTGCTTTTGTTCGCTTTCTATTTGTAAAAGAAGTTTCCACATTTTTATTACTTGAATAGAACCTTCTGATTTATTTTTTTCATATGTTTCAATAAAACAGCTGAGTGCCTTAACATAGGCTTGTTCAATTTTTTTTCGATTAATAAGATCTTGGGTAAGGTGATAAATACTATCAGTTTCTATGGCCATTTGCGCAAGAGACATGCAATCCTTAAATGTAACTGCTTCATTGCCGGTGCTTACTGCTGGCGATGAGTGCTTTGAGAGCTCCATGCTCATGGTTGTGAAAACAAAGAAAAGTATGAGCAAACCGGAATTCTTGAAGCAATTCATACTAATATCCCCTGGGATTTGAAATTTAACCATTTTTTAGAGTAGCAACGATGCGATTTTTTTCCTTGCATTCAAGCCCCGTAATGCACAGGTTGGCATATGAGGATTTTTGTTCAAGAATCTCGGCACAGTGTAGTAAAGTTTTAGTTTTTTCCCCCGCAATTTTTAACTCTATATTTTTTTCACTAAATGATGCTGCTTCAAGAGTCGCATCATTTTTCAGTGCGGCTTTAATATTTTTGAGCAATTCAAGGAGATTTTTTTGATTTTTGTTGTGTTGTTGCATAAAGTTTGCCTTTTTTTCGAGTTTTAATTTGAGTGCTTTTTGGTTTTGATGATACTGTGCTATGTGATCCAGTTTGCGAAGCTCCGAGTTCATCAAATTTTTTTCTGTCTCAAGACAAGAATGGTAATACCATTGTTGTAATTGTAAGCTCGCCAGGCTGATAGCCATTGCTATAAAGAATACGCTACTCATAAAAAGCCAGCGTGAAATTGCTTTATACTGTTTGGGCGATCCATTGGTATAAAAATTAATTTGTTCCATTATTTTCTTTCTTGATTAAAGAGACCAATCATCGTTAACAATGATATTTTATGATCACGCATATCAAGATTAAGTGCCGGATCGATCTTGAGAAGCCGTGCGATACTATCATTGGCGATACTTTTTTCTAATGCATAGTTATGCGTTATGAGATCCAGCGCTAATTGTGATCGCCTGAATGCATGGCCAAAGAGCGTGCGGTAGGCTTGGATTAAAGCCATGTAGCTGCTCGTGAGATTCATCAAATGCAATTTGGTTTTTTGGGACAAAAGTTGCTGGCTGAATAAGGCTGGCCGAGAAATGCCGCACAAATAAAATAATGATTGGCCATCATCAAGCGTGTGCAAATAACGATAATCCCAGAGCATTTTTTTTAATGCAGGAATTGCTACTTCATCAGTTGAGGGGGATGCAGTTGATAATCGCAGTAATTGTTCATGAATAAGTGGCGCTGAAAGAGCACTGTTTAGCAATGCATTTCGCAATTTGTGGGTACTCACAAAATTGTCTAATTCTTTGGTAAGAGTTCTAAAACTTCCATTCCAGCCTATAGTAGTATAGGATTTTAAAATCAGATGGTTTGATGAAGGGCTTATCCATGCGATGTTTGCATCTGCATGGCTCATTGCTATGCAAATCTGCTCATACTGAATTTTGGGTAATGGCCACATTATCAACTCTCCCGCTTGCTACGCGATCTTTACCTTCAAGATCTTTTGTGATCTTGATTTGGGTGTAATCGCGCTGCTTCATATACTCTGCAACAGCAGTGCCTTGAGTGCTATCAATTTCCAGCATTAATTGCGGAATTTCCAGTTTCTTGAGCACATCATTTTGTTTGATGTATCGCGGCGCAGTATCGACGATTTTTTTTATCAGTGCCAGTCCATTGTCTTGTGCAATTAATGCATTTTTATCTTCCCATTGAGAAACTGATTTATCAAGAGTTGCCCAATCTTTTGCGGGGATATACGGTGGATTGCCTACAATCAGATCAAAGCTAAATTCGGGTGGAATCTGAGCAAAAAGATCAGAACGCAAAAAAGTCGCATTGCTAATATGATTATGGGCCCCATTTTCTTGTGCTAAAGAAAGTGCTGAATCGGCAATATCAGTCCCATAGACTTTGCTTTTGGGGAATGCCTGGGCAATTGCAAGTGCAATACAGCCACCACCAGTACAAAGGTCTAAAATCCATAGCTGTTTATCATGCAACGGTTTCAGCTGCTCAATGAGATTCAAGCACCATTCTTCAGTTTCTGGCCGTGGAATCAATGTAGGAGTTTTGCACAGAATTTCAAGATCAGCGAATGGTGTTGATCCTAAAAGATATGCAAGAGGCATATTTTTATTGATGAGCGTATCAAGATACTCATCAAGTTTTTTTTGATCAGCATCCGACCATGCAATTTCTTGCTCGCTAATGAGCATAATTTCTTTTTTCCCGGTGATTGCTTGAATGAGCCACCAAGCATATTGGGTGCACAGAATGTCATCTTTAAATTTGGGCAATAATTTTTTTTCTATCGCGCTGATAATTTGGGAGGCTGATAGCATAGTATTCATGAAAACCTATAATTTTGAGTGCTTTTTAGTATGTCTTGAAAAATCAGATTTTACATAAAATTCTTTATTGCATATTTCGCACATATACGTTTCTTTTTCTACTGCACGGACTATTTTCTGCTCTTCATCAACGAGATCAATAACATCTGCCATTTCATGTATCGAATGGTGCTTGTGCCGAATATGCCGTTTGCAGTTATCTAATTGCGTTGATGCATAATCGCACGCAGAACAATGATAGGGTTTCTGGCCGGAGTGCACACGCATATGATTAATAAGCGACCCCTTAATATTTTTTTTACAGCTTGGGCATATATTTTTTGATTCCAATTTTTTTTCGGGCAAATCTTTGTTATCTTCTTCCTGAGAGATTTGAATTATAGGCTGCGCGATTGGCAGATCAGATTTTTTCGAAAGGAGTGCCAGTTTAATAAGATGCGATTTTGAAGAATTATGTTGATCTGATTTTGCAGAAGAATCATACCCGTTATCGCATAAAAAGCAGATAAAATCCGGAGGAGAAGATACAATGATTTCTTCTCCAAATATTTCGATTATTTGATCGAGCCGCGCCAAAGATTCAAAGTCATAATCTCTTTTGTCTGATGAGTGAAGATCATCTATTTCTAGGATGGATAAAAGCTCTTGATCTGGCATTTCTTTAGTTTCCATTGGCTGGATGGCATGCGAAAAAATTAAGAAAAAAAATGAGAGTAAATGAATCATTAAATCCTCCTTTATTGATTTTACCCGTTTAAAAGATCATGCACATATTCTTGTGCGTTAAAGAGTTTAAACATTTCCGGTTGCTCGCCAAAAGAGATATAGGCGATTGGAATTTTTAATTCGTTGGTAATTGCAAAAACAATGCCTCCTTTACCCGTGCCATCCATTTTGGTCAGAATTACTCCATCGAGTGAAGCAGCTTCATGGAATAATTTTGCTTGTTCAAATGAGTTTTGCCCAAGCATAGCATCGATGGTGAGCACGGTTGTAATTTTCTGGCCCGAGGCTTGAGCGGCTATTACCCGTTTTATTTTTTCAAGCTCTTTCATGAGATTTATTTTGGTCTGGAGTCGGCCGGCCGTATCTATAATCAGAACATCGTAGGCATTTTCTTTAAAATGTTGGATCCCTTTAAAAACTACTGAAGCGGGATCTTGATTGGGAGTTCCCGCAATTATCGGGATGCCTAATCGCAAGCCCCAGGTTTCTAGCTGCTGGGTTGCTGCGGCGCGAAATGTATCGGCTGCAACCAGCAAAACGCGCTTTCCTTCCCCTGCTAATTTGGCAGCAAGTTTGGCAGCAGCGGTAGTCTTACCACTTCCATTAATGCCAACTAAGAGTATGATCGAGCCTAATCCCTGGAACGGTTGAGTTTCTAAAAGATGCAAAAGTTCTTTGGATAAAAGATCTTTAAGATCAGCACCATCTTTGAGTGTCCCTTTTTGCCAAGCGTCTCTTACTCGTTTAAGAATTTCCCGCGTTGTTGCAATTCCCGAATCGGCACTCAATAAGATTGTTTCTAATTGCCGCAAGGTATCTTCATCAATTGGCCGAGAAAAGAGAGCCTTGATGGGGGAAGTGACGGCAGTATATATTTTTGAAAAGGTATCCTTAATAAACCCGAATACCATGTATTGTCTCCTGCAGGTGTTTAATGAATGCGCATTCTTTTAGTATACGGGCTAGATAGTAAATGAAAAGGACTATTCAAGGTTAAGAGTCATTTTTGGTGAGAGTCCATTCTCTCTTACTTTAACAATGGTTTTCGCAAGAAAGGAGTTATATATCTTCCCAAGCATGCGCTTACAATCCATCATTCTTTTTATTAGTTAATGAAGCGAGATATTCCAATTCTTCTTGATACGATAATTTATACTTATTTGGAACGAGTTTATTGTATAGATCATCAACTTTGAGTAATAGCGCAGAAGCACAATGGCGATGAAGAAGAGGTGGATGAGTGTCTTGGTCATCTGGATAACCGTATTCGTTTACAAATTGATCCATTGTGTTTTTGTAACCCTCCATGTTTGTTCGATTCCTCGATGCAGAAATGAGATCCGCTCGTGTCTCAATAAACCGTTGATACAGTAAATACAACTCTTGGCGTTCAGGGCTTAATTCCCATAACCAGAACTTCTCTTTTTTGTTTAAAATATGTGCTAATGCGGACACTCTACTCGTATCATTTTTTTTAATATGAGTCAGCTCATGATCTATGATAAATCTTTGACTGGCTTTAGGATATTTGCTGAAAGCATTCTCATGTATATGTACAAAATATTTCGTTGTATGCGCGAACCCTCTTGATGCTTGCACTACTGAAAGGTCATGATTAATGTTGTGGTATTTTTTATGTTCTGATACGAACCTTTGAATAGCCAAAGAAGCTGGCTTGAATCTGGATTGTTCTATTTCTGCCTGCTCTTTTTCTAATTCGTCAAAGTAAAGAGTTTCTTTCTCGAGCTCTTGTGCAGTAATATGGTTCTTTTCTATCTCCCGTAATAGTATTTTTTCACCGTAGTCTAATATTTGCTCGCAAAAAATTCGAGGTGAAGACAGCGCCATGTTCTCAGAAATTGAAGTAATTTTCTCAGGGGAATGTTCCAACATTATATGAAAGCGATCAAGCAAGGCGAGTTTCGCCTCTTGAAGCGCTGAATTATTTGATAAATTCTTTATTAAATCTTTTTTTAACGCGTCTTTTGCTTGTGATGATTCAAACTTCCAATTGAAGAACGAAATGTTTCGTTTAGGAATTTTAGAGGAAGTTTGATATCCAAGAGTAGGTTTTTGGACATTAAATTTTGGTAACTCTCGCGGATTAAGCCGATAATTCATGCCAAGCGATGAGCTTGCCGCCAATAATCCGAGAGTGATTGCTATTAAACGTTTCATATAGC
>CAVSFC010000005.1:0-24860 GCA_963727255.1 uncultured bacterium | reverse complement strand
CAGAGAATTCTTGTACGATATGATTAAAATGATCTGAATATGAAGTATCCCCGGCAAAATAAATGTTCTTGGCATCATTGCCATCAAAGCTAATCATCCAGCTGCCCCAAAGGGATTTATTGCGATCAAAGACTCCTTGCGCGGACCAATGATGGGCAGGCAAGAAGGTAAACGTTACCGGGCCTTCATGAGCCTCATGGGTATAGCTTTGCCACCAGGTATGTTCAACAGCTGGCCCCAAACCCTTATTCTCAAGCCACTGCTTGTCCCCTTTGGGCACCAAAAGCACCATATTCGGGTTCGTTTTTTTTAATGCCTGTAAACTTGCAAGATCACAATGATCGCGATGATTATGAGATACAATAACATAATCTATGCGCGGCAGATGCTCGCGTGCAATGCCTGGCGGCAGAATGCGCGGAAAAAAAGCGGAAGCTGGGCCAAAAATCGGATCTGTTAAGATATTAACCCCCGCTCCTTGAATTAAAAAACTCGCGTGCCCAATCCAAGTGATTACCGGCTCTTTGCTCTGCTCAAGGGGGGGTTCAAGGGCAATCCATTCAGATTTATTTTCAGGCTGTCTTTTTTTTCTGCCGTATAAGGAGCTAATAAATGAGGGAATGGTTTGAAATAAAAAGCTTTCGGGATGATCATCGGCACTATTATAATACCGATCATTTTTTATGAACGGGAATCGGTGATTGTTAGTTTCTTTATTCATTTAAAAATTTTACCCCCATCCAGACAGAACGTCACGGATAGGGGAAATGGAGGTTATCTTGTTTTTAGCTGTTAAGTTTTTATCTCTTAACAAGAACAAATGTATATGAGCTGAAGAGAAAAATCAAACTTTTTCTGAAAGTTGTTTTCTTAAAACCTTTTTATCAACTTTGCCGGTACCGGTCAGTGGCAAATTATGGGTGACACAAACAAACTTCCGGGGCACTTTATATGCGGCAAGATTTCGCTCGCAAAGCTCTCTGAGCTTCTGTTCTATCCCCGGCTCATTCCCCTTGATTTGAACATAGGCTACGGCAATTTCACCCACGGCCTGGTCGAGCTCGCCAACAACTCCAACCCGAATAACGTTCGGATACATAAGAATTACGTTCTCAACTTCCTGCGGATAGATCTTAAAACCTTTATTCACAATGATATCTTTAAGTCTTCCGGTGACAATGAGTTTGCCATTGTGCGCGATATACCCTAAATCCCCCGTATCAAGCCATCCATCCTTAATAACTTCTGCAGTCTTTTCCGGCTCGTTATAATAGCCGAGCATCACATTATCTCCTTGTGCCCAGATTTCCCCGATTTGCCCATCAGCTAACACCGATCCCCGCTCATCCCGAATCGCTATTGTGACCCCTATCAAAGGTCTGCCAACATTACTGGTCGGCTCAGTGGTATCATCAAGATCGGCCGTGAGCGCTGGGGAGGTTTCACTTAAGCCATAACCGGCGGCAATTTTGCGGCGGTAGATCAGCTCAAATCCTGCCCTAATTTTATCCGGCATCGCATCACCTCCACTGGCAAAATAATTGACCGATTCAACATCGGCATTTTTCATCAAACAAAGAAGACCAAAAAGCGCCGGAACTCCAATAAACAAAGTTGGTTTATGCGTTAAGCCTTCGGAGATATAACGCCGCTCAATTTTATGCACCAGAATCACCGAGCAACCCATTAAAAATGGCGCCCAAACACATGCAAATTGAGCAAAACTATGAAACAGCGGCAATACCCCAAAGACTCGTTCATCTTTAACAAATCCCAGACGCGCGATGGTTTGGATACAATTGGTTAAAATGTTTTTTGAGCTCAGCATCACCCCTTTGGGCAATCCGGTTGTACCGGAAGTATACAGCAATGCAGCCATCTCATCAGAATTTAAATGGGCGTAGATCGGCTGGAGAATTTTTTGATCAATTGAGGACGATAGATCCATATCTTTTTCAGTAAGTATCGGCACTTTCGCATCGATATGATCTTCTACCAATTTTTCAAGCAAGATCGTCGAAGCTATCAGCAATTTTGGTTGCGAATCAGTAATAATATGCTGAAGCTCGCGTTCCTTTAAGAAAGTATTTAATGGCGCAACAACCGCCCCAAGTTGGACAATCGCATAATAACCGATATAAAATTCGATCGAGTTTTCAAAGAAAAGCAGCACCCGATCGCGCGGTTTAATGTCTTTTGCCTTCAATTGCTCTGCAAATAGAGTCGCTCGATAAAACAACTCGGTAAACGTCACGTTCCGATCACCGGAAATCAAAGCAATATTAGTGGGGAATTTTTTATAGGCATACCATAACAACTGGCCAAGATTAATAACCGATCCATTGGGATTACTGATAGCAGTACGCAGCTCGTTATAAAATTCTTGCTCATGAACTGGAATTGTTTGAGTATTCATTTTTTTAAATCCTTATTTAATATCCGCACGCTCCGTTCACAAGATACTCATGCCAACAAGTTTTGTTGTTTCCGTTCGCTTCCCAGCCTTCGCCAAGGCTTCGGCGGGCAGGCGAGGGAGGCATTTCTCGCCTCACCTCCCGATCATCCTGACCCCTCGTCCATGCTCGCGAGTAAACGCCCAGCCTGACCGCCATAGCTCCGAAGGAGCGACGGCTGGTTCGAAGGATCGAAACGAACGGATATGAGTTTTCTTTCTGAACACCAGAAGTCGAGCGACAGGTCTGGAATATTTTGCTATCCTTATTCTATTAAATAAGCTTAGTTAATCACAATAGATCTACCAATAGGCTGCGCTCATGCACGGATTAAAAAAAGGTATCTTAATCGCTATCGAAGGGATCGATGGCTCTGGAAAAAGCTCACTTGCAAAAAACTTGCATCAAGAACTCCTTAATCAAAAGTACGAAGTACTTTTAACAAAAGAACCCGGCGCAACGGCATTAGGGCAACAATTGCGCACGCTCGTACAAGAAAAAAAAATACCGATCTGCCCGAAGGCTGAGTTTCTTCTTTTTGCCACCGATCGCGCACAACATTTTCATGAGATTATTATTCCACAACTTGCACAGGGCAAAATTATTGTTTCTGATCGCATGGCCGATTCATCGTTAGTGTATCAAGGTTTTGGACGCGGGCTCGATCAACAGATAATCGCAACGATCAATGCCTGGGCAATGAACACCATTAAACCCGATGTTACCATTTACGTTAAAGTCACGGCAGAAACTGCGGCAAAACGCGTTATGCAACGCAAGGCAGCGCTCACTTCTTTTGAACAGGAAAAACAAGAATTTATCCAAAAACTTATTCATGGTTTTGATACGTTATACAAAGATAGAAAAGATGTTATCATCATTGATGGCAATCAAACCTTAGAACAGGTTGTTCAGCAAGCAACTGCAGCGATTATCTCATGGATCAAAAAATCCAGCCTTCGCCTTCAGGCTTCGGCGGACAGGCAAATAGAATGATAGACATTTTAATAGATCACCCTGCATATCTCTATATCGGCAATGAAGATGTATTGCTTGAACAGACAATCATTCAGCTCCAAAAATTTTTTTGCAAGACCACTCATCCTGAGGAGCTACGAATGTCGCGTCTCGAAGGAGGGTGTGCTATTTGCTATGTGTGCCGCAAAATTCGCGAGCAACAGCATGAATCAGTTCTCTGGCTCTGCCCAGAAAAACAGTATGCGATCGATGATTTAAAGGTTATATTTTCTACTATTTCTTTTGCGCTTGATCCCGATCAACATTTTTTCTTTGTGCTACAAAAAGCTGATCTCTTAACTACCACATGCGCCAATGCCCTGCTAAAATCATTAGAAGAACCACCAGCTGGCTATCACTTTATATTGCTCGCGCAGCGCGCCGAATTAGTTCTGCCAACCATTAAATCCCGCTGCTTAATAGAACATCTGCATTCAGCGGAAGTTATTCCGCTTGCACCGCTCATGCCTTTTTTTACCACAACCAGTTTTCATGATCCGATTGCATTGAGTAAAGAACTGGAATCTTCCAATCCTTCTGAATGGGAAAGTCTTGCGCTCATTGATCAATTGATACGGCATTGGAGTGATCAATATAAAAAAAGTTTTATTACCCGGGATCTAGCCAAGCGCAATCAAGCCGAACGCATGATTAGTCATTTAAAAAAAGCAATCATGCAACCGCCCATGCCCGGCAGTGGAAAATTGTTTTGGAAAAATTTATTTTTACAGATTAAAGAGATTTAAATTATGAAAGATACCATCACTACCATCAATGATCTAAAGGCCATTGTTAAAAAATATTCTGAAGACCGCGATTGGCAACAATATTACTCTCCAAAAAATGTGAGCATGCAGATTGCTACCGAAGCAGCAGAATTGATGGAGCTCTTTTTATGGGTTGAAAGCAAAGAATCATTTGCTGAAGCTGAAAAACGAAGAGAAGCAGTTGAACATGAAATTGCAGACATTGCATATGGCTTGATTAATTTCTGCAACCAAACAAATATTGATCTGGCAGCAGCTTTTGAAAAGAAAATGATTCATAATGCCCAAAAATATCCGATAGAAAAAGCAAAAGGGAAACGTTTAAAATATACTCAGCTATAAATTAACCATCAAGCATTATGCGATTGGTCACCGGCTTTGATATGGCTCGAATCTCTTGCCGATTTTTCAAAGGATTGTTACTCAGATCAATGGATCGTGCTTGAAATCTAGTAAAGATTTTAGGATCAAGATATTTTATCTGATTAAAAGCAAAATTAATTGATCCTAATCCAGTATTTTTAAATGGCACATTGCAAGAAATTTCTTCTATTTGATTGCAGTAAAAATCGAGGGATTGCAAACTCGGTAATTCGGCAAAGGCATCCAAATTAACCGCTAGAAGATTATTATGGGCAAAATCAATTCTGGTAAGATTAGTAAGACGTTTAATCAAAGCTTCATCGATATGAGTTAAATAATTACCACTCAGATTAAGATTTTCTACAGAAGTTAGATCCGGCACTTTTTCAATTCCGGCAAGGCTTCGCAAAGAAAATGTTTTTAAAGATAACATTTTACATGATGGCACCGGCATTCCGAATTCACGAAGTTCCAAAACTTTAATAGGCCGCTTATCAAATAATTTATATTCAGTAACCGTTAAGCCACCAGCAAGTTTAATAAGTGCATCCTTTAAAAGAGCATGTTGAACCGATGTCATATCATTTATTTTTGTTGCAATTTTTTCATTATTTTTTTGGCTTGAAAACCATTGTAAGGCACCCGAATTTTGCAGTTTATTTGCCATCATAAAAAAGCGCCAATATAAAGAAGCCTCATCCAGCTTTGTTTTCTCATCACGCGTTCGCTTTTCCCACTTAACAATTACTTTGCCATTCAATTTCTCATTAGAAAAAACCTGCCAAAATTGTTTGCATGTCCGTGCAAGCGCTTTCATGTTCGCGACCGCTTTTACAAACGTTTCGTCTTCCGAGAGAAATTCAAATATCATCCAATGAATATCTGCCGATATTGATAGCAGACCGCATTCTTCAAGCAAAAGATCGCTCTTTTTTTTAAGGAGCTGCAGATTAGTAAATTTTTTTTCAAAAATAACTATGTGAGCAGGGTTGGTTAAATCGGTAACGGTCTCCTCATAAACCGTTACCGATTCTAATTGTTCCTGATCTTGCTCCATGGTGCGGGTGGGATACATCACACATACTAAAAGATAGAGTATTTTTATCTTCATCACGTGTGACTATACTCTAATCAGACAATCGCGCAAGTCCTCTTTGTTTGCTCTTGTTAAACAGATATACAAAAATAATTATCGCAAAAGCCGCATAGAGGCAACGCATACAAAAATAGCTTCGCATCCGTTCAAAAACAGAGCTCATTTTGGCAAAAAAAATTGCTAGAAAATATATTGAAAAATATCTATGAAAGCAAGACTATGATCAAAAAAACTTATTCAAAATAAGAATAACTAACCGCTGTTTTGGTAGATTCAACTACTTTGCGGGCATATGGGCTAATATCGATGGGCAGTTCATGGATATTAAACCAGCGAACTTCACTTGCTTGATCCGGTTCATTATTAATAGGTTCCCCCTGCCATTCGCGGGCAAGAAAATAGAAACCAAGCGTTCTCTTGTTAAAATGCTTAACATATATTAATTGGACATGGGCAGGATCAACGGTGATTGCCAGCTCTTCTTTGGCTTCACGAACAACGGCATAGGCCAATGATTCATTTTCTTCAAGGCTGCCGCCGGGAATATGCCAAAAGCCATCCATCCAGCCGGTATTGGCGCGTTTTAAGAGAAGCACCTGCTTATCTTTTTCAAGAAGCAGGCAGACATATACGGCGAGTTTATGAGTAGACATGATAGGTATCATTTGTAGATTGTTTTGAGTTATAAGTAACAGATTAGCAAATGAAGCGCCTGATGGCAAAAACCAAGGCAAAAGGGCTTAATTATGCGCAAAAAAGGCTCGATTGTTGCAGGTAGAAACTATTTATCCTGATTTTAGGCCTACTTTTAAAATCAAACACCCTGAAATATTTCTATATGAAATGTTCAACGTTTGACAAAGAAACGTATGCCATTTAGGCTATAAAAGTACTCTTAAATCATCTCAAAATGGATGTTCTTATGAAAACATTACTCCTATCATGTATTGCACTTCTTGCATTTAGTGGGTGCTCTGCAATGCAAATCTTTCTAAAAGCTCCAGATATTAAAAGAACCACACTAGCAAAAGAAATAGCAGAACCTCTCTGATCGTCAGAAAGAAGTTGAGGAAAATAAGCCATGCGGCAAAGAAAATCTTTTATGGCAGAAAGAGCTTCTAGAAAAAGGCTCATCTTCTGAAGAATTTAAAAATGCTTGGCAAAAATTCTTTGAATGCATAGACAGATTTTTAGACAAAAAGAATGCAGAAGCATCTGCTGCTTTTAAGCTATCAAAAGAAAAACAAGAAGCTATAGACAGATTTAGAGAAAAGAATAAATAAAGAGGCATATCATGAACTATAAAAAACTCACTGCATTCGCATTCTTTTTTAGCATCATAGCAATTCAATCAATGGTTTTAAGCGCAAAGACAAAAAATGAAACGGAAACCTTACGCAATGGCGCCGAAGCGAATTCAGAACGCGTAGAAAAAGTATGGCGATCATTGAATGATCTTTATCAAAAAGAGAAATGGCATATGCAATATTTCTGGCTTTGGCGAACGGCTAAAAAATGCCGCGAACTGGCAAAGGATAATTGCAAACTCGATACCTTATTCCAAAATGCTGAACAACATTATTTGAAACCACTTGAATCTGAGACACGGGCTTTCCTTGAATCCCAAGGAATAACCCTCGATGGCAATCTTGATAAAGAGACGCAAGATATCATTCTTTCTTCTTATTGTGGCACTCGCGATCCTAAAATAGTTCGCATATGCTATCCCGTAAATCACTGGCAAAAGGCCAAACGTAAAGTGTCAAAATTGTGGCCTTTTTAAAAATGATCAGCAACTTTAAATAAAGAAAGATAATCATGAACAAATTGTTAGTAATTACCATTCTAATTCTCGTGAATGCAGGTTTTTTGCGAGCAAATGAAACAGAAAGTACTTCTTTGCCAAAAGAAATAACTCATCGTGCTCCTGCTCATTGGGAACATGCTCAAGAAATGTATTCGTGCGGTCCCAAATTTTTATTAATACAAAAACTGCTCTTAGAAAAAAATTCAAGAACAAAAGATATAGAAAATTCATGGCAAGATTTTTTTGACTGCATCGAGAAGAGCAGAAAAGAAAAAAGATGTTGCTAACCCTATAAGAAAAAAAAATATAACTCACTAAAACAAACTATTGCATACTCTTGCCTGCTCTGTTAATACTGTTAATCCAAATATACTAAACTATATTTGGTAGGCGGGGACCAATATGCAAACTTGTTCATTTCATCTGAGCGCGATCGCTCTTTTTCTAATAGCTATTTCATCATTACCAGCACACGCATGTTTTCGCAACTCAAGGCAGCTATCAGCTTTATCAGAGCGAATTCTTAAACATCATGGCAATCAAAGAGAAAAACAACAAGCATTGGTCAGGGCGTTCAAAGATTCTATCCCTCTTTTAGACAAATCATTAAAACCGGATGTCTTGCAAAGAATTGTAGGGGCCGTTTCAATAAAAAATCCATTTCAAGGCATAGAGAAAAATAAAAAAATTATCTATCACGCAATTGAAGAATTCCATGCAGTTCCGGGATTTTTGATCCTCATCTCACGGATTCTTGATGGAGCAATCTCGAGAAATACTGCCAACTTCTCCGGTGCATTAGGAGAATTAAAAGCGGCAGTTGAAAAAAAGAAACAACGAACAAAAATTATCGCTTTTAATGAAAGAGTAATAGATGATGCCGATGGGCGCACGTTAACAGAAATTGATTTACTTACGCAAGATGAAAATGGCGCTCAAACATGGCAAGAAATAAAGACACGAAATAAATTGCGTAAAAAAGATCCTGAAATTCTGAATATACAAAGAAAAAAACAACGTGATCTTGCAAGAAAAGCCGGCGCAAAACATACGTTTGAACTGCATTGCAATGGATAAATCTTATGCAATTTTTTTTACCAGAATAATCTAATCATGCTTCGCAACTCAATTATAATACGTTATTATTTTTAATATTCTCAACCGATCGAGCAAGCAAGTAGAAAACTATGGCAATTCCCGTAAAAAAATTTCTTGATACTCTTTTGAGCCAAAAAAACAATTGGCATGTTGAGCTTTTAACTAATTGGCCAACCATTGTTGGTTCTATTCGCACGAACGTGCAATTGCTTAAAATCCAAGAAGAAACTCTGGTTATCGGGGTGCTCGATAGCTGTTGGTTGCAGGAATTATATCTGCTCTCTCCTCTATTAATTAAGACAATTAATGAAAAGCTAGACCAGCCGCGTATAAAAAAATTACGATTTAAAACAGTAGGAATTACCCATACAAAAGAAAAAAAGGGGGCGCCTAAAAAAAATCTAGTCTCAAAAATTGTACAACTTTCATCGCGCGAACAAGAAACACTCAAAGGAATTAAAGATGAACAGTTGCGGCAAGTGCTCAAAGACTATTTAATCCGGTGCCATCGGGAGAAATCATGAAGAAACTGGTAGTAATGCTGGTGTGCGTTGCTCATATCAATGCAGATAAAGCAACACAAAATCTTGCGCGCTTTATGTGGGCAAATTATTGTGAACGGGGAGGCAATTTGGCAGGCGCAGGCCATGCGTATAGCCAAATAACTCCTGATACTGATTCTGTATATGTGTATTTGGGATACATTCCCTATCTTGCTGCAAGCGGATCATTTGGGGAAATCGTTAAACTTATTCCGCAACTGGATGAACCGTTCAAAAATAATCAAGAGATGCAACTGCTTTTTGCTACTGCGCTTGAGCAAACAGGCAAAAAAAATGAAGCTCACTCCCGATTAGTACTGCTCAATGATCAAAATAAAAGCAATCAGGAACTGGCTTTTAAAGTGGTGCAAATGTATCTTGAACACGCAGAGCCGGAAAATGCACTCAAGGTAATTAAAAATCTGCTCAATAACTCCCCTCGCAGGCCAAATAATTTTATTTTCCTTTTCATGGAATCTCAAATCTATCTGCAGTTGAATAAAAAACCGGAAGCGCTTGCCGCAATTAAGCAATGCATCGATGCATATCCTAAATTTGATAAAAGCTGGCTCTTATATGCAGTGTTGCATGAGCAGGAAGGAAAAATAGAAGAAGCAATTAAGGGATATACAAATTTTCTCGAGGTCTCAGCGCAACCGAATGGAGAGATCGAGCGGCATCTGGTAATGCTTGCATTCCGCCAAAAATTACAAAAGCAAAAAAATGGCTTTGATAATCAGCATTGCCTGACGCAAGCGGCTCAATTTTTTGACAAGAAAGACTACGCTAAAGCATTGGCAAGCGTGGATCAATGCTTAGCGCACAATGCCGATGATACTGAAGCGCGTCTTTTGAAAATCCAGATTCTTGCGCACCAAAAGCAGTTCGATCAGGCAACACAATTGCTTGAAAACTGGATGAGCAAAGATAAGAATATTGAGCTATGGCTCAAGGCAACCCATTTATTAACCTATCTTGGATTGCCCTATGAAGCCGCATTAAAAACAATTGAGGCTGTGGAAAAACAAAAAGGATCTTCGCTTGCTTTAACCCTTTACATCGCCGATCTTGCACTCCGCGCCCCGCAACCGGAAAAAGCACTGCAAGCACTGCAAAAGGCATATGCGACTTCTTCTGATGCGGCACTTAAAACAAAAATTGCGCATCAGATAGCTATCATCTATTTTGATCAACAAAAATGGAACCTTGCACAAAAAACATTAGAAGACGCCGCCGCACTTAACTATTCCTATCCGCCCGTTAATAATTTGCTTGCCCATATTTACGCAACTAAGAGTAATACTATTGCCAAGG
The DNA here is from genome assembly GCA_963727255.1 of uncultured bacterium. Classification (GTDB taxonomy): domain Bacteria; phylum Babelota; class Babeliae; order Babelales; family Vermiphilaceae; genus BTUB01. The sequence goes on along the minus strand of CAVSFC010000005.1, from coordinate 14,403 downwards.
CACATGAACAGATTGCACTTGCTTTGCAAAAAGATCCCCAAAATCCGCACTTTCTAGACACCAAGGCTCTCATACTGTATAAAGAAAACAAATTTGATCAATCAATAGCTATCTTGCAAAAAGTTGCTCATGTGCATCCGACCGATTATACGGTGCTCTGCCATTTGGGAAAATGTTATTACAAAAATGGTAATACCAAGAAAGCAATTGATACTATGAAGGCTGCGGTGCAAATTGCAAGAAATGATCATGATAAAACAAAAGCAGAAGCACGGTTAAAAGAATGGAGCAAATAAAACTATGCAAAGTTTCTAAAGATCGTGCTACACTAACGTGCAAACTAAAAATTCTCGCTCAATCATGAGAAAAGAATATGAATGAACAAATTATTGCTTTTGTGGCCGGCAGATCGGGCGGGCATATTATTCCCGCGCTCACGCTCGCGCAACAAATAAAAGCTGCTAATGAGCATGCAGAAATACTATTTTTTACCACTGCGCATCCGCTTGACCAAGCGATTATCAAAAAACAGGGGGGCATGATCAATAAACACATTGCGCTCAAATTAGGCAATGTTCCCTTTTTTAACATCTTCAAAATTTTGGTATTCATCATAAATTTTACCCGCGCATTTTTCCGCGCTCTCTCGTGGCTGCGAGAATATCGGCCAGAGAAAGTGATTGGCATGGGCGGATATATTTGCCTGCCTGTATGCGCTGCAGCCAGAATTTTACGAATTCCGATACATTTATATGATCTTGATGCAAAACCGGGAAAAGCAACGCGATTTTTAGCAAAATATGCAGAAAAAATTCATATCTGCTTTGAACAAGCAAAGGAATTTTTGCCTGCGCACAAATGCGAAATTGCTCCTTACCCGATTCGATTTTCAGATAATGCAAAAAACATACGCCAAGAACAGGCACTTTCCCAACTAAAATTAACACAAAACAAAAAAACTATTTTTATTAATGGCGGCTCGCAAGGATCAGTCTTTATCAATACCTGCATCAAAGAATGGCTCGATCTTAATCCCCATCTGCATTCGTTAATTCAGATCATCCATCAAACGGGCAGCCTTGATTCCTTTGATTGGAAAATGCATTATTATGATCTAGAAATTCCTGCAGTCGTATTCACCTATAAAGAAGATCTGGCACCCTGCTATGCCGCCGCTGATGTGATCATCTGCCGCGCGGGAGCCGGTTCACTTTTTGAAGCACTTTTTTTTAATAAGGCGTGCGTTGCAATTCCTTTAGAAACGTCTGCAACATCCCATCAAAAAGATAATGCGCGCGCACTCTGCCATCAGCAAGCGCATCTTTTTACCATGCTCACAGAACAAGAGATTAAAAGTGATAACATGATGCTTTTTAGGGTGCTCAATAAATTTATTTATACCAACCCTAACGGGCATGGTTTAAGCAAGCCTGGCATGCCTGTGCACACTCGCTAAATTTCTTGATACAGGCAAGGCAATCTTTAATACAATCAGTGGTTTCTGAATGGCATGCCGGAATGGCTTTTTTGCATGAGGCAATGCAGGCATGGCATGCTTTGATGCATTCCTGGCAGGCAGCTTTGCACTTTGCATCATTGCAATCTTTACTATGCATTTCACATTGCTTAATGCATTCATTGCACGCTTCTATGCATTCATTGCAAATTTTTACACATTTGCCACATTCAGCAGCACACTCTTTAGTGAGGCTGATGCTGCACATATCAATCAATTTTTGGCAAACATTGATACCCTGCTCGCACACTTCAATACATTTTTTACACGCCTGCATATGCTCGTGGCTTAAATGCTTCATACTATTCCCCTCAGTTTTATTGTAACTCATACTCCTATGGTAAACTAAAGGGTCACACTGATGCTAGGGAATAGTTCATCTAGCAAATATTTTCTATTTGAAACGCTCACAAAAAGATTTGGCTTATTTTACAGGGGAAAAATTGCAATATGAAACAAAAGATTGAGTTGTCAGTCTGTAATATTTATGGTATAGTAAAGATACTATAATGCAGTATTTTTAAAGAAAATGAGGTTATTATGAATAAGCATATTTTGCTTTCAATTATTTTTGGGTTAAGCCTCTCGGCTGCAACCCCAGCGCAAGCAGCTTGGTATGATTGGATACCGGGAGTTTCATGGCTCCGTGGCCCACAAGCACCAGCGCAACCTGCACAGGCAGCTCAGCCAAAAGGTAATATTTCAGAATACCAGCTCAAAATAGTTGAGGTCCCAAACCAGCAAGTGGTTAAAACCACCTGGTTTTCAAATCTCTTTAGCAATCCTTTAGCAGGCTTTTATACCCGTTTTTCTGCATGGTGGAATAAGGATAAAGTAACTGCTCAAAAATTTAGAACAAGACTTGCTGATGAAACGAAACTTGTTGAGAACCTGCATGCTATAAGTAGAGAGCATGCAGCAGATGCACTAAAATTCTATGAAGAATCAGATAAGAAAGAAAAAGAAACAGAAGATCTCAATACTAAAATTGCAGCTCTCACTCAACAAGTGACTAATTTGCAAGACCAACAAATCAATGGGAACAATTCTACTGCTGAAATTGAAGCTTTGAAAAAAAGAGAGCAAGAATTGCAAGAGCTTCTAGCTAAATACGAACAAATTAAACAAGCACAAGCAAAGGAGATCTCTGATGCCGGAAAACTTCTAAAATTAAAACAAGAAGAAACACAGTTACTAAAGACTGAAAATGATGCCTTAAAAACTGCTCAGCAAAAAACTAATGCAGAACTTGGAACTGAAAAAAATATTGTGAAAACTATGGCAAGAGTTGCAACAATTACAACAAATGGACTTGAATCTCAGCTCGCAAAAGCGAACGATGACAATCAAGTTATGGTCAAATCACTTGAGAGTTTTGCACAAAACTTTAATAAGCAAGTTGATAGCTTCAGAATAAAGGCTGACCAAAAGCTCAACAAATTGAATGAGCGAGTCTTAAAAATTGCGACTGCAGTTAAAGAAAAACAACTGGTTGAGCCAAATCATCTGAATCTTTCTGTAACCGGGGATTTTTTAAAAATAGAGAAGAATCCTAATAAACCTCAACAGTCTGAAACTGAAAAAGGAATTGATCTTATCGGCCAATCTCTTCAGATGGATAAAGAATTTATTGATAAACAGATTATACAAGGTAGTGCATACGCAAAAAAAATACTTAACAGTCTTGAAAAAGAAATTCCTACCAGCACCCAAGAAGAATATTTAAAGTCGATCGTAGCATTAAACTGGTTCTTCTATAGCCACGCGCTAGAGAATAAGCAAGGGTTTGAAGAAGGTACCTTTGTTATTGAAGATAAAGATTTTAAATTCTACAACTTCTTTATGGATTATATTAAGAAATTTAATCCTGCAATTAAAGGTGATGCGACAGACCCGCTTGCGCACTATAGCAATAATCCATATGGTTATTCCCGTGATGCATCACACTTTGTTCATATGAAAAAGAAATTCCGACCATATGGTATTGATATGCGATTAGGAAATTCTAGTGAACTTCCACTATTGCCTGCTCAGAAAAAGCACATGCTTTTTGGAATTGTAGATCCAGATAAACATCATATTTATGTAAAACCAGAAAATCATGGGATTTACTATGCTGATGGTTTAATCGGACATATTGGTGAATTTGCTCTAGCTCAAGCTCGCAAACCAACTTGGGTTGGAAGTTGTGCAAAAGGGGTACTTGGCTATTTTGGATATGATATTGGAACAGATGATGATAAAAACAATAGAAAAGAACGAATTCCGCAGCAATTCTTAACGGAATTTACTGAAGCGATTAAATCGGATGATAATTTAAAAGAAAATCATGCTGACCTTCTCAAAAATGCAAAAGTAGAAGGCATTAAAACATTAACAAAACCAGAACTTGCAAATTCTGAAAAGATCCAAAAACTTTTAGCAGAATACCGCAATGAATACGACAACGTCGAAAACCGATATGGAAGAGAAATACATATTAGTAGAAATAATCTTCTCTCCCTTGCTGGTGCGCAACAGTAACTTGTTTAAAATATCTTCTAGAGGGCAGCCGTAAAACGCTGCCTTTTTTTATACGCAAATCTCTATGCCATCCGGATCATCAGCATAGACCAATCTACCGGTCCATTGATTAATCTTGATCGTGCGCAAAGAAGGATCATAGATAAATTTCTTGCCAGTCGGCTTGAGTTTATTATGCAATCCAAGCCAGATTGGGAATGCGGTTTTGATGGGGAAAACATCATCCCCCATTGAGCGATTATCATCGCATCCGATATAAACGGCGGTAGTTAATTCTGGTGTTGATCCGGCAAACCAGCAGGTTCGCGAATCATTGGTTGTTCCTGTTTTGCAGATCACATCATCGGCAATCAACTCTTGCTCAAATGCCTTGCGCCAGCGTTTGATGCCCAGTTCAAGCACTTTATTCACCTTGCCCACAATGCGTTCTGGGATAACTCGCTCTTGCAACGTTTCTGATTTCCAAATTTTGCTTCCCCATTGATCTTTTACCCACTTAACCGCATATGGCTCAACATAAACCCCGTTATTGGCAAAAACATTAAACATGCCAGAAACTTCTTTAAGGGTTGCATCGATACAGCCCAGTGCTAATGAAGGATATGGGTTTAGTTGTTCTTCAATACGGCATGCTTTAGCCAATGCAATGATCGGCTCCATTCCGGTTTTTAATAATACTTTAATAGAAACAATGTTATTTGAACGCATGAGCGCGTAAGCGAGCGTCATCTGGCCTCTAAATTGATGATCATGGTTATGCGGTTGCCATAAGGCATTATGTTGTTCAATGGTAATAGGCTCATCAATTTCAGTATCGGCAAATGAAGCTCCCTGGGCCATCGCAACTGAAAATATGAGCGGTTTAAACACCGATCCCATTTGCCGTTTTGCTTGCCAAGCTCGATTAAATTTAGAGGCATTAAAATCATAACCACCCAGCATCGCTTTAATTTCGCCAGTCTTATTATCCATGGTAATTAAGGCACCATCGATTTCTTGCATCATGCTTTTTTTGAGTTCAGCCATATTTTGGCTAAAACTTTTTTGGGCATGCTCTTGAATCTCACGGTTTAATGTTGTTTGGATAAGTAAACCACCGGTATATAATATTTCTTTGCCAATCTCTTCTTCTAATTGCATCCGTATCAATTCTTTTAAGTGCGGAGCAATTATTGTTTGATCATAGTCTTTAATCGCAATTTCTTGTGCAATTGCATGCTTATATTCATCATCAGAAATAAATTTGAGATTTTTCATTGAGTTTAAAATAATATTGCGCCGCCGTTGCGTAGATAATGGATTAATAATTGGGCAATAGTGGCCCGGCGATCGGATAATCGCGGCAAGCGTTGCTGATTCATCAAGGCTTAATGCCGATGCATGCTTGCCCCAAAAACGTTGGCTGGCTGCTTCGACGCCATAAATACCAAAACCAAAATAAACATGATTTAAATAGGTTTCTAAAATCTGCTCTTTGGTGCATTGCCGCTCAGCAAGAATCGCATAGATCTGTTCTTTTATTTTCCGTTTAAATGTTTTTTTTGAATCAAAAAAAAGAAGTTTAACTAATTGCTGCGTTATGGTGCTTGCTCCTTGCACCTTTTTGCCGTGCACGATATTGACCACTAATGAGCGAATGATGCCTTTCCAAGAAATTCCAGCATGGGAAAAAAATTGCCAATCTTCAGCGGCAATAAATGCATTAATAAGATGCTTTGGCATCTGGGCTAAGGGAATTGGATCACGCCGATCAAGTTGAAAACGGGCCCATTCTTTACCGTGATCATCTAAAAGTATTGAAGGATGCCCCGGATCATAATGCGCGAGCCGTTCAAAATTTACCGTGTGATGGGTAAAAATATACCATGCACCACCGGCAGTGAATGCAACGAGTAAAAACAAGATTAAAAAAATACTGTGAATAATTTTTTTCATGGATCATGCAATATTCTTGAATAGTGATATTTCTCATTATACACTGACGATGACAAATGTGATATTTCTAAAAAAAATCCTCTATTATGATCCTTGCTCTGGATTTTACTCGGTTTACTTCCATTCATTTCGAGCGATCCCGAGTTTACGAGGGAGAGTCGCCAATACATGAGAGAAAAACGACCATTATCAGCACTTCTTTACTATGGCATCGCCTGCCTACTTTTTATTATTGATCTGGGCGCCTTCTCAATCTTTGAAAAACCCCTTATATATGGTCTTCTCTGCTTCTATATACTCCAACTTTCCAGGCCCATAGGCTTAACCAGGATAGCTTTTGCCTGCCTTCTTCTTTCTTTAAGCCCCCTGATTCACTATGGGCGGTTTGGCATAAGCCTTGCCTACCTGATTCCAGCAACCCTTTTGGGCATAAAAATGAGGCATACCTTCTATGATTCAGTATGGCAATACTACCTGCTTTTAGCCGGGTGCATACTGGCTCAAATAGGCATTGTGGAATGGTGGATATTAGGCCTGCCAATAAGCGTTTCCTATACAATTTCCACCATTATTGTTAATATATTAGTGATATGGTTCGAGACGCGCCTCCTGGCGCTCCTCACCACGAACGGGTAAATCCTTGAAATCGTACAACTAAGGCAAACGGGCAATCGCTCTGCTCTCCTTCGAGTAGGGAGGAAAGTCCGGACTCCAAACGAATAAGGTGCCTGGCAAGCTTAAGCAAGCCAGGGTGATAGAGCCGAAAGGCTTTATCAATGGATAGCGCCACAGAAAATAACCTCCTTAGAGCTCCTATATAGCCTTGGCGAAGTAGGAAAAAAGCATGGGGAAAGGGTGAAAATGTGCGGTAAGAGCGCACAGTATAAATCAGTGATGGTTTATAGGGGCAAGCCCCACCTGGAGCAAGACAAAATAGGCACGTGTCGGTCAGTTCGTTCCGGTTAAACGTGTGGGTATGTCGCTCAGATAAATGGTTGCCAGATAATACTATTATCTACAGAATCCGGCTTATAGTTTGCCTTAGTTTATGTAACTTTATTTTTCAGACTCATCATGAATATGAAATTCAAAGTATCTTCGTGGTGGTCTAGATACACGGTCCTCAAAGCTACCGAGAGTAAATTTTCCAATTTTTGTTTCCGCTATTTTTTTTTGCTCAAGCAAGTGAGCGTGTAATTCTTTATAAGCATCTTTTTTCATTAATGATATAGTTTTTAGAAAATCCTCACGTCTTTTCGAGTTATTTTCCTCTTGGGCGCATACCTTTTCTAATTTTTCTAATACTGTTACTAAGCCATCTCCGCCACATTGATACAAAAGAGCAAGGACTTCTTTAGGTGATAGCCCCTCAAGCAGATAGTCTGCTTTTTTAATTACCGTATCAGTTTTGGAATTAAGCATCATATCATTAATTCCAAATAAAAGATTATGCAATGGCGAAGATCCATATTCATTTACCGTCAACGGAGATAACCCCGCTTTTCGATACACGCGAATAAGTTCTGGCTCATACTCATAATGATCTGCAACGGTATGAAGAAGGGTATCTTTTGAATACTTTACCATGCACGTAACGCTCGCGTTATATTTTAAAAAAATTTGGGCAAGAGCTGCTGTTTTTACAGAATATAAAAAGGGAAAAATATCTCGAAACCCATTTGGATCGCCTCCTTTCTCAAGTAAAAGTTCACAAAGCGGTTGATCATTATGATATACCGCTTTGCCTAAGGCTTCAGTTAATCCCAAGCGGGCATTAATCATCGCGGCCGCGGCAATATGATATCGCTGTAAATTCCAAGCATCCGGTTCAAAAACGAACCCATTCAACTGATTAAAGGCTGCATCTTTATCCGTATCATTTGCGGTTTCCATTTTTTTCCAATACGGAGTATCGGTTACTAACTCCTTAGTAAGCGGAGCGCTAATAGATTTTGGAGGATTTTTGTAAATATTATCGTCTTTTTTTAACTTTCTACCTGTTTCAATTATGCCTTTCCAATCGACTCCATCATCCCATCCATTGTCCATGCTCTGGCATTGAAGAAAAATGATAGAACACATCACAAGCGTGCGAATATACATGAGAATCCTTTGAATCAATTATTGAAGAAAGCAATAACGAGATTTTTCTTCTTTTTTTTCTTGAGATGCTATCTGAACTTCTCGAATTTTTTTCCGTTTATTTTCAATATCCCAAATCCTCACATATGGCCCGGCATCAACTGCGCAGCAATAAGTACTCGATAAAATTTGCTGGCCATTCGGGTAAAAATGCGCATCAACCCCGAGCATTCCTGAATCGATATCGTCTTCAATTGCACTCAAGTCTCCCTTACAGATAAAAATATCACTGAGTGGGCCACTTGCTAAGACGATGCTATCATCAGCTGAGAAATCAAATGATCCAGGAATTGCATTATTTTTGACCCAACTTTCAGGCAATGCTAATGACCTAATAGTTTCTAAAGTACTCCCCTTATAGAGAATCAATTTCCCCGGTAATCCAGCAATAATATTCGTTCCGGTATGATTAAAATTTGCAGTCCATGCACCAGTGGTCTTAGCAATACCTTTACTTTGAGCTAATGACCATAACGTTAATGCCGCAATCCCAGAATTATTAACTGAAGCCACATTTTCCCCATCGGGAGAAAAATCAACGGAAAGAACTGGAGCAGAATCATTTAAAGTTTGTGTGCATTTATTAGTTCGAGTATCCCATATCTTTAGTGTTTTATCTTTTGATCCCGAGACTAAAATATATGAATTGCCAGGATAGAAATCAATGCCGGTTACTAAATCGGTATGCCCTTGTAAAAAACCATTTGATTTCTGAGTAGTAAGATCCCAAAGCAGAATCTGATTACCTTGATCGGTAGCAACCGTATCCCCCAGATGATTGACATCCAATGCATTGATGCCATAGGGCCTGGCTGTTTCTTTGAGATTCATAGTTTTTTCAAAAGGACTCTGCGCTTGATAGATATCAGTAGCGGGCTCATCAAAATCGGCCAAAACAAAACGTTTGTCATTAATGCATCTATTGGCGCTGATGGTATCATACACTTGTGGCCCTTGATAGGAAACTCCTTGTTTTGTTTTGCCACGTTGATGCTCGGCATCTGCCTTTTTTTGTTCAAGATCTTGGATTAATGCTTTTTTTATTTCTGGCATCGTTCGCGCTAATCGTTGCAACTGTCTCATTTTGAATGAATTTGATTGGGCAAACAACATTAAATCTTTATCATTTACTTCCATACCATTTGCCGTTACCATTAAAAAGCAGAGTGAAAGAAACATTATTTCAATCTTCATAAATTCCCTTTTTTGGATGAGTAAAACTGCTTATAGCATAGTAAGCCAACAAATAAATTCAAAATATCTTAACGGGCATCGATTTAGCTGCTATCTTTACAAAGAGTTTGTCCGAAATTTATTATTTTCAATAAAATTTTTACACCCGCTCGTGGTGAGCTTGTCGAACCATTCGAGCGCTCGAATCCTTCGATAAACTCAGGACGAGCGGCTTTTCGAATTTTCGCATAAGCTCTTATTATTCACCTGGTATTATAAACAAAAGAATCATGATGCTATCCCGTTTTCTTTGGATCACCCCTTTTGCAACATTTATTTTAGGCTATCTTGCCATAAGCTTCATCTCTTCCGCACCCACACTGCAAGCCCCGGCATTAATTGGGCAAAGCCTTGATAAAGCAGCAGTTATCTTATCTCAAAAAAATTTGAACTTACGCATTATTGGGCATAAAGATGAGCCGGATTTAGTTGAAGGAACGATAGTAAGCCAAACCCCAAGCCCAGGAAGCGCAATAAAAGAACATCAAGCGCTCTATTTGGTAATTGCGCGCAAACCTATGCCATTGCAAATTCCTGATCTTCATCATAAAACTGCTCAAGAAGCTACTAAAATAATCGAAGGCCAATCATTGCATGCAAAAATTGCGCCACTTCCTGCAGATTATCAGAGCGAACACTGCATTGCGCAATATCCAGCCCCCGGAATGGCTGCAAGTGATCAAGGAGTAATTATATATACTGCGCAAAATCAAAAACCGGTAATTATGCCAAATCTTAAAAAGAAATCTGTCGATGAAGTGCTTTCATTTTTACAGCTCAATGGTTGCACCGCCGATATTCTTCATGCAACCCCTACTCAACCGGCCCATCAATGTAACAGTTGCATAGTTCTTGATCAACGTCCTTTGCCCGGATCACTGCTAATCATAACCCCCGATAAACCGCTTAAAGTTCAATTACAAGTGGGAGCATAAAGAACATTGCTTCTTCTTTTCAGAATATTCTACGATATTCGTAACAAACTTTTATGAAAGAGAACTATGAAACTGTATACAAGCATTTCTCTTTTAATTGCACTTATCTTTTGTGCCCCCACACACGCCCAAACTATTTTTCCACCGTTCGGGAAAGCGGAAAAACAGTTAATACAAATGATTTCTGAAAAAAAAGCTGAACACAAACTTGAATTTGCATTTGATATTCATAAGGTTTTATTACATAAAAAATCTAAACTCATTTGGACAATCATTCGCAATTATCCCCACAAAAGCCAATTCATTAAAGCACTTTGGAATATCCCTTTGATGGTTAGCCTCGGTTCAATTGTTTGGCAATCGGTGATCAACGTATTACCATGGCAAAAAAATAACTATCATGAGATTACTTCTGCACGATTTATTCATAATCTTTTGCAAGCGAAGGCGATTGATCTTGCGGAACTTTTCACCACGGTTGTCAATGCCCAGCGCCCCGATCCTGATGTGGAAACAATTCTCAAAGAGCTTAAGCAAAGAGGATATACACTTCATATAGCATCCAACATTGGTACGCAAATCTTTATAAAACTTAAAGAACAACTTACTGTTCTTGGTCAAAATATTTTTGTATATTTCGATAAAGATGCTGAAGGCATGGAAGGTAAAACGGTAGATTGTTGCAAAAATAGAGTTGAGAAACCGGATCCTGAATATTATAAACAATATTTGGATCTTTATGATCCCGATCGGAGTAAATTAATTATTTTTGTCGATGATAAGCTGGTAAATATACTGCCGGCAGTTGCGCAAGGATTTCTTGGGATCCATTTTAAAAATCCAGCGCAGTTCCGCCATGATTTGATGAGTTTGGGGATATTGTAAGAATATTTATTCATGGTGAACTTGTCGAACCATGCAAAAATACTCGACAATTCTAAGCTTTCTATCCTTCGACAAGCTCAGGATGAATAGGACCATCTAAGCACCAAATCTGCGTTCACTGCTAATATATTGATCATATGCCTCTTGTAACTTTTCTTTAGTAATATCTGGCCAGAAACAATCGAGCATATATAATTCTGAATACGCTGCTTGATAGAGCAAGAAATTGCTCAATCGCGAAACATATCCGGTGCGAATAATAAGATCTGGCTCAGGAAGTTCTCGGGTCCACAAGTGATCGGCAAAGAGCTCAGGGGTAATATCATCCTCAGCAAGCTCGTCAATCTTTACCTTATGCGCAATATTTTTAGCCGCTGCGGCAATTTCTTGGCGTGCCCCATAGCAGAAGAGGAAACTTGCCTGCAGCGTTTTGCAATGAGCAGTTTCTTTTTCAAATTGATCAAGTAATGGCAATAGTTGCTCGGGGAATAAACTGCGATCTCCAATAAATCGGAGCCGAATATCATGCTTTTTAAATTCTTCTATGCCTTTATTGGCCTCTTGCAACATCAGCCCAAAAATAGATTTTAATTCTTGCTCGGTACGTCTAAAATTTTCATTAGAAAAGATGTATAAAGAAAGATAGGGAATCTTCTTCTCAAGGCAAAATTCGATTATCAGCTTAGACATTTCAATGCCTTTTTTATGCCCTTCAGTTGATGATAAGCCCCGTTCTTTTGCCCAGCGGCGATTGCCATCCATGATGCAGGCAAGGTGCTGCAATGGTTGCGCTTCTTCTATTTCTTGAGGCATGGGAACATCTAAGGAAGTTTTTTGCGTTTGAAGATCAACATCTGCTCGTCTGAGTTCGTGCCAAAGCAAACCACATACAAGAAAAATAGATACAGCGCCAAATGCCAAGCGAATATTCATAGATGCTTAAATCCTTGCACTCGTAATACGAACTGAGTGTTGAGAAAAGATGGATGTTTTTGCCAAACACCAGGCAATCACGGTATACCCTATTGCCATGCCAACAGTGAATAATGCTCTTTCAATACATACAACCGGAATGAGCGCAAGCCATTGATCAGGATTCATAGGAACCGTAAATAACCAGATTATAGAACCAACTGCATGGGCAGTAAAGGTGCTGCCCAACGCCCGGGTAAAAATAGTATCTTTGCAGAATAACGTGGTATAAACCGGAATCAGCCAAAAAAGGCTATATAACGCCGCCGAAGCTCCGACTGGATGGGCTATAAAAAGTGCCATACACAGAATAGCCGGCGCAATTCTGATCAGTTTTGACTCTGTGGCCCAGTAGAGCGATGCACATAATCCGGGAATATGATATGCTAAGAAATGAAATGGCAAAGAGCCAAAAAATAAAAATCGAATTAAAAGCCCAACTCCGAAGACGCTAAAGCATCCGGAAATTCCGGCAAAAGCACCTGAAAGAGGGGTCATAATTGCAACAGCTGAGAAAAAGGCAATCTGAGAACCGACGATGAAGCTGAGCTTGGCAATTCCCGATACTTTAATGAGCGTATTAAAGAGCAGAATATTTTGAAATGGACTGAGCAACTTCTTACTGACCATAGTGACCACCGTTGAATTAAAATAAATAAAAGTGATACGTTATGAATAGGGCTTACAACCGCTCATACTAGGTTACTCATAAAAATGGAATTATCAACCCGGCCTTCGCTTATTCCGTCTTCGCTAAAGCTATGCCGGAAACGGCCAGTCTGCAAGCGGAGTTTATCCTGAGGGAACTGAGTGAGTCGAAGCAGCGGGCAGGCCCGTTAAGGTGGGATTACTAAAATAGAAAAAAATATGCAAACTCGTTCCCTCGCCAGAGGCTATGGCGGGCAGTTCGTCCCAATGGAGGCCAAGGGCCGAGTAGAGAGGGATACAAACGGAAATAAACAATGCGGGGCAAGCAAAAGTATGGGCAGGGCACAATTTAGGGAAAATATGAAATTTAAAGCAATTATTTTTGATATGGATGGCACCATCGTTGACACTGAAATATTGTGGATGCAAGCTTCGCATATCGTGATCGCAAAACGAGGCAAATCTTTAACCACGCTAGAAAAAGAACAGATTAATCAACAATTGCTTGGTTCAGGGTTGCCCAAAGCATGCCAACTGATTAAAGAAGTAACCCAATCAGATGATAGCGTTGAAGTTATCATGAAGGAGAAAGCGGCCATTGCAAATAAGCTCTATCAAACCGGTATCTGTTTTATCGAAGGATTTCCTGAATTTATTCAAAAAGTTGCCGCTTTTCCTCTCAAGGTTGCTGTTGCAACCAATGCCACCATCGATACTCTAGAAATTACTGATAAAAGTCTTAATCTTTCACAATTTTTTGGCTGCCATCTCTATTCAATGAACCATGTCAATAATATTGGCAAGCCAAGCCCGCTTATTTTTCTGCATGCGGCGCAGCAGCTGGGCGTAAAGCCAGCAGAATGCATTGTGATTGAAGATTCAGCGCACGGCATTATGGCTGCAAAAGCGGCCGGAATGTTTTGCATTGGGATCAATACAAGCAACCGCCCTGAGCAAATTAAGAATGCTGATCTGCAAGTAAATGGGTATCATGAAATTGATCTTCAAGAACTATTAACGTAAATTACTAAAAATATTAATGGTTATTCTTTTTCGAGATGGAGAGTATTCCTAAAATAGTTCTGAAATATTCTTTGATGCGGCTTAAAAGATCTTGCGGCAAATTGGAAATATCAAAAAATTTCCATTCCGAGCAAACATAAGGCTTAATGCAGCGTATTTCGCCTGAAAATTGTTCTAGCAAGAAAGATACATGAAGATAGTGCCCCCGTTCATCAATATTATCAATAACAGAAATCAATTTTAATTCTGCAACTTCAATACCAATCTCTTCCTTAATTTCCCTTTTTGCGCACTCAATTATTGATTCTCCATATTCTAAATGCCCCCCTGGCAAGCCCCATGTTCCATCTCCATAACAATTTTTCCTTCTGCCCAATAAAACCATGTTGTTCTTTATTAAAAAAACTTCGCATCCAATTTTGATGGTATTCATTTTTTTGATCCCCCTTATGCATTGCAAATAATCCTATAAGATTAATGTGCTCTTAATCTAAAAAAACAATACTTATTGTGCTTTTATAGCATCCTCTTTCATAAAATATCATTTTTTAATTTAATTTTGATTAGTGTAAAGCAATTATATTTAGATCA
>CAVSFC010000004.1:0-11537 GCA_963727255.1 uncultured bacterium | reverse complement strand
CAAATCATGCATTTCCATGCAACAAAATGCAATGGCTGGACACGCGGTGTTACCCATTGTAAAGTATGGCTTAGCACAGAGCTGAGTCATATAAAAAAAGGAGCAGTATGGTGATGCACGTAGAGCGTAGTAATTCTTCTCTTAATTTAGAAATTATCAAAAGTGAGCCAAGTTTTTGTTCACTTGCGATTATAGTACCGGCAGCATTAGTTGATGCCTTATATTCACAAGCAGTCATTGCTCAAAAAAGAACCACCCCTGCATTTGGATTTCATAAACGTGAAACCCCCTCGGCATATATCGAGCAAAATTATCAAACAAATTTAATTGAGCATATCCAGGAATTCCTTCTTAAATATTTAGTAATGGGTTTTCTACAAAAGGAAATTCTTAGAAAAAAATTACTGGTTGCCGGCCAACCACGACTTGTTTCGATAGATCTTAAACCCGGAACAGATGCATCATTTAATTTTGAACTTTCTTTATTTCCTCCCCTCAGCTTTCAAGAATGGAAATATCTTCCCTTTAAAGCACCCAAAAGAAAAAACTATAAAGACCTCGATCGGCAAGTTGAAACATTCTTGCATGAAGAAGCCACTGCCAAAGAAAAATACACGGACCATGGCATTGCAGTAGGCGATTGGGTTAATTATTCACTCTGTTTATTGAACAATGATCTCAATCCAATAATGGGCAATCAATGCATAAACCTCTGGCTCAAAGTGGGCGATGAAGAACCTGATAAACCATTTCAGGAACTTTTTTTGCATAAAAAAAATAAAGAAAAATTCTGCAGCAGCAGCTCTATTCTGCAAGATTATTTTACCGATGCGCTCAGTACGCAATATAATTTTGAAGTCGCGGTTCATGATATTATTCCGAATGCCTATTTTTGCCTTGATCAGTTTAAACAGCATTTTAGAATAAAAAGCAATAAAGAAATGTATCAAAAATTGATTGAAGTATTTTCCTATCGCAACGATCTTTCGCAACGAAGAACCATGGTAGAAGAATCGTTAAAACTTCTTTTTACGAAGCACAGATTTGAGATTCCCAATCATTTGGTCTTGCGCCAACAAAAAAAAGTTCTCGATGCGATACAATATAATCCTGATTATCATGTGTATCGGGTGCAGCCAGATTTTAAAGATGCGGTGCGTGAACTTGCCGAAAAACAAGCGCGGGAAGAAATATTTCTCGATCAGCTTGCATATGAAGAAGGAATCGATGTTGCCCATGCGGATCTTAAAAATTATTTGAACCTCACCAAAAGGCCCCGAACAAAAGAGTTCTTGCATTTTGATCCCCCTATGACTAAAATACGCGGGCAGGAATATCCGGTTCTCAATGAAGAATTGAGCCGCGTGTGCTTGCGGGAAAAAACACTCAATCATATTATTTATCATTTAACCAAGAAATAAACTTTAAGCCACTCGAATCCTTCGACAGGCTCAGGACGAGCGGCCAGCAAGAATCCAATCCCGCTCGTGGTGAGCTCGTCGAACCATTCGAGCGAAATTAGAAAGTCATATCATGCAAAACACTCATCACAAACTTATCATTATCGGTGCAGGCCCAGCCGGCTTAACTGCAGCTATTTATGCTTCGCGCGCAAACCTTAATCCCGTGGTCATCCAAGGGAAAAATCCTGGTGGCCAACTCATGGGAACAACCATTATCGAAAATTGGCCAGGCAATATAAGCATCATGGGCCCGCAACTGATGATCAATATGCAGAAACATGCAGCCCATTTTGGTGCCCAACTTCTTGATGAATCGATCGCATCGGTTGATTTTAAGAAAACACCGTTCGAATTAAAAACGGATAAGGGAACCCATTTAACTGCTGATAGCGTAATCATCGCAACGGGAGCCTCGCCAAAAAGGCTCGGAGTCCCCGGTGAAGCAGAATATTGGGGTAAAGGGGTCACTACGTGCGCCGTCTGCGATGGAGCCTTTTATAAAGATCGGCCGGTAATGGTTGTTGGTGGCGGCGATACGGCTATGGAAGAAGCCTCATTTATGCTCAATTTTACCAAGCAGATAAAAATCGTGCATATCCTAGATACATTAACTGCATCATTTGCCATGCAAGAGCGGGTTATTAATAATCCTGATATCACAATTATTTACAATACCACCGTCACCGAAATTCAGGGAAATGGCTCCCATATTACGAGGGTAACGATCACGAACCAAAAAACAAAAAAATCAGAACATGTTGCCGTAGATGCACTCTTTGTAGCCATCGGCCTGAATCCTAATGTTGGGCCATTTAAAGGGCATTTGGCACTTAATAAGGCCGGCTTTATAGAGGTTACGGATAACACCCAAACCTCTATCCCCGGCATTTTTGTTGCCGGCGACGTGGCAGATTACCGGTATCGGCAGGCAATCACTTCATCAGGAGCCGGATGTATGGCCGCTTTAGATGCAGAGCGGTATTTAAAGAGCAAAGGCAACTAAACAACCTTAAGCCTTAGGCTGATTAACCCCAGGCAACGCATTGACAAGCCCAGCCAAATGATCGGGCTGAGTCCTATCAGAGCTCTCCGAACTATTATCATCTTCAGCATTATGAGTATTTTGGTGCGTAGCCTGTTGAAGAAGTGCCAAATTTTGCGCAGTTAACGGAAGAACTACCGTCTTTTCTGGAGTTTTTTGCATCCCTTTAGCTCCCGCTGATAAAAGCGAAATGCTTACCAATAAAATTACTGAAAGAAATAATTTGTTCATAAATAGAACCTCAACAAAAGATGCGAATATCTTGATTACATAAGAATAGCGCAATTCGCATAAATCTCAAAAGAAAATACATGTTTTGGCTAATTTTAACATTAATACAGTTTTTTGCGATGACAGTTTTTAATCTAAAGATTTCATGCAAAAAATTATAAGGCGCCTCCAGCGCAGGGGCAGAGGGTTTTTGCCTTCGCAAAAACCACTAACGTGGCTTCGCGCTCGCTTGGTTTCGGCTTCGGAATGCCTTGCAACTTTGTTGCGTCGGCATCCTCCATGCGGCTTCTAGGAAAAGACTTAAAAACTATTTTTTGTATTCCTAATTGGAGCGCGAAGCGCGAGGTCGTGAGTTGATCAAGTTTAGGGATGGCAAAGGGCTTTTGCGTTGCAAGGGGGGTTTTTTGCATGAAAACCCCCGTTGCCCATGCGTCCAGCCTTCGCATAAAGCTTCGGCGGACAGGCTGGGAGGCGCTCCTTCGATACGAAATCTTCGATTTCTACTCAGAATGAGTGGAAAAAGAGTGTATTTAGTCACAAACTTGATGATCCAGGGGGCAAAAGAAATTTGAAAATTTCCATTTTTTGCCTATAATAAAGAGTATCCAAGGAAAAAATCTATCAATAGCAGGAATCTCCTATGTCAGTTACTTTTTTTAGAAAAAGCAGAAAAAAAAGAAATAGAAAACACGGCTTTTTGAAGAGAATGGCCTCTCACGACGGCAGAAAAATACTTAAACGCCGCCGCTCTGCAGGCAGAAAACGTCTTGCAGTACGTGCATAATGTCTACTCAAACCGAGATTAAAAAACTTTTTAACAAGGCCCGGCGTATCATAAAGCATCCGGGCCTTGATCTTTTAGTAGCCCCTACTCAAGAAAAGCAGGGAGCCCTTATCATTATCACCCCCGGCAGAATCGGCACTGCTGTCGCCCGAAACACGATCCGCCGAAGAATTAAGGCTCTGTTTCACGAAGAAGGATTACAAAAAAAAGGATTCGATTTCGTGATAATTGTTAAAAAAGACGGCACCAAGCTTTCCTATGCCCAACTCAAAGAAATAATTTATGATGCAACTATCAAAGTGCATTAATTGGGTTTGCACCGCATTAATTATCGGCCTTCGGCCAATCTTGGGCCCGGCAACATGCAAATTTGAACCTTCATGCAGCAAATTCGCAATCCAGTGCTTGGAAGAACATTCGTTTCATAAAGCAGTATGGATGATCAGTATGCGATTACTTTCCTGCAATCCTTTCATGTAATTATTTGTTCTCATGGTTTGGGAGTGGTTTTTCGTTCCAATTCGGTTTTAACTGCCTGCATATCACTAAAATCAATCGCCAAAAAATGGCTTCCGTCAGGTTTTCCAATAAGATCTTTTTTATAAAAGAAAATCTTTTGTGAAGCAGGCACAATAACCATTTGAATTAGCAGTGTATCTCTTATTGCAGACATTCTATCCATGCGTTTAACTGCATTGGCCATTGTAGCAGCCCAGATAATATCTTTTTCTTTCAAGCCCGATTCTACTAAACATTGTAAAAGAGTCGAACTATTCATTGAGTGAAGAGCATTACAAAAGAATAAAGCAACAAATATTTTTTTCATTGCAATCTCCTAAAGCAATTCAGTTACCAATTTACTTAATTCACTTCGTTCGCTCGTTTGCAAGTATACGGTTCCAAACACCCGCTGGCCCCTAAACCGTTCACTGGTAACTACCAAACCATTACTAATAAAATCCAAATACGGGGAATCGATTTGATAGGGATCTCCCACTAATACAATTTTACTTCCTTCGCCGACGCGGCTGACCAAAGTTTTGACCTCATGCGGCGTAAGATTCTGCACTTCATCGATAAGAATATATTGATACGGAATCGAGCGGCCACGCATATAGGTGATAGCTTCTAAACTTAATCTGCCATGTTTCACCAAATCATCCATAGGCCGCAGTGATGAACCATTTTGCCGTTTGTCTTGCCCTTTTTGAGATTTTTTTCCTTTGCGCCGTTCATAGCGATCCCCATCAAGCTCTTCAAAATGCTGGCCAACTTGCGATGAATGCATGATAAATTCCATGTTATCATAGATGGGCAACATCCAGCTGTGCAACTTTTCCTCAACAGTACCGGGCAAGTAACCAATATCTCTGCCGAGTGGGACTACAGGACGAGAAACTAAAATCTTCTCATACTCATCCTCAACCAAAACTTTATGCAATCCGGCAAGCAATGCTAAAAATGTTTTGCCAGTTCCAGCGGGCCCAAAAAGCGTTACAAATTGAATCGAATTATCAAGCAAAAGATCGAGAGCCATGAGCTGTTGGGGATTACGCGCTTTAAGAGGCCACTTGAGTAATGGTTCGTGCACAATTCTAAAATGCCTGCCTCCTAAGTATCTAAAAACCCGATAGTTCCATGGGTTATGTTGGCTAGTAACTAATACAAATTCATTGATCGCAAGTGATTTTTCATCAACCAATTTATCCAGTATGGTTGGAAAATCTTTTTTGAGTTCAACGGCGGGAACATCAACATTCAACCATCCCTTATAAAATTCTTCAATCGAAATTGATTCTTTTAAATAATCTTCAGCAGCAATTCCGAGTGCGTCAGCTTTAACCCGCGCATTAATATCTTTGGTAATAAACCGAACATCATAGCCTTCCTGCTTCATATGAAAGGCGGTGAGTAAAATTTTATTATCATTGACAT
Organism: uncultured bacterium; assembly: GCA_963727255.1. Taxonomy (GTDB): domain Bacteria; phylum Babelota; class Babeliae; order Babelales; family Vermiphilaceae; genus BTUB01. The sequence goes on along the minus strand of CAVSFC010000004.1, from coordinate 6,082 downwards.
CGAGTACAAACGGAATTTTAGGAAGTTTTTCAACCGGTAAGAAAAGTACTTTTAGTTTACCACCATTTTCAAGCGGCACCCCATCGCCCAATGAACCTTCGTCTCGCAAATTATCAAGCAAACGAGCCGCTTCACGCGAGTTCCGCCCTCGCTCACTCATCTCTCCCTTGAAATGATCCAACTCCTCTAGTACAATGGAAGGAATTCCAACCAAAGCATCTTTAAAATTGAATAAGGAATTAGGATCATGCACCAGAACGTTGGTGTCCAAAATAAATAGTTTTTCGGCCATACTTCTTCCTTTTTTTACTCACCCGCAGCCTAGCATAGTATGCCTACAGCCAATCAATATTTGAAAAAAATGATGCAGCGGGTCAATTGGATACCTGATTTTAGCAGAAAAACTCCATCTTTTTGATAATGTTTTTTTTAATAATTTTGTTATCTTTAGTGACTGGTTCTACTTTTAACAAATTAAGGAAGTGCGATGAAAAAATTATCCATTGTTGTATTATCTCTAATCACTGTTTCAATATGGTGTAATAATAAAAAATTCGATCCCATGGAAGTTTTTGCAAAGCTCTCTCTTCGCCAAAAAATTGCACAATTGTGCATCGTAGCTGCCGTTTCAAATGAAGAAAAAAATCAAAAGCTCATGGATAGATGGTATGAATGGGCACTCTACTTGCTCGATCATGCCTATATTGAAGATTTGATAATACATTATCAAGTAGGTGGCGTAATTTTTTATGGAAGTAATACTACTGCACAAGAACAAGCTGCGCTTACAGATCATTTCCAATCTTTGAGCGAAATACCATTATTCATTGCTCTCGATGCTGAAACGGGATTAGATGATCGGCTGCATGAAGAAAGTGTTATCTCCTATCCCTGCGCCATGGCTCTTGGGGCAATCCATGATCCTCGCCTTGCCTATAAACTTGGTGCCGAACTCGCTCAACAGCTTAAAAAAATTGGCGTTCACATGGCATTTACGCCGATTGTTGATGTGAATAGTAATCCTGCCAATCCTATAATTGGGCTTCGTTCATTTGGTTCACAAAAAGGATTAGTAACTTTGATGGGACTTGCACTTATGAATGGCTTGCAAGACAATGGCGTTATCGCGTGTGCCAAGCACTTTCCTGGGCATGGCGATACAAGTCAAGATTCTCATGAAATGTTACCAACCGTTAATCAAGATCTTGCGATAGCATTATATCCCTTCAAAGAACTTATCGATGCAGGCGTTAAAGCAGTGATGACAGCACATTTAGAAGTCCCTGCATTAGAAAAACAAAAAGGTCTTGCTTCTTCTCTTTCTTATTCGATTGTTACTACACTTCTTCAATACCAAATGGGATTTAACGGATTGATAATTACTGATGCACTCGGCATGAAAGGGGCAAGTGATTGCGCTGAGCCCGGAGAATTAGAGTTGCAAGCATTACTGGCAGGCAATGATATCTTGCTCTGCCCGGTAGATGCAGCTCGCGCAATAGATTATATTGAACAAGCCGTATATGATGGCAAAATCTCCGAAGAAGAAATTAATAGCAAAGTATTAAAAGTATTGCACGCTAAAGCATGGGCAATGTCAGATGAAAATGAGGACGATAGATCAATAGAAGAAGTGTTACAATCGCAGGAGGCACATGATTTGCAAGAACTTCTCTTTTGTAAATCAATAACGCTGGCAAAACGCAGCTGCGAAAATCCGTTTGCTGGGCAAAACAATCGCAAATTTATTATTTCCATTCTTGAAAATGATGATGATGATAGCATTGATACATCGGATATGTTTGGCACTGAGATTCCGGGCACTAAAAATGAATTAGATACCATTCTATCAAGTAATTTTGATAACGCTGATCATGTTATTGTAACCATTCACACAATGAATCGTTTTGCAGATAAAAATTATGGCATTCCAAATTCAATTGATGATTTGATAATATCATTAAAAAATCAGGGGAAACAAGTCACTGTAGTGCTTTTTGGTACTCCCTATGCAATACCTTTGGTAAATGAAGCTGATGATATATTAATTGCTTACGAAGATTGGCCTGCAGCTCATAAAGCCGTTGCTGATATTATCTCAGGAAAAAAAGTTTCCACGGGAATTTTGCCAGTAAAAGTCAAATAAGGAATACCATGAGAAAATTTATTAGTATTATTTGCTTACTTTCAACACTTGCCAGCGCTGAACCAGAAAAATCTCATTTCCGCAATATCATTATTTTGCTTGATCAAGAAGGAACATACGAAAATATTGGCAGACCTGGACGAATTTTTCTCACCAATAAATTACAAGCGGCTCTTAATGAACAAGCAGCGCCGATAATTATTAATGCCGCATTATGGAATGCATTTATCGAAAAACGCTTGAGCATTCAGCAGATGGCTGAAGTGCCTGATAGCCCTGAAAAAAAAGCATTAGAGATGTATAACAATGTTGGTGAAAGGCTCACCTATTGGATAGATCACTATAGAAAACAAAATATTGAACCAATGCAGGCAAAACAACTTGGATTAGAAAAGGTTAATGAAGAGTTTTATCAGAAAGAAATTAATGAAGATAATAAATCGGTTACCCATGAAGCAAGCGTAGCGCTTGCCGCCTACCTCACTCACTTTGATAAAAATGAGTGGGAAGTTTACACCAATGGAAAATCTTTTTATTTGCTCAGCCCTAAGAAAAATTTAGAAAAATTACAAAAAAATGAAACAAAGCGAGCAAATAATACTAGTTTCAGCGAAAAGGAACTCCTGCTTGGGTTGAAGGTGGATCATCTTTCTCCCGTTGCTGACATTGAAGATCCGGTAACTGGTTATTTTGATGGGAGTGAACATAAAAAGAGCCTATCCCTTGTCTTACATGATTTTTTTATAACAAAGCACGATATAAATTCTCAGGAACTTCCTTATAAATGGAATATAATCCTTTCAGGCCATGGCGGATCCTATTACAAAGAAATTACGACTGATAAAACAACCCCTGAAGCAAAGGCAATTATCGCTGATTTAACGGTCGATGAGTTTCATTCAGTATTAGAATTCTGTGAGCATTCAATTTCTACTAATTCATTCCATTATTCTACCTGTTATGGCGCAGGCAACCATATAAAAATGGCCTTTGACGATTATGGTAATCCGGCCTATAATTACAGCATTATCTGTGGCTGCATCAGCGATGGCTACGCTCATTGCCTATGGAGACATTTATCATTCCCTACCGGCGATAACAAAACATTGCTTCAGCCAACTGACATTGCATGTGAAAGTAATGAGAAATGGCGCATGAAAATTGATCACAAGTATGAATGGAAGAAATTTTTCAAAACCCTTGAAAAGAATAGTTTTGAAAAAGCTGATTTAAACTGGCTCCTTAAAGCGCTTCCCTCCATAACCTATGATAAACTGTGTGACAATCCAGTCATTAGACTTCCAAAATCTACATCATTCGTTCCGGTCTTATCAGATGGTCTTATTACACTCAATACAACATTGCTCACATTAAAACAGATGGAAAATGCAGAGAATATTACTATCCCCCAAGATACTGTTTTAGTGGAAGCTCCGGTCATTTCACTGCCTGTTACCATAAAAAGTCCGGCGCATATCGTATCAATTGCACCCGGCAATGCTCAGCATTATTTTGAAAAAATTGAATTCAAGAGTGCTAAAAATTTTCTGGAAACCTTTATTCCCGTTGAGGGCGGCTCTTGGTATGATAAACATTTCATAATCCAAGAACTGACCGTTAAAAATGATAAAAACTCTACTCTTTCCAAAAAACTCGGCTTAGAAACAGAGTACATTAATGCAAAAAATGTACTCGTGAACACCCAAAAAGATACTTTGGTAAGAATTTTCGCGCAAATTGAAAATAACTTTTACATGATAACCATCGTTAGAACTGATTATCTGAAAGGCAAAGCCGAGATCAAGGGAATTACTAAAATGAGCAAGCATTCATCCGAAATTTATCTAAAAAAATATCAGCAGCTCAAAGACCAGATTCTCAAAGATAGTCCCCAGAATTCCACAAAAATCTCATAAGATTATTGACCAACAGCATAATTTGCCTTAGATTGGATGATAGATACCATGCTATTATTCAATCTAAGGAACCTCTCAATGAACGGAAGCTATTCATCTTTCGCTCTTGTTTCTCATCATTCTACAAACACCGCAACGAGTGCGCTCTCAACTACAATCGCAGCAGCGTAAGATGTTGCACGCACTCTCAGATGCGTATTATTCACCAATTTACTTCCCCGTTTTTTAATAATCTGTTACAAATAAAGATAACTTTACCATTTAGTAGAAAGATGAAACTATGAAATCATCACAAAACGATATCATGGCATTGCGGCATTCCGCCGCCCACTTGCTCGCCCACGCAGTAATGGAACTATATCCGCAAACAATCCTTACCATCGGCCCCGCTACACCCGAAGGCTTTTTTTATGATATGCTTCCAGCACGCAATTTTAAGGAAGAAGATCTTCCCCTTATTGAAGCGCGCATGAAAGAAATTGCCGATCGCAATTTACCGCTGACTCATGAGCCAATGAGCAAAGAAGAAGCTCGTAAATTATACAAAAATAACCCCTTCAAATTAGAACTTATCGATGGTATCCCGGGTGATACTGTTGGCATCGCCCGCCAGGGAGATTTTTATGATCTATGTAAGGGAGGTCACGTTGCATCTACTGGTTTGCTCAAGAATTTAAAACTCAACAATATTTCCGGTTCCTATTGGCGCGCTGATCGAAACGGTCAAGCACTTCAAAGAATTAGCGGCATCGTCTTTTTCACCGCGAAAGATTTGGCTGATTATGAAAAAGCCAAAGAAGAAGCGGCAAAATATGATCATCGGCGTCTTGGCAAGCAACTCGATCTTTTCTCTTTTCATGATGAAGGAGTTGGATTTCCCTTTTTTCATCCCAAGGGAAAATTGGTATTAAATTTGATGACCGCTTATATGCGGAGATTGCAACAAGAGCATGGATATCAAGAGATCAGCACGCCTCAAATGCTTTCCGATGAATTATGGAAACGCTCGGGCCATTATGCGCACTATAAAGATAAGATGTATTTCTGCTTTATTGATGATCAATCGTACGCAATTAAACCCATGAACTGCCCTGGCTCAATTTTAATCTATAAAACGCGTCCGCGTTCTTATCGAGAGTTACCGCTCAAACTTTCTGAATTTGGCCTTGTATTTCGCCATGAACTTTCTGGCGTGCTGCATGGACTTATGAGAGTCCGTTCTTTCACTATTGATGACACGCATATTTATTGTATGCCGGATCAGATTGAAAAAGAGGTCATGACCATTATAAAAATGACGTATGCCATGCTTAAAAAATATGGATTTGAGCATATTAATGTGGCGATCGCAACCAAGCCTGAAAAAGCAATAGGTTCCGATCTTCTTTGGCAAAAAGGGACTGATGCACTCAAGCATGCGCTTGATAATGCTGGTATTGCCTATACTATCAATGAGGGAGAAGGTGCATTTTATGGACCTAAAATTGAATTTCAAATTAAAGATTCGATGGGGCGATTGTGGCAATGCGGCACGATTCAAGTAGATTTCTTCTTTCCTGAAAATTTTGACCTCCATTACATTGCCAGCAGCGGCAAACAAGAACGCCCAGTGATGATACATCAAGCTATTTATGGCTCGCTCGAACGCTTTTTTGCCATTTTGCTTGAACATTATAAGGGCCATTTGCCATTCTGGCTTGCGCCTGAGCAGATTCGCATTTTGACTATTACTGATGCACAAAAACCCTATGGCCAAAAAGTTTTAGAGCAACTGCATGCGCATGGATTACGCGTTGAAATGGATGAATCTTCTGATCAAATTTCAGGAAAAATAAAACGTGCCCAAGAGGAAAAAATTCCTTGGATGCTCGTGCTTGGGCAAAAAGAGGTTGATAATAATACCATCACGTTGCGGCATAATGATGGCAAACAAGAATTTGGTTTGACACTCGAGCAAGTGCTCGCGAAGGCACAAGAACTTAATAAGTAGGCATGCTAAAATAAAAATGCCGTGGTTTTT
>CAVSFC010000003.1:0-10232 GCA_963727255.1 uncultured bacterium | reverse complement strand
CATTGATCATGGTTTTCTCTGTTGTTAAGGGTTATAACTTTGGCATTCTCCTTGATTATTAAGATAACCGCATACTGCACGCTTTGCAACATTGCTTCCTCTTTAAACTCATTGAATGCGAGCTGCTTAATCGTATTCAAACTCTTTTACGAACTACAATTCGGTCCACGCAAGAAATCCAGCAAATTCCACCAAAATCATTCAACAGGGAACGTATTTTTTCCACCAGCTCCTCATAATCATCGTTATCAAGAATGCATATAATATAACTATTAGTCATCACATTAGTTATATCTTGCGCATCATGATAGCCATGACTACCCATTCCCGATAGTTCATTTATAATAGAATACCCATTAATATCGTGCGCCTTTAAAAGAGAAATAATTTTGTGCAGATACACTGTTTCTAAGATGAGTTCTAATTTTTTTACCGTTTTCATAATATCACCAGAGAGATTGTATGATTTTTAAATAGAGCGGTAATCCTATAATAATATTGAAGGGAAAGGTAATCCCTAAAGCCATAGGAATATAAATACCAGGATTTGCTTGCGGCAGCGAAAGCCGTAAAGCAGCAGGCACGGCAATGTATGATGCGCTTGCGCAAAGAACAGTAAACAAAAAAGCATTTCCAAGCGAAAAATTAAAACCATAGGCAATAATAATAGCCAAAATCGCATTAATCAATGGTATTACTATCGCAAAAATGGTTAAAAACCAAACATCTTGCTTGAATTCTCTGATGCGGTTCCCCGCCAATAATCCCATATCGAGGGTAAAAATACTTAACATTCCTTTAAAAATACCATGTGTAAATAGATCCATAGTTGCTGCGGTTTGGGAGGTAGCATAGCCAATTAATAAGCTGCCTAATATTAAAAAAACCGCATGATTTAAAATAACCTCATGTAAAATACCATTTTCAACAAAGTAACCTTTCTGTTTGCCAGCCGCCATACGTGTCAACAGTAATCCGACAATAATAGCAGGAGATTCCATAAGCGCCAACGCAGCAACCATAAAACCGCTATAGCCAATTGAAAGTAAATCAAGAAAATTTGCAGCTGTAATAAATGTAACTGCACTAACCGAACCGTAGACCGCTGAGATTGCAGCAGAATCATAGATATTACATCTCAGACGTAAAATAAAAAAACAAAAAACCGGAACCACCATCGCCATCACAACCGCTGCAACCAATGGAACAAGAGCTTCCATTATTAATCCACTATGGCTTAATTCAACGCCCCCATTATACCCAATTGCCATTAACAAATAGATTGAAAGAAATCGCGCAATCTGATTAGGAATTACGAGCTCAACCTTAAGAAGAACTGCAATAATTCCCAGAATAAAAAAGAGTATTGGCGGATTAAGAAGATTACTTATTAATAATGATATTTCCACTGATCATTTACCTTTAATAATAAATTCATCTACATTCTGTGTCGGGGTATAGTATCCAACATCAAGAGCATCATGATTGAATTTTACGGTCGCACCCATACGTTTTAATTTATTCTCGAGGCCTTCATATCCTCGCTTCCAGTGATGAATACCCGTCATTATTGTTGAGCCTTCTGCGGCGAGCCCGGCTAATACCAGAGCGCATGAAGCCCGAATGTCAGTCGCGATAACTGAAGTACCATACAATTTATCTACTCCTTGTATAATTGCTTTATTATGTTCCACCTTAATATGCGCACCCATTTTTTGCAATTCTCGAACATGCAAGAGTCTATTTTCAAAGACCGTCTCTTCAACAATGCTGGTTCCTTCGGCAAGCGATAGTGCAGCCATGGTTGGAGCCTGCAAATCAGTAGGGAAACCCGGATACGGAGCGGTTTTAAATGAGACCGCTTTTGGATGCTTGGTGGCTTTCAGCGTGACACCAACTCCCTGAGGGCCGATGAGTATCTCATGCCCCATCTCTTCTAGTTTCATGAGAAAAACATCCATCGAATAGGCGTGCGCTTGGGGCAAGCTTACGCAACCCCCGGTAATGGAAGCCGCCAAGAGTAAAGCTCCCGCTTCTAACCGATCAGGAATGATTGCGTGCTCAATTGGTTGTAATGAACTTACTCCTTCGATGATAATGCTTGCCGGTGCTTCAACAGAAATCTTTGCACCCATTTTGCGCACCACCGTAATTAAATCCATAACTTCCGGTTCCAATGCCGCATTAATTAGCATGGTTGTTCCGGGTATTAAGGTTGCTGCCATCAAAATATTTTCAGTCGCGCCAACACTCGGATATTCCAGAACGATGCGTGTCGCATGCAATAATTGAGCACGCGCACTCACATACTCGCCGCATTCATCAAAACTTACACCCATTTTTCTAAAATTTTTTAGATGATAATCAATCGGGCGTTCACCGATTGAACATCCGCCAGGCAATGCAACATCAGCCTTTCCAAAACGGGCAAGCAGCGGTCCCATTGCCAATATTGAGGCCCGCATTTTTTTCATAATATCTGCACTCACCTGCCATTTATTTACGCCCGTTGTATCAATTTCAAGAAGATGTTCATGCGGATAAAAAAACACCTCAGCGCCTAAGGTTTGCATAAGTTTGATCATCTGGAGCACATCATCAGAAGCCGGAACATTGGTCAATCGTGATTTACCCCGCGTTAATAATAATGAAGAAATTATTACGAGCACTGCATTTTTGGCACCAATGAGTTCAATTGAGCCATTAAGCGCCGATGATTGTTCTATTGCAATATACGAGGTGTTTATCATTCGTTTATCCTTGGAAATACAACCCCGTTCGCTTCGAGTGAGGCCCTTGGGCCGAATCGAGAAGTTTTTTCTTAACCATCTCTCGACTCGCGCAAGCGCTCGCTCGAGACGAACGGCACATTTTTTTTAAGATCTTCTTTTTCTTTTTTCTTGTCACACAGCAAATCATAAATCTTTTGATGCTTACGTTCAGCAGCATGTCTGATGGCGTCATAATTGCACAAATCAATAGCATCTATATTTGTCTCGGGTAGTTGAATGAAATATTCAACTACATCAGTATGGCCATTTCTTGCTGCGCAGATCAGCGGTGTACGTTTATAAAAATTACGCGCATTAATATCAGCACCCGCATCAAGCAAGATTTTTACTGCCCCCAGATATCCGGCAGCACTTGCAAGTAATGTAATTGCTGGCCATTTAAGCTCCGCATAATATTTTCTATTGATTATTGCTAATAATTCGAATCGCTTTTTTTCATATACTTGCATAACCAATTTATTCAGCGGTTGCGCCGGCGGCTCCTTCCACAAACTTTCAGGATAAGGCCTACCGAGCATCTGATCTATCTCTCGGCAACATAATCGCAGGTAATATTCATCCGCATCGCGAGTGAGATCCATGGTTGATTTTAGTTGCTTATTCGAATTTTTTTCAAACTCTTTTATAAAATCTTTGCCATACATTTTAATGCCATAACCAAAACAGAGATGTTTAAGAGATAATAAAGCAAAACGTTTAATTTCGGGTTGAGTAACTATTGGTTTTTTAGGGGGTACAGAAGCAGATGCCACCAATGGCATCACCAGATTGAGAAAAAAAACAATCGTTCTAACTGCCATTGCTCAGACTTTCTACTTCATCAGCGTTTAAATAGCGCCAATCACCCACTAATAATCCACGTTTAGTTAAACCGGCGTATTCCATACGATCAAGTTTAACTACTTCGTACCCAAGATGTTCAAAGATTCTGCGAACAATGCGATTTTTTCCACTGTGCAACACTACTTTTATATGATTGCGCGGCAATCGTGCCGCATAGTGAATCGCATCAACTTTGATAAATCCATCATGAAGATCAAAACCTTCTTTAATTTTTTCATAATCATTTTTATGCAAAATGCGATTCAGAGTTACTGCATACGTTTTTTGCACTTCATACCGCGGATGGGATAATTTTTGTGCGAATTGCCCATCATTAGTCAAAATGAGCAGTCCGGTAGTATTTCGATCTAAGCGGCCAACCGGATAAAGCCGCTGCCCAATTGCATTTTTAATTATATCCATAACTGTTTTTCTTCCTTTTTCATCAGAAACGGTCGTGATATAATCTTTTGGTTTATTGATTACAATATAAATTTTCTGTTGCGCAACTTTGAGTATCTTATCATAATACGTTACCCGATCATCGGGGTGCACCTTATAGCCTGGCTCTTTTATTATTGCACCGTTTACCTTAATAAGGCCTTGACGAATCAGATCAACTACCTTTCTGCGTGAAGCAATTCCTGCTTGTGCTACAAATTTGCTCAGTGATACCTGCAATGCAATCTTTTTTTTCATAGACGACTTCCATTGCTTTGATTGGATTTCTTTAATGCTTTATCCATCGCAGATTCATATCTATTTTTATCACGCATCAATTCGTTAAAAAAATCGTGATACAATAATTTTTTGGCTGGGGTACTCCTAAAATACTTTACTAAAATCGATCTGTGTGACCTAAAATCGTTCCAAAGATCTCTAAACTCTCTGAATGATTGTGCCTTTTTTTCAAACGTAATCTTTTCTTTCTCTTCGGAAGGGACCCCATATCCGAATTGCGTTCTGATTTTTACTAAAACACATACATAGTGACGTACCATAGTTTCAGGATCATTAATAAAAGGGCGCCCTGCATGCATTGGAACTATAAAAAAAATAATTAAAAAAAACTTTTTCATTTTGTTTTTTCATTTACAATAGCGAACTTTTTCTTGGATGATATACTTTCTCATAATGCAAAAAAAAGATAAATATATTTATTCACGAGTTTACTATGAATGAAAAAAAATCTTCATGCAATCAACATACGATGCATGGGGTGCTTGAAGTTATTTGCGGCCCTATGTTTTCAGGAAAATCGGAAGAGTTGATCCGCAGATTGCGTCGCGCAAAAATTGCACAGCAAACTATAGTTACCTTCAAACCCCAAATTGATAATAGATATGCGCTTGAATATGTAATCTCGCATGATGGCAACAAAGTTGATGCTCGTCCATTGATGAACGTGAATGAGATAGTGGAAATCGTGAGTACAAATAATGCAACCGTAATCGGAATCGATGAAGCGCAATTTTTTTCTCATGAAATTGTAGGGGTAATTTGCACATTAATTAATGAAAATCGACGCGTTATTGTTGCGGGGCTTGATCTTGATTTTCGCGGTACTCCCTTTGGATGTATGCCATTGTTGCTCGCGATTGCAGATAAAGTGACCAAACTGCAAGCAATTTGCACGCAATGCGGGCATGATGCACATTTTACACAGCGATTAGTAAATGGAGATCCGGCAAAATATGATGATCCAATCATATTAATTGGGGCACAAGAAGCCTATCAAGCGCGTTGCCGCGGATGCTATGCAATCGATAAAATGTTTAGCGTGTAAAAAAAAGGAGAACTCTTATGAAACAAGCAGTAATTGCTCTTTCATTGTTAAGCTCGCTCTTCTTATTCTCACATGAACATCAAGAACAAAAAAAAGCTCTTCGTATTTATTTGTGTTCTCGGCTTACTCAAAATGCACGTGCTTGGAATGATCTTATCTGTGAAGAATTATATTTTGATGATGAGATTGATCTTTTTCGGCCACAAGATGTAGATTTGAGCCATTTAACAGCATTTGAAAAAGACTATGCTGCATATTACGCAGACTTGGAAGGAATACAACATTCAGATCTTTTGCTCGTATTACCGCCTTATGGCAGAGATTGTGCATGGGAAATTGGATGGTTTTGCGGCGCAAAAAAAGTAACGCTTGCTTACATAGAAAGCGTTGAAGAATGGCTTCGTGATGCTATGGTTATGGGAGGAATTTCTGCGATCATCACCACTAATGAAAATGCTTATCAATTACTACTGGAAAATCCGTTAAGTGCGCGCAAAAGCTATTTAATAGATTCACGCCAATCCTTAGCACAAAAAATTAAAGAACTGTATCATAATCATGGCCAAACAAAAAATTAGTTTTTCCTGTTCTAATTGCTCCTATCAAACCATTAAATGGATGGGCTGTTGCCCGGAATGCAATGAATGGAACACTTTTCAAGAGCAGCATTCAGCAGTGCCGATCCCCGGATCAAAAGTTACGCAAAAATCAGGCGCTACAGTTACTATGATGCAACTGAACACGGTAGAAACTATTCCGGCAAAGCGAATGTTTTCGGGCATTCATGAATGGGATCGCGTGGTTGGCGGTGGCATTATGCCAAGCTCCCTGCTCATTCTTACCGGTGATCCAGGAATTGGAAAATCAACCCTTTTGCTCCAGATTTGCAATGGCTTGGCCAAAGATCATATTGTTTACTATTTTTCAACTGAAGAATCATTACAGCAGGTAAAACAACGCGCACAGCGGCTTGATTGCATTAATGATAATCTTCTTTTCTCGGATCAAGCAGATTTAGAAAGTATCATCGCAACCGCTCAAGCGCATAAACCTGATGTTGTGATTATCGATTCGATTCAAAATTGTTATACCGCTGCCGCAACCACATTCCCCGGAAGCGTTGGCCAACTGCGCGAATCGGCATTCCATCTGATGCGCTTGGCTAAAGAAAATAATATTACCGTAATTGTGAGTGGGCATATCACCAAAGAAGGCACGATTGCCGGCCCAAAAACGCTCGAGCATATGGTTGATGCGGTATTTTATCTGCAAGGAGAAGATCGCTGGCAAACCCGGGTATTGCGCTCAGTAAAAAACCGTTTTGGAACCATTAATGAATTGGGTTTTTTTGAAATGCAAGAAAATGGATTGCAGGAAGTTCCTAATATTAATGAACATTTGATTAGTGAGCTTTCCCATGCGCCCGGCTCAGTTTTGGTGAGCGTGATTGAAGGATCGCGCCCGCTCCTTATCGAATTGCAAGCACTAACCATCGAATCAAAATTAGGAATTCCTCAGCGAGTGGTATCCGGCCTTGATCAAAAACAGGTAGTTTTAATTGCTGCCATATTAGAAAAATATTTACACGTAAAATTAAGCACCAATGATATTTTCTTCAAAGTAAGCGGTGGTTTTAAAATTAAAGGAAGTTCAACTGATTTGGGCATCGCGCTTGCACTGCTTTCAAGCTATTTCCAACAATCCATGCCCGATAAATCGATTGCGCTGGGGGAAATTAGCTTAACCGGGGAAATAAAGCCGATTAATCAGATCAATTTATTTGTAAAAGAAGCAGAAAAATTTGGGATCCAACAACTGCTCGTCGCCAAAAATCAGAAGATTGAAGGCGCGACATGCGTTGCAAAACGATTTACGAATGTCTATGAACTATTATCTTTGTTCAATTGAAAATCATAGTCACATACAAAAGGAATATCATGAAGAAACTATTGCTTAGCTTTTTACTCATTTGCCCATTTAATCTCCCTTCAATGGAAAAAGCATTATCCCGCCAGGCTCTTGCACTTATTGCTGATATTAAGAATGGCGAATCTGCTCAAGAAAAAAAGATCGCTTCAGATTTCTTAATCAAATGCGAAAGCGAAGAAGAATTTTTTAGAAAAATTGCCCGTCTGCGCGATACAAGATCAACAAAACACTCTCAGGAAATTGCCACCATTATGCTAGAACATGCAAAAGCGTTGCAAGCAGGCAATATGGCTCGCATTAAAGACTCAGTAGAAAAAATAATGAGCAAGCGGAATGAAATCGGCTGGTGGAAGAGCACATTTATTTATCGAGAGCATCTGCCTTCATCAGAACAAGAGAGCTTTGATACATTATTCTGTGATTCTTCGGCATCAAAAGAATGTATTGAAAATATCGTTTATAGCTTGCTCACCAGAGAAAACCGGGCACTTACTTTTTTTGAAGTGAAAGGGATTATCGAACAACTTGAAGTTGTATACCCATGGCTCAATGAAAAACTCAAACAAAAAATTGGCGTGCTCGCCGATTGCACCATTAAACAACAAGAGCCTTTAGCCGGTTTGCTTGCATCGAATGTGTATTCCGCTTCAGAAGAAATAGCTGGCGGGTTCCAACTGGCCTATCATGGAAGATATAATTTACCAATCATCAAATTTATTATCGAGCAATTCCCCAGTGCATGCACATCTCGCCATCTGCTTCAAACGGTTAAACTTATCGATCGGGAGAAGAGGGGATTCATCGATCATTCAGGCAAGAAAATAAAAAACGCGCAGATCATCAGGAGCTTAGTTGAACTTCGTGATATGATTTTTAATGCAGCGCATACGCCTGATGACATTCTCCATGGGTATCTTGAAGTTAAAGATGACCATGTTTTTGAATCCACGTATGCTCACGACCCTATTCCCCTGACACAATTACGATGGTTTTTGCGTAAAGGATGGATCAAGCATGATGCGATTTCTTATAGCTTTTGGAATGGTAATGAATCTCTGCTTGATAAATTGGTGCGTTTACGCAGGCATGATAGTAATAGTTCAAAGCTTGCCGCACTCTTATTAAACAAGAATGTTCGTTGTCTTCAAAACCATTGGGATGATTTAACGAGCGATGTAGAAAGACTGGGTAAATGTGGAAAATTATTTGATGGCTTAGTTACTGCAGCCCAAAGACTGGCTGCACAAGAAACTCCGGAATACAAGAACGCACTTGCATTATTTGATACAATCTATCCGTTAGAGCAAGAGGTAGAAATTATTGTCGATTGATCTCCAAATAAAGCCTAAAATCATCCTTTCGAATTCAGATACTTTCTTCTATTGCGATAACAGATAAAAATGCGATAAAATATCTGCAATGAAAGGAGAAATGCCATGAAGAATATCAAGGCTTTATTTGGTTTTGTAGTAGCATGTGCAAGCATTCATATATTAGGACATCAATCACTCTACCCGGCAAGATCAATCCGCTATAATTGTGATTATGAGTGGGCGATCGTCGGCGCAGGCCCTGCAGGCATTATTCTCATCGGCCTTCTTCTTGATCTTGGCACGGACCCGAAAAGCATCATATGGATTGATCCAGAGTTTAACGTCGGCAGATTAGGCAAATATTATTCTAGCGTGCCCGGAAATGCAAAAACAAAAGTATATATCGAATTTTTGACCTCATGCAAAACATTCCAAGCAGCAAATTCTCCCGCATTCGAAAAATTATATGATTTGGACCAAGAAATCGAATATCCGCTCGGCATAGTAGTTGATCCATTAGTTGATATTTCTAAGTATCTCTGCACAAAAGTAACCTGTAAAAAAGGATCCATTTGCACCCTCAATTTTATCGATGATGTTTGGCAAATTGGAATGAGTAACACTCCCTGCGTTTCAGCCTCGCACGTCGTATTGGCAACCGGATCACATCCAAAGAAACTTGATTATGACTGTAAAACTGAAATTCCTCTGGATATTGCGTTAGATAAATCAGCTCTCGCAAATTATATAGGGCTCAAGGATACTATTGCTATAGTAGGAAGCGCGCAATCGGCAATTTTACTCTTAAAATATTTATCTGAATTGCCCTGTGGCCGCGTAATTAATTTTTATCGCAACCCGATCGAATTTGGTGGCGAATCGGGCCTTAAAGCCGCAACTGCTCGCTGGGCACAGGATGTCCTGCTTAAAACTCCTCCAGTAAACTTGCTTCGCTTGTATAATTCATGCGATGCTTTAAAAGCATGGCTGCCAATCTGCACCAAAATAATCTATGCAGTAGGATTTGAACGCAATGAACTGCCAACCATAGCGAATGCGCCATATCTTAATTATGATGATCGCAATGGTATTATCGGTCCACGCCTCTTTGGTATCGGTATTGCATTCCCTGAAAAATTTGAAGATGAAACCGGTAAAACAATTAGCCGCATCGGGTTATTAGCATTTATGGAATATGCGCAAGAAATATTGCCGCAGTGGATGGCTACCAAAATATCGTTTTCAAGATATCAACAATTTGATGAGCTGTTTAGTATTGAACTGCTGTAAGAAGAGACCCGTTGTGAAACTAATAACCAGTAGGAATAACCACGTGCATCTTCTCACACTCCGTTCGTGCTGAGCTTGTCGAAGCATAATTTTTAATTTTAAAAATTAAGTATCCCACTTTTTGTAAATAAATTAGTGTGTAATGCATGTTGAATAAAGCATTATTTATCCTTTTTATATTTTTCATGCTTCGACAAGCTCAGCACGAACGGTCAATTATAATTAATGCTAGAAATACTATAGGGCTCCGTTATACCCTTAGAGATATTTTTGGAATTCTTTGGGCAGATCACGCAAATC
>CAVSFC010000002.1:0-1214439 GCA_963727255.1 uncultured bacterium | reverse complement strand
ATTTGTGTTTTGTGGTTTTTTAATAACAATATAACTCAGCGCTTGAGAGTATATGGCAAAAAATAGAATAACGACTCATCTGGCATGTGAAGAATGCAAAGAGCGTAATTATACGCAAGTTGTATCAAAGAAAAGGTCAGCTGGCTCATTGACATTAAAGAAGTTCTGCTCTCGATGCCGCAAGCACAATATGCATAAAGAAACAAAGTAGCATAGTGTTTGTAGGCCAGTAGCTCGAATTGGTAGAGCGGCAGACTCCAAATCTGCGGGTTGGGGGTTCGAATCCCTCCTGGCCTGCCAAAAGATGCAGGAATAACATGCAACAAGCAATGGATCAGTAATGAAAGATATTGTTCAGTTTTTAAGTGAAGTTCGTGTAGAGCTCAATAAAGTGGTTTGGCCAAAATATGATGACTGGGTTGGTTCAACCATCATAGTTCTTCTTTTGGTTGTCATTTTTTCTCTTTATTTGGGTTTTATTGATTTTGGATTTTCAAAGCTTGCGAGCTTTATATTTAAGAGTTATGGCTCATATTAGGGTCGGGATAAGGTCAGATGAAACGTTGGTATGTTGTCCAGGTATATGCTGGCTTTGAAGAAGCGGTTAAATCTGATTTAACAAAGCGTATTCATGATGAAGGGTTAGAGGAAAAGTTTGGGCAAATACTTATTCCTTCTGCACGTCTTAAGCAGATGTTTGAAGCTGAAGAAACAAAAGATGCTCAGCTTTTTCCTGGATATGTTTTAATTGAAATGGAAGCAGCTCCTGCAGACTATTCAAGTCTGGTAACCTCTTCTTCTGCGTGTTATTAAATTTTTAGGTGGCAAAGAGCCGGTCGCTATTTCTCAAAAAGAGATTGATCGCATTATTGGTCAAATGAAGGGTGAAGTAGCGGTAGCTGCCAAAAAGAGTGAATTTACGGTTGGTACTGAAGTTGATATTACTGATGGTCCATTTGCTGGTTTTGTTGGTATTATTGAAAAAATCGATGAAGAAAATGAACGAGTAACGGTTATGGTTAGCATTTTTGGCAGAATGACTCCCGTCGAATTAGGTTTTAATCAAATAAAATAGAACGGTTCAAGGTAGGTTTTAACAATGGCAAAAGCGGTAAAAGCAAAAATTAAGCTGCAAATTCCTGGTGGTGCCGCAACCCCAGCGCCTCCAGTAGGTAATAATCTTGGTCAACATCAAGTTAATCTTATGGAATTTTGTAAGCAATTTAATGCGGCAACGGCATCAAAAAAAGGCGAAACGGTTCCCGTTATTATAACGGTTTATGTTGATAAAACATTTAGTTTTGAAATAAAAACACCACCGGCAAGTGAGCTTATTAGAAAGAAAATTAATATTTCAAAAGGTTCTTCACGACCAAATACTGATAAAGTAGGTAAAATTACTATGGCTGATATTGAAGAAATTGCGAAAATTAAGCTTCCTGATTTGAATGCCAATAGTATTGAGCAAGCAAAGAAAATTATTGCTGGTTCAGCGCGCAGTATGGGCGTTGTTGTTATTGAATAAATAGTTTGGGTGAATCGTTATGATTAAACATGGTAAAAAATACCGCAA
Source organism: uncultured bacterium (assembly GCA_963727255.1). Classification (GTDB taxonomy): domain Bacteria; phylum Babelota; class Babeliae; order Babelales; family Vermiphilaceae; genus BTUB01. Next base: position 1,212,866 of record CAVSFC010000002.1, on the reverse strand, counting down.
AGCTAGAGAACAGGTTCAGCCTGGACAAGTTGTTCCAGTCAAAGAAGCTTTGTCTAAGATTAAAATCATTGGCCTATGCAAAATTTGATGAATCAGTTGATGCGCATGTCAATTTGGGTATTGATGCATCAAAAGGTGATCAAGTGGTTCGTGGTTCGCTTGTTTTGCCTTATGCAAAAGGAGCAGCTGCGCGTGTGCTTGTTTTTGCAAAAGGTGATGCATGCTGAGCAAGCAAAAAAAGCAGGCGCTGATTTTATTGGTGCTGATGATTTGGTTGAAAAAATCAATGGTGGCTGGATGGATTTTGATTATGCCGTTGCAACCCCTGATTTGATGGGCTGCTGTGGGTAAAGTTGCTAAAATTCTCGGGCCTCGTGGTTTGTTGCCTAATAAAAAATTAGGAACCGTTACTTTTGATGTTGCAGCAGTGGTTTCTGATCTGAAAAAAGGCCGTGTATTCTTTAAAAATGATAAAAGTGGTATTGTTCATTTTTCATTTGGAAAAGTTTCATTTGCCCCTGAAAAATTGCAAGAAAATCTTGCTGCATTTATTAAAGCCTTGGCAAGTGCAAAACCGGCATCTTCAAAAGGAAAATTCCTTAAGAAATTGACGATTTGCTTCTACGATGGGTGTTGGTATTCAGTTTAATCCTGATGAAGTATTAAGTGTCTGATTACTAAAGGGTACACAATGAATCGACAAGAAAAATCACAATTGGTAACAGCGCTTAAAGATCAATTTTCACATAGCGCAGGATCTATTCTTGTTGGCTATAAAGGTCTTTCAGTTAATCAACTTGCAAAAATTGCGCAGAGGCGTTCGCCAAAATGGTGGAAGCTTTCAAAGTAACCAAAGCTCGTTTAATGAAGATTGCAGCTGCAAGATATTGAAACTGCACAACCATTGATTCCTTATTTTAAGGATCAAGTTGGGCTTGTTTTTTTGGATAAACAAGATCCTGCAATTATTAAATTTTTGTATAATTTTCTAAAGAAAATGAAGCATTAAAATTGGTAGCTGGCTCACTTGAATCTAAGCTTGTTGATGCTTCAACACTTAATGCGTCTTGCTTCATTGCCTTCTCGTGAAGTGCTCTTGGCACAAGTATGTGGTAGTTCTCAAAGCTCCAGTTTCAAAATTGGCCTTTGTCTTGCAACAAATTAGCAATAAAAAGCAGTAGTTTATAAAGCAAATATACATAAGTAAATACTTATTTAATCCTTTTGGAGAACCTATGGCATCCAATTCATTCGAAAAATTGATCAACGAAATTGGCAATATGTCAGTTATCGAATTGAATGATTTTGTAAAAGCACTAGAAGAAAAGTTTGGTGTTTCTGCTGCTGCAATGTCTGCTGCCAGCTGCTGCTGCCGGCGCTGCTGCTGCTGCACAAGCTGAAGAAAAAGCTGAATATGAAGTTAAATTAGTTGATGCTGGTGCGCAAAAAATCCAAGTGATTAAAGCGCTTAAAGCAGCTACTAGCTTATCATTGTCTGAAGCAAAAGAAAAAGTTGACGGTGCTCCAGCTGTTGTTGGCAGCTAATGCCAAAAGCTGATGCTGAAAAGTTGAAAAAAGAACTTGAAGCAGCTGGCGCTAAAGTTGAGCTTTCTTAATATTTATTACTGCTTTTTTATTGTTTTAATCTCAAGATACTAATATTAGTTACTTCGGTTGCAAAGTAACTAATATATTTTTATGAGGAGCGACTTAATGTCTAAGTTGCACATGAGCAAAAATAATATCCGTCGATCTTTTGGTAAGATCAAAGATATTGCCCCGGTACCCAACTTGATCGAGATACAATCTACTTCTTTTAATGAATTTGCGCAATTAGATTTTCTTCCAAGTGAGCGTAAATTGGTAGGGCTTGAAAAAGTCCTTAGAGACGTATTTCCTATCGATTATAATGATAAAATGTCTTTGGAATATGTCAGTTATGAATTGGGTCATTGGGCTTGCACATGTGGTAAATTGACGGGCATTGAAAATCGATATCAATGGAGTTGTTCCTCATGCAAAAAATCTGATTGTTCGCGGCTTGATGCAGATTTTACCTGTCGATTCTGCAAGAAAAAGACTGCTCGTTATAAAACATGCTCAAACTGTTTATCACGCGTTATAGTTAAACTTCCTATGACGCTTGGATGAATGCCGTTCGAGTGAGCAAACTTTCTCTATGCCACTGAAGGTAAAAATTCAATTGATTAGCTGGTCACTGGATGAAAATAATAAAAAAGTAGTTCATGATATTAAAGAACAAGATATTTTCTTTGCAGATGTGCCGGTTATGGCCGATCTGTATGAAGAAAATGGCCGATTCTTGCTTGGGTAATCTTGGGAACCTTCTTAATTAATGGTGTTGATCGTGTTATTGTGAGCCAATTGCATCGTTCTCCGGGTGTTGTTTTCTCACAAAGTAAAAAAGTAAAAGATTTCCGTGGACGTCCATATTATTTGGCACGCGTTATTCCTATGCGTGGATCATGGCTTGATTTTGAATTTGATAGTAATGATTATTGCTATGTTCGTATTGATAAAAAGAAAAAGATTTTAGTAACAACATTTTTGCAAGCGCTTGGTATTGCTCGTGAAAATATTGTTTCACTCTTTTATAATTTTGAAAAAATTTTCGCTGCAAAAAGGTGAATTTTATCGCAAAGTTGATAGCGAGCTTGCTTGGTCAACGTATTGAAAAAGGTATGTTGCCTGAAAAAGAAGAAAAAGCATTCTTGGGCAATCGTGTTACCAAAGATATTATTTCACGACTTGGCAAAAGCTGGCATTGATAAATTGATTCTTGCGTAAAGCAAGTTTGCTTAATCGTGTATTTGCAAAAGATGTTATTGATGCTGATACCGGTGAAATTTTGGTTGAACAAGGCCAAGTCTTTACTGAAGATCATTATGAACTCTTCAAAAAATTTAAAAATCTTGAATTTGATCTGATTCAATCATCCGGATATGTATTCCAGCCAACTATTGCAATGACATTAACGCAAGATCGTTGCATGAATGAAGAAGATGCGCTCAAAGAATTGCATGGAAAAATATTCCCGGGCGATACCTCTTCATTAAAAGAAATTAAAGAACGTTTTGAAGATCTATTCTTCAATCCACGTTTCTATGATCTGACCAAAGTTGGTCGTATTCGTATGAATAGAAAGCTTGGTCTTTCTACTCCTGAAGATACTACGGTTCTTAACCAAAGAAGATCTCATTGCAACCATTCGTTATTTGGTTGGCTTGCGTGAACGAGGCGAAGGTGAATTGGATGATATTGATCACTTGGGCAATCGTCGTGTGCGCTTGGTTGGCGAATTGTTGACCAATCAAATTTATCTTGGATTCTTGCGAATTGAACGTATCATTCGTGAACGCTTTAGAATGCAAGAGCCACATGGCGCATTAATGCCACAAGATTTCCTTAACGTAAAACCATTAAGTGTGGTATTGCGTGAATTCTTTGGACTTGGTCAGTTCTCACAATTTATGGATCAAACCAATCCACTTTCTGAAGTTGCGCATAAACGAAGACTTTCAGCGCTCGGGCCCGGTGGTGTATTAAAAGATCGCGCAACCTATGAAATTCGTGACGTTCATACCTCTCACTATGGTCGTATTTGTCCTATTGAAACTCCTGAAGGTCAAACCATTGGTTTGATTTCATCACTTGCTACCTATGCAATGGTGAATGATTTGGCTTTATTGAAACGGCATATCGTCCGGTTGCTGATGGAAAAATTAAAGATGAAGTTGTCTTCTTGGATGCATTTGAAGAACAAGATCAATTTATTGCACAGCCTGATGAAGCGGTAACTGAAGATGCTCAACTTAGAAGGTGAACGTGTATTTGCGCGTAATCAAGGCAACTTCTTATATGTTGATGCTGATAAAATTAATTATATTGATTTATCTCCAAAACAATTGGTTTCTGTTTCTTCAGCATTGATTCCATTCTTAGAGCATGATGACGCCAGCTCGTGCATTGATGGGTGCAAACATGCAACGTCAAGCAGTACCGTTGATTGACCCACAAAATACGCTTGGTGGGTACCGGTATGGAACGAGAAATTGTAAAAGCATCCGGTGGTGTTATTACTGCAAAACGTGCGGGTATTGTTGAATATGTTTCTTCTGAAAAAATTATTATTCGCGCAGATGAATCTGAATTTAAAAATATTGATGATTGGATTTCTCAAGCAATTGATACCTATCACTTAAGAAAATTCCAACGTTCAAGCCATAGCACTTGGATTCATCATACTCCTATTGTAAAACGGGGTGATCGGGTGAATGCTGGCGATATTCTCACCAATGGTTCATCAATTAAAGATGGTGAATTGGCACTCGGCTCAAATCTTCTGGTTGCTTTCATGCCATGGCATGGTTACAACTTTGAGGATGCTATTGTATTGAATAAACGATTGGTGGCAGAAGATGTGCTTACTTCGGTTCATATTGATGAATATAAAGTTGATGCACGTGATACCAAGCTTGGACCTGAAGAAATTACCCGTGATATTCCTAACGTGAGTGAAATTGCATTGGCCGGCCTTGATGAAGATGGTATTGTTCGCATTGGTACTCGTGTAAAAGCGGGCGATATCTTGGTCGGTAAAGTAACACTTAAAGGTGATATTCAATATTCGCCTGAAGAAAAATTGCTTCGTGCAATTTTTGGTGAAAAATCGCGTGAAGTACGTGATACTTCATTGCGAGTACCGCCTGGCATTGAAGGTACTGTTGTTGATGTTAAAATCTTCTCCCGTAGCGGTGTTCGCAAAGATAAACGATATAAAGATGAAATTACCAAACAAGTTGCTAAAGTAGAAACTGATTTTAATGACCATATGCGATTCCTTGAAAAAATGGTTGTTGAAAATATTGCAGCAGAACTTGGATGGTAAAAAAGCCGCGGCAACTACTCCAAAATCGGTAGTAGCAGATGGTGCATTTGATAAAGAAAAGATTTTGAGCAAGCCGATTGCTGATCTCTTTGCACTTAAAATCAGCGATAAAGAGCTCAGCGAAAAACTAGTCACGGCTTAAAGATTCGTATGAAAATCAACTGCGCATTCTTGGCAGTTCTTAAAGAAGAACGCATTAATAAGCTCAAAAAGGGTGATGTACTTCCATCTGGCGTTATCAAGATGGTAAAAGTGTACATCGCTATGAAGCGTACGATCTCTGCAGGTGATAAACTTGCAGGTCGTCACGGTAATAAGGGTGTTGTTTCTACGATTGTTCCGCGAGAAGATATGCCATGCCTTGCATGATGGAACTCCGGTTGATATCGTATTGAACCCACTTGGGTGTTCCTTCACGTATGAACGTTGGTCAAATTCTTGAGACAGCGCTTGGACTTGCCGGAAAAGAATTTGGTAATCAGCTTGATGCAGTTAATGCAAACGCAAGGCATGCAAGAAATTAAGAAATTCTTGAAACACACCTATGGTTCAGAACTTAATTGATTCCTATGAAAAAGAATATGGCAAAGAAGGTCTTATGAACCTTGCAACCAAAACAGCAAAAACTGGTGTTCAATATAAAACGCCAGTTTTTGATGGTGCGCAATATGATGCAGATATCAAGCCATTGCTTGATGAATTGAATTTGCCACCGGTTGGTGCCTTTAAATTACTTGATGGCCGTACGGGCGAATTTTTTGATCAGCCAGTGACCGTTGGTGCTATCTATATGATGAAACTGAACCACATGGTTGATGATAAAGTTCACGCACGTTCTGTTGGGCCTTACTCATTAGTAACGCAGCAACCATTGGGCGGTAAAGCACAACTGGGTGGCCAGCGCTTGGGTGAGATGGAAGTATGGGCACTCGAAGCGTATGGCGCAGCATATACACTCCAAGAAATGCTAACGTATAAATCTGACGATGTTAGCTGGTAGACATAAAGTGTATGAAGCAATTGTTCGCGGTGAAGATGTTCCTGAACCTGGGGTACCAGAATCATTCAACGTTCTTATTAAAGAACTTCAAAGTTTAGGTCTACAGGTAGATTTATTTAAGAGCGGCAAGGAGAAAGCAAGTGAATAATCGAATTTTGGATCGCTTTAGAGAATATGTTAATCTTACGCAATTTAATGCATTAAAAATAGGGCTTGCTTCTGCGGAAAAGATACGTTCGCTTTCGTATGGGGAAGTGAAAAAGATTGAAACTATTAACTATCGAACCCTTAAGCCTGAACGGGATGGATTATTCTGCGCACGCATTTTCGGTCCTCAAAAAGATTGGGAATGTAACTGCGGTAAATATAAGCGCATGAAGCATCGTGGGGTAACCTGCGAAAAGTGCGGCGTTGAAGTTATTCAATCTCGTGTGCGCCGTGAACGTATGGGGCATATTGAACTTGTTTCTCCGGTATGCCATATTTGGTATCTCAAGGGAATCCCAAGTTATCTTGGGCTCCTTCTTGATCTGCCGGTTAAGGATTTAGAACGTGTTATTTACTTTGATGCCTATATTGTTATGCATCAGGGCCGCTCTCCATACCCACGTAAAACAATTTTAAGTAATGCTGAATATGAAAATTATATCGATACTCATCCGGATGATTTAGAGTTTGCAGCCGGATCTGGCGCAGAAGCGATTCGTGATATCTTGAGCATGATCGATTTAAAACTTGAAATTGCCAATTTGGAAGAAGAGTATAAACATACTACTTCTGTTGCAATTCGGCATAAGATTATGCGTCGTATCAAAGTTTTTTCAGGCCTCTTGCATGGCAACATGCGTCCTGAATGGATGATTCTTGCAATTCTGCCCGTTTTACCGCCTGATTTACGCCCATTAGTGCCGCTTGAAGGTGGGCGCTTTGCAAGCTCAGATCTTAATGAATTATATCGCCGTGTTTTAAATAGAAATATTCGTTTACAGCGTTTGCTTGAAATCGAAGCTCCTTCGGTTATTATCAAGAACGAAAAACGAATGTTGCAAGAATCGGTAGACGCATTGATTGATAATGGCCGCCGTGGCCAACCGGTTCGCGGTTCAAATCGACGCGCACTTAAATCATTGAGCGAAATGCTTCGTGGTAAGCAAGGGCGATTCCGTCAGAACTTGCTGGGTCGTCGTGTTGATTATTCTGGCCGTTCAGTGATTGTTGTTGATCCTGAATTAAAAATGGATCGCTGCGGGCTGCCAAAAGTTATGGCTCTTGAACTTTTTAAGCCCTATATTTTTGCGGGTTTGATTGAGCGAGAAATTGCGCCAAACCTGCGTGTTGCAAAGCGAATGGTGGAAGAACTTGCGCCTGAGGTATGGGATGTTCTTGAAGAAGTGGTAAAAAATAGACCGGTATTGCTCAACCGTGCACCAACATTGCACCGTTTGGGTATTCAGGCTTTCTATCCAATTCTGGTTGATGGCAAAGCTATTAAAATTCACCCGCTCGTATGCTCTGCATTTAACGCAGACTTCGATGGTGACCAAATGGCCGTGCATCTTCCTTTGAGCAAAAAAGCACAAGAAGAGTCTAAAACGCTCATCTTGGCTACTAATAATATCCTTTCTCCATCAAATGGACGCCCAGTAACGGTGCCATCGCAAGATATGGTTCTTGGATTGCATTATATGACCAAAATCAGATCTGGCGCTCAAGGTGAAGGCATTACTTTCTCAAATATTGCTGAAGTTATTACCGCTTTTCAAGCTGGTGAAGTTTCACTCCATGCAAAAATTAGCGTTCGCCTATCCACTCAAAAGATAGTCCAAACAACGGTTGGACGGGTTATTCTGTATGAAGCTTTGCCACAGGGAGCGGATTTTGAATGGATTAATAAAATCATGAAAAAAAGCGATTTAACCCGATTAGTAGAGAGAATCTACTATCGTTTTGGCAGCAAAGCTGCGGTTGAAGCGCTTGATAAAATTAAGAAGCTTGGCTTCTATTATTCTACAGTCGGCGGCCTTTCTTGCTCTTTGGATAATCTCATTGTGCCGGAAAAAAAGTACGATTTGGTCAAAAAGGCAGATAAGGAAGTTCAGCGTATTGAAGATTTGTATATGGATGGCGTTATCACCAATGGTGAGCGGCATAATAAGGTCCTAAGCATTTGGGAACATGCAACGGCTGAAGTTGCCGCCGAAATGACCAAGACTCTTGAAAAACAAGATCAAGAAGCATATACCAATCCTGATAAATCATTTAAACCATTCAACCCAATCTTCATGATGCTTGAATCCGGCGCGCGTGGTTCAAAAGACCAAATTAAGCAGCTTACGGGTATGCGTGGATTAATGTCCACCCCGTCTGGCGAAATTATGGAAACACCGGTTAAAAGTAACTTTAAGGATGGCTTGAGTGTATTTGAGTACTTTATTTCTACGCACGGTGCGCGTAAAGGTCAGGCTGATACCGCATTAAAAACGGCAAACTCAGGATACTTAACCCGTCGTTTAGTGGATGTTGCGCAAGATGTGATTGTCAGCATGGATGACTGCCAAACGCTCGGTTATATCGAAATTGAAGATTTGAAAGAAGCAGGCGATGTTATTTCAGCGTTAGCAAATCGCGCCATTGGCCGTGTGTTAGCTGCGGATGTCAAAGATCCCGTAACTGGTGAATTGATCTTCAGGCAGGGCCAATTACTTGGCAGAGATGATATTTCTCGCCTGGCCGATTCAGCAGTATCAAAATTACTCGTCCGCTCAGTATTAACATGCCAGGCAAAACGGGGCGTATGTGCTCAATGTTACGGATTTGATCTATCCAAAGGCGCATTGGTAGATGTGGGAACTACCGTTGGGGTAATTGCAGCCCAATCGATTGGTGAACCGGGTACTCAGCTTACCATGAGAACCTTCCATATCGGGGGTACAGCAAGTGGTATTTCTGAGCAACCATTTTATGTTGCAAAACATGATGGTATTATTGATTTGCGTGGAGTACGCACGGTTACCAACCGTCATGGCCAAATGATTGTGATGAGCCGTAAAGCACGTCTTTCAATTGTTTCTCCGGATGGTCGTGAGTTGCAAAGCCATGATCTTGAATACGGTTCAACACTGTTGGTTCAGGATAAGCAGACCATTAAATCTGGTACTAAATTAGTTGAATGGGATCCAAATAGTAAAGTATTGCTCACTGAAAAGAGCGGTAAAGTTAAATTTATTGATTTAATCGAAGGCGTTACTATTCAAGAGCGCTTCGACGAAAAAACTAATAAATCAAGCTATGTCCTTTTAGAGCATAAAAATGAAAAATATCAGCCATCGCTTGCGATTGAAGATGCTCAGGGCAACGAAGAAGCATTATACTTCTTGCCAGCCGGTTCCTACCTTGGGGTAAGCGAAAACCAAAAGGTGGAAGTTGGTGACATCTTGGTTAAAATTCCTCGGGAAGCCTCAAGAATTAAGGATATTACCGGTGGCTTGCCACGAATTGCTGAATTATTTGAAGCTCGTATGCCAAAAGATCCAGCAATTATTGCTGATATTGATGGTGAAGTGGTATTTGGCGGATTGCATCGCGGTTTGAGAAAAATTACCATTGTTAATGGCGCACAATCGATAGATTATTTTATTCCCCGTGGTAAACAGGTAAACGTATTAAATGGCGAACGTGTTAACGCAGGCGATCCAATCACTTCAGGATCACCGGTCTTGCATGATATTTTACGTATTATGGGACCTGATATGGTTCAGCGCTATTTAGTTGATCAAATTCAGCAAATTTATCGGTTACAGGGAATTGATATTAACGATCGGCATATTGAGCTTATTGCCCGCCAGATGTTACGTAAAGTTCGTGTGATTGATGCTGGTGATACTGATTTCTTGATTGGTGATCGGGTTGATCGGGTTCATTTCAAGATGGTCAATTCATTGATAAAAGCAGAAGGTAAACGTGTTGCAACGGCTAAGCCGATATTAATGGGGCTTACCCAGGCATCACTGGGGACTGAAAGCTTTATCTCTGCAGCATCATTCCAAGAAACCACCCGTATCTTATCTGAAGCGGCTATCTCAAGCTCTGTCGATAATTTATATGGTTTGAAGGAAAACGTTATTGTTGGTAAATTAATACCAGCAGGTACCGGAATCGCATCATTCAGAAAACGCTATTTGGGTGATGATATTTCGGAGCTCGAGCGCCAAGCACGGCAAGAAGAGATGCGCGAACGTGAAGAGATGCGCAATAATAAAGAAACAGAAGGCGCGTAGCTCAGTGGTAGAGCATTGCTTTGACGTAGCAAGGGTCAGCGGTTCAATCCCGCTCGCGCCTATTATAAAAATTAGCTATATGCTACGTGTATGCTAAAATATGATTAGAATATAAATGATAAAACAAGGTGTACCCTATGTCATTAGACAAAAACAATAAGGCAAAAGTGATCAAATCTTTTGCGATCAATGATCAAGATACCGGATCAGCACAAGTTCAAGTTGCTCTGTTAACTGAAAAAATAAAAGATGTTGCTCAACACTTAGAGAAAAATCCAAAAGATGTTTCTTCAAAAAGAGGGCTTCTACAAGCAGTTGCCAACAGAAAGAGCTTTTTGGAATACTTAAAAAAACATAATGCTTCCCAGTACAAAGAAATCGTAAATCGTCTGGGCTTGCGAAAATAAGAGGTTACCATAATGGTAAAAAAATTTAGTTTGCCGGAATTCGGTTATGAAGTAGAGATTGGTAAATTTGCACGTCAAGCCGATGGGGCTGCGTGGTTTACCCAAGGTGGGACAGTGGTTTTGGCTACAGCTGTTTCTGCGCCATCAAAGGATTTTCCTGGCTTTTTACCATTAACGGTTGATTATCGTGAACAGTTTTCAGCTGCAGGTAAAATTCCTGGTGGTTACTTTAAACGGGAAGGCAAATCAACTGATAGAGAAGTTCTCACCGGACGTTTTATTGATCGTTCCATTCGTCCATTATTCCCTACGCAATATTTTAATCAGTTGCAAATTATTTCAACGGTATATTCCGTCAATAAAGAGCATGCACCAAATGTTTTGGGTATGATTGCTACTTCGATCGCACTTACTATTTCAAAAATTCCTTTCATGGGACCGATTGGCGCAGTTGAGATGATTCGCTTGGATGGCAAATGGATTGCAAATCCATTGTTTTCTGATGCACTCAAAGCTGATGCTCGTTTGGTAGTTGCAGGTACTGATGAAGGTATTTGCATGGTAGAGGGTTCGGCAGCAGAAATTTCTGAAACAGAATTTGTTGATGTTCTTTTCATAGCGCATGATAAAATTAAGCGCATTGTTGCATGGCAAAAAGAGATTCAAAAAGAAGTTGGCGTTGCTAAAGAAGAAATCAACGATCCGTATAATTGGAAAGAATGGGAAAATCGCATCGATTCATTCTTGACACCAGATTTAGTTAAGAGCGTTAATCTTCCTGATAAGCTTCAACGCAATGAACAGCTTGATAAAATTAGAGAAGCATTCAATGAGCTCTATAAAGAACAAATTGGTGATTCTTCAGAAACAAAAAAAGTAATTGATTATATTCTTGATCAAGCATTACAAGTTAAATTCACTGAATTAATTTTCTCTCTGGGTAAACGCATCGATGATCGTGCCTATGATCAAGTGCGTCCAATTTCCGTGGAAGTTGGTTTATTGCCTTTCACCCATGGTTCAGCGCTTTTTACTCGCGGTAGAACGCAAGCATTGGTTACTGCGACATTAGGTGGCGGCGATGACGAGCAAAAAATTGAAAGCATCATGGAGCATGAAGCAGAAGGCACGTTTATGCTTCATTATAACTTCCCTCCATTTTCAGTGGGTGAAGTTCGCCCAATGCGCGGGCCTGGTCGCCGTGAAGTGGGCCATGGCCATTTAGCTGCTTCAGCTATTCGCCGTGTTTTGCCAGATAATAAAGATTTTCCGTATACCATTCGTATCGTTGCTGACATGCTTGAATCTGATGGCTCAACATCGATGGCTACTGTCTGTGGTTCTACCATGGCATTAATGCAAGCGGGTGTTCCAATTAAAAGCATGGTAAGTGGTGTTGCGATGGGACTTCTTAAAAGTACAACAGGTAAATTTACTATACTTACCGATATTTCCGGATTTGAAGATGCCTTTGGATTGATGGATTTTAAAGTTGCGGGTACTGAAAATGGTATCACGGCAATTCAAATGGACATCAAATATAAAGGCGGTTTATCCCGCGATATCTTTGAATCGGCGCTTGCACAAGCCAAAAAGGGCCGTTTACATATTTTAGGCGAGATGCGCAAATGCATGTCAATGCCAAATCCAGAGTTATCTGCACTGGTACCTAAATTAGTAACGGTGAAAGTGCCACAAGATAAGATTGGTGCGATTATTGGAACCGGTGGTAAAGTTATTCGCGAAATTATTGCAAAGACTAAGACCAGTATCGATATTGATGAAACAGGATTAGTTAAAATATTTGGTGGACCGGATGCGGATCTTCAAATGGCGATTAATTGGGTGAAAACCTTAGGCGGCCAAATTGAAGCCGGAACCATTTATCATGGTAAAATTAGACGTCTTGCTGACTTTGGATTATTTGTTGAGTTGGTCCCAGGGCTTGATGGTCTAGTTCACGTTTCAAATATTCCCCGTGATAAACAGCGTACTTTCTTGCGTGATTATAAGGTTGATGATATGGTCACCGTTGAAGTGCTTGAATATGATGAAGCAACCGGACGTGTACGTCTGCGCTTAATCGAAAAATAAAATTGTTATTCTGTTAAGGAATGATAAAAGAAGGATACAAACTTAATCCATTTGTATCCTTCTATACTTTAAACGTGTTGATCTTTTTTCAGAACAGAGATGTAGCAATTTACGAACTCGAATGCCGCTTCTAACTAAATTAGGATTTTCATGTCTCATATAATTCAAAGAGCTCATGGTCGTAAATTCGATCAGCTACGCGATATTAAAATTTCTTATAATGTTTTTGGTTATGCGCCCGGATCAGTGCTCTTTGAATTGGGAAACACCAAAGTGCTTTGCTCAGTAACCATGCAAGTTGGAGTTCCACCATTTTTGAAAGGGAGCAAAACTGGATGGCTTACTGCAGAGTATGCAATGCTACCAACTTCTTGCAAAACTCGCTCAAATAGAGAAAGTACTCAAGGTAAAAGAAATGATCGATCGGTTGAGATTTCTCGTCTTATTGGAAGATCTTTGCGTTCCGTGGTTGATCTTTCTCGTATTGGTGAACGCACTATTCATGTTGATTGTGATGTATTGCAGGCAGATGGCAGTACCAGAACTGCATCAATTACCGGGGCATATCTTGCACTAATGAAAGCGGTTGCGTTTTGGGTTGAAAATGGAGAACTTATTCAATCAATTATTACCGATGCTGTAGTAGCTGTTTCTGCTGGATTTACCGCAGGAAGCCCGTTACTCGATCTTGATTATGCTGAAGACAGCATCATAGATGCTGATTACAACTTTGTTTTCACAGAATCAGAAAAAATTATTGAAATTCAAGGTGCCGCTGAAAAGAATGCTCTATCATGGCATGAGTTTGATCAACTAAAAAATTTGGCAATTAAAGGTGCAACTGATTATTTTGCACTCATTGCTCAATTCCAAGAAAAAAAATCTCTGGCTAAAATTGCGAATCAAAGCGATAATAAAAAATCAGCGGGGCAAGCGCCGCTCTTTTCATTAAAAAATCGTTTTGTTAGTGCAGTTTAACGCGTATGCATTTCAAAGAATTTTTAGACCAAACATCTTTTGATGGCCAAATATTCCGAACAGGTTCAGTTACCTGCTTTGGTATAAGAGAAACGAATGCTATCCCGGTTATTTTTATTGCGCAATTGATTACTAATGCGCGTGCGCAAGGAAAAGTAATCGAATCGATTGATCTTGCTGAATCGGCTTTAGCGAATGTTCTTGGCCAATTGCAAACAAGTTTTTTGGGAATGGGCCTTACTTATTATCTGCGTAATTGCCATGAGCTCGATAAAAAAAATCGTCAATCTTTGTTTGAGTATCTTTCTACGTATCATGGCCCGCATCAGGTTTTGCTCTGTGCGTTAAATGAAGATGCAGTGCGTTTGCACAAGCAATGTTTGGTTGAAATTCCTGAAGCGATGAATGCAGCAACGGTACTCGCATTGCTCAGCTTTTTAAAGAAAAAAAATAATGCTCAAATACAAAAATTTATCCAAACGGTATGCGCCTCTTATACAAATATCACTTTGGACCAGGCATGCATGATCATCGCCTATATGCAAGTGATCGGCAAGTATGATGATTGTGCAAATCTTTTGGAACGAATTTTACAATCTGAGCAATCACTTTTTTTGTTAAGCCAGTATTTCTTTGCCAAAGATGCTCCTAATTTTTTAAAACGCTGGTCAATTATAGAATCAGAATACCCCATGACTTTTTGGTGTACCTATTGGAGTGAGCAATTATGGCGCGCTTACTATGCACGCTATTATCTTGATCAACAGCAATTGCAACACGCTAAAAATATTGGGTATCGTTTACCATTTTCTTATTTGCAAAAGGACTGGAAAAAAAATTCTCTTACCGGATTGAAGAATGCCCATCAGTCTATTTATGAGCTTGATTTAGCGTATAAAAATAATATTGAAACTCAAGCGGGAATTGAACTTTTTTATACTAAATTTTTCCAGAATCAATTTGAATAGTACAGTAGTTTGTATCTTTACATTTCTTCCAATTAATCCTAGTCTCTCTATTCAGAAAATCAGTTAGAAAAATGGGATTTAAGGAAAAAAATAATGGTAAGAAACATTTCTTTAACCTTTTTAGTACTGTTACTACATGCAAACAACGCAATAATCGGTGAAACGATAAAACCCAAAATTGCAATTGTGGTAAGCGTCTATCATGAATCAATCGCTGAAAAATTGTTAGAAGGTGCAACTGGCTGTTTATACAAAAACGGTTTAGGTCCGGAAGATATTAGTATTGCCTACATTCCTGGTGCATTTGAAATTCCTTTTACTGCAAAATTATTAGCTGCAACTAAACGATTTGATGCAATAATTTGTTTAGGTGCAATACAAACCTCGAATAATCTGCATTGGAGCTATCTTACTGATCATGTATGCAAAAATATTGCTGATGTCAGTCTCACCTTTGATATCCCCGTTGCCTATGGAATTTTCTTATTTAGTTCAAAGGAAGAGGGGCAAGAATTAGCCAATTCAGTAGAAAAAAATAGAGGATGGGAAGCTGCGCAAGCTGCCGTTACTATGATTGGGCTGGTAAAACAAATTAAGCGATTTGCAGCAACAGAAGCCGAATGATAATGAAGCTTGTCTTCGCTTAATTGTGAAACCCTTTGTTTTTTTCATTAAAGCGTTCTGGTTGAATGATGCCGCCGGACATTATTAATGCCATCGCTTCTTGGCGTGAAAGATTAATAATCATAACTTGTTCTTTAGCTACCATAAAATAAAAACCACTGGTTGGATTAGGAGTGGCGGGTACAAAAACATTATAATAAACTGTTTTAGAATCAGGGCTCAAAGAGGGGGAGATTTCACTCGTCATAAAACCAATGGTATACATTCCTTTGCGAGGAAATTCGATAAGCACGACATGTTTTATGCTTTCTTTATCATGCGGGTTAAAGGCATCAACGAGTTGCTTTATGCCTGCATAAATTGGTCGTACAAGAGGAATTTTGCCGATGAATTTCTCAAACATTATCCAAAATGAATTTAAAATAAAGAAATTCAAAATTATACCGATAAATAAAACCACAAAAAAAGTAAGCAAGAATTCCGAAAAAGGAATTGCCTTGAGAAAGTCGGGTTCAAGATCATAAATTGGTCTAAGCCAATTTTTAAGCATGCGAAAAGAAATAGTAAGTACCGCTATAGTTAGAGTAATTGGCAGTAAGGTTAGCAGCCCTTTGATAAAATAGGTAAAAATAACATAAAAAATATTTTTTAAGCTTGATTGTATGCGCGCCATTGTTTTGATCCTTACGATTTAGCTTTCGGCCAAATTAGAAATTACAAACTAAGCAGTCATATTTTTTTTATGTACGCTAAGGCTTATCATGAGAGGTTTATAGTGTAGCAGATTAATAGTTTTTGGTAAAAAAAGCTGTTCTTCGTTCGGAACAATTTTATGAACCCCTGGCTGCAATGATTCGGCGTTAATGTGAAGCGCTAAATCTGTACAATGCTTTAAATCTGCTTTTTTTCCACGAAGCTGGATCATGAAAGATTCTGGATCTGCGCTAATTTCTGTGTCGCTGGGTACATTATAAAAACAGACGGGTACCGTGATGGTACTGGTAAGGGTATATAAATTTCCAAGGAATGACCATAAGCAATAACCGATAATAACTGATAAAATTTTAATGGTTAAGTTGTTCATGAGTGTGTTTTTGAAGAATGCGATCATTGCTTGAATCTCCTTTAAAAGATGATGAAAGTGCTAATTGTTTTTTTAGTAATAAAAGCGTTTGATGGGCGGCCAAATTTTCATAGGTGACTCCTTTAATTATGACATCAAACGATCGCTTGGATGGATCAGCTTTAAAAATTATGGTATCAGTCTTGAGCGTCATCAATAGTGCATCTTGTTTCCAAGCCGGAAGATCGGCAACCGATTGCGTTTGCCATGTTTCATGGGGTGTTATTTGCCATTCTCCATTAATTCCTATTAATTTGCCGTGGGCATTGCACCAGAAGATCTTTTTTTGATCAAAACCTGGGCTATCAATTAAGAGAGTGATCAGATTTTGAGCCAGGGGGGCATTAAACACGAGCGGCGTGTATAAAAAAGGTTTGAGATCGGCTCGATGCTCGATAACGCAAATAAGTTGTTTATTATTATTAATTGCATGAAGGCTTGCGCGAATTAATTGCTCAGGCCAATCAGCAACTTCCAGTGAGGTTATGGGCGTATTGGTAAGGGTGATGAAGTTGCGCTGTAATAGTTCCTGATGAAAAATAATAAAAAGAATGAGCGCAATGGGCGCACACGTGATTAAAAAGGTCACAATTGTTGCTAAATTTAAAAGTGCAGCAAATGAAAAGATTGCACAGTAAGAAAAAAAATAAACAACTAGATTTTTGTTTTTATCCTTTTTTAACCATACGCAAAAATAGTAGATAATGCTTGTAAAAAAAATGATTTCTAACCCAGCTTTTATATATGAAAAAAGTTCTGCAGCCATAGAGTCTCCTTTTTGAATTCATTTGAGAAAGTAATATTATTTTTCGCGTCTTGTAAAGAATGCGTGAGTTCTTGACTCTGTTTTACGATACATAGTATGAAATTAAGTAGCGATTTATTTAAAAAATCTATTTCCAAAAATAGTAAGCATTTATTGTATTAAAGGTTAAGAGCCGGTGATAAATGATGTCAAAAAATAATAAAAGGGATTTGGATGAAGAAAAATTGGTTAGGAAAAATTCTTTTTTTTATAAGTATTGCAATACCTGTGACTAATGTGGCGTTGATACAGAATACAATTGAAGTAGGAAAGCAAATAGCAGTTCCTACCAAAAGCGTTTCGCAATATACTCCTCCAGCTCCTTATAATAATGTGACATTTACCATCACTGCCCCTACTAAAGTATGCGTAGGCCAGATTTTTGCGATAGACTTTGCAATCCAAATTTCTAAATTTACGCACATTTCTTTTTGGTCGGATCTGATTCCGGATTTTTCCCAAGGGGTTCCGGTTAGATTGATCGAAGCAGGACAACCAACAATCGGGAGATTTAGTACCGATGAGAATTCTTTAGTCAAAAAAGGCGGGAATGGGCTCTGGGTTTTTCCTAAAGGATTGCCGGGCGGCACGGTGCAACATTTGAGATTGCTCGTGCAAGCTACCAGTGTAGGGATGATCAAGTTTGCAACTTTGGTTGCAACCAATCCTCCTTTTTATGTTGAAACTGCCGGAACTTTGGTTTCATGCACCATGCCAGAGGCAGATCCAATTCATGTTTCTGGTATTTCAGGCTTGCCTTTAGAAATTTCGGTGCTTGATTATGTGGTTGCGGATTCTGAGTTGCGCGTGACGCAAGCATCTTCGGCTTTTCATGGCTCCGTGCGCCTGAATGAAGATTATACTATTACGTATACTCCCTATGAGGGATTTTATGGTAATGATTCCCTAAGCTATAGCGTTACTGATGCTTCAGGAAATCTAATAAACGGAATAGTTGCAATTGCGATAAAACAATCCCCCATTCCTCAAATAATTCAGTAGAAAAATGAGGGCAAAGAGGCCTGAAATGAAAAAAGGAACATGATGAAGGATTTAAAAAAAATTACCGCGCTCGCGATCATACTACTTTGCGTTTCTCCGCTGAGTGCTATGGTTGATGGGAGTTTGGATGCGAGCTTTAATGGTTGCGGGCTATCTGCTTTGCTTGATGCGGATTCCACCATTAAGGCAATGGCCATACAACTCGATGGCAAGATTGTTGCCGGAGGGTATTCTAATGTGCAGGGAAAACCTGCATTCTTAATTGCACGATATAACATCGATGGATCTTTGGATAGATCTTTTGGTTCGAGCGGGTATGTAATAACTAAGTTCGGAGCAGGCGAATCAGAAAGCTGTGCAAATGCTCTGGTGATCCAGCATGATGGAAAAATAGTGGCTGCCGGATTCACCAATGCGGTAAGAAATTCATCACGCTGGTGCTTGGCTCGTTATAATCCTGATGGCTCTCTGGATGAAAGCTTTTTTGGTGGTCGTGCAATTTTCAAAGGAACGGTAATAACATTTTTTGGCAATGATTCCTTGAGCCAAGCTCATGCGCTTGCGCTCGCGCCAGATGGAAAAATAGTTGTCGCCGGTATTTCGCACGTAACTTCTGAGAAAACCTATTTTGCCCTAGCACGCTACACGGATGATGGCTCATTAGATGCAACATTTAACCCCGAGGGTAAAGGTGCTCCTATAGGGTCGGTTCGCACAACCTTTGGGGATGAGAGCAAGGATGATGAGGCATTTGCGGTAGCTCTTCAGCCCAATGGAAAAATTGTTGCTGGTGGCTTTTCGATGATTACCGGTGCTAAAACATTTGCGTTAGCTCGTTATCAACCCGATGGGTCACTGGATAAATCATTCTTTGCTCCGGGATTTGCCCATCATAATGGAACGGTCGTCACCAATTTTGCGTGTGGGGAAAGTGAAGGGGCCATTCATGCTTTGGTGATACAAGCAGATGGCAAAATAGTGGCTGCAGGTTCAACTAATAGTAATTCAGCGAGCAATGATATCTCGCATTTTGCGCTTGCACGGTATGATTCTCGTGGAATATTAGATTCAAGCTTTGGCGGGTATGGTTTAGCGACTGTTCCGGGTACTATTATTAGTAATTTTGGATCCCATGCAGGTACCAGTAGAATACACGCACTCGCTTTGCAAGGGGACGGAAAAATCCTTGCAGGTGGAACGGTTTTTATGAATGGAACATCTCATTTTGCCCTTGCGCGTTATACGAGTGATGGTTGTCTCGATATAGATTTTAATGACGGAATTTCCGTTTCAGGCAAAGTAATAACTTCATTGGGTGGTAGAAAAGCAAATGGAATATTTGCACTTGGATTGCAAAGCAATGGTGATATTGTAGCTGCGGGCAGCACTGATATGAATGGAAGACCGCAAGCAATAGTTGCGCGGTATCTTTCAAGCGATGTTTTATTAGAACCGGAAATTTTTTCTCCACTGAATAATAGTGTCATTGTAAATGGTTCAGCAGTCCAAATAAGTGGATTATCTCAGAATCCGGCAATACTTAAAATATTTGTCGATGAAAATTTGGTTGGGAGTATTGCAACAAAAGGGGTTCAAAACACCTGGAACTATCAATTGCCCCCATTAACGAGTGGAACCCATACCATAAAAGTTTTAGAACTAAATGCGGGCAGTAGGAGTAGTTTACTTTCACAGCCATATACAATAGTTATTGATCAGCATCCAAAACCAGTCGATGCCAGTGTAACTACCTGTGGATTAAATCCGGTAAGTGGCTATTTAAAAGCAACAGGGTCTTCAGGATTTTATTCTTTCGCTCTTGATTCTGTGATAGATGGCTCGGTTGATTTAAATGGTTCTCACTTTGTATTCAAACCATCTATACCAGAGGGCCAAGCAAGCTTCAATTTCCGAGTGACCGATACTATAACTCAATGCAGTGCAATAGGGACTGTTAGGGTTACTATCAATGAAGTTCCTGCAGCTACTTCTGCAGAAATTACTACTTTCCAAAATACAGCAATAAATGGTTCGGTGGCACGCAATGTTTCTGGCGGCAATCCACCATTTAGTTTTAGCCAAGTTGGCACGAGTGCTGATGGCACTGTAATTTTTAATAATGATGGATCATTCACATTTGTTCCGCATGATGGGTTTCACGGTACTGCAAGCTTCCAGTATCAAATAACTGATTCCAAAGGCAGTGTGAGCGAACCCCAAATCATGTATATTACGGTTTATGAATTGCCAAAAGCGCTGGATGGATCATTTACAACCCATGAAGCTGAATCATTATCAAATAGTTTGTCTAATTTAGTGAGTGGTGGAACAGCTCCCTATTCATTTAATCTAATCAATAGCCCCCGAAATTGTGCGCTCACGCTTGAGCAGAATGGTTATTTCACCTTAATTCCAACGCTTGGATTTAATGGAGTTGCGGAATTTACCTATCAAGTTACCGATGCCCATCAAAGTACAAGTAATAGTGCCAGTATTACTATTACGGTATTTGAATCGCCGGTTGCCGCACATGCAACGATGAGTATTTGCCAAAATGGGCAGCTATCCGGTTCGTTAAGCAATTTAGTGAATAAGGGGACAGCGCCGTATATTTATAGCCAAGTTGGAACTGCAGTTAATGGAGTTGCGGTAATTACTGATGATGGTTCATTGAGCTTCACTCCGAGTGCAGATTTTGCCGGAACCGCAAGTTTTAATTATCAAGTGGTTGATGCCAATAACAGCGTGAGTAATGCTGGAACAATTACCGTGATTGTTAATGAGTTGCCAACCGCTGCGGATGTCGCACTTGCTACGTGCCAAGATATCATTCTAAACGGAACTCTTGCATCAGCAGTTTCTGGTGGGCTGCCGCCGTACTCATTTGCGCTGACTAATGCTCCATCAAATGGCTCGATAACGCTTAATCAAGATGGCAGTTTCCAATATATTCCGGAGCAAGGATTTTATGGAACCAGTAATTTCCAATTTAGTGTAATCGATTCTAATGGATGCTCAAGTTTACCGGCTCAAGCAATAATTTCTGTTTGGGAAAATCCGTCGGCACAATCGAGTGCGCTTGAAACCTGCGCAAATAGATCGGTTAACGTGAGCATTATCGCAATTAGTAACCGGTGGTTTAGCGCCATATTCATTCATAATCGAACACGTAGAAAATGGAACTGTGAGTCTGAATGCAGATGGTTCTTATATTTTCAATCCAGCGCAAGATTTTTCCGGAATTGCAACCATTACGTATCATGCAACTGATGCGCATCAAGGTACGAGCAATAGTGCAAACATTAGTATTACGGTATTTGAATTACCGGTTGCCGCACATGCAACGATGAGTATTTGCCAAAATGGGCAGCTATCCGGTTCGCTCAGCAATTTAGTGAATAAGGGAACAGCGCCGTATATTTATAGCCAAGTTGGAACTGCAGTTAATGGAGTTGCGGTAATTACTGATGATGGTTCATTGAGCTTCACTCCGAGTGCAGATTTTGCCGGAACCGCAAGTTTTAATTATCAAGTGGTTGATGCCAATAACAGCGTGAGTAATGCTGGAACAATTACCGTGATTGTTAATGAGTTGCCAACCGTTGCGGATGTCGCACTTGCTACGTGCCAAGATATCATTCTAAACGGAACTCTTGCATCAGCAGTTTCCGGTGGGCTGCCGCCGTACTCATTTGCGCTGACTAATGCTCCATCAAATGGCTCAATAACCCTTAATCAAGATGGCAGTTTCCAATATATTCCGGAGCAAGGATTTTATGGAACCAGCAATTTCCAATTTAGTGTAATCGATTCTAATGGATGCTCAAGTTTATCGGCTCAAGCAATAATTTCTATTTGGGAAAATCCGTCGGCACAATCGAGTGCGCTTGAAACCTGCGCAAATAGATCGGTTAACGTGAGCATATCGCAATTAGTAACCGGTGGTTTGGCGCCATATTCATTCATAATCGAACACGTAGAAAATGGAACTGTGAGTCTGAATGCAGATGGTTCTTATAGCTTTATTCCTGTGAAAGATTTTTCCGGAATTGCAACCATTGCGTATCATGCAGTTGATGCACATCAATGCACAAGCAATAGCGCCACTATTGCCCTTACGATTTATCCATCACCGGCTGTTGCATCTACTTTGCTTTCAACGATTACCAATGCACCAATCAGTGGTTCACTGGCATCACTTGCAACGGGGGGGATTGCACCATACCTTTTTAGCCTTGTTGGTCAACCAAAAAATGCAAGTGTACTGTTGGATAGTGATGGGAATTATGAGTTTACTCCTTTAGCCGATTACTTTGGCGGGGCGAGCTTTAATTTTCACGTTACTGATATTCATGGGTGTGTGAGTAATAGTGCTGCAGCGCGCGTGAGTGTATTCCCACTCCCTCAGGTTAGTAATGATACGATTGTTAGTTTTGTGAATAATCAAATAGTCGGATCATTGGCGGATCGAATTACAGTAGGAGCTCCTCCATTCATATTCGAACAGCTAACGGCTCCTACCAATGGCAGTTTAACTATCAGTAAAGATGGCTTATATATCTATAATCCAAATAAAGATTTTGTTGGCCATGATAGCTTCGCATATATAGTGAGGGATACGCATAAAGGGGTTAGTAATAGTGCAACAATATCTTTCAACATCTATAATCCGTTAGAAATAAACGATCAGCAAGTTTATGCAGCGTGCCAAGATGCTGCTATCAGTGGTGATTTGACGAGCGGAATTTCAGGAAGCGTTGCGCCATACGCTTTCACATTAATTTCTCAAGCGATCAATGGATCGGTTATTCTCAATGCTGATGGTAGTTTTACCTACACGCCGAGCACGGGTTATTTCGGCGCAGACAGTTTCTCTTACGAAGTAACTGATTCACTCGGATTGAGCAAGGCTTCTGGAATTGTTCAATGTACTCTGTATGAAAAGCCTCGGGTGCAACACAAAATATTTACTCTATTAGAAAATCAGGTATTAGATGATTCATTAGCAGGCTTGGCAACTGCCGGGCAACCCCCCTATAGTTTCTCTTGTATTGATAATTCTTCTCTGAATGGATCATTACTTTTGGATTCCGATGGAACATTTAATTTCATTGCAAAACCAGGATTTAGTGGAACCACGAGCTTTACTTATACCGCGGTTGATGCGAATAACTGTAGCAGCACAGCTGCAACCATAGTAATACACGTGTTTGAATTACCCATAGCTTCTGATGCTCGCATAGTTGCAATTACGAATATACCGTTTGCAAGTTCACTCGTTTCACAAATATCGGCAGGCGCTGCGCCATACACATTCCAAATAGTAACTGATCCCAGAAATGGCACGGTGAGTCTGAATGCCGATGGTTCATACACCTATATTTCAAATCCTGATTATAGTGGGAACGATAGCTTTGCATATTCAGTTGTTGATGCAAATCAAGGCATAAGTAATGTGGCAACCATTACCGTTACCGTCTATAAATCGGTAGCAATTACGCAAGCAAAGGAATATGCGAGCTGCCCGAATGCCTCTATTTTAGGTACTTTACAAGATGTTGTTGTTAATGGCCGGCCGCCTTACACATTTTCACTGGTTAATGGTGCTTCAAATGGCGTCCTTGAATTTAATGCGGATGGATCATTTTCTTATACACCGGCATTAGGATATTTCGGATCTGATAGTTTCCAATATTTAGTGCACGATTCGTTGCCTACGCAGACTCAAGGAACGGTAGCATTCACGATATTTGAACCGCCTTCGGTTCTGGATAAAACATGGACCATCTTTGAATCGGAAATTGTGCAAGACTCAGTTGGCGCACTCATTTCAGGCGGCAAGCAACCATATACTATTATTTCCGTTGGAAATCCAACCAATGGAACTCTTGAATTGAATACCGATGGCTCATTTAATTTTGCTCCATCGAATGGATATATTGGAAAAGCAAATTTCCAATATATGGTGACTGATGTGAACGGTTGTGCCAGCAGAATTGCAACTGCAACAATTCAAATATTGCAATTGCCAAAAGCCCAAAACGCTGATGTGGTAATGGTATCCAATAGCGCCTTTGCAGGTTCTTTAACTGCATTGGTATCAGGCGGCACTCCCCCGTATAATTTCCAAAAATTAACTGATCCGGTAAATGGCAATCTGGTTGTGAATGCAGATGGTTCTTATACCTATAGTCCCAACTCAGAGTATATTGGTAATGATACCTTCTCATATTCAGTAACCGATGGGAATAATGGTAACGCAACTGCGCATGTTAATATTGGTATTGCAACATCACCGGTTATTGCGCCGATAGAAACCTATCAAACATGTGAAAATACGGCTTTATTAGCTCATCTGATTAGTGCTGTTTCTGGGGGTGTTCCTCCCTACCAATTCGGTTTAGCTCAAAATGCAAACAATGGTAAAGTAACGATTACTGGCGATGGATCATTTACCTATGAACCTGCGCACGGTTTTGGCGGTAATGATGCGTTCCAATTTTCAGTAACCGATGCAATTGGAACTCGTGTAAATGGTTTAGTACCTATAATGGTTAACCAATCGCCAACTGCCCAAGACAAAACGTTGCAGATACAAACGAGTGAATTTACTGATACATTAGAGCCATTAGTTTCAGGGGGTAATCCGCCATACACCTTTGCTCAGGTTGGATCGGCAACGAATGCCAAAATTCTAATACATGCAGATGGCACCTTTAATTACATCTCAACGATAGAAGGTATTAGCGTTGCAAATTTTGCATATCAAGTAATGGATGCAAATAATTGCGTTAGCAATACTGCAAAAGTGACTATCAATTGTAACCTACCCCCCACCGCTCGCAATTCAAATTTTAGTACCTTGCAAGATCAGCCATTATCAAATTCATTAGAGCCATTAATATTTGGAGGGAATGGCCCATATATTTTTGGTCGAGTGGGATCACCAAGAAACGGTAGTTTAGTATTACGTAGAAATGGTTCATTTATCTTTACGCCCAATCCCGGATTTGTTGGTAATGCCGGTTTTGAGTTCATGGTAACGGATAAAAATGGGATATCAAGCGCTGTTGTGAGCGTTTCTATTATTGTTAATGAAGATGCAAACAAGCGATTTAAAAAAATACAGCAACATAATGCATTTAAGAAATATTTAAACGAAAGAAATAAGTAAGAACTAAAAAAATTAAAAGGAATTGCTTATGAAGCAAACAAAGCCAACAATGTTTTATTCTCATGCCTGCTTGGCAATGGGCAAGATCCTTGGTCTGATTGCCATATTTTTATTGAATGTACCGCTGCAGGCAATGGTGACCAGCACAGTTACTGCTGATGGGATTAAGCTTACCGTATCATATAATAGCGTAGTCTGTTTAGGAACACTCAATACGATTACCTATACACTTGAAAATACTAATAGTGTTCCTCAAAATACTGATATTTTTGTAGTAGGTTTTGCTCCCGATGATACACAGCCTTTATCATCAGGATTAAAATTTGTTTCATATGTGCCTCCACAACCATCGGGAGTAGTTTCCTTTGATCCGACTACGCCATTTACTGGCTGTGGCGTCGCTTGTGTTAATTGCCCAACTACCGGGGCTGCGACCGGGCAGGGAGACTATCAGGCTTCATCAACTAGCCAAGGATTTCCAGTCGAAATTCCCTATACTTTTACCATTACATATCAAGCAACCGCTTGCGGTTTACAAACCTTTTATGGTTATCTATTACCAGTCCCATCAGGATCATGTTTTAATACGATTTCTATCTTGGTAATACCAAATTTGATTTTATCTAATGAAACAATAACCGGACCCCTTTGTAATAATAACACAGCCGGAATTACCGGGATATTGCCCTTTCCGCCATGCCCTTCCGGATGCACAGGAATCATAGATTGCGCATTTTTGCCATGCGTCGGCTGTAGTGGCCCAACTGGAGCAATGACATACAATTATACCGTTTCGGGTGTAACAGGAGGAACAGTCTCTTTGGTGAATCCATCCGGATCTGAATTTCTTTTTATTCCTGATTCATCCTTTTCTGGCACGGGAATATTTGCATATAATATAGTTTCCAACACGCAGCCCCCTGCATTTTGTTCTGCGACTGCCGCAGAAATTTTTATACCTATTGTTCAAAGTCCAATAACAACAGCAGCTACGCTAACCGGTTGTGCCGGCCAAGCGTTAACGGGAAATTTGGCGCCATATGTTACCGGTGGTTCTTTAAGCTATAGTTTTAGCGGACTTGGACCAGCAAGTTGTGGCTCTGTTTCAATCGCATCAAATGGTAATTTTCTTTATACCGGGCCAACAGGTTCCGGAGGAGTTACTTGTGATTTTGCATATCAAGCCACTGATACTGTGTATGGCTGTGTGGGAACCGGCAGTGTAACGGTGAATATTAATGCTACACCCGTTGGAACCTCGCAAACACTAGAAACTTGTATAAATACGCCAATTTCTGGGACATTAACAGCAACCGGTGGCTCGGGAACAATAGTTTCATTTGCTATCACTACCCCGCCAGTGAATGGCACTCTAACTGCTTTTGATTCGTCAACTGGAGATTTTACCTATTCGCCAGATCTCAATTTCACCGGAATGGATACATTCCAATTTACAGCAACTGATTCCAATGGATGTGTGAGTACGCCGCCGACGACAATTACTATATTTGTAGATCCAATTCCAATAACATCTTCCACATCAATTGTTGGATGTCAAAATACAACGTTAACCGGAAGTTTGGTGCCGTTAGTGACTGGCGGAACGGGCGGATCTCCTTCATTTTCAATTACCGGTACCAGCCCATCTTGCGGTGGTGTGGCAATTTTTAGCAATGGACTATTTATATTTACTCCAAATTTTAATTTTACCGGATGTTGTAATTTTAATTATGCAGTAAGTCAAGGAGGCTGCCCTGGATCCGGACCCAATACGGTAACGGTGTGTGTTACACCGGCACCGGTAGCCACAGGGGCAAATTTTAATATTTGCCAATTCGGAAATGTAACGGGGAATCTTACTAATTATCTTATATCAAGCACAGGAACTACTACTTTTACTGCGGTGGGCGCACCAACTAATGGAACATTGTATTTAAATCCCGCCGGTCCGTTTAGTTTTACGGCAACTATTTCCAGTGGAACTGCCGGATTTACGTATGAAGCAATTTCGAGTCTATTATCATGCCCGAGTGATCCGGAAAATATTGTTATCACCGTGCATCCGGATCCTACCGTTGCTACAGGAATAATTAATGGGTGTTCTGGTTTAATCACTTCAGGCAATCTTAATCCATTGGTATCGGGTGCTGGCCCTTTTATATTCACCGGCCCTCTGACAGAAGCAAATGGCACGGCAACAGTAGATCCGAATGGAACATTTACCTTTACACCATTGCCTGGTGTAACCGGTGGAAGTTTTACGTTTGAAGTTACTGATACATTTGGATGTAGTGGAATGGGCACTGAAACTATTATTGTGAATCCAACTCCGATCGCGACTGGAGTTACCGGAAGTGTTTGCAGTAATTCTATGCTCAACGGTACATTAACAGGCGCGGTAACCGGTGGAACTCCTCCCTATATTTATTCGCGAATCGGGTTGCCCGTGGGTGGATTTGCCGCAGTAAATCCTAATGGCACCTTTTTGTTTACCCCAAGCGCTGGAGCAACCGCAGGAATGTTTGCGTATCAGGTAACCGATGAAAAAGGCTGTTTTGGAACCGGTCCTGTTAATATCAAAATAAATCCGGCACCGATTGCCATGAGCGGTATGTTTACCGGTTGTGATAATGGGTTTACCGGATCGCTTGCTTCATTAGTTACTGGTGTTAATCCACCGTTTACTTTTACTGGCCCGATTGGGCCGGTTATCAATGGAACGGTGACCATTAGTCCAGCAGGAAATTTTGTCTTTATCCCAATTGGAGAAGGCTCAGCAAGTTTTAATTATGAGGTAACCGATTCGGCAAATCCCCCATGCATGAGTAATTTAGCGGAAGTCACTATTGATGTTGAGCAAAGCCCGCGTGCATCGCAAGCCACGTATAATACATGCGAAAATGTTCCCCTTGCAATATCAGCCGCATCCGGATTAGCAAATTATGTTACTGGCGGATTACCGCCGTATATGTTCATGCAGGCCGGTGCAACACCCGCGTGTGCCGCAAGCTTACTGGTTAATGCCGATGGTTCTTTTAATTTTACTCCCGCACTTAATTTTACCGGGCCTTGTGATTTTCTATGGCAAGTAAAAGATTCAGTGCCATGCTTGAGCAATATTGCAACTGCAGTTATTAATGTAAATCCCGCACCAATAACACCAAGCACCGGCCCTTTTGCTGCCTGCGAATTGGATGCATTTATCGGTAACTTAAATAATTATACAACCGGAGGAACTCCACCCTATAGTTTCACGGGCGGTAATCCGGTTAATGGTATGATCAATTATTTATTTGCAAGCGGACCATTCTCATTCACGCCTTCAAGTATTGGATTAGCAAGCTTTCAATATAGTGCAAAAGATAGTGTGGGTTGCCAGAGTGTTACCGGCACAATCTCATTCGATGCTGCTGAATCACCAGTAATAACAAGCCCGAGCCCGCTCAATGTGTGCCAATTAAGTTCAGTAACAAGTACTGCAACTGCAACCAGTTCACCAGGACTTCAACCATTTACATTCTCTATCACCAGCACCACTAATGGTTCAGCAGTGATTACTGCAACCACCGCAACGTCTGCAACATTTACCTTTACCCCAAGCGTAATGAGTTTCCCGACCCCGACAGTTACGGGAACTGTTACCATTCGCGCGACTGCTGCTGCTCCAAGCACCTGCTATGATGAAACAACAGTCATAATCAACATTCATCAGAACCCTATGATTAATATTACGGGTCTTGGAAGTTGTACGGGAAATTTCACGGGAAGTTTGGCCCCATTCGTAACTGGTGGTGTTCCGCCCTATATTTTTGGGCCGGCAGGATTAGTTCCAACAGTTCCGACCGGTTGTGGGACGGTAATACTGGATGTATTTGGCAATTTCTCCTTCTCAAGCACTGCGTTACCGTGCCCATGCGCATTTGATTTCACCGTAACAGAAAGCAGCGTGAGCCATTGCACAAGCACGGGAATGGTAAGTGTATGTGTAAATCTTCCACCATTTGCCAATAATGTTAACACCTGCCAGTGTTTAAATACTCCACTTACATTGATCCTGGAGAACTTTGTTACCGGCGGTAAAATGCCATTTACTTTCAGAATTGTTGGTACTCCTGTTGGCGGCACACCAATACTATTAAATGCTACAACAGGGCTCGTTGTTTTTGTGCCGACGCCAGGATTTTCTGGATTTGCATCGTTCCAATATCAAGTTACTGATTCTAATGTTCCTCCCTGCGTCAGCAATATTGGTACCGTTACTATCCAAATTCCATGTTGCCCACCAACATCGATTACGCCATAATCTCATTGAGTTTGCCAGAGCCCGATAATTTTTTTGTCGGGCTCTTCGTATTAAAAATTGTTGCATGTTAGTTGCTATAATTGTTAAAAATAAATAAGCACTATCTAAAAAGGAGATCTAAGGTGCCAAATACAATAAGCAGAGTAATAATTTTTTCTATGCAATAATCTAGCCGTCGCAATGCGGAGTATTCATTGCACTATGCGATTACTTTTTTTAAAAATAATTAAAGGAGATTTTTTTTATGACGCAAAAATTAAGAAGTTTTATTTTAGCATTCTTAGCGCTATCAGTATCGGGGATGATGGATGCATCATGCCCGTCAGTGCCTGCCGGTTATTCGAGTTCCGTTCGTGTGGATTCTCTCGGAGTTATTTTTTCTGTTTATTATCCTGCCAGTGTTCAAGCAGGAGTCAATTTTGATATTTATGTGTGCATTAACAATAATACTGTTGGTAGTCAGGCTCCCTCATTGTATAGCTTTCTTCCGGTCGGAATTTCTAATTCAAGTATCACGCAAACAATTGGATCTGATATACCGACTACTATCAATAACTCTGATGTATCTCAAAATAGAAATGGGACTGGATTAATTCAGTATCCAGTAGGTAATCAGCTACAAAGTTTGCAACAATCATATTTTGTTTGTGTTATGAATGCGGCAACTCCCGGAACGTATACCTATACACCAACCTGGACTGAAGCTCTGGGAGGAGGTTTTATCGGACAGCTTCCACCGATTATCATCAATGTCATTACCTGTCCAACAATCACTGCCAATAATTTTACTGGATGTCTAACGGGATCATTAACAGGAGCGCTGAGCGGAGGTACGTCCCCGTATACTTTTTTTGCAACGGGTACTCAATCACCTGGTAGTACCGTTACCGTTAATTCTGGAGGAACCTATTCATTTATTCCAACTGGCAATACGGGAATTTCTGGAAATACGGGTCTTACCGGATCATTCCAGTACCAGGCTAAAGATGCTTCTGGATGTTTGAGCAGCATCGGTACTGTTCAAGTGAGAAATCCTTCACTGCCAACAAATCCGGGAATTGGCACAAGTTTCTTATATGTTGCATCTGCAGGGGTTCCTCTTACCGAACCTACAAATATTTTTGGTGGTACCCCGCCATACAATTATACGCTGGTTGGAACTGCGGTAAATGGAAATGTAACCTTCAATACTGGCGCAAATACCTTTACCTTTACTCAAGCAACAAGCCCCGGAGCCAGTACTTTTTCATATTCGGTGACCGATCAAAATGGATGCAAAGCAATTGATTTAACCACCTCATCGACGGTAGAAAATATATATATTCTTTCCTGCCAAACCGGTTATACGGCAGCTGCCGCATTGGATGCTGATCAAACTATTTTTTCCATCTGTTATCCGCCGGTAGTACGTGTTGGTACTGATTTTTCTGAAATAATATCAATAATAAATCTTACTAATCTTACGGGAACTTCCGAACCTATTGACTACCCACTTCCGGATCCCACGCAAGGTTCAGCGCCAGGATTATCATTTATTAGCAACACAACTCCGCCTGCAGGAACTACTTTCAGTTCAACTGCTCCAACGGGTGACGGAGGCAAGGGCCAATTCTTTGCACCTATCAGCGGAGTGCCGCCGTCCACAACATATTCGGTGACTGCTACCATAGGCGCCACTGCTACCGGTACGCAATCATGGACGGGTAATGTTCCGGGTAACCCAGCGTTAAATCTTCCTATTACTATACTCGTTAATTCATGCCCAAGTATTACCGCAGCAACAGCCGCATTTAGTGGTTGTAGTAACTTCGTATCGGGTAATTTAAGCCCTTATGTGACCGGTGGAACGCCACCCTATACTTTTGCGGAAACAGGCACATTGACTTGTACCGGTGCTAGCCTGAGCCCATCAGGCACCATAAGTTATACAGCGCCTACCGGTTTTACTGGTCCTTGCCAGCTCCAATATTCTGTTACTGATTCTTTTGGATGCACAAGCCCGATCGGGACCGTATTCTTATCGCCAAATCAAGCTGCAACGGCAGTTAATGGTTCTGGGTTTACTTGTGAAAATGTGCCTCTGAGTGGTACTCTTGCAGCAACTGGCGGGGTAGAGCCATATACTTTTGCCATTGTAACAAATGGAACTTTAGGAACTGCAGTAATTACCAATCCGACAACAGGAGCATTTACGTATACGCCACTTTCAAATATGTTTGGCACTGATACTTTTACTTTCCATGTAACTGATCCTGCTGGATGTGTCAGTAATATTGCCACAGAAACTATTACCATAAACGAAAATCCTATTCCAACTAACACTGTTGTTAACGATTGTGTCAATGGCAATGTTACCGGTAGTTTAGCTGGATTGGTTACCGGCGGAAGACCGCCCTATACTTTTTCGCCAACGGGATCATCTATTGGTGGAACTGTAAGCATATCAACGGGTGGTAATTTTAGTTTTACTGCTGCAACTGGTTTTACCGGAGATGGTAGATTCTTTTATCAAGCAACTGATAGTTCCGGATGTATTGCAATAGGGATTGTTGGGGTTAACGTTGCATCACCATCGGCATCGGGTGCCACTGGAAGGTTGTGCAGCAGTGCAACAGCAGGAAATTTAAGTAATTTTGTAACTGGTGGCTTCCCGCCCTATACATTTACTGGCAATGGTCCGACCACGGGAGGAACGGTTACCATCAATCCATCTGGCACATACTCATTTACGGCGACTCCAGGATTTACAGGCACAGCAAGTTTTGGTTACTTAGTAACTGATAGTAGTAATTGTACTGCTGCGAATTTAATTAATTTTAATATAAACTTGCCAATCGCAAGTAATACTGCAATGAGCACGTGTAATGCTACGCTTATTGGTAATCTTTCTCCATTAGTGTCTGGCGGATCGGGTCCCTATACTTTTAGCGGTCCGGTTGGCGCAATAACCTGCACGGGTGGAAGCGTTACTATTAGTTCAAGCGGTATTTATAATTTCACCGCTCCAAATACCGGAACAACCGGCCCCTGTTCATTCGTGTATCAAGTAACTGATGCAAATACGTGCACAAGTACCGGGCAAGTTACAATAAAACCAAATACAAGCCCGATAGCAAATAGCATTTTATTATTTACCTGTGCCGATACTCCATTATCCGATACCGTTGCAAATAGTGTGAGCGATGGGGTGCCGCCACTAACATTCACAAAAGTAGGTACTGAGGTAGGTGGAACAGTGGTATTGAATCCTAATGGAACTTTTGTATTCACCCCAACACCAGGATTCCTGGGAGATGCGAGTTTTCAATATGTGGTAACCGATTCCAGTACACCGCCATGCACCAGCAATGTGGGTACGGTAACTATTGCCGTTGAACTTTGTTGTCCGGCAGGGCCAACGGGTGGATTTTTCGCTGCGTTAGTACAAGCAATTCCATAATGATGCGAAGTTGAATTAGTTTATATCAAACAAAAGAGCCTGATTTTAATCAGGCTCTTTTTGGATTTCTATTTGCTTGAATTATATTTTTAAAAAATGGTATATAACAAACAAACTGCAAACTCTTAATAAAAAGGAAATTCTATGAAGCAAAGTTTACAGATTATGATGATAATGCTTCTGAGTTTGATTGCATGGGATGCGCATTCAATGTGTAGCACCACTTGTAATATCAGCGCGCACACTACTTTAGTGCCACGCAAAATGTCTCAAAACTCAGTGCTTGAATTAGCGCTCGACAATTATTATGAATATCATCGTCCCGTGTGCGGCGATTGCCCATCCTGGTTCAGCATTGAAGTGACTGCGCCCTATTATTTTAAATCGACGCGAGCTAAAAGGCTTGCCGGTTATTTTTTACCTAACTGTCAACAATGCATCACTATTGGTGAAAATAATACCAGCACAATCAGTTCGCCCTGGCTCAGTCTTTTTAATGGCATCGCAACTCCCTATCAATCAACGCTTTGCATGAAGCCGCATCGTTCAGTAATTGGTGGCGCCGTGAGATTATTTTTTGATTTAAGTTCTTTTGTTGAAAACTGTGGATGTTGGGATCAGAATTGGTGGTTAAGTATTTTTATTCCGTTTGAGCAGGTACGGCATAATTTGGATCTTACTGAAACACCATCAGCAAATCCAGGTACCTTTAATGGTATAACCAATGCGATTCAAGCGTTTAATAATCCAGCATGGCTTTATGGCAAGTGGTCACCAACAACGTTAAAAAAATTCGGAGTTGATGATATTTGTATCAAGCTTGGTTGCGATATGTTTAATAATGGTTGCGATCATGCAGGATTATATGGATTACTATTTGTGCCAACCGGCCGCGGGACCAAAGCAAAGTATCTCTTTGAACCACTTGTTGGTGGCAACCATGTTGGCGCTGGCGTAGGGGTGAATGCTGATTATGCGATGTATGCATGTGATAATTACAGTCTCGATTTCATGTTGGATGCGCGCTATGCCTATTTCTTTAAACATAAAGAAGTGCGTTCGATTGATTTATTCAATGGCGATTTATCCCGCTATTTGCTGGTAGTTTTACCAAATACCATGGCGATGCCAATGAATACGGTAATGCCATTACCGGGAATTAATTATTTTACACAAAAAGTAGAAATTACACCGCGCAGTATGTTTGAAATATGGGCTGCCGTGAGTTTTAATCGGTGCAATTTCCATTTCGAGTTTGGGTATGATTTCTGGTACCGCTCAAAAGAAAAAATACAATTGCCCGATGTTGATTTGGGCGTAGGTATTTTTGATATTGCTCAGCGTCCGGCAACAACGGGTGTTTGTAATATTACCGCATCATGCGCGCGCATTTGCCAAGCAATTCCGGGCACAGGAGCTCCGGTGAGTGATACCACATTTACTACCGTCAAAAATTCAAAGGCAATAAATAAGGAAGGCACGCAACTGGATGGAACCTCGTGTTGCCCTGTTTATTGCTCGCAATCAAATCAATGTTCATACCTAAATCTGGATTCTGCGGCTAACCCGAAAGCGCTTACGAGCACTGTTTATGCAGCCGCATCCTATGATTGTTGCTTATGCTGCGAATACCCAGTTCTCATCGGCGTCGGTGGGCAATATGAATTTGCGCATCGAAGAAGTGCGTTATCTCAATATGGCGTATGGCTAAAAACTGCTATTAGTTTTTAAAGAATAGATTTACCAAAATTCTTTGAGCAGTATTTGTCACATGGGTAAGCCTGATGTAAAAGTCAGGCTTTTTCCGTTTAAAACGAGACATGTAAAAATCATTGCGTTATGATAGTAAAAAGTAATAACTAAAGGTTTTCCTATGACTCGTGAAAAAATTGTATTAACTGGCGATAGGCCCACTGGCCCGTTGCATTTAGGCCACTATGTAGGTTCACTCCTTAATCGTATTGATCTGCAGAATAAATATAAACAATATGTGATGATAGCGGATGTTCAGGCGCTGACCGATAATTATGATAATCCTAAAAAAGTGCACGATAATGTCTATCAAGTGATGCTTGATTATTTGGCGGTCGGCATCGATCCAAATAAAACGACGTTTTTTGTTCAATCGATGATTCCGCAAATTGCTGAACTTACTATTCTTTATTTAAATTTTGTGACGGTTAATCGTCTGAGGCGTAATCCAACGGTCAAAACAGAAATTCAGCAGAAAGGGTATGGCGAACATGTTACGGCCGGATTTTTAATGTATCCGGTGCATCAAGTGGCTGATATCACCGTTGTTAAAGCTGATTTTGTGCCGGTCGGAGAAGATCAATTGCCTATGATTGAGCAGGCGCATGAGATTGTGCGCGCATTTAACCGCACCTATAATACCAATGTTCTGATTGAACCGCAGGCGGTCATTCCCCCGATATCTCGATTAGTGGGCACTGATGGAAAAGCCAAAATGAGTAAATCATTAGGAAATGCGATTTTCCTTTCCGATTCTGCTGATGAAATTTCAAAAAAAGTAATGAGCATGTACACCGATGCTGATCATGTACGGGTGACTGATCCGGGCAAAATAGAAGGCAATGTCGTATTTTTATATCTTGATCTTTTTGACAAAAACAAAGAAGAACTTGCCGAATTAAAGGCACATTATCAACGCGGCGGTTTGGGGGATGTGGTCCTCAAAAAGCGTTTGATCCAAGTGCTTGAAGATATTATTGGGCCCATTCGATCACGCCGGCAAGAATGGGAAAAAAATCCTGAAGTGGTCAAAGATATTTTATACAAAGGTACGCAAGATACTCTCAAAGTTGCACAGAAAACTATGGCAGACGTTCGCGATGTGGTGCAACTAAATTATTTTTGAGAAAAATGATTTTCGTTTAGCGCCCTTATATCGTAGGAGTATCTATCAATACCAACGTGATCTGGCTACTTCTTCAAGATATTTTATGAGCCGCTCAGGGGACTCCGATTCACGCGCAATCTTAAGATACGCATCGATGTGAGCTTTGCGCGAAGCCGCGCCCTTTTTGATCATGAGCTGCACAATTGTTTTTTGTTGTGTTTCTTTGTATCCATTACATTCACTTATTCCCCATTTTCCTCTGCAGATTTGTGAAATAAGTGTAGCATTATCTTTAAGAGATATATTTTTTTTATTCATCAAATATTCTGTTGCATCTGCCTTACCATTTTTTACCGCATCGGTGAGTGCGTCAAGATAATCGAGTTTTTCTAATTTCTGTTCAGTATTGGCAATGAGCTTCCATTCCAATGCGAGTGCTTCAATTGCTTTCATTCCTTCCACATTATTTTCTGCTGCCATTTTTGAAAATAAAAATCTAAGATCCCGTAGTTTTTCGGATGAAGATCTTGTGATGTGCCATTGTATAAATTGTTCATACGTATCTTTTTCTTGAGTCAGTTTATCATATTCTTTTTGTGCCTGAACTTTTTTTTCTTTGTCAATTCTTATACTCCATTCGATATCTTCCAACCAATATTGTAGTTCACGTTCTTTGTTTAGAGTTGTTTGTAAATAATCCCAATTAGATTTTAATTGAGCCAGTTGCTTCTCCAGATATTCTTTTTGTAGTTGGTATAAATTATCTTGTTTGTTCAATTCTGATTTGAGTATTTCAATAACATGAAATTGATCTTGTTTGCTTACTTTTAAGACGTACTCTAAAAATTTTTTTTCGCTTTGTGAAACTGCGCATGGCTTTTCCATTGCATCAAAAAAAACTGGCACGAAAGCTATGAGAATAGCTAAGAAATACATAATGAACCTACTGTGCTTTTATAAATGAAGCATCAATTTTCTTATTTCCACTCTTAAATTTAACCTCCAAAATGGTAACCCCATTAGCACGCAGTTCGATATCTTGCACGATGCCCAGCCCGAATTTTTCATGGATAACCGGTTGATTTTTTTTCCAAAGGCCAGTGGCCGCTTTAAGCAAACTTTTTTTTCCGTTCACTTCGAGTGAGGTCTTTGGCGGAATCGAGAAGTCGCGATTATTTCTCGACCCTCCTACGCTGAGTCCCTCAACTATCACTCGGGAGTAAACGCGTCCTTCCCGCTCATCCTGAGGAGCAGCGCAGCTGCGTCTCGAAGGACGGCGGGCGGGCTCGCTTAACCTCGGATCATCCTGAGCTTGTCGAAGGTTCGAAGCGAATGGATTTTGAGTATCTTTGTTTGTACTACTTAACCAATTCGCAAAAAACTGGCTCATCTGAACGCTTTGCCAATATGAAGCATCAAAAATGGGTACTGTTTCGATTCGGAATTTCTTGCACAAACCGAGATGGGCGCTGATCAGTCATCGTGCCATAATTATAGCGATAGCGCGAATAGGTGAGTAATAACCGTTCTTGTGCACGCGTGATACCCACATAAAATAAGCGCCGCTCTTCTTCAATCGATTCTTCTAGAGTGAGTGAACGGGAGCTTGGCAATAATCCTTCTTCAAGCCCGGTCAAAATTACCGTATCAAATTCAAGGCCTTTAGCTGCATGCAGTGTCATTAATAGCACCGGATCTTTTTCGTTACTTTCTGCTTGAATTTGCGCTTGCATGAAGAGCTACTTCATCAAGAAAATCGGTAATTGAGGTAATCTTTTGCGATTCTAAATGATTAATTGCTTGGATCAATTCTTTTACGTTATCAATTTTGCCGAGTGCTTCTTCAGGATCATATGTTTCTTTGAGATATGTAAAATACGGTTTCATCAATAATATTTCAACTGTTTTGCTTGGTTTATCCGTGTGGCTGACTGTTTCAAATAATTTTACAAAATTGCAAGGCATCTTTTTTGGTGCCGGTGACTTCTTGCTGTCTCAATAAGTTGCTGCGCAATATCTTTAAATGTTGCAAATAGATTTGCATTCCATGTTTGATGAAACTATTCTTCAAATTTATTCCTAATCCGCGCAGCGGGCAATTGATTACGCGAAAAAATGAAGCGCGATCAAAAGGATTTACCACTAATTTTAAATAGGCCAAAATATCTTTAATCTCTTTGCGTTCATAAAATTGAATGCCACCAATAATTTTATAGGGAATTGAATCTTTAATAATGCTTCTTCTAGAGCGCGTGATTGGAAGTGGGTGCGATATAAAATTGCGATGCGTATTTAATTTTTGTTTTTTTGCAGCGCAGCTTTTAAAAACTGCGCAATCGCATCTGCTTCTTGATACTCGGATAAAAATGCAATGAGTGCGAATCCGATCGAGCCTTTTTTTTCTGACCATAAATTTTTTGGATTGCGATTTGTATTATGTTGCAATCACATGATTTGCAAGATCTAAAATTGGCTGCACGGAGCGATAATTTTGTTCAATTTTAATAATTTTAGTATCGCGAAAATCGTTGTGAAATTCATGATATTGCTTACTGTTGCGCCGCGCCATGAATATATTGATTGATCTTCATCGCCAACGGCGCAGAGTGAATCAACGGCAAGTTTCTTGCGTCGTTCTTGTATGGCCGAATGGCGTTCGCGCCATTGCTTGAGTAGTTCATGTTGCACAATATTAGTATCTTGATATTCATCGACCAAAATATGGCGGACTCGTTGTTGAAAATCTTTTTTAAAATGTTTCATTTTTTTTAAATAGTTTTACTATTCAAAAGAAGATCATCAAAATCAAGGCATTTGCTTGCCCTTTTTCTTGTTCATACGCCTGATAATACGTCACGAATCAATGGATTGAGTGAAAATAGATCATGGCATGCAGGATTAATGGTTTGATTTTTAATTTGTGAAATTTGATATGAAAGTTGTTTTGCCGTGATTTTTTTTTGTAATCCCGATTTTGCAATAATACCGTTGCAGAATTTTGTGTTGATCATCTTCATCAAGAATTGAAAAAAAGGGATTTATCTAATAAGTTCACTATTCTGTTTTAATAATCGCAAACAATAAGAATGAAACGTGCCGACAAAAGGCAATTCATGATTGCCATGCATAGAAAATTCTCAATACGCTCTTTCATTTCCATTGCTGCTTTATTGGTAAAAGTAAGTGCAATAATGGTTGAAGGGAGATGCATGTCTGCATTCAATATCAAATGAGCAATGCGCGTGGTGATTACGCGCGTTTTTCCTGATCCTGCACCGGCAACAATAAGCAACGATCCATTTTGATGAGTTACTGCAGCAAGCTGAGATTGATTAAGATTCGATGATAAAAAAGTATTGAACTGAGTGATCTGCTCATTGCTCATGGATACAGCCTGATTTTTGTTTGTCTTGAATGCATTTTAGTGTAACAAAGAAATATCAGGGTTAAAAGAAAAAGTGGGTTTTAAAAAAACATGCTGCGCAAAAAGGTGCGCAGCATGCGTAATTTATTGCAGTACGAGTTCTTGCATTTTTTTTACGAGTTCTTGATTTTTTTCTTGCCGTGCAAGTGTAATTGCTGCAAATCCAATTTCCTTTCCTCTTCTTTCATCTTCTTTCGCCTGTTTAACGTAGCATTCAATCTCATTGCCCAGTTTGGCACGCTCTAAAAGGAGCGGTGCAAGCTTTGATTTGCGTGAAAGCTCTGAAAGATTTTTATTGTTGCCTATAGCGTTTATTTGATCTGATAATGAGATATAATGATTGGCACGTTGCGATTCCTGTTCATAGGACTTTTCTTCTTCCGCCAATTCTTGCTCAAGAGAATTAATCGTATTTTGATAGCATTCTTGTTTTTCAGCATTCTTATACGTGTTCATTAAGGAACGATAGGCTATTATAAGCCCTTTTTTATTGGTTTCAGATTTTAGTTGATTAATTTGCTGCACAAGCTCAATTCGTAATTTTCTTTTTTCAAGTTTTTTTAATTTGGCCTCATACTGGTTATTTTGCGGATTCAATTCTACCAGTTGTGCATATTGAGGAATTAATTCTGCTTCATCTTCGAAACTTGGATCTTCGCATCGTGCTTTAATGAATGCTTCGATATCTCGAATGTCATTTTCTTTTTGCTTTACTACTTCGGCAGATGCTTTATGTTCTGCGCTTGCGTTGCAAATTCCTTCTGCTTCTTCTTTATCATACTTGTTATTTTTGATGAAGGCGCAATATAATTCGTTATAAAGCGTGTGAAGCTTGAGATGCCATTCATAATCAGTAAGTTCTTTGTCTTCTTTTACTTTTGCAATTTCAGCTTTTATAGCAGGTATCTCGCGATCAAATAAGGTAGAAAATTTCTTTTTAATTACGTGCATGCTGTTGGCATTGCTGCAGGGTATTAGTAATGCAAATATAATGAAAATTCTTTGTGCATTCATGGGCACTCCTTTCTCTCAGTTAAAAAAAACGCTGCGACTTGTTGAGTTTCGCAGCGTTCTCATTAGTTCAAAGTAAAATAATTAAGCGGACCAGAGCGTAAACCAGGTAGAACTTTTTTTAGGTGCGTCTTCTTTTTTATCTGCCTTTTCTATTGTGTCCTTGATTGTCTTAAGAGCGGCTTCAGCTTCTTTTTGCAGTGCTGATGCTTTTTCTTTTTGAGCAGTGAGCTCTTTAATTTTTTTATCGGCTTCTGTAGTAACTTCGGCTATTTGTTTATCTTTCTGTGAAATAATTTCTTTTTTATTTTTCTCTGCAGTTGCTGTTAGAGTTGCCATCTCGCTATCTTTTTTTGCAATATCGTCTCTAATTTTTTGGTCAGCAGCTGCTATGAGCGCTTTAATTGTTCTTTCTTTATGTGTAGCGAGTTCCTTAACTTTCTTATCTGTCGTTGAAGTAATTTCATTAATTGATTTCTCTTTTTCAGCAGCAAGAGCTTTGGCTTTTTCGTCTTTATCTTTTTGAATTGCAAATAATTGAGCAGCTAATGTTTCTCCCGTTATTTTGGCCCCTTGCAATGCGTCTTCTTTAAATTTTTTCTTTGCTAAAAGATCCTCAAGCGCTTTATTGCGAGCCTCACGGGTAGCTTCTTCTTTTTTATCTAATTCTTGTCTAACTTTTGCGATTTGAGTAAGTCTTGACTGTTGTTCTTCATAAGTTCCCGTTGCCAATGTAGTAGATAAAAGCTCGCTCGATGGAGTGGAATTGGCAGCTTCTTGGCTTGTTTCAACTACTTGAAGTTGTTGGTTGTTTTCCATCGCAACCGCAGGTAAGGAAAAAAGTAATGCGAGAGAAAGTGTTTTTGAATAACGCAACATAGTGATACTCCTTTAAAAGTATATGAGCGAAATAACATTCTCAAAAATCTTTTTAAAGCTTATACATAAATTAGTTTAAAAAACAACTTATTTGAGTTTACAAAAATAAACGAGAGTTTTTAGATTTTGGCTGTTAAAAAAAAGGAGCTTATCGTTGCCATGTTTTTAAAAATTCATAGAGCGGCAAGAGTCCAACTTTAGATTGCGCAGAAATCATTACATGGGGTTTATAATGGGAAATTTGTTGTTCGAAGTTTGGTAGATCGGCAATTTTATCTGCTTTATTAAAAACATATAGCATCGGTTTATCAATTTTGAGTTCATGCAGAATTGCCATGACAACTTTGATATGAGATTCCCAATTTGGGTCAGAAACATCAATGACATGCAATAAGAGATCTGCATATTGCAATTCAGAAAGCGTTGATTTAAATGCTTCGATAAGTTGATGGGGCAATTGTTGAATAAAGCCAACCGTATCGGAAATTAATCCCTTTTTTTGCCCATCAATATACAATTCGCGGGTAGTGGTATCGAATGTTGCAAATAATTTATCTTCGGCAAGCACATTGCTTTTGGTGAGCGCATTTAAGATGGTAGATTTGCCGGCATTGGTATATCCAACTAAGCAAATGAGTGGAATTTGGCTATTCAAGCGGCGTTTGCGTTGCGTTGCGCGTGCTTTTTCAAGTGATTCAAGCTGTTCTCTTAATTTTAAGAATTGCATTTTCAATATGGCGCGTTTCCCGTTCTTTGAGTGTTTCACCCGGGCCGCGGTTACCAATTACTCCTGCTTGTTGCGAAAGATAAATTCCTTGGCCTGCCAAACGTGATTTATCAAATTGGAGCATCGCAATAGCAACTTGGATTTTGCCTTCAGCCGTATGCGCAGCTTTTTCAAAAATTTCTAAAATTAAACGGGTGCGATCATGAATTTTGCAATGTAAGAAAATCATTAAGATTGCGTTCTTGTTGCACCGAGAGTGGTTCAGAGATAATAATTTCTTTAATATCATCTTTTTCAACAATCTCTTTTATTTCTTGCAGTTTCCCTTTGGTTAAAAAATAACCGGGATCAATTTCCCGCAATTTAATAAAAACTGCTTTTTCATATGGGGTTCCATTAGTTTTGACCAAATTAAGAAACTCCTGAAAATAAGAATCAATATTGATCGGTCTTATTATACGGAGCTTCAATGCCGATAATGAGGGTCTTGGGATAGACTTGGGTGAGATATTCATTTTTTCTTGTCATAATAGTTATAGTATACCCTGATTTTTTTGCTTTTTATAGTGGTTTGTTTGTGCTAAACTAAAATAAGTATAAGCAAATTAGAAGGATTAAAGCACCATGTTTGATTTTCTCACGAATAAATTTTCTACCATTTTTTCAAAAATTACGGGCAAAGGCACGCTTAACGAAGCTGATGTTGCTGATGTGCTTGCCAAAGTGAAAGATGCCTTGATTGAGGCTGATGTGCCGCTTTCATTGGTCGAAACATTTTGCGCTGATATTAAAAATGAAGTAACCGGGTCAAAAAGTGCTTGGCTTCATTAAAGCCGGCAGAGCAACTGATTAAAGTGGTGCATGATCGGCTCAAAGCTTTTTTGGGTGGCCAAGATGCAGTGCCTTTCACCTTTCAATTGCCATCAGTAGTGATGGTGATGGGATTGCAAGGTTCAGGTAAAACCACCACGATTGCCAAAATGGCCTATTTGAGTGAGCCAAGAAGCCAAGGCAAAAGGCAAAGATCGCCGCATTTTATTGGCATCGGTAGATTTCTATCGTCCGGCTGCAATTGATCAGCTTGAAATTCTTGCCAAGCAAGTGCCGGGAGCAACTTTTTATCGAGCTACAAGCACTGATCCGGTGCAGGCAGCCAAAGAAATTTATGCATATTATCAAAAAGAGCTTTTTGAATTGCTCTTTTTGATACGGCAGGGCGCTTGCATGTCGATCAAGCAGATGCTTGCAGAGCTGCAAGCCATTGATAAACAGCTTAAGCCAAAATATAAATTGTTGGTGCTTGATGCGATGACGGGTCAAGAATCCCTTCAGGTGGCTCAAAGCATTTAATGAAGCAGGTGGGCTTTGATTCGGCGGTGCTCACCAAATTGGATAGTGATACCCGTGCCGGGGCTGCCTTTGCATTCCGCTATGCGCTTAAAAAGCCGATTGTTTTTGTGGGATCTGGCGAAAAAATAACTGATCTCGAGCGCTTTATCCTGAGCGGTTGGCCGGACGTATTCTTGGGATGGGGGATATTGCCAGCTCTGGTTGAAAGAGCGAATGAAAAAATTAAGCAATCTGAACAGGAATGCGCTGGAAAAATCATTTGCCAAGGGGCAGATGACCCTCCAAGATTTTGCCGATCAGATGAAAATGATGCAAAAGCTCGGATCTCTTTCCCAGATTGTAAAATATATGCCGGGAGCAGGCAACCCTGCACTTTCCCCGGAAATGATCCAAAAGGGAGAGGCTGAGCTCAAGAAATTTGGGGCTATTATTAGCTCAATGACCCCTAAAGAACGGGTTTTGCCCACGGATTTTGGATGCTTCCCGCAAAAAAAGGGTGGCCAAGGGGCAGGGGTAACAGTTGCTGATATTAATCTTTTGCTTGAGCGATTTGAACAAAGTCAGCAATATGTTAAACTTTTAAAGAAGTTTGGGCGTTTTCCCGGGCTTTTCAAATAAAGATTACTCGTATATCGTATTTTTTCTATAAGGATGATTGCATGGCAGTCAAAATTCGTTTATCCCGTATTGGTAAGAAAAATGCCCCTTTTTCACGCATTGTAGCAATTGATTCACGCAAAAAACGTGATGGTGCATTTTTAGAAGATTTGGGCACCTATGATATTTAAATTCTAAATTGGTGCACTTTCATGAAGATCGCATTAATTACTGGATTTCTTGTGGCGCACAG
The DNA here is from genome assembly GCA_963727255.1 of uncultured bacterium. Lineage (GTDB taxonomy): Bacteria > Babelota > Babeliae > Babelales > Vermiphilaceae > BTUB01. The sequence continues at coordinate 1,168,662 of CAVSFC010000002.1, read as the reverse complement.
CCATCTGAAACTGTTAAAAGATTGCATCGCATGTATAAAGAAGCGCAACCTGCATAAATAATTTCATGAAAATTTCCATCCTCTCTGTTTTTCCACAACTTTATCGCCATTTCTTGAGACGAGCTTAGTGGCGCGTGCTCAGGAACAAAAATTGGTACAGTTTGATCTGGCCGATTTTTTTTCTTTTGTCGCTCCCAAAGAGCGCATTGATGCGCCAACCTTTGGGCATGGTGCCGGCATGCTAATTAAGCCGGAAGTGGTTCAAAAAGCTATCGAATCTCAAGAGCAGGCGCATGGATCAGCATATAAAATATTCTTTTCTCCGCATGGCAAAAAGCTTGATCAAAATTTGTTGCAACAAATTGCTCAAGAAGCGGGTAAAAAAAATCATTTAATGCTTGTTCCTGCTCGCTATGAAGGCATGGATTCGCGGGTTGAAGAATATTATGCAGATCAGGTGATCTCTATTGGCGATTTTGTGCTGATGGGGGGAGATTTGCCTGCAATGATTTTGCTTGAAGGGATTATTGCGATTGATTCCGGGAGTGGTTGGGAAAACAAGAATCGGTGCAACACGATTCATTCTCCGGGCCCTTTTGTAGATTATCCTGAATATACGGAGCCAGTGGTTTGGCAGGGCAAATCGGTGCCTGAAGTTCTGCGGTCCGGAAACCATGCAGAAATTGTCAAAGTGGCGAGACCAGCAAGCAGTTGAGCGCACCGTTATCGGGCATTTTGATTGGCTACGCACAAATCCGCTTTCTGCATGAACAAAAAAAACTGGTTTCAGAAGCCATTCCTTCTCATTATGTTGCTCTTATGCATAATGAGTGATTGTTGCTGATGGGGGGCAGGGTTGGCAATACTTCGGTCACCTCGCTTGATATTCATGATATTGCTCGTTCAGCAAAAACCTATGGAATAAAAAATTATTTTATCGTGACAGCTTGCTTGATCAGCAAAAAATTGTCCGAAAACTGCTTGATTTTTGGCAGACCGGGGGTGGGGTTGAATATAATGCCAGTCGGCATGAGGCCGTGAAGCAGGTAGTGCTCAAAGATACTTTGGATGCAGCCATCAAAGCAATTGAAGAAAGAGAAGGCAAAAAGCCTATCATAATTGCCACTTCTGCCCGCATGACCGGCACGGCAAATCAGCTTACTTTCCACGATCAGGCCATTGTTTGGAGCAAAAAGCAGCCGGTGGTCCTTATCTTTGGGACCGGTAAAGGGTTCATCTCAAGAATTGCTTGATCGCTGCGATTATCTACTGGTACCGGTTGAGGGACTGACTCCCTATAATCATCTATCGGTTAGATCGGCCGTAGCTATTATTTTGGATCGTTGGCTTGGGCTTACGTATGAAAAGTAAGTAAAAATGGCATATTTTTTATTTTTTAGTATAGTAAAAACATTGTTAGCATTATAGTAAAAATTTCATTCTTGTTTATACGTATAAATGGCTTAAGGAATCCGGATGAAAGCAAAAAAATTAACTAAAGAAACAATTGCCAATCTTGGAGTTGTTGATCGCGGTTTTCCTGCGTTTAATGTTGGTGATACTGTTGCAGTAGCCCAACGCATTAAAGAAGGCGATAAAGAACGTATTCAAATGTTTGAAGGCGATGTTATTGCCCGCAATACGCATGGCATTTCAAGCACGTTTACCGTTCGCAAAATTGGTGCAAATGCGGTGCCGGTTGAAAGAATTTTCCCAGATCATTCACCATTGATTGAATCAATAAAAGTGATCCGTCGCGGTGAAGTTCGCCGAGCAAAACTGTATTATCTCAGAGATCGCGTTGGTAAAGCAGGCCGCGTAAAAGAAAAAATAGTAAGCCAGCATGATCAAGGCGCTGGTTCAGAACAAAAAGCGTAATGTGCTGATGGTTCATGAGAGAGTATATCGGTAATGTATTGAGCGTCTTGGTAATCATTGCGATTCCCGGATGCTTTTCGAAGCAAAATAAAATATCAAAAGCTGCTCAGCCTCAAAAGCAAGCAGCTTTTTCTTTTGATGGTCTTGAAACCAACATCGATCTTGCTGCCAATATCGTAGACCAATCCAACTATAATCCCGAAATTGAAGCAAAACTGCATGATATTCCTACCATGGTCGGTTCTATCCCGATAGAATTTGAATCCCTACGCACTCATCCTGAGTGCTCGCGTAGCGAGTGTCTATCCGCCGGAGCCTCTGGGCAAAGGCTGGGTATTGAAGGAAGTGAAGGGCAGATTATGCTTGGTTTTGTGTGCCAGTATGATCAAGAAATGGTAGCAAACTTTTATAACTTTGAAATGGAAAATGTTGGATGGAAACGCGTCGCTTGTATAAAAGCCTTTGAAAGTACCTTAGTATTTCAAAAACCTAAGAAAATCTGCATTATTTCTATCCGTTCACTTTCAAGCAAATATAAAAATAACTATTCCTGTCTCGTGCACATTTGCACAAGCAATAAAGATTAGAAATTAATCGATAACCCGTGGATCGAAGTTTAAATAACGGCGATTGCCGTCTCGATCATAATACGGTTGTTGATAAACTGGTTCGCGATAATAATTTCCACGAGAGCGCCTAGAGCGATAGTCCCCATAGCCATCATAATGCCTGTCTTGGTAATAACGGCCATTGTTTCTGGAAGATTCATTCATCAACCCGATACCAAAGCCAATGCCGGCACCAATTCCCGCGCCTCTTCCGCCGCCAACAGCGCCACCAATTCCGGCACCGACTGCCGTTGGGACTAGAACATCCCCAAGATCAGCATTGATTGTTGATGCTATTCCAAAAATAAGCAAAGCAAGGAAGCTTAATTTCTTCATTTCTCATCCTGGGTTTATCGAAGGGTCCTTTTTTCCACCATTTTTAGCATAACAGAATATTATTTTAAAAATCAATAATATTGCAAATTGAAATAAATTTAATGTAAAATTAAAATAATTAAAAGTTCTTTTACTCATTTCGAGCGGAATTGATTGCGCTATGCAACAGATTTTGTAGCCCAAAATAATGAACATTACAACAAGTCATTGAACAGCGTCCACAAAAGATGACGCCAAGGATTGAATTATAGCTTTTTTTGCTTATCAGTAAGATTTTATTATGCTTTTCTTACTTCAAATACTCAGCAAGTTTAGTAATTTTTCCTGCTCCCTGCAGAAGTACAAGATCATTTTCATGAGTGATCGCTTGCAAATGGTGCTTGATGCTGGCGAAATTAGATTCATAAGGAATATAGGTAACAGGAAATTGAGGAGCATATTCATGTATCGCTTTCACAAGATTTTCACTGGTGACTCCTGCGATTGGGGCTTCACTGGCCGGATAAATATCGGTCACTATCAAATGATCAATAGTGCTTGAAGTGAGTATCCGAATAAAATCATGCCATAATTTATCAGTACGCGTATAGCGGTGTGGTTGAAATACCACGATTAATTTATTCTTTGTCCGCTTTTTTGCAACAAGAAAAGTATTTTGAATTTCCACCGGATGATGGCCATAATCATCAAAAATTTCTGCTCCTTGGAACAATCCTTTATAGCAGAATCTGCGCTCAATACCTCGAAAGCTTGCAATTGCGTGCGCAATAGTCTCAAAAGAAATTCCCAAATCAAGTGCGACTGCGATCGCCGCGATGGTGTTGAGCACGTTATGCCGCCCAAGCATATTGCTGGTAATGTTACCCAGCTTAGTGAAGTTTTCTTTTAAATAGAGATCAAACGTTGAATAGGTTGCCTGCAAATTAACATTCGATGCATAAATATCGGCTGAATTATCAAGGCCATACTTGATCATTTTAATATGGGGGAGGCTTCCAAGAATTGAGCGAACATTTTCATCATCAATGCACACAAATGCTTTTCCATAAAAAGGGATATTATTCAAAAAACGTTTAAATGTTTCTTTAATGTCATCAAGATCTTTATAAGTCTCTAAATGCTCTAGATCAATGTTGGTGAGCACTGCGAGTGTGGGATGAAGATTTTGGACTGAGCGATCACTTTCATCAGTTTCTGCGACGATGAAATCCCCGTTACCCAGCCGGGCATTCGCATCAATATTTTTTAAATGGCCGCCCACGATCACTGTTGGATCCAGTTTGGCTTCAATTAATATATGCGAAATAAGTGATGTGGTCGTTGTTTTACCATGAGCTCCAGCGATTGCAATGCTATATTTAGTGCGCATGAGTTCTGCAAGCATGATTGCGCGGGGAATTGTTGGAATACCGCGCGCTTGCGCGGCAACTATTTCTGGGTTATGCGCACGGATAGCTGAAGAATAGACCAAGAATATCGGGTTTGTGCAGCATGGCATTCGCTGGTATTATTGCCTTCAAAAATTATGCAGCCGCAGGCTTTGAGATCTTTGATGCTTTGCTGATCCATATCCGCATCGCAGCCGGAAATGGTGTAGCCTTGATTTTTTAAAATTTGAGCGATTCCGCTCATGCCGATGCCACCGATACCGACAAAATGAATATGTGCTTTGCTGTTGTACATAGTATGATTTTCTCAATTGATTTAGTTATTTTTTTCAAACTTATCCATGCCGCTGGTTACACACCCCTGAGTAAAAAATCGAAGATTTTTTGTATCTCGGCATATTCTTGTCAGGTATCCTTCGAGATGCATCTAACGATGCTCCTCAGAATGAGTGGAAGGACGCGCTTATTCCCGAGCGCAAGTCGAGGGACTTGGCAAAGTCGGATCGAAGGGTGTAATTAACACTTGAAGGATTAAAGTAATTCCCGTAATTTCAACAATTTTTTTTGTAAATCTACAATCTGTTGCTCCAACTGCTCTCGCGATACTTCGCTGGTCTTTTCTTGCCCAAGGGTTATTTGGTGGGATGGCAGAATGCGTGGCTCTTCTTCAATTGGGCTTGCTTTACGTTTAGTTTTTTCTTTGAGCTGTTGTTTTGCTCCCGCAATGGTATACCCTTTTTGGTAGAGCAATTCTTTAATGGTTGCAAATCTTTCTACATCCTTTTCATCATAAAAGCGTTGCCCACCAGTTGAACGAGCAGTGCGCATTTCAAATTCCTTTTCCCAGAACCTGATAACAAACTTTTCTACATTTAAATAATGGGCCAATTCACCGATGCGAAATTGTCTTTTTTGCATTTTCATACTCAAGTCCTTTTTACTACTTTTTCTCATTTTTTTGAGCCTACTCTTATACGTATACCAAAATAGTTAAAATAGAGCATTATTTTTCTTGTAAAAGTTAGAGCTTTGGTCTGGTAAGGCGAGCATTTTTTTGATACTATTAAAGCTGAATTTCATTGTGTGCATCACTCTCTTCTCTGATTCCTAAGGATTTTTTTGTATGAATATTAAGCATCTTTTACTCCCAATGAGTCTCGTATTGTTAACAACGTGGGCGATCCAGTATTTTGTGGTTAACCGCTATCTGGGTACTGAATCGAGTGGTATGCAGTCAGGCAGAAGCTTTGTGGCTCCCCAAAGCCAGATAGAGGCTCAGCCCCTTAATCGGGAAGTTAATTTTATTGATGCGGATGTGGCAGATACCAGTGAGCCAATTCAGACCAAGGTAGAAGCTGATCATGCTACCTATGTGTTTTCAACAAATGGGGCTTCTCTTGAACAATTAGTCTTTAAGCGGGTTATGAATGATCAGTTGGTTGCCTTGAAAACAATTGAGGCTCCGCAAAGCCACGCCAGAGATACCCGCAACTTTTTAGTGGCTTTGGCAAAAAATACTCCATTCCGTTATGCATTAGTTGAGCAAAAATCATTAGAATCAGCTACTCAGCTAACCTATAAAGCAGAAACTGATCAGGCGATTATAGAAAAAATGTTTACGGTACATCAATCGAAATTTAAAATCGATCTTGAGCTCAAAATTACTCCTAAGAAAGATCCAGTTCAGGTTCGTCTGTTTTATGGTTCACCCTCTATGCCGACCGTAAAAGATGATGCGATTTCTGCGGTGTATAATACTGAAAAAGGTTCAATTCAAAAAGAAGCGCGCGGCAAATTGGATATGAATAAAGGGTGGTTCATGCCAAACTTCTTTGGCAGTGAAAGCCGCTATTTTGTGCATGCGATGGTAGCTGATCAGAATAATTTTGCGCAACGGGCCTATTATTCTCTGATTGCCCAAAACGGATTGATCTCAATTCTTGAAAGTGCATTAATATCCAAACCAAGCCAGTGGCGACTATCATTCTATTTTGGCCCTAAAGAAGATGATGCCATGAATCCGGTTGATCCGCGCTTGGAGCAAACGCTCGAGCATTCGGGCTGGCTTGCGCCGATTTCACGCTTGCTTCTGATGATTCTTAAATATTTATATAGCTTTTTGCACAATTATGGCTGGGCAATTATCGTATTAACGCTTCTTATTAATCTGGTGCTCTTGCCATTGAATCTCAAGAGTAATCAGAGCATGAAAAAATATACTGAATTCCAGAAGAAACTTGCCTATCTTCAGCAGCGCTATAAAGATGATCCGGATACGCTCGCACGCGAACGCGCTGAGCTTCTGAGTAAGCATGGGATGCCGGGCATGGGTGGTTGTTTGCCGAAATTATTGCAACTTCCTATTTTCTTTGCATTGAGCCGAGTGCTTTCCAGTTCGATCGAGTTATATCAAGCGCCCTTTATTCTTTGGATTCAAGATCTTTCGGCACCCGATCCGTACTATATTTTGCCGATATTAATTATGATTGCGATGTTATTCCAATCAACTGCTACTGAGCCAAAGCAACGCTTTATGATGATTGCGGTAGCATTGATATTTGGGGCCTTCGCAGCAAATTTCTCTGCCGGATTATGCTTATATATTCTTGGAGGAATTGTGCTTATGAATATTCAAACATTTGTGCAACAAAAATTTGGCTGGGCATAATATGTTGCATGATACGCCATCCCTTACCAAATTGATTAAAACATTGCAGCAGGTGCCCTATCTGGCTTCCAAAAATATTTATCGGGTTGCCAGTTACTTTCTGTATCTTGAAGAAGGGAAAATTGATCAATTTTGCGCAGCGCTCAAGGAGGCTAAACAAAATGTTACCCAGTGCAGCACCTGTTTTTCCTGGCGAGAAAAAGAGCGTAATTGTTCACTGTGCAGCAATCCCCGCAGAGATCAAGAATTAATCTGTGTGGTTGAAACATGGCAGGAGCTTTTAGCGATTGAAAAAACCGGTGGGTATAACGGGGTTTATCATGTGCTTGGTGGAGCAATTTCTCCCGCTTGAAGGGATTGGTCCTGAAAATTTAAATATTATTCCATTAATTAGGCGGGTTGATAGTAACCCGATAAAAGAGATTATTTTAGCCACCAATCAGACTCCCGAAGGTGAGGCAACTGCATCATATATTGCCAGTAAGCTAAAACATAAGGGAATAAAATTATCATGTTTGGCGCGCGGGATTCCGGTTGGTTCATCAATTGAATCGATGGATCGCGTTACTGTTTATAAAGCGTTATCAGAACGCAGACCATTTTAAGGAAAAATAAAAATGTTATTTACTGGTTCCAATTCGCACGATGCAGGCATATTTGCTTTGCGCGCAAAAGATTTAGTTACTATCCTCACGCAGGAACAACCTGAAATTAAAAAGGGTGCAGTAGTCCTTTTCGGGGGATTTGAGCAGGAGCGGTATTCCTTCAGGCAAGAAAGTTCATTCTATTATTTCACCGGAATTACTGAGCCAGGTTCAGTAGCAGTCTTTAATCTTGATGGAAAATCGATCTTATATGTTCCTGATCATGGCAATACTCGCGCTGCATGGGTTCATACTACTATCGCACTTACCCCAGAAAATGCTAAAAAATTAGGATTTGATGAGATTAGACCTTTAGGTGATATGGCACCGGGGTATCAATTCCATGCATTTTCAGATAAAAAGCATTATAGCAAGCTCATTGCTGATTTTTCTGAGCTCATTACGCATGGCGGAAAAATTTTTACACTTATGCCAGATAACGCCTATGAATATATCGATCAGCGCTGGCAGATTGAACGTTTTAATGAATTTATTCCTGGATTTAAAGAATCTTGCATTAATATTTGCCCCATTGTTGCGATATTACGGCGCAAAAAAGATATGCGCGAAATTGAAAAATTGTATAAAGCAGTAGAAATTACCATTTTAGCGCAAGGCGCCGCTGCTCAAGCAATCAGCGATGGCATGACTGAATCCGAAGTGCAAGCCAGCCTTGAATATATGTTCACGGGCTCTGGTGCGCGCCCAGCCTTTCCAAGCATAGTCGCGACGGGCAAGAATGGTACTATATTGCATTATAATACGAATCGTGATGTGTTAAAGAATGGACAGTTGGTAGTGGTGGATATCGGCGCTGAGATGGATTATTACTGTGCAGATTTAACAAGAACCTATCCAGTGAGTGGAACGTTTAGCAAGCGCCAGAAAGAGCTTTATAACCTAATTCTTGAATGCCAGGAATTGGTTGCTTCAAAGGCAAAGCCCGGTATGTGGCTTTCAAATAAAGATAAGCCTGAACAATCATTGCATCATATCGCAAAAAAATTCTTTGATGAACGTGGCTACGGAAAATATTTTATCCATGGTATTGGCCACTTCATGGGAATCGATGTGCACGATGTTGGTGCAATAAGCGAACCATTGCGTGATGGCGATGTATTTACCATCGAGCCGGGCATTTATATTCCTGAAGAAAATATTGGCATTCGTATTGAAGACGATTATTGGATGGTAAAAGATGGGGTTGTTTGCTTGAGTGAAGCATTGCCTAAAAAAGCAGAAGATATTGAAGCGATGATGCTTGCGGATACTGAGCCTGATGAGGAAGAAGAATTTGACGAGAATGAATTGAGCATAGAAGAGGATGAAGATCTTGATCTTGCTCAAAGCTAAACTTGCTGATTAGTGTTCAGCCAATAGCCAGCGGCTAATGATGCCATACCTAAAAGTGATCATTCCAGCCCCCGCAAAATACTTTCTTCCGGTATCTTTTTGATCTTTTTGGAGTACTGTATACGTAATTAGGCCTAATCCGCATACTGATGCGAGAATGCCAACGGCGCAGAATGCAATTTGAGGGATTATTTTATGTGGTCCAAAATGCAAAGTTACACCTTTTTCAACCAAATTATTTGCGGCATTTGATACATTGTTTAGTGAGTCTACAACATCATCTCTACCGATATACGTTAATGCATCATAGCCTTTATCAACAATTGCAGCAGCTTTATCAAGAGGACCATTATAAGATGGAATATTAGAGCGAGTTATACTTCTGCTGCTGGATGATGCAAAATGTTCTGGCAAAATTGTATCTGCCTTTGAATCATTTGATTCCAAAAAAAATATCGAGAGTAACAAAAAAACAAATACTTTATAACGATTCATAATTCCTCAAAGCTCAACGGATTTATGAGATAGCACCAACAATCTTATCGCTTTTAACAATAATGCCGATTCCTGATGCGATTAATGCGGCGCTAATCAGATAGCGATTAGTTAAAATTCGTTTATAAAGCGGGCGCAGATCTTGCCTTTGGCCACTATCAGTCCGAAGATTCATCAATGTTTTAAATAATAAAATTACACCGCTTAGCGCGATAGCGCCGCCAATTCCGGCGGTCAGATATGTTTTCATTAAGCTGACGCCTGATTTATTTAATTGATCGATAGTTTTCGGGTCAGCAAACATTTTCACGCCATCTTTGCTTAACCCATCAGTGAAACCTTTAAGATCATGCTTTACATCAATAGTTACGCCCTTATCGGTTATTGTTTCAAGCTGTTCGGAGAGTTTTTCGCTGATTTCGATTCCCTTATCAACATTATTAAAAGTGCGTGGTAAGAAACTTTCAAACCAGCCTTGTTGTGGAGGCTTTTGGGGTTGATTGGCCAGTTGCAATGTATTTGGTTGGCCAGTTTCAATTGGTATGTTTGCCGGTTGCATGCAGAGTGCCGGGCAGGTGTGCAGTAACATGATGGCAAGAAGAGCAGATTGTAATTTCATCATAGTAACCTTTGTTCATTAAGATCATAAGCTCTTAGAATACGATATTAGTATAGTCCAATCCTAAAATTTTGACTACCTAAGTCAAATATTTTCAAATTGTACTAATTGATTGGGATTTATTTTTTCTTCCAAAGTCCCCACCCGTTCGTTTCGATCCTTCGAACCAGCCGTCGCTCCTTCGGAGCTATGGCGGTCAGCCTGGGCGTTTACTTCCGAGTATGGACAACGGGTCAGAATGATCATCAATGGCTTAAGCGAAGAAAGCTACGAAGGCCCGGTTCGGTCTTCGTCCTCACTCGAAGCGAACGGAGGAATATCATTTTTTCTTCCAAAGCTTATTTGTAACTGCAATACTGGTCAGGCAAAGTGCAATGCCAATAGCCAAACACAAGAGCAGGCATGGCGCCCCAAAATAATGGATGCAAAGGCCTACCAAGAGATAGGATATTCCTGCGGCAATGATTGCGGGTAATGCATACCAGAATTGCGTGATTGCATGATCAATCGGATAACAGCCGGCACTATTTGCTGACATAATCGTAGTTTCTGCAATGGGAGAAATATGATTGCCGCACACAGCACCAGAAAATATTGCACCTAATACGGGAAAAAGAATCTCTTTATTGGTGCTTGCTATCATCTCCGGCAACGGAATTTCGAGCAACGTGCTCAGCACTTGCGCATCCAACAGTGAGACGATCAATTGCACGGCAATAGGAACGAGTAAAGCAATAGTTCCCCACGCTGAGCCGGTTATCAGGGCTGTAATGATGGCGATAATATAAAAAAGAAACGGTAACAAGCTGACCGAAATTGTCCCAAGTAAAACTTGCGCAAGATAATTTCCTGTTTGCAGATCAGATTTGAGCATAATTCCAAGGGTTGATGCTAAGAAAACCATCATCACTGATGATTGCATCATTGCAATGCCATGAAGAGTAATTGGTTTGAGCGCAGCCAGCGTACAGCGTTTGCGTATAAAAGCGATCATAAGAGTAACTATGAGTGTTAGTATAACGGCAATGAAAAGTGCTAGCGCGGTTTGATTGCTTTTTTGAAGTGCTTGCAGGAATGAGTTACTTCCCCCAAAGAAATAATACTCTCCTGCCCATAAAATTCCGCAGATAAATGCGATAATAAGAACTCCTAAAGGAATAATAAGATCCCACATTGAGCTCCCCTGAGTTTCAAGGGTAATACTGGCAGTAGTAAGTGGCGTTTTGCCGCCAAAGAGATTGCCCGTTTCCTGTGCAATTTTTTCTTGCGTGCCCATCGGGCCAAATGAGATCTGTTTTCTGACGATAAACCAAACACTGATAAGCAGAATTATGGAATAAAAAATATAGGGAATAGATCGCAGATATACATAAAATGGATCGGCAAAAATACGTGAAGTTCCCATCGGATCGGGGGAGATGCCTGCTTTTTCTAATTGGCTGCTAATCAATGCGATCCAGCTGGATATCGGAGCAAGAATTACTAAAGGCCCCGAGAATGAATGAATCAAATAGGCAAGCTTAACGCGCGGTAAATGAAAGCGATCCATGATCGGGCGCATCACATATCCGGTAGTCAAACAACTAAGATAATCATCAATAAAAAGAGCACAAGAAAGGAGCATAGAAGAAAATTGTGTGCTGCGCGCAGAACGCAGGCGACTGGTGAGCCGATGGGCAAATGCAGTGGCAGCTCCGGTATATTCGAACAAGCTGATGAGAATTCCCAGAAGAACCAAGAAACCATACAGATAGAGATTATCTGGATCGGTTAATTGAGAGATAATTCGTTGTCCAATCAGCGTGATCGCAGTCCAGGGAGCAAAATCACTGGCAATCAAACCTGCACTTATCAGGCCAATGATCAGCGAAAGATTGAGCCGCTTGGTGATAAGCGATGCAATTAAGACAGCCAAAGGGGGTAATAAAACGAGCCAAGTGGGAATCATACAAATCCTTTTAAATCTGATATTTGACCCTTAAATCATTTTTCTTTAAAGTATATAATAGCTTCGTTCGTCATATATGTCATTTGTAAATCAAAAGTTTAATTATTTGTTTAGGTTAGAAAAGGTGTTCCATGGCCGAAAAAAAGTCTTCTGATGCTCCTAAAAAGGCAACGGCAGTAAAGAAAAAAACTACCGCTGCTACCAAGGCTTCAGCTCCAAAAACTCCAGAAAAAAAAGTTTCCAAGGGCAACTTTGTAGATATGAACTCAGCATTCTTCTTGCGCAAAGAAGATAATGAGAATCCAAAATGGCGCATTATCGATGCAAAAGGCAAAGTTCTTGGCCGTATGGCGACCGAAATTGCTGACATCTTACGCGGAAAAAATAAGCCATATTTTACTCCACATGCTGATTCAGGCGATTATGTGGTTGTGATCAATGCGTCACAAGTGGTTTTGACCGGCAACAAAATGGAAGATAAAGAATATGCACACTATACCGGCTGGATCGGTGGACGCAAAGTAACTTCAGCAAAAGAGTTGCTTGCAAAACACCCTGACCGCATTATTACCCTGGCAGTTAAAGGCATGTTACCTAAAAACATCTTAAGCCGTTATTTGCTTCGCAAATTGCGCGTTTATCCTGGTGCTCAGCATCCGCATGCTTCTCAAAAGCCGGAAGGCGATAAGCAAGCATAATGAGCCGATTGCTCAGATTATAAAAAGCGTTACACTGTTGGAAAACTTTGTAACGCTTTTTCTTTTATAGAGGGATTTTTATGAAAGACCGTCCAAAAATCGGGGTTGGGGTTTGTGTGATTAAAGACGGCAAGGTCTTGCTTGGCAAGCGGTTGAACGCGCATGGCCAGGGCACCTGGGCCTTTCCTGGCGGGCATTTAGAATTTGGAGAAAGCGTAACTGATTGCGCTCGCAGGGAAGTAACTGAAGAGACCGGCTTACAGATATCTAATATTCGGCGTGGGCCTTATACCGAAGATCTGTTTATTGCTGAAAATAAGCACTATATTACTTTGCTTATGATTGCCGATTGGAAAGCAGGAGAACCTTCAGTTCTTGAACCTGAAAAATGCCAAGAATGGCAATGGTATGAATGGCATCAGTTGCCGCAGCCGCTTTTCCCTACTTTTGCAAATCTAATTAAGACTGAGATTAACCTGAAAAATTATTGGTAAAGAAGAATTCAGTAGGTTTCTCTGAAGAATAAGACTGAGCAAAACCCATAATGCGACAGCTTTAATTAAGAACCCTTTCGTCTTTCCCAATGGCCGCGGCGAAAATCCTGCCACTCGGGAATTTCGGGGTCAGCCTTAGGCTCGACCCATCGCCATTTTTTATTAAATTCGATCTGCTCATCACGTTTCGTTTCCAAATAGTTTCGTGTGCCTTCATAATCTTTAGCAACTGAATCAACGTATTTTGCTTGATCTAAGCCAAGTGCTTTTTGTTTATCTTGAGCGCAATTTTTCAGTTCTTTTTCATACAGATCATAGTACAGGTATGGGTCTTCAGGGAGATTATTCATAATGAAGTTATTAAGAGTATTGCATTCTGCAATACGTAGCATTGTATATGTTATGCGATGCGGCATGTGATGAGGATCATCAGGATATTCTGATGCAATCAGAGCACCTGATGTTAAAGCTAGTAAAGCTATAGATAAGATAGTCGTTGTTTTCATAGCGCATTTCTCCATTAAAAGATTAAAATATAAAATAAGATCTTATATTAAGATTATTTCAATTTTTTTTAACGTCAAAAGGTGGGCGCAACATACAAATAGATTTCTATTTGTAATAATTATTTAGGCGGCATGCTCCTGCCGCCTCGCAAAAATCTTATTTACCCAAAAACTTGCCTAGATACGGTTTAACCAACTGATAAATGTCTTGAGCGCTTAAATAAAGCATAAGGCCAAGTATAAATACCCAAGTAGCTATATGAATATATTCGCGCAATTTTACTGAAAGTGGTCTGCGAATAATTGCTTCAATAGTATAAAATAGAATTTGGCCACCATCTAAAATTGGCAGCGGTAACAGGTTAAAAATTGCTAGGTTAATACTTATGACTGCCAGGAAGAATAGGAGCATCCCAAAGCTATGGCCTGCGGCTTTTACCGTCTCAGAAATAATTTTTATTGGCCCACCCATTTTGCTCACATCCCGCTTAACAAATATATGTTTGAACCCAAGAACGGTAGCTTTGATATAGGCATTGGTGAGGCTAATGCCTTCCTTGATGGCATCAATAAAAGATAGGCTTTGAGTTCCGGTTATTTCAAAGAGTACTCCGAGGCTGCCAACTTTTTTATCTCCCTGATCTTTGCTATCAAGATCAATAGTAATTTCCTGCTGTTGGCCACCACGTTCAATTGCAAACGATGTTTGGGCGCCGGGCAAGGAGTTGATAAGGTTATACGCTTTGAGTCCATTGTCGTCCAGCGGTTGGCCGTTAATCGAAATAATATGGTCCCCGATCTGCAATCCTGCCTTTTGCGCTGCTGAATCGGCCTTGATTTCATGGATTATTGGTTTGGCATTACGCGGATACAGAAATTCTGTTTTAGGCAGTCCGATCATAAATAAGAAAATAAGTGCCGCATAGGCAAAAATAAGGTTAAATACTATGCCGCCAATCATAACCAATAATTTTTGCCAATAAGGTTTTATGGCAAATGATCCTGTATCGCGTGCATGAGCTTCCTTTTGGTCTCCTTGGCCCATTTCTGCTGAACCTGCAATTTCAACATACCCGCCTAATGGAATTGATGAAAGAGCAAAGGTGGTATCGCCTATTTTTTTGCTTGCCAAATAAGGCCCAAATCCAAAAGAGAAGGTAGGAGTTCTTATTTTAAAAAATTTGCAAAAGAGAAAATGTCCGAATTCGTGAATGCCAACGACGAAATTGATACCGATCAAACCGGCCATAAGGAAGAAAATATTTTGAGCTAGAAAAGTGATTGATCGCAACAAAATCATTGCAAATGCTCCTTTGCGGTAAAAACTAGGTAGAATTGGCAACGGGAGGTATCGCTGCTTTTCTCATACCCGTAAAATGTTGAAATAATTGACAATATGTAACGTCTTGCTAAGATATCATTAACGCTTGACCAAGTCCAATTCGACAGCATATCGAGCACCTAATCAAATTCACTCTCACGAGCTTTAACAGTAATTTTGTTTGTAGCAACGCTGGTTTTTATATGGTTTGTCACTTGAAAAAATTAAGAAAACCTGTAAAATACTTCTACTGTTGTAGCTAAAATTGGGGGTTTTAAACAAAAAATTAAGCTAAATTGTGGTTTTTAATGCAATTTTTCACCCTTTAAAAACGTGTAGGATTTTTATACTATGCCCACGATAAATCAACTTACTCGATTTGGCAGAAGAAGTGCTAAATCGAAATCAAAAAGTCCGGCTCTGAAAGGTGCTCCGCAATCGCGTGGTGTTTGTACCAGAGTATTCACTACTACCCCTAAAAAGCCTAACTCAGCACTTCGTAAAGTTGCGCGTGTTAAGCTCTCTACCGGAATTGAAGTTACCGCTTATATTCCCGGAGAAGGCCATAATTTACAAGAACACTCTGTGGTGCTTGTTCGTGGTGGCAGGGTAAAAGATTTGCCGGGTGTAAAATATCATATTGTTCGTGGTGCTTTAGATTCTGCCGGTGTGGAAAAGCGTCGCCAGTCTCGTTCGCTCTATGGCGCTAAACGTCCTAAAAGTTAAGGTAATGTATGCCAAGACGTAAAAAAAATATTTTAAAAAGAGATATTGGTGTTGATCCACGCTACGGATCACAAATGATTCAAAAGCTTATCAACATCGTCATGGATGATGGCAAAAAAAGTATTGCCCGTGAAATCGTTTATGATGCTATTGATTTATTAGTTAAGAAGACCCAAGGCGATAAAAATAAAGCTCTTGATCTCTTTTATAAAGGTTTTGAACAATTGATTCCATTGGTTGAAGTTCGCCCGCGCCGAGTTGGTGGCAGCGTGTATCAAATTCCTATGGAAGTAAATCAAGATCGCGGTCGTGCGCTTGCAATGCGTTGGTTGATTGAAGCAGCAGCTGTTCGTTCCGATAAAACTATGGGCATCCGTTTGGCATATGAGCTGATGGATGCAGTAGAGGGGCGCGGTGGTGCTATTAAGAAAAAATTAGATGTTCATAGAATGGCAGAAGCTAATAGAGCATTCTCTCATTATGCTTGGTAGTTGAAGGTGTATAGATGAGCATTCCATTAGAGCGTTACAGAAATATAGGGATTGCTGCGCATATCGATGCCGGTAAAACTACCGTTACTGAACGAATACTTTTTTATACCGGTATTACGCACAAGATTGGTGAGGTTCACGAAGGTGAAACCACTATGGACTGGATGGTGCAAGAGCGAGAGCGTGGTATCACTATCACCTCTGCAGCAACTACTTGCGAGTGGAAAAATCATCACATCAATATTATTGATACTCCCGGACACGTTGATTTTACCATTGAGGTAGGGCGTTCTTTGCGTGTTCTTGATGGTGTAATTGCGGTTTTTAGCGGTGTTGATGGTGTTCAGCCTCAATCTGAAACAGTATGGCGCCAGGCGAATCGATATCATGTGCCGCGTCTTATCTTTGTTAATAAGATGGATCGTATCGGTGCTGATTTTCCAAAAGTTGTTGCTGATATTAAAAATAAGCTGCATGCGAATGCAGTGGCAATGCAAATCGCCGTAGGCGTTTCAGAAGATTTTAATGGCATTATCGATGTGTTGACTGCTAAAATGGCAACCTTCGATGGTGAAATGGGATCAAATGTAAAATGGTCTGATGCTCCAGCAGAATATGCTGATAAGATTAAAGAACTACGCACCAAGATTGTTGAAGCGGCTGCAGAAGTCGATGATAAAATTGCTGAAAAATTCTTGAACGAACAAGAAATTTCCAATGATGAAATCAAAGCGGCAATACGCAAGGGTGTTATCGCTGAAAAGATTGTTCCCGCGTTTTGCGGTACTGCTTTCAAGAATAAGGGTGTTCAATTAGTGCTTGATGCAGTAGTTGATTATTTGCCTTCTCCGATTGATCGTCCTCCTGTGGTTGGAACTACCGGGGATAAACAAGAAGTTCAAATAAAATCAGATCCTAAAGCTCCATTCAATGCACTGGTCTTTAAAATTATGACCGATCCATTTGTGGGAGTATTAAACTTTATTCGTGTTTATTCGGGCGAATTAAAAGCTGGTTCATATGTATACAATTCTCGTTCACGCACTAAAGAGCGTGTAAGCCGTTTGGTGAGAATGCATGCGAATCAACGTGAAGAAATTGATTCGATACGAGCGGGAGATATCGCTGCGATTGTTGGAGTAAAAGAAGCGGTTACCGGGGACACATTGTGCCAAGAAGGTACGGTGATGTTCTTGGAATCAATCGATATTCCGGCTCCAGTAATTTCTGCTTCTATTGAGCCTAAAAATAAAGCTGATTATGAAAAGATGGTTCTGACGCTCAGAAAGCTTATGCAAGAAGATCCATCGTTTAGATTCTCCTATAACGAAGAAACAGGCCAGACTGTTATCGAGGGAATGGGTGAATTACACCTTGAAATTAAAGTAGATCTCTTACGACGAGACCACAAAATTGATGTTGTCCAAGGCAAACTCCAGGTTGCATATAAAGAAACTATCCAAAAACCAGTTGATGTTGAGGGTAAATTCATTCGGCAATCGGGTGGTCGCGGTCAATATGGCCATGTATGGCTTAAGCTTGAGCCGTTAGAAAGAGGCAAAGGCTTTGAGTTTGTAAATGGTATTGTGGGCGGATCAGTTCCTCGTGAATATATTCCGGCCGTTGAAAAGGGTCTAGAAGAAGCCATTACCTCAGGTGTCTTGGGTGGGTATCCGACCGTTGATATTAAAGCAACCTTAACGGATGGTTCATATCACGATGTTGACTCATCTGAAATGGCATTTAAGATTGCTGCTTCTATGGCTTTTAAGAGTGGTATGTCTAAGGCATCGCCAGTATTACTTGAACCGATTATGAAGGTTGAGGTGGAAACGCCTGAAGAGTATATGGGTGATGTAATGGGTGGATTGAGCTCGAAGCGTGGCAAGATCCAAGGAATGGAGATGCGCGGTGGTAACCAAGTAATTAATGCAGAAGTACCATTGGGCGAGATGTTTGGTTATGCGACCGAGTTGCGTTCCATGACCAAGGGTCGTGCTACCTATACTATGGAGTTTGCAAATTATAGCGAAGCTCCAAAGAATATAGAAGAAGCAGTTGTTAAGAATAAATAGTTATTAGTATATTACATAGTTTTTAGGAGAAACGATGGCAGGTAAATTTGAACGTAAAAAGCCGCACTTAAACGTGGGAACAATCGGACACGTTGATCATGGTAAAACAACCTTGAGCGCGGCAATTGCTACATACTTAGCCAAAAAAGGTTTAGCGCAAGCACGAGCATATGATTCTATTGATAATGCTCCTGAAGAAAAAGCGCGCGGTATTACTATTGCAATTTCACACGTTGAATATGAATCAGCAAATCGCCACTATGCGCACGTTGACTGCCCTGGTCACGCTGACTATGTAAAAAACATGATCACCGGTGCTGCGCAAATGGATGGCGGAATTCTTGTAGTCTCTGCATCAGATGGTGCTATGCCTCAAACTCGTGAACACATCGTTTTGGCAAAAAACGTTGGTGTTCCTGCATTGGTTGTCTTCTTGAATAAATGCGACATGGTCGATGATCCAGAAATGATCGACATGGTCGAAGAAGAAATTCGTGATTTGTTGAAAAAATATGATTTTCCTGGAGATAAAATTCCAGTAGTTCGTGGATCAGCAACAAAAGCACTTGCGGGCGATACGGGTGAATTGGGTGAGCCGGCAATTCAAAAATTAATTGATGCGCTTGATACCTATATTCCAGAACCAAAACGTGATGTAGAAAAACCTTTCTTGATGCCAATTGAATCGGTGTTCTCAATTTCTGGTCGTGGTACTGTTGCTACCGGAAGAATTGAGCAAGGAAAAATCAAGGTCGGCGAAGAAGTTGAAGTTGTTGGTTTTGGTAAGCGTTTGAAAACTGTTGTAACTGGCGTGGAAATGTTCCGTAAAGAGCTTACCGATGGCCAAGCAGGCGATAACGCAGGTCTCTTACTTCGTGGTTTGAAGAAAGAAGATATTGAACGAGGAATGGTACTTGCAAAGCCAGGTAGCGTTAATCCCCATGATAAATTTAAATGCAAAGTTTATATCTTGAGCAAAGAAGAAGGTGGCCGTCATAGCCCATTCTTCAATGGATATAAGCCACAATTTTATTTCAGAACAACTGACGTTACCGGTGTGGTAACATTGCCTGCAGGCCGCGAAATGGTTATGCCAGGTGATAACGTTGAATTGTCAGTTGAATTGATTGCAAGTGTTGCTATGGATAAAGATCTACGTTTTGCAATCCGTGAAGGTGGCAGAACGGTTGGATCTGGCGTTGTCACAGAAATTATTAAGTAATTGGACGATAGATGAAAAAACAAAAAATTCGTTTAACGTTAAAATCGTATGATCATCAGTTACTTGATAAAGCAACCAAGCAAATAGTTTCTACGGTAAAAAGAACGGGTTCCCAGTTAATGGGACCTGTTCCAATGCCTAATAAAAAACGTTGCTTCACAGTTCTGAGATCCCCACATATTGATAAAAAATCACGTGAACAATTTGAACTCACAACTCACCGAAGAATTTTAGATATTGTTGCCCCATCAGACCAGACAATGGATGCATTGATGAAGCTCAATATTTCTTCCGGTGTTGATGTGGAAATTGCATAAGGAAGGTCATTCTATGGCAACAAGAGTTTGGGGTAAAAAAGTAGGAATGACCCAAGTATTTTCAAATAATAAGGTAATCCCGGTGACTGCGATTGATATTGGTCATTGGTTAGTTACTAATATTAAGACAGAAGCACGCGATGGTTATAATGCAGTGCAGGTTGGTCGGCTTAAAAATAGATATGCTGATGGTACATTTAAACCTGAATGGCTCACTGATTCTAATAAATACTTCTATTATTTAAGAGAAATTGCATTCAATGGTGATACAGCAAGTTTGCAGGTAGGACAACCGATTAATTTTAATGATTTTTTAAATGCTGGTGAATCTGTTGACGTAGTTGGTACTACGATCGGACGTGGTTTTGCCGGTGTCGTTAAACGTCATGATTTTAATGGGCCTCCCGGAAGCCATGGATCAAACATGGGTAAACGTCCTGGATCTAGCAGCTCATATCGTTCACAGGGAAGAATTATCAAGGGTAAAAGATTTCCTGGTCACATGGGTGCTGATACACAAGCAATGAGAAATCTTGAAGTTGTTTCAATTAACAAAGAAGCGAACGTGGTATTGATTAAAGGATCAGTGCCTGGAAAAATCGGTTCGCTCCTGTGTATTAGAAAATCGTAGGATTATGCATGAATAAGCAAAAAGTAACTAAAGCAAAAGAAAGTGGCGTATCCTCGGTGATTCAAACACTCTCTGCTTCAGATTTAAATATTGAAGGCGCGCGCAAAGAAATTTCGCCGGTTGCTATGGCGGTTTATGTGCGATCCTTATTGCAAAATTGGCGACAAGGAACAGTAGCCTGCAAAGGACGTTCTGATGTTGCCTATTCTAATAAAAAGCCTTGGAAACAAAAAGGAACCGGTAGAGCGCGTGCTGGCTCAGCACGTTCTCCACTGTGGCGCGGAGGCGGTGTGATTTTCGGACCACAACCGAGAACTCGTGTCTTGAAGGCTGGTAAACAACTCAAAAGATCTGTTCTCAACTCAGTTCTTTTTAAGTTCCTGGAACAAGGTAAAGTTGCTTCATTGAATTGGGATGCTTCTCTTCAAAAACCAGCAACGGCGCAAGCATTTAAACTGTTGAAAAATAGTGGTTTGAGCCAAGATAAAGTAGTGCTTTTCTTGCCGGTTAACGATGTGATTAGTCAGGCATCATTTGCAAATATTCCAAATGTTCGAATCTTGTTCTATGATCAGCCAAATGCATATGATTTGGCAAATGGCACACGCTGGGTAATTCTCAATAAAGATCTTGAGCATTTTAAAAAGATGGTTTCACAATGGATTTAAGTATTTACGATATCATAATCGGTCCAGTTATATCTGATAAGGCCTATAAGCTCAATCAGCGCTTCAAAAAGCTAGCACTCAAAGTGCATCCGGCTGCAAATAAGCCAATGGTCAAAGAAGCTCTCGAGAAACTATTCAATGTAAAAGTTGATAAAGTTAATATCGTTTCTCGAATGGGTAAGAATAAGAAAGTTCGGGGTAGATCGGTAACGGGAAAACTATCAAAACGAGCAATAGTTACTTTGGCTGATGGGTATTCACTTGATCTTATGGATCAAGGCGGCGGAAATGTATTACCGGCCGAAACTGCAATAAAAGGGTAATAACATGGCTATGATTACAAAAAGACCCCGCAACTCGTCACTTCGTTTTCAAACGTATTTAGATAACAGTGATATCACCAAGAAAGCTCCTGAAAAAGGGCTTGTATTTGGCCTGAGAAAGCACGGTGGCCGCAATGCGTATGGAAGAATTACCGTACGTCATCGTGGCGGTGGCGCGTTTCAAAAATATCGCATGATTGATTTTAAACGATCTGATCGTGATGTTGCTGGTACGATTACGGCTGTTGAATATGATCCGAATCGCAATGTTCGCATTGGATTAGTATTTTATGTTAACGGCGCAAAAAAATATATTTTGCTTCCAGAAGGGTTAGGTGTTGGTAGTACCGTAATGGCCGGGGAAAATGTTGAAGCAAGAGCGGGAAATTGTCTCCCAATTCGCAGCATTCCTGTCGGCTTTCAATTGCATAATATTGAAGTGACGCCCGGATCAGGTGGCAAAATAGCACGCAGTGCTGGCGCATCTGTTCAATTGATGGCAAAAACTGAAGACTATGCAACACTTAAAATGCCATCGGGCGAAATCAGAATGGTCCCGATTAATTGCTGGGCTACCATAGGTGTATTAGGTAATGCAGAATATCAAAATATTAATTGGGGAAAAGCAGGACGTACCCGATATCGCGGATGGCGTTCATCGGTCCGTGGTATGGCAATGAACCCAGTTGATCACCCGCATGGTGGTGGAGAAGGCCGCTCAAAATCTGGCTCTCATCCAATGTCTCCATGGGGCAAAGGGGCTAAGGGAACCAAAACTCGTACCCGAAAGAATCCACTTATTTTGAAACGACGTAAATAATTAGTTAAAGGTTAAAAGATGTCACGATCTGCTAAAAAGGGTCCTTACGTACAACCTTCCTTGATGGAAAAGATTCAGAAGATTAAATCTTCTGGAAAACGAGACGTTATAAAAACCTGGTCCCGCCGCTCTATGGTTTTGCCAGAGTTTGTAGGATTAACTATTGCGGTGCATAACGGCAAGAAGTTTGTATCAGTTTTTATAACTGAAAATATGGTAGGGCATTATCTTGGTGAGTTCGCTCCAACTCGTACATTCCGTGTACATAGCGGTCAAAGACAAGCTGCTGCTGGAGAAGAAGGTTCAGCTCCTGCCAAATAGGTGTTGCTCAATGGTAATAAATTGAGTAAATTATATAGGACAATTTGAAAAATTAGTTTATAATTAAAGTTATTCTTGAGGTTTTCAGCATGCAATTTGTCGCAAAAGCTCGTTATGTTCGAGTTTCGCACTTCAAAATGAGACCATTGGTCGATGTAGTGCGCGGTAAAAATGTTGCTTATGCATTAAATTGGTTGAGCACCTGCTCACTCAAAAAGGCAGTACCGATTACAAAATTGATTGAATCGGCAGCGGCAAATGCAAAGTCATTGCAAAATCTTGATTCCGGAGATCTTGTTATTAAAGATATTCGAGTGGATCAAGGCCCTATGTTTCGTTATTTCAAACCGGGAGCAATGGGACGCGCTAATATTTATAGAAAGCGTCTGAGCCATATGAGTGTTATCGTTGAACAAGTAACTGATAAGGAAAAGCGTGGGACAAAAGGTTAATCCAGTTGGGTTTAGATTAGGCATATATAGAGATTGGACTTCACGTTGGTTTGCTCGCAAATCATATGGTAAAGAACTTTTGGAAGATATCCAAATCAGAAGTTTCTTGAATTCTGCGCTTGAAAATGCTGAAGTTTCAAAAATTGAAATTGAAAAAGCTGGTGAAAACGTTCGCGTTATTGTTCATTCTGGTCGTCCTGGTGTCGTAATCGGAAAAAAGGGACAAGAAATCGAATCGTTGCGCAATGAAATTGCACGACGATTAAACAAAAAAAATGTTGAAATTTCTGTTCAAGAAGTCAAACAGCCAGAAATGGATGCAGTGTTAGTTGCAAAGAATATTGCAGAACAGTTGGTTAAGCGCGGAAGCTTTAAAAAAGCTATGAAAAGAGCCGCTATTTCAGCGATGAAAAGTGGTGCAAAAGGAATCAAAATCTGTTGCTCTGGCCGCTTGAATGGCGCTGAAATTGCTCGTGAAGAATGGACCCGTGTAGGCTCTATTCCTTTACACACATTGAGATCGGATGTTGATTATGGCTTTGCCGAAGCATTAACAACATACGGTAAAATTGGCGTCAAAGTATGGATCTGTAAAGGCGAATATCAGCACGCAAGTAATTAGGTTAGGATGCAAACATGTTGATGCCAAAAAAAACAAAATTTAGAAAGGTCCAAAGAGGCAACATGAAGGGCCGATCAAAAGGCGCTCGTGAAGTTTCTTTTGGAGAATACGGATTGCAAGCAATGGAGCCATGTTGGGTCACTGCGCAGCAAATCGAGTCAATGAGAATTACTGTTGCTCGCAAATTACCTAAACTAGGTAAATTTTTTCTTCGTATTTTCCCGGACAAGCCGGTAACTAAAAAGCCAGCTGAAACACGAATGGGTAAAGGTAAGGGAAATCCGGAGTTCTGGGTTTCTGTAGTTAAACGCGGACGCATTATTTGCGAAGTTGCTGGTATGACCGAAGCTGAAGCTCGTGAAGCGCTTCACTCTGCTACCTACAAACTGCCGGTAAAAACTAAGTTTGTAAAAAAAACAGCAGATAATACATCGGTATAAAAATATAATGGTGAACTGAGCGATGAAAGTAAGTAAATTTAAAGATGAAATAAAACAATTGGGTATTAAAGAGCTGATTATCAAGCTTGATGCGTTAAGACGCGATCAATTTAGTTTGCGCTTGAATTCTTCTACAGCCCATGTGAAGGATTATTCTCAGTTCGAGAAGAACCGCAGAAATATTGCACGCGTTTTATTCAGTTTGCGTCAAAAAGGTGTAAAATGACAACGAAAGCAGCACAAAAAGAAAAGCGCGTTTTTACAGGTGTGGTTGTTTCAGACAAAATGGATAAAACCCTTGTTGTTGAAACAAAGAGAACCTTCGTAGAAGAGAAGTTATCAAAGATTTTGAGAACTTCTAAGAAGTATAAAGTTCACGATGAACAAGAACAAGCTAAAGTTGGCGATCTTGTTGAGTTTGTTGAAGGACGCCCGGCTTCAAAGACTAAGTACATGTATCTTAAGAAAGTTGTAAAATCTGCTGCAGCTCTGGAGTAACCCATGATACAAAAAGAAACAAATTTAATTGTTGCTGATAATTCCGGTGCGAAGGCAATGCGTGTGATCCATGTTGTGGGAAGCACAGGAAAGAAAAGTGCGCATTTGGGTGAAACAGTAATCTGCGCGGTTAAGGAAGCCGAACCAGGTGGTCTCGTTAAAAAGAAACAAGTGGTTACGGTTGTTATAGTTCGAACGGTAAAGCCGACCAAACGTGAAGATGGAAGCTATATTAGATTTGGCGAGAATGCTGGTGTGATTATCAAAGAAGATGGTGAGCCAGTGGGAAGCCGAATCTTTGGTCCTATTGCGCGCGAACTTCGAGCCAAGGGTTATTCGAAAATCGTGTCGTTGGCACCTGAGGTTTTATAAGGAATTAAGTGATATGGTTGCTCGCATTAGAAAAAATGATACTGTCATAGTTTTATCTGGAAAAGATAAAGACAAAAAAGGTACCGTAATTGAAGTTTTACCTAAAAAGGGTAAAGTATTGGTGAAAGATGTTGCTCTTGTTACACGACACGTGAAAGCCAGAAAACAAGGCGAAGTTTCTGGTATTAAGAAAGAAGAAAGTTATGTGAAATCTTCTATTTTAATGCCGATATGTGTTTCCTGTAAGCAGCCTTGTCGCGTTAATGCAAAGGTAATTGAAAGTGGCAAGAGAGTTCGTGTTTGCAATAGATGTGAAGAAATATTCTAATAAGCGCTTGTTTAGGGAAATAGTACCATGACTAAAGCTCGCCTCGAAGAGTTATACAACAGTAAAGTTCGCCCAGAACTTCAAAAAAAACTTGGGTTAAAAAATATTATGGAAGTGCCCAAGATTACTAAAGTAGTTCTTAATGTGGGTGTAAAAGATGCTATTGCAGATAGTAAAGTTCTGCAATCGGTAATGGATACAGTAGGAAAAATTTCTGGGCAGGCACCAGTAAGAACCTTGGCAAAAAAATCTATCGCAAGCTTTAAGCTCAGAGCGGGAATGCCAATCGGTGTAAAGGTGACCTTGCGCAAAAAAAATATGTATGACTTCTTGGATAAGCTTATTAACTTGGCTTTACCTAAGACAAGAGATTTTCAGGGCGTGCCTTCAGCATTTGATGGCAGAGGAAATTATAATCTTGGCCTTAAGGAAATCACGATTTTCCCTGAAGTTGACTATGATATCAATCAGAAAATGTATGGATTGAATGTGACAATTTGTACAACAGCTCGTGCTGATGAACATGGTGTTGAATTGCTTAAAGAATTTGGCATGCCATTTCGTAAAGCTTAGTTAGAAGGTAATAAAGATGGCGAGAAAAGCGCTCATTGAAAAAACAAATAGAACTCCAAAATTTTCAACAAGAGCTAAGAATCGTTGCAAGCTCTGTGGAAGACCGCGTGGGTATATGAGAATATTCATGATGTGTCGTCTCTGTTTTAGAAAGATGGCTCTTGATGGACTACTCCCTGGTGTTAAGAAAACAAGTTGGTAATTTATTTAAAGGATATTAATGTCTATTGATGTTATCGGTGATTTTTTAACGATCATTCGAAATGGCTTAATGTCATCAAAGTTATTTGTGGTAGCTCCTTATTCTAAAATCAAAGCTGATCTTGCTGAGATTCTGAAAGATGAAGGATTTATCAAAGATTTTGCAATAACTGATGAAGATGGCAAAAAGTCTATAAAAGTATTTCTCAAGTATGTTGGTGGCGAATCGGTTATTCATGAACTTAAAAGAATAAGCACACCAGGAAGAAGATCATATAAAGGTGCTGCGAATATAAAGCCGGTTATCGGCGGCTTAGGCCTTTCAATTTTGACCACCAGCAAAGGCATAATTTCGCATAAGAAAGCAAAAGAATTAGGCGTCGGTGGCGAAGTTATCTGCACTGTTTGGTAAGGGTTAGCATATGTCTAAAATCGGTAGAAAACCTATAGATATTGGTTCAGCAAAAGTAGAGATTAAGGGCCAAGAAATTCACTATTCTGGCAAAAAAGGTTCTGGCACCTATGTATTGCCAGAAGGTATGAGCGCTAAGCTTGATGGAAAAATGTTGGCTTTATCATTTGATAAATCTCAAAAATCAGCTGATATCAACAGAATTTGGGGATTGCATCGTGCGCTCTTGGCTAATCATATAAAAGGTGCACAGCAAGACTTTGAAAAAGTTATGCAAATTAACGGACTCGGATTTAAAGCAGCCGTTTCTGGAAATAAGGTAGTATTTTCACTTGGATATAGCCATAAAATAGACTTTGTTCTTCCAAAGGAAGTTTCTTTAGAAGTTGATAAAACAGGGCAGCGCCTTGTTTTTCGTTCTCCAGATAAAGAATTGATGGGGCAAGTTTGCAGCCAAGTGAGAGCATTAAGACCGCCTGAACCGTATAAAGGAACAGGGGTCAAGCTTGATACTGAAGTAATTGCGCGTAAAGCAGGTAAAACTAAAGCTGCAGCATAATAACTAGATAAGGTGCTCTCGTGAGTTTAATTAGAAAATTACAAGTTAGAAAAGAAAAAAGAAAGCTTCGTGTCAGAAGCCGCTTAAAAGGCAGCGCATTGCCCCGCATTTCCGTGTTTAAGAGTCTAAATCACATTTATGCACAGCTTATCGATGACGCTAAGCAGTCTACTCTTGCAAGTTGCTCCACTTTGGAACTTACTCAGTTAAAAGGTGATAAAAAAGCGCAGGCACATGCGGTTGGTATGGAATTGGCAAAACGTGCACAAGGACTGGGTGTTAAAGAAGTTGTTTTTGATCGTGGACATTTTTTGTATCACGGCAGATTGAAGTTCTTGGCAGAAGGTTTACGTGAAGGCGGGCTTAAGGTTTAAGGTTCAATAAAGCAGGATTAATAATGGCAGAAAATAGAAGTAAAGCCGGCAATTTCGTAGATTTCGTAGTGCATGTGGCTCGTGTTACTAAGGTGACAAAAGGGGGAAAAACCTTCTCATTCTCAGCCTTGGTGGTTTCAGGAAATCCTGAAGCGGGAGAAGTTGGTTTGGGTCTTGGAAAAAGCCGCGAAGTATCGCTGGCGATTGCAAAAGCAACCAATCAGGCAAGAAAAAATTTAATTAAGATTGCACTTCGTGGGACCACAATTCCTTTCGATGTTCGTGGCCAGCATGGTGCAAGCCGTGTGATAATCCGCCCTGCATATAAGGGGACTGGGGTAATCGCGGGTGGTGCAGTACGTAAAATTATGGAAGCTGCAGGCGTAAAAGATGTGTTGGCTAAATCTTTACGTTCTTCTAACCCTAAGAACGTGGCAAAAGCAACGCTCAATGCGTTCGCACAATTACGTTCAGCTTCTGATATGGCAAAACTTCGTGGTAAAACAATTGCAGAGCTTGTTGGGAGCACAAAATGAGCGGATTACATACATTACCAAAATTATTAAAGAAGAGAAAAAGAGTAGGGCGCGGTGGTAAACTCGGTGGTACTTCAGGAAAAGGCCATAAAGGGCAAAAAGCTCGCTCAGGCGGCTATGTGCGGATCGGTTATGAAGGTGGCCAAATGCCTTTATATCGCCGTTTGCCAAAACGTGGATTTAATAATGCGGATTTCCAGACCGAAATCACTGTTGTAAATCTTGCTGATTTGGAGCGTGTATTTGATAATGGTGCAGAAATAACGCGTGAAGCTCTTATTGAAAAGGGCCTCATTAAAGTAGGTAAAAGCAACGGCGCACATGAAGTATTGGTAAAAATTCTGGGCGATGGCCAGTTAACCAAGAAATTCATTGTGACTGCAGATGCATTTAGTAAATCAGCTTTAAAAGCGATTCAAGATCGTGGTGGACAGACGAGATTAAATAAGGAGATGTGAAGCCATGGTTTTGCTGAGTAATTTCATTAATATTTTTTTTGTTCCTGAATTAAGAAAAAAAGTTCTTTTTACCCTCGGAGTTTTGATCATTTATCGCTTGGGAGCGCATATACCGGTTATCGGAATTGATGTGACTGCCTTAAAAGCAATGATGGATCAAGCGAGTGGGTTAGGAGGACTTTTTAGTTACATAGATCTATTTTCAGGTGGTATGTTGCGTGAATGTACTCTCTTTGCGCTTGGAATCATGCCATATATTACCGCCTCAATTATGATGCAGATGTTAAGTATGACTGTTCCTTCTTTGGAGCTTCTCCAAAAAGAAGGTGAGTATGGACGGAAGATAATCAATCAATATACGCGATATTTGACTTTTGCCGTGAGTATTGCGCAAAGTATTGGGCTTGCATTCATTCTTGAACGAAATCACTTGGTGCTTGATCCTGGTTGGGGATTCCGACTTATGTTGATTTTATCTTTGACGGTAGGTTCAATGTTTGTAATGTGGCTCGGCGAACAAATTTCATTGTTCGGTCTTGGAAATGGAAGCAGTATGATCATCTTTGCTGGTATTGTTGCTCGCTTGCCAGAAGATGCACTTAAATCTATTTATCAAGTGCAACAGGGATTGATGAATGGTTGGATAACACTCTTTTTGGTGCTCCTCTTTATTGCCATTGCCGCATGCATTGTATTTCTTGAAAAAGGTGAACGCAAAATTCCGGTGCAATATACCCGGCGTGTTGTTGGTCAAAAGGTATATGGAGGGCAAAGCACCTATATTCCCTTTAAAATAAACGTTCCTGGTGTGATGCCTGTTATTTTTGCCGGTGCGGTTCTTAATATTCCTATGTTTGCCGCAGCTATGCTTTCAGAGAAATTTGCTCTATTTAAGTGGATTTCTCAAAGTATGGTTCCTACCGGAATTCTTTATAATGTAATTGAGTTTGTTCTGATTATTTTCTTCTCGTTCTTTTACACCGCATTAGTGTATAATCCTGATGAGTTGGCTGATAATATGAAGAAAAGTGGTGGTTTTATTCCTGGAATACGTCCGGGCAGACAAACTTCAGATTTCTTTAACTATATTTTGACGAGAATTGGATTGATCGGGGCTATTTATTTAGCAACCCTTGCCTTACTTCCTAATATTCTTCGCATGTTTGTGCAACTGCCGTTTAATCTTGGCGGAACAAGTCTCTTGATTGTTGTTGGGGTTGCATTAGATACGGCTGCTCAAATTGAGTCTTATCTGATAGAGCATCGCTACGAAGGCTTTTTAACCACAGGGCGCATGAAAATGAGGGGTGCGCGTTGAGCAGGAAGAAACAAGTATATATCTTTATCGGCCCGCCTGGGTCCGGAAAGGGTACATTATCCCATTTATGCGAACAAAAACTTGGCTGGGTCCAATTGTCAACTGGTAATTTATGCCGAAAGCATATTGCTGAACAAACGGAAATTGGCAAACAGATAGATTTTGCTTTGAAATCTGGTAAACTTGTTTCGGATAGTCTTATTAATGCTATGGTTCATGCTTGGTTCGAAACGATAATCAAACAAGAAGATAACATTATTTTGGACGGATTTCCTCGCACGGTTGGACAAGCGCAAGCTTTGCATGAGTTTTTAAAGCCTCATCTTGGGTATGTGAATGTACAGGTTGTGCGTTTTTCAATATCTGATGAATCAGTAATAACCAGGATCTGTGGACGCTTGGTATGTCTTAATAAAGACTGCCAGGAGGTTTATTCATTGAATCCAGGTTCTCGTATGCCGGCAAAGCACATGAGATGCGATGTGTGTTCATTTGATCTTGGACGTAGAAATGATGATGCGGTTGCGGCGGTGAAGGATCGCCTCCAAACGTACCACAAGCATGAGCGAGATCTGTTGAGTTTTTATGAGCAAACGCCATTTTCTGTAAAAGAATTTATGGCGGAGATGCATCTCAAAGATGTTTTTGAAGAGTTTAAAAAATTAGTGGAATCAAGTGGTGTATGATTACCATCAAAAATAAAGTTTCCATCGCTAAGATGGAAAAAGCAGGGATTTTACTGCAAGAAATTTTCGATGCGCTTGTTCCTTTTATTAAAAAAGGAATGGCAACACTTGCTATTGATAGTAAGATTGCTGAGCTTTTGAAGGCAAAAAAGATGACTTCAAAAACGCTTGGTTATCATGGTTACGAGCATGTGAGCTGTATTTCTGTGAATGATGAGGTTGTTCATGGCGTTCCTCGAGCAGATAGAATACTGCAAGATGGTGATTTGGTAAAAGTTGATGTTTGTGCCTCCTTTGATGGGTATTGCGCTGATATGGCACGTGCTTTTTTTGTGGGTAAGGCATCAGAACAGGCTTTGAAATTGGTAGCTGTTGCTGATGCTGCGTTGAAGAAGGGTATTGAACAGGCAAGAGCGGGCAACCGGCTTGGTGATATTTCTTCGGCAATTCAGCAAGAGGTTGAGCGGCATGGTTTTGGTGTAGTTCGCGATTTTGCGGGTCATGGCATTGGAAAGCAAATGCATGAAGATCCTGAGATTCTCAATTATGGCACAGCCGGCAGCGGTATAAAGCTACAACCGGGAATGACATTCGCGCTTGAACCGATGATTACTCAGGGGAAATACCAGGTGTATGTTACCCAAGATGGTTGGACGGTGAAAACGAAAGATAAAAGCTTGGCTGCTCATGTGGAAGATACCATTGCAATAACCCAAGGAGAGCCTAAAATTTTAACGAGAAGTAATGGAAGAGGTTAAGCGTATGACGCATAAACGTGATCACAAACAAAAAGAAGAAGTAATAAAAGTAGATGGCATTGTTAAAGAGACGCTTCCGAATGCGATGTTCCGTGTAGAAATAGAAGGCGGACATGAAGTGTTAGGGCATGTTTCTGGAAAAATGCGCATGCACTATATAAAAATTTTGCCGGGTGATCGAGTGGCGCTCGAATTATCGCCCTATGATTTAAAACGTGGGCGCATTGTTTTGAGATATAAGAGTTAATTACAGCAAGTTATTATCTTAGAGGGAACACAGATGAAGGTGAGATCTTCAGTTAAAAAAATTTGCAATAACTGTCGTATTATTAAACGCAAAGGCGTTGTACGCGTTATTTGTAAAAGAAATGCACGGCATAAGCAACGTCAAGGTTAGGTTTGAAAGTTAAGGATTTACATGGCTAGAATCGAAGGTGTTAATTTACCAACGAATAAACGAATTGAGTACGCATTAACCTACCTCTTTGGAATAGGTCTTAAGACATCCCAAGATATACTCAATAAATTAAAAATTGATTTCAATAAACGCGTTAAAGATCTCAGCGATTCTGAAGTTGCGTCTATTTCGAAAGAAGTTTCAAGCAATTATGTGGTAGAAGGTGAATTGCGTAAAGAAATCACCTTGAACATTAAGCGCTTGCAAGAAATCGGAAGCTATCGCGGCTTGCGTCATAAAAAGGGATTGCCAGTTCGTGGCCAGCGAACCAAAACTAATGCGCGTACCAGAAAGGGTCCACGTAAAGCGGGTTCTGCTATCGCATTGAAGAAAAAAGTAACTAAGAAATAATAGCTAAAGCTTTAGAGGTATTGCGCTAATGGCATACAAAAAAAAGACAAAAAAGGTCAAAAGACAAGTAGATTCGGCAGTTGCCCATATTAAATCTACCTTTAACAACACGCTTGTTTCTATCACCACCTTGGACGGCGATGTTCTTTTAAGAAATAGTTCCGGCAGATTAGGCTTTAAGGGAGCTCGCAAGGGTACCCCATTTGCAGCGGGACAAGTTGGAACTATTCTGGGGAAAGAGATGGCCGCTATGGGAATCCGCAATGTTGAAGTCAACATGCAAGGACCTGGATCTGGCCGTGATTCAGTGGTTCGTTCATTGCAGGCTTCAGGGCTGAATGTTTCAGTTTTGCGAGATGTAACACCGTTGCCTCACAATGGCTGTCGTGCTCCTAAAAAACGTCGCGTGTAATAGCTATTAATTTCATAAGGTTATCATGGAAAAAAGACCAACTCGTACAATGGATCAAAAAGAAAGAGAATCCTCTGCCAAAAGACCAGCTCGTAAGCAATCAGAATATGGCAAGCAGCTTTCTGAAAAACAAAAAGTAAAAGAAATGTATGGATTGCGTGAAAAGCAATTTAGACGTTTCTTTGGCATCGCGATTAAAAGTCGTGAAGGGGTGCCAGGGGAAAATTTATTGAGTTTACTTGAGCGGCGCTTGGATAATACCTTGTATCGTTTGAAGTTAGCAACAACCCGAACACAAGCGCGCCAAATGGTTACTCATGGTCATGTCATGATCAATGGGCGCAAAGTGTATTCTCCATCATGCTTGGTATCGGTGAATGATGAAGTTTCGCTCGATCCTAAGGCATTGGAAAAAAAAGTATTCTTGGAGCAAGTGGTGGATAAGAGACTTAACATTGGTATCAAAGTTCCAGAATGGCTTGAATTGGATAAGAAAGATCGTAAAGGCCGCGTATTACGCAACCCAGTACGTTCCGACATTCAAGCGCCAATCGAAGAGCACTTGATTGTTGAGTTGTATTCGGGTAGCAAGTAATAGTTTTTTTGTGTGTGATATCGGAATGTACTCATTTAGTGGCCGCGGAGGTTAGATGGAAAAAAAAGAATATAGACCATTAACTATTCCAAAATTAACCTGGAATAAAAAAGAATTAACTGCTAACTATGGTGAATTGGTTGCACAACCATTAGAACCAGGTTTTGGCATAACGCTTGGTAATGCGTTACGCCGTATTCTTTATGCTGGTGTAGAAGGATCTGCTGTAACCTCAGTTGTTATTAAAGGTGTTAATAATGAATTTTCTTCTCTACCGGGTGTAGAAGAAGATGCAATGCAGATTATTCTTAACATTAAGAACATTGTTGTGCGTAATAAAGATGGTAAACCAGGAACAATGCGCTTGACCGTTAAAGGCCCAGCAGTTGCCAAGGTTGCTGATATTAAAGCAGATGATCATCTTGAAGTAATTAATAAAGATCATGTGTTGGCCCATGTTTCTGAACATGGCGAGCTTGATATTGAGTTTTTTGTTGAGCCGGGCCGTGGGTATAAACCTGCGCAATGGCCTGCAGATAAGGCATTGCAAGAAGATGGACGCATCTATATCGATGCGATGTTCTCGCCGATTCGCAAAGTAATGTTTGATGTGGAAAAAACTCGTGTTGGTAAAGATATCGATTACGATAAGTTAACCTTCCGCATCCATACTGACGGATCTGAAAACCCGCTTGATGTATTGCATTATGCCGTTTCAGTATTACGAACTCAATTGGAACATTTCTTGGCGAGCACTGAAATTCCATTTAATCAAATTTCTGCATCACCAGAAGAAGAAGTAGTCGGTGAGCCGGTAGAGTTGGAACAGCTTGGAGTAAAAGGCCTTTCGCCTGAATTACTCTTAAAGCCGATTGAAGAACTTGAGCTTTCAGTTCGGGCTCATAATTGCTTAATTAACGCTGGTATCAAACGTATTCTTGATCTGGTAAATCTCAGTGAAGATGAAGCGCTCAAAATTAAAAATTTTGGCCGCAAATCTTTGAGTGAAGTGAAGGAAAGCATGAAGGCCTTTGGTCTTTCATTCGGAATGAATATCAAAGAATCACAGCTTAAAAAAGTGATTAAAGAACAACAGCCAGAAGAATAGTACAAAAGCTTTATAGATAGGGTTTTGCAGTCATGAGACATCAAAACGGTAGAAAAAAATTAAACGTTAAACCGTCGCATAAAAAATCATTAATGCGTAATCAAGTGATTCATTTGATTACCTATGGTTCACTTACTTCAACCAAGGCAACGGTAAAAGAAGTGCAACGATTTGCTGAAAAGTTAGTGACTCTGGCACGTGAAGGCAATACCTTCAATGCTCGTCGCCGCGCTAAGGCAATCTTGCCCTATAAAGAAGAAGCATTGGTTAAGCTGTTCACAGAGATTGCTCCAAAATATGTTTCTCGTCCGGGTGGTTACACGCGTGTAATCCCAATGGGTAAGCGTATGAGCGATACTGCTGAAGTAGCTCGCCTTGAGTGGGTGTAATACCATTAGTTGAACTATGAAACATGAGCATGCTCTTAAAATCATTGAATCGGTGCTAAACCAATTGCGCCCCACTATCCAAGGCGATGGTGGCGATATTGTATTGGTGAAGTACGAAGATAATGTGGTTTACGTGAGGTTACAAGGGGCATGTGTTCATTGTCCGGTATCAATGTTTACGCTCAAGCTTGGTGTTGAGGAAGCTTTGAAAGCTGAACTTCCCGAAGTTAAAGAAGTAATAGCCATCGAGTAATCTAAAAGAATTAAAGCCAATCATATTCAAAATATGGTTGGCTTTTTTTATTGATCTAAAAGTTCTTGCAAATGTTCGTGTGAAATTTTACCAAGAAGCTCAGGATCTTTAATTGTAATCTCTCTCATTGATAATGGATTTCCATCAGCGTCTCTTTGGGTTACAATAGTAAATGTATACTCTTTATTTTCCGCATCTTTTTTGTTAATACAAACAATTTTAATGCCTAATTCAGCTTTCAGATTAAGGGCTGTTAACAAGCCATTTTTGAGTATTACAAAGTCTCCCACATCAAACGAATTATTTTTATCGAATGATGTTTTTCGTATAATTTCTTCCAGCGTTGTAGCTGTTTTTAAATTTTTTTTCAAAGTGAGGGTAACTTCTTCCTCCGATTCATAAACAATATCGCTACATTGAAAATTGTCTTTCCGTTTTGAAGTAGACTGATCAAATAGATGGTTATGAATAGGCAAATTGATTTTTACGGGAGATTCTAGACTGTATTCAACATTCTCAAACAAATTCACGTTATTTTCCATAGAGAATACAGAAAAATTATAAACTAAAAAAAACAGTAACTTTTTTATCATGATTACTTCCTTTTAATCATAACTATCGTCGTTCTTTCATTAACACGATTTTCCTTTTTTGAAGAAATTACCCCTGTTCTATTACTTGAACTATACTCCCATTTGGACCTTTTTCAATAACAAAATGAACGGGAAATTGATTTTTCATACTGCTCAAATGTGAGACGATAATGATTTTGGCAAAGTCATCTTGTATTTTATAGAGCGCATCCATGATATGAGAAAGTCCGTCTTCATCCTGGCTTCCAAATCCTTCATCGATAATGAGTGTTTGCAGCGAAGTTCCTGCTCGGCGTGCGAGTAATTTTGAAATAGCGATGCGGAGTGCAAAATCAATTCTAAATGCTTCGCCTCCCGAGAAAAGTTCATAGGGCCGAATGCCAACTGCATCAGAAATTTTAATATCTAATGTCTCTTTGGTACCTCCTTTTTTGAGATCTCGTAGCGATTCAATATACAGTTGTGTCTGGTTATCCGTAAGCTTTGAAAGTAAGTCATTCGCTTCATGTTCAATTTCAGGAATTGCATCTTCTATGAGGAGTGCCTGAATGCCATCTTTGCCGGTGGCTTGCGCAATCGCTTGATAATCATCGATCGTTGCGGTGCAGGTTGTTATTTCTTGTTGTTGCAGGATAAATTCTTTGTTGAGTTGTTCGAGTTTTTGTTTTTGATTTTCTAGGCTTCCTTTTTCTTGCAAGAGTGCTTCACGCTCTTGAGTAACGAGAGTATTTGATTCTGCGAGTGCTTTCTTGCGCTCAAACAATTCCTTTTCATCCTGCTCTAAACTATTTTTGGCCAGTAATGCCTTATCTAATGCGGCAAGCTGCTGTTTAATCTTTTTAAGTTGAAGGCATAGTGCGGAAA
Source organism: uncultured bacterium (assembly GCA_963727255.1). GTDB lineage: Bacteria > Babelota > Babeliae > Babelales > Vermiphilaceae > BTUB01. The sequence goes on along the minus strand of CAVSFC010000002.1, from coordinate 1,132,503 downwards.
TTTGTTCAGCTCGCTGGCCTTGGAGGATTATCTGATCTTGCAGTTTTTGATGAAATTCTAATTGTTTTTCAACATCGACCAGTTCTTGCATAGCCTTTTCATGGGCCTTATCGTTATATGAGTGTGCTATGAGTTTTTGTTCGATAGTGGCAATTGCTTTCATGATAGTTTGATAGTCGCTATTGGCCAGAAGCTCTTCTTTGCTTTGTTTTTCTAAAACCATCAATGAAGCGAGTTCTTTTTCTATCGTGCTTTCCACTATGGAATACAGCTCTTGATATTTATTCAGGCTGCCCAGGATATCGCTTACCTGATTTTGATGTGCAGCCAGCACTTTACCCAGCTCTTCAATTTTTAACATTGTTAATTGGTTTTCAGTCGCCTGTTTTTTAATCTGTTCGAGATTTGTATGCTGATCGAAAAGGATAACTTTAAGCTTCTTTATAAGCATGCTTAATCGCGCAAATCGGTGCTTTAAAAAAAACATGTCATCTTCAAATTTCTTTTTTAAAAAACGTTTTCGCGATGCTGATAAATTTTGCTCGCATAATGGGCAGCTGGGAGATTCTTCATCATGTACCAATTTATTTTTTTGATTCAGTGCTACAAGTTCTGCGCTGATCATATTTGCTTGGGCTATCCACCGCTGATAATGTTCCTTGCGTTTTTCAAACTGTCTTTCGATATGGGTAAAATCTGTGATCGTTTCTGGGATTTTTTTGCTGGCCTGGGATATTTCTTCTAGCGCCTTTGTTATTAATTCTTGGGTGCGGGTTTGTGAAATTTTGGTATCTCTGATTGTTTTTTCTAAATGATCCTTTTCAGCGCGCAATCGTTCAATTGCGATTTTTTTTTCATTAATCTCGCGGGCTTTCATTTCTAGGAACTCTTGGCTTAAGCGGGCAGCAATCTCTTTCTGATTCAAAAGTTCATGCTTAAGCTTCAGTTGATCTTGCAGCGTTTGTTGATGATGTTTAATAACATCTAATAGCTGCTTTTTTTGGCCTTCATTGCCTGCATAATCGGTGTTGGCCAATCGTTGTTTATGTATTGATCGCCATTGGTATAGCTGTTCTGCCAATTGCTGCTTCAAAGAATTTTGATCATGTATGAGCTGTTGTTGTTGAAACGTTTGCAGCGCTACTTCTTGTTTTTTTTGTGATAAAATTGCAACTTGTTTTTCAAGTTGCTCATGATTGCTTGCAAGTTCCTTTTCGCGCGAGGCGATTTGCATGAGCTTTTGTATTGCAGATTCAAGCGATTCTTCAATGATCTGTTTTTGTGAGAGTTCTTGTTCAAGCTTGGTATTGAGTGTTGTAAGATGCAGCTTATACGTGGTTGTTTGTTTGATGCGTTCTGATGCGAGCCGCCGAATATTTTCATATTGATCAAGGCCTAAAATTGCACCCAAAACCTCTTTGCGTTCTTTAGGAGATTTCTTTGAGAATTCATTCGCTTGGCCTTGGCGCAGGAATGCAGAATTAATAAAAGCATCATAGGTCAAATGTAAGGTCTGATCAATTTTATGTTGCGTATCTCGGATAGTTTTATCAGTGAGCGGCACGTATCGATCTTGAGCAGAGTCATAGAGCCCGAATTCCAGAATTGCGACCGGCTTACCGTAGGTCTGCATGTATTCCCGTTTTATCCGATACTGCTGACCGGCACATTCGAAATCCAGGCAAACCATCATCTGCGTTTGGCCTAGGCGCAATAATCCCTGATCTGCTTTGGCAATTCCAGAAAGTTTACGTGCTTGCCCCCATAATGCCCAGGTAATTGCATCAAGAAGAGCAGATTTACCATGCCCGTTTTTGCCCGAGAGACAAATTAAGGGATAATGGCCAAATTCAATAGTTTGTATTTCTGAGCCGTAACTTAAAAAATTCTTAATCTGGAGTTTTAAAGGGATCATTGCCTACCTACTTGCATTGCTGATGTTTATTGGACAAAATTATATAGATATTTCTTTTTTTGTCAGAATTTTACATTATTTAGTTGGCAACGATTTATATCTCTCAATAAGCTTGAGCTTTTAGTGCAAATTTGATGAGACTTCAATAAAGAAAAAAGTCAGATTAATATTCTAAATTAAGAAATGAAAATATGACAAAAATGAAGTTGAAAGATAAAAAACGCTGTTTTGGCACGGGCGACGAACTTTTAGCAGCATATCATGATAAAGAATGGGGGACTGCATCGCATGATGATCAGCATTTATTTGAAATGCTTATTTTGGAAGGAGTACAAGCAGGTCTAAGTTGGGAAACTGTTTTAAAAAAGCGCCAAGGCTATAGGAAAGCTTTTCATAACTTTAATCCTTATAAGGTTGCGGCTATGAGCGATAAGGAGCTCGGAACACTTCTAAAGAATCCGGATATTATTCGTAACCGCTTAAAAATATCTGCAGCGCGTAAAAATGCGCAGGCTTTTGTGCAAATACAAAAGGAGTTTGGTTCTTTTGATGCCTATGTTTGGAAGTTTGTAAATGGTAAACCGATAATCAATCACTGGAAACATTTAAAAGATGCGCCAGCCACAACTGCCGAGAGTGATGAATTATCCAAAGATCTCAAGAAGCGGGGAATGTCTTTTGTTGGTTCCGTGATTATTTACGCATTTATGCAAGCGGTTGGTATGGTTTACGATCACAGTAAGGATTGTTGGAGATATAAAAAATGATGAATTATTCAAAATTTGCTCAGGTGCTCTGGGCTCTGCCGATTATTTTTGTTTTAAACTGTTTCACTGCTAATGGCATGCAACGGGCACGCAATTGGAGAGGAAGAGCCGTGTTAATGGCACAAGACCCCAAAAGTCATGAATGGAATATTTTGCTCGCGCACAATGTGAATGGGCCCGATATTTGGAGTGATTTTTCAAACGGAAGCCAAGGTGGCGAACGGGGCAATGTGATAGCATCGCGTTCAATACGTGAACAAACTAATAATCAATATACAATTGATTTGACCAAGACTCGTCATTATTACAAACAAAGTCCTGCGGGCGACTGGTTCCATTTTGTTTCGGTACCTTTTATGAGTGGACGTGATTTATACGCTAAGGCACGCAATTCAATAAAAGATGATTTTATGTGGGTTCCAGTATCGGCCATTCTAAATAAACAATGCATTATACACCCTCGGCGAGGTCAGATCATGATTTCTCAAGGGGTTTACAATTTCTTACGCCACAATCTTTCCGATGCGATTAACTTTTTAAATAAATCTGCCACTGCAGCAATTTCTACACAAGTTCCAATGCAGCCTCAAGCTTCAGCGGCTGCCGGAACTGCTGGCGCTTGGGGGCCGCGTTACAGAAACCATATTTATTTCTATGAGAGCAGCCAGCCATATTATGAGTTTACTAATTTTTATTATGCTTCAGTGAATCTACAAGGACAAACATGGCCAACTTCTGAGCATTTTTTCCAAGCACAAAAATTTCCAACTAATGCAGCATTGCAAGCGCGTATAAGAAATGCCAGAAGCCCGCGCGATGCCTTTAATATTTCTCGTGAGCCTGCCAACGATCAATATAAAGATCCAAACTGGGATACGCGCAAATTTCAAGTTATGCTCGAGGCTGTTCGTGCTAAATTTAATCAGAATCCGGCGCTCAAAACTGCGCTTTTAAATACGGATGATGCAGTGCTCGTAGAAGATGCTGGTAAAAATGATGCCATCTGGGGTGCCGGGGCAGATTATAAGGGAACTAATCATTTAGGAAGAATTCTTATGCACGTTCGTGATGAATTAAAAGGAAAAATTCCCGCTGGAACATCATACAATCCGTGAAGTAAAGCTTTTTTAATAAAAAGAAAGGTGCGTTCAAACACACCTTTCTTTTTTTGAGATAGGCTGCTTTTTAAAAATTGGTATACTAAAATCCATAGTGGTTAAACATTTTTTTAAGGAGATCGCCATGAAGAAATATATTGGTATACCATTGGTAATTGGCATGCTTATTAGTATGCCCGCATGTTTTTCACGAGAAGGTAAAGATATGAACAAGCGAGTAACACTTCCCTCCAAATTGCAATATGAAATAATTAAACCGTCTGAAAATGCAAGTGGAAAATCTCCTGCAAAAGGCAATGTGGTCACCGTTCATTATACCGGTTGGTTAGCGGATAAAGATGGCAACCCGATGATGGATAAGAAATTTGATAGCAGTGTTGATCGTGGCCAGCCGTTCCAATTTGTGATTGGTGTCGGGCAAGTTATTAAAGGATGGGATGAAGGGGTTATGCTTATGAAAGAAGGGGAAAAGCGCCGCTTGGTTATTCCTGCAGAGCTTGGTTATGGTGCACGCGGTGCCGGTGCAGTAATCCCGCCTAATGCAACGCTTGTTTTTGATGTAGAATTATTAAACGTTAAATAGTTTTTTAGAGGCGATTGAGGAGTTCATGCACGATTCTATATTTCGTGAGTATGATATTCGCGGTAAAATTGGTTCAGAACTGGTGATTAGCGATATCTATGATCTGAGCCGCTCAATCGCCTATTATTTTAAAAGAGAAAACCCTCAAATTAAAACGGTTGTTCTTGGCATGGATGGGCGAATAAGCTCGCCCGCTATCAAAGAACAGATGGTTTCTGCACTGCTTGATAGTGGACTTAATGTTATTTTTATTGGAATTTGCCCATCACCAGTGCTTTATTTTGCACTTCATACTATGCCTGTCGATGCAGGGTTGATGATCACTGCATCCCATAATCCGCCTGATTATAATGGCATAAAAATTTCCTTGGGAACCGAATGTATTTGGGGAACTCAAATTAAGGAGATTCGCGATCTTTATCGCGCTAAAAAATTTTTGATCGCTACAACTAGTGGAAGTTATACCCAAATGTCAGTTATCCCCTTATATATCAAATGGCTCAAAGAACATTTTACTTCATTAATTGAAATGCCCCTTAGGGCAGTTATTGATTGTGGTAATGGCACAGGTGGAACGGTGATGCCGGATCTGGTTGATGCAATGCAATGGAAGCACATTGAGCTCCTGTGCGCCGAAGTTGATGGTACCTATCCAAACCATGAAGCTGATCCGGTAGTAGAAAAAAATATGCAGCATGTAAAACAGGCGCTCGCAACAACAAATGCTTCTTTGGGTATTGGGCTCGATGGGGATGCTGATCGAATGGCTGCTATGACCAAATCTGGATTTTTGGTTCCTGGTGATCAACTCTTGGCCATTTTTGCTCAAGATATCTTAAAGGTTCATCCAGGTAGTGCAATAGTTTTTGATGTTAAAGCTTCGTCCGGGCTTATCGAACTTTTAAAAAAATGGGGAGCAAAGCCTTGTATTTCACCCTGCGGGCATGCAATTATTAAAACTCAGATGGAAAAAGTGCATGCTCCATTGGCCGGAGAACTCAGTTGCCATTTTTTCTTTGAAGATAAATATTTTGGGTATGATGATGGGATATATGCGATGATGCGATTATTTGAGATCGTACAAAAAACAGGAAAGTCTCTTGATGAGCTCTTACGCATATTTCCAAAGAAATATAGCTCCCCAGAAATTCGCATCGCATGTGATGAAACAAAAAAACAGACAATCATCGATCACTTAAAAAAATATTTTGCATCAAAAAGTGATGCGGAACTTTTAACGATTGACGGTATTCGCGTTACCATGCCTTATGGCTGGGCAAATGTGCGTGCTTCTAATACGCAACCGGTGCTCAGTATGCGGTTTGAAGGAAATTCACCTAAAGAATTAAAACAAATTAAAGAAGAGATTTTAGATTTGCTGAGTGATTATTTTGATAAAGCGATCTTAAAAAATGAATTAGAGCTCTAATGGAGTAATCGGTGCCTACGAAAAGAAAGATGGGATTACATCTACGGCTTACGCAAACAGTTAATGATCTTGCTGAGCGCGCAGCTTTCCTCAAGCTTCCTATTTTTCAATGTTTTTTTATTCATCAAGAAACTAATCAATTTGTGATGATATCGGATGCAGAGATTGCCATTTTTTTAGATCAATGGCGGAAAAAATTTGATCAATTATATCTGCATGGATCATATTGGATTAATTTGGCAAGTGCATCGACGAGCAATAGAATTTTGATGCGCGAACTTGATCTGGCAAAAAAATTAGAATTTACCCATATTATCATGCATCCGGGTTCTGCCCGAAGGACGGGCAAAAAGGCAGATGGTATCGCAGCAATTGCGCGCAAACTTAATGCTATCTTAAAAAAAGAAACTGATATCACGCTTGTGCTTGAAAATACGGCGCATGCGGGCCATTCAATCGGTGGGGACTTGCATGATTTTCTTTTGTTGCGAGAGCGGCTTGAACATCCGGAAAAAATTAAATTCTGTATTGATACGGCCCATGCCTATTCATATGGCTATGATATTACGCAAGAAAAAGCTCAAAAACATTTTCTTGACCTGATACAAAAATGTATCGGATTTGAAAATATCGCGCTTATTCATTTAAATGATATCAAGCAAGATTGCGGCTCACGCATTGATCGGCACGAAGTTATCGGCGAGGGCAAACTCGGATCTATTTTGCCTGAATTTATCAATATTGAAGCGCTGAAAAATATTCCCATAATTATGGAATTGCCGGTGATGGATGAAGAGAAAGAAAAAGAAATTCTTCAAATGGTAAGAGGTTGGGAAAAAAAATAGGAAATAAATAATGAAGATAGCAATCAATGGGTTCGGGCGAATCGGCCGAACCTTTTTGCGTACTATTTTGCAAGATAAACATGCGCGAGAAAAATTAGAAGTTGTTGCGATAAATATTGGGCCGGGAAACAGCGAATTTACTGCCCATATGTTTAAATATGATACAATCATGGGCACTTTTCACGGTGACGTCGCAATGCGTGGTAATACATTACTCATTGATGATCATGCGATACAAATTTTTGCAGAATCTGATCCGGCATCCCTTAATTGGAAAGTGCTCGATGTTGATTGGGTGGTTGATGCATCGGGAAAATTTACTCACCGCGAAAAGGCAGAGTTACATTTAAGAGCAGGTGCTCAAAAAGTACTCATTACTGCGCCAGCAGTTAATGAGGATATTAGTATTATTCCCGGGATCAATAATGCTGCTTACGATGCAAAAAAACATCATATTGTTTCATTGGGCAGCTGTACTACCAATGCATTTATACCCATGCTTAAAGTGCTTCATGATAATTTTGGTATTGCCCATGGATTTATGACCACCGTGCATGCGTATACCAATTCGCAAGTGCTGCTTGATGTGGAAGCAAAAAGTTTACGGCTCTCGCGTGCTGCTGCCCTGAACATGATTCCTACAACTACCGGTGCATCAAAAATGCTTGCAAAAGTTTTGCCAGAATTAGGATCGCTGGTAAAAGCGGCTTCTTTGCGCGTGCCTGTTGGTATGGTTTCTCTCATAGATTTGACCGTGAATCTAAAAAAACAAATCTCCTCGCAAGCCATTAATGATGCATTTGCAAAGGCATCGCAAACGCAGTTAAAACATATCATGGCAGTTACTGATGAGCCCCTTGTTTCCAGCGATTTTAAGGGAAATCCTCATTCAGTAATTATTGATGCAGTATCAACTGATGTAGTTGGTACTACCGCCAAAGTGCTTGGCTGGTATGATAATGAATGGGGTTATAGCCAACGGTTGAAAGACTTTCTGCTGATGATTAATTAACTGCTTCTTCACAAATCTTGTAATTTCCCCTACTCTTAAGAGAAGTTTAGCGGGCCCATAGCTCAGCGGTTAGAGCAATCGGCTCATAACCGAGAGGTCCCTGGTTCGATCCCAGGTGGGCCCACCAGGCTTCACTTATCCGGGGCTTCCACCTCGGCAAGTTACGCCTGGCTGGCGCCATCTTTTTAAATGAAATTTTCATTAAAAAAAGGCACTGTGTCCGGCGAAGCAGCAGTAACTTTAATAATTGAGATTAACCAAGAGAAGGCGAAGACGGATGACGGAAACTCCCTTTGAGCAGTTTATCTCGCTTGTCGAGGTTGACCAGAAAATAAACGGTTTGAACAAGTCTATAAAAAAGCTTGAGCAAGAAAATGCTGCTCAAAAACAGGCGGATGAAGCTAATCTCGCAGCTCTTGAAAAAATCAAACAAAAATTACACGATATGCGCAAAGAGGTTGATGCCAAAGAATTGGAGATGAAAACCTTGGATTTGCAAGAGGCTGACAAAAAAAAGCGTCTTGAAACTGTCGCAAATCATAAAGAATATGGTTCAATAAAAGCAGAAATTGATCTTTTAAAAAAGTCGCAACATACTCTCGAAGATGGCCTCATGCAAGCTTGGAATCATCTTGAAACGGCAAGAAAGGAGCTCGATGCAGCTACGCTGCAGTATGAGCAACAGAGTTCAATAACGCGCGATCAAATAACTTCACATACTCAAAAAATTGCGGAAATTAACACTCAAATTAATGGATTAATACAGGATCGCGAGGCAAAAGAAAAGAGTGTGCCGGCAGAATGGCTTGAAAAATATGCGGTGATGCGTGCAAAGGTTTCTGATCCGGTGGTTCCAGTGATTGATGGGAGCTGTAGCGCCTGTTTTTATAAAATATCGCCGCAAGATATGCAATTATTAGCGCGCCGCAAATTGGTGCAATGTAAAGATTGCTTTAGGCTTTTATATCTTGTTGAAGCCCAGAAACAAAAAAGTGTAGAATCTAAAGATTGATTTTCCCCCGCTCGTGGTGAGCTCGTCGAACCATACGAGCGATAATTAATTTTAGCTCGTATCCTTCGACAGGCTCAGGACGAGCGGATAGTAAACAGGACAATAGTGGGTCAACATAACTTAAATATCTTCGATGTATCCTCAGAGCCAGTGCGCAATAAACGTGAAAAAACCTATAATCATTGGGAATTGTTTATCGATGGGGCAGCGCGCAATAATCCCGGACCGGCAGGCGCAGGAATTTATCTGGTCAAAAATGATAAACCGGTTAAAAAGCTTGGATTCTATTTAGGCAGTAAAACTAATAACCAGGCAGAATATGGGGCGCTTTTGATTGGCGTCTATTATCTTAAGCAATATATCGAGCCTGACGATCATGCGGATATTATTTCCGACTCGCAGCTCTTAGTGCGCCAATTTAAAGGCGAATATAAAGTTAAACACCCGGAACTTAAACCCTTACATCTTTTGGCAAAACATTTACTCCAAGACATTATCTATTCGATAAGCCATGTCATGCGCGAACATAATGAAATTGCTGATGAGATGGCCAATAAAGGTATCGATGAAAAAAAGAAACTACCGCCTGAATTTCTAACACTGTTAAAGCACCATGATATTAATTGGTAATGTGCTTGCATCTCTGATCTTGCTGAGCTCCATTGTACTTGCAGAAACATCGCAACAAACTATTGTTACAGAAAAAAGAGAATATCGCGTACGAGTACTGTTGCAAGAAGTTGAACAGGGAAAAACGTGCGAATGGAAGATGAGTGCATCGCAAGGAATGATCATAATTGATCCGGAAGCGAAAACCAAAACGCGCATTGATGCTCATGAGGTTTCTGTCGTCTGCAAAAAAAATCATTTTTTGATCAATGGGGTTCGCTTTGATCAAAAAAAAATATATTTGTCTCCTATTAAAGGAAATCTGAAGTTCGAGGGCAAAGAGTATCAAGGCTCATTAGTATTGGTAAGGGATGCGCACGCATATTATCTGATTAATTCCCTGGATATAGAAGATTATGTATGTTCAGTGTTGCGGACTGAAAGTTGGCCGGGTTGGCCCCTTGAAGTGAATAAGGCCTTTGCTATCGCATCACGCAGTTATGTGATTGGCGTTATTTTAAATACTAAATCAGCGCAATTGCCATACCATGTAAAAAATACGAATAAGCATCAGACCTATTCGGGTGTGCATGAGAATCCGGTATTAAGAGAAGCAGTTGATCAAACAAAAGGTATTTTTCTGACCCATGATAAAAAACCGATTATTGCAATGTTTGATTCGTGTTGTGGCGGGGTGATTCCGGCCCACATTCATGGAGTTAATTTTAATCATGCTCCGTATCTTGCGCGTAATTATCCTTGTACCTATTGCAAAGATTGTCGCGTTTATAATTGGACTGCTCAATATCCCATAGATCATGTTGAGAACTTATTTAAAAAAGAACATAAGCAACTCAAGAAGATTCATCATATTAAAGTAGCCAAAACAGATAAAGCAGGGCTTGTGCAGGAAGTGGGTGTTAAACAAGGAAAACGGACGTTCATGATTCATGGCAAGCGCGTGTATTCAATGTTTGATAAAGTAAAAAGCCACTATTTTGATATAGCATTTGATAACAAGAGTATTATTTTTAATGGCAAAGGGATTGGCCACCATCTGGGCTTATGCCAATGGGGTGCGCGCGAGATGGTTCGGCTTGGGTATGATTATAAGTCAATTTTAAGTTTCTACTACCCAGGTACCAATTTTATGAGATTGCGGGCATAGTTTGAATCTGTCGCCTTCGTAGTAAAGAAATCGATTGTTGATTTTTCTATTTGCTCTATACTAATGATAGCCTAAACATCTCATTAGCGAGGGATTTCCATGCTTTTAACCCTGTTAAAAAATCAGATCACCGGTATCATCAATTTATCAATTCCTTTATTGGTTATCGCCTATTTTTATCCCTGGCTGTTTGGCAATTGCTATAGTATTCTTGCCATCTCACTCGCAATGGGCTTTTATGTTTTGTATTTGAACTATAAAATGGCGCGAAATCAGGTGAAAGGGCTTTTGTATAAGCCAAGTGGTCAGATAAAAGAAAAAATCGAGAAAATTATAATTGATTGTGGGCTTGATCCAGCTTCTTTTGAGCTTCGGTATGCCTTCTCTCATGAAATGATTGGATCAGCCACCTTTAATACTATCGTAATTGATCCCTTGGTATGGTCAATTATAGAGGAAGATCCGGAAGCCATTAAAGTGAAACAGATTTTAGAGGCGCAATTGGTTCCTGGTTTTTCTGAGTTGCAAAAAAAACGGTATGCAGCTATTAAAGAAGTTTTTAGTCCTTATGCTCAACAATTCATTTTTAAGCATGAACTTGCGCATGTAGCGCATAATTTTTCAAGAAAAAAGCTCGTAATTGTTGGATGTATCGGGGCGCTCACTGCATTAACAGGGATTTGCACTGCGCATCTTTTGCTTCCTCTTATCGGTGGCTTTGCAATTATAGTGGCTCTGGTTGCTGCAGGATTATTCGATATCCTCATGAGTTATCTATCAAATATAGTATTCAAAGTGCGAGCTGAATATAATGCGGATATATTCGCTGCGCAAGCGAGCACAATTCAAGAAATTGAGGCAGCTGCTGAATTTTTTGAGAAACATTATTCAATACTTCGTGAAAATCAAGAGCAAACCATATTAGCTAAATTACCCTCAGAAATTCTCTCCGGCCATCCCAATGCAAAAAATAGAGTCAGTTATTTGCGAAATTTAGCATATAATAAAAGTTACCACAATCATCAGGGTTGATTATGAAGCTGAATTGGTGGACTTTAAGTGTTGCAACGGCCGGATATTTTGCAGGTTTTTTTGCCGCGAACGCAGTATCGCAGTATTTCGGATTATCAATAAATAATTGGTTTGTATTTCCAGGATTACTTGTTATGTGGTGGGCTTTAATAAGTAACATGCAGAAATAAAAAAAAAGAGTAGTGCATATTCCAAACTCAACAGGGATTATAATATGAAAAATCTGCTAAGAAAATATCTTCCCTATCTTAATTTTTTACCATTAACTGTTTTTGTTGGAACAGCACGTTATAAAGGGTTGCTTTCTGAAGGTGTGAAGTCGAATGCTTGGCAAGATCCCTTTTACTATTCTGCTATTACAGCTCTTGTAATAATCGGATTAAGCCTTCTTTTGAAGGCGTCACTCAATCGATTTTTATTGAGCGTAAATGTTTTTTTGATTGGTTCAGCTGCTCTATTTCTTATTGGTAATCAATATCTGCTTTCTCTTCTGAGTAATTATAGTGGTGCCGCATTTTTTTTAGCTATACTCATAACAGGAATTATAACTATTTTTACTCCCGAAGGGTTTACTGGCGAGTCGTCTTTATCGCCTCAACATAATTTTAAAATATCATTTCTTTTGATATTGGGATCTGTCGGCGCTCTAATCTGGGCGCTTATATCCAACGCATCTGGGGCAATTGTTTCAATCGCTATCCCTTTTATTCTCTTGCGACTTACCTCAATTTTTCTTATAACTAAAGCTAAGAAGTAAATATCTTATAGAAAAATTAATTGAGACATATGCCAAGCTATAAAGGTCATCTTGCGGGTGGTATTTTCGCGTATTTAGTAATACTCTATTTTGTAATTGCAACTCAGGCACCGAATTTTACCACAGCCTTAGAGTGGTTATTATTTACACTCGCAGGATCGCTGTTCCCTGACGTTGATATAAAGAGTAAGGGCCAGAAACTCTTTTATTGGGTAATGTTGCTTTTGATGATTGTTTTGCTTATCAATGATCAAAAGCAAGCATTAATAATTGTAGCCATTCTTGGTGTGATCCCCTTATTAGTGCGCCATCGAGGCATATTTCATCGATTATGGTTTGTAGTTTTAGTTCCGTTGCTTATTGCTTGGATTCTTTGCAATTATGTGCCCTACTGCAGTAATACGATTATGTATGATTGTTTATTTTTTATTGTTGGCGCTATTTCTCATCTGTGGTTGGATTTGGGATTCCGTCGGATGATACGGTGGCGGTAGCCGGCGCATCAATTGTACATTCAGCGAGGATGTTTTCTACCAAATAAGCATTTTGAGCATCAATGGTAGGGCAATAGAGGTAGAATTTATCCTGATGCTGTGAATGATAAACTTTATCAGGGCCAACATTTTCAAATTGAATCCATTGGGCTTGTTTATCTTCATCAATAAACTGAATGCCATCAGTAATTTTAAAAGGTTTTTTTGAATTCTTCTTTTGCTTTATCATCGCAAGACTGATACGTGTGTTTCCATTGGAAACAAAATGAAAACTATGAGCCCGGGCTCTTTCCTCAGGATATAGTATCGTGTTGGTGGGATCAAGAGCCAGAGATGAACAATGCTTCCATTTTTCAAGTGCATTAATAATGGTACTTTTTGTGTGAACATCTGCTTCTATCTTGCAAAGGGGGAAATAGCCTTTTGGTATTGGCTCTTTATCAGGATCTTGGGTGCGCTCCGGCAGAGTTACTTTTGCTGGCGCTAATGTGAGTTTTTTGTTAATTGATTCAATCAGTTTATTATTAAATGCATGAAGCAATTTTGCATGAATCTTGATTGTATCGCTAATTAAAGTGCACGGGACCAATACATTAAGATGTTTTTCTATAGTCTGTTTATTCTCAAGCGCTTTTTTAAGTTCATCAGAGGTCCAATTTTGAATTTTGATAGGGGCCGTTCTAATTAATCTAATCCATTCGTTGTAATAATCGATAATAGCTGATTCTTTGGCAGCTATGAGTTCTTTTAAAACAGTATATTTATGAATAAAGATATTTTTTAATTCTTCATGCCCTTTGACCCGGCTTGCAAGCGCTTGTTGAAAGAAACGTATACTTTTCGTATCAAAACACTTTTCTAAATGGTTGTGACACGTGGTTAGATTTTCTATAGCTTCCTCATTTATTTTTCTGAGGCTTAGTATTGCATTAAATTCCTTACACGCTTCCTCAATATCGTACCAACACTCTTTTGCAGTAGAACCTCTTGATTTTATGGTTTTGAGCTCCATTTCTATAAGCTGCGGGTTATAGATGCAGTCGAGAGTTTCCTCGTTGTTTAAATAACCAACTATTTCTTGTTCCATTTCAAAAATTGTTTGTTTTCCCAGCTCATTATTTTGTTTTAAACAGTCCAGCAGTTTTGTCAGAACGAGATTGTGGACTTGTGCATCTCCTTTTTCAGCCAGATCGAGAGCCGTTTTTACATTCTCATACTGTTTTTTTAATTCCTGATCGAAGGCACTTTTGAGGTTGCTCTTTTCTGCGAGCAGAGCTCTCTGTTTCGTGCTCGATTCAGCTTTGTTAAGCACATTTTTTATATAAATAAGTGTGCTTGTAATTTGGCTCGATTGTTTTGCAAGAATATCTGATTGAAAGAGCTCTTGCGTCAGCGTCCGATTTTTTTCTAGAATTTTCCATTCTTCTGTTTGTTGAGTTTTTGCAAGCTTTTCAAGCCACTCGGCATCGGGTTTCGCGATAATGATTTGAAATTTATGAGTATTTTTTTCTTTTATTGATGGTTTTTTCATTGCTTCAATTGATTGCATGGCAAGTAACGGAAGAATAGCAAGAATAGAGAATTTCATAAGGCCCTAATATCATTTGATGTTAAAAATCTGTTGTGCGCGCGTTGTTGTTTTTTGTGCAACTGTTGCAAGCTCTTGTTCGCATAATTCTGCAATATACTGAGCAATGGTAACAATATATTGTGGATCATTTTGTTTTCCGCGCATTGCTTGAATCGGCAAGAAGGGTGCATCAGTTTCCAAAACAATCGATTCAAGAGGCACCGTTGTTACTACTTTACGCAGTTCATTGTTTTTGGGATAGGTAACTGTCCCGCCAATACCCAGAGCGAAATTCCAATCAATCACAGTTTTTGCAAAATCTAAATCTTCAGAAAAGCAATGGATGATGCCCTTAGTAATCTGTCCTTTGAATTCTTCTAGGGACCGCAACGTTTCATCGCGTGCATCACGAGTATGGACTACTAATGCAATGTTATGCTCAAGCGCCAGTTCGATCTGCATTTTAAAAGCATCTTTTTGGCGTTGAATGCTATAATCAGGATAATGAAAATCAAGTCCACATTCGCCGATCCCTGCAATTTTGTTTTTTTTTTTATTTTGCAACAAACCTTTTAAATCTTGAATATCAGCTTTCCAATTATCAGTAAGATCATTGGGATGGATTCCGATCGTTGCAAAAACCGATGGACTTGCCTGTGCAATCGCTATGCAATTTTTACTTTCTATGAGTGAGGTGCCGACATTAATAATGTTGGTTACGCCTTTATCATGAGCCGTTTTTGACAATATGAACTGCATGGTGCAATTCTTCTTGTGTTCATGCTTACATCAAAATTTTTTTTAACCATCATGTTTATATGGCAATGTGTATCGATAAACATTATTTTTGCTCCGACTTTCTTAAAAATTAGTGACAAATTTTATTTTACAAAACGATAAAATCCGCAGCCAGAAAATAAATAGCCAGTTATTTGACAAATTAGTAAATAGAATTACTCTATCTTACAACCATTACTAAAAATTAAAAAGTAAGAGTTTTAGTGAAGTAGCAGTGTTTTAATTTCTAACTATACGAGGAGTAACCATGAATAAAAGTGAATTGATAAATTCACTCAGCGAAGAAACCACTTTTAGCAAAAAAGATGTTTCACGCGTGTTAGATTCTTTCACCCGTATTATTGAGCGTACGCTCAAACGCGGTGAAAAAGTTTCTATCACGGGATTCGGAAGCTTTTGGCTTTCACGTCGTCCGGCTCGCAAAGGTATCAACCCTGCGACCAAGCAACGTATCGATTTACCTGCAGTGAACGTACCACGCTTTAAAGCTGGTAAGAACCTAAGAGAAATCGTACGGTCAATTAAGCTTGGTTAATTGAGCCATTTTAGATAGAGCTTTTACTCAGTAAGGTCGCTTAACGGCGACCTTCTTTATTATCAGTGAATTCATTTTTGAATACTTGTGCAAATTTTAAGGTACGATGTTGTTGATGATATCTGCATAGCAGCGTGCACCGTTTCGTATTTTTGCCGCTTTTGTCTGGAAATCAACTTCGCAGAGCCCGAATTTTTTTAAATAACCTTCATCCCATTCAAAATTATCCATTAAGGACCAGTAGTAATATCCCCTCACATCATAGCCATCAGTGATGGCTCTTGCCATGGCAGCAAGATACTCTTTAATAAAGGTTTCTCTTCTATCATCTTTTCCGTCAGGAATTCCATTTTCGGTAATATAAATTGGCACGTTAAGCTCAGCCATTTTTACTATGGCATCGTATAATCCCTGCGGATACATTGCATAGGGCATATCGGTCATAATTTCATTTGGGTAGCATGAAGGGACTATCGGATCTGTTAAGCTGATTTGGGCTTTAACAAGAACGCGGGAATAGTAGTTCAGACCAATGAAGTCTAATAATTGCTGATCTTGTGGCGCAGTATATTCGTAAGTAGCAAGCAACGGAATTCTAATCTTGAAAGATCCCGTTTTGAAGAAATTTAAAACAGCAGTATTCAGAATATAATTGAACATAAGCCCCGGAATACGTTCAAGCGGATTCCATGAACTATAGGGGTAAAACATTAAGTATTGGTGTACAATGCCAATTTGGCATGAATCGCCATTGGGCATTCGTTTTAATGATCTATAGGTGCGTGTGTGGGCTTTCATGAGATTGCGAATTACAGAAACCGCGGCAAAAGGATTTGTTTTGCCTGGGGGGAAGACGCCGCGCAGATATCCTTGGAACATATAAATGGTCGGTTCATTGATCGTGACCCATAATTTTACTTTTCCGCTTAACCGTTCAAAGACTTTTTCTGCAAACCGTACAAAATAAGAAATATTTTCTTCCCGTTCAAACCCACCTTTTTCAGTGAACCAGATCGGATCAGTAAAATGGTGCAAAGTGATCATAGGTTCAATGCCGGCATCGAGCAATGCGTCGCAGAGGTTGCTATAGAAATTAAGCTCTTCATCACAAAAAACCTCTTCTTGCGGTTCAATATTGCTCCATTCAACTGAGAATCTAAATGAATTTGTTCCTAATTCTTTCATTAAGGGGATATATTCTTTATACTGAGCCTTAAAATCGCAAGCGCTACCAGATGTTTGGCCCAGGGCAATATGAGGCATCCCATTTGATGTAGAAGTCGCTTCCCATTCTGCCCAATTGCTATAGGGGCATCCGGCTGCTCCTGAAACCTGATATTCACTAACAGCTGTTCCCCATAGAAAATTCTTAGGGGTACTCACGGAGAGCGGTGAACTGCTCGTTTGAGTGCACATGGAAAACAACACTAACAAAATGACTAAAAAACGATTTTTTATTCATAGCAGTATTCGCTCATGTAACGTAGTAAAGAGACTATATGATTAAGTATGCTTAGATTAACCTTTTTAGTTATTTATGCAATAATTGTCCTTTAAACCAAGCTTATTCTTTGTTTTCCCTTTTCAAAATTACAAAATTCAAGTATCTTCGTATCTGCCCCATTTTTTAGAAGTCTATAACTGTCAGCTGGGAGTCACGATGATTGATTTGGGCTTATTACGAGAGCAACCGGAACGCATTATTGCATTAATTAAAAGAAAAGATCCATCTTATAATGCACAACGGCTATATGATTGGGATGTTCAATTACGCAAATTGCGCATAGAAGTAGAAGATCTGCGAATAAGAAAAATGAACTTGCCAAGCAAGGTAAAGGCGGCATTACCGAGCAATTACGAGCGAATCCATTGAAGTGAGCAAAAATCTTAAAGCAAAAAGAAGCTGAATTAGAACAACTTGAAAGTGAATTTAAAACCCTCTATTTGAACTGCCCTAATATTCCTGATGAATCAATCCCTTTAGGGGGCAAAGAAGCCAATAAAGTTGTCAAAACGGTTGGCGTCAAAAAAAACCTATAGTTTCCCGGTAAAAAATCATCTTGAAATTGGCACGGCGCTTGGCTGGCTTGATTTTGATGCAGCAACACGGATGACTGGCAGCAATTTTGCCCTATATAAAGGTGATGGGGTAAAATTTATGTATGCGCTTACCATGTTCATGCTCAAAAATAATATGAAACATGGATTTGATCCTATTCTGCCTCCCTATTTGGTGAATGAACAATCATTAGTTGTTGCAAGTAACTTTCCTAAATTTAAAGATCAAGTCTATGCAGTTCCGGAAGATAAGCTCTATCTAACTCCCACTGCAGAAGTAAATTTGACGAATATGTATCGGGATACAATTTTGAGCGGCAACCGAATTGCCAATTCGCATGACTGCCTGGACCAGCTGTTTTCGACGCGAAGCGGGCGGCTATGGGGCCAATGAACGTGGACTGATTCGCATTCATCAATTTGAAAAAGTTGAATTAGTAACGATTTGCGAGCCAGATCATGCAAATAAAGAGCAAGAACGTATGCTTGCATGCGCTGAAGATATTTTGCAACAACTTGGATTGCATTATCGCATCAGTTTGTTGCTGCGCAAGATTGCTCATTTGCATCAGCAAAAACATATGATATTGAAGTCTGGTTGCCCGGGCAAAAAGCATATTATGAAGTTTCATCAATTAGTAATTGCACTGATTTTCAAGCACGGCGAGGATTGATTCGATTTAAGCGATCAGCTGATAGCAAGAGTGAATTGGTCGCAACCTTGAATGGTTCATCACTTGGCATTATCACGTTTATTGGTTGCATTTTTGGAAGTATATCAAAATCCTGATGGATCGGTACATATTCCGGATGTATTAAAGAAAGAAGCACTATTTGTATGATGAACCAGTTTGTGAAAAAATTAATCATATTGAACATTCTATACTAAACGATTGATGCAGCATTAATCTTTTTGGGCATTCGCGATCATTAGTGAAAGGTTCGGGGCTTGAATTTGATCAACTTGCGTGATTATCAAATTGGTGATGATGTGCGGGCGCTTGATTGGAATAGCTCTGCGCGTATGAATAAATTACTTGTTAAACAATTTAATGATGAACGGCATCGCACGATGATTGTTGCGCTTGATATTTCTGCATCATCATTTTATGGATCTCAGGATGTTTTAAAACATGATGTACTTGAGCCAGATTGCTGCGCTTATTAGTTATGCGGGCATTTTTGGGTAAAGATGAAGTTGGGCTTATATTTATTTAGTGATCAGGTTGAATGTTATATTCCTATGGAAAAGGCAAAGCGCATATACAATTGATTTTAGAAAAAATCTTTTCTGCTGCAGAAAAAAGATTGCGCAAACATCTGAATGGCTTGCGCTTAGATCATATTGTTAAACTACGTAAAAAAAATGCGATGGTATTTTTGATTTCTGATTTTATTGATGATAGTTTTGAGCAAAATCTTTCAGCTGTGTGCGCAGATTATGCGATGTTATTGCGGTGCGTATGCTTGATGCATGTTGAGCGCAATTTTCCTGTCAGCTGGATTAATTACGGTGCAAGATATTGAAACGAATGATGCAAATTAATTGATGCGCGCAGCAGATCAATGAGCTGCTGTTCTTGCAACAGCGCACTGATCAGCAAAAAAAAATTTTGAATAGTTATCGAGTAGATGTGCTTGATATTAATAATAACGTGCAGCCTTGATTGATCAATTAATTCATTTTTTTAGAATTTCGTAAGCGATAATGATGAATGAAATGGATGATGAACGAACAATGGCTTATATGATATTTATGAACATTGGCATGTTCCATTTTGGCAAACAGCATTGTTTTAAGATGTTTGCATTAGTATTTGGTGCATCTCATAATCTGTACTATTCTCTTTATGTCTTTATCAAAAAATATTATAAAAAAAATGCCATTATCTCCAAAGCAACGTGCGCTTGAACGATTTGGCAGCTGCAAAGAATAAAAATATTATAACACGAGAAGATGCGCATGAAGCTTATTCTTCATTAACTGATATTTTAAAAAATTTTTTTCAATCTCATTATAAGCAACGCTTTGAAAGCATGACGTGATTATGAAATGATTGCGAATCTTGAAAATCAATGCATTTGCCCAGTGAACATCTGAGTGAGCTTGAGCATGATTGTGAACGCGAGTCTTTCAGTAAAATATGCACACGAACATGCTCTGCGATGAAGACGTGATGCGCGCGATAATAGCGAGTATTGCCATCATTAAACAGACAACTTCAAAGAAAGATAATAAATAATGAGTTACAATTGTGTCGGCCGAAACACGGTCTTTATATATTCATTGGCCGTTCTGCCCGTATAAATGTCATTTTTGTCCATTTGTTGCGATTGCATCGCAAGATCAATTTATGGAGCGTTATCATCATGCATTGATGAAAGAGATTGCATATTTACGCTGCTCAACTACCTTCTAAACTGGCACTGGATACTATTTTTCTTGGTGGTGGCACCCCAAGCACCTGGCCGGATAATCTGCTACTTGACACGTTTGGTACACTAAGAAAGATGTTTCATTTTGGATGAACATACAGAAATTAGTATTGAAGTTAATCCAGGCACGGTTAGAGCGGAACAATTGGTACTCTGGAAATCGATTGGGATTAATCGATTAAGTATTGGGGTGCAATGCCTGAAGGATTCAGTGTTGAATAATTTGAATCGAAAGCAATCAAAAGCAGATGTTTTTTGGGTCATTGAACGAAGCAAGTAAAATCTTTGATAATATTTCCGTTGATCTTATTTTGGGATTGCCCGGCGTGAGTGCCAAGAATGGAAGGAGCTTTTGCAGCAGGTGGTTACTTGGCCGATTATGCATGTTTCGATCTATTTTTTAACGGTCATGAAGAAACGCCACTTTATTTTCGGGTAAAAAAAAATGAGATATACCTTGACACCGGATGATGCAATGGTTGATTTGTATCAATGGACAGTGATTTTTTGGATGAGCATGGATTGCATCAATATGAAATTTCAAATTTTGCAAGTGAAGGGTATCATTCGCGGCATAATAGTGTGTATTGGGATCGCAAGCCATATAAAGGATTTGGTTTGGGAGCTTGTTCATTTGATGGTAAATCGCGATTTCAAAATCAAAAAAATCTTATGAAATATATGAATGATATTGATACGGGCAATGATGTTACGGTATTTTCTGAAACGTTAACGGAAAATCAAGTATATTTGGAACGAATAATGCTCGGATTGCGAAGAGCGCAAGGGCTGCGATATGAATGATCTTATGAAAGATTTAACTGAAGCGCAACAGCAGACTATGAAAACATCGATTGCAATGTTGCAAGAACATAATTTTTTACAAAAATGAGAATAATCGAATTATTCTAACGGCAGCAGGTTTAGCAGTTCAAAATGATATTGCTGCCCGTTTATCACTTTAAAGTTGAATGAGTAATGAAATATGTATTATGAGAAATATTTTTTTCATTTTTTTAACCTAAGGGTGGGATTGCTATGGCAAAACATGTTGGTGTTAAACTTCCAGATGATTTGATTAGAGTTTTAAAACATGGGCAAACGGTTGCGATATTATCTACCTTTTCTGAAAAAGGCTTCCTCATACAACGCCTATTCAATGCATTTATCCAAAAGGGCTTGAAAGCATTTTGATCTCGATCAATAAAGATCATACCGGCTATCATAATATGGTATGGCAAAAAAAAGTTATGCTCTGTTTTCTTGATGAAGGCAATGTGGCCTATAGTGTTTTGGGCCGTGCTGGTGTGGTGAGAGCACCATCATTAGTTCATCCATTGATGAATATTGTTCGTATTGATATCATCGATATCAAAAGTGATCGCTCAGTTCTTACTCGAGTTGAGTCTGGCGTTCGTTGGAGCTATACTTCATGGGAAGCTGAAGAGCTTTCTAAAGCTTTGATGAATGAGTTAAAAGAGCTTTCAGAAACGCTTTAATATGCATTCGTAATTAATAAGGAAAGTGTGTATGCAAAAAAAAATAATGCTTGCACTGATAATCAGTAGTAATGGAATGCATGTGCGCAAGAAGCCAGCTGCCGCTGCAGCAGCTGCAGAACAGCCGCATGGTTAGCTGAAGTTGCTCCAGCGCAACCTGCAGAAGCTGCCAGTTGCAGAATGCGCCAGAGTTGTGCCCCAAGCTGCAACACAGAACCTGCAACTCCGCCAGCTGCTACAGAACTAGCAACTGTTGCTGAGCCAGACACAAACGGATTCCGCAACAAGCAGCAGCAACGCCTGAACAACCGGCCAGCGAGCCTGCACCAGCAATGCAAAACCGGCAGAAGAACGCAGCCTGCTTCACTACCGAGCAACCGGAAGCAGCTAGAAGTTGCTCCAGCAATCGGCACAAGAACCATGCAGGAAGATGAAATTGAAATTAAAGGAATTGATACGGTTGATATGAATGAAGCCAAAGGGAAATTGGCTTTATAAACGCATTTGGTGGGAAAAAGCGGAACGTACCTATGAGAAAATTAAACAATTGACTGATAAAATTCTTGAATCACGTATGAGTTTATTTTGCAAGACGTACATGATTTGGATCGCGCAATTCTTGATCCATTTTATTTGATCTATGGGTTTAGCCAGGGTGAACTGACTGAAATTATTTCATATTTCACGAATCAACTTGATCAAGAGCGAAAGGAAGAAGGCACGCTTAATGAAAAAGAGCGCGAATTACTGAAGCGATTACTGAAGAAAAGAAAAATCTTGAGCAATTGCAACAAGGGTGCAGAATATGTTACTAAGTTGATCATGCGCTTGATGATGCGCTCATGAAGTTGTTGAACAACTCAATCAAGCAAAATATTATGAACAGCAATCATGGGAAAATTTTAAAGCAATTAATCGTGAACTGAGTGATAAAAAGGCGCGTGAGCTTTATTATGGCATGGATACCTATTGGAGTAATCTAATAATATCAATACCTATTTATCAGATTCGTTTTCAAAATATTTTGATCAGCTATCAGATAAAGATTAAGCAAGAAACTGATAAGATTAAAACAACATGTGATGCGCTCAAAGAAAAAGGCATCGATATTCAATCGCAAGCGCAGAAGAATGAAATCAACGTGCAAAATGCCTGACAGAAGAAAAAGCTCAAGCCGGAAGAACCGAAGAGCAGCCGGTATTATTTGGTACTCTCTGGGGTTGGATTAAAGCTCCGTTTGTTGCAGTTGGTAATATGATTGGCGGAGTTTTTGGCTGGGTTACCGGCTTATTTGGCGGATCGGCATCAGAAGAAATTGTGCTTGCACGGCCTGAACGAGTGGGCAAAAGCAATTTCTGAATCTATCTGAAGAACGCAAGCTAAGTACTATTGATAGCTGAATATTTATCATGAAGAGTGCGCTAAAATATAGCAGTTTGATTAGGCATTTTTTTATGATACATTTTCATGTTGCTTCATTTGAAATATGCCGAGGTGGTGAAACTGGTATACACACAGCCTTGAGGTGGCTGCGGGAGAAATCCTGTAGGGGTTCGAGTCCCCTCCTCGGCACCAGTCTTCGCCTCGTAAAGGCTTCGGCTGGCGCGGCCAGCCTTAAGCGGAGTTAATTTAAATGAGCATTGAGAGTTGAATGCCTGGCAAGCCACTAGTATGCCATGCCGTAAGCTTGATCGAAAGAGCGAAGTGCCGATGGACGAATGATACTTAGCACATTGTTTTAGAAATAAGTGAAAGCTAGCTGATGCGCAGCATAGCAAGTTGATATAATTAGATTAGTTTGTAATGTATTAAACATTTTATCGGTAGTAAGGAGCTTCGCATGAACACTTCCGCACATCGTGGTTTATTTTCATGGTTTTCATTTTGGGTTGTACTAGCAATTGCTATGTTGCTATCTCTTGTGGCCATTGCGGCAAAACATTGCGCTATGGTATCGATCTAGTGGGTGGTACGTTTATTACCCTTGAAGTGCAGACTGATAAAGCAGTTGAATCTGAATTGCTTGCAAAATTGCAAGGCATTCAGCAATAAACTCAAAGAAGCAATAAAGAACTGCCAGCTACCAAAACATGTTGAAAAAAATGCCATTGTTCTTAACTTTCTCTTCTGCTGCTGCTGCGCAAAATGCAGCGCAAATTATTCAAGCACAAGAAAAAGATCTTATAATTGTCTACTGATAATCAAACGGTTAAAGCTAACATTTCCTGATCGTATTGCAAGAAAAATTAAAGAAGATGCGGTAAGCAGAAACGTGAAGTTTTGCGTACTCGTCTTAATAAGCTTAGTGTGGAAGAAATTACCATTGCTGCGCAAGGTGAAAAAAATATTATTGTTGAATTGCCCGATGTTTCTGATCCGCAACAAGCAAAAGCAATGATTGGCAAAGCCGCAGTATTAGAATTCAAATTGGTGCAAAAAGTTGGCAAAACTCCTGAAGATATTCTGTATGAACTTGATGGTATTCTTGCCGGGCGATATGGAAATTTTGCCAAGCCAAGAAGAAATTGATGGTAAGCCATCCGAATATTATCTAGTTTCAAAATTTGCAGAAATTAGCGGTAAAGATTTGCGCGATGCATACGCGCACGTTTGATGCGCAAAAAATGCGAATCGGTTGTAGAATTTAAACTTAACTCAGAAGGTGGGGATAAATTTTATGATTTAACCAGTAAAAATTTGGCAAACCACTTGCCATTGTGCTTGATGGTGTGGTAATTACTGCGCCAAGTATTCAATTCAGCAATTCGCAATGAAGGGTATAATTGAACGGCAGACTTTACTCCCGATGAAGCAAAACAATTGGCAGCTTGCTCTTAAAATCAGGTGCATTTGTTGCTCCGGTTACCTTTGAAGAAGAACGCCAAATTGGTCCTTCCTTGGGAGCTGAATCGATTCAGCCAAGGGTTGTTTCTTGCTTGGTCGGCCTTGGCATTACTTTTAGTATTTAGCGTCGTCTTTTATAGCTTGTGCGGCTTGTTGGCATTTATCACCTTGCTCTATAACTTGCTGCTTGATTTTGGTGGCAATGTCATTGCTTGAGAGCAACTTTAACCTTGCCTGGTATTGCCGGTTTGGTGCTTAACAGTTGGTATGGCAATTGATGCTTCAATTTTGATCTATGAAGCAAATTAAAGAAGCTCTTGCTGCACGGGCATGACTATCAGAAAAGCGGTTGAAACTGGATTTTCTGATGCATTGGTGGTGATTTTGGATGCGAATATTACCACCTTTATTGTGGGTGCGGTGCTCTATTATTTTGGTACCGGTCCTATCAAAGGATTTGCGGTAACCATGATGCTTGGGTATTATTTCTACCCTGATTACCGGGTTTTTCTTCCTAAAATCAACATTTACCTTTATTTTAAATACATTTAATGTTCAAAAATTACGAATTTAAGTGTATAATATTAAGATATATCATTGAAAATATTTATGGCTACGTAGCTCAGCTGGTTAGAGCGGCGGAATCATAATCCGTAGGTCCGGGGTTCGAGTCCCTGCGTAGCCACCTACTTCACTTCGCCATAAAGGACTTCGTTAGAACAAGTAGCTCTTTTGAACTGATAAATTAGTTAGAAATAAGCGTAGTTGCCTTCGAAGCTCTCCTGGAGTAGCGAAGCTTGAGCGAAGTAGATCCGTTAAAATTAGTGAACTAAAAAAGGCTACTATTACTAATAACCTAATTCTGTCTTAAAGTCTCTTTTAACATATGAGATGATGTTTTTATATTTAGTCAAGTATGTTCTTCTCATGGAATAATTGGTTTTTCGATAGGTATACAATTAATTCTTGAGGTGACTATGAAATTTGAACAAGTATCCAAAGTCTTTTATGAAATTGAACAGATGTTTCCGGTCGTCTTGGAAATGACCCGTGTTCTTGCCGAACTGCTCAAAAATGCTCTGCCCATGAAGCAGCATATTATTTGTAATTTATCCCTCGGGCAATTGCATGCCCCGCTATATTGGCACCAAATTTAATATGGCAGAAAAAAATGTTGCAAAAGCACTTGCGATATTGCTTGCTGTTGATGATCATGCGATTGAAAAAGCAGGCAAAAAAAGCGGGTGATCTTGGATTAGTGATAGAGCCTGATTCATGGCGTGCAAAAGATGCATTAACAGTTTTGCAAGTATATAAAGAATTATGTGCGATTGAAGAAACTTCTGGCACTGGATCGCAAGATGAAAAAATTAATGCACTTGGTGGCATTGCTTAAACAAGTTGATCCGCTATCTGGCGCGTTATATTGTGCGTATTATTATTGGCAAATTGCGCCTTGGATTTTCTGATATGACTATTGTTGATGCGCTTTCATGGATGGATTGCGGACAATAAATCTTTGCGCGAAACCATTGAAAATGCCTATAATGTCTGCGCCGATATTGGTTTGATTGCGCATGAATTAAAAGAATTTGGCATTAAAAAAATTGAAAAGATTCATGCCGCAGGTAGGAATTCCTATTTTGCCGGCCGCAGCTGAGCGTTTGCCAACAGCTGCTAGCAATTATAGAAAAGATTGGGCCTTGCGTCGCGCAAGCAAAACTGGATGGGTTTCGTTTGCAAATTCATGTTGATAATACCAGCAAAGCAAAACCAAAGATCCATTTCTATTCGCGTAATTTGCAAGATATGTCTGCAATGTTTCCTGATTTAACGGCAGCATTTGAAAAATTGATGTTAAAACAATTATTTGCGAAGGTGAAGCAATTGTCTATGATCCAAATACCGGTACCTTTTCGAAATTCCAAGAAACGGTAAAGCGTAAACGCAAGCATGGCATTGAAGAAGCAATAAAAGATTTTCCACTTACAAGTATTTATTTTTGATATTATGTATCTCAATGGCAAAGATGTAATGGATCTTACGCATGAAGAGCGCAGATGCGCTATTGCTTAAAACATTTGATGTAACCAATCCTTTGATTCATGTGATTGAAGAAAAGCGTGTTAAAACGGCAAAAGAGCTGGAAGATTATTTTAATGAGAATATTGCCTCCGGGCTTGAAGGATTGGTGGTAAAACGACCCGATGCGTATTTATCAGCCGGGCAAACGGAACTTTAATTGGATCAAATTAAAACGCCAAGAAGAAGGCCATTTGGAAGATACCATTGATTGCGTGATTCTTGGATATTATGCGGGTGAAGGCAAGCGTGCCATTTTGGTATCGGCGCATTTTTGGTGGGAGTCTACAATAAAAAAGAAGATCGCTTTGAAACGGTTGCAAAAATTGGAACTGGCCTCAAAGATGAAGATTGGAAAGATTTAAAGCAAAATGCGATACGCTTAAAGTTAAAGAAGAGCCTAAAAATGTTGTCTGTGTAAAAGAATTATATCCGGATGTTTGGGTGAATCCTGAAATTGTTTGCCGTATTCGCGCAGATGAAATCACCATTTCTCCGTTGCATTCCGCCGGCAGAACTGAAAGCAAACAAGGCTATGCCTTGCGATTCCCGCGCTTTATGGGCTATCGCACTGATAAAAGTGCAACTGAAGCGACCACGATCGAAGAAATTGAACATTTATACGAAGATCAGTTTAAGAAATAAAAAAGAGGCAGCGATTACGCTGCCTCGATTATTTGTAAGCAAAAATTGCTTATTAAAGCACTCTATCAAGACCTTTATCAACAAAGTGACGAGCAACTTCGTTTCGCGCTTCTACATATACTGCGCTGCTTGAAAGTGAATCTGGCAATAATGCTTCTGCATTGGTTTGGGCCAAGAGCCATACTAATGCCGCTACAATCTTCTCGCGCAGGAATGTTCTGCCGGCATCGGCAATAACAGTTGAGCTCGATTTTTTCTCAAATACATCATGGAATACTACTAAGCCAACTTCCATTGCTTGATCGGTTGTTAATACTGATACAGGGCCTGCATTTGGTACATCGGCAACAACATCAAGTGAGTTGTTGAAGAGAAAGCGATTTAAGAAATATTTTACAATTGCTTTTTTGGTGCGACCTTTAACATCGAATGAGCAGCTATATTTATCGGGTAATTTATCAACTAATAAATAAAGAATTGCTGCTTCAACATCATCAAGAGTGGCCGCAACTTTATCCATTACTCTATTATCTGAACGGCAATAATCATAATCGTTTGCAGCAACGGGTATTGCTGAGAATAATAATGCTGCAGCAAACATTTTAAAATGTGAATTCATTGAATCTCCTTTACAAAAATTAAAAACAACAAAACTCTGCAGTCATCTTAGTATTAAGGAATGAGGTTTGTCAATTTTTTATTCTCCGTAGGCAGAGTTCAGGAATTTATAAAGTGATGATTGCTGACTCTTGTCCATTATTTATTTGCAAGATCATAGAAAAATTGCGCTTCTCCGGCTGGATCATCCGCATCAATAATACTTTTGCCTACAACAATCCCATCGGGCTTGATATTGATAATATTAAAAATAGTCGAGCGATTGATTTTAGCTGATACAAAAATGGGCAATGGAGTATTGCCGCGAACCATTTCCCATTTATCAAGAAGAATCAGTGCATCTTTTTCATCATATGCTTGATGAAAGAGTAATGCATCCGCACCCAAATTTTTTGCATCAAGTGCAGATTGCCCCAGTGAGCTTGAATCCACTAAATCAAGCATAACTTTTATATTGCATTGATGTGCCATTGTAGATGCAGAATGAATTACTTCTTTGCCGGTTCCTGCCATCACCGTAATCCAATCGGCCCCCGCACTTGCCATTATTGCAACAGCTTCTTTGCCGCGATCAATAATTTTTGTATCAGCAAGAAGTGTTTTTTTAGGGAATGCTTCTCGAAAGCGTTCGACTGCTTTGATACCATTTTTATAAATGAGCAACGTTCCTATTTCTAAAATATCGCTTTGCTCTTCGACTTTTTTAGCCAATTCTAATGGCTGTATCAAGATCAGTAATATCAAACGCAATCTGCAATTTCATTTTTGTTTTTCCCTTGTTCACACAACTTTGGTATGTTCACGTGTCTAATATATTCGATTTCTTTTATTAATATGTCAATTGTCTGGTATAGCGGTCAGGTTGCTTTTTATAGAGCGGCATAATTGCAGCCAAAATAATGGGTAAGATTTAAAATAAATAATGCAGTTGCCGTTAAATTGATCCCTCTTTTAATGTAAATGTCAGGCAATATCAGATGCGGGCTTTCTTTGAAAAGACTCAGGCCAAGCGGCACATAGACATATTTAGGATCTGCAAAGATTGCTATCGATTCAAGGGGCACCCGATTGTTTTCTGGTACTGGCACTTGGGTTACATCCCAATAGTGAATACGAACCCGATCATCCCATTTTTGCTCCATGAGATACATGGATGCCGGAACATCTTCTTCTAATTCCCAGTGGTGGATGGTATTACCGGCCATGATTATCGGGCTTATTTTTTCAGTGATTAAGAGATATACAAAAGGCTTTGTATGTTTTCTTGGAAATGATAATTTCCCCGTTAAGATCAGAAACGGTCAAAAATCCCCCATACGTAGCAAAAATTCCTGAGACTGATGGTGGCAGAATATGCTTTGCCCTATTTGAAGATAATTTCCCGACCTTGTCCAATTTTGGTGCTAATCTTTGTGATGCAGCCTTAATCGGTAAATCTGGATATGGCTTGAGAAACAGAGTGATTAATTGTTCTGCAAACAGACTGTGATTATTGAAAAAAACTGCTAAAATTAAAAGAAAGCTACTGATATTTATTTTCATATCATTCTGCCAGCGTTATAGGTTTATCCCTCTTTGTAACGGTAACATTAAAGAAACAGTAAAATCTATGGTTTTGGAGTATTTGTTTGATTGCTACAACCCACGAATTTTAAAACATGCCTTTATGGCGCAATTTTATTAAAGAGTTTGCGTTAAGCCCAGTGCAATCAATGCAATTTGCAACCTATTTGCAGATGGTTCGCGCATCGAATGAATTGTTTAATCTCACCGCTATTACTGATCCCGAGCAGATATCATTGCCTATCATTTTCAAGATTCTCTGGCGATAAGCAAATTTATTGATTTAAAATCGATAACCATGATTGCTGATGTGGGAAGTGGGGCCGGATTTCCCGGGTATTCCGCTTAAAATTGTCTTTCCTCATCTGCAGATTTCATTAATAGAGGTAGCCCATAAAAAGATCAATTTTCTTAATGAAGTTATACGTGCTCTTAATCTTGAGAATGTTGAAGTTGTTGATCTTGATTGGCGAACTTTTTTGCGCAAAACCGAATGAGCCGATTGATCTTTTTGTTTCTCGTGCCTCCTTGCATACGGATGAACTGATGCGTATGTTTAAGCCAAGTTGCCCATATCATACGCGGCAATTGGCATACTGGGCATCTAAAGAATGGCAACCGACTCAAATTGAAGAACCATTTTTAATCAAAGATCAGGAATACATGATTAAGAATAAAAAAAGGCGGATTATTTTTTTTGCGCAATCATCAATTGAATAACTTCATGAACTTCCAAACATTTACATTTATTTTTAATTAGTTTATATCTGGCGGCAAAGGTATGCTCTTAACAGCGATATAACATTGAAATTCGAGAGGGATATTATGAAACAAGGGCTTTTAGCAAGTTATTTTGCTGGCATTGTTGATAGGCACCATGGAGAGAGCTACTGGCGGATAATTCGGTATTTTTTGCCCGAATTTATCACATCATTTGTAATATTTGCATTACCATTTTGGATCGATTCTTATTTTATAAGTTGTCTTAAATCTACACCTGCGTATGCGACGCTTGGGAACAACCAATAATGCGCTGCATATGCTGTTTAAAATTGCCGAAGCATTTTCGATTGGCGCCGTGATCATGGTGGGCAATTTTAATGGTTTGCATGAATTTAAAAAAGCGGGAAATGTTTTTCGTGATGCCTTTTGGGTCGACCATTCTTTTTGGTGCACTATTTTGCAGTTATTCTTTATTTTACCGCCTATTTTATTTTGGATGGCTCAATGCATCGGCCGAAATTATTGCATTAGCAATTCCCTTTTGGAGGCTTCGGGCAATCGGTGTCTTTTTTACCTTTGTCTATCTGGCTTTTATTGGCTTTTTGCGGGGTATTAAAAATACGCGAACTCCAATGTATATTTTTGTAATTGGCGCAGCGGTTTTTATTTTTTTTGATTATGGGCTTATTTTTGGATGCTTTTGGCTTGCCGGAATTGGGATTTAATGGTTCTGCATGGGCATCAGTACTGCAAAGTATTATAATGAGCGATTGCCGCAGCTTTATTTGTTCTTTGTGATAAGCGCTATCAAGCAATTTGGTATTGATCTATTTTCAGTTTTTAAAGATGGCACTGCCTATTTTAAAGAATTGCTCATCATTATCTGGCCGGTGGCTATTGATAAAGCAAGCTTGGCATTTGCCTATATTTGGCTCAGTAAAATGCTTAATACGATGGGCACCTGTACCACCGCCACTTTTTGCGTAGTCAAAGATTTAGAGCGGTTTGCTTTTTTGCCCGCAATCGCTCTGGCCCAAGTGATCACTTTTTTAGTGAGTAATGATCTCGGGATTCATAATTGGGCAGGCATTAAAAGCAATATCAAGAAAGTGCTTTTTTTAGGCTCGATTATGGTTTTCTCCATATTGGCACTATTTTCTATCTTTTCGGGGAGCCTACTTAAGATTTTTGATAAAAATGGAGATTTTACTGAGCTTACCGTTCAGATTTTTCCAATTTTGAGTGTACTGGTCTTTTTTGATCTGCTACAATTAATCTTATCCGGGGCTCTAAGGGGCGCTGGGGATGTTAAAATTGTTATGTGGACACGTCTGGCAATCTGCATTGGTTATTTTTTCCCGGTCTCATATTTTTAGCCGGATTGCCCATTGCCGATCCAGCAATAAAATTTTTACTCGTTTATGGCTCATTTTATGTGGGCAATGGATTGATGAGCATTGTGTATATTAATCGGTTTCGCGGGCCGAAGTGGAAATCACACGAATTATAGGAACAACCCCTTCGGGTCGAGGAGCGACGAAGCGCGAGATGGAGATCTCGTATCCTCAGGGTTATCGAAGCAACGGTTTAATTATAGGAATATTATGGCACTTATTACTAAAGAAGAAGTTCTCAAAATTGCGCATATGTCACGCATTGCGATCCATGAAGATGAGATTGACGAGCTTACCAAGCAGCTTGAAGCGGTCCTTGCGTATGCCGCACGGATTAATGAAGTGGCAACTGCTGCAACAGGGGCCGTTGCCGCAAAATGTTAATATTTTCCGGGAAGATGTGGCCAAGCCATTCGATGCAGAACGCATCAAGGATGAAGCGCCCAGAAGTAGAAGCGGACTATTTTGTTGTACCTGCAATTTTAGAACATGAATAAAAATATTATTTGATTAAAAACTCGTGGTGACCCTTCGGCAAGCTTAGGAGTAAACGCCCAGCCTGCCCGCCTAGCTCCTTTCTGGAGCGAAGGCTGGGTCGAAGGAAACGAGTGGAATAAACAAGGCCTCGTTATGAACAATCTCTCATTTGCATCCATTAAAGAATTACGCGCATTATTAGACCAAAAAAGAATTAACTGCTGAGCAAGCTCTTAGATCATTGTATTGCCCGCTTTAAAGAAAAAGATGGCGATCTTGGCGCTGCTTTAGAAATTTTTGATAAAGAATCAGTGCTAAAAGCAAGCAGAAATGAGGGTTCTTTGGCAGGAATTCCCGGTTTGCTCAAAGATAATATCGCGCAAGAAAATCGTAAGCTCACCTGCGCATCAAAAATTTTGGAGGGATTTGAATCCACCTTTGATGCTACTGCCTCAGTTCGGCTTAAAGAGCAAGGAGCGCTTTTGCTTGGCCGCGCCAATTGCGATGAATTTGCAATGGGCAGTTCGACAGAAACTTCTGCCTATCAAAAAACTAAAAATCCGTGGGATGCTTCTCGCGTTCCGGGAGGATCAAGCGGCGGATCTGCAGCAGCAGTTGCCGCGGGCTTGGTGCCATGGGCACTGGGATCAGAAACGGGCGGATCAGTTCGTCAACCGGCAGCATTTTGCGGCATCGTGGGAATTAAGCCGACCTATGGATTGATTTCGCGGTATGGCTTGGTTGCCTATGGATCATCACTTGATCAAATTGGGATCTTTCACCCGCACGGTATATGATAATGCATTGGTGTATGTCAGCAATTGCCGGCCATGATCCTAAAGATTCTTCTACGCTTGAACGTCGAACAAAAAGATTACACCAAAATACTTAGATGGCAAATTGCCAGAAAATTGCACTATTGGAGTAATTGAAAATGCAGTTAATGCGCAAGGCATGGATCCTGAAGTAGTTGCTGCTATCAGAGAAGGCGATTGCCGTATTTGAAAAACTCGGGCGCAAAAATTAAAAAAATTAAAATGCCGGTGCTCGATTATTCCGCTGCAGTTTATTTTATTGTCAGCCGTGCTGAAGCAGCATCAAACTTAGCCCGGTTTGATGGAGTTCGCTATGGATTGCGCATCAAAAGATGCCAACACTCTAGAGCAGATGTATAGCAATACCCGCCATGATGGATTTGGTGCGGAAGTTAAAAAACGTATTATGATTGGTAACTATGTGTTATCAGCAGGCCATGCGGATGCTTATTATAAAAAGGCAAAGCATAGTGCAAGCGTATGATTCGTCAAGGATTTGCCGATGCATTTAAAGAGTGCACATTATTGCTTATGCCAACCCATCCAGCTCCGGCATTTAAATTTGGTGCATTTGATGTGGATAAACTGCAAATGGATTTGCAAGATTATTTCACCTGCGCGATGAATCTTTGCCGGCAATCCGGCAATCTCTATCCCCTGCGGATTTACCAAAAGCAATTTGCCGATCGGATTTCAGCTCATTGGCCCGCATTTGGGTGAAGAGCTTATGTTCAAAGTGGCGCATGCCTATGAACAACAAACTGAATGGCATACAATGCATCCAAAAGGATTTTAAAATCGCAGGAAAATTTCGATGAACAAATTCATTATGCTTGCCACAATCATTTTAGTGCCAACTCTGGCCAATGCCATTTCGCTCAATCCATTGCCGCCGCTTTATGGCCAGATATTTGGAAATGAAAATGCGAGCGCATTGAATCAGCGGAAAGCGCAGCAAGCTTTAAAAGATTACGGATACTCAGGAACCGTCCGAGTAAGAAAAATGAATCAAATAGGCTCTCGATTAATTGGGATGCAATTATATTCGTTCACGCTATTGGCAGATATTTGGTTAGATGAAGCTTTGCTCGATACCCTCGATGAACCTATCAGAACATGGCTTATCTATCATGAAGTGGCCCATGTGGTGCATAATCATCATGCAAAGGCCCTTGCATTTGGCGGAATTATTGTTGCCTGTACTCTGGCCGAGTTCTATGCGGCAGATAGTTTGTTTCATAATCAGTGGATTGCGTCAGCAATCGCGGGGCTGAGCGGATCATATCTATTGCATAGCGGCATACAACGTTTTGTGAGATTGCAAGAAAAAGCAGCGGATATCGCAGCAGTAAAAATTTTATGCAAAAATAATAAAAAGCACATCATAGAAGCATATCTTGATCATCTAAGCAGCCTTATTAACGAGGGCCACTGCAATGAAAATGATGGATGGCATTATAAGCTTGCAGAGCAATTTGATTATCTGCAATATGAATTGAATGCAAGTGGGCTATAACCATTTCCATCACTAAGAACTATGTTTGTCTCGGATCTGATGTACCCTATCCCATTCGTGTTTAAGGCTCGTGAAGCTCCGATAGGCTCCATACAAACTTATACCGAGAGCTGCGGCAATTGCAGATTTATTTGCTTTTGATTCTTCATTAGCAAAAAGATTACGCACACAAAATCCGGTTATAATGCCTAATGATGCGCTTAAACCCAGTTCTAGAGTTGTTTTGCTTCGAATAGATTCTAAATGGCTTTGAAACAGTTCGCTAGTCAGATCTTTTTCTTTTTTTAATTGTTGTTTTTTCCTTCCAAGCTTTTCTTTGAGTGTAGTAATATTTGTTGCTTGTCTCGCTATTTTCTTAATAAGATGGGCTTCATTTATATTCTGATTTTCATAGAAATTAAGCATATCGAGCGCGTCTGCGAGTTGGGTATCGAGGCTGCTGCGTTGACTCAGAATTGCAGGCAGGAGTGGCATAAAGCTACAGGCATACATGCTATCTTGAAAAACTTTAACTATATCATTTTCCTTGATACCTTCACCTTTGAACATATTTTCAAATATCTTGCATCGACTGCGTATTGAATCATCTCGTATCCGTTCAATACGTTCACTCTGGTTAGTTCTTATCATTGCCCATAAAAGTGCTAGTGTTTGTGGAGCAGGAAGATGAATGGTTGTCATCACTGGCTTTCTACAGTTAGGGCAATTAAAATCCTCATTCGATTTTTCAGCGACGTCTATGGCTGAACGGTAACACCGATTATGAACTGAGTGCGAGCAGCTAAATACCCGCTCTGTTTGATGATTGCCCAGAACTTCTTGGCATATAGTACAGAAATTATTTACGGGCTGAGTATTTTCTTGAGGATTTTCTCCCTGGACATTTTCTGAAAATAGATCTCGTATATTTTCCATACCATTGAGTGAATTACCGATTGCCAAGAAAAGAAATAGTACCAAGGTTTTTGACATATATTCACCTTTAATTTGGGATAGTTTAAAAATTTCTTCATCAAAGACTATAGATCTTTAGGTAGCCTGTAAATCAAATATGAAGCGCTCGAAGTTTTTAAAACTGCCGTATCAGCGCGCAATTCCGCCATAGCAACCTGCCTACGCCAAGACTTTGGCGTGGTTCTTGTCGCTTCAACCCAGTCGCGGGTATTTGCGACGGCGAATAAATTTTCAAATAAAACAAAATATTTATTTTTAAATACATGTTTTTTAACAAAATAAATTATTATTGTTGAGATAGGCCTTTGAAATAAAGTATTCTAGACTTGATGAGAGTAAGATAGACTGGCCATGAGAGGAACTTATCTATGCGCATAGTGCGTATTTTGTTTTTTGTTCTGAGTGCAGCAACAATGGCCTTTGAAATATCTGCTCAAACACGAATGCCATTGAATGTACCGGAAAACATCTGTAATTCCTGCGCAAAACCGCGCAAACCTTTTTGCAGCAACGCCCCATGTTTGCGCAGAGGGTTCAATATTATTGGTCAGGCTATCAAAGATTCTTTCTTGCTTAATCTAAATCTGGTTTCAACTGAATCATTTATCGTAATAGCTGCAACACTTCCGGTCTATTTAATGTCCCGGCTCGCAGATGAAAGAATTCAATGTCACTTCTTTTCGCATCTAAGCCATAAAAACATTAATCAAATGCCATTTTGGTGCCATGAGCTAGTTCGGTATGGCGTTGGAATTCCGATAGTTTTGTTCGGCTCTCAGATCTTTTTATCCAATGATCCTGAATGGAGAGAGGCGGGATGGATGCTTTTACTCGGGATTCCTTTTGTG
The DNA here is from genome assembly GCA_963727255.1 of uncultured bacterium. Classification (GTDB taxonomy): domain Bacteria; phylum Babelota; class Babeliae; order Babelales; family Vermiphilaceae; genus BTUB01. The sequence goes on along the minus strand of CAVSFC010000002.1, from coordinate 1,096,387 downwards.
ATTTATGCTAAGGATATTATTAAATCATTTGAAGCTGATTTTTGTAAACGGCCCTGGCATGAAGCATTTATAAAGGATCATAAACAATCGATGGGAGGATTTCCCTCAGGGCACATGGCCCAAGCTGCCTATATAGCAACCCTTTATGGCATTCGATTCGGGCCAAAATTAGCGGTACCACTCACATTTTTTGCTGCAGCTCTGGGTATTATCTTCCTCAATTGCAATCGCCATTATTTCTCACAAATGATTGCAGGTGCTGGCCTTGGCGTATTATATGGCATTGCAGCAAATAAAGTGATCGATTCAAAACTTGCTGAAGATATCACACTAAATGTTTGTTTTGATAAATATGGACCGGGCATTAAAGCGTGCTATCGGTTTTGAGTAGTGTTCTTATTTTTGTCAGCAGCATTTGTTTTGAGTGGGATATGCAAATTACTCGTATTTGGCCAAGACATTAATTGTTGTTTCTTAATCCATGAACGATATACTTTTGATTTTATATTCAATTTTCTTTTAACTATGCCATTGTTAATTATCAGCGCTTTATTGGCAAAAAAGTGATTATGGTATTTTTCGACGAGTTGAGCAATTCTAGAATTATGGCTGTGACAGTTTATTGCTAGAATCAATGCAGATTCATTTTTTGCATTTTTAAGAGACATATCGCTATAGGGCAGAAGAAGCTCGACGATTCCATGATGATCTTCTGTGGCTTGAGGAATGGCCATCATTAAAGGTGTACATCCTTTATAAAGATTTAATAGCATGCCGGATGCGTTTGTTCCATTATTGGATACGCCAAATTGTACATTTGCATCGGCACCATTTTTGAGCAGGGTATCAATTATAACGAGTTCTTTTTCATATCGCTTTAATAGCTCTTCGCGCTCTTGGTTGGCGAGATCTTTGTCATCTGACAGGGACCAGTATGGAAATCTTGCTGCAGTATCATGATACATTACGGCTACCATAAGTGGTCGAGACCCCTCTGTATATTCTGCATCGAGTTTTGCTTTCTGCTCTATAAGAGATTTTACTCGCTCAACATCTCTTTGTTGAATTGCGCTGCACAACTGTTCTTCTTTAGTAGGTTGTTGTTCCATTGCAATAGTGCTGCATGCAATTAAGCATGCCAGGATAAAATGTGTAAGATGGGCAGAATTCATCGGTGTTTCTCGAACTAAAATATAAAGTAAAACATGATATTTTATTATAAATGTTCAAGTATATATTGCAAGAATAATATCTTTATGTTAAAGCGATCTCAATTTTATCATGCACAAAATATAAAAAAATCGAAGCGATAATGATGTATGGTTAACGTCTAATCAGCCCGGATCGGCTTCGTTTGTGCTATATTTCTCATCCAATTCTTTAAAAAGCCTTGTTGCCACACAATTGGGTATTGGCAAATAGCCGTTTGGGGTTTCCAGGCTTCCCGAATACATGATAGCAATATCTCTCGGGTGCCGGAGTATAATCCGGTGCAACAGATAATTATCGTGCTCAATGGTGGTGATTGCTTGAACAAGAATCGATTGTTGGTTTTCAAGAATAGTAGATTGATAAATATTATTTTGTAAATTCTCGACAATTTGGAATCCACTTTTTGGATAATGCTGCGAGGTAAAAACAACGCGCGTATCATTTATTTGGGATTGCGATTTTGGTTGCATCGCAAGAAGATAGCCACTGCAGATGCTGAGTGTAATGAGAAGATAATAGCGTAACATGTGCGTCCCTCTAAAGTTGTGAGTGTATTTAAATAAAGATATCCTTAATACAATAAAAAATAAATAGTAGAGAATCACAACATAAAGACGTATCTTTTTAAAAAGGAATTATTATGAAATATTTTTTACCACTTCCCTTGGCCTTATTAGTAAGCATTCCACTGTACGCAATGGAAAAGCAGGATGCTCGAAAAGCTTTGATGCAAAGCGTTATTCTTCCTTCTCATGAGGATGCAAGCCCGCTTGATAAAGCAATAAAGGCGTTTGATAACGTTCAGATTGATGCATTCGCAAAACAACGAGCTCAAGAGAAATTGCTCTTGGAAAGCTATCTTGCCCAAAATAATAAAGAATTGGAAGCAGCCGCTCAAAAGGCACGTACATTGAATGCAATAAAAAAAATCGAAAACCTAAAAGATTCTTCAGATTCGCAAGAGGGCCTTGATCATGATGATCGCCAACTTTACAAAATAATGAACGTTGCTGATAAAATGGATGATTGTATTCGGGAGGCTGATTCGCTCATAAAGGATTGTTTGAAATCCGGGCAACTTGTTGAAATAAATCATATGAAAAATATTACCAAAAAACTTCAAAGAAAATCTAACCTTCTAGAAACAATGATGAGAAAAAGTGATGACGATGATGTTATCAAAACGAAAGCATATATACGGTTAGCAGGCACGATTGTTAATTTCGAAAAAGGCACATTTAAAAAATTCGAAGATAATAAAGAACTCAGCAATCCAATTTTTCAAGATTTAAACCATCCAATTAATCGCTTTTTATCAGCAATGGCTACACTGCATCCTTTGGTTGAGAAACTGAACTTGCCACAAAATTAAATACTATACTTATGAGAGGCCCTCGCACCAAAGCGGGGGCTTCGTGCTTCTTAACGCTCTTCTTGTTGTGAGAGTGCTTAATTAACGCTATTCTGATAAATAAGTGTGATTTAAACCCCTTTTTTATTACCAGATCATGAATTATTGGCACGAAAAAATCAGAATTAGCAATCTTACCTTCCCCCGCTTTATAGGCGGTCCGCTTGATGGGATTACCGACTCTCCCTTTCGGCGGCTGGTCCGGGACTTTTCTAAAGATGAACTGCTTTATACGGAAATGAGGCACACTGGGTGCGTTGCAAATGAAAAGGGCGGGGTTAAAGCACTTGAGTTTAGTAGCAGTGAGCGGCCACTCAATTTCCAGTTTGCTGCCAATAAAATCGATTTTATTGAACGGGCAGTCCATAAAGTTTTAGAGCGTGGGGTTGATATAATAGATCTCAATGTGGGATGCCCGGCAAGCAATGTGATCGGGTCCGGTTCTGGATCAGCGCTTATGGCGGATTTGCCACGGCTTACTCTCATACTAAAAGAGTTTCGCCGCATAGTTCCGATTCCATTTACGGTTAAAATTCGTGCCGGCTTTAAATGCCAAAATGCCATAGAAGTTGCAAAATTGGTTCAGGATTGCGGAGCTGATGCGCTGGCAATTCATCCCCGGTTGCAGACCCAAAAATTTGAAGGGCGGCCCGATTATGCACTCGTTGCGCAAGTAAAACAATCGGTAAGTATCCCGGTAATTGTTTCGGGCGGGGTGATCAACTGGGCGACTGCAAAATTAGTGTATGAGCAAACAGGAGTTGATGGTTTTTTGATTGGCCGTGGCATTTGGTCCAAGCCTTGGAAACTTGAAGAGTTGCGCGCACATTCGCAAGGCCAACCTTTTCAAATGACAAAAGCTGAAGTTATGGAATATGCGCTGAAGCATTTAGAAAATATGCTTGCCTATTATGGGCCGCATGGTTTATATCAATTCCGCAAACATATACCGTTTTATATTAAAGGTTTGCCCGATGCTTCTCTTGTTCGCCAAAAATTGGTAACTTCAACATCGGTCGATCAGGTAAAAGAAACATTTTCTACCATGATAGGAACTGATCATGTTTCCTGCAAAACGGTATAAAAAAGCAATTATTCTTTTCAGTAGTGTATTTGTAACTCTTTTTATAGCACATCGGATCTTTTTTTTCTGCCCAGGAGTTCTTGAGCAGTATTCATCGTATGTGGTCTATCCTGCTTTGGTTTTGCAGCATCGAATTGCTATGCCTATTAAAGACTATTTTGCTCGAAAAAGATCTATTTCAGAATTGCAAGAGCAGCTTTCAAAAGCGCAAGCGGAGCGTGATGCGGTGCTTGCTCAAAATATTGAATTGCAGGGCATCATTAGTTTTGCACAAGAGACGCAAGAATTAGTTGATTTCAAACGGCGGTATAATTTTAGCCAAGCGCTGCTGGCACAAGTGCTCGTAAAAAATTTTTCAGAGCAGTCCCATTTTTTTCTGATCGATAAAGGCAGCAGTTCCGGTGCTCAAAAAGATATGGTGGTGATCTATAAAGATTGTTTAATTGGCCGCATCAGTGAAGTATACCCGCATTATAGCAAAGTTGTTTTAATCTCCGATCAATCATGCAAAGTTGCTGCCTATTGCGCGCAGAGTAAAGCCACCGGCATTTATCAAGGCTCAAATGAAGAATGGGCTGCAAGCTTGAATCATGTCAGCCATCTATCAAGCCTGGAAATTGGGGAACTCATCTTATCAAGCGGCGATGGGCTTATTTTCCCTCGCGGATTCGGATTAGGAAAAATAAAAGAATATCACACACAGGGGCTTTTCCAGCAAGTGGCTATTGAACCACTGGTTGATCTGCATGCCATTAATCATTGTTATGTGGTGCAAAAAAGTTCCTAATTTCCCGTTACTTCTTGTAACATGATCTTTAATCCCCCATTTTTAGTAGGTATATGCTGTTCTTCTTCGCGGCAGTTGGCGCAATATTCTAACATTTTGCTATGCAGGATCGGCAGCGCGCGGCGCAATTGATTTTGTACGATTTGCATGGTGTCCGGATCTACTGCCAGATAAAAGGGAGCTTCGCAAATATCTTTGTTTTGATACATAAAATCATCAGCTTCATCCAGTGAAAGATACGGCGTCTTCCAATATCCGCCCAGAAAATGAACCTGATGTTGCTGATTATGGTAGACCAATAAAAATGCTACGCGCATGGTCGGTTGATATATTTTATTTTCTAAATGAGGAATTCTAATCGGATCAGAGGCAACAAATTCCTCTACTATAAAACTATCAAAAGGATCTTCTTTCCAGGCGGTATATGAAGAATCGGTGCTCTGCGTTAAGCTGCCCTCTTTGGTGATAATATAATGCAAGATTGCATCTAAAGTATCTTTTTTGGTGATGATTACTCCATTGCCTAAAAATTCACCTCGTGGCTTTATTACGAATGTTTCACCTCCCAGATCTAGGGCAATTTGCTTGGCAAGTTCTTTTGTATATATTTTTTTATAATTTCCCCATCGGGGCTTAATAGTAGCAAGCAGCGGATCTTGTGCAAAAAGCTGGGTCATTTTATATTTATCGATCCAAAAGGGAAAACTTGATTTATCCAAGACAATCATTCCGGGGAATCTTTTTTCAAAATCATAAATCGGGTAGAGCTGGGACCAATTGATATATAAAAAACCTTGATATGAAGAACAATCATAGGCATCTTTGGGCGGTTGCTTGGCCCGATTCATAAAATCAGAGTTGCGGAGCAGCTCAATAATATCTTTGCTACTGTGCCATAAAGAAGATTGCGCTAGCGTGGAAACTAATTTTTTATCCGCAATCGTATTAGCGACCACCCATCCATGATGATTATACCGTGAAAGGGTGTCCAAAAATTCTTTGTGTATCGATTCTTCATGTTTATTTCTAAAACTATCCCCATTAAATAAAGAAAGGCATGCCTGTTGCACTTCGCAAATTTTTACTCCCTGCTGTGCGTTGTATTTCAAATCAGCGACCATATAACAAATATCCACGGGATATTTTTCTCTTGCATGCGTAGAATTCAAAAGACAAGCGAATATGAACGAAAGAATAATTCTGACCATAGTTAACTGCTCATTAATCGAGTTGAATCACATTTAAGATCGGATTTAATAAGTTTATATAGTTTCCAGAACTATTACCCAATTGCGCATTAAAAACACACGGCGCATTAGTCACCTTTACCATTTGCAAGACATTAAACGCTTGCATAACGATATAGCCACCCTCGTTTGGAGATAGAATACTGTATTGGGCCAGTGGCCATGGTGCAACATTAAACGCGGGTCCGGTATTGGGCACTTCTTGTAGCGCCACAGAAAACGTAAGCACATTTACGGATGTTTCCATGGTAGATTGTTGGACCACTCCCTCAACGCTGAATAAATAGGTTCCATTGGCTGAGATTGTGATATTATTACCGCTGACGGTGATATTAGAACCAAGGCTTGTATTGAGTGTATTATAATTGATGCTTATGGTTTCGCCCGACTGAATGTTTGATGCTCCGGCAGGATTATAATAGGAAGATAGAGCGGAAATAGAACCTGAGCCGGTTGGACCAGTTGCACCGGTTGGCCCGGTGAAACCTGAGTTCGATCCTGCCGGTCCGGTTGCTCCTGTCGCACCGGCACTTCCGGTTGCGCCTGTGCGACCTGTTGCTCCAGTAATTCCTGTGGCGCCGGTTCTTCCGGTGGCACCCGTTACTCCGTTTTGGCCAGTCGCTCCTGTGTTGCCCGTAAATCCCGTTGGGCCGATTGGCCCCGTGGATCCGGTTATACTTGGGCCGGTGGCACCGGTTACTCCCATTGCTCCCGTAACGCCGGTGGATCCCGCTGATCCTGTTGCCCCGGTAGAGCCGGTTGCTCCCGTAAAACCGGTTGATCCGATTGGTCCACTTGCACCAGTCGCTCCCGTGTTGCCCGTAAGCCCTGTTGGGCCGATTGGCCCCGTGGATCCGGTTATACTGGGACCGGTCGCACCGGTTACACCTGTTGCTCCGGTTTGGCCTTCAATGGGCCCGCTAAAAGAAGATGCGCTGATGGTGCCTGAAACAAATAGATTATCCGTGATAAGCGCGGATCCGTTTACTGTTAAGCGTATATCGCTTGATGGAACTGAGCGGGATTCACTAACGCCAGTGCCATTAATTACCAAAGAGCCATCAACGCATAAATTGCAAAAATGTGGCGTGTTGGGCGGGCATGAACTAAAGAGATTGTTTAAGAACAAGAAAGATAAGCAAAAAATAAGGCCAACCTTTTGCGTCATAACACGGTATCCTTTTTAAAAAAAACCGATTGTTTGTTTTCGTATATGAGTATTAATCGCACAAAGTTAACTAAAAAGAGAAAGAAAGTCTAGCCGCGCAGCTCACTGCGCTGCGAGCGCTTCCTGGAGAATCTTGATATGTTGTAATGCAGTCTCACCGTATAAAATTTAGAGAAATGATTAAGAAATATGCAAAAGGGCTTTGACTTTCCCCTTCTTTTCTTCTACAATTTTTGAGTCTGAAATTAGGGGCGGTTAGCTCAGTTGGTAGAGCATCAGTCTTACAAACTGGGGGTCGCAGGTTCGAATCCTGCACCGCCCACCAGGCTTCGTTTATCCGGTGCTTCCGCCTCAGCAAACTACGCCTGGCGCGGCCAGTCCTTTAAAGGATTGTTTGAAAATCATTACTAATGTTACGTAGTCCGGCGTAGCTTCAAGTGCTTTAGTGCTTGATAGTAACGTAGGAAAGCGTAGACGTATTGAAATTTAATTCCTCGGTAGCTCAGTGGTAGAGCAAACGACTGTTAATCGTTGGGTCGCAGGTTCGAGTCCTGCCCGAGGAGCCATTCTTCGCCCTAAAGGGCTACGCCTGGCTTTGCCATCACTTAAGGAAGTACATAAAGCTTGAGAGATGTCAGAAATACTTGTCCGCCGAAGCTTGCCTGCCTGTCCTTCGTAGCTTCTTGACCGCCATAGCCGTAAGGCGACGGCTGGTTAGCGCAGTAGGAAAGGCATGGATAAGCGTAGGAGTGATCCCTAAAAAATTAGGGGCTGTAGCTCAGTTGGTTAGAGCGTCCGCCTGTCACGCGGAAGGTCGTGGGATCGAGGCCCATCAGCCCCGCCATTGTTGACGATCCGAACAATTTAGGATCAGATCAAATGGCTTAGCAGCGTCCCAGAGCAGCTTATCATCTTCTAGTCTCAAGTTCTGAAGTACAAGCTTAATTAATTGCCGTTTTTCCTCAACTTCAGAACCGATAAATAATTCATAAGCGCGGTTAACCAGATCCAGATACATGTTTTGAAGTTAAATAATAGTTATCTTCAGCTTCTTGTAATTTCTCAAGACGGATACTAATATCGGTCACTTGATCGCGCAGTGAAGTGTAAAATTTGTCATACTCGCTCTCAGTAATTCTCCCTTTGAGTTTATCAAGGTAAAGATTATCCATCATCTTAGTGGTGGTTTTTTGTTCGGAAGTGAGCCTATCAAACTCTTTATTATGAAATTCAACTTTATCCTGATGAACTGCATTAAGCGTTTCTATAATTTCCAAAATAATATCTTCTGGCATCTGGATATTTTTAAATACTTTGCCTAATTGCTCAGTAATTGCTTCTTCTCGCAGCCATTTTGCCCCATGCTTGCCATTATATTGCGTGCAATGGTAATAGATATTGCCTTTGTGCTTCTCAGGCGTTATGGCCAATCCGCAATGGGCGCATCGAATAAGGCCGCGATATACATATGGTTTGCCGGCGAATTTGAATGGTTTTTTATTGTAACTTGCTTTCACTTGTTGTACCTGCTCAAAAAGGGTTTGAGAAATAATGGTTGGATAGCGATGGGGATATGATTTACCTTTTACAATCATGATCCCATAAAAGAAATGATTATTAAGCATCTTCCAAAGATAGCCCTTGGCCCAATCCAACCCATAATCTTTTTTTACTTTTGCACGAAGCAAATCCATGGAATAAGCACCCGTTGCATAAAGCTCATATAATTTTCTCACAATATGCGCTTCATATTCATCCACAATGATATCGGTATTGCCATCTGCATTGGTGATATTCTTATATCCATAAGGAGCCATTGCCGGCCATTCTCCTTTGCGGAGCTTTTGTTCAAGTGCGCGCTTCACGTTATCGCTAATGGCATCTGAATAATATTTGGCCAATCCCAAGGCTGATACTGAATTGGAATTTTTCTACCGCAGAAATGCGGCTGGTGATAATCTGCCCATCAGAAACAAAATGCAATTCTATTTCATCACTTAATGCTCTTTCATAAAGAATAGAAATGCGTTTATCAAATACATTGCGTGAAAGCCGATCCACTTTATCACAGCAAACGGCAGTCTTTTCTGTTTGAGCTAAAATGATATCGATAATGCGATCAAATTCAGAGCGATCATTGGTATAGGCGCTTTCATCAAAGCTACATACTTGTTGAATTTCAAAGCCTTTGCTTTGGCAATATCTTTCAAGCCGTGCTACTTGGGCGGGAAATGAATTGCCTGCTTCTCGTTGTTCTTCTGTGCTTACGCGTGCGATGAGAATTGCTTTCATGAATACGTCTACTTGCTAGAGGGTTTGGAAATTCAGAACCACTAGCAGTGTAATGAGAAAGCAAAATATTGCGAGACCTAAATAAGAGTTAAAAATTTATTTATTTTCTTGTAATGCTTTCTCTAAAGCTTTATGCAAATCTTGGGGAATTCTTTTTTTAGCATTTTCTAATTTTAACTTCCCATCCTTAATTTGCTTTACAAGTTCATTAATCGATTGTTCTCTTAATGATTCGGGTTGCATAAGGCCAGTTCTTAATGATTCAATTATTTGGTTATATTCAGTAGTATTAAAATCACTTTGATACTCTTCTAATGAGTGAATAAGAGTTTGCCCATTATCCAATATAGGATTTCGATTTGCTCCCGCAATGATTAATGCTTTTAAAAAGGGGATATTTTTAGCGCGTGCCACTCTTTCTATAATATACATATCATTAAAGGTGTTCACACTATTTGGATCTGCACCTGCAGATTGAAGTCGCTTAAATAGCTCAAGATCTTTATTTTCAAATGCTTGATCAAGAGGAGTTTTATAGGCACCGTAACCAGTTATTCTTACATTAGGAATGAAACCAATATCAAGATATGAAAATATATGTTTTCTAGATAGCTTGGATGTCGATGCTTCGCCTATCTTAACTATAAAATTATGAGCTAGCATATCAGAATGTTCTTTTTGATATGCTTTGAACCATTCTTTGGCGGCTGGAGTGCTAAACCACTTAAGAGCAACTGGAGTATCTAAATGCCAGGCCGCATCCATACGATGGCCATCATAATAGTGATTAGCAAGTGCAGTAATGAGATCATTAATTTGGGACTCACTGATAGTTATAGATTGTAAAGCTTTTATTGCTTGCTCTCTTGGCCTATCTTCTGAAAGAATTTTAATAACCCGTGAAGGGAGTTGTTCTGTTGGCTTTTGCATGGTTGCCGTTGGTAGTATGAGAAAGGTCATGTATAAATAAAACATGGTAGGATGTTTCATATAACTCACTTACTTGTTTAATAATAAAAACTATTAATTAATTCATGTTCATACTTCGATATAATTAAAATGAAAATCAATAATTTAGTGGATTTGCTTTTATTTAAATAGATTTATTTGATTTAAATTTCATCAAATATTGGTAAAGTAGCTTAAAGGAATTCCTCTCAATTCTTATTGGTTTTATATTTTTTGTATCGTTTATAAGTTTATACCATTCTCTATAGTGATTCTTAGAAAATATACCTTTTAATTCTTGAATAGTTATTGCTTCTATTGCTTTGTGTAAGCCATAAATCTGCAATATTTTTTTTACGCTTAGTTGCGGATTATTAAATGCTAAATCATCAAGATAGGCTTTATCATTCTCAATCTTATAATCAAAAATAGGCAGTCTTTTACTTTCCAGCTCATCTAAATAATGCAGAAGTACTTTCTTAGAAATGACAGGTTTAAATAAGCTTTTAAGAGTAAGATCTGATTTGATTCCAAGCTTTGCAAACAGCTGCTTCATCTTTTGGCGTTTATTTAAGCGAACTTCCATCCGTAATACTTCAAACATCTTTGTTCGTTTAGCCAGAGCAGGAAATAGATTAAGCTGGATGGCATTATCTTTTTCAATTGCTCGCCTATCACTGAGCTTAGCTTTTTCAAGATCCTTAATTTTATCGTAAAAAACGATCTCATAAGAATTGCAGTGCCACTTATAGCTATGGCCTTCATTGCGATAATCCGTTTGATTTACATCCAAGCTCATTCGCATATTCGATTCTTTGAGCTTGTTTATATAGTGATAAGGAGTTGATCCATCCGTGAGCTTAATATTCTTTGAGTAGTGAATTACTGAAACGGGAGCTTTAGCAAGCTCCTGGGGATCCACAATAACCCCCATTTGATTTAGGGTGGTTGATAGCTTAGCAAGAAGAGTCTGCAGATCTTTCCCTTTCAGTTCTTCAAAATTATTGCCAAAAAATAGTTTTGGTAGTGATAATTCAATTTTCAATACTATTGGAGTGTACGTGCCCGGCGTAGCTTTACGCGAAGACGGGTTGGCACTTGGGAATAAGATGAGCCGTGGCTTATATATGCCAGCTAATAGCTCTTTCTTAGTTGGATTTTGGCGAGATTGGATTCCGTGAACGGCACTTGAGCTTATCCAGCGCGCAGAGGGAACAAATTTATCCGGATCAGTAATCTGATATGCATGTTGAGGTAAAAGTAATACAACGGTGTCTATCATAGATGCTATTACGGTAATGGGTTATAAAATGCATCATAAAGATAAAGTAGCTATGAATAAAAAGAAAGAACTGATCTTGAGTGGGCCTCTTTTTATCATATAAAGATTAACCCCCAGATTTCTCTGGGGGCTAGAGTTAAATTAATTCTGTGCTTTGTTTCTTATGTAATATAGTACTGTAATGAGCATTATTCCTGAGGCAAGTCTGATCCCTAACATGATATAAGGATTGACGATTCCTATCATTCCCCAAATTACATAGCGTGGGATTTGACAATACCATTGCAACCACGGTATAGCGGCAAACCATAACCAAGCTAGATACGCGAGAAAGTAGGGGTTTTGAAAAGTATCGGATTGCAGCATCTCTTTCCAGGCATCTCTATTATTTTTAATGATAATGCCTAAAAGAATAAATAATAATCCATACAAGGAGTTTTCAATTTGCCAAAGGCATGCGTCTAAATACGTAAACATTAGAACCAGGGAAGAGCAGTTCCAGCAACTGTTGCGGCAAGCGCAGTACTTTCAATTGTTGCATGAGCTACCTCAGCTTCTATTAAGAGTTCAGGATGGAAAAAACATGCTACTGTATAACCACCATAGCCAACACCACGAACTGTCCATCCAAAAATTTTGATTTATTGTTCTTCAGGCAAAGTTAATTCAGTAAGTCCCTTTAAACTTATTTGGGCCTTACCAAAATGTTTAGAGCCTTTATCAAAGTTCTTTTGAGCTTGATCCAATTTATCTTTAAGCTTTTCATATTCCTCAGCAAATAACTCTAAATCATTTTTTATGCCAGAAAGGTTCTGCTGAATCACTTTGATATTTTCTTGAATTTGATGTCCGTCGAACCCATATTTAATAAATTGCAAATAAATATAAAGAGTGCTTGGAGAAGTAACTATAACTTTCTTTTGAAAGGCATATTCTCTTAAGTGGTCTTTTTCAACAAAAGTATGATAGAAAATACTTTCTGCGGGAATGAACATAAGAGCGAAATCAATAGTTCCTTCGTGAGGAAGAATATATTTGGTACTTATTTCATTGATACGCAACTTAATATCTTTGTGAAATTCATTTTCAATTTCTTTATATTCCTCTGATTCAGGAGAAATATCAAACATCTTACGATAGTTTTCAAATGAGAATTTTGAATCGACAGGAACTTTCTTGCCGTTTGGAAGAAATATTAGAGCATCACAAATTACTCCTGTTTCAAAAGTATATTGAATAGAAAAAAGTTGATTTGGTAATACTTCACGTAGTTGAGATTCTAACCATTTCTCGCCTTGAATACCTCTTAATTTAGGCACGCGGAAAAGATTCATAAGTTGTGATTGGATTAATTGTTCTTGGTGCATTTGTTGCTTGAAAAGCAAAGCATTTAATTGCTGTAAAAAATCTGTTGTTAATTGGTTTCCCTGAGTCAGATCATTAGTGTTTAAATCAATTGATTTCTTTTTTCGGAAAATTACTACGAGCAAAACTGCAATAATACAGATTAATAAGAAATATATATACATTTGATTTCCTTATCATCTGCGAACGTTTGATTTCCATGAAATGGCTCGACCATTTTGGAATACTAGATCAAATTTGTCGAATGCTTCCCAAGTTTGGATGTTGCCAAAAGTATAATTGGCATAGATATTTGAACGAGTTCCATAACTTTCATAATAATGATATACGGTAAGACCCCCAATGTATTCAATTTTGCTAGGAGTTCCTAAAGATACTATGACTTCTTGTTCTGATTTACCCATGAGTGAATTGCAAACAGCTTCAATACGTTCTTGGGCTCTTTTTACTTGGATTGCCGCACAACCAGCTAAAGTAAATAGAATAGGGATAAGAAGGATTAATAGTTTTTTCATAACACACCATTTAAGAAATGATTAAATAACCTATATTTTTAAACCTATCTAATTGGCCTTATTTGTCAATTAAGCTTTTAAATAAAGCGTTTTTATCTGTTTTAAAATTTCAAATAGAATATATATAATTACCAATAAATGATAACTGGCTTATAGAAGTATTCTTACCAATTCACGAAATTCCAAAAGGGGTTCACCGGGAGAGGCATAATCTAAGTATCTTCTTTGGTTATATAATCCATAAAGGGAAAGAGTGAACGCTCTTAGTAAGTAATAGCTAATCTTAGTTCTTTAAATTTCACTATATGTTTACTAATTGATTCAAAGAATTCTGGATCTCTGATTTCAGGTATTGCTTTCATGATTGTTTTCAATGAATTATAGGCTATTATTATTGTCTTTAATTATCTTTACTAATGATTGCAATGGTTCTGTATAATTCAAAATTCTAGAAGGACCTTGAGGCATGTTTTCTGTAGAAGAATCTATTTTATGAGCATATGGTGTAGTAAAAATTACCATATCGTAACCATCAAATGCGGTTATTCTTCCTATGGTATGATTTTCCTTCTTAAAATTTGATAGTGGGATTTGAAAATCATTATATTCAATTATGGAATTAAACATTACATCATCAACACTAATAGTACTTGGTACCAGTAGAAGAATAAGGCCAAAATCTATCACATCGGGCAGTATAGAAATAACTTTTTCATGATCAGGCTTTAAGCGACTTTTTAAATTGGTGCTTGTAGCCAAAATAGAAGCAGGATTACCCTCGAGCACAAAGCTCTCTACAAAAAGTAATTTTACTTGATTATCGGATGGCAAGAACTTTCTTTCAATCCTTTCTAATTTTTTTTCCAGCTGTTTTCCCTCAATTTCTGCCTCAACTTTAATGTGCATAGAATCTTTGTGAAAACTTATCTTATTAACCCGTGAAGTTGTACGGTTTTCATTCAGATATTTTTGCGAATCACTGCTTTCACTAGGCCAATTCAATAAATAATAGAATTGATTTTCCCTAACATTAAAACTCAGGTCGCTGATAACATATTCTGTTCCAGCCATATTTATTTTGGGTCTTGCCCAGCAGATTTAATATTTTCACTTAATAATTTCTAACATTTTATCATAAAATTTGCAACCGCGATAGTTAAATCGAAATTCACACTCCTTCAAATAAAGCAAAAATTTGTGGGAAGCAATGCCATTAAATTTTGCCAATCTTCGCTTTGCAAAGCTCCAAAACGATTCGATTCCATTAACGTGACATTTGCCACGAGCAAATTCATTTTCACTGTGGTGCACACGATAATGATCATATCCATTTAAAATAAGCCCATCATAGGCCTTCCATCCATCTGTATGAATAACTGAACCCTCCAGTACTTTTCCTTGAATTATAGGCATTAATTCTTTCTTTGAGCAGTTTTTTACCACTGAAACAAACACTTTACCATGCCTCTTTAAAAGACCAAACACAGGAGTTTTTCCTGCTGCACCACGCCCTCTTTTGCCTCGCACTCTTCTTGCGCCAAAATAACTTTCATCGAGCTCAACTTCTCCCGAAACAACCTCCATTTCCTTTATTGAAGCTTGGAGAATTTTCTCGCGAAAAATAGCATAATAGCGGTCAATTGTTTTACGGTTAAAATCTAGAAGCAAGGCTGTTTTTGTTGCCGGCAGGTCTTCCGAAAAGCACTTCAGAATTTTTTTAATTTTATAATTTGATATTTTACTGTATTTAAGCATATTTCCAGAATATATTTAATTTATATTCTGGGCAAGACCCTTTATTTTTAAACGAAGTATTAGAGGTTTATGCGGAAGAGAATTTTTAGGTTGATTACTCATCGATCCCTTTGAACAATTGCCATTGGTTTAAATTTCATTATATGCTCCCTAATTATCTCCAAAGGCTTTTGAATCCCAGAAAGTCTTATATCTTTTGCCTCTCCCATAAGCCGATTCCAATCCCTTTGATTTCGCTTTGATAGCATGCTTCTTAGTTCACGGATATTAATACCCTCCAATGCTTTTGATAATCCATACATCTGTAATATTCTTTTTGATCCAATCTCTGGATTATTGAATATTAAATCAGCAAGCAGGGCTTTATCATTGGCGGCTTTATAATCCAGCAAGGGTGGCCTTTTGCTTTCAAGCTCATCCAGATAATGAAGAAGTATCTTCTTTGCAGTGGCAGCCTTAAAAAGGCTTTTAAAAGATAAATCTGATTTTATGCCAAGCTTCTTTAAAAGCTGTTTGATTTTTTGCCGCTTATTTAAACGCACTTCCATGCGCAATATTTCTAATTTCCTTTTTCGTTGCGCAAACTTTGAAAATAGATTCAATTGCAACGCGCTATCTTTTTCAATTGCTCGTTTATCGCTTTGCCGAGCTTTTTCAAGATCTTTAATCTTATCGTAAAAAACCACCTCATAAGAATTGCAGTGCCATTTATAGCTATACCCTTCATTTCGATAATCCGTTTGATTTACATCAAGGGAAAGCTTTATATTGGCTTCTTTGATCTTATTAATGAAGTGATAGGGGGTTGAGCCATCCGTGAGAGCAATATTTTTAGAGTAGTGGATTGCTGATATGGGTGCTCGCGCAAGATTAGAGGGAGCAACAATAACCCCCATTTGATTTAAAGTGGTTGATAGCTTAGAGAGCAGAGGCGCTAGATCTTTCCCTTTTAGTTCTTCAAAATTATTGCCATAAAAGAGCTTGGGCAATGATAGTTCAATTCTGAGTGCTACTTCTTTTGGATTGCGTGGATTGGTTCGTAATGTGAGCCGCGGCTTATATATTCCCGCAAGCAACTCTTTTTTAGTTGGATTCTGCTTTGATTGGATTCCGTGAACGGCACTTGATCTGCTTGTTGTAATCCATCGTGCGCTCGGCACAAATTTATCTGGATCAGTAATTTGGAATAAATCTTGTAAGAGAAGAGTATTCTAAAAGGGATAAGATCCGTAAAGATATTTATATATTCCAACGAAAAAGATTCCGAATCCAATGCTCAGTGCATTTGCTATAAAAGTCCATAGCACTATGTGGCGTTTAGATATATAAGGGTACACAATTATAAAAATCCAAAACGTTAACAAAGTATTTATTAATGAAAGTAGGATCCAATAAGCAAGAAGAAATAGAATATCATTGAGTGTTAGTGAGCCTAATATTAGATTCTCTCCAGCTGATCCATGTAAATGAGGAAGAGTAGAATAAAAGAAAGAATGCACCCAAGATTCTGGCCCTGCAGTGAATGCCAAGAAAGATGCGATAATAATGCCAATGAGAGCTGAAAAAAGATTTGCTATAAATGAAATAACACATGCTTGTATGAATGAGCTTATTTTTTTTGATCGGGTAGCAATGTATATGCATAAGGAATATAAAAGGAAGCCAGCAGTAATCATTATAATATTGGATGCTTCTCTATTATTTAAAAAACGATAAAGAGCTACATTGGCATGTAATGGTGTAGTAATTATAAGAAAAAGGCTGCTCAGTAGGTGGAGTACTTTCTTCATACTATCCTTATATTTTAAAGGGTCTTGCCCAGCAGATTTAATATTTTCACTTAATAATTTCTAACATTTTATCATAAAATTTGCAACCGCGATAGTTAAATCGAAATTCACACTCCTTCAAATAAAGCAAAAATTTGTGGGAAGCAATGCCATTAAATTTTGCCAATCTTCGCTTTGCAAAGCTCCAAAACGATTCGATTCCATTAACGTGACATTTGCCACGAGCAAATTCATTTTCACTGTGGTGCACACGATAATGATCATATCCATTTAAAATAAGCCCATCATAGGCCTTCCATCCATCTGTATGAATAACTGAACCCTCCAGTACTTTTCCTTGAATTATAGGCATTAATTCTTTCTTTGAGCAGTTTTTTACCACTGAAACAAACACTTTACCATGCCTCTTTAAAAGACCAAACACAGGAGTTTTTCCTGCTGCACCACGCCCTCTTTTGCCTCGCACTCTTCTTGCGCCAAAATAACTTTCATCGAGCTCAACTTCTCCCGAAACAACCTCCATTTCCTTTATTGAAGCTTGGAGAATTTTCTCGCGAAAAATAGCATAATAGCGGTCAATTGTTTTACGGTTAAAATCTAGAAGCAAGGCTGTTTTTGTTGCCGGCAGGTCTTCCGAAAAGCACTTCAGAATTTTTTTAATTTTATAATTTGATATTTTACTGTATTTAAGCATATTTCCAGAATATATTTAATTTATATTCTGGGCAAGACCCTTTTAAATTATTATTCTTAAGCATATTGATTGCTCAATATAGAAGGCAAGTTTATTTATTAAAAAAAAGAGAGGGTCCGCGATTTTGCGAGCCTTCATTATATGGTTTTCCTAAATCTATTTTCTTTGTTTTCTTTGAACGTGTTTTTGCTGTAACCGCATATTCTTCTGAACGTGTCTGCGTAGCTCTTGCGTAGACGGATTGATGCGCTTATTAATTTGCACAAGCAATCCAACGAATGCTGCGAACTTCTTACGATCGTCACAATTAAGCACTGCGCTTGCAGGCAAGCGAGATACTGCTCTATTCTTCTTTATCATCATATAACTCTCGATTCTATGCGAGTATGATTATGCTGATTAATTTATCAGCAAAGGAAATAAGTAAATTACGATTGTTATGGATTGAGCTTATTTGCTCTCATTTGCTAAGCAGAGATCATTCTGCCCGTTGAGCAAATGCCAGATTGGTGATGAGATCAGATATTGTAATCTGATAAATTTGATATAGTTCATTGTTTTACCCTCAGTTGTATAGGTGCTTCGAATACATTGACGGTAATAATATACAGCTCATCAGGAATTGCAAGAAAAAATTATTAACCCATCGCTTTTTTAATGATACCATGTGATATCTGCTACCCATCAAATTCCTTAAATCAATGCCAGAGATTTTATGCAACAAAAATACGGTCCTCATTTTTCAATAGCCCCAAAAACTAAAGACGACTTGGCCGAATTTGATTTATTGGCACAATCATTAACCCATCCAATGAATCAGCTTATATCTCAGAAGCCTGATCTTTACAAAAAAAATGAGAATGAAATAACTGCTTATATTAGAGCAAGAAGTTTTTTACAAATAAAAAAAGATCAGCCGATAGGAAAAAGATTGTTACGAGAGATTAATGGAATCATTGTATCAAAATCTGATGAATCTGCTTTATCTTCTTTTCAATCTAATGGATGCAAAGTATATAGCTTGAAGGGCAGACCTGCGTATTTATCTCCCATAGATTCTGAAATGTATATTGATAGTTTGATAGAATGGATGAAAGAAGATGAGTATTTGTCCTTACCCCTTCTTATTCAAGCCGCTATAATACACTATCAGATTGTTAAAATTCATCCCTTTTTTGACGGAAATGGCCGCACTGCAAGACTAATCTCAAATCATATTTTATTTCGCGGAGGCTTAGATATTAATTTATGCTATCAAATAGAAGAGTATTTGGAAGTCGATAAAATTGCTTATTATGATGCGCTTGATTTCCATAATAATAATCTCGTAGAGCTCTATGATTCGACTAGAGATATTTCTTCATGGATTGAATATTTTTGTACTTCATTAATTAAATGTTTGCAAAAAATACAAAAATCCTAAACTATTTTGGCTGAACTAAGTTTTAAACCAAATGATGCAATTACTGGAGGAATAAATATATGGAAACTAAAAGACTTGATCAAGATACACAGTTAAAGACAATTTCTGGCGCTACCTTTTCAGCAGAAAAAGGTTGGTTTGTATCACAGAAGAATGGTGTAATAACGCTAGAAGAACCTGATCATGGATTAACGGTAACATTAGTTGAAAATCAAGAAAATTCTGCAGAAGAAGCAGTGACGGCAGCGTGGAAGCTGATGCAGCAAAATTTTGAGTATGTTATTCAACATATCATGAAAGAAGCTCCTCGAGATGGATGGGATGAGATAGTACAGTTTATGTATACCGCTTCAGTCTCAGCAAAAGAGACAGAGAAAAAGCCATTTATTTTTGCAATTGCGCGTAGAGTTGGCCCAACATGGTATATCGAACTTATTAATGGTACAAAGGCTGCATTTGATAGACGCATGGCGGGTGTGTTATTAATAGATACGAGTTTTAAAGTTCCTGGTGTTGCAGAAGAATCTTTTGCTCATAAAAAAATACATACGTTAAGTGCTGCAGAATTACAAGAATTTATGGCTTTTGTTGAACAAGCTCGTACGCGATGCGAAATTCCTGGCGTATCTCTTGGCATAGTCCAAGATGGCAAAGTAATTTGGGAACAAGGATTTGGAGTTCGTGCGCTTGGTAAACCAGAAAAAGTTACCCCTGAAACGCTTTTCATGATCGGTAGCACCACTAAAGCATTGACCTCTTTCATGATGGCACGTTTGGTTGAGGAAGGAGAATTTACGTGGGAGACACCGGTTACACAAATTATGCCTGATTTCGCCTTGGGCGATGCAGCGACAACTAAACAAGTGTTAATGAAATACATGGTCTCTGCAAGCACTGGCATACCGCGACAAGATATTGAGACTCTGTTTAATTATGACCATGCAACTCCCGAATTGCGGATAAAGGAAATGCGCAATATGAAGCCAACAACGGGCTTTGGTGAAACATTTCAGTATAGTAATGCCATGGTTTCTGCCGGTGGTTATATAGCTGCGCATTCTGTCGATAAAAAAGTTGAGCTTGGCAAAGCTTATGATGCGGCAATGCAATCACGCGTTTTTGATCCTCTTGATATGAATTCAACAACGTTTGATTTTTCTCAGTTAGAGCAAACTAATCATGCGATTCCTCATGGTTTTAGGGTTGCAGGCACGTATCTTTCTTTAGAAATTGCCGATGAAAAATGGGTAGAGTCTATACGACCCGCAGGTGGCGCATGGTCTAATGTGCATGACATGGCGCAGTATATGATCATGGAATTACATAATGGAGTTACTGCTGAGGGTAAACGAGTTATTTCAGAAGATAATCTGCTTAAGCGTCGTGAACCGCAGATCAAAGTTACCGACAAAATTAGCTATGGCCTTGGACTTATGATGGAAAATAATTATGGTGTTCTATCAGTTGGACATGATGGCGCGACAATGGGATTCTCTTCACTCATGTTCTTTTTACCAGGCTATGATACAGGAATTGTAGTACTAACTAATGCCCGTGGAGCTTCGGTATTTATGCAAGCAGTTAAACGTAAGTTTATGGAGATGCTTTTCGATGGTAAGCCCCAGGCACAAGAAATGCTAACTATTGGTATTGATCAACAAAAGACAATGTTTAAAAAAAGTCTTGATGATATTGTTTTGAAGCCAGATGGTGAATGGCTACAGCAATTTTTCGGCACATATGAACATCCGGTATTAGGCAAGATTGTTATTCGCCAAGTTGCAGATGGTGCGGAATTAGATGCTCATCTTTGGAGAGGTTCGCTTGGCCAAAAGAGAGAAAAAAACGGTTCCTTAAAGCTTATATTGACTGATGGTTCATTTGCGGGACTTGAATTTTCACCACAACAACATGATGGTATTATGCAGTTAAAACTTGAGTCTGGACAACACACTTATGTTTTTGAGCGTAAGTAAAATTATAGTTATTGAGGCAATAGTTTGTTTGCCGTGATTTGTCTTGAGAAAAGCTCAATTAATCTTTAGTTATTAGCATCTCTAGAAAAATCAGCGGATTTGCATATCCATAAGCAATTAATATTATAATGTAATACCAAATGATGCAAACACCGTTTGAATATGGCTTAAGCTTATGCTAAACTCAATTTTGCCGTTCCTGAATGTGTCAACGAGGTACCGCCATACTTCGCTAAAGCTTCGTATGGCAGGCCATTTCTTTAATGGATTGTATCTCAAGAAAAGGAGGAATCATGTGTGTCGAAATTTTTACTAATGCAAATGGTCCAATGCTTATACATAAATACAGCGATAAATGTGGTACTAGCTTGAGATCTATTCTTGAATGCCGCAAAGGGGATTTGTCAAAAATTCTTGCCGACTGTCAATATCATTCCCACGAGTTAGAATTCACACCAGAAGAAATTCAAAAAATTCAATCCGCAGCTAAACATGATTATCGATGTGCAGATGAAATGCTGAAAAAAAATAGTATATAACCGCTTTCATCAAAGCGGCGGACAGGTCGCCCTAAGGAGCGGAGTTTATCCTGAGCGAGTTTACGAGTCGAAGGGCCTGGCTTCGCCATTTTTATTTGGCATTCTTAATGTGTTTTCTATTTCAATGGTTCGGACATTTTTAACATCTGACAACTCCGGTTTCTATTACACTTTTTATCCCAGGGTGGAATTTAATCAAACTCAGGTCCAACCCTAAGATTGAAAAAATTAGATTTACCAGCATTTCATTATAGTTTCTCCTTTTGTGGCTTTGCATAGAAAATGGCGCTCTTTCATTGGTACCAGCCCCCGCTTCCGTCTCTTGAATTTTGGTCAAAAGAAGAGCGGTCGCTGAGGCATTTAAGTGGGCATGTATTTTTTCTTTACTGCGGACTTGGAAGTCAGTAAGCCCAACAAATTGTTTTCCATCACGAAAGATGAACTCAATCTGAAAGCGTGAGCTATAGGTAACATGGATCTCCTGAGCGCTCAAAGTCAAATCGGTAGAGAACATGAGTACCAGGCCTTGCTTATTTTTACGCGTACGCACTAGACAAGCAACCTTAACCGTACACTTGAGATTTACACTATAAAAAGTTCCTTCATATAAATCATCTCCATCCTCAGTTGCGCATACAAAAGAGTAACTTTTCAAATCTTTCACATCAACTTTATCTCCATATTTTTTTGGCCGACCTCTTCCTCCTTTTTTCTCAAAATTGAGGAACCGCAAATTAGCATCGCAACGCAACTTGCTTACTACGTGATAGCCGCATTTGCGAGCCATAGTGACAAACTTTTTGTTGGCAAAGTACGCATCAACAATGAGTAGCTTAATACTCAGAGGCAAGCCATGCAATTTCATCTTATTGAGCTGCTGTTCTGCGCAGTCAACATAAAAATCCATTCGATTTGCTTCAGAAGCTCCAATCAACTTTTTGATTTCATCTTTTGGTGGTGTTTGGATCACCACGAGGGGATAAGCCGTATTTTTCTTAATATCGATAAGCGCGAATCCATTTCCTTCAAGACCCTTTTCAGACTTGCCGCTGGAGCCATTCCAAAATGATTCCAGGCCATAGGTTTTCTTGCCAGACTTTTTTATAAAAAACGGATCATAAGCTATTCCATAATGCCCATTTTCATCGATAATTTTGTTCACTGTCAAGCAATTGAATTGCAAGTAATCAAATGGCTTTTCAAAATTCCGAGAGAACGTTTTTTCGTCATAAGATGCATATCGCGCCATGTTACGAAAATTCATTCTTCCCCCCATCGATAATATCGTGCCAAGCATGCTTTCGATAAATTTTTTCTGAGGCTTATAAATTCCTGTCATTTTTTCTAAAATTTCCTGTATAATTTTCATTGCCGCATTTCAATCTTTTTTTAGAGGAAGTTTGATTGACTCCACTAATTATGGGTATGCGGTTTAAATTTTCAAGTTACTTTCAAAAAACTGTCCGAACTATTGCTATTTGATATATTTTTTAATAACATAGTCTTATTTCAGTATGAGTCATATATTATTTACTAGACGAGGAATATTATGAAGAAAGTTGGATTATTAGTTTTAGCTATGCTTGGTTTTACTCAGGTTAGTGGCACCGCAGCAGACTATTCAAGAATGTCAGCTAATGAATTAAATGAAGCTCTTATTATAGCGGTAGAAGAAGGCTCTTATGAAAAGGTGCAAAAGCTTGTACAAACAGGGGCTAATGTTAATGGAGAAATTACTCTCAATGGGTCTTATGGTAGCGGTGAAGGTTGCTGGGATTGGATGTGTATTTATACACTTCTACAGTATGCTGCCAGCAAAGGTTATCTAGATATTGTAAAGGAGCTTATAAAAGCAGGTGCCAATGTTAATACAAACAATTGGGGTATATATTCAGACAAATATGAAGCATTGGATGGTACAGCTCTTATTCAAGCTGCAAAAAATGGCCATACAAATGTTGTCATAGAGCTTATAAAAGCAGGTGCCAATGTTAATCAAGCAAACAGTTGGGGAGACACACCTCTTATTCAGGCTGCAACACAAGGTCATGTAGATGTGGTAAAAGAGCTTATAAAAGTAGATGCCAATGTTAATCAATCAACAGACACGGGAGACACGCCTCTTATTAAAGCTGCAGAAAATGACCATGCAGACGTTGTAAGTGAGCTTATAAAAGCAGGTGATGCTAAATTAAGCATGCTAAGTCATCTAAAGTGTTTATTTGTAAATTCAGAAAAATGCGAACTTTGTATTAACAAAAATGATCGCAATAAAGCTTTAATTCAAGCGGCAAGAAAAGGCCATGCCAATGTTGTAATAGAGCTTGAAAAAGCAGGTGCCAATATTAATCATTCCGATGAGCATGGAAATACAGCTCTTATGCTCGCAATACGAGAACATAATCTTGATCTTGTGAAAATTCTTTTAAAAACTCCAGGAATTAACATTAACTATGCTGATAACAATGGAAATACGGCTCTTATAACTGCTTTACAATCTATAGTGTATACGTATATTGAGGGTAACAAAAAAGGATATAATCTTTGCTTAAATAGCCAAAAGATTGTAGAACAGCTTTTACAAACTTCTGGAATTAATCCTCATCATGTTAATAAAAATGGTGATACAGCGATTAAATTGCTTGAAAAACTAAAATCACGGGTAGCTTAAAGGCCACCGCTAGCCCTTTTTTAATGCATTCCAATGAAAAAAACAACTAAGAATTTCCAAGTAAGTTCCGGCAATGTATTTGCCGATCTGGGATTGCCAAATCCTGAGCAAATGCTTGCAAAAGCAGAACTTGGTCTTAAAATCAATCGCCTGATAAAAAAAAAGAAATTTTCTCAAAAAGCTGTTGCTCAGCTTCTGAGCATTGACCAACAAAAAATATCATTACTGGCCGTCGGAAAATTGTCGGAATTCTCCGTTGAAACACTTTTTAAATTTCTCACTATTTTAGGCCGGATGCCTATTAAAAAAGTAATCGCGGCAATTATTCACAAAGATGGCAAATATCTGCTTGCCCAACGAGCAAAAAAAGATTTTCTGTATGGCAAGTGGGAATTTCCCGGTGGCAAACTGGAAGAAGGCGAAACGCACACCGAATGCTTGGCACGGGAACTCATGGAAGAATTTAGCATCACCGCTCGGATCGGCAACTATTTTTGCAGTAGTTATTTTGAACATGAAGGCCAGCCTATGGAAATGCGGGTTTACTTCGTCAATTCATCTTCGGGTGAATTTGTTCTCAACGATCACCAACAAATTAAATGGGTTGAACGGAATGAGTTGCTTGATTATGATATGCCTGATCCAGATAAACCAATTGTTGAAAAACTATTAGAGTAATTTACTTTTAAATTTCTATAAAAATATCCTCAAAAGTTACCGCCTGTCCGCCTACTTTAATGCATTCATTTACTTCAACAAACATTCTTCCAAAGGCATTCATAGAATGGCCTTACTCGATAATGCAATCCCTTCCAAACCATGCCCCGAGGGCGGCTCCCGCAACTCCGGTAATAGGATCCTCATTAATCCCGGCCCACGGATTAAATTGGCGTGCATGAAACGTTGAATCAGCAAAAAGTGTTTCTGGAGTAAAAGGATAAAATCCTCTGATTCCAGTTTCTTCGCAAAAAGCGGAAATTTGAGTGAATTTGGGTTCCAGTTTAAAAAGCGTTTTTAGATTTGAAAGATTAATAAGTAACTTAGGAACACCAACACTAAATACTTGGGCTAGGTGAATATCATCTGGCTTGATGCCTATTAAATCAGCTATAAAAGGAACATCTTCGATACTATAGCTTTGCTCGATTTTCCCCATATGTATGGAGTAAATTCCATCTGAGCGTATTTCAATCTTCTTGAGCCCTAAACGTGTTTCAAAAGAGATTGCAGAAGAAATTTTTAAACCGAGTGCGTGATATGCTGCAATAGTAGCATGTCCACAGAAATCCATTTCTTTAGTTGGGCTGAAGTATCTTAAATTATGTAAGTCATTACTTTTGGTTACAAAAACTGATTCTGATACTCCTAACTGCTGTGCAATTTTTTGCATTTGAGGGGTATCAAGGCCCATATCATTAATAATCACACCGGCAGGATTGCCGGCTTGTGGATCAGTGGTAAACACTTTAACTATTTTAACAGATATTTTCATGGCTCTTTTAATAATGGATTTAAATTTATTGAGCTTATTCTACCTTTTTCAATCAAAAGCTAAAGAAAAATCAGCTAATCAAATAAATTAATCTAACTAAGCCAATCGAGGGCGTCTGGCAGGCCAGTCTTAGGGAAATAAAAAAAAATTAATTAGAAAATAGCTTAGACTGTCCGAAGAAGCCGGAGGCGAGAGGGGCCCGCGATTTTGCGAGCCTTCGTTATAAGGTTTTCCTATTCCCTGAATCATCAGCAGATGTTTTTTTATCTTCTTTATCAGTGAGCTCTTCATCCATATGCTCAAGCCCAATTTTCTTTTCACCGACAATTTTTACTTCACGGTGAGGATGGCTTACTTGCCCTGAATCTTCTTCTTCCCACTCGGGTGGAGTTAGATGTTTTCTTTCTTTTGACATACTTATTCCTTATCAAAACTATCTTTTTCACGAATGCGCCGCTCTCTTTTAGCATTTTTCTTCATATGCTTTTTACTTTCGGAGTCGTGGTTGGTTTCTGAATGTTCTTCATCAAACCAGACCTTTCTTATCCATGATCCAATTTTACGCTGCTGTTTTTTTGATTTTGCCATGCCTTATCCTTTTTAAACGTTAAAGAGCTATATATATTCTAATTGTAATTATATCACGATTGAATGTTCCTCTGTCAAGGGTATAATTGCTGGGCAGTTTTTATCCATTTTCTTTAGATTTTGATTGTATACCCAAATGCGTCTTGCGTATGCTAAATGTATCTTTACCTATGATACAAAAACAGATTAGGGGTAACTATGAAAATAACTTTTTTGGGTGCAACGGAAGAAGTAACCGGATCAAAATATCTTATTGAACAGGCAGATATAAAAATATTAGTTGATTGCGGGTTATTTCAAGGAAGTTATAAAACCACCAAGCGTAACTGGGATCAGTTCCCCATTAGATCCTGCACGTATTAATGCGGTTGTCTTAACGCATGCTCATATTGATCATACCGGCTATATACCATTATTAGTAAAAAATGGTTTCAGGGGTAAAATATATTGCTCTCAAGCAACGTATGAACTTTGCGCAATCGTATTAATTGATAATGGGAATATACAAGAAGAAGATGCAAAACGATTTAATGAGCATAAAGATCCGAGCGCTCCTGCAATGCAGCCTTTATATACAAAAGCAGATGCGCAATATTCATTACGTTTTTTTCAAGTTATTGATTATGATAAGGCATTCAGCCTGGGGCCACTCACTATCACCTTGATTCGCTGTAGCCATATTCTGGGTTCATCATTTATTGTGGTATCAGATGGTAAAAAAGATACTCACCTTTTCAGGAGATCTTGGAAGTCCTAATCAGCTGATTATGAAGGCTCCTTCCTATCTGAAGCAAACCGATTATTTGGTTTTGGAATCAACCTATGGAGATAGGCTGCATGAAGGAGGCTGATCCGATTGGAATGTTGGGCGACATAATCAATAAGACCGTTTCACAAGGCGGAAAAGTTTTAATACCCGCCTTTGCGGTTGGCAGGACTCAAACAGTTCTTTATTGCCTCTATCAGCTAAAACAAAAAAAGATCATTCCTGAAATTCCTATCTTTTTAGATAGCCCCATGGCAATCAGTGTGAGCGAGCTGTTTTGCAAATTTCACGAGGATTATACATTACCCGTCTCATTGTGTAAGGATATCCTCTCTACTGCAACGTATATCAGAACGGTAGAAGAATCTAAGCAGCTTGATGATCTTAAGGGGCTCGGCAATAATTATTGCCGGTAGTGGCATGGTGGAGGGTGGAAGAATATTGCATCATTTACAGTATATTGCAGATCCTAAAAACACCATAGTGCTCGTGGGTTATCAGGGTGAGGGTACCAGAGGGCGTGATTTAATTAATGGTGCAAAAGAAATACGTGTATTTGGTACAACCTATGAAGTTCACGCAAAAATAAAAATGATAGATTTATTTTCGGCCCATGCAGATTATAATGAAATTTTGGAATGGCTCGCGCATTTTGAACGCGTGGCCCAAAAAAAATATTTCTTACGCATGGAGAACTGCAATCAGCAGAATCTTTAAAAAAGAAAATAGAGGATCGCTTTGGCTGGTTGAAGTGGTTATTCCAAAATATGCAAGAATCTTTTGATTTGGATTAATTATTTCTTGATCATTCCATCTTCAATCTCAAGAATGCGATCAGCAAATTCGAGAATGCGCGGATCATGGGTTACCACCACAAGCGTACAGTTATTTTCCGCTTTTATTTTTTGTAATAGCTGCATGATAGATTTGCCCCGTTCGCGGTCTAAGAAGCTGGTTGGTTCATCGCATAAAATTATTTTTGGTTTATGAATGCAGGCACGAGCAATGGCAACCCGTTGCTGTTCTCCGCCAGAGAGCATGCGCACGGCGCGATACCGCTGTTCATCAAGCCCAAATTGTAACAAAAGCGCATCAGCTTCTTGGTATGCGGTTGCCGTATCAACACCTTTAACAAGTAAAGAAATAGCAACATTTTCCCGTGCGGTCAGCGTCGGCACGAGATTAAAATTTTGAAACATAAAGCCAATATTTTTGCCGCGAAACGCTGTTTTTTCTTCTTCAGGCAAGCTATTAATCGCGGTATTCAATACAAGGCATTCGCCTGAATCTTGATTGAGTAGTCCGCCAATAATGGAGATGAGGGTTGTTTTACCCGAGCCGGATGGGCCCATGAGCAAGATCATTTCACTTTCAAAGGCATTGAACGTAATACTTTTGAGTGCTTGCACATTTGCTTGGCTAGAAAATGTTTTGCTAATATTTTTGCACTCAATGGTTACATTCTTCATTGTTGGAAAACCGTTCCTAATTCAATGCGATATATGCGTCTTATAGCAATAAAGCAGGCAAGTAGCGCAATCAAAATCATTATGATGCCCGTTGCAATAAAAATCTGCCACGCTAAAAAAAATGAAAGCTCGGTGTTGCGGGTGATAAATCCGAGAAGTGCAGCAGCACCACTGCCAATGCCCCAGCCTAAAAGGGATACCCATAATGCTTGCGCAAGGGTCATGAGCGCAAGTGTTTTTTTTGTGGCACCCATGATAGAAAATACAGCCAAATATTTTAAATTGTCGCGCACAAAGTTATAGAAAATTTGCGCGGATATCACCGCACCCACCAAAAGCCCGAGTAATACGGCGATACCAAAGTTGAGCGGGATGCCGGTGTTTTGTAAATAATAATTTACCGTGAGCCATTCAAACTGCTTTTGTGTATAACTTTTAAATCCGGTCAGCGCATCTATTCGTTTGCATAACTGATCTACTGAGGTGGTGCCATCAGCTTTTACTAAAATAAATGAAAGGCGCTTTCTTTCATACGGCGTATAGGCAAGCGCACGTTTATAGGTAGTGTAAATAACCGGTTGGGTTTGAAAGGTTCGTGTTATCCGGCAGATTCCAACCACGTTTGCACGCAGATCATTCAGTTCTAATTGGTTGCCCACCGTGAGCGGTTGCAAAGGGAGGCCCTTTGCCGGGCTGAAGGCTAATTTAGTATCGGCTCCAAAAGAATCCACAATAATCGCATCAGGTCCGCGCAAATCGGTAACCGATCCGTGTACCATCGTATGCGGTCCGCCGATCAAGGTATCATTATCAATACCGATCAAGTTGCACGTTTGAAATTGCCCATCTGGCATTCGCGCGCGAATAATTCCTTTATACATGGGCACTGCCCAGGCGACCCCATCAATTGAGCGCACGCGATATAAATCAGTATCCCGCAGGCCGGTGATATCATCGATCATCTTTACATTAGGATTCATCACCCAAATTTCTGCTTGACTGGTATCAGTTATTACTGAATAGGTTCTCATCATAAGTCCCACAAAAATTGCCGATTGTTGGGTGATAATGAGTGCTGAAAACGAAAGACTCAATATCATACCAATATATTTTGCGCGATCTTCGATGAGCATTTTGAGTGCGATATCAATCACAGTTCCATCCTCCGCCTAATGCTTTATACACACGCACAAGCGCAGTGCTCAGCTCTTTTTGATTATCTATTGTTTCCAATTTTATGGCTAATGTTTGCTTTTCAACATACAGATACTGCAACCGATCAATCAGCCCTGCTCTAAAGCGGCATTCTGTTAATGCACGCTCTTTTTCAATCGATGCTAATTTTTTTTCACTGAGCGCTAATGTTTGTGCTTGCGTAAAATAATTAACCAGATTGTTTTCAACATCACTAAATGCTTCAATCACTGTTTGGGCATAGGTATATAGTGCTTGCCGATACACTGCTTTTTTCGATCTCACTTCAAAGGTTATTCTGCCAAAGGTAATCAGTGGCCATGAAAATGCTGGCCCAATTGCCCAGGCTAAACTGCTGCCGCTGAACCATGCTTTGAAGGTACTTGAAAGGCTTGAGACCAGCCCTACCAGTGAAAATTTAGGAAAAAAATCACCAATCGCTTGCCCAATGTGTTCATTAGCAGCAATGAGTTTTTGTTCCGCTTCGCGAATATCCGGGCGTCTGCGCAAAAGTTCTGAAGGAATTCCTGTTTTGAGCATTCCGTTTGAGAGGGGCACGATGCCAGATCCGGCCGGCAAACAGAAATCCGCAATATTTTCTGACATAAGCGCCGCAAGACTGTTTTGAGTTTGCACGGCCATTTTTTCTAACACGAGAATATAATTTTCAGATTCAAGGAGGCTTTGCAGTTGTATTTCAGGCGGGATTGCATTAAAAAGGCCCGCGTGAAATAGATCCTGCGAGAGTGCAAGTAATTCCTTATCTATCGCCACTTGTTTTTTACGAATTTCGATCTTAATTTCCAGTGCGCGTAACGATATATATAATTCGGCAACATCAGCCAGAAGCATAATATAGACATCACGCGTTGCTTCTATCTGCGCACGATAATCTGCAAGCGCGGCAGATTGTGCTTTGCGCAAGCGGCCCCACACATCAAGCTCCCAGAGGGTTGCAACTCCCAAGCCCAGAAGATTGCCCGGATTTTGGGTGGTATTGGTAAAAAAGGGAATATCGGTGCTATACCGATTTCTGAGAATAAAACCAAACGCATCGATTTCTGGCAGCAGTTCAGCCGTTTTTATATTATAGTTCCAGCGCAACTCTTGTATTTTTTCAAACGCGGCGCGGAGGCTATAATTATGATTGACCGCTTGAGCAATTAAGCAGTCCAAGCCAGTATCATTAAATGCCTGCCACCAATTACACAGATCGCCAACGCGTGTTGTTTCATCTGAATGATCAAAGCGGCATGGAACTTTTAGGTACGGGCGATGATAGTGCGGCCCGACCGTTGCACATCCGGGAATGAGCATCACATATGCTAGCAGCATTGCTTGTTTGATCTTCATATCCCTATCGCATTCGGTTTGGCTTGAATATACACATCAAGGAGTTGGCCTGCATATATTGGAAGGCCTTTCTTTTTAAATTGATAAACCACTTCAAGCACCCGCGTATCAAACCGCTCGGTATCCGAACCGCTCAAATTAGTTTTAGGGATGATATAGGGTTCTGTGTATACATAGACCAAAGCAATAGAGATTTGTGAGTTTCCCCTCACGAATGCAGTAGCCGGTGCTCCGGTGATATAGCGCCATGAGTCTTCTTCATCGATTTGAATTCGAAGATGATATATTTGGGTGTTGCCAAATAGGATAAGCGGTTGCTGTTTGAAGGTATTATCATTGGCAAATTCGCCGATGCGAATATTCACTTGTAAAATTTCTCCTGCAATTGGAGCTCGAATGGTGGAGCGCTGGATATCAGTAATAATAACGCCGAGTGCGGCCTGGGCCGTTTGCACATTGTCGCGCGCAAGTTCTTTGGCATATAAAGCGTTTTGATACATCTGCTCACTGGCAGCGCTTTTATCGCACAGCCGTTCATAGAAAGAAAATTGAATCTCTTTATTACGATAATCGGTTTGGGCATACTGCAGCTCTTGCTCAGCTTTTATTTTTTGAGCTTCCAGTTTACGTGTATCAAGTTTAAAAAGGGGTGTGCCAATTGCAACCGTGTCTCCAACAAATACATAGATCTCAGTGATCAACTCATTAAAAGGAACCCCGAGAGAGATATTTTTAAAGGCAGATTCGATAATCCCTTCTCCGGCAATAAAATGAGTGTATGGGGCAATAGGGGGTGCAAAGATGATCGGTGCCACGGGCGGTTTTCGTAATCCGTAAAAAATCATATATAAAGAAAAGAGTATTCCTATGAGTGCTAAAAGAAGGAACCCCGAGCGTTTTATTTCCATAGCAAGCTTCTTTAATATTGGTACTACGAACTTCCTTATCTGTACCAAAAAAATTTTTGTAACTGCAACAATACTATAAATCAGGTGCGGCTTTTACTTGGCCAGGGGTTTTTTATGAGTAAGCCTCCCTAAAAATATTGCAAGATTCATTACCGGTGATACTCTCATTACAGATCAAACAATACCTTTTATAAAACGGAGTCTAGAATGCATAATGAAAAAAATCTCGCGCAAATAGCGATGAGTAATGCAGATTTTAGTACCTTAGTTGCTGCAGTAAAAGCGGCTGGTTTGGTGGAAGCATTATCCGGAAATAATGAATTAACGGTATTTGCGCCGAATAATGCGGCATTTGCCAAACTTCATAAAGGAACGGTAGAAGCATTGCTTGGAGATAAAGCAAAACTTACCAATATTTTAAAATATCATATCGTTGCCGGTAAAGTGCTTGCAAAAGATGTGGTTAATTTAAAATCGGCAAAAGCATTGAGCGGGAAGGAACTTGCGATTGCTGTCAAAGATGGCAAAGTATTCGTCAACAATGCGCAGATTATCAAAACTGACATTCTTGGTTCTAATGGCGTGATTCACGTTATTGATACGGTTTTAATTCCTCAATAAGTTTTTTGCGGGGGCATGAGTTAGTTCATGCCCCATGGTCTTTATTCTCGTTTAAAAATCATTGCACGAGTCAAAAAAGTACTTCCCGAATTTTCTATTGATTTAGCCGTGATAAGTTGAAAAAAATAGTAACTATATTTCTTATTAGCAATCTTTTGCGCATCTGTATTTTATTTGCAACCGAACAACCTTTTGATGCCATTATCAACTTAGGCCGCGATTGCCAAATTGCCTATCAAATGCATACGAATGGCATTCGCAAATATGCATTACCATTCGATAAGCTTATAACGCAATTCGATTCCCTGTGCAAACTCTTGGAAAATAAATTTGATGGATTCATGGAGTGCGCTTCAAGCAATGGCAGCCATTAAAGCAATAGATGATTTTTTCTGAGTTTTTTCTTGCGTCTGTACTTTTGAATAATTTAAGCTTTTAAAAAAATGATATTTAAAAAGAGGATAGACAATGAAAAAAATATTACTTTATGCGCTCGTAGTGGTGAGTATTTTTTGTTCTGGATTGTTCGCTGGAGTTGCTCCAAAAAAGGCAATTTCTAAGAAACCTATCGCTTCTGCAAATACTGCGCTTTTGGAATCAGTTGAAAACAATGATTTAAAAAAAGTTAAAGAAGCAATTGAGCAAGGTGCGGATGTAAATGCAAAAGGCGCTCAAGGATTAACGCCATTGCATATTGCGAGCGCAATGCGATCAGAAGAAATGATCAAGTTGTTACTCGATAAAGGCGCTTATGTTAAAGCCAAAACTGATAATCAATGGACGCCTTTGCACTTTGCTGCTGATGGAGGAGAAGGTGAAAAATTTGTGCGCATTATAAAATTATTGCTTGATAAGGGAGCAGATGTTAATGCGCAAACGGATATTGGAGCAACTCCTTTGATCGGGGCCGTTCATTTTCCCAACAACCTTGAAATCGTTAAATTATTAATAAAGCGTGGCGCCGATGTAAATAAGCAAGAAACTGCTGCTTTTGGACACGCGCCGATCCATGTGGCAGCGATTTTTAGTTCGGAAGATATGGTCAAGCTTTTACTTGATAATGGTGCGAATGTAAATGTGCAAATTTCAGGAAAATTTGATAAAGGAAATACCGCATTACATAGAGCTGCTTTAACTGGTGATGAATCACTTGCTAAATTACTGCTCAGTAAAGGCGCTAATCCATTTATAAAAAATGCTAAAAGTGAAACCCCATTTGATATTGCAAAACAAGGTTCTACGATAATTATTCATGGCGAACCAGAAGCTGAAACTGCAAAGAGGGAAAAGGAATTTAAGGATGTAGCAAATTTGCTTGAGCAACATATGAAAACATTCAAAAAATAAAAAAGGGCTGGTATTAAAATTTAATGAACCAATAAACGATATGGTACGCAATAGATCAAAACTGATTGGGCAATAGAAGGGGTAAAGAATTTCTATTTGCGACAACCTGAGCCTTATTCATGGAAGGGGGATACGGTTGCGTGGCAAGAAATTTTTAAAGCTCTCGGCTTGCAATTATCTTCGTCCAAAGAAAGTACCGCCGAAGCTTAAGGATCTTTTTTTTATTAAAATATGATAAAATAAAAGCCCTTAGTTAAAACTATCTAGTATTCCAGAGGTTGCCATGGTATTAAATGCCACTTTTATTCGTCCACTCGTTTTATCTCTCATAGCATTTTCTTCTCTGAGCGCAAAATATCGAAAAACTTACACTGAATTATATGAAGACTATAAGGTTGCAAAATCGGCATGCACGTTCCATGCGAGTATATTGTATAATAAGCTTTGGTTCGGTAGGGCATTTAGCTTCAATCCAGTGATGGGGGGGACATGCGCAACCGATGCAAAAGATGCTCAACTGTGCGTTTGCGTCAGTGAAGCGGGAAAAATTGTTGGCATTCATGATGGAAAAAAGAATCTATTATTACTCGGCAGTATTCCGCGCTATAAAGA
Organism: uncultured bacterium; assembly: GCA_963727255.1. Classification (GTDB taxonomy): domain Bacteria; phylum Babelota; class Babeliae; order Babelales; family Vermiphilaceae; genus BTUB01. Next base: position 1,061,878 of record CAVSFC010000002.1, on the reverse strand, counting down.
GCATGTTGCTGAAATAAAGAAACGCGCGAATCTTTCTGAAAATGATAAAATTGGATTTTATACATTAAATCGTGATTTTGAGTGCAGTTGGTTTTTTTCAGGACTGGCTGAATTAGAAAAAACTGAACCGATTATTAGCCATAAATATCCGACTACCGATTATAGCTCACCATCATTTATTGATTTGCTCAGGGCAGTTCGTGATCTTGAAAATCGAGATCACAGTGAAGAAAAAATAGCCTATGTGCATTGTAAGGCCGGGCGTGGACGCAGTGCTGCAGTGGTGAGTGCATATCTTATGCATGTGTGCAATAAAGCAGGCATTAATGCAACTTCAAAGCAAATTGAAGAATATCTTCGATCGCGCCGTGAGCGTATTTCTATGAACTCCGAACAGCATCAAATTCTTGAGCTATTCGCATGCGGACTTAAAGCAGCGGGAAATTTCGAGAAATTGTATGCTCAATATAAAGGTGCAGCAGAAAAAAGAGACCAAGAGTTTGAAGGGAAAGCAGAATAGCTCATTTTGCGCCGGGAATTTTGCCTTTATAACCGGTTGAACGCAAGAGTGCTCGCAATCCCCCAGCTCTGGCTTGATCTTGGGTTTCTCTTAGAGCTTGTAGTGCATATTTGTGTGATTCGGGTAGATTTTTTTCAAGCCCTGCGCCGCCCTGCGACAATAAAAGCGCAAGTTCGGTTGCAGCAATTTCACGCGCTATTGGTTCAACGCGTTGATCTGCAGCCTTTTTAAAATAATGCGCGGCTTTGCTCAGATCCCCTTTATTTCTATGTATGCTACCCAGCGATACGGCAGATTGGGCGCTAATATAGGGTACAAATTGTTGTCGCTCGCCATGCTCAAGATAGGTAATTGCCTCTTTCATATTTTTTTTCTCCATGGCAATCCCGGCCAGTTCGTATAATGCTTTTACTTTAAGTTCCTCATCAGGAACAGAAGTAAGAATTTGCATAAAAAATTTTTCTGCCTTGTTGATATCTTTTTGTATGCCATCATCTCCATCCCGATAGAGTATTCCTAATGCCCCTAATATTTTTCCGCGCGTTTCCGGGTCTGCATCTTTGAGTCCTTGCTGATACAATTCAAGAGCTTTTTTTGCATTTTTTGGGAAGAGTGAGCCAGCGCGATATAAATACCCGAGCTTATACTGTGCTTTTGATCGTATTGTTTTATTTGTTGTTTGATCAGTTAATGTCTGTAATAGAGCTAATGCTCTATCTGAGTTCTTCTCAGAGATATAGTGCTCTGCCTGGGAATATAAAGGTTCGGCGGCATCCGGATCTCCTTTGGCAAGGGCCTTCAGCAATAATTGTTCATGCTCAGTCGGTGCTATGAGTTCTATTTTCTCTAATGCAGCCAGTTGCATATTCAAAATTAATACGAGTGCCATTACTAGATACTTCATGCATCAATCCCTTCTCTTAAATCCTTTTACCCATTGAAGGTAGCAAAACACGCAAAAAAAGCGCAATACATTGAGCAAAAATGAGCTTTAATAGGCTTGTATTACAAAAAGAAATGTTCTCAGTGTAATACAAATCTTGTATCAACTCTTGAAATAGGCAAACATTTTATATTAGTATTAATTAGGTGCGTAGAATCATTTAAAGGAGTTTTAATGCGGTCCGAAGGCGTTCATTTTAAAGCTATCGTTCTTATTTTTACGATCAGTGTCCCTTTTGCAACTGCAATGGAACTTCCTGGCCCTTCACTTGGTATTGTTTGGGAAGTTGTTAACAAATCTCCAGAAACTATTCTAATCCACCATTCTAAAATTGATGATATCAGCCTTAAGAGTGGGGCGGATGCGATCATCAAAGTGAAAGAAGACATCAATTTTCTTAATCTCATTATTACCGATCTGAAGCAAGATTATCGTATTCATGCGGAAGTGATCATTACACCAACTTCCCATCGCATTAATGATATAGAATTTAACTTGCTGAATTTTAAGACAATTTTAACACAAGAAGACCCAATTGATTTTGCAGAACTTAAAACCCTTGATGATGCTTATTTTAGTCGAGGGCGCCTGTGGGATGAATATCACATAAAAATTACCGTCAAAGGCGAAGATTTAGGAGCAAGTTCTATTGAAATTTTTTACGTGCCGCAAGAAGAGCCGGAACAAAAAATTAAAATCATAGCATTGTAATTGAATTAATCTTTAAATAAATGATGCAAGTATCGATCCGGGTTATCTAAAAATTGTTTAGTAATTTGATAATGTTGTGTTTCGGTATATGCGATTCTTGTCAAAGAATCCGCATCGCACGAATAAATAGTTGCATTGGGATATGCTAAAAGCAGTGGCGAATGCGTCGCAATGATAAATTGCGAATCGGTTTTTGTACATAGTTCATGGATGATTGCAAGCAATGAGAGTTGCCGTTGCGGCGATAGTGCTGCCTCAGGCTCATCGAATATAAAGAATCCGCCATGGCTCAAACGATTACTGAAGAATGATAAAAAGCTTTCGCCATGCGATTGCTCATGGAGCGATTTGCCGCCATAAGAATCATAGATTCTAAAATCGATCTTAGCGATCTGATCAATATGATTTGCTACATTAAAAAAGCTTTCTGCTCGAAAAAAATAGCCATTTTTTGGTTTGGCACGCCAGGATAGGATTAAACAATCGGCAAACTTCTGAGTGCCGGTATAGGTTCTTTCTTCAGAAGTTTTAAAACTGATATTTTTGCTCCCGCCTTCAATGCCAAATCCGGCGTTGAGCGCAATCGCTTCCAAGATAGTTGATTTTCCTGCTCCATTTTCGCCAACAAAAAAGGTTACTTGGTTAGGAAATTCAATCTCTTTCAAGTTTTTAATGATAGGCAAAGAGAAAGGATACTGGCTAAAGTCGATTGAATTAGCAAATCTAATTTTGACTTTATCCAAAGTTGGGCCATCAAGAGGAGTAATGCGAGATGCAGTTTTTCGATATTTCTTCATATAAATAGTTCTTAAGCGAAAGACCCGCATCAATGCGGGTCTTTCATACGATATGACTTTTTATTGTTTTACTTTGTATGGCCTATAATTCCTATGATATAGAATTAGTTTTTTACCTTCTTTTCTAAATGTGTACTCAAAATGGCCTTGATTTTTTTGCGTAATTGATTTTGCTTCATGTACCAGTCGATCATTATTTTTTTTCTTGGCTAAGTAGGGATTTTTTATACCAACTAATTGCATAAGGTAATCAGCAGCTTTGCCAAACCGATGAGTCGGAATTTTCCATCGAGTTTCAGGATCAGCTTTTAGTTCTTTTAACGATTTATTAAACCATATTTTTAGACGATCATCGTATCTAAATTGAATCAAGTTTGCATTGTGATGAAATTCTGCTTCTTCATAAGGAACTACAAATTCATTTTTATATTGTGGATCGTGAATTAAAATTTGGTTGTTCTTCACGGCTATCTCTAAGAAGCTACCATCTTCCTTGATAGAATATTCATTGCATTTATCAAGTAATGTCTTATATTTTATCTCCTTTTGCACTGGGATGACCGGTGCAATTTTTTGTTCGGCTTTTAGAACGGGTTTAGCTTGTTCTTTTTTCTCTTCCAAAACCTTCCCAAGATTTGCTGCTTCTTTTGATTGTAGGATTTGGTTGGGTTTAGGGGCTTCAGTAGAAGCTTTACTATTAGAAGGTATTGCTACATTGGCTGCTGGCGACGGGGTAGACTTAATCGTGAGCGCATCTTCTTCAGAAAAAAGATTATCAATATAACTTTGATTTACTCCAAGTTGGGGACGGGCTTCCTTAAGAAGCTTGTTTGCGCGAATTGAATCTTTTGTGATTCCAATTCCATGTTTATACATATAAGCCTTAGCCAATTTATTGACGGCCGTATCTTCCATGTTTAGCGCTTTGTTAAAAATTTTCTGAGCAAATTCTGTATCTTTGGGCACATGCAATCCATTTTTATATAATATACCGAGCTGAAGAGCTGAAAATGAATCGCCATTCTTGGCTGCCTGCAGGAAGGCAGGCAGTCCAACTTCTGTAAATGATTCATCATCATTATCAAGTAATACTGAGGCTAGTAAATAGAGAGCTTCTGTGATGTTTGCATTTGCAGCAGGAATAGTATATTTGATTATTTCTAATACTTCAGATTTTGTTTCTGGTTTTATATTTTCATTATAAATGAGCCTTGCCATTCGGTATCCTGCCATGGGCTCACCATTTGCGAATGCCTTTTTATAATAACTCGCGGCTTTATTGTAGTTGTCCAAAAGCCGAGTTTCATCTTCATAATGATCTCCAATGGCCAGCAAGGCTTTTGGATCGTTATGTTTTTTGTAGCAGTCCTCAAAGCATGCGAGTGCAGCAGGCCTATTCTTTGCAACCCCATCACCTTTTGCGAGAGCCATGCCCTTTGATAATAATGCCATTGCGTGCCATGGCTCATCCGAATCGATATCGGCTAGTCCGGAATAAATTTCATAGGCTTCTTTTGGGTTATTACTAAATGTTGCCTTTGCAAGCATTGCATCATGCGGCCGCCCTTCGCAAATAAGCTTCATTAGAAGAAAATGAGAAGCTAAATCTTCCTCTATTTTTTTGTTGGCCTTTTTTTCGGGAATTTCCATAGAAATAGCTGGCGCCATACCAAGAATTGCAAATAATAAAAAGCCTGATAGTAATTTCATAAATCCCCGTAATGCTTTTACGAATCTCTGATATTGGATTAAAAGGAGTCTGCCTATTTATTGATTTAAATAGCTTACGCATAAATATTTTTTTCTCAAATATTTTCTGATATAAGTTTTATCTAAAAAGAATCTATATCTAGAGCCGATGCTCTGCTAATATAAAATTCTTAAAATTTGTATGACATTTTTTCTTGCCATGCCTGACCGGCTAGAGAATAGGTTAGTCGAAAAGTATTTATTGTAAAATCTTGTCTTCGCGATACGCGGGCGCCTTCCGGTGCATGTAAATCTGAGGCAACCTTTTGGTATTGCCGGGCTAATTTTGATGGTCTTATTTTACCCAGCGTTACATGAATAGGGGTTTCTTTTTCGAATGTATTGAATTTAAAATCAGCAATATTCTCAAATGAAATGAATTTTAATAGAATATCTTGAAGCTTTTTAAGCTCATCGGATTCTGCGACTCTAAATGCCACGGTTGCTTTTTTATTGCCCATCAATATAGCGCCATCAATGAGTCCAACGCCGGTTACGCCTTGGGGGAATACAATTTTTAAGATTTGCGATGCATTGGCAAGCGCGCGCTCAACCCGTGCAATTATTTCCGGTGCGAAAGGTTTTTTTGCATCGTACCATCCAATGGTAATATGAAAATAATCATTTGGTACAAATTCAGCATCTTTGATTTGAGCCTTTATTGCATCAATTGAGTCTTGCCATCGAATGGGTTGACCATTGCTATTAAATTCTCTTATATATCCAATCCGATGTACAGTTGGTTCGCCTGAATTTCTTCTTCGGGTTCTTCCTCTTTAATTATTGCCGGCGCTATTTGTGCAGATGTTAGAATTTTTTCTGGAGCTGCTTTTTCTTGCGCGAGACGTAATGCATCGGATGCTTTCTGTTTCACTCTTTCAAGAACTGGTCTTAATTGCTTTTTTGTTAGCTTGAGTTCTTTTTTAAGAGCACTGAACTCTGCATGATTATTCAAAACTATATTTGCTAACTCTATCGCTGATTCTAGAGTATAGTTAGATCGTGTTTTAATATAGTCGATCTTGCCATTGATTTCTGCTTGAATAATTTTTTTTAGTGTAACTAATCCAGTCGGAGATATTTTTTTTGATGCATTACTGGGTTGCGCTGGGGGGGAAATTTTGCTGGCAGTTCCGCTTGGTTTCAGAATAGGAGCAAGAGTAGACTTTTTTTGTTCTAGGGTGGGATTTCTACTTTCTAATTCTTTTGTTGCACTATCGATTATTGCATTTAAAATTTCTTTGATATCTACAGTGCTTTTCTTAAAAACAATTTCTTTTACAAACCAGTTCAGTTCTTTAAGTTCCTTTGGGTCATCCATAACGTCGTATGAAAGAGATATTATTCGTAGAAGATCCGCATCAGATCTTGAAGAAATATAGTTTTGATTTCTATAGTTATATAAAAAATCGCTCAGCAGATCGCTATCGTTTTCATTTAATGTTGATTTGAAATTTGCCTCTGGAAGTTCCATTGCATAGATAGAGGCTTGCAGGTTTAGTATTGCAATAAATGAGAATAGTAGAGCTTTTTTTAAAAGAATCATTGCGCATTCCTTGAACTTACTTCTGTTTCATTAATATCTCGCAGCAGAATCTTACCTTGATGGTAGCGGTTATTGATATTCGCGTGCAATGGTTTGAAGCAGAAGATTACCTATTACTCCTCATGGGCTAGCAAGCGATTATATTTTAATTATAAAAACTACGAAGAATAAGAAACCATATGCTGCAGAAACCAACTTTTGGCTGCTTTGGCCGCTTCCTCTAAAGTTCCTTTTTCTTCAAAAAGATGAGATGCGCCTCTGATAATGGTCATCTCTTCTTCACATTTTAAATGTTGATAGGCCAACGTATTTAATGCAATAGCGGCAGCATTCTTTTCGCCGACGATAAAAAGCTTTGGTGCCCAAGGAGTTTATTGTTAATTTTGGCATCGGCGGCAAAAAAAGCTCCAGCGATCTCTTTTTCCTGTTTTTTTCCGTGTAATGCGATGCCCTAGCGGGCAGTCTTTTTTATGATACACGGTCCAATGCTTGCGTAATTCAAAATCTTTGCGCTGCTCAAGAAATTGAAGAGAATAAAGACGAGCATTACAGGAAATATCTCGTAATTTTTTCAAAGAAAGATCTTTGATTTTTCTTGTAGGCTTTACCCGTGATAAATATAATGTTTCATTTTTGATAATATTGCCGACTCCTGAAAAAATATCCTGATCAAGCAGGATATCATCAATGGTGGCATTCGGATGTTTTTGTATGAGTGCGATCGTGCCAGCGATATTCCACGCGGGGCTTAAAATATCAGTGGTAAAATTAAGTTTTTCTTGGAGGTTCGGCTCTTGATATGCTTTGGTTGAGCAACTATAAAAATATAAGGCGTTATCATCGGTTTTAAGGGCAAGCCGTGGCTCCATACCGTTACGAGTTTCATCAATGCGATAGGAGCCGTACATAAGAAAATGAGTTACTAATGCATAATCGGTGGTTTGAATAATTAAGCGTTTACCGAATGCATAAATTGTTTTGATGATCTGGCCTTCAAACGGCGCTTTTTCAAAGTGGGCATTGCCAGATATACGCGTAATCCGATGCCCGCAAAACTTTTGCAGTTGCTGGGCGATAAGTCTAACTGAGGGACCTTCCATAGTTACCTGCAGAGTGATAGATAAGAGGCGCCCTTTCGGACGCCTTCTTTGTATGTTTACTCTTGGTCTTCAGGAGTTTCTTCTACTTCTTCGAATGCTGCTAACTCAACAGATTCCTTTTCGCCTTGTGCTTGTTTTTTATCAGACCATGCTTTTGAAAACGCTTGCCATTCTTGCAATTGTTTTTTATGTAATGCGAGCATGTCAGCACGTTTGCTTGAAAGATACGCATCAACATCCTTAGTTTTTCCTAATTCAGTTATTTTATTCTTTGCAAGATTCATGCGTTCTATTTTGTGCTTTTTCTCAAGATCATATTTGGCTTTATGCATATCGCCCATCAAATCGGACCACTTTGAACCATAGTTCTCGGTGAATGTGATCAACTCGTTAACGTCTTTTGCCAATTCTTCCGTTGTTTTGCCGTACGTTAATGAGACGAGTGTTCCCGATGCTAAGGCCATTAATACTAATGATTTCTTCATATACTATCTCCCTTTTGGGCTATTATTTTTATCCAGGCCTCAAAGGAGCCCTCCTCCGGCCTTTTAAGGAGACCCATTCTCCTTGCTAGTTTTAGTATAGCAATTACGTATAATAGGGCACAATATATAAATATATTTAAAAGTATTGACAAATATGCATTGAATTTGTTAGGGAAAGTAATATAATTTTTTGGCCATTCAAGGCGTGTTACCTATCTTTCTGGTAGTAATTGGTTCATACTATTAGAGTATTACGAACAATAAATCTATCCTTTATCCGAGACGGAGGCTAAAAAAACTATGGCTCATTATAAATCAAACAATCCCAAGCGCAGTGATGGCCATGGAGCGCGGCCAAACCGTTTTGGCCAGGGAGGATATGGTTCTCAAAATAAAAAAACACACCACCGATCAGGCAAACCTAAAAAACGACCGGTTAAAACCTTCGATCCCTCGCTTTTTATGAAAAAAGTAGAGGAGCAATCTAAAGCCGGTTCCTATATTCCAAAAAATACGTTCTCGGATTTTCCGATCGAAGATCAAATCAAAAGCAATATCATCAGCAAAGGGTATGAAATTCCTACGCCGATCCAAGATCAAGTGATTCCCATTCTATTGCAGGGCAAAGATGTCATCGCCACTGCTAACACCGGAACGGGTAAAACTGCAGCATTTTTGATCCCCTTAATCCATAATCTTCTGAATAAAAAGACTGAGCGGGTATTGATCATCACTCCAACGCGAGAGTTAGCGGTTCAGATTCAGAGTGAGCTTAAAACATTTGCTTATAAAACAGATCTATTTTCTGTGCTGTGCATTGGGGGCTTAAATATTGCCCAGCAGATGCGAGAATTAAAAAAGAATCCGCAATTTGTTATTGGCACGCCAGGGCGCTTGATTGATTTAGAGCAAAATGGAATGATCCGCTTCAGCACGTTTACTTCAATTGTCTTAGATGAAGTGGATACGATGCTGGATATGGGCTTTATCAAAGATATTAAATATGTGATGCAACGATTGCCGCAAAAGCGCCACTCGATGTTCTTTTCTGCAACGATACCCAAAACATTGCAAGAGCTCATGGCAGGATTCTTGCGCAATCCTGTTTCGATTAGCGTTAAATCGCGTCAATCGGCTGAAAATGTGAATCAAGAAGTGATAAAGATCGGCCAAAAAAATAAGATCGATCTTTTGCATGATCTTTTAATCAAGCCTGAATTTAATAAAGTGATTATCTTTATGCGCACGAAGCATTCAGTAGATAAATTAGCACGCATTCTCATTGAGCGCGGATTTAAAGTTGCGGCGATTCATGGAGATAAATCGCAAGCGCAAAGAAATAAAGCGTTATCTTCATTCAAAGAAAATAAAGTGCATATTCTTCTGGCAACTGATGTGGTTGCGCGCGGAATAGATATTGATGATGTTTCACATGTAATCAATTTTGATTTGCCACAAACCTATGAAGATTATATCCATCGCATTGGCAGAACCGGCCGTGCTGATAAAATTGGGCAAGCAATTACATTTGTTGAATAAGATTTGTTTCCTAAAATTATATTTTAGTCACAAGATATCTTTAACGTTCGTCAGATAATACCAGAGTGCAATGAGTATACCATAAATGCAAATGAGCGTAATTCCTTTAATTCGCTCAACCGCTTTTTTTGAAAGTATATGCTCGGGCGTTGCATTGAGCGTCGTGATAAAAAATACCACAAATATTATTCCGAGAAATAATAAGAACATATAATCGCTGAGCATCAAATAGCCAACTTGCGGTGACAAGGTTTGGATAACAAAGCTGTAAGCGATGAGCCCAGAGACGCTCGCTAAAATGAGGGTGATCGCCAAAACGATATCTTGGATTGAAAATGCAAAAATTCCAAAATAAAAAATCACTAAGAGCGGCAAAATAATAAGCAGGAGCTGCCGATAGTCGTGTTTTGATAATCCGATTGAAAATACTGCTTTCGGTTGCATGCTCATTATTCCAGGACTAACCAAAGCCTTCACATAACCCCCTTGGCCGTTGTGTTCTACGATTTGCCAACCGGGAGTATGAAGATTTTTTGATAAATTATAATCATTTTGATCCACATCAAAGACTGCTTGGGTTGGATTGATGGCATTATTGATCACATTTAGAAAAAGATAGTGATCATCAAGCGGGAACCTTCTATAATTGGGGATCGTGGTGAACTGCACACGCAGATTATATAATGCAACGGTTTTATTATCACTCGTTTTTGAAATTATAGGTTCTGATTTTTTTACAATTTCTCCTTTGGTAAAAGAAAATTTTTCAATTGTTTCCAAAGGGATTTGCTTTGGATCAAATGCAAACCATATAATTGCATTAACGGTATATTCATTTTTTATCGCATCAAATTTTAAGAAATCAGTAATAGTTAATCCGGTCTTAATATGCACAACAGATTTTTGATCAGTTGCAGAATCTAAAAACTGTAATTCAGGTTTGCTATCAACCGGATTAAATTGCTTGATGGGCTTATACAAGCACACGATTAATAGTATGGCGCTCATCATTAAAAAAAATATTTGCACGGGAATTGATATGAGATGCTCCCATTGGAATGTCTTATGCTTCATAAAAATTCCTTATTTTTTCTTATGCTCGCCCCAATAGCGTGCGCGAATGCTTGCTTCTGCTTTTTCTTTTGAATTTGAATGGGCGATCACATTCCATTTCCCATTTTTAAATTCAAGTATTGGCCAACCCTTAGTTTTTGTTTTTTTACCCACTTTATATGGCATTGCTTCTCCTTTTATCTCATGAACGTATCTCATTCATAGATATCGTAACAATAAAGAGAGATGCAAGAATCGATTAATAATATTTTGTTGAGTGCGGAGTTTTTGCTTGATTAGTGCGATTATGCGCCACTGCCATTTCGCCATCATCGTCATCACTTGAAACGATGCCGCAAATAGCGGCAATTGAATACCGGCGCAAGTAGGTGATATAGCTTCCAATTGATTGGACATCATTTTTGGGAGGCACTATGCGTACGCGGCTTTCAACCCACTGGCCAGAATTATGGCAGAGCATGGTATGAAGCATTGTTTGGCTATCATCGTGTGTAATGATCTGTTGAATAATTGAAAGCCCATGCTTGGTTAATGCGGGGCGCGATGCTTTTACAATAGCCGCTAAATCAGCGTAGCGTGTTTTAAAAAAGGGATTTTCTGAAGAAAGTTCAGCGGTTTCCATTTCCGCTTGTGCTTTTGAAAGCGCTGCAAATAAATCTTTTAGTTCTTCCGAGCGGAGAGGCTTGGGCTCAGATTTTTTGAGTGCGGAAATTTGATTTGATAACTGTTGAATGGCGGCAGCAAATTGTTGTGATTCCATGAAGTAGCCCTAGTTGTTACTATTTAGACGATAAAAAGAATATACCATGATATTAAATGTGATTCCAGATTCATTTCTACGCACTTCCTACCTATCGCTGCTGAAGCGGCGATTTTTTCCTGTCTTTTTTTACCGAATTTTTTTGATGTAATTTTTAAATGTGATTTTTTTTAGTATTTGTTTGTTGTTTTTAGGCATTCATGCAATGGGAAGACTGACGGAAAGCCAATTGCCGGCAGATCTTATTCGTGAGGTGGCCAAATCGGGAGCCAGAGCCGAGAAGCCATTTACGCTCCAATCCATGGCCAGGGTCAATAAACGCTGGCTTAAGGCGATGGGGGGGCTTGAAATCGCACGATTTTGCCTATCTTTCCCTCTAAGGCTGATTTTATTGCCTGGTTTAGGCACAATCGGTTCTTTAAGCAGTCCTCGCATCCCTGGGTATTCCTATAGAACCAATCAATCGGCTCCAAGAGCTTTGCGCCTGCAAAGCCTGCCAAAACGGCAGAAGGAGCCCGAAACAGAGCATCAACTGAAGAAAAGGGGGGGTAACCCCCCCCTAAGAACCCCTTCGCTGGATTGACAAATTGAGTAATTTTGGTAATTTTATTAGATAATGAAGCATAATTTTTTATTAATTTTCTATAAAATGGTGGGAAACGTGAGAATTTTATCTATTTTCTTATTTTTATTGATCGGAGTCTGTTCTAGAAGCTTGCCCATGGGTACTGCTTCAATAGAGCAATTGCAGAATGAGTTTTTAGAAAAAAAACTTGATTTCTTGAATCAATATAAAAAAATGGTGGCTGGATATTCTCCTTCAAAAGAATTTGCTGAATTGCCTAAAAAAGAAATGGAATTTTCTAATCCTGAAGCATTTGGTGATCAAGTAACAGAATTCAATCGGAAATCACTCTTGCAAAAATTGGAAAAAAAAGGGGTTACTCAGGATCAGTTGAATGAACAGGCGCTTAAGGAAAATGAAATTATTCAAAATAATAAAGATGCATTATTGGGATCTCAACCAGCGTCTTTAGTGATCGAAAAAATGGTTTTAGACCAAGTCAAAAAAAATGGCATCACGCGAAATTTGAAGGTTTTCAAAACTGATTCTAAGGAGTGCCTTACTCAGACTGATGGATCTTACATTTGGGTGAATGAAAAAAGATTTAAGAAATATACTCACGAAAGCCAAAAGCTACTGATTGATCATGAATGCGAGCATATTAAAAATAATGATATAAGTGTGACCAATGCGGTAGCGGCCTGTCTTGAAACAAAAAATGGGGGCACCTTGAGCCCGCATTCAAGAAAAATATATGCGTTATTTCACCGTGATGATGAAGCACGCGCTGATTGCAAACCTGCATTTAAAAGCTTATTAAACGCCCAAGCATACGCGCAAGCGGCCCAAAGATGGGTTGAAAAGGAAGGGCATGGCCAAGCCCAGGAACATCCCAAAAATATTCATCGGTTTGAGGCTTCCGATATGATAATTGATCTTCATATGATTTGGCACAAATTGAAAGAAGAAGAAGAAAAAGAAAAAATCAATAATCAATTATCTGTATTAACCACGGATGAAACATTAGATGAAGAAAGTTTGCGTTGGGAAGCGCCGCAGCAAAAAGCAAACAAAAAAAAGCGCTCCTATTGCAATGAGCGTTTGAAAAATGAGAATTCTCCGAAGTTGATTTCAAATAAGAAGAAAACTATTTGCATAACCAGTGGGCAACCATTTGCCCCTATTAAAATTAAATAATTAATGAGGTATATTATGGCTTTCAAAAATATGGCAATTCTCTTATTCTTCTCATTGATTTTCAGTTGCCAAACTGTTTTGCCTATGGAAAAAGCAACAGAAGAAAAAGATGAAAAAGTACTAGAAAATTTCGTACATTCAAAAATTTCAATGCTGAACCATGTTTCTAAAATGATTGAGGGAATTTCGCCCGAGAAAAAGGCTATCAAGTTGCCTGAGCCTTGGAAAACGACTTCACCAAAAACTTTTTGCAAAGATCTTGGTAAAGGTTTTAAAACAGTCTTGGATTTTCGATTAGCAAAAAAAGGAATTAGTGAAGAAGATATCCAGAAAGAAATGGCCGATATCGATAAATATTATGAACGTACTCTGCGAGCAAAGAAAAATAAGAAAAAATTTAAACCAGTCTCAAAAGAATTGAGTGAAAGAATCATAAAACAAGCAAAAAGCCGCGGAATTGATGATTTCGTAGTAGAAAGAGGTTCGGGATTTGCGCAAGCGAATTATAAACATATGGAAGTAAATGAAAAACGTTTTGGCAAATACCCGTTAGATGCACAAGTTGCCATCGTTGAGCATGAACTTACCCATGCATTAAACCATGATATTGCCAGAAGCGTCGCGATCGAGCAGCTTTTAAAACGGAAATCGTCGAATGGCGAATTAAGTCCTGAATCAAAACAACTACATTTAGTTTGCGAAAGGCACTTTGAAGCTAACGCTGATTTAGTGGGAGCCAGTCAGAATGAGCAGGCTATTAATGGATATGAGCAGTTTACAGAAGAATTTATTAAGGAAGATGGGATTGATCCATTTGAAGATGATGAACATCCGGCGCACATCGATCGGCGCGAAGCAGCGAGAATACTCAAGAACATTAATAATACATGGAAAGAGTATCAAAAGAGCAAAACTGCAAAAAGACGGCTTTTTGAGGATTCTGAAAATCAACCTGCAGTAACGAATGCACCAAGCGTGCCACTTGAGATTAACAATTCAAAAAAAACAAAGTTGATTGAAAAAAGCATATAATTAGGGATATTTATGGTAATTAAAAATTTACAATTTCTTATATTGATCTCTTTAATGGGCCTTTGCGCGATTGCATTCCCTATGGATAAAACAGAAAAAGAACTAGAAAATTCGAAAATCGCTCTCTTGAATCATTACTTTAAAATGGTAGGCGGAGAATCTCCGATAAATAAGACAAACAAATTGCCAAGACAGATGATAGTTTCTTCACCAAAAACTTTTTGTATGAAACTAACAGATCTGTGTGAGCAAACGCTCTTTGAAGAACTTGCTCAAAAAGGAATTAGCAAGAAAGATGTAGAAGAGGAATGGCCCAATCAAGATACCATAATCGAAGAACAATTTAAAAAACAATCTGTAACATTTAAGCCTGCTTCTTCTCCCATAAAAAAAATGGTTTTAAAACAGGCAAAAGAGCGGGGAATCGCCAGAGATTTGGCGGTTGTCCAGTTGGAAAATCAGAATAGCATAGCGAGTGCAAATAATTACTTGGTAATGATAAATGAAAAAGAATTTGATACATATTCAAAAGCGAGCCAACGGACTATCATTGGGCATGAATTAACCCACACCAAACAACGCCATGTCAGCAAAATTAATGCGATAGAAAAACTTTTAAAAGAAAAGAAACAAAATCCCACATTAACGCCAGACTCTGAAAAATTGTATACACTTTTTCGCAGAAATGTAGAGATTGAAGCTGATTTAACCGCTGCTGCCCAGAATCAAACAAGTATTAATGGTTATAAAGAATTAACCGAAAGCATTGTTCGGCGATATGGACCTGGAATGCCAGATACACATCCAGCAAATAGTCATCGCAATGAAGCATCCATATTGATTGATAAAGTTATAAAAAACCATACTTTATTTCAGAAAAAAAGCGCAAAAAAGCGTCTTTTTGAGGACGAGCCGGAGGATCAAAATCAACCAGCCGTAACCAAGAGCCAGAAAAAGCAGTCTCTTACGAAAGAAAAACCATTAGCGCAGGTTAATCCAAATAAGAGCTAAGGAGTTAAGCTCCCTTTATGGGTTAATGTATTTACAAGAGCGCTTTTTTAGGCCATAATCGTAGCTATTATATTTAGTATATTAATGAATACCGTCATTAAGGATTTGAATTATGAAACAAAATAAACATCCTGAATTACATGAAATTACTGCTCGTTGCGCCTGTGGCAACACATTTGTAACTACCTCAACTAAACCTGAGTTGCATGTTACTATTTGTTCTAATTGCCACCCATTTTATACCGGTGCACAAAAATTCTTAGATACTGCCGGACGTATTGAAAAATTCAATAAGCGTTATAAAAAAGGCGCTAAGGCGGCTTAAAGGTTTAAGCTATGGCAATAGCCTGGGATTCTTTAGAAAAAAGATAGCTAGAGCTCTCTGAGCAGCTGGCAACCCAGCTTTGGAGACCAGTAAGCGTACTGCCTTGCAAAAAGAATTCTCAAACCTTTCTTTAGTACTCCAAAAACATCGTGAAATATTGAATACAGAACAGAAAATTGAACAGGCCAAAAAAGATGCGGCAAGCCTGCAAGATGCAGAGCTTGCCCAAATGTTTGACGATGAACTTTTAGAATTACAGCTTCAGCTCACGCAAAAGCAATGTGAGCTTGATGATATTCTTTTTCCTGCCGATGAACGCAATGATCGCTCGGTTTATCTGGAAATCAGAGCAGGGGCAGGCGGCCAAGAAGCAGCTCTTTTTGTGGCTGATCTGCAAAAAATGTATACCAATTATGCCCAAAAAAATCATTGGCGAGTAACGGTAGAAAGCTTTAGCACCACCGATTTTGGCGGATATCGCGAAATTATTCTGCATGTGCAGGGTAAGGGCGTTTATGGCCATCTTAAATATGAATCAGGGGTCCACAGGGTTCAGCGGGTTCCATCGCACCGAGACACAAGGACGCATTCACACCTCGACTGTAACTGTTGCGGTGCTTCCTGAAGCAGAAGAGGTGGACGTTTCTATTAATCCAGCTGATTTGCGTATTGATGTTTACCGTTCAAGCGGGGCCGGGGGCCAACACGTCAATACTACTGATTCTGCCGTCCGAATTACCCATATTCCAACCGGGGTAGCCGTTGCCTGCCAGGAAGAGCGTTCCCAGCACAAAAATAAAGCAAAAGCTATGAAGCTTCTGCAATCGCGCCTGCTTGCTGCTCAGGTAGAAAAATCCGAAGCAGAAATGCGCAAGCAGCGCAAAGAGCAGGTAGGCACCGGCGAACGCGCTGAGAAGGTGCGCACCTATAACTTTCCCCAAAATCGGGTTACCGATCATCAAGTTGATATTACTTTAAAGAAGCTTGATATGGTGATGGAAGGCCAAATGGATGATATTATCGATGCCTTAATGGCCAAAGAGCGTGAGGATCGCAAGAAAAACCCGGCTCTTATCTCTCAAATATAGCCCTTTTTTCTACCCTAAAAACAAGCATAAATACTACTTCAATAAGAACTTAAACTATTGCAAATAGAATAAGTACTATGATAACCTATCTATAGGTATGGAGTTGTATTTTTAAGTCAAAAAAAGGAGAAAAAATGAAGTCATTTTTTATAAAAATAATGGGTATGGCCCTGCTTTTATGCACCGGGTCTTTAATGCAAGGGTATGCGGTTGTCCATGGAAGCGATAGCGCACTCCCCGCAGTTGATATTTATACTTATGAAGCTAAAGATGCCAAAGATGCGGTCAGACAACACCAAAATTATGCACGAGCACTTTCCGTTCCTGAAACTACAGTGAACGTTCTTGATAAAATTAAGGGTGTGAGTATGCCAGTTGGAGCAGCCCTTTCTGGTGCAACAGAGGGTGTTTCGCTTGCAGTTGCGCAAGGATTTGGCACGGCAGTTGATGCTCTAAAAATGGCTAATAACCTTTTTGGATCACACATTAAAGAAGGTATTGCAAGAGCCTTTCGCGGAGATACCGCAGCGTATCACTCAGATGTTCCTCGTGGAAACAGCGGCAGATTTGCTGAGTGGAAGACTGATAAAGATATTTATATAATTGTAACGTTACCTAAAAGCTTAATTCCATTGCATGAAGGTGCGATATCAGGAAACGTGGGCTCAAGACAAGTAAAGAGCGGGCTTTCTGGAAAGATGATTACGCTTCCAGGCCGAGTTACTGCCTTTTCGGTACAAACATCGCCAGATCCTAATAAGCCAGGCAATCAAATTTATAAAGCAGTATTTGGTAATACGTATGTAAGAGAATATGTACCAGCGGATGTTGATGAACGTTCATATAAGAATAACAAAGCAGAAATGCTTAAACGCGCAAAAGTAAGCGGGTATTCAGCACTTGAACAGCCAGTACCAAAAGGCTAAAGCAACCTGCTTATAGAATTTAAGAATAAAGGCTCGTAGCAATACGGGCCTTTTTCTAGAATAAAATTTTCAATCAAAAAAAGGAGAAAAATGAAGTCATCTTGTATAAAAATACTGAGCATGGCCCTGTTTTTATGCACGGGCTCTTTAATGCACGGGTATGCCATTGTCCATGGAAGTAGTAGTGCACTCCCGGCCGTTGATATTTATGCCTATAAGGCTAAAGATGCCAATGATGCAATGAAACAGCATAAAGCATATGCCCTTAAATTGGATATTCCCGGTAAAGTTGTAGATCTTCTTGATAAAGCCAAGGGCGTAAGTATGCCGATAGGAATAGCGCTTGCCGGCCCAACTGCAGGATTTTCAATGGCATTTGCTGGCGGATTTAACTTGACTGCAGAAACGTTAAAATTGGCTAACCAGGTATTCGGAAGCCAAATTAAAGAAATTCTTGCCCGTTTAGATCGTGGCGATACCAATGCATTCCATTCAAATGTTCCGCGCGGAAACGGTGGAAGATTTGCAGAGTGGAAGACCGGAGACGTCTATTATGTTATTGTTACGCTCCATGATAATTTAGTTCCGCTTCATGAAGGTGCCGTATTAGCGAGTGTTGGTTCTAAGAAACTAAGAAGCGGCTTTAGCGGTCAAGAAATAACGCTTCCGGGAAATGTGATTGGCTTTGAAGTACGTACCTCTCCCGATCCAAAAAATCCAGGCAACCAAATTTATCAAGCAGTATTTAGCGATGGGGCCGCAAGAGAATTTATCCAAGCGGATGTGGATGAACGTTCATATAAGAATAATAAAGCTGAAATGCTTAAACGCGCAAAGGTAAGCGGGTATTCAGCACTTGAACAGCCAGTACCAAAAGGCTAATGTAATCTATTTTTGAATACCATTGAAGGCTCGTACCAATACGGGCCTTTTTGCTTTTCTGAGGAAGATTGTTATACTTCTGCCTAGTATTTTTCACAATTTGATTCGAAAGTCGGTACTTGTTCATGACTTGCTTGCATATTTTCTTGAATATAATCGTTTCCTCAATATCGTCGGTATCGGGGTGATCTTTGCCGTTGCTTTCCTCTTTTCAAGAAATCGAAGTGCTATCAATTTTCGATTAATAATCAGCGCATTAGCACTGCATTTTACATTTGCCCTGGTTATGTTGCGCACGAGTTGGGGAAGGGTTGTGATTGGGAAGATTGCGGATGGCGCATCAAAGCTTTCAGTATTCGCCGATAGTGGTATTAATTTTATGTTTGGCAAATTAGGTGATGCCAGCTTGCCGTGGGGGTTTGTTTTTGCGATAAAAGTTCTCCCAATTATTATTTTTGTCGGCGCGCTTACCGCTCTTTTTTATCATTTTCACATCATTCAAAAAATAGTTTCCGGTATGAACTGGATTATCCGGCCAATTTTAGGCACCAGCGGTGTAGAAACCGTCTCAGTCATCGCCAATAGCATTTTGGGTCAAACTGAAGCGGCTCTTTTTATTAGTAATTATTTGCGCGTTATGACACGATCAGAGCTCTTTGTGTATATGACCAGCGGAATGGCATCGGTTAGTATTTCAGTGCTTGTGATCTATGTGATGATTGGAATTCCGGGGATTCATCTGCTTACTGCAGCGATG
The DNA here is from genome assembly GCA_963727255.1 of uncultured bacterium. Classification (GTDB taxonomy): domain Bacteria; phylum Babelota; class Babeliae; order Babelales; family Vermiphilaceae; genus BTUB01. The sequence continues at coordinate 1,042,871 of CAVSFC010000002.1, read as the reverse complement.
ATGAGTATTCCGGCCGCAATTTTTATTGCAAAAATTTTACTACCGGAGACGGAAACCTCTCTTGCCTCTAAAAAAATAGAATTTGAAAACCGGACTGCCAATGCCTTTGATGCTATTGCAAAAGGAACTATGGATGGTCTTAAACTCGCAGTTGCGGTAGCCGCCATGCTTATTTCTTTTCTAGCATTGATTGCCATGAGTGATTATCTTTTAAGTTTAGTAAGTTTTTATCTGAACCAGTTATTTACCCATATGCAGCTGCCGGTGCAATTACCGGTTTTAAGTATAGGCACCATTTTTTCATACATTTTTGCACCGTTTGCCTATCTGCTTGGGTTTACGGGCACTGAATTATGGCAGGCTGGAAAGTTGCTGGGTATAAAAATTGCTGGCAATGAACTTATTGCATTTAGTGAGTTAGTAAAAACAAACCTTTCTCCTAGAACATTTACGATTTTAGTCTATGCCCTGTGTGGATTTTCAAATTTCTCATGTATTGGTATTCAGATCGGCATGATCGGTGCATTGGCTCCAGAAAAACGGCACACAATCACGCAATTAGGATTGTATGCGGTTTTGGGAAGTGCGCTTGCTAATTTGCTTTCGGCTATGATCGTTGGATTGCTGTTGTAATTGTTTGCCAATTCTTGTTAACTATGAAATGGTTTGCCCGATACTTATGCCATTCGGGAATAATTGAATGCCAAATTGTTTGTGAGACATCAAATGAAAACAAAATTTATTGTAGTAGCCGGTGGTGTTATTTCTGGTGTGGGCAAAGGAGTAACCACGGCATCGCTTGGTAAAATATTAAAAGAGCATGGGTATAGAACTACGCTGATAAAAATTGATCCGTATATTAATTTTGATGCAGGAACGTTGCGGCCTACCGAACATGGTGAAGTATGGGTAACTGATGATGGAGGCGAAATTGATCAAGATTTAGGCACCTATGAGCGCTTTCTTGATGAAGATATTCCCAAACGCAATAATATTACTACCGGACAAATTTATAAAGCGGTAATTGATCGGGAACGGCGCGGCGAATATTTGGGCCAAACGGTTCAATTTATGCCACATATTCTTGATGAGGTTAAGCGGCGCATTTTAGAAGCTTCAGATGGCTATGAAATTGCGATTATAGAGCTGGGTGGCACCGTTGGCGATTATGAAAATGTACCGTTCCTTTTTGCGCTTAAGGGATTAGAAAGAGAATTAGGTGTTGATAGTATTGCCTATGTTTTGGTTACCTATTTGCCAATTCCTGATCACATGCAGGAAATGAAAACAAAACCAACGCAACAGGCGGTTCGCCTTCTTGGGCAAGAAGGAATTTTACCCGACTTTATTGTCTGCAGAGCAAAACAACCGCTTGATGAGGTTCGCAAGAAAAAAATTGAACTGTGCTCGCACGTCCATGCTGATCAGATTATTTCTGCGCCGGACATTGAAACTATTTATGAAATGCCAATCTATCTTGAGCGTGAACAAGTCGGCCAGAAAATACTCAAGCATTTTCATTTAGAATCTCGATCCATTCCTGATTGGCAACGTTGGCAAGAGTTAGTGAGCATGATTAAGCATCCCGCAAAAAAAATTAAAATCGCTATTGTCGGCAAATATCTTGATATTGGTGATTTTAGTCTCACTGATAGCTATGTGAGCATCTATTCTGCCTTGGTGCATGCAGGGGCGCATGTGGGAGTTGGTGTTGAAATTTCTTGGATCAATGCGCAAGTGTTTGAAAAGCAAGCAGATCGGCTTTCTGATTTAGCAGCTTTCGATGGGGTAATTGTTCCGGGAGGGTTTGGCAATTTGGGGGTTGAAGGAAAAATTGCCGCAATTTCCTATGTACGGAGCAACAAAATTCCTTATCTTGGACTTTGTTATGGGATGCAATTGGCTGCAGTAGAATTTGCCCGTAATAAATGTGGATTGCATGCAGCGCACACCACTGAGGTGGATCAAGGTACCCCCTATCCGATTATAGATGTGTTGCCTTTACAAAAACAATTTCTTGCTGATCATGCCTATGGCGGTACAATGCGTCTGGGAGCATATAATGCAACAGTTGCAAAAGAAAGCAAAGTTGCTCAATTATATACAGCATCCAATAAAATAAAAATAGAGAAAACTGCAACGGTTGTGAGCGAACGCCATCGCCATCGCTATGAAGTTAATCCGCATTATGTTTCGATGCTTGAAAAGCAGGGAATTTCATTCTCAGGGTATCATGAGCGTAAAGATGGTACGAAGCTAATGGAATTTCTTGAACTACAGGATCATCCATTTTTTGTTGCGACCCAAGCACATCCTGAGTTCAAGAGCAGGCTTAATAATCCGAGCCCACTCTTTCTTGGTTTTGTTAAAGCAAGCGTTGAACGCCGCACCAATTATTAGATTGGCGGGGCGCTTGGCTTTTGCATCTGCGGGTAAACTTCTGGATTATAAGGAGGCGGCGGAGTTTGAACAGCAGCTTGTTGTTGGCTCAGTATAGTATTTACAAAGGTACGCGCTTGTTCAAAAAGCTTGAATAATAAAGCAAATTTGGTTTCTAGTGTTTCATTTCCCTTATTGATAATTTTTTTAAGATCTTCAGCATCTTGTGCCTGCTTTATCCGCAGTGCATTTACTGATCCCATAACCTCTTGAGTTTGTTCAGATTGTTTACCCGTTGCAGTTGTTATTTTATTAGCGATGGTATCGAGTTTAACGTGAATGTGATCAAGCTTATGCTTTTCTTCTTTTATGGTATCTACTTCTAATTGTAACTTCCGTATTTCCAGCTGTTCTTTTTCTATTTTGCGCAGTTCTGTTTCTTCTTTTCTTCGTTTGCTTTCAGCATCTTCTTTTTCATGTTTTGCTTTATCAGCAATTTGCCCATTGTAAATCTTAGCGATCCGTTCCAGATTACTGATAAGCGTTAATCGTTCTTGTTGTTTATCAGATGGAAGTGCCATCTCTAAGTTTCTAAGTAGTTCAAGATTCTGAGTGAGCACCACATGATAGTGATTGAATGGAAGATCATGCATCCCGCAATTTTCTCTAATGATATTAAAAAGTGCATCTCTTTCATTGAGTTTTTCTTTGCGCAAACGTTCAAACTCATCTGAATAAGTATGTTTTATATAGAGCAAACGATTTTCAGCGTGTAATCTTTCTAATTCAGCTGCATGCTGCCGCTCTTTTTCGATTCTTTCTGCTTGCTCTTTCTTATTTTTTTCTGCTTGCGCAAGTTCTAACTCCTTTTTTGCAAGTGCCGCAGGATGATACCATGATGATCCAATGAAAGTGCTGAACGCTCCAATAGCAAAGGCGCTGACTCCGATACTCACTTCACGTGTTGGAAAATCGAGGGATGAAGACTGAAAAGGATACAGTATCAGTGCAAGAATTAATAATTGCTTTGAATGTGTGATCATAGAAATCTGCTAACCGCTCGCCCTGAGCTTGTCGAAGGGTGCGAGCAATATAATGCAATTTATCATAAATAACTGATGGTTCGACAAGCTCACCACGAACGGGTGAACCAAAAGCCAATTTCTTTGATCAATGTAATGATTTTATAAAAAAACGCAAAAAAAAAGCCGAGACTAATCTCGGCTTTTATCATAAATATCAGTGATTACGATTTAGCGGCACCGAGTGCTGTAGAACCAACAGCTTTTAATGATTCAATAATTTGAGGAGAATAATGAGCTAAAACAACTAACCCAGAAGCTAAGCCTAACGCCTTAACATATTTGTTGTTAATTATGCCGGTACTCGTTTGATGGGCTGCATCGAGTGCTTTTGTTGCCAAGCCCTTGTCTTTTTGAGCCTGATCAACTTCATGTAAATGATAAATATATGCTAGAATAGGGCCAACAACTAGGCCAACTTGAGTTGCATTTGGACTAGTCACCGCTTTTGCGTTGTTTATCGTTAATGAGCTGAGCAATAACGCTGCGATCATTGTTTTCTTCGTTAAAAATAGCATAAGTGTCTCCTTATATGCTTTTTTTTAGTTCTCTACAATTTCTCATATGATACTAAAATTAAGTGGGATTTTGTCAATTAACCAATTCTTGGTTAATTTTAGGGTAGGTTTCCCGTACTTGCAGTTTTCATAAATTCATCAAATATTTTTGTAGGCTTATTGATAAAGTCTGTCATATTATGAATACCTACAGCAGCTTTTTGTAGAAAATCTTTGTTAATGAGTACCATGAATGTTAAAGCAGGAATAATGACCGGTTTCATAGTTGAATAGAGGATACCCGCAACACCGCGTGCTTCAACTTTGCTATATTGAATAGTAAGTTCTTGCGGGTTGCTCAAATCATCAATGATTACTTTGCTTGGGCGTTCACCTTTTTCCATCTGTCCCGTTAATAGTTCATCAAAAACGTACCAGCCAATTTCTGAAAATGAATCATCTTTTGGATAGACGCGCTTTGGTTGTGTTTTTTTAGTAACCAAGCGAATAAAACAAGTAAGCGCGGTAAAAAGAACGGTTGTGCCCAAAACTTTTTCTATATCTTCTCTGTCACAGAGGAAAAATGCATGCGCAGAAGGGGTTATTACCATTGCTGCGAATGCGAGAGAGAGTGAGAGGGACGCGTGTTTACGATACTTCATCAGCTGCATATATATTTTCTCCTTATATGCTGTTTTTAGATGTGATATGTTAAAACCGCGCTCATCATACTACTGCACTATGCTACTGTCAACATTTATCACCACCGTTCGCTTCGAGGGAGGCCTTCTGGCCGACTCGAGAAGTGCTTGTTTTTTAATCTCTCGACTCTTCCTCGATAAACTCGGGATCGCTCGAGACGAACGAGATGCTTTTTTTCCAAAAAAGATTGTGTATCATTTTTTTCATTTGTATTCTGGTACAGGCGGCAAGCTGCTAGATTTTCGGATAAATTTAAAAATTTTTTTTGGTACCACTATGAAATTTATTAAACCATTTCGTGCACTTACTTTAGCGGATGTTTCTCTTGTGGGCGGTAAAACAGCATCGCTTGGCCAAATGATAGCATCATTATCGGATGCGGGTATTGCGGTGCCAGATGGATTTGCTATAACTGCCGATGCCTATTGGTATTATGTTGAATATAATGGATTAATGCCTCAGATCAAACAACTCATGGAGCAATTGCATGATTATAATGATCTGCAAAAGCTGCAAGAGATAGGCCAAGCAATTCGCAATCTTTTTTTACGTGCACGTATGCCCGATGATTTGGCGACTGAGATTTTAAGCGCATATAATCAACTTGCAAAAGAATATCGTCAGGCAAAATTAAGCGTTGCGGTTCGATCATCTGCTACCGCAGAAGATTTACCAACAGCATCATTTGCAGGGCAACAAGAATCATATCTTAATATTAGTGGTGATTATCAACTTATTGAGGCATGCAAAAAATGTTTTGCTTCATTATTTACCGATCGTGCAATTGTATATCGGCATGATAAAAATTTTGATTTTACGAACGTTGCACTTTCTATTGCGGTACAGAAAATGGTGCGATCAGATAAAGCATCTTCTGGAGTTGCGTTTTCATTAGATACTGAAAGTGGCTTTAAAAATACAGTAGTCATCAATGCATCCTATGGGCTCGGTGAAGCAATTGTGCAAGGAATAGTGATTCCTGATGAATTCGTGATCTTTAAGCTGACTCTTAAACAAACGTTTGCTGCGATCATTAAAAAAGAGCGGGGCAGTAAAACTACTAAAATTGTTTATGATGAATTTGGAACTAAACAAGTGGCCGTCCCTCGCTCGGAACAATGGGCATTTTCGCTTACTGATGAAGATGTTCTGGCGATCGCAAAAGCAGTTTGCGTAATCGAAGATTTGTATACCAAGCTAAAAGGTTCCTGGAGTCCCATGGATATCGAGTGGGCAAAAGATGGAAAAGATGGAAAAATTTATATTGTACAAGCACGGCCCGAAACAATCCATGCAAGGGAAAATCATCTGCAATTCCAGCGTTACGAATTGCAAAATTCCACAGAACTTACTCCTTTAGTAACCGGGCAAAGTGTTGGCCAGCAAATCGTGAGCGGAACTGCGCGAATCATAGAATCAATTCACGATATTGTGCGAGTGCAGCAGGGTGATATTATTGTTACGCGCATGACTGATCCTGATTGGGTTCCGGTTTTAAAGCGAGCAGTTGGAATAATTACTCAGATGGGTGGCAGAACGTGCCATGCTGCGATTGTCAGCCGTGAATTGCGCATCCCTGCGATCGTAGGCGCTGAAAATGCGATGCAAAAAATAACCAATGGTACGCACATTACGATCGATTGCTCGCAAGGAAAAACCGGTTTTGTGTATGCGGGAGATTTACCCTTTACACTCAAAACGATTGAGCTTGAGCAAGTGCCGCAAGCGCCCGCTGATATAATGATCAACTTAGCTGACCCGGAACGCGCATTCGCACTTTCATTTTTACCCGTTGCAGGGGTTGGGCTTGCGCGCATTGAATTTATTATCACTAATACCATTAAGATCCATCCTTTGGCATTGCTGCACCCAGAATTAGTACCTGATAAAAAAACTTTGAAACATATTAATGAGCTTACTGCTGGCTATCCTGATAAAAAAGAATTTTATATTGACTCACTTGCGCAAGGAATTGGCACAATTGCCGCAGCATTTTATCCAAAGCCGGTTATTGTTCGGCTTTCCGATTTTAAAACGAACGAATATCGCAATCTGATTGGTGGCTCTTCTTTTGAACCGGAAGAAGAGAATCCTATGATAGGATTTCGTGGTGCAATTCGGTATTATAGCGATCGGTATAAAGATGCTTTTGCTCTTGAATGTGCAGCACTCAAAAAAGCGCGAGAGCAGATGGGGCTCACCAATATAAAAATCATGGTTCCTTTTGTACGAACGTTGCAAGAAGGCAAACGAGTGATTCAAGAAATGGCGCATCATGGCTTGAATCAGGCAGATAATGGTCTTGAGATTATTATGATGTGCGAAATTCCAGCAAACGTGGTATTGATCGACGAATTTCTGCAAGATTTTGATGGTATTTCTATTGGATCAAATGATTTAACACAACTAACATTGGGAGTTGATCGTGATTCACCCCGGCTTATTGGGGTATTTGATGAGCGGGATCCGGCCATGAAAAAAATGTTTGAGATGGCCATTGCCGGAGCATTACGCGCGCATAAATATAGCGGCATTTGCGGGCAAGCACCATCAGATTATCCTGAGCTTGGAGAGTATCTGATAAAACTTGGTATAGAATCTATCTCTTTGAATCCTGACTCGGTTATACCTTTTTTAATGAGGTATAAAAAATAAGTAACGAACGCTGAGAGGGATTATGAAAATAATGATAATATGCTTAATTATCGTTATCCAATCATTTGCTATGCAGCAAAAATATGGGCCCAATTCTCTCTTTAAAGCAGTGAAAGAAAAAAAACAAGAAGAAGTATTGGCTATTCTTTTGGCAAAATTAACAACAGTAAATGAATTTAAATCACTTTCTGCGATGCTCGAATGGCAATCGCAACCGCAAAGGCGAACTGCTTTATTACAAGCAACTATAGACGAAAATTTTGAGAGTGCGCAGATGCTTGTAGCGGTGGGTGCAAATATGTTTACTTCAGATTTGACGGGTAACAATCCATTTGCGCGTGTTTTTTCACATGGGCAAATAGAGATGTTTAAAGTATTTATGCAGACACGATCACAGAATCAAAAAGATAGAATGGAATTGAGTATTCTTAATACTATTAGATTCCCGCGGGTTTATGTTGCTCCCAACGAGCATCTTGTTAGTTTTGTTGAGTTTTTTTTTGCATTAAACAAAATAGGGATTTCTAGGTATAGGTGGCTGCATGAGGTTGCCTTAGCGAGTAAAAAGGCTGATCACAATCAAGCTGACCGGCTTCGATATGTGCGCCTTGCGCCCCTCTATAAAACGGTTGCAGCAAGTATAATCAAACATAATGAAAATCGACGTAAGTCATTAATCAATGCATATACGCAAAACACCAGCTACTTCAGTCTCTTCCCCCTTGAATTGCGTCATTTAGTGGTAGATTTTTTGGATCAAGAGTCTCGTGAAATTCAGCAGGAATATCTGCAAGTAATAGAAAAAATGCCCGAAAGCTAGTGAGTTCTTGGAGTTCTCACAATTATCCACGGTTGAATTTCGTGCTTATGCCCGCATTCAAGGCATTGGCCGCGGCTTAAACTTAATTTCCTGCAGGGGCATTGGCAACAGACCTCATCCTTTCCGACTTTATGCGAGACAATATGATATTCTTTATTGTCAAACGGGCGGGCAAGATGCCAGCTATTGTCCATGCAGCCGGGTGAACATAAGCTCTGCGAGCTTATCAAATGAATAATAATTAGTCCGCTCATCCTGAGGAGCGCCAAAGGCGTTTCTCGAAGAATCATTTTCTCCCCCGTTTGCTATCAACTAATTTTTTAAATTCATTTGCACCAATTTGTTCTTTGGATGCACGCGAAACTGAATTGCCAGTGTTTGGCTTGTAAAAATCTTCACTAAAAAATAACGGGCTTTCCGGTTTTATTTTGCCTTCGCAGGTCGGACAAGAAAGAAGTGAAGAAGTATGAACAACGAGTGTAGAAAAAAGAAAATAAACTATTCTCATGGTATTCTCCCCTAAATCTCATGATGAGAATACCATTAATAATATTCAAATTGCAATAATAAAAATTATTTTGCCAGTTCTATGTTTGCATGAAGCCAACCGGCAGGGGTTCCAATATCATAGCGCGTGCCTTGAATCTTATAGGCAATTACTCGTTCTCCTTTTTTAAGCATAGTTGCAATACCATCGGTCAGCTGAATTTCGCCGCCGGCTGATGGCTTAACTTCATCAAGCGCTTTAAATATTGTATGAGAAAGTATGTATCTACCGATAATTGCTAAATTAGAAGGGGCTTCGTTAGCTGTTGGTTTTTCTACTAAATCACTTATTTCAAAAAGATTGGCAGATAGCTGTTTTTTTATTGCAATAACTCCATAGGCAGAAACATTTTCTTTTGGTACTTCTTGCACTGCAATCACACTTGCATTTTCTTGTTGAGCGATATCCATTAATTGTTTAATGCCGGGATTTGTGCTGATCAAAATATCATCGGGCAATAATATCCCAAAATATTCCTGAGCAATGGCATTGCGTGCAAGCCAAATCGCATGCCCTAAGCCCTTAGCTTCTTCTTGATGAATGTAAGAAAGCTCAACAGAACGAGATAATTTGTTAAGCTCATCAAGCAGATTTGATTTATTCTTCTCTTTCAAAAATTGTTCAAGAGCTGGGCAAACATCAAAATGATTTGCAATCGCTTGTTTATGCGGCGCGGTTATCATAACACAACTGCGCATATCTGATTGAGCAATCTCCTCAACAATATATTGGATTGCCGGTTTATTGAGCAATGGAAGCATTTCTTTGGGAACTGCTTTGGTCCATGGCAAAAAGCGTGTTCCGTGGCCAGCTGCCGGAATTACTGCTTTAGTTATTTTCATATTACTCCCACTTCATTAAAATTGCTTCAGAAAATCAACTTTGCCGCTGCGAAACAAACGAATATCATTAATTCCATATTTTACCATCGCAAGCCGTTCAATGCCCAAAACCCCAGGCAAAACCGGAGTAAATTTCAGGATCAATGCCCGAAGATCGCAAAACATTTGGATGAACCATGCCGGCTCCCATCAATTCAAGCCAACGGGTATACTTGCAAATAGAACATCCAGTCTTGCAGAATGGGCAGGAAGCATCAATCTCTATACCCGGTTCAACAAAGGGAAATATCCCGGGCGTGCACGAATTTCAAGATCATCTTTTTCAAAAAATGCGCGTAAAAAAGCTTTTGCAGTAGCAAGCAGATTGAGCCATAGAGATATTTTTATCAATAAAAAGCCCTTCCCCTTGCATGAACATAAAATCATGAGTGGCATCGGTTGCTTCATTGCGATACACTCGGCCGGGTGCGAAAACGGCCAGGGGAACTGATTTGGTTTCCATTGCCAGAATTTGAACGCTCGAAGTATGAGTCCGCAACAGATGATTGGGATTGGTGAGCCAAAAGGTATCTTGTAATTCGCGCGCAGGATGATTTGCAGGAATATTGAGTGCCTGAAAATTATAGTAATCGGTTACCACTTCAGGGCCGCTGGCAATCTCATATCCCATGGAAATAAAGATATTTTCAAGTTGCTCAATCATCTTGGTAAAAATATGAATACTGCCCTGGACATCGGATTTTTTATAGGCAGTGACATCAAAATTCTTTTTTTTAAGGATGTCACCTTGCAATTGTTGCGCTTGCAGTACATTTTTTGATTTTTCATAGAGCTCTTCGGCGCTTTTTTTAAGCTCATTAAGCAGGGGGCCAAAGGTCTTTTTATCTTCAGTATTTAATTCTTTAAGTTGAGCCATGATGGTGGCAATATGCCCTTGGCGGCCCAGATATGCAATGCGGATCTGTTCAAGATCTGCAATTGATTGAGCATTGGCAACAGCTTTTTGGAGCTCTGCTTGTATTCGTTCGATTTCCGATTTTAAGGCATGCATTTTAAATCCTGAACTTCTGATTCGTTTACTATAGGGCAAGTGTAACAATGCGGGTTTAGATTAGCAAATATTTGACAATCCAGTTCAAATGGTTATCATACTCATATTCCAATAAATCTATACCCGCCGAAGCTTTTGCGTAGGCTGGTCATCTTTATATGCCGGGGTAGCTCAGTGGTAGAGCGCAAGCCTGAAGAGCTTGGCGTCGTTGGTTCAATTCCGACCCCCGGCACCAGCCTACGCTCTTTGGAGCTTCGGCTGGCGGCGCCAGTACTAAATGAATTCATAAAAATTTACTTTAAGAGAAAAAGCGTAGGCTGCCCGGCGAAGCAGAAATTACTTTAGCAATTGATATTAACGCAGTTAAAAGCGAAGCCTGGGCTGCCTAGCCAAATTCTAAGCATGTATTATATATATCTTCTTAAATCAATTTCTCATCCAAATCAAACATATGTTGGGTATACAACCAATTTAAAAATGAGAATGCGAACTCATAATTCTGGACACTCTCCCCATACAGAAAAATATTTGCCTTGGGAATTAATAGTTTTCCTTGGATTTAAAAGCAGAACAAAAGCTATTGGGTTTGAGCAATATTTAAAATCACATTCAGGTAGAGCATTTGCTGAAAAAAGATTCTGGTAAGTGCCTTCGCTCCTACGGAGCTCCTTACCCATTTTCAATCGTTTATAAGTCAAGAAAGGTAAACTTAAAACTTTTTTCTTCTGCTATTGTTTTTCAGCAAGATGAATGTCTATACTTGCATTGATCCTAAGTCTAACAAAAGGGGACTAAAGATGAAGTCTACTTATTTTATTTGTATGTTTGCTTTGCTTGATCCTGCTACATTGCTCTGCATGAATGAATCTAATGAAATGGCTCCGGTTACTGTTCAAAAACAAATTATTACTGACATGCATAAACCAGGGGATGGGCATAGAGTTTTTGCTGCGATGAGATTAATGCGCACAGCATCAGAAAAGGCATTGGGAGTTCACCAAAAAGCTGAGGTTCTGGATGTAATGACATTTTCTAAAATTAAAGCATCAACTGCAAACACAGATAGCGCTGAAGAAGAAACTGAATCAAGCGGCAGCTCGAGTTCTGAGCCACTAATACCAGTAGAGAAAATTCGGAGAAAGACGCTTCCTACATAAATTTTCTATTTCTAATGCGCCGATACTGGCGATTAATGCAATAAATTTATTGCGGTTAATTGATTTTATCATCCGACCATGGTTGAATACCAACAAAGTATTTTTCCAAGAAAAGGATTGAGATGATGAGGTATGTACCGAGTGATAAATATACCATTGCATGGTTCAAGTTAGCCGAGTGTGTTGCAAAGGGTGAAAAAGAGAAAGCGTTTGGCGTCTATCGTCTTCTCATGCATTCATTTGATGATCAAGCCTATGCATATCAATTAGAAGGCGATCTTTTAGGGGCATTTCAAGATCAACGTGCCATAGAAAAATATGCCCATGCAGCGCATTTATATGCTCAAAACAATCGGTTTAAAGAAGCTGCAACATTGTATCATGATCTCATTGCCATGGCTCCTGATGATAAGCATCATATTATTCGCTTAATTGAAGTGTATAAAAAACATAAAAGTCATGATGTTTTGATTGCAAAATTAGCGGGACTGGCAGATAATCTGGTTGAACAGAACCGGCCTTTGCATGCGATCATTATAGCCAGAGAATTAGAAGAAATGAGCCATCAAAATGCAGCTACATCTATCTATATCCAGAGCATTCTGCATTTAAGTAAGAACAATGAAGTTTCTGGAATTGAAGATCAAGTTGCGCATGCGATTCACTATTTAACTAAGCAGGGTGATGCGCATCAATTGCAAAATCTACTATCTGTTTTAGAGCAGACTAATGCGATGTGGTATAAGCATGTTAAGAAATTACTGCACAATATTTAACATTAGAGGATGCACCGGGTAGCAATTTTTGCACTCGCGAGTTTCTCAATTAACTCAATATTTACCGAAATTTTTTCGCGAGTTGCAAGCCGCAACCGTTTACCATTTTCAGAAAAAATGAACTCAAGCGGAACGCTTCCGGCAGTAAAATTATTCTTCAATCCACTCAAAAAAGATTCAGAAATGGATGATGGTAAATTGCAGACCAATCTTTGCATATGAGGCCATTCCTGAAAGAATAAGATCAATTGGTATGCACTCATTGGCTTTTATTTTACATTTGTGTGGCGATGTGGCATCAAGGCCACCTTTCACAATAAATATGTGATAACTATTTAAATACGATTCTACTTTTTTGAATGTGCTCGGGAATAAAATAATTTCCGCTGAACTATGTGTATCTTCGAGCATCATAAAGGCCATGCGATCACCTTTTTTTGTGATGATCTCTCGTTTGCTTTTAACCAATCCCGCACCAATCACGGTAATCTCTTGCGTGCCCGTATCAAATTGACCTTTTTTGAGTAATAGCATCAAATGATTCGATAGCTAGGCATTGCAATAATTTTTTATACGATTCAAGGGGATGAGCACTTAAATAAAAACCGATAACCTCTTTTTCTTTTTCTAATTTTTCTTTATCTGACCAATCGGGAATTACTTGATATATAAAATCATCTGAGTTATTGTTGTTCATCCATTGTATTTTGAGAAGTATCGCTCATTAAAAATAGTCCCATTTGCCCGGTAGCCGCAACTTTTTTATGTTCAGCCGCAAGATCCATAATTTTTTCAAGTTCATTTACTTTTTGAGCGCGAGTTCCGGGAATGGCATCAAAAGCGCCGGCGCAAATTAAATGTTCAATCACTCGTTTATTGGAAGTGCGTAAATCAATTCGTTTGCAAAAATCAAACAGATGAAGTAAAAGGGCCTTTTGCAGTGCGTTCGGCAATAATATTTTCAAGTGCAGCAAGTCCAACATTCTTAATTCCTTGCAAGCCGAATAAAATTTTTTCGGTGCCAGAGGGGGTAAATTCGATCGAGGATCGATTTATATCGGGAGGCAAAATGCCTAGCCCCATGTCTCGTGCTTCTTGCAAATAGAAGGCCATATTTTCTGCGTTTGCTGCTTCAAGTGAAATTAAGCATGCCATAAATTCTGCCGGATAATGTGCTTTTAAATATGCTGTTTGATAGGCAATTAATGCATAGGCAGCAGAGTGAGATTTATTAAATCCATATCCGGCAAAATATGCCATAAGATCAAAAAGTTCGCCTGCTTTTTTTGCATCAAAATTACGTTCTGTGGCACTGTTCAATAAAAATGGCTTGTTGTTCTGCCATCTCTTCCGCTTTTTTCTTACCCATTGCGCGGCGCAAAATATCAGATTCGCCCAATGAATAGCCGGCGATTGCGGATGCAATTTTCATTACCTGCTCTTGGTAGACAATAACGCCATATGTTTCTTGAAGTATTGGTTCAAGTTCTGGAAATAAATAGCTTATTTTTTGGCGTGCCATGTCGGCGTTCAATATAATCATCGACCATGCCTGATCCTAGTGGTCCGGGGCGATAGAGTGCGTTTACCGCAATAATATCTTCAAATTTATCCGGTTGCAGTTTGCGCAATACATCTTTTAGGCCATCAGATTCTAACTGGAATACGCCAGATGTTTTGCCTGCGCTAATGAGTTCAAATGTTTTTGCATCATCAAGTGGTAATTTATTAATATCGAGTGTGACGCCATAATTTTTTGCAATGAGTGCAATAACTTTATCGATGAGTGTTAAGTTTTTAAGTCCCAAAAGATCCATTTTTAAAAAGCCAAGACTTTCTAAGTTCTGTCATTGCATATTGCGTTACCAATTCAGTGCTTTTTGGCGGAACATAAACAGGCAACACTTCATCAATTGGTTCGGGTGAAATTACAATGCCGGCAGCATGTTTTGAAGCATGGCGCGTGAGCCCTTCAAGGCGAAATGCCATATCAAATAATTTTTGTGCTTTGGGATTTGTTTCAATCAATTCTTTTAAGCGTGGTTCTTGTTCAAGTGCTTCTTTGAGCGTAATTTTTAATTGCTCGGGAATTAAATTGGTGATCGCATTTGAATCTTCAAATGGAAAGCCAAGTACGCGTGCAACATCTTTGATTACTCCCTTTGCCATCATGGTACCAAAGGTGATAATTTGGCAGACTTTATCATGCCCATATTTATCGCGCACATAATTAATTACTTTTTCGCGGCCTTCAATGCAAAAATCGATATCGATATCAGGCATGCTGACACGTTCAGGATTTAAAAATCGCTCAAAAAGAAGATTATATTTAATTGGATCAATATTGGTAATTTGCAATGCCCATGCAACCAATGATCCGGCAGCAGAACCACGGCCGGGGCCCACGGGAATACCATTGCGTTTGCCCATTGAATAAAATCACTCACCACCAAAAAATAGCCAACAAATCCCATTTTGATAATTAGATCAATTTCTAAATTCAAGCCGTGCTTGATAGTGCTGCTTCATCTGCTTTATCAAATCGTTCATTTGCTAATAAGTTCTTGAAAGCCTTTATTGCACAAATAGCTAAAATAGCTTTCTTGCGTATGATCAGTCTGGAATTTCAAATTGAGGGAAAAACAGTTTGCCCGTTTGAAAATCAAAATTACACTGATCGGCAATTACGCCTGATTCCAGACTGCTTCTGGATGATCTTTAAAAATTTCAAGCATTTCATCTTGGTGTGCGCATATAGACACGGCAATCGCCAAATGAATAGCGCTCTGGATTATTTATTTTATCATGCGTTTGAATAGAAAGCATTACTTCATGCGCTTCATGATCTTCGTGCGATGGCATAATGGCAATCGCCGGCTGCAACGAGCTTAATATTTTTCTTTGCTGCCCATTCATATAATTTTTTATTGAGAATTGCCTGTTCTTTTTGATCTTCCGGCTGCACTTCAAAATAAAAGCGATCGCGGCCAAATACTTTCAAAAACCAATCCATGCGTTCTTCTGCTTCTTGCATCTTGGCCAGCCATGAGCAGTGATGGAATATGGCCGCCCAAGCAGGCAGTGGTGACAATAAGCCCTTCAGGATGTTTTTCTAGCATTTCATAATCAATGCGAGGTTTAAAATAAAATCCTTCTTGGATATGAATATGAAATTAATTTGCATAGATTTTTATAGCCAATTTCATTTTGCACGAGCATAATCAGATGATAATATTTTTTTTCAGCATTTTTGATTTTTGCATCTTCAGTCATATATGCTTCCATGCCCAAAATTGGTTTGATGCCAGCTTTTTTACATTTTTGGAAAAATTTTACCGCACCAAAAATATTGCCATGATCAGTAATTGCCAATGCTTTGAGCTGGTTTTTTTGCCAAATTCAACCAGTTTCTCAATGGATATTGCGCCATCAAGCAATGAAAAATCGGTATGTAAATGTAAGATGGGTAAAATGTTGGGACATATTTTAGATCCGCTCGCCCTGAGCTTGTCGAAGGGAGCGAGCACTATATTTTTAGAGCGCTCGAATGGTCCGACGGGCTCACCACGAGCGGGGTATAGATTTCAGGTTTTTCTTCTCATCTAGGGATTTAGTGTACACATCTTGCACATAAATCAAAGATGTGCGAAAAAAATTGCCCCCTTACTTTTTGCAAGTAAGAGGGCTTTGTTATTTAAAAATTATTAGAGAAGAATTCTATGCCGGTATCACTTGTGTTGCTTGCATGCCCCACGCATTTTGCAATGCAGCAAAGCTTTGGGTAAGCCAGAAATTAAGATCATTAGAAGGATCAATAGCTGCAAATGCTGCATCGCCCCAACGTTGTACATCTGGGCCCGGATTAAGAGAAACATGGGCATTATAATTTTGGGGAAAGCTAGTATTGGTAGCATAGACTGGAGTTCGCAACGAACCCAGTGCATCTGATGCCGCCCGGAATGCATAGCCGGCATTTACATAAGCATTATTGCCTGAGCTGCAAAAGGTAATTATCATATCGTTGTTTTTATTAGTTATAAGGGACGGCATGAAATAAAATAATGGATTGCTTGCAGAATCATCAAATAATGTGCCGCTTTGGATTAAAACGGGAACAGTGCTTGGAGACTCAGTGCCTAAGCCTCGGCCAGTAGTATCACCGGTAAGATCAAATTGATACCATTGAATACCGATGCGATCACCAGCAGTGTTTGCAGTTCCGGTATCATCAACTTGACATACGGTTCCATAATAGAGTTGATGGTTACGAACATGAGGCGCAATTGGGATGGTACTTACTTGTAATAAACCAACGCTTCCAAATAGATTTCCTTTGTGTGATGCATTTAAGCTATTATAAGCAAACGAGAAGGGAAGGGTAATGGTAACCAGGGGCCCCAGTTCAGGCGTATCGGTTGCGGTATCAAGTATTCTATATAATCCTATTTGATTTCCGATGATGCCGGCAGGTTGATCATAGATTAGTGAAACAAAGTAGCCATAGGTTGGATTAGTATCAAAGTTGGTGGCCGGAGCAGGGAACCCTTCAGCAACTTCTCCTACTGCAGAATCTGGAAACAATCCTGGGAACACTTTTATATTGGGAGTTTGGCCAGGTGCCAATGAACTATTGGGAATAACGGTTAATGAACTGCCGATGTATGTAGCGCTGGTGTTAAAAGTGCTCACACCATTATAGGTTGCATTTTGATCATATGCCGGCTGCTGATAATCAATAAAAGATCCCAGACCACCGCCTGATGGATTTATTACGCTATAGGGAATTTGAAAATAGGCCCATTGAGTCGCAGGGGTAACAGTAGGGGTATTACTTATTTGATAATTTAAATTATCAGGTTCACCGTTTAGTGGATCAAAAAGTTCAAAGGTGAGAAACCACTGTTGGGTAAAACGGTTGTAACGAATCTGGGGATCGCCTTGGCTTCCCGGAGAAAAGGTTGAGCCATAAATATCCAAAATGCCATCAGGTAGTCCGGTGAATTTATTAAAGCTTCTCACCGCTCCGTAAGAGGAGAAAATGTATTGCGTTGGCCCAACATCACCAGTTGGGTTATTTGGACTGAATATGAGATTCCCCCGAGCATTCGCTGCAGAATATGCCGTAAAATTAAGTCCAATAGTTGGATTGGGTATGGCGCGTGTTATAGTTTGTAGCGATCTGTGAACTGGTCTGACAAATGCGCTTTTCTTCACTGCAAGCATTTGCATTGCAAAGGGGATTGCTAAAAAGATACTATAATATTTGATTTTATTCATAAATTCTCCTTATGCCTTATTATGAACCGATGGTATTGCTGAGAGAACCACCAAAGCCGCCATTTAAGCCGATTTGCACACCATTACCACCATTTCGTATCGGGTGGGTACCAGTAAAATCAGTTCCAATTAAATTTGTTTCAACAATATTATTGAGTGCGTAAAGAGTTCCATTAAACATTACTCCGCCCGCCCCATTGCCTGATATTACATTGCCCGAAATAGTATTTTGAGCTTCTTGGCATGCGATACCAAAATAGCTATTTGCTAGAGCAAACCTGCCACTTATATCGGTGCCAATTTTATTTCCTTGAATTGTATTTAATATAGCTCCCGGAGCTCCAGTATCACCGATGGTAATGCCACAGCCATTTCCCGAAATGAGATTGCTAATAACACTGTTTCCGGTTGGTGTGATAGCGAGGCCATTGTTAAATTGGATTCCGGAATTAAGATTTGCGATTGGTTTAGTGCCGGTGATGTCGGTGCCGATATAGTTGCCTTGAACAATTACACCCGAACAGCTACCCAGTTCTATGCCGAAAACCGTTTGCCCAGAAATAATATTGCGAGAAGTTGCCGTGGAGCCGCCAATAAAAGAATCTGAGTCTCCAAGAAGAACAATTCCAAATAATGAATTACCTAATGCCAGCGATCCTGACACATCCGTTCCGATATAGTTATTAACTATAGTTGTTCCGCTGTTGCTTGCCGGAGGAATGCTAAAGGAACTTATGGCTCCGCAAAAGAGTGTATTGGTTGTCACATCGGGTCCATAATTGCTGAAACTGCCATTAATGATATTGCGATTTGCAGAAGCAGTTGTGCCAATAATTGTGCCAGCACACGGATTGGTTTTGCCCAATATCCCGATTCCGCTGCGATTAGACATCTCAATCATGCCAGTTGAATCAGTGCCAATGAAATTTCCTATAATAGAAACGCCATTAACACTACCAGCGGTACCATCAATTAAAATTCCATTAGCCAACCATTGATTGATTACTAAGCCCATGACTACCGAGTTACTTGATCCGGCAACAAAATGCAAACCATTACCGGTAACAAAACCATCACCGACGCTATAATTGTTACCATTAATGATAATCTTGAGTTTTGCATTATTCCCTTGCGCAAGGGAATTAACACTGGCGCCCGATTGTGAATATCCATTGATTGTTACCGGAATGCTAATTTCTGGTAAATCCACGGGAGGTTGGATGGTGAATGGGCCGCTTCCGCCAATGTTGAAGTTAATAGTATTAGGCCCTGGGCCTGCAGCGTTGCTGCTCTTGATTGCTGCGCGCAATGAACCGGCAGTTGGGGTGGCATTATTACCGTTATCAGCAGTGGTGGTTACGGTAAAAATTGCTGCTTGCAGACTACCTGCAAGAAATGAAACGAGCAATGCGATTGAAACTGCATGCCTCATGGGATTTATGATATGCATAAATCACTCTCCTTATTTAGAATAGTTAGAAAAAGTGCACATAAGGTTAGGTATAGAAAATTAAACTTAAGAAAGCAAGGACTAATTCCTTCAAAACTATTTGATTTCTTATGCGTGATGTTGTAGAACAAAATAATAAGATACATTTTTTTAGTAACGAATTAGGAGGAAGAAAATATTTATTAAACAAGGTAGCAATTTCTAATCATTTAAAAAAAGGTGAATAAATGAACAAAAAATGTTCTTTACACATATTACTCATTCTTAGTTTGAGTAATATAGCAAGTGGGATGACGGCACCACTCTGCCCTTCGCATGTCTTTGTGCCCCGAGGAGCCTCAACAGATTTAACATGGATTGATTCTTTAACATTTTATAATCGTACTCGGCAATATCCGAATAAATGGTATATTTATTCGAGCACAACAATTTATCAGCAAAGCAGAAAAAATAAGAAATTCTCATCATCGTTCTTGTTAGGCGATGGCAACAATTTTATAAATGTGCAACAAGCAGCGCCAGGAGCTCCGGTAGTCAATTCCATAGAGCTCGGTCTTGCAAATCCAACAACTCCTTTTGCTTCAACTCTTACGATTAATCCAACGCGAAAACAATTTACCTATATCGGTAATATGTATTTTAATTTTCAAAACTGGTGGTGTGGATTATGGGGCGATGTTACCTTTGGTGTAACAAATGCGCATCATCGGCTCAATTGTTGCGAAGTGGGGAACACCAGCACTATCTGCCCCGCAATTACCAATGTTTCCAGCGCATTAGGCGATAGCTCGGCACTCAATTACAGCAAATTTTATTGTGGTAATTGCTCAGATGGTAAACGCCGCACCGGTTTTGAAGATATTCAACTCCGCTTAGGCTACGATTATATGTGGTGCAATGATAATCGCATTGGAGTATATGTTATCGGTACAATTCCATCAGGCAGATCGCCAACAGCTGAATATATTTTTGAACCCTTAGTTGGCAGCAAACATGCATCAATTGGTCTCGGTTTCTTAGGGGATTATCAGTTTGATTGTGGATGCGATAACAGCACGTTTACCTTAATGACTGATTTTAACTATCGATATGTATTTAAACATAGAGAATGCCGCACCTTTGATTTAATGCCAAATGGCCCATTCAGCCGTTATTTATTAGTAGTGGATTCCAGTGCGTTTGGATTCCCCTTCCCGGCTGCTAATATTACAACCTCTCGCGTAAATATTAAGCCCCGTAGCACCATTCAATGGTGGTTCGGAGTAAATTACGAATATTGTGATTGGGATTTTGAAATTGGTTACAATCTCTTCTGGAGACAAAAAGAAAAATTAGGTCAAACGTGTGTACAACTTCCATCTACAGTTGGGGTATATAATCTTAACGGCTGCGGCTTAAGCCAATTTACTGCTTCAAGTGCAACCATCTTTAGCCCTGGGACTGCGGATGCTTCATTTGTTGCTCTGACACAATCAAATATTGATATTAATTCCGGATTAGCACAGCGATTACTCACCAATAAGGTGTATGGTGCAGTATCATGGACCGGTTGTGCGTGCGACTGTTTTGAGTGGTTTACCGGTTTTGGCGGTTCTTATGAATTTGTAAGCAACCACGATAAGTGCAATGCTCCTTCTTCATGGGCCGTATTTGGCAAATTTGGTGTCGGGTTCTAATGATATATATGGATTTTGAAAGGAACATTACATGAATATACACAAAAAAATTATGCTAAGCCTCTCTCTTTTTGGCTTAGTTTCTCAGATAATTCATGCCGCAGTACCGTGCGGCACTTCGGGTTCGGGTGTTTTAAATGTTGGTTTTCTTCCGGGGAATTTGCCATACAGTGATTATGATTCGATTACCAATAGTGCAATCGGATTTGACCCATTACTAATCACCGCGGTAGCTAAGCTCCTTGGTTATGATACGGTTAATTTTATTGGATACGGTTCAAATGCATTAGGCGAAGCTGCATTAAGTAGCGGCGCTATTGATGTTTATGCCAATTCCGCATTGGTGCTCGCTCATCCACCAACAACCTTTATTGGGTTGGTAACCGATATTTCCGATATTACAGCGGGTGTCGTGAAGGGTTGGCTTGTAAATCTTGGCTGCTGTACCTTGGCGCTTAAAATTGAAGCAGCAATTAGTCAATTGGTGCAGAATGGTGCCTATGCTCAAATCTTGCAATATCTAAGGCTTAATGGTCTTACTGGGGGCGATACTCTCGGATTGCCGCTAAGCGCTGCGGGTGTTTTACAAGAGCCATTCCCGTTTGTGAGTAGCGAAGTTGGCACCATTCCAAGTGCATGTTCTGCTGCAGCTCCGGTAAGCCTTCCGACAACAAATTGTATTGGTGCATATCTGCAATCAATTTGTACTCCCGGAACTTCTTTCACTGGTGCTACTGCCCCGATTATTCCTTAAATGCATTCTAGTTTTATTTCAAGGGGATGCCAAGATTGTGCATCCCTTTAATCTTGGAGTTTTATATGAATA
Source organism: uncultured bacterium (assembly GCA_963727255.1). Taxonomy (GTDB): domain Bacteria; phylum Babelota; class Babeliae; order Babelales; family Vermiphilaceae; genus BTUB01. The sequence continues at coordinate 1,021,134 of CAVSFC010000002.1, read as the reverse complement.
AAATATATGTTTCAATGGCGCTTGTAGCTATAATATCTTTTAAAATTGGCGCATTTTCAAATATTATTGGTAACAATGATGGCAATGGCGTTGCCATCATCAACGGATCAAATAATAATGTGGTTATTGATAATATAATTGGTTCTGATCGTAGTTTTTTCTTTAATTTTGGCCACCCGAATTACGGCGTATTTGTTGCATATAATTCAAGCGATAATGTTATTGGTGGCACCGGCCCTGGTCAAGGAAATATTATTGCAAATAATACTAAAGGTGTTGTGATCGGGGGTAGTGCTTCTGATACGGGCAGCGTTGGAAATTCTATTGTAAGTAATAGTATTTATAATAATCTCATTATTGGTATTGATCTTGCAAATGATGGCCCAACCCAAAATCATACGAATAATCCCACACCAGGCCCCAATAATTTTCAAAATTACCCAGTTTTGGGGATTCCGAGTCTAAGCCATTCTGGGTTTACTATACCGTGGACTTTGCACAGCCGCGTTAGTTCAACGTTTCTCCTGCAATTCTTTGGCAATAACCCTTTTGATCCAGAAGGCAAAGTATTGCTGCAGCAACTAACGGTTACCACTGATGCCAATGGCAATGCTTCTGGTAGTATTTCACTGGGCGGCATGCAACTTGGTTCGGCGATTACCGCGACGGCGACATATCTTGTCGGTGGTACAACTCCAAGTGATACCTCGGAATTTGGGCGAAGCGTTCTTGATCCTAATCCATGCCCAGTAACCTGTAATAATCAAGTAAATTATTTTTGGACTTAATAAAAATGGCCTCCTGAAAATGGAGGCCATTTTTATGAGACAATATTTTGCGTTTGTACGCGTTTTTTATCCCCCTTGGAGCGATGATTTTACCCGAGTTGAGAAATACAAAAAACTTCTCGACTTCGTGCTTCTCACTTCGCTCGAAGCGAACGGAGCTAGACAATATTTTGTGTTTGTTCGCGTGCTTTTTCTAATTCTACCTTGATGTTGATTGCATGTGAGCTGATAGCTGCATCAGAACATTTTGCTGTGATGGTATTTATTTCCCGTGAGAGCTCTTGCAAAATGAAATCGATGCGTTTGCCTTTTTCGATCTCTTGCGATTCTAAGCTTATCAGTAACGTTTTAAGATGATTTTTAAATCGCACAATTTCTTCATGAACGTCGATTTTATCAAGGATCGCATATAATGCATCTTTTTGCATTTCTGCAAATTTGCTCGCATCTTTTTCAAGCCCAGCCAGTCCCTCATTCACTTTTTGTTTTTGGCTAATCATGAGCGCTTCAAAGGCAATTTCTATCGCTTTAATTTCTTTATCAATAATAGCCACGCGCGCAATGATATCTTTTTTGAGCGCCTGACCCTCTTTTGTTTGCATTTCAATTAATTCATCGATTAATGATATTGGTTGCATCAAAAATTACTTTTTTCGATGCGTCATCCAATTCTTGTTCTTCAGTGATGAAAATATTGGGCAGCAATAAGACATTGGCAATAGAAAGCGTTCCCTCGATAGCAAAAGTTTTTTTTATGGTATCAAGTGCCGTAAGATAATTTTTAAGCGTCGTTATGGATGGTTCAATGGTGCCTTTAAATGCACTGGGATTAGCAATATGTATCGTAAAGGTAATTGAACCCCGATGAAGTTTCGATTTAAATAGGCGAATAAAATCGGTCTCAAGATTCGCAAGAGGATAGGGAAGCTTGCAATTTGAATCAAAGTACCGCGAATTTAATGATTTTATACTCAGAGTAAGCGGAGTTTTTGATTCATGAATAGTTAAGATTAATGATTTGGTTGCAAAACCGGTCATACTGCGAATCATGAGGATTTCCTTTTTTATGCCAGATTAGTATAAACGTTTTGCACGTCGTCAAGATCTTGCAGACTTTCTAAGAATTCATATGCTTTTTTAGCCTGATCTTCAGGGAGTTGCATCATATTTTTTGGCACCCATTCGACCTCTGCTTTTTCTACTTTGAGATTCGCATCGGTTAAAGCTTTTTTTATCGATACGAGTGCTTTTGGATCACAATAAACGGTAAAAAACGTTCCATCGTGTTTTACATCTTTGACATCAAAATCCATAAGCTTTTCAAGGAGCCCGTCTTCGCTAATCGAGCCACTCAGATTAATGACTCCCATCTTTTCAAACATCCAGGCAACCGATCCGGATTCCCCTAAATTTCCTCCTTTGCCGGTAAATACATGGCGAAGTTCAGAAACGATACGATTTTTATTATCCGATAAGGTATCTACTACTACGGCAATGCCATAGGGTCCATAGCCTTCATAGGTCATTGGCTCGTAAACCACACCAGGCAATTCTCCGGTACCTCGTTTAATTGCACGAGTAATGTTATCAAGAGGCATATTAATATCGCGCGCTTTATCAATGAGTAGCCGCAGGCGAGGATTGCCTGCGGGATCGCCTCCACCGGCCTTAGCGGCAACGGTTATTTCTTTAATTACTTTAGTAAACGCTTGGCCGCGCTTGGAATCTTCTTTTTCTTTTTTATGTTTTATCGTCGCCCAATGCGAATGTCCTGACATACTCTTATGCTCCTAGTGACAGAATTATTCAGCCTCCGTTCGCTTCGAGCGAGGCAAGGCCGAGTCGAGAAGTTTTCCTATCCCAACTTATCCTATATTTTTTTATAAATATGTCGATAGATCCAAGAGATCAGAGTAACGTGTGCTGGCCTACGAACTTCTGTTTTAGATGGGGCAGCTTTTTATGAGGAATCTGCCTGCCGCGGGCAGTTTTTTCAAGATAGCCTTTGCGTAATAAAAATGGTTCGTAAACCATTTCAATCGTCTCAGTATCTTCGCCAATTAAAGCTGCTAATGTTTCTAGGCCTACCGGCCCGCCATTGAAGTTTTCGATTATTTTCTGCAAGAGAAGAAGATCTATTTTAGTAAGGCCATCTTCTTCTATGCCCAAAAAGGAAAGTGCTTCTTGCACCAAGGCGTGATCGATGGTAGCAATATGTTTCACTTGCGCAACATCGCGCACGCGCCGAAGAATTTTTTTTGCGATTCGGGGAGTTCCTCGCGAACAGGATCCGATTAAAAGAGCAGATTCGGCGCTTATTGAGATTTTTAAAAACTCAGCTGATTGTAAAATAATCTCTTGTAAATCTTCATCTGAATAGAAATCGATTCGTTCAATGATGCCAAATCTACTGCGAAGTGGTGCGGAAATCATACCACTTTTTGTGGTTGCTCCAACTAAGGTAAAAGGTTGGATCGGTAAATTTATTGATTTGGCTCCCGCACCTTGGCCAATGATCACATCAACGCGAAAATGTTCCATTGCGTTATAAAGAACTTCTTCAACATTTGCGGGCATTCGATGAATCTCATCGATAAACAAAATATCTCGGGGTTCCAAGCTTGAAAGGATCGCTACCAGATCTCCGGTACGCTCCATCATGGGCCCGCTACAAATTTTTATACCGACACCCATAACATGGGCCATTATCTGCGAGAGGGTGGTCTTACCAACTCCCGGCGGGCCAAAGAGCAGTAAATGATCAAGCGGCTCTTGGCGCATTTTGGCAGCTTGGGTATAGACATGCAGTTTTTCTTTGAGCTCTTTTTGTCCCAAATAATCATCGAACGTTTTTGGGCAGAAATCATGCGAACGCTCTTCAGGCGTTTCTTGGAGGCTGATTATATTAAAATCTATTATTTCTTTTTTTTCCATGACCCGGCCCGTTCGCTCAGTTATTTGTTCCGACCCTCCTATGCTAAAAGCTTCGGCGGGCAAGCTCACTAGCCCGATCCTCCTGAGCTTGTCGAAGGATCGAAACGAACGGAGCTTTTAATCTTTTTCGTATAATAGCGTGCTTTATTTTTTTAAATATTGGAAGTGTTTTGTAACTCACTTGCTTGTGCGTAAAATAATTTGCACCTCTCGAGTGCGCTCGAGGCGAACGGAGTGCATTTGACATAGTTTTCCATTTCCGTACAATCGATGGATAGTTTATTAACAACATTAGGTTTTCAGGATTTAATACTATGAAATATCCACTTTCTATTATTGCAATGTTTATCGGATTGAACAGCTTTGCTTTGTGCACAAACGATAAAAAACAAAACTCTGCTGATTGTTGCAGGCTTATGGGATTAGCAAAAGAGATTACAAAAGGATGTTTTTGGTTTAGCGCATATACCGTTGCCGATTATGGCTTAAGTGCAGTTGAATTGCCCATGAAAATTCTCACCGCTGTCGATGCAAAATCAAAACTTGATGAACAGAAAAAAAATAATTAGAGTGCATTTGAAAATTATTAACCGTTCGCTTTTAAAAAATTTTCTCTATTTACTTGCTTACTAGAAAACGATCGGTAGTTAAATGGGTTATCGGACAGCCGAATATTAAAATGAGCGGCTGGTCAGTATCATTTTCCAATTGATGTATCATACCGGGTAGGATTGTAAATACATCGCCTTCTTTAACCCGTGTTGGTTTTTGCCATGCAATAGTAGTATCGGCAGCGATCTTTGCCGTGTGCATAATACCGTTGCCTGTAACAATCTGATAGGTTTCAATATCTTTGGTATGATAATGCGGGGAAATTTTACTGTGGGGAGGTAGTTGAGTGACATATAAACTAAACGTGTCATCACCGGTAAGTTTTGCAATTTTTATTCCAACTGCCGAATCGGGTATTGCCGATTCCAATGCTTCATAGAAATTATTCAGGATGATTGGAGATTCACCATACATAGATATTCCTGCTGATAGAAGGCTTACGAGTATTACACTTCTCATTATGTTCCTTAATTTTTTTTAAATTATTGCAAGGTTAAAATTACTCGCCCCAATAAAAGCGTCTGATCGCAATTGCATTAAACCAACCCAGGCTCGCGAAGTTTACCCATAAATTACTAAGCCCATAACTAATAAAGGGGAGTGGAATACCCACGATAGGCATGAGGCCGGTTACCATTGCGATATTGATGAGCGTGGAGACAATGATCGGTAAAATCAGTCCGAGCGCTAATAATTGTACGAATGGTGATTTGATAGACAGTGTAATCCATAGTAATTGGAAAAAAAGCACTGCAAACAAGAAAATAATAAAAAGTGCGCCGGCAAATCCAGTCTCTTCTGCGATAACAGAAAAGATAAAATCCGTTCTACTTTCCGGCAAAAATTGTAATTTGTTTTGTGTGCCTTTTAAAAGCCCTTTGCCTAAAATGCCGCCTGAGCCAATCGCAATTTGCGATTGCTCAATCTGATAGCGTTCTTTTCTGCTATCGCCATGCCCGAGAAATACAAGGACACGTTTTTGTTGATACTCTTTAAGCAAGTGCCAAGAAATTGGTGCGGTAATGAGAAGAATGAGTCCGGTGTAGATAAAAAACTGTTTTTTTATACCCGCAAACCAGATCATGATGAGTCCCGTGAATAATAAAACCAATGCAGTACCCAAATCCGGTTGTTTGCGAATAAGTAAAAAACTAATTAAAAGTACACCAAGAACGGGTAAAAACTGCCTGAATGAAAATGAAAGGGTGTCTTTTTCAGTGTAAAAATAATAGGTGGCATAGGCAGGAAAAAATAATTTTGCTAATTCAGAGGGCTGAATTCTAAAAAAACCAAGATCTACCCATCGTTGGCCACCCATACCAATATGGCCTTTAAAAATAGTAAATATTAAGAGTCCAATCACCACGAAATAGGCAAAATATCCCCAACGCATCAGGGTACGAAAATCGGTTGCTGAGCAAAAAAAATAGATTACAAACCCCGAGAGAATTCCAAAAGTCTGTTTTTTAAAAAATAGTGAATAGGGTTGTTCTGGTCTATAGGTAGCACTAAAAACAAAGAACAACCCAACACATGTCAAAATGATGACAAGAAAAAAACTGACCCAATCAAAATATCTGAAGTAACGCCGATCTATTAAAAACATTTTATGATTTTAAATGTTTCTTGTTTGGTGCTAATTTGTCGCCAAGAAGAGGGAGCTCTTCATTTCTATCATCTTCTTCGATGAGTCCATCTTCGTCAAACATTAAATAGACGGGGAACATCGTTTCATTGTCTTTCAATGCTTGATGCAGTGTGTTATAAAAGAGTTTATTATACAGTGCACAGATAGCAAGGAGATCGCCGCTCATATTTTTTGCTATTGCGCATGCTAAGGTACACTCATTAATGCTGCCAAGAGCCGAATCAGTGACCGCCATTGCTACATCCATATCGGTGACATCTTTATCAATCCCTTCTTTGAGATAGGGATTTTCATTATTAAGAAGCAATTTGACCGTACCTGCGCATTCGTTCATAATTTTGAGATGGCCGTCTATAGTTTTTTTAGCCTGCTCAAGAATTTTTTCTATATTTGGTTTATCTTGCTTAATGAATTGTGCAACTACTGCACGTCCGTATTGCTGGTAGCTGACAATTACTTTCTTTAATGCAGTATAATCAGAATCTTCTATTGTACTGATACAATGTTTGCACGCTTGCGCTAAGAATGCGCGCGTGGGAAGTAATTCATTTTGCAGTTCTGTAAGTTCTTTAATTGTTTTTTTTGCAACATTTTTTGCTTCTTGCTCATTCACTGTCAGCTGTTTATTCATCAGAGCAGAGGCAGTATGAATTGAGATAAGCGTTCTTTGAGTAACCACCTGATTATAGAGAGCTAACGATTCTAAATAGAGATAGTTGCATAAGAGAGACATTTCTTCTGCAGAAAGTTCCGGGAGCCGTCCAACCCAAAATGCAGCATGTTCGGCTAGATTTTGAGCAGTCAAACGTTGCGGTTTATCTGAATCGGTTTCCTCATTTGAAATTAAAATAGAAGGAATAAGTAATACGCTGAGCGCCAATAGATTTCTGGTATTCATAAATTCTCCTGTTTTTTGAATATAGATTTTTGTCCAATCAAAAGAATCGCATGAATATTTTTTGATGTCCAGTAATTCAATTCCACCTCTATACCTTGAGTTCGGATCTCGAAAAGATAAAGACTTTTACTGCGGTAAATGCGCAGTCTGCGCATCAGGATTAATGATGCCATTTTCGTTGAACATGATCATGCAATATGAAGGATCAATGTTTCGCTCCTGCATTACGCGATAAAGCTCTTGATAATGGGCCAAATAATAGGATCCACGTGCACTTTCAATCGATTCCCACATCTGTTTGTTTACGCCGCACATGGTTGCTACAATCTGCCAAGTTTGCTCGCTGGCTTGCGTGTTAACACGCTCTAGCTCAATAAATGATTTAACTGCAAAATAGGGAATATATTGCGAAACATTATCCAGGAAATCAAGCCGAGTAATAGGATCATTATCATCCCATTCTATCCAATCAGATCTCAGATTTGCTGAAGCAACATCAATCAGATCCCCCAATATTTTTTTGACTTCCAAGAAAGCGAAGATAATTACTTCTCGCGAACCTTCACGGGCCTCAAGAATAGCATTTCTGCTATGATCGGTTAGATAATGCTCTTTAACGGCTGCCTCTGCTGCATGGGTGTATGTTTTACCCAAGATTCGATGATATGTTTGTGCCTTTACAAATTCTTTATAGAGATTTTCTTGCTTTGTGTAATCAGCAGGATAGGGCAATTCTACTGAAGGGTTCATCCGCGTTTGCGCAATGTTTTGCCAACCTTGCCACATATGTGAAAGGGTTTCGCAAGCAATATCTTGTGCTTTAAGCGTTGCTGCTGATCGCAAATAAGAGAAATAGAAAAGATTGGCGCACAATTGCAAATCGGCTGGATTCATCAGCAAATTATTTTCGTGAGAAACTGCAAATGTATTAACCCACTCGATCGCTTGATCGCGATATTTTGAGGGTGTTAATTTTATTGCAAAAATAGATGAAGAAAAAATAAGAGAAATTACTATGAGATAAGCGTGCCTCAAGATCACTACGTACTCCTTGCTTTACCCAATTATCTTTTAAAAAACTTGCCTCACTTCGCTGCCTATGCAGCTTCGAAGAGCAAGCGCGCTGGCCTGCCGTACGAAGCTTGCCAATCCGTCTTCGCTGAAGCTGCGCCGGACTTCGGGCGAAGAAGACTGGCGTTAGCCAGGCGTAGCCCTTTATGGGCGAAGCCTGGTCGGGGCAGCCAGACTCGAACTGACAACCCCTCGCTCCCAAAGCGAGTGCGCTACCAATTGCGCCATGCCCCGACTAAATTTTTAACAAAAATGAGAAAGAACGTAAGTAATGTATAGGTTTTTTTTACTTGTTGCAAGTGGAATTTAGGTATTTTTGACCTCAAGCGCCCCTAAGACGGTCGTTGTATCGATAATAATGCGAGGTTTTTCCGTTTTTTTATCTGATTCATAGGTATAACTCCCGAATGAGACCATCGTTTTATCAGGGAAATTTACTGCCGATAAAACTGAATTTGCATAAACGAGAGTTGGAATTTCAGGATTTAATTTGATAATGGTGTTTCCCATGAGCGTATATACTTTCATATGCGAGTGCTCATGATCAGCGAGCTTCATATCTCTTAAATCGATGACACCTTCACCCAGTACAATTTTATATTGGCTATAGACGGTATGTATTTTTTCACTGCCAAAAAAAATTGTTTTCTGATTTTCAGAGGGATATAGGCCTTTGATCAAAAGGATGCCCGCATAAATTAATAAGAATGCAAAGGCAACTTTGATGATTGGTAAGCTGATTCCAAAAATAGCTTCAATTATAAGAGAAAGGCCCCAGAGAATTAAAAGGGTTCCAAAAAATAGGCTCGTAAATAGAAATTTCATGCTTAGTCTCGTTTATCATCTTCTTTAACAGTGTAATGGAACGTTTTACTGCTATAAGACATTTTTGTTTTGGTGTCAAAGAGCATTGAAAGCCCCAGATAGATTAAAAAGATCGCTGCCAGCGCTTTAAAAATTGGTAAATCGATTCCCCAAATAAGCTTGAGAAAAATTGAAATGCCCCAAAGAATGAGTGCTGCACCGACAAGAATTTCGAAATTAAAATGAAATTTCATCCGTCTACGCTTTCCGTTTGTTTAGACCAAATCACTACGTATTTTCTGCTACGCCGCATTGCTAAGGACTCTCTCCGTTCGCACCCTTCGACTCGTTTCACTCGTTCAGGACAGTCGGCTAAAGTAGTCGAAGGCCTGCGGTGAGTGTCGAAGCTGTATAGAACCAGAGGCTCATAATGAGCCGAGTGGAGAGGTCATTAAGGTCATTAATTCCCGCTGATTGCTGCGAGGTTAATTTATTATTCAAATTTAGGCGGAGATTGGCGTTAGCCAATCGTGTAGCCCATTCTTCGCTTGTCCAGGCCTTCCGGCTTGGCAAGCTACGAAGGGCAACCTTCGTTTTTGCTTGTTAAACTTTTATTTTAATAAATTCATTACGGTACTGGCGTCAGCCAACCGTAGCTCGTAAGAGCGATAATTTCAAGCAGTTGTCCAGCCTACGCTTATCCGGGCCTTCCGGCTCGGTAAGCTACGGCGGACAATCTTCGCAACTTGCTAATAAAGTTATTCGTACTTCCTTAGAGAGTTGGCGCCAGCCAATCGTAGCCCATTCGGGCGAAGATTGGGGTGAAAGATGGGGATCGAACCCATGACCCTCGGAACCACAACCCGATGCTCTACCAACTGAGCTACTTTCACCATATATCTATTTCAAAACGATGAGATTATTATACGGAATTTAGGGTAAAATGCAAAATGTTTTGCATGAGTTTCTTTCTTCAGTACTCTTAGAGGATAGTAAATTTTTGTGTCATACATGAAGGTAAGGGATAAATTATGACAAAATTAACCGGTTTAAAAGTTGCAATCTTAGCTACTGATGGGGTTGAAGAATCAGAGTTAGTGCGTCCAAGAAAAGCGCTTGATGATGCGGGCGCAGTTACCACTTTGGTTTCACCTAAAAAAAGCAAAGTAAAGGCATGGAGCGCAGGTAATTGGGCTACTGAGTTTCCCGTAGATGTTCATCTTTTTAGTGCCAATGCGGATGCATATGATGTATTATTGCTGCCTGGCGGTGTTATGAATCCGGATCACTTGCGCATGATTCCTGAAGCGGTCGAATTTGTTAAAAAATTTGCAGATGCAAAAAAACCAATTGCCGCTATTTGCCACGGCCCTTGGATGCTGATCAATGCCCAAGCAGTTAAAGGGCGCACCGTGACTTCATGGCCATCAATCAAAGAAGATCTCATCAATGCAGGGGCCAATTGGCTGGATAAAGAAGTGGTTGAGGATGGTAATTTGGTAACGAGCAGAAAGCCAAGCGATATTCCTGCATTTAACAAGAAAATAATAGAATTATTTGCTTAGTTTGTAAGAATTATTAGCTTAGCCTTTTTCTTGTCCATGGATAACCGTAACAATGGCTTCATTGCTCATCGCCCCATTTGCATCAATTACACGGTAATCGAATGTTCCTTGTTTTTCATTTTGATCCATAAAAAAAGAAAAAAATCCAAGAGGAGAGATAGTACTTGCGGCATTCATTCCTGTTATATTGTCTCCACTGCCCGGTATAAATTGTTGATAAGGTTGTGCTCCGCCCGTTACAAGATTATTTAATTGCCCATTATATCGCAGACGATTATTATAGAGGTTTGGCTCAGGGCTTATAACAAATGTAGCATTTTGTGCAACCGGTTGTGCATGCAGATTTGCAGCAATTAAAGAGGTAATTGCTAAACCTGTTAATAATAGTTTCTTCATTTGAATCTCCTTTTATTCTTTCAATTTAACCTTTTGGCTGAACTTCTTCTTCCTCTGTTTCTTCAGGAATAAAATAGCCTTGTCTTGCTGCCCATCCGGCAGTTCGCTTAATTTGCGGAGTTATTTGGCGAATTTTTGAAGGTAAATTTACGTTAATGGTAACCGTTGCCTCATTGCTTACTCGATTATGGCTATCGTTTACATAGTAGCGAAAGCTACCTTGATTTCCTTGTGGGCTCACGGTAAAGGTAAAGGTTCCATCATCATTGATTGTCACAGTTCCATTAATTGGAGCTTCTTCAGAGCGTATATAGTGATAAGGCTTAGATCCTCCATCAACATAAGGCTGTAAACTTCCATTAAATACTCTTTGATTGGTGTTAAAAGTTGCATTTTGAGCAACCGCTGATGTTGATTCCATAGTATTTGCAAAAGCAGGGACTAATGCGGCTAGCGCTATAATTTTTACTATATTCTTCATATGATTTTCTCCTTTTTGGGGGTTTTTTACTCTAAACTACTCCTAATTTCAGTATAGAATAATTTCTATTTGAAAATCAATGGTTTTGGGGTGGATTTGTAGGGGGGCTGAAAGGAGCATTTCGCCATCTCCTCTTGAGAGTTTGAGAACGATCTTTCGGCTTTTTTTTAGAATTTTGAAAAATAGTTTTTCAATATCCCTGAAGCATACACATTCTCATTTTTGGTGATAGCGATTTCGAGATTCGTGGCGTTTTTACTAGTTTGCACAGTAAAGCCATGATTTTGTAAGGTGTTTTTCATAGAGTTGAACTCTTGAGAAGCAGGTCCATGACCACCACTGCGGGTATTTCCTTTTACCTTTTGTTCTGCTTTCTTTGTGGCAAGTGCAATACAGATTGGCTCGAAATCATTGTGTTCTATCAATTTTTCAAAAGCCATGCGATCTGCGCGATATTCTGCCTGTTCCATCGCCCATTGCAAAGCCGCGTTTTGCATAAAATATCCTGCAGCAATGCTGGTAGCGATAGTTGCCCCAAAGAAATCCCATGGAGTTTTTTTCTTAAATTGTGCTATTTTGTTGAAAGTTTTAGGAATAAGGAAAGATTGAAAAAGAAAACTTCCGGTAGTAATTGCAGCGATGAACTGGCGAGCTTGGGATAAAATTTTATTACTCGCATCATCTTTGATGTGTGCTGCTTCATGAAAAGAAGCATAATTCAGAAGATCATTACTTTTGATTTCGCTATCAATACCGATTTCTTTCTTATCTGAGTTTGCCCAACCAGTGGCTTGGCCATTTTTTTCTTCATAAATTTTTATAGAATCCACTGGCACGCCAAATGCTTTTAAAGCACGCTCTACAGCCGTTCTGATGCGAGATGATGGCTCTTTGAGCTCTCTTTGCATGGCAAAGCTATTGCTTGTAGAAAAGATTAGAAAAAGGGTGAATAGGCTAAAAATTTGTTTCATAAAACCTCCAAAATATTCCATTCTTATTTAATCCTATCTGAAATTATACAAATGTCAAGTTTGGCGGGCCCTACGCAACCTCTAGAATAAAAGGGGGGCAACGGGGGATTATGGACATTTTTAGTAAATCTGCTATGGTTAACTATTAGTACAAATTTCTCTGTGGAGGTAGCTGTTATGGCAGATCAGAAAAACGATTGGATCAAGGTTTATGGTGCCCGCGAGCACAATTTAAAAAATGTTGATGTTGCTATTCCAAAGGGCAAATTAACGGTTATTACCGGGCCTTCAGGTTCAGGCAAAAGCTCTTTGGCCCTGGATATTCTCTTTACTGAGGGTAAGCGCCGGTATATGGAGTCTTTATCCTCCTATGCCCGCCAATTCTTAGGGATCGCCAAAAAGCCTGATTTTGATCGTATTGATGGCCTATGCCCGTCTATTGCCATCGAGCAAAAAACGGTTGGGGCCAATCCCCGTTCAACCGTGGGAACCATCACCGAAATTTATGATTATTTACGAGTTCTTTATGCCCGAATTGGCAGAGTCCATTGTCCTGATTGCCATATGCCCATTAGTGCCGAATCGCCTGAAAAAATTACAGACATGCTTATTGCAAATTTTGAAGGTGATCTGATTACCATTGCAGCGCCGATTGCCATGAAAAAAAGGGGAATTTGTTAATGAGCTTATTGCCTATTTTAAAAAAGGGTTTTATCGCTTTGCTATTGATGGTAAAACGTATCGCTTTAAATCTGAAGATGATATTAAAAATTTAAAATTAGGTAAAACGTATAAACATTCAATCGATCTTTTAATCGATGCGCTTGAAGTGAAATCGAATGAACAAAGCCGCTTGAATGAAGCGGTCGAAACAGCAGGCAAATTAGCAGGCGGTAATTGCAAAGTTATTGTGGGCGAGCCAGGAGCATCTTTATTCATCTAATCGTATGTGCACGCGTTGTGCCGTTTCTATTCCTGAACTTGAGCCGCGATTTTTCTCATTTAACTCTCCTATTGGCGCATGTGAAAAATGTCATGGCTTAGGAATTATTCATGAATGGCCATGGAATGCCGGTGATCCTGATGCATGGAAAGCGAATTATCCTGATTTTTTTGGCGATAAATATGCTAAGGAGCAAACCTGTTCTGCATGTTATGGCAAACGGTTAAATAAACTTGCTTTGGCAGTAACCATCGGCGAATGCGACATTATATGATATTGTGTAATAAATCGGTAAAAGATTTATTGCAATTTTTTAAAGATTTAAAACTTAACTGAAACTGAGAAGCAGATTGGCGCCGGTTTGATTAAAGAAATTATCTGCTCGTTTAAATTTCTTAAATGATGTTGGTCTTTCTTATTTTTCATTGAATCGTTCAGCGCGCACCCTTTCTGGCGGTGAAGGGCAACGTATTCGGTTTGCAACGCAAATTGGATCAGCATTAAGCGGTGTATTATATATTCTTGATGAGCCAAGTATTGGTTTGCATCAGCGTGATAATGATCGCTTAATTGATACGCTTAAAAAAATTGCGCGATCAAGGTAATACCGTAGTAGTTGTTGAACATGATATTGATACCATGCAGCAATCAGATTATATCATTGATATGGGGCCGGCGGCAGGCGTTTTAGGCGGGCAGATCACTGCAGTGGGAACGCCGCAAATGGTTGCAAAAAATCCTAAATCACTAACGGGTGCTTATTTATGCGGCAAGCGATCGATCGCAATTCCTGCAAAGGTGCGCACGCCAAGTGGATATCTTACGCTTGATCATGCATCAAAACATAATTTAAAAGATTTACCGTACAATTCCCGCTGGGAGTATTGTGCGGCATTTCAGGCGTTTCAGGTTCCGGTAAAAGTACTCTGATCATGCAGGAATTAGTGCCTGCTCTAGAGCGCTCGCTCAATTTTAAAGGCGGCATCAGTGGCACGATCAACCGAGTGATGGGCGCATTCTGAAATGATCCTGATTTAAAAGGGGCTGAGCAGCTTGAGCATTTGATCGTAATTGATCAAAGCCCGATTGGCAGAACGCCACGCTCAAATCCGGCAACCTATTTAGGCGTGTTTGATGATATTCGTAAATTATTTGCAGCATTGCCAGAAAGTAATGCACGCGGATATAAAGTTGGGCGATTTAGCTTTAATGTGGCTGAAGGGCGTTGCTTTGAATGTAATGGTGATGGAGTCATTAAAGTGACCATGCATTTCTTGCCTGAAGTTACGATGGTCTGCAAATCATGCAATGGCAAACGATATAATGCGCAGACCTTAGAAATTATCTATAAAGGTAAAAATATTGCAGATGTTCTTGAAATGACTGCCTATGAAGCAGCGCAATTCTTTGCAGCGCATACCACTATTGCAAAACGTTTAAATTTGATGTGTGAAGTTGGGCTTGATTATCTGAAATTAGGGCAGCCGGCAGTAACCCTTTCAGGCGGTGAAGCGCAGCGTATTAAGCTCGTTGATGAGCTTGCAAAACGCGGTAGCAAAACACTCTATATTCTTGATGAGCCAACAACCGGCTTGCATAATCATGATATTGAAAAGCTTCTTGCAGTGCTTAATCGGCTTAGTCGATAAAGGCAATTCGATGATTGTGATTGAGCATAATCTTGATGTGCTTAAAACCGTTGATCATTTAATTGATCTGGGGCCTGAAGGTGGCGATGCAGGCGGTATGATTATTGCACAGGGTACACCAAAAGATGTAAGCCGTGTTGCAGCGAGCCATACGGGCAAATACCTCAAATCAATATTCCAATTAGAAAATAAATAAGTGCGGATTCGCTTGTCTGATTGCCTTTTCTTGTTGCTGGGCTAAACTTATAATAAGTTCAAAATGGTGGTCATTTCTTAAGAAATTCAAAATTGGTACCCGCAATGAAACAAAAACTGTTACTTTTTATACTTCTTGCTTTCTCTTTTAATACCGCTCTCCCGGCAAAAAAGAGTTCTTCTTTTATTGGCAAGGTTTTTGATACTATAAGCTTCCCAGTGTCGCCGGCAGAAGTATCCCATACGTTTGATATAACTCGCTCTGCTGATGAGCCCTATACACTTGATATTGATCGAATTGCTGAATTGCAGAAAATGTATGAGCATAATTTTGCCATTCGAGATAGGCTTGCAAAAGCAACTTACATTGCAACCGCGGGCAGTTTAGTGTGGCTTGGTTATAAATGGGGTTTGTTTGATTCGCTATTGCCAGGGAAGGTAACATCAACTGCCTCGACTGCTATCGCAGTGCCTAAAGTCAAAGATCAGGATATTAGTAAAATCTGGCATTATCTTGATGCTTTTTCTGGATATCTTGAATTGAAGTCTGCTTCTGATACTGCACATTTTGAGGCGCTTGACGCGAAAAAAGAAGTGCAAAATGGGCATTGGTTTATCAATGGTATTAAAAACATTGGATGGTCCGGAGTCACTATTGCTGGAACTTTGATTATGAACTCAAAGTGGTATTCATTCTATGGCTATGTATTAGCAGAACCATCATTCAAATGGTTCCTTTCGAATCATAGTATTATTTCAACCATTGATCGTTTAAAACGCAGTGTTCAGGCGCTCTCAAGTCCTAATATGCCGGTAGAATTTTCTCAAGAATATCACACCAAAGCATTAATCCCTGCAATCGAATCAATTATTCGTAATACCGAACAATTTATCGCGTTCATTGATTTTTATTTACCAATTTTAGAAGAAGATGTGGTGAAAAAAGAAGCAATGGATGGTATTGCGCGATACTTATTTAATATTACCAATGATTTCTTGAACAAGATTAATCCGGTATTAAAAGATCCGACTAATCAATCGGCATTATTACCTATCATTGATGAATATCGTGCAGATGTTGCAACGTTTATTAATCGTTGCAAGGTGTTTGAGGAAGAATTCTTCCCCGCTGCTTAAGTAAGCATCCTTACTGAACAGTCGAATTATATTTAATTATTTTGCGCTTCCCAACCTGTCCGCCTAAGCTTTATGCGAAGGCTGGACGCGTGGGCAAAGGGGGGGGTTCATGCAAAAAACCCCCCTTGCCCCTGCGCGGCGCGTGCGCCTTATATTTTTTTGCACAAAATTCCTTGGCCTTGCGCAGGAGCCGCAATTAAAAATTATAAATTTAATTAATTTAGTTATACTTAATTGCATCATAAAAATTTTTTAATACTGCAGAGCAATGTCACAGCAAATACCATCAGATCTCACTCCATTAATGCGCCAATATTATGCAATCAAGCAGCAGTATCAGCATGCTTTGCTTCTATTTCAAGTGGGTGATTTTTATGAACTATTTTTTGATGATGCAAAAAAAGCATCTGCATTTTTAGGTATTGCACTCACCAAACGAGGCAAAGTGAATGGAGATCCTATTCCGCTTTGCGGCGTGCCGGTGCATGCCCTTGATCATTATATTTCAAAGTTAATCAAAGGCGGATTTAAAGTTGCCCTTTGCGATCAACTTGAAGAGCCCAAGCCGGGCAAAGTGGTTGAGCGGGGAGTAACGCAAGTTTTTACTCCGGGAACTTTGACTGATTCAAAATTGCTTGATGAAAAATCTGCTTCATATCTTTTTTCTTTTTTCCCTACCAATGATCAATGGGGATTATTATTTGCAGAATTATTAACCGCGCAACTTTTTGCTACCGTGTTGCCTGCTGATAATCAAAAAGCACTTGAATCAGAATTGATTCGATTTTTTCCTGATGAAATTATAATTCCTAATCAGCCGCACGCAAAAGATTTTGAAACTCTTTTTAAAAAATTAGGCTACTGCACAACCGCAATCTCTGATGCAGAGCATGCTGTTTCAGTTCAGCAATGGATGCAGAATCAATTTACTCAAGATATGCAAACCTCGATTGCAGCACATCAATCTTTGCGATTGGCAATGCACCATTTTTATTCATATATACGCCAAACGCAACAAACGGCACTTGAACAGTTTAAAACAATCCATTGGTATGCGCCCGATGATTTTTTGATTCTTGATCAGGCAACGCAAACCAATTTGGAATTATTACGCAATACCCATGATGGCAGCAGAAAGCATACCCTTTTTGAAGTGCTTGATGGTGCATTGTACTCCTATGGGATCACGCATGATTAAAAAATGGATTATGCGCCCGCTTGTTAAGCAGCAAGCAATTATGCAGCGGCAGGAAGTAATCGAGCAATGGTTAAAAAATATTGTTGCCATGCAGCAAGTAGAGCAGATTCTTGCCGATGTGGGAGATTGTGAACGGGTGATTGGGCGCATTGCATTGCGGCGGGCAACCGTGCATGATTTTTTACATCTTAAGCGGGTGCTTGAATTAGTGCCAGCTCTTTGCCAAGCATTGGCAGCGGTTCCTCAATCGCATCTTATGAGTGCAATACTTGCAAGTATTGCTGATTTTAGTTCATTGCAGCAATTATTGGATGCTGCGCTCAATACTGATTCACAAAAAAATTATGTTATTAAATCAGGATTTGATTTAGATCTTGATTATGTGCGCGAGCTTGCTGAGCATGGCGCGCAAAAATTATGGCGCTTGAAGCGCAAGAGCAGCAATCGACCGGCATTAACTCGCTCAAAATTCGATATAATCAAGTGCACGGCTATTATATTGAAGTTACCAATACGCATAAAGATAGTATTCCTGATCGGTATATTCGCCAACAAACATTAGTGGGCAGAGAGCGATATATGACTCATGAACTGCAACAATTGCAGCATGAGATTGTGCGCGCGCAATCAGAAATGGCGCTCATTGAAAAAACGGTGTTTGAGCGGGTAAAAAATGAAGTTCTCATTCAAATTACCAGCTTGCGAAAACTGAGCCATGCACTTGCCAATTGCGATGCCATTATTCGGGCTTGCACGGGTTGCCTATCAGCATGGCTATATTCGCCCTGCCTTCAATGAAAAGCGGGAAATTACTATTGAGCAAGGCAGGCATCCAGTGGTAGAACGGGTTATTGGGCATGGATTTATCCCGAATGATACCAAGCTTGCCGATACTGAATCTACTTGGATCATCACCGGCCCGAATATGGGCGGAAAATCGACCTATTTACGTCAGGTTGCCCTTATTAATATTATGGCTCAAATTGGCAGCTTTATTCCCGCCAAGGGGGCAAATTTGCCCATTTTGGACCGTATTTTTACCCGAATTGGCGCAGGGGATAATCTGAGCCAAGGCAAAAGTACCTTTTTAGTGGAAATGGAAGAAACGGCGGCTATCTGTAGCCAGGCAACTGCCAAAAGCCTAGTGATTTTAGATGAGGTTGGCCGCGGAACGAGTACCTTTGATGGTTTGGCAATTGCCCAAGCAGTGGTTGAATATATTCATGCGATGATAAAAGCGCGATGCTTATTTGCAACGCACTATCATGAATTAACGTTGCTGCCGCAAAGTTTTAAAGGGATCGCCAGTTATTATGCGGCGAGCAGAAAAACTGCAGAGTGGCATTCAATTTTTGTATAAAATTATTACCGGGCGTTGCTGATGGGAGCTTTGGTGTTGAAGTTGCTAAATTAGCACAATTGCCGAATCAGATTATTGCGCGTGCTCATCAAATATTACAGCAGCTTGAACGGCAATCGGAAAATATTGTCTATAATCCGGCTCGAATGCCTGATGCATCTGTCGCATTAAAAAGACAGATCGCCTCACTTGAGGATCAATTAGCGCAAAAAGAAAAAAAATTGGCTGCTTTGAATCGGATTGATTATGACAATCTTTCTCCTAAAGCAGCCTTTGATATTTTATGGAAAATGCGGGAGACATAAGCAATTTTATACTACTGCAACTTGCTTTTCTGCTTGCAAATACTGTGCCAGTTGGCTTACTGCTTCATGCCGTTGCTTTAATGATGGATGGCTCGCATAGACTTTTGCATAGTTTTCTGGATTTTCGTTGAACCTGTTTAAAAAATCATCTTGAAAGGCTTGCGCGATTTCAAGGTTATCAGATGCTGCCGTTAAATCTGCTCGAAGTTCCTTATGCTTGCAGTAGGAGGTAAAAGTAGGATGCAATCGATATACTTTTGGTTCTATACCATCTTCTTCTAATGTTGAAACTATAAAACTATGTTCTAATGAATCATAATGCAATAAATGCATGATTTCATGGCGAATAATCGCCTCTTGGATTATAGAGGTGAAATTCGGTAGTTTTGCAATGTTTATCTTAAGTTCATGTATCACCGTACCATCAAATCCTTGGCCCGCTGATGCAAAACTGCCACTTGAAGGTTCATCAACGGTATATACATTCACGCGTGCGGGATTTATACCATATTAGCGAGAATCTCTCGGTACTTTCTATTACCATTTCATGATCATTGGCTGCATTCACAATCTCGGATTTTCTATCAATAGATCATCTTGAGATTTTATCACGCTCAGTTCTTCATTCATTGTGGCCCATCTATTATCAGTGAGCGGGAATCGCTTTGCAATTCAAGCAATAATTGATCATTCTCATCATTAAATTCTGTTATGGACAGTTTCTGCTACTGTCGATTCTGCATTATTAATTTCGATAATCGCAGTTTGAATTTGCTCTTGTGAAGGTTGAGCGTTAACGAGCATAAGCTTCTTTTGAGTGTTTGTTTCAAATGTTTTATAGAGTGGCCATGCGCTTAATGCACCGCAAATAAGTAATGCGGCTAAGATTTTTTTCTTCACTGAATAATTGTTCATAATCATTTTGTTTCCTTCCCTTACGCTAATTTAATCTTGCTTTCAGCTTCCATATAACCAACTAACTGCGTAACCGCTTGCAGGCGTTGCGCATCGCTTGGGTGGGTGATGCAGTCTTCTGCCACCTGATCTTGCGGATAGGTTTTGATATAATGTGCAAAATCCTTTTGGAGTGCTTGCGCGGTGCTCATACCATGGCATGCTGCTAAAAGATCAGCTCTGAATTCCTGGTGTTTATACAAATTTTGTATGGCCGGTTCTTTCATAAATTCTTTTGCCTTTATGCCATTTTCCAAGAGCATAACTTCTATATATGCGCGAGTGAGCGGATCATAGTTTAAGAAGTGCATAATCTCATGGCGTATGATCGCTTCTTGAATCTCTGGCGCATGTTCGCTAATGCGAGGAATGTTAATTTCTAAATCATGGACCACTGCATTATCAACAAATCCTTGGTATGATGCTGCATTTGTTTTGGTCTTAGGATCATTGATTATTTTTATAGTTACTCGTGCTGGATCAATATTATATGATGCTAAAATCTCGCGAGCTTTTTTGATAATAGCCGGATCCTTGGGATTATTTTTTACGATAGGTTTATCAGTGATTAAGGTATCTTGGGCTATGGCAAGATCAATCTGAAATAGGGCGTTGATTCCACTTTTCTTCTGTTAAAGGGTAAGTCTCTTTAATTTTCTCTATTAAGCCGATCCTGCTCCTGGGCAAGCTCTTGCTTAAGGGTATCCTCTACGCAAGAACCTTCAGAGCAAATACCCTGAACGGTCCCCAAAACAGCATTTTCGTCTTTTTGACCCTCTAGGACCGCTATTTTTGCCCCAGAATCGCTTTTTGACCCTATAATCCAGGGTATGGTACTTATTATGCCCAGGGCGATAAATAACCCTAAAACATAGCTAAAATTCTTCAAATTCTTCATAAAACCTCCACTTCTAATATTTTCCATTTGTAATAATTTTACCAGATAGAGAGGTATTGTCAAGGGACTTCTGAGAGGCCACTTCTACAGGCTTATGATATACACTTTAAAATGGGGGTCTGGGGGGCATCAAAATATTGCAAATAAAAAGGTTGCTCTGTAAGATAGCCGCCTATTTATTTAGCTATGAAAAGTATGAAAATCGCTGTTTTAGTACTCAGTGCTTTCATAGGCTCAAGTATATTCAATAATCTATACTATTCCAATATTGTAATTGAAGGGAACGAGGTAATAGTGATCGTTCAGATGGCGCTGAGCTTAGCGCACGATTTACCCGGCGATAATACCTATTCGGCTGAAGAAATAACGCAACCGCCGGCGCCGGTAGAAGATCTTCCTATGACAGGGATACTGCTGCAGTTGTCAGATTCTTTATGTGAAACAAAACCGAGCTTTGCTCCGCCGAGTACTCGAAACAGCCATATCAGCATCTTTAGATAGATCCGCCATTAACGAGGAGTCCCGCAATAAATAGTCTGCATAGACCAATTGCAATGCCAGCCAGCCAAGAAAGCTTATTGATAACCTGCACGGTTCCGGCAAAGACCTTTTTTGGAACGTTCGTTTTATCTTTATCTTTTACTTCTGAAGTGCTTCAGCAAGTTTTTCTTTGACTTCTTCTTTAACTTCTTCTTTGATTTTTTCTTTAATTTTTTCACGGTGATGATGGTGATCAGCGATTGCAGGTATCGAAAATAATAACGATGCAGCGATTGTGGTCACAAATATTTTTTTGAACATAAAACTTCCTTATTGATTGTTTGATTATGTTATACAAAGGCGCTTTAAGTATAAGTTATTTTTATTTACTTTCAATTACTAATTAAGCCAAACTAAAAAGCGGGACAAAAATTGTAGGGGGGTCTCATGAAGCATATTTTGAGAAAAATTATTTTTGGTTTTATTGCATTTGCTGCGATTTTCATAATCGGCCGTGGTATTTTTAAATCAAACCCAGAAGCTGTGGTTAAAAATTTACTCTCGCAAGCGGATATTACCATTAATGGCGATCATCCATGGGATATCACGGTGCATAATGATCAATTATATGCGCGAGTATTTGGTCAAGGATCACTGGGGCTTGGCGAATCATATATGGATGGGTGGTGGGATTGCCCGGCAGCTTGGATCAATTCTTTTTTAAAATATTTCGTGCAGATTTGGCAACATCATGTGCCCTAATAATTTAATACCATAATTGCAGTACTTAAATCAAAATTTATTAATATGCAATCAAAAGCGCGAGCATTTCAGGTTGGTGAGCAGCATTATGATTTAGGTAGATGATCTTTTTAAAGCGATGCTTGATAAACGAATGGTCTATTCATGCGGCTATTGGAAAAATGCAAAAAATCTTGATCAGGCGCAAGAGCATAAACTTGGATCTGATTTGCAAAAAATTACAATTAAAGCCGGGCATGAAAGCTTCTTGATATTGGCTGTGGTTGGGGTGGCTTGGCGCTGTATGCGGCGCAAAATTATGGCGTGAGTGTTGTTGGAGTTACCATCTCAAAAGAACAAGCAGCATATGCGCAAGAGATTGCCAAAGGTTATCCGGTGGAAATTCGGTTGCAAGATTATCGCGATCTTGAATGAGCAATTTGATCGCATTGTGAGTGTGGGCATGTTTGAGCATGTGGGATATAAAAATTATCAAACATTTATTGATGTTTGCCATCAGCTTATTAAAAGATGATGGATTAATGCTCTTGCATACCATTGGTGGCAATCATTCATATACCACCGGTGATGAATGGATCAATAAATATATTTTCACCAATGGCATGCTTCCTTCAATTGCACAGATTGGCAACAACATTGGAAGGACAATTTGTGATGGAAGATTGGCACAATTTTGGTGCCGATTATGATAAAACGCTAATGGCATGGCATGCAAATTTTGAAAAGCAATTGGCCGCAGTTGCAGCCCAAATATGGCGATCGCTTTTATCGCATGTGGAAATATTATCTACTCTCATGCGCAGGATTATTTCGTGCGCGCGAACATTCAATTGTGGCAAATTGTGCTTTCTAAAAAAGGAGTGATGGGCGGTTATGAATCAGTGCGATGATGCTACTGCTTCACATAAATGCCCGGAAGCCCGCGATAGAGCTCGTTATAATCAAGGCCATAGCCGATTACGAATTCATTTTCAATCGTGAAGAGAATGTAATCGGGAATCGCAGGATTAGACCGCTCTCTATTTTTAAGCAGTAAAACTAGAGTTTTTAAGCTTGCAGGATTTTGCAGCATGAGTTGCTTTTTGATCTCTTGAATGGTTGCACCGGTATCATAAATATCGTCGACCAGAAGCACATGCTTATCTTTGAGATTGAGCTTTTCAAGGCCATGCAGCGTGAGCTGGCCAGCAATTGTTTTACTACCATAGCTCGATGCTGAAACAAATTCAAGCGTGCAGGGGGTTTTTATTTCTCTGATTAAATCAGTTGCAATGCAAACTGCTCCCTTCATAACCATAACCAAGATAATCTCTTTATCGGCATAATCATGATCAAGTTGTGCCGCAACCTGCGTTATGCGTTCTTTTATTTGATCAGCGGAGATGAGGAGTCTAAAATTTGCAGCGGGCATACATCCTCCTTCGCGAATTTGAGTGATCGAAAGTGATGAAAGCGAGATGAGTGAGAAAAATAGTGCAAAAGATTTCATGATTAATTCCTACTTCTATCCATGTTATTTTTTTGAATAGCAGTAGTGTAATGCGTTTTAATGATTTGGCAATCTATTTTTTCTCTTGAATTGTCTCAATTCCGTCCATAGCCAAAGAATATTAAAATAAAAATACCCGATCATTTGACCGGGAACTCTTTCTTGAGCATTTGATTGCCGCAAGTATTTATAGCTAATTTGATTAAGGGTTTCGCAATTTGCTTTTTTGCAAATACTCCAAGGGAAGTGAGATCTGATCGAAGTGTAGTAACCGGATCTTTATCGTTAACATTGAGATGAATGCCGATCCATCCTGAAGCAACTGCTGTTTGAATGTTCTCCATTTTATCATCAATAAATATAATGAGATATTCATTGTTTGGATTATAGGTGTTATTAAAACTATGAAGAAACCCATATCAGGTTTTCCGATTGTACTTACCTCTGGTTATTGATGTTTGCCAGATGCTGTTGGCCCAAAGATGCTATAATCAACAATTTTTCCAGGCTTGATATAGTCGAAAATATTGCAATTATATTTTTCAACTCTAAATTTATTTCGAGATTGATGCAAGCACTGCGGCCCGATATTTGAAGCGAGCCGTTGAACAATGCCCGCAGAATCAATATCATGCACCAATTGAAGCATTCCTGGGCGTGGTTTATACGCATTGGCTGCATTTTCTGCCATTCGGGCGATTTTCTTTTGGCCGTGCTTTAAGAAAACTTGCATGTATGCTTCGCCTGATATATCTTTATTGGTTTTTTTAATCCGCTTTATCTCATCCCATGCGGCAGTATCAAATAATTTGGTCCATATGATGGGAAATATATCGCCAATGATGGCACCTGCTTTTGCAGTACCATCTTCGATTGCGGTACATTATGGATATCCCATGCAATGATGATGTTTGCAGTTTGTACTGATTGCATGGTTATCCCTTTAGGCAAATAGACTGTCGCATTTATGCATGGCGCAAATAATGCAATAGGTAGAATTAATTTTGAGAATGAGAACATGATTACTCCATTTAAATATCTAATTGAGATATTTTGTTGTTAATCAAGTGACTCAGTAATTCCAAAATATGTCATGCCGAGTGTTGAGAAGCTTGCAAGTGCCGATAAAATTGACACTGCAGCTGCTGAAGATATTTTTTCTCTGAGGGACTGATTATTGGGAATTGCTAAATAAGTAAGCCCAGCTGCTGCGCCTATGCTAAGGCTGGCAGGCACAATATATTTACCATAAGGCTCGACTCTCTTTACGAATTGCTCCCAGCGACTACGATTTCCGGCAAAAACGGATGCAGGAACTATAAGTGAGACTGCCAAAATTGATAAAACTATTTTTTTAGAAGTGAACATAGAAACTCCATTTCGAGTTAATTAAACCGACATTTACTCTTTTAATATAGCAAAAGAAATAAAAACGTCAATAGAGTCTCAAGCCTTCAGTTTTTATAATTTCAAATAGAAATTTGATTTGTCTGCGCTTGGATAAAGCAGGTAGGCGATCATATACTGCTAGACGATGCAGGTAATATTTGTTAAAATACTCATTAAATAACGAAATTTATGACTCATCATCACTAGGATTCTTGAGATGGAACAAATTAAAACGTACGGTGAATACGCAATTTTTGCTCGTGGGAGCAAACAATATCAAGCTGTTGCAGGTAAAACCTTGGCAATTGATCAGATTGAGGGGGAACCGGGTTCAAAAATTGAATTCAAAGAAGTTCTTTTCCGTAAATCGGGCGAAAACACCTTCGAAGTTGGCAAGCCGCATTTAGCCAAACCGATAACCGCTGTTATCGTTAAGCAAATGAAGGGCAAAAAAACGATCGCTCTCCGCTTTAAACGTCGTCAAAAAGTGAGAGTTTCAAATAACGGCAGAGCTTGTTTGACGGTTATTCGTATAGAAACGATTTAATCACCCGTTATTAAAAAAATTAAGGCTAGAAATCAATTACGATTTCTAGCCTTTTTTGTTCTATGCGAAGATGGATCTTTTAGTTGCTTATAGTTAATAGTATTTTGAGAGTATTATAATACCCTTGTATTCGTTTACATGTTTCTTGAGCGGCTTCTTCATCGTAGTCGTGAACAGTTGCATTTCTTGCTTCACTCATGTCCAGAAGATTTTGTGTTGTTTTATCATCTATAATTCCTAAAGCAAAGCATTCACGAAATACCTTTTTATGGGTGAGATATATCTGCAAATACTTCCATGCCGATTCATAACATATTTCAAAATGTTTTACATTAGCTGCAACTAAATTTTGTTTAATATCCTTAGGAGTATCTTTTCGTAAAAATATGGCAATGCTGCGATCTAAGGCTTCGAGTGACTTTAGAAACTTTTCACGCTTAGATTTTAGTTTTTCCACAAAATACCTTCTTTCAGAATATTGTCCTTAAGGGCTTGGGGTGCTCTATTAAAATCGACAATATCCGTTTTTTGAGGCATGTTAAGCGCATCAATCATACTAAGAATTTGACCTTTTTCAGTAAGCGTCAGTGGTCGGCCAGCATCGATTGCAATATCAATATCGGATCTCTCAGTATGTTCCATCCTAGCGCGTGAGCCAAAAAGATATATTTTTGCTGAAGGAAAGAAAATTTCTATTATTTTTATAATTTTATCTTTTTGGAATTGCCTGTGCCATTGTGCTCTCTATAATTTGGTAATTCTTTCTAAGCTTTCTTTATCTCCAGAAAATACCAATCGATCAGATGCCATAATTGCATAATCGGGGCTGATTGAAACGATCTCATCCCCTTGCTTGAGCCCAATGCAATAGACTTGATAGTTTTGATATAAATCAAGATCTTTAACCTTTTTACCAATAAATTTCTTTGGTGCCAACAATTGGCTGATAGAAAAATCTTTGGTAAGGCGAACCAGATCAATGAAAGGGGAGCTGAGGCGATCGGCCAAATGAATTCCCACCTCTTTTTCGGGTAAAATTACTTGATCGGCACCGACCAGCGTGAGAATTTCTTTGTGAATTTCGCTTACAGCGCGGGTAATTACTTTTTTAATGTGAAGCTTTTTCTTGAGCAGGGCGGTGATTAAAATAGATTGCGCAATATTTTCGCCCATGGCCACGATAACGGTATCCATCTCCTCCATGCCGATGCTGCGTAATGAGGCTTCATCGGTAATGCGCATGCAAACTGCTTGTGTCACATTATCCCGAACAGAAGCAATAATAGATTCATTATCATCAACGGCCAGAACTTCCATACCATTTTCAGCTAAAAGGGTTGCAACATCATGGCCAAATCTTCCGAGGCCAATTACACCAAATTTCATATTTTATCCCTATATTCTTTCATTTTCATCCGGAGGTGCACGGCATGTGCACTCGAAGGATCAACTTAACATAATGCGTTCTTCAGGATACACAATCTCTGCCGTTGCTTCTTTGCGCAGCGCAATTTTGCGCAATGCAAGAATAAGGGTGAGTGATCCAATTCTACCGATGATCATACTGAGCATCATTAATATTTTTCCAAGTGTAGAAAGAAATGGCGTAATGCCTGAACTTAATCCGAGATTGGTGAATGCACAAATAATCTCAAACGTGAGATCAAGGAATGGCCATTGCGGATCGAAAACCAGGAGTAAAAAGGTAGTAATAACGATCCAAAAAATACTCAATGATACGATCGCCATGGCTTTATTTACCTGGTCTTTTGCAATGCGGCGGCGTGCTATCGTGATTCCTCCATGACCTTCCATTGCCGCCTTAACCACGCCTAAATAGACGCAAAGGGTGGTTATTCTAATGCCGCTCCCAGTTGATCCAGGCGCCGATCCCACAAAGCTGATAAGCATGATCAAAAAGAGGGTGGCTAACTGGAGCTCCGTGACAGGAACAGTCAGAAGCCCCGTACTTTTAAATGAAACAGCATGAAAGATACTGGTGATAATTTTGCCAATTGTAGAAAATTCGTTGAATGCATGATGCCGCTCGAGAATAAATATCATTACCGCTGCAGCAACGATACCCGTTAATGATCCCCACAGTATTAATTTACTCTGGAGTGAAAAATGATGCTGTTTCTTTGCTTTCCAGTGAGTAAAACGATCCACTAGTTCATAGAGGGTAACAAATCCCAGACCGCCGGTAAGCATCAAAAAGGTAGCTGTAATAATAACCGTATAATTATGGGCATAGGCCTGAAGGCTATTGCCGAAAAGCGTGATGCCGGCACTGCAAAAAAATGATACGGCGTGGAAGAGCGATAAAAAAAGCGCTTTTCCGAGAGGAAAATCTTTTATAAAAACGGTGAAAAAACAAACAGCTCCGATGAGTTCAGCGCAAATGGTTGTGATCATGATCAGCAAGAGTAATTCGCGCAGATTTTTCCACGATTCCAATTCCATTAATTTGCCCGCCATTAAAGAAGTAGCCAAGCCCAAATTCATAAAGAGAGAAAGTAAAAAGAGAGTAAGGGTAATAATACCGAGTCCACCGATTTGGATAAGAGCCAAGATCACGCAATGGCCAAAGAAGGTGAATTGCTCAAGGGGAACGGTGAAAATACCGGTTACGCAGGTGACTGATGTTGAGGTGAACAAAAGATCAAGAAATGAAATGGGAACGTGCCGAGCGATGGGTAATGCCAGCAGGCAAGCACCAATAAGTATGGTGCAAAAAATTGCGAAAAGAATAATGCGCCCTGCAGAAAAATGTGCCAAGCGAGAACTACTCATATAATCGATCCTTTTGGTTATTGCAATAAGGCAATTAAATAAGATTCTATGCTGTCGATGGGAATGCGTTCTTGTTTTGTTGTATCACGATTGCGAACTGTAACACAATGATCAGTTTCAGTATCAAAATCATACGTGAAACAAAGCGGGGTTCCAATTTCATCTTGGCGGCGATAGCGTTTTCCAATTGATGCTGATTCATCAAATTGTATGCTATAGCCCTTTTTGCGTATTGCATCGAAAATGGCTTTCATGGGTTCGGTCTGTTTTTTGGTGAGCGGTAAAAATGCTGCTTTAATAGGTGCTATGCGCGGATGCAAACGCAAAACAATCCGTTCCTCATTTTCTACAATATCCTCCGCATAGGCATCAAATAATAACGTAAGGAACAAGCGATCGACCCCTACTGAAGATTCAATTACATAGGGAATATATGATTGTTTGGTTTCTTCATCATATACGGCAAGATCTTTGCCTGAATGTTTGCTATGCTGGCTTAAATCAA
Organism: uncultured bacterium; assembly: GCA_963727255.1. Classification (GTDB taxonomy): domain Bacteria; phylum Babelota; class Babeliae; order Babelales; family Vermiphilaceae; genus BTUB01. Next base: position 992,362 of record CAVSFC010000002.1, on the reverse strand, counting down.
AGTCGCCGCGATTGGCAATGCCTTCCAGCTCTTTCCAGCCAAAAGGGAAATCGTATTCAATATCAACGGTGCCTTTTGAGTAATGGGATAATTCATCGTGAGCGTGTTCGCGAAGATGTATTTTGTTGTGGGTAATGCCAATATAATCATAGAATGCTCTGCGCGATTTGACCCAAACATCAAAATAATAGGCCGATTCATCCGGCTTGCAAAACCATTCGAGCTCCATTTGTTCAAATTCTCTCATGCGGAAAAGAAATTGCTTAGGAGTAATTTCATTGCGAAAGGCTTTACCGATTTGAGCAATTCCAAAAGGGATTTTTACTCGGTTGGTGGATATTACATTTTTAAAATTGATAAAAATTGATTGAGCTGTTTCAGGCCGCAGGAAGGCGATTGATGTTTGATCTGCGGCTGCGCCCAGTTGAGTCTGAAACATCATGTTGAATTGGCGCGGAGCAGTCCAGGCTTTAATGCCGCAATGAGGGCAGGCCTTATCAAGGTTAATCTCATCAGTTCGGTAGCGGTGTTTGCAATTAAGGCAATCTACCATTGGATCGCTAAAATTATCAACATGTCCGGATGCTTTCCATGTATCATAAGCGCCTAAGATTGCCCCTTCAAAAAGAAGGATATTATCATTGGTTTGATGTAATGAATCGATCCAGGCTTTACGGATATTATTTTTCATTAGGGTGCCCAAATGCCCGAAATCATAGACACCATTTAATCCGCCATAAATCTCTGCGGATTGATAAACAAAGCCACGCCGTTTACACAGGGCAATTAATTTTTCTAAGGTTACCTGAACCGATGTACTCATGTATAACTCCTAAATCCTAAATGAAGCAGTATTGAATAGGGTAAATCGTTTACTATTTTTTGGCAAATTAGCTTTCAGGGACCTATTTGTACTTCCTTCTAAATCGTGGTATACAATGATCTATTGTTTGATATCTCGTCTACAAAAAACAAAAGGACAGACTATGAAAAATCTTACTCATGCAAGCTTATTCTGCGCGCTGGCACTGGTATCCCCTCTATTTGCCGATGATCCTTCAGAATCGGTATCATTAGGTTGCGATTCACAAAACGCGGTAACCCTCGCAACAGTAGAGGGCGGGCTTGCAGGTTTTGGAACCTTATATGCATTGTATGCGCTCACGCATGGTTTTAATCTTCCAAAATTATCGGAAAATCGGTATTCCATAGCATTATTTACTTTGGGTGGTGCAGTTATCGGAGGGTTATGGAAGTATCAATATACACCCGAACGGCAATTTATTTTTGCGCGCAAAGCATTGCTCGATGTATCAGAAAATGAACTTTTTACCTTGTTAGTTACAACGGAACATGCTACATTAATAAGCATCTTAAAAGATCGTTATTTTAGAGAAAAATTGCCCTTGTATACCGCGTATAAACAACTTGATAAAATTTGCGCGATAGTTGATCAAAGTAAAGATTCGCTTAAAGAGGTATTAGGATCATATCGCACAGATCTTTATCAAGAAACCAATGAATTGCTCATGATTGCTGATATATATTTAGGCATCTTAAAAGATGTTTTTAGACAGATTAAAGATGATCCAAATTTTATTAGTGAATGCAATGCAGGCACCCTTGAATTGATGAAAGAAGCGCAAGAAGCTGCGGCGAGTGCGGCGCAATCAAGCGCTTTGAGCCAACAGATGGCTTTGATGGCAAATCAAAATCAGGCTTCAAGTACCAGTGTTTCGACCCAAATTTCTGTATAATTATAACAAAAGGTTTTTAGATGTTTAATGTAAGAAAGCCCCAGGATCTCGCGCTTATTGTGCTTATCATCACGGTTCCCGTTTTGGGGTTTGGATGTTATCTGCTTTCCCAAGAACAACAAGCACTTTCTGAATCATTAGCAAAAATTAATGAAGCGAGTGTGCAGTTGGCAAAGCAGGTTGATTTACCTGCAGCGAGTGAGATTGTTGAGTACCAGGTAAACAAAAAACCGGTGAGCTGGCGCGATATTCAAGATCAGATTTCAGACACGGTTGTCCAAGTATTTGCGCATGTTGCAGAAATTAATATGCTCATGCCATTCCAAACACCGCAACAATACTCAGCATGTGGGAGCGGATTTTTTATAAATGCGGATGGTTATTTGATTACCAACGCGCATGTGATAAACCAAGCCCGAGCTGTTTGGATTCAAATTCCTGCGTTGGGTCGTCGCATTATAGATGTTGAAGTAATTGGTATGACGCCTGATCGCGATATTGCACTCTTGCGTGTAAAACCAGCTTCGCTTGAGTTCATTAAAGCTACTTTGGGCGGGGTGCCATTTTTGCAGTTGGGTGATTCAGATATGTTGCGGCGTTCTGATGAAGTTTTGGCTTTAGGATATCCGCTTGGGCAACAGTCGCTTAAAAGCACCACTGGTGTTATTAGCGGTCATGAATCCCATATGATTCAAATTAGCGCTGCGATCAATCCAGGAAGCTCAGGAGGCCCTCTATTAAATGATAAAGGTGAAGTAGTTGGTATTAATGCAGCAGGAATCACTGAAGCGCAAAATGTTGGTTACGCGATTCCAATTAATGATTTTAAAATTGTTGAAGCAGATTTGTATAAAACAAAATTATTGCGCAAACCCTTTTTAGGAATTCTCTACAACAACGCTTCTGAAGCTATGGTTGAATATTTGGGCAATCCAGAACCAGGCGGATGCTATTGCGTCGAGGTCGTAAAAGGAAGCACGTTATATAAAGCAGGTGTCCAACAAGGGGATATGCTGTATGAGATCAACGGTCATCCGGTCGATTTATATGGTGATATGCGAGTGCCATGGAGTGAAGATAAAATTTCGATTGTGGACTATGTCAGCCGAATTCCTGTCGGGGAAAAAGTGCATGTGGTAATTTATCGCAAAGGGGTTCGCAAAGAATTTGATGTAGCATTTGATTTAACGGAACTTCCTGCCATTCGTAAAGTATATCCGGGATATGAAGAGCTTGACTATGAAGTATTTGCTGGCATGGTAGTGATGCAGCTGACCATCAATCATATTCAGATCATGGAAAAAATGGTGCCGGGATTGGTCAAATTTGCGGAGATGAAACATCAAAGTGAGCCTACGCTTTTAATTACGCATATTTTTGCCGATTCGCAATTGTATCGCTCGCGCACGGTTACTCCAGGAACAACCATTAATGATGTCAATGGAGTTAAAGTGACCACCCTTGAAGAGCTTCGCGCGGTATTAAGAGATTCGGTGAATGATAAATTCTTAACATTACGAGCATCTGATAATCTTATGCGCGTTTCAGATAATATTTTAGTGGTATTGCCTTGGGATAAGATTCTTGAAGAAGAATCAATGCTTGCTCATGATTATCATTATCGCGTGAGTGATACCATGAGAATGCTAATCTCACAACGTTTGAATCAAAATCCGATTTCTAGTCCTCTCTCATTGCAATTCTCGTAACATAAAAGAATATAGAATCAAAAAAGCCGTTTAAAAGTTTTTAAACGGCTTTGGTTTTTCTGTGAGAATAATTCTAATTATATTTCAAAGAATATTAAAAACGTTCGGGAGAATAAATTAAGTCAATCTTATAAGATTCGCCTTTCGGATTTTTATATATACTCATACCGGTAAGGCCCGATTTTGGGTTAGTAAAATGAATGGTATCACCCAATGATGTTTCGAGAACCAGGCCACCATAACCGCCCGATATTGTAACAACCTTCTTTATGGCCACTTCTTTTAAATTAGTAAGAGGCCCATAGATAACTTTGGTTTTTTCATATTTGCATGGGGAATATGCAATTATATAGGTATCGTCTATTGTGCCTACATAGCTTACCGCATTACCAAAGGGTATGTTTTTTTGAATTGTAGTTCTTACATCTGATTCCATAGCTTGCATTGCCATTTGAGCACTTGCAAGCAGGGTTAATGCTAAGATCATTCTGGTCATAGTTTTCATAGTTTTCTCCTTTAGTATTAGTTAATTTCCCAAACCATTTGGGTATATTCTACTTGTAATATACCATAGATTAAAGGCCTATTTCAAGGGTTTTTACATGAAAAATTTATGAATTTTCACTCTATTTTATGACGTTTAAATAACCTTTGAATTAGATAGTAGGGTTTTTGTTACACTTAAAAAAAATAAGAAGGGGAAGATAAAACAATGGCAAATGTAAAACCTATTATTGTATTGGCACAAGAAAATTGGTCGCAGATCGAAGCGCTTGCACACCATGCAGTCGTACAAGTATGCGCTGATTGCATTGGATTCAATTGGGAGCAACCATATGTTCATGGTGAGCAATCAGAGAGCCGTGGATCGGGATTTTTTATCGATGCCGAAGGGCATATTATTACGACAGCCCATACAGTTGAAAATGCGCGGCTCATTTGGATAAAAATGCCATTATTCGGCTCGAAATCTTTATTTGCTGATGTGATTGGGATTTGCCCTGAGCGCGATGTTGCGCTTTTAAAATTACGCCCTGAAACTATTGAATCAATGGGGCAATATGGCAGTGCGATTCCGCATCTCATGATGGGCAACTCGGATGCGGTTAATCATACGGATAAAATTTTGGTACTCGGTTACCCAATGGGCCAAAATAATATTAAAAGTTCTACGGGAGTTATCAGCGGCCGAGAATCGGGAGCTGGAAGAACATTTTTCCAGATTACTGCTCCCATCAATCCGGGAAATTCAGGAGGCCCGGTCTTCAATGAACAAGGGCATGTGATTGGTATTACCGTTGCGCTGATGATGAATGCGCAAAATATTGGCTACGCGATTCCGATTAATGATGTTGCCATGGTTCTTGCAGATTTATACAAAACTAAGCTGGTTCGGACCGGAATTCTGGGCGTGCGGTTCAACGCGTGTGATGATGCGCAAGCTCTTTTTCTTGGTAATCCAATCCCGGCAGGGCTTTATGTAAATACGGTTTTTAATAGTGGATTATTAGATAAAGCTGGTATCAAAGAAGGTGATATGCTGTATGAGTTTAATGGGTTTCGCATTGATGGCTCTGGGCATACCATTGTTCCTTGGACCATCGATAGAGTTTCCATTCATGATCTTGTTGCACGCTTAACGCCCGGGCAAAAAGTTTCCTTAGTCGTGTATCGGAAGGGGGAAAAAAAGATGATAAAATTTTTATTTGAAATCATGCCGCCATCCCCGGTGCGGTGGGTATACCCTTCGCATGAAACTGTTGAATTCGAAATTTTGGGTGGCATGGTACTCATGCATCTGGCTGATAATCATATTAATGCATTTGTTGAAGAATTACCTGAGCTTTCTGAATATTTGAAAATGGAAAATCGATTGAATCCGCTTTTGATCATTACGCATATAATTCCTGGATCCTACGCGTATCAAGTTGGAAGTTTAAGGCGTGGGCAAATAATTCAAGAAATAAATGGGAAAACAGTAACTACTCTTGAAGAATTGCGCAAAGAATTACCAAGAAGTTTTGAGTCTGGTTTTTTAACAATAAAAACAACTGATAACACCTTTATTGTCTTTTCATTTAAAAAGCTTCTAAAACTGGAAGAACGTTTAGCGCAAGATTTTAAATATCCAATAAGCCCTGCGATTGGCGGACTCATTGAAAAAATGAAAAAGAGTTCATAATGGTGGGAAGAGGTATTTTAATTTTTTTATTAAGCGGTGTATCGCTCGCAACAATCACTGCGCAAGAGAGAATTGCAATCTTATCGTATGGGAGCTTAGTTAAGCGTTCGAATCATAGTGTAACAGGAGCTCATTTGCGTGCATCAACCTTTGAGCCGACGACAATTTCATTTCCGATCAGTTTATCTCCGCTCGCTCATAAGGATCGTATTACCGCGGTGATTGATACGCAGTACGGCAGTCCAAAAAGAGTATGGGTTGCCACTTCAGGTTTTAGTTCGCTGCATGATGCGATGCAAAATCTTGCAGCCCGAGAAGGAGCACCTTATTTAAAAAATAAAAAGCAGTATGATACGCGTTATCTCTTTTATGTTAAGAAATTAGCGCCTGGGCAAAAAATTCAGAAAGGGGAACAACCATTGCCTGCATTTGAAGGTTGGATCATTCATGATACTGCTGATAGACGGCAGCAATTAGATGATACAATTATCAATGAGATTATTTCATTCGCGAAAAAAAATAATTTTGATGCAGTTGTATGGGTTTCATGTCCAATTGTACCAATATCATCGCGTGGTTTTATTTCACGATTAGTAAAAGATCCTATCATGCTCAAAAATGCACAGATGTATGTAAAACTATTTGCGGATGGCCCGCAAACTGATTTAGAGCGAGCAATCTTACAAGGAAAGCAAAATCTTCTGGATTTAATGCATGCAGAAAAATAATAGTATAAACTGTATTAGGGACAGCTAAATCATAATTAGTGCGGAAATTCATGGCAGAGAAAAAAAGATTAGATCAATTAGTTCAAGAAAACGAGCCTCAATATAGCCGTGCACAAATTCAGAGCTGGATTATGCAGGGTAAAATTATGGTGGATGGCAAAATAGTTACCAAGCCCGGAACTATGACCAATACTGATGCAAAACTTTTATATGATTTGCAAGAGCCCAAATTCGTAAGCCGCGCAGGTTTTAAATTAGAAAAAGCAATTGAGCATTTTGGCATCGATGTAAGGGAATTAGTTGTAATGGATGCAGGAATCTCTACCGGCGGATTTACTGATTGCTTACTGCAACATGGCGCTGCAAAAGTATATGGCATTGATGTTGGGTATGGCCAAGTGCATGAAAAAATTCGTAAAGATCCACGCGTGATTCTGATGGAGCGTACTAATTTACGTGAATTGCGCGAATTACCAGAAAAAGTTGATCTGGTTACTCTTGATCTTTCTTTTATTTCAGTGCTTAAAGTTATGGATGCGGTGGATGCAATTCTAAAACCAAATGGAAAGCTTATCGTGCTCATCAAGCCGCAATTTGAGGCGCGTAAAGAAGAAGTGGGTCGCGGTGGTATTATTAAAGATTCAGCCATTCATCAAGAAGTAATTAAGAGAGTAGCAATTGGAATAGAATCGCATGGCTATCAATGCCATGGAGTGATCGAATCGCCTATTTTTGGCGCGACTGGCAATAAAGAATTTTTGGCCTATTTTTCTCGATTATAAAAGTATTTTTTTAGGGAGAGGGGGAAACGTGAGTGTTATAAAATCAATTCTGGTCTGCTGTTTTATTGGATTGGCAGTGAATGCATATGCTATGGATGTGCAACGCATTTTAGGAGAGTTAGTTCAAGAAAAAGATAAAAAAACATGGAAACAAATTAACGATCCAGCAGAGGTTGAGGATGGCGAACTTGTTGCAGTATATGACCGTGATTATTATTGGAAATATGGCAAGGTTACGTTAAAACCGGGCATTGGTAAAGATTTTACGGGAATGGCCTCCTTCAAACCGGAGGCTCCGTATTGGAGCTTTGCGATTAATTTTAGAATTAACGTTCGGAAATTGCTTACCCAAGTCTCGGTGCAAAATAAGGAAACGCCTGCCAAACATGAGAATGTGGATTAAAAAGTTCTGGCAAAAGATCATAATATCCATTACAATTACTCTATGCTTTGCGCCCGTAGCTCAATTGGATAGAGCGTCGGACTTCGGATCCGCAGGTTGAGGGTTCGACTCCTTCCGGGCGCATTTAATCTTCGCTCATAAAAAAAGTCGCTTTAGAAAGAGCGCCTTTTTAAATTGTAAGTTAATAATGTTATCTTCCGACGGACATACGTGCTTTAATAACGTAGCCAACTAATCCAAGCCCAGCTAATGCTCCTAAACGATACCCAGCAATAGTATTAAATGCTGCTATGACGTAGCCTTTATGTGATTGTGCTGGAATGTCTTTCATTAACTGTGCATTATGAGAATTACTTTTAAATCCTTCAAGCCAATCTTTCTTATTTGCGAGATATCGCCCATAAGCACCACATGCTAAACTTCCTGCGCCAGTAGCCAGCATTGCAAGTGCTATCGGCTTGGCAAGATCTTGCGCATCAAATGATGGCGCCGATCCAAGGCGCGCAGCGAGCGCTAAAGGAATTCCCAATCCTAATCCCATCCACCAACTGGTGTGAGCGCCCCAAATTGCAGCTTTTTTAGTTGTAGATTTAGTGTTTTCTAATGCTCTTCTTACCAAAAAATTCTTGGGCATGTGTTGTTGCATTTCAAACATTCCACCTGCAGTAAAAAATTCAGGGCATAATCTGTTGCTTAATTCCGCATTTGCAATGCCATATAAGGTAGTAGCGGCTACTGAGGTGCCGATAATACCAGCAGAAGCAAGCAATTCTTTGCCTACATTTTCCATAGCTAGAGTGGGAGCAGCGGTGGACAGAAGTAATAAAAATAATTTTTTCATAAGAGATCCTTCAAAGTTAGTTGTGACTATCGTGTTAGAATAAGACAATCTTTGAATTTTGCAAGTTGAAGGGGTAAAAAAAGATCTGTATTGAGTAATGGAGTTTTGATTTTCAAAATCGCGGTTATTTCGATATACTATCATTTGTTTATTGCGCTCGTAGCTCAGTTTGGATAGAGCGAGAGATTCCTAATCTCTAGGCCACCGGTTCGATCCCGGTCGAGCGCACCAGTCTTCGCTTATCCGGGCCTACCGGCTCGGCAAGCTACGCTTGCTAAACAAAGAGCCTGGAGAAATCCAGGCCCAAATAAAAATTATAACAGTCTTGTTTATGACGGACTCGCAATACTCACGTATTCTGCTAAGAAATTTATCCATGAAGGATTTGCAGTGGTCCAATAGAGTGCTTGGTATGATGGTTCAACTCCGGCGTTAATATCTGCAAAATAAATCGACATGCCGCGAGTTTTTGCAAAATCGGAGCTATGCGCATTTGCAATAATCGTGTGCGCGATACCCGTAAGCCCACTGCGTAATGCCGCTTTTAGTTTACTGGTATTTGCGCTATTTAATCCCATTTTGCTGACTGCGACATAGAGATTCGCATAGAATGCATAGAGATCAAGATACGTTGGCTCGTCAAAATGGGGGCATGCCGAAGGGGCAGCGGCACTACCAATTATGCTTGCTAAATTGCCGGAGCTGTCTGCTGCAAGATTGTTAGTTAATTGTTGAGCAATCGCTTTGGTCGCGGCAACTGCGGGCGTTAATTTAGAAAGATTGATCGCCGAAAGGGTATACGATTGCCCGCTTGGTTTGTATAGATGATCATATGCGGTAACAAGCCAATGCGCGAAGGTAACCGGATCCGGGCTTCCATTAGCAAAAATTGAAAGCACCGCATTATAATCATATCCAGGGCCGGGCACCGTTTGCTGAGATGCTACTAAATAATTGGCATAATTTTGCAAGGTAAAAGCGACTTCGATATCTGCCATGAGACATGCATCAAAAGCAATAATATCAATCTTGTTGCCGCCGCGGTATTGATTTACTATAACATCAAAAGCACGTTTATACATGAGATCTGTCATATAATGTCCGGTTGAATCATCATAGCAGACGCCGCGATGGGCCAAAACGCTGCGATTCAAAGATCCTGAGCCATGGTTCCACATGTCAACCAGCAAATGATCAGATGGATAATCTGTAACGGCCCATTTCATTGCATTAAGGAACGTCACATCACTACCACTATCTTCTGCAGTGGTGGCTCCAATTTGTGATATTTTGCCATCTTGTATAACAAGTTTTTGTGTTTTTTTGCTTTCACCGGTGCGTTTGATGTTAAGATGGACCACAATATATACATTATTCGTTGAGCTGGCTTTAACCATTTGAGCGATATTTGCGTCGGCTTCAGTGTTCAAACTATTATCAGCAGCCATATAGACAAAAAAGGTCCATGGCCGCTTTGCATTTGCAGCGAATGCACCCGTAACAGTAAAAAGCAAGAGTGCTACACTTATAGTACGATTCAATATTTTCATAGAAGTTCCTTTTTATAAGGCTTTAGTTATGATAGACTGGTTGCAAGTCTTTCATCTTTTTTTTTCAAAAACAAGAGTTTTTTTTGATACCAAAACAGTACCTTCTTATTGGTGCCTCTGCGGCCAGCTTCGGAGCACTGCACAGTTTGCGGCGACTAGATACGCAAGCCTGTATTACGATCATCTCAGCCGAGCCTGAATTGCCGTATAACAAATGTTTACTTGCTGATTATCTTGCCGGCGGCATCGATCAAGAGGCTCTTTCAATCTATCCCCATGCGCTCGAGAATGTAAATCTTATAACTGGTCAGAAAGTGATAACTCTTGATGGTGCCAATAAAAGTGTAATAACCGATGCGGGCCAATCATTTGCGTATGATGCTCTTTTTTTGGGAATGGGCAGTAGCCCTTGGATTCCACCGATTCCCGGTATTGAGAGCCAAGGAGTTTTTACCTTTCACACCAATGGAGATGCAAATGAAATTCTGGCCTATGTCAAAAAAAATGCAGTAAAAAAAGCGGTAGTTATTGGTGCCGGATTAAGCGGATTGGAAGCGGCAGATGCGCTCATTAGGCAGCAGCTTGGCGTTACAATTATTGAACGAAGTGGTCAGGTGTTGCCTACATTGCTTTGCCAGAGTTCAGCAAATTTTTTACAGAGCACGATTGTTGCATGTGGGGCAAAACTCATGCTCAATGCTCGCGTGACTGAAATCATATCTGAAAATGATCGAATTACCGGTGTTCAAATAGATGGAGAAATTGAGCCTGCTGATTTGATAATTATTGCGACCGGTTTAAAGCCGAATACGCAACTTTGTGAGCCTTCGGGAATACTGCTTGATGAGCATGGAATAGTAGTAAACGAATTTTTGCAAACGAGTATTCCTGATGTTTATGCAGGAGGAGATCTTATTGGGGTCTACGATCAGTTGAGTGAACAAAAATTACGTAGCTGCTTATGGCCTGATGCGATGCAGCAAGGCATGCATGCGGGTATGGCAATGGCTGGCAAACCCAAAGCGTATGCGGGAATGTATATGATCGTGAGTACTGCATTTTTTGGTATTAAATATGCTCGCGCAGGTACGCTCCAAAACAGTAGCGGCGAACGGATAGTTAAAACTAGTACTGATTATCATCATACATTTAGTGTTCAGTATGGAGTACTCAAAGCTTTCCAAGTTTTGGGAAATCAACATAATTTAGGCGCGTTGCGGCGCCTCTTGCTCACACGCCAGCCCGTGAACGCTGATCAGTTGACAAAAGCCTGCTAAAAATAGATTATATAAATAGATTATTAATAATAAAATATTCATTATTTATAATAGAAATTAATTTTTTTAGATGAAGGTTTATTCAATGAGATGTCTCAAGCTTATTCTTCTATGTTCCTTGACCGCGGGTTCAGTTTTAGGAACTACCCCAAAGTTATCTTCTCGATCTAAAAATCATATTGCTGATGCGGCGTATGCAGGTGCAGGATTTGGTCTTTTAGCAACCGCGGCAGGATTGGCGGTACGCAATTTTATTAAGCAAACACCCCCCGAGAACCATGAGATAAAACAGTTGGCATTCGGTGCAATGGGCTTAACTGCTGCCGGTGCTTTAATTGGTGCAGTTTGGCAGTATTTTTATGTTCCCGAAAAACATTTTGAATATGCAAAAGAAAAGCTTTCTTGTATTTCGCAAGATGCTTTAATTGGTGCCTTATATCAATCAAAATCAGAAGAATGGATGAATATAGTCAGAAGCCAGTTCTGCCGTTCCCGATATCCATTAATGCAGGCATTTTCAGATCTGAGCGCTCATTATGATACGATTGTAAAAGTAAAATATTCGTTATCGAATGCTCTTACGCTTGATGATGCAGCTTTACGGCAAGAAGCGCAAGAAATGCAAGAATATGCAAATACAACGATGATGCTTCTTCAGGCGATACTTGGCAAAATAACGGCTGATGCTAATTATACCAGTGAATGTGTTGCTAAGGCCCAGGAAGATTCCGCAAACTCACTGAAGGATATTGCAGTGACCGAAACTATTCGTTTGGCAAACGAGCTAACCCGTCCCCGGGTTATTTATGTCGCCGATGGTAGGACTAATTAGCCAATCTATTGGGTCTTAAGAAGGGCTTTGTCTAGAAGTATTTTTTGATTTCTCGACTCGCAAGTATGCTCGGCCTGCCCGCCGTAGCTTGCCAAGCCGGAAGGCCTGGATAAGCGCAGGCTGGGCTCGAAACGAACGATTGTTAGTTTTTTTAAAAAGCTACCTTTTAGCCTTCCGATAATGCCAATATCCCCAATAGATCGAGCAATAGAACTACTTTTCTCTTAATTCAGCCTGAAATGATCGGCTAAATCACGCGTTTTGAATTGACAAAATACATATTCCGAAGTACCATCGTTATATAGAAAAATGGTGTTATAAGCATTCAATATTATTTTCAAATGGAAAATATGGGATGCGTTGGAGGTTATATCATGAAAACAGTTCGTTCTACTCTTTTAAACTCGATCATCTTTGCAGGCTTGGCCTTTGGCCTGGCAGGCTCTGCTTTTGCAAGTGAAGCTCCCATGGCACAACCAAGTAAGGGTATTTTATTCACCCTTAGCTCTGGGCTTTGGTATTCAATTACCCATCCTAAACTTTCTCTAGCTGTTACAGCCGGTCTTGGCGGCCTTTATTTATACGCATGCCGAGCAAATGGCAAAAATTGGACCAAAGAAATCAATGCGGCCAAAGAAGAAACTCTTTTCTTTGATGCAACGTCAGCAGCCGTCACCACTGAAAGAAATCAATATCGTTATTGGCATCTGAGACCTGGCTCAGCGTGCGAAATAGCAGGAAATTGGCAATTGTATTATCAAGATTTGAAGCGGGATTATTTTTCTCGTGAATATAGCAATGAAGAACAATTTATAGATAGAGCTATGCGCTCAATAGATAATGAGAAAACACTACTCAAGCAATTGATGACAGGAATAGATAAATGCCTGGCAGAATGTAATCTTTTGCCAAGAACTCATGACTATCATCCAATATTTGATAATCCAGTGTGCAGAATGGTTAAACAATATTTAAAAGATAATAAATGTGAGCATTTTTATCTCTTAACAAAAGATCATGTTCGAGTTTTGGATAAAAAGATCAGACAGGTATCCGATTTCTTTATTCCATCATTATTAAATTATAGATCATGGAAAAACTTTAATTGGCATCGTTATTATGCGCTTCCCTATGAAGCAGATGCAATTGAACAATACTGGAAGCTCTATCAGATGATTGCGCACTTAGATGCGATGCAATATTGCCTCAAGCAAACGCGCAATGAAATAAATGATAGCAATCAAAAAAGAGTTAATGTGAAAGATATAGTATTTAATTTAAACTAAGGAATATGGATATGAATATGTTTAAGAAATTGGCATTAGCCGCATTACTCGTACCTTCATCAATAGTTATTGGTGAGCCATCAGTTCAACCAGAAACTATTTTTGGACCGGAACCAGAATCTATTATTGGAAATCTCCAGGCTTCAATCAGTGGATTTCAAGGTGGTTTTTATAAAACTTCTTTAGGATTTTCACGCTTGATTTTGGATCTTTCACAGAATGCAAACGCGGCTGGAAACTACTTTGCTGAGCACTATTGGGTGCTCGGTGGTGTGACTGCTGCAACCGCAGGAGCTTTAGGTTATTTATGTTATAAACGCCCAAGCCGTCCAGCTTGGATGAGCATGCAACCAATGTATCAAATGGTTCAAAAATGGCAGACAGTGGTTTAGCCCTGTACAGCCTCAGCAGTAAACATAAAACGGGTCAATTTTTCTTTTAGATAAAAATGGGTATCCTTACTAAGGGATACCTATTTTTATTAAGGCGTTTTTACTATGTTTCAATCAATTACAAGCAATCTCTTATGGACGGAAAGCCCTTGGATTATTGCGCTGCTTTTAATAGTCGGTCTTATCGGATGTTTTTTCTTTAAACCCGTATTCTATGGAGCGCTGCTGCTCTTTGCTTTTTGCTTCTATTTTTTTAGAAACCCAGAACGTATCTGCCCTGAAGCTTTAGTTGATCAAAATGTGCTCGTCTGCCCTGCCGATGGTAAAATAGTTGATGTGAGCTACGATCCCCATGGCGGTTTTAGCGGCTATTATTACAAAGTTTCTATTTTCTTATCACCATTAAATGTGCATGTTAATTGGATCCCGATCTCGGGGATTATTAAAAAAATTCAATATGTTCGCGGTAAATTTATGATGGCCTTTTTGCCAAAGAGCTCAGAATTGAATGAACATAATGATATCGTGATTGATCATAATGGTACCACTATTTTGGTGCGCCAAATTGCCGGTACTGTTGCGCGGCGCATCGTCTGCTGGGCCCATGAAGGGCAACAGGTTGCTGCAGGTCAAAAATATGGGATGATAAAATTCAGTTCACGCGTGGATATATTATTACCTAAAGAGATTTCTTTAGAAGTAAATGGTGGCCAAAAGGTGTATGGTGGTAAAACGGTACTCGGGAGGCTGTTATGAAATTGCTTTCATTTGAAAAAATACAACATTCAGGTAAAAAAAATCTCTTTATTATTCCTTTTTTATTCACCTTTAGTAATGCATTATGCGGTTTTATGGCAGTGATTAAAACCCTTGACGATGAGTTTATGCTTGCTGCATTTTTTATCTTGCTTGCCGCGCTTATGGATCTTTGCGATGGCCGATTGGCCCGATGGTTTGGGTCAACAAGTGTTTTGGGTATGGAACTTGATTCTCTGTGCGATGCAATCTCATTTTGCTTTGCGCCTGCGATTTTATTATATAGCTGGTCTTTGTATCAGCTTGATTATGCGGGCATGATTGTTTTAGGGTTATTTTTATGTGCGGGCTTATTTCGCCTTGCTCGTTTTAATGTGAACTCTGGAATTCCAACTACCTCATTTATTGGACTGCCGACCACATTCGCAGCATTCTTTTTTGCCAATATCATTATCTATGAAAAATGGCTTTCATCATCGGTATTTGCCAGTGTTTTAAGACCGGATCGCTTAGCATTTTTGGTGACTATTATTGCATTACTGATGATCTCTTCAATTAAATTCCCCTCAATCAAATATTTAAAATTGAAGGTCACCACGGGCCTGGTAATCGGTTTATGCGCCCTCGTGGGGGCGTATGCCCTGGTTAAGGGCTACCCGCTATTTTTAGCAATTGCAGTGACCTATATTATTGCAAGTTTTGCTATCACTATCTTCAAAGAAATCACTCGCTCCTGGTGGCAATCTCAATAGATGTATCTGTTTACCCGTTTCAAAGCTCAAAAGCAGCCTTTCCTTATATCGAATACTTTCTAAATTGTTACAAATAGAAAACTTTTGATAAAAATTGACTATTTTGAATAAATTGGTATTCTAAAATGTAATTAGACTATTGGCAAAATTATTATGAAAATGGAGTTTCTGATGTACTCAAAGATTTTGAAAAACCTTATTCTCGTAGCCAGTATCACTGGCATATGCGCACCATTTGCATCCGCAATGGAGCCTAAAAAGCTAAAAAAAGGAAGAGTTTTTACCTCTCTTTATTGGGCTGCGGCGGGAGCTCAGAGCATTACGGGCCTTGGTATTTATGGATTAATTTCTGGAATAATACCAAAAGAGTATGAGAATGATTCTCATCATTCTGAGATAAAAGATCAAAAATATTTAGATAATATTCGTAATGCGATACAAGAATGTGGCGTTTCTCCAGATACCGTGCGCATTATGAATGGTCCGAGTTCTGCATGTGCTCTAAGAGCAGCAGGCCCATCATATATTTTTTTAGACTACAAATTTGATGAGTTCTTGTTGAGTATTATCGAACTTCGTGAAAACTTGTATCAAGAAGTATCTCAAAGGGGTGCCATTTCTTCAGATGAATTAACAGAGATTAAAAAAGATATTATTAATAGAAAAAATGAAATTTTTAATACTATAAAATTTGCTACCGGTCACGAAGCGCGCCATATTGCTAATAAAGATCCCCTTAAACGTGCGCTAGTACGAATGGCACTTCCGATCGCTTTATACGGAACTTTGCGTGCGTTACCCATATCTTGCTGGAATCCAACAACCTCATTAGCCAAACATTGGAGAAATAATGGAGCAAAGATTGTTCTAGCAATATCTGCGGGCTTTATAAATAAAAGTATTATCGCTTTTCTCGAAGTAGCGCAAGAACGCCGGGCTGATTTGGAAGCAGGCTATTTGCTTGGTCCAGAAATAGCGAAAGCGGGAGCAAATCGTTTTGCAAATCTTGCAAAAAACGATGAGCAAAATTTAAATGAGCATCTTCACTATATATTTATTGATAAGCATCCTAAGCATGAAGAGCGCGCACGTTATCTAAATCAATTAGCAAAAGAATTAGAAGCGATTGAGCTTAAAAATAAAACTCAAGGCAAATTGCAAGATCTTAAAGAAAAACTTGCAGCTACATCTTTAGAAAAAAGCCAAGAGCAAGCACAAAAAGATCAGCTTAAGAAATTAGCTTCAAAATTTTAAACGTATCAACTATTCGCGCGATGCTGCCATCGCGATCGAGTACGGTAAGTGGTGATCCTGAGTTACGAGCAGCGAGCAGATCATCAATAGTAGCAATATCTTTAAACACTGCTGCGAGTGGAAGTTTAAGTAATGTTCCATAGCCTGATGTATAACTCATGGTTGTCACAATCGAATTATGCTCTAAATCATTAAGTATTAATAAGCTGCCCGGCATCCAAATTAAATCCCCTTCGAGCGGATATTCGTCAACTTTCAACTCATCGAGCATTAAAGAAGCGGTAAATGAATTTTTCCAAAAATAAGGAATACCGACTAATTGAGCCGCGCGCGAAACCAAATTAGATGCATCGATTCCCATATGGGGTGTAAATCCATAAAGTGGGCGTTCCCAAACCTGGAATTTTTGACCAGCGATTTGGCGCTCTTGAAGATAATAATCTTCATCTTTATATGCACCACCAATGCTTGCACCACCCCAAACGAGCGGAATTGATAGATCAGGAATTTCCGACCAAAGACTAACGAGGGTACAAAAAAGCATTCGTTTATCATAGGGAGCCAATGTTGGTTGGTAGGCGCATAATGGCTGTGGAATTGAGATTTCCTTAAAATTATTCAATTGTTCATCAAAAGTAATTGCATGAAAATTTTCATCAATTTCTCGGGTTAGAACAAAACGAGTGCCTGCAGAATAGAGTCTATTATCGTGATCGATATAGGGGCTGATGAGCGCGATAATTTGATCATTATCACTGATAGTTCCTGACTGCCAATCGATCGGTTCTGGTAAAAAAGGTAAGCATTCGTCTTCAACCAAACATAAATGATCCTTAAGAATCCATCCTTGCACCGATTTTAATGTTTGCTCATCGCGTGCAGCGATCAGTGGGGAAATTTCGACGCGAGCTTCAAATTGAGTCTCTTCTAAAACGGTAACTATTTCATGCAATAGCAGTTGATGAATTCGTGGGCATGCAAGCTGATCAATGCGCGAGGGGCCCCATGAAACCGGAAGATTATCATAATCATTTTTTACTTGTTCGTATGGTGAATTATCATCTCCAAAAGGAACGCTTACAACATCAGCAACCGGCGATTTGCAAAAGGCAAGATAGGGAGCAGCATCGCACGCGCTTCCAGGATGCAAAATTGGTAATAATATCAAACAAATATACAATGATTTTCTGCGCATAAAAATCCTTTGAGAAATGCAAATGCATTTTTTTTAAGATTAACAGTTGCAGTATACTCAATCAAATAGCAATAAACAATCTCAACGTTATACATGATTGAAAGAATGATGATGCCATGCTGATTCTAATTTAAGTAATTTAAAATGAGTGATTGTTTCGACCGTTTTTCCAGATTTGTTTAATCGTGTCAGTGGCTGGTGCATGTAAAATGCGTGAATTAAATCTTTATACGTTTTCATGTCTTTAAATACTTTTTCCAATGCAATTTCTTGTACAATACCAAAATCGTGATCGTAGCCACGAGCTTCAATAAGTGTATTGCGCTCAAGATCACTCACGATCATAACATGCCCCCCGATCCAAATAAGATCTCCTTCATGCAAATGATCATCAATTCCTAGAGATTTAAGATAATGTGCAAGAGTGTACGTATTTTTGAAGAAGAATGGTACGCCGCATAATTGTGCAGCGCGTAAAATAAGTCCTACACAATCAAAACCAGCAAGCGGCTTTTTGGTGCAATTTCTTCGCTCATGAATAATAATTTTATTACCATTGATGAGATATTTAGTTACTTCTTTAAAACCAAGATCTGGGCAGCGTTCGGTATAACTATAACCTCCCCAGACGTAGAATATAACCCCATCGGGGCAATTGGCCCATGCTTTGAGCAGTTTAACAAAGCATGCAATCGTATCATGTTTTGATTTGTGGGTTATTTCATGGGCGTATGATTTTGGAATGCAACTTTGTTTATAGCTCGTACCATTTCTATCAAATATTTGTATGCAATATCCCTCATTACTGCTTTCAGCTGGATCAACCACAAAGAGTGTTCCGGCAGAGAACGTCTGTTTTGTAACGGGATCAAAAAATGGTTTTATGAGCCCAATCGTTTGATGATCAGGTTTCTGATCTGGGTGCTTGTATGAAGGGGAGAACGGAATATTTTCAAGGGATAGTTTTCGTTTCTTGAGCGTATCAAATGATATTAGATTTTTCTTTTGCATATAAAAAACGTGTTGTGGTTTTTGAGTTTGTTTAGTAATAAAAAAAGCTGATTCAATTGAAATACATACTTCTTCTTCATCCCCGGGATTTGTTTTGCCCTCAGAGATAATATCCACTACTTCATTAAAAAGAAGTTGGTGCATCCGAGGTGCTCCATATGATGAATCGATACCGTTTTTACGAGTTTCTACATACGAAGTTGCAATCTTTTGATATGATTCTTTATTTGTTGAGGCCAATCCAAAAGATTTTATGGGCTCTCCAACCAGATCTGCTACCGGCACGCTAACAAATGCTTTACGAGCATCGCAATAATAAGGAAGACAAAAAACAGCAAAAATAAAAGCTTTTTTGAGGAGTTGCATTGGTCATTCTCCTTTTCTTATGTAGTATTCTCATTTAGTATCTCGTATTAGCTCGGAGAATAATAGAGATCTTTACAAGAAATGGGTAATGTATGCGAAGAAAGTAGACTTTCAAAATGAAACCATTGAGTAAATATTATATAAAAAGTATTATAATAGTAAATAAAATATTTAGTGGGAGGCTTTTGGTAGTGGGAGTAATATAATGAGAGCGATTATAAGAATTATAACGATAATTACAAGCTTTTTTTTGGTTTGGGGGCAGGTTTTTGCAGAAAGCAAGCAATGGACATGGCTGCATCGAAAAAGCTTTACCGAAAGTGAGCAGGAATTAAATAAGCAAAAGCATTCTTTAGCATTTGCCAAAACAGAATTGCCTGCATTTACGCAATTGGTTTTTAGCTGGAATGCTTTTCGGCCTAAGCAGGGGCATTTTACCTTTTATGCGCAAGTGAGAAATGCCGCAACGAAAAAATGGAGCAAATGGCATCGCATGGTAACCTGGGGTGCAAAAGATCAAAAATCTTTTAAAACACAATCAGATGGCATGTCCAGCTATCATCACGTTCGTTTAGAATCGGCCAGCGATCTTACTGCAGATGCATTTGCTATTAAAATGGCAAGTGATGATGGTGCAGATCTCTCATTGATAAAATCTTTTGCCGTAAACATCTGCAATTTAAATGAATTTAATCCTGAAAGAGAATCAGTAATGGCGCTTGCGCGCTCGGTGTATATAAAGGGAGTTCCACGTATTTCGCAATTCGAATTGAACCATCCCCGTAATGATGGTCTTTGTTCTCCAACATCATGCACGATGCTTACTAGCTATTTAATGTCAAAACAACTTGATCCTATTGATTTTGCCGAAAAATCGCATGATACCGGTTTGGATAAATATGGCAGTTGGCCATTCAACATGGCTCACGCATTTGAACTTTCGCAAGGAAAAATATTTTTTGCCGTAACACGATTACATTCTTTTAGAAATTTGCATGATCATCTGTGCAAAGGTATCCCGGTTGTGGTCAGCGTGCGGGGTTATATCCATGGCGCGCCTCGCGTGTATCACAATGGGCATCTTTTGGTAGTTGTCGGTTATGACAGCAAAACTAAAGAGGTTATTTGCCATGATCCGGCAGTTCCTGATTCTAAATTAGCGAAAAAAAGATATGATTTGAAAAATTTTATTCAAGCATGGGAGCGTTCTCATCGGCTTGCCTATCTTGCTGATCCTATAATCCGAGGATACTAGTATGAAACGTATATTTTTAATTTTACTCTGCGCAGCTGCGCTTGATGCCAAGATTGATCAAGCGCCTAATCACTATTCAACGCACTTGCAAAAAGTATTTCATCATCGGATGGCTCCTACCGGCAATTCGCTTTCGCACATAGAACTTGCAAAAATTGTACTTTATTTTGATAATGAGCCGGTACTTAAAACAAGCCAACCAGGATCTTCAAAAAAAGATTTACAAGAGATAGTTTTTTTTATTCCGAATGCCGTTATAACTAGCGATGAAGCAAAACAGATGGTGAGCCAATTAAATAATGCGCAGCAAGAAAATTATAGTGCCGCAATTCGATTGGTTCAAAAGCCTGCTGCCGGTCTTGAAATAAAGTTTTCATATAATCCAAAAAAAGTGATGATTAGCTATGATACATTTGATGCGATTACCAAAGCAAAAAGTGTTGAATTTCGCTTGCTTAATAAAACATTGCTCGATGCGCTTAAGCAAAAAAAAGATCAGAGCGTATTAAGAACCTCATACCATACAAAACCGACCGTAATTATTGATTGCGGGCACGGGGGCAACGATACCGGAACAATAAGTAATTCTGGGGTTAAAGAAAAAGATGTGGCACTTGCAATTGGGCTTCAATTGGCAAATGAATTAAAAACTAATGGATTCAAAGTGGTTTTTACGCGGCAGGATGATCGCTTCGTAGCCCTTGATGAGCGAACTGCAATCGCGAATCGAATTTCTGATACTGCGATACTTATTTCTTTGCATGCCAATAATTGCTCTCGCGCGGATGTGCAAGGGCTCGAAACATTTTGTTTGGCTTCAAATCTTTTTACCAAAAATACCGGATTGGAAACCGCCATTGATGTTATGATTCAAGCCTCTGATGAGCAGCGTAATGCCCAAAGCAAAAAATTAGCGCAGAGCGTTCACTCAGCAGTCTTACACGCTATTAAAGAAAATGGCTATACTCCGCATGATCGTAAAGTTCGGCACGCAGCAACTCAGATGCTTATGGGAATTCGTTGGCCAGGAATTTTGATCGAGACCGATTATTTATCGGGTCCGGCGGCCCGATTGCTCGAAGACCCGAATTACCAAAAAATGTATGCCCAAGGTATTTGCAAGGGCATAAAAAATTGTTTTTAATCGATTTCTTTTCCAAAGATTGTTGTTCTGGTAAATTGAAATACCGCAGCAAAAAAAATTAACTGCAAAAGCGCGTAGCTCTTTTTAATAGTTGGGACTTGTGTGGTGCATGATATTTGGCTTGAGTTTCTAAAAATTGTTAAAGAAGAGGCAGGCAGCCGTGTTGTTGAAACATGGTTCAAGGCGGTTTCTTTGCAGCAATGGGACCAGCAAAACAAACTCGTATATTTACAAGCACCCAATGCTTTTGTTCAGGATTGGATTAAAAGCAATTATGTGCCGCTGATTGAACTCCACTTAAAACGGTTGCTCAATGTGGATCAGGTGAAAGTTGTTTTCATTGGTTCACAACCAGCCGAAGCTCAAGTGAAAGCCGATGTTGTGCCGATTTCCACGGAACTGGTTCTTGCTAAGGCAGAAGAAACAATTTTACCTGCAGAATCATTGCTTAAAAGGAAACCAGGAGGACATCGGTCATATTCATTTGATTCATTCGTGGTCGGCCCTAATAACTCGCTTGCTTATGCTGCTGCCCAAGCCGTGGCTGAAAAGCCCGGGATTATTTATAATCCATTATTTATCTATGGTGATTCAGGCCTTGGTAAAACCCATCTTTTACATGCGATTGGCGCTGAAATAAAAAATCGGCATAAAAAAGCGGTAACGCTCTATCAGACTGCCGATCGCTTTGTGAATGAATTTATTAATGCAATACGTTTTGATAAGGTGCATCAATTCCAATCAAAATATAAAAGTGTAGATATTTTGCTTATTGATGATATCCAGTTTATATCTAATAAAGAGTCCACTCAAGAAGCATTTTTCCATATTTTTAATACTTTGTATGATGCAGAAAAGCAGATAGTTTTCTCTAGCGATGCCTTCCCCCATGATATTTCTGGCATTGCTGAACGCCTTAAGTATCGCCTTTCTTGGGGCTTAGTAGTTGATATGCATGTGCCTACGCTTGAGACGAAAGTTGCGATTCTCAAAAAAAAGGCGGAAATAAATAATGAGAATCTTTCGGATGAAGTGGCTCATTTTATTGCCTCTCGGGTTGTTTCAAATGTACGTGAATTAGAAGGATCATTAATCAGAGTAATGGCCTTCGCATCGCTCACTAACCAGCCAATCACGATTGAGCTTGCGCAAAAAGTGTTAATTCGCGCACAAGAAGTCAATAAGACGAATGTCGGGTTTGAGCGAATTGTAAAATGTGTGAGCAAATATTATTCGTATGATCTTTCTGCCTTGCGTTCAAAAAATAGAAGCAAGGAGCTTTCATTTGTGCGCCAAGTAACCATGTTTCTGATGAAAAAAATTACTGATAAATCGTTGCGAGATATTGGAATATTTTTGGGCGGACGTGACCATTCAACGGTGATGCATGCGCTTGATAAGGTGCAAACACATGCGCAAGAAAATAATGAATTTCAGACGACGCTCAAGCAAATTGAAGAAGATATTTTAAGCTCTGCGCATTAAGAATACTAGCTAAAATGATACGTTTCATAAATTTTCCTCTAATAGCTCAGTTACAATAATTGAAATCTCTTGCGTTTGCTCTAAATCTTTATTGGGAGAGTGATAGATAGCTCTCACTTTGGCAGTTCCTGTTTTGAGGGGTTTGATATACCAAGCATACTCAACAGCATATCTCGATGGGCATGTAATGTTCGGTCTATTACTTATTTGAATTGCCTTCTCAGGGTTCGAAAATACAGTTAATGTCCAGCGTGAATGCTTTATTTCATCAATGGGTATTGTACGGCAAATTTTTGGAAATAAATTAACAGATTCCTGAGCCTGTGGATCGAATTTGTTTAACGCAATCACGATATCAGTAGTCGGATTGAGATGTTTGAAGTTCCCAAGCATTTCCTGCTTTATTTCTTCTGAAGTTTTAAAGCAATTACTGAATAAACAGCAACCGGTAATAGTAGGCAATAAAAGATAGGAAAAAATGATACGTTTCATGCCGCTCTTCTAAAATAGCTGATTGCCGCCTGTTTTTTTACTATTCTTTGAATCATGAGCAAATGAACCATAATCGATTAAATTCATTTCCGGCGCAGGTTTTTTTGGATTTCGCCGTTCATGTTTGTTTTGCATAAATGCATTGCGCCAACACTTGCCCGCAAGATATAAATACCACTCGCTATAGCTGTTGAAACTGATTTTTTCTCGCAAACCCACTACCGTTGGAAAATGTTCGGTGTCCACGATGACAAATTTGCCGGTTCCCTTTTCGATCATAAAATTTTTCATATGAGGATCAATCCAGATATCAAGATAATTGCACAGATCCATTGCAGCTTTTTTATCTTCGGCATTCATAAGTGAGAGATTCCGTTCTGCCTCTATGGCATCGGCGATAATGCAATACGTACCCGGAAATTGGATTGAACGTTCTTTAACAGAACCAATATTTTTGCCTTTAATTTCTATCCAGCGAGTATTTTTGGGTACCCAGTTCCATTTGCGCGGGATATCTATCGTATTTGCCCACGGCGATTGTGCCAGACGTTGTTTGATAATGTCCCTATTTTTGATTCGGGTAAATCCGGTTAAATGGCGATTAACGCCGCCGGCCATGAAAAAGAAGAAAATCGGTTCTAACCCTTTATCAAAAGGGCTTATAAAGCTATCGGGGCTTTCAACAAAAAGTTTAACTACAAATGGATAATCATTGAATTTTACAATCAAAAGGCCATTTGATTTTTTATAGTTATAATCTTTCGATTGTAAAATGGTAAAATGAGTGAAAGTGTATTTACCTTGGCTCAATCTCGGCTAGTAATTCATCAATGAGATCAGTGAGCACATTGCGGGACACCGTTTTATGAGGATCAGCACGATAGGTTATTGGTCCTTCGGGCAATATATGCTGCATAAAAAAATCTTTATCGAATAATTGGAACAAAGCGTATTCTTCCAAGTGATATTTCCGGAGGATATATGTTCTGGGAATCTCCAACCCATTTTACACTAATTTCTGGCATAAATGGGTCGACTGGACGATAAATACTTCTCCCCTGAATTATTTGGGTCACCATAAAAACATAGATAAGCAAAGCAATAATTATTTTTCTATTCATTTTTTTAATATCAAAAGTTAAAGAATTTGAATAAAAGCATTCTATAAAAATATTACATAGACCGTCAAAGGGATTTTTTATCAGTCGTAATCGAATAAATGAACTATTTTTTTTATGGTGTTGATGTTGCCTTATAAACAAGGTATGGTCAATAACAGAAAAGGAAAAAGAATGAAGCACCGTTCAAATTAAAATGAGAAGGGCTACCTATGGAGCGCTCAGAAATGCTCAAAAAGCATGCCATACTCAACCATTTAAGCACATTACCTCAAAAACTTTTATCAGTGCATGGCACTGAAAATGTTACGGAATTCGTGTTACATGATCTGTGTAACGCGCATTGTTTTGATCTTAAAAAAGCGGCTTATTTAGTAGATAATCCCGATTTTGACTGCCTCAAAGGTGTCGCCGGATTTTCTGCCGAAGACGCATATCCGCAAGATACTATTTGGGAAACGCCGGAGCTGTTTATTGCACATATGAAAAAAGCAGCATTTAACAATAAAGTACGATCTATTTTAAAACCTAGCATGACCCGTGCCCATAAAAGTGATGCGGAAACATCTGCAATGATTGGTGAATTTTTGGGGTTGGAAAAGCCGATTTATTGTTCCTGGAAAATGAAGCATGATAATCATGGTATTCTTGTGTATGAAACGCCAACCAGTTGCCCCGTTTCTCAGGATATTGTTTTAAATGGTGCTTGTTTACTAGGATTTTGCCCTATTTATTAAGCAACAATTCCAGAGCGGGCAGTTTTTCTCCGCTTAAATAGGCAATTAAAGCGCCGCCGCCTGTTGAAAGATTTGATAAGCGATCGGAAAATCCGAAGCTTTTCTGCTGCTGCGGTTGAATCTCCACCCCCAACTACTGTGTAACCATTCGATGTGGCCATTGCTTCAAAAATGGCTTTTACTCCTTGCAATGTTTGGGGGAATGATAAATCTCCCATCAAGCCATTATAAAAGCTTGTTTTTGATTTTCTAATAATCTCAGAAAATAGTTTTTCCGTTTCAGGCCCAATACTTATGCCAAAATCGCCATTGGTTAATTGGTCAGCCTTTTTAATAGTATACGGGCCCTCAAATCCTTTATTGCTTACCAGATAATCAATGGGCAGGATTATTGAAACTTCATGAGATTGCGCATTTTTTTTAAGATCTTGGCACGCAGAAAACGATTCTTGATCAACTAATGAGCTTCCGACTTGTTTCCCTTCAGATTTTAAATAACTAAAAACCAGAGCAGGGCAAAGTATGAGGGTATCAATTTTATTCAAAAGATTATTAATGAGTGGTATTTTATCTTTAATTTTATTGCCACCAATGATACCTACAAACGGATGAGCCGGATTATGTAATAAGTTTATTTGCTTGACTTATTTCTCTTTCTATTAATAATCCAAACATTCGTTTTTGTCGGCTAAAAAGTTGCGGAACTGCAACCATCGAACAATCGGAGTGATGGAGATTGCCAAATGCATCATCGACATATATATCACCCAGGCGAGCAAGGGCTTGGGCAAATGCCGCATCATTTTGTTTTTCGCCCGCGATAAAAACGTAAATTTTCGATGAGTAAAATAGTTTTAGGATCATGAAAACTTTTAGCATAGGCGCTATTAAGATCATTTTCAAAAACACAGGAATAGCCATGCTGGGCAAACCAAGGCAGCAGTGTTTTGGTTGAAAGGGTGGATCTCTTGATCTTTGGGACGCCCGATATGGGTGATGAGAATTATTTTACCCCCTTTTTCAAGAATCAGATTGAGTGGTGGGTACTATTGCTTTTAAACGTAGCATCAGAGAGAATTGAGCCATTGCTGAGGGGCACATTTAAATCTGCGCGCAAAAGCACACGTTGGCCATTCAGATCAGCTGATAAAGAGGACTTTTTAAATCATTCATTTATCCCTCAAAACGTAAAACATGAGCTGCATCTACGCTGCGAATATTGCGAGCCGGAATCCAGGTTGCCATAATGCTCATGCCAATAATTAATGCCAAGTACCAGTGCAAAGATATACCATTCCATTTGTACCGGTAAATGAGAAACATAATAGGTATCGGGTAACGTTATAAATGGATATTTTTCTAAAACTAAGCCAACAATATATGCAGCAATGAGGCCCGCAATTGCTGCGATTGCGGATAATCCGACTCCCATAAGCATAAACAGCTTAATAATATCTCTTATTATGCATGCCCATTGCCTGAAATATCGCAATATCCGGTCTTTTTTGAATAATTTGCATGAATATAAGTGAAATAATATTCATGCTGGCAACGAGCGTGATCAATGCCAAAATAAAAAACATTGCATATTTTTCTAATTTTAAAGCAGCAACTAATGCTGGATACAACTCTTTCCATGAAAAAACATCGAGCCCAAACCGGTTTTTAAGTTTTTGATAGTTTCTTGTTCAGATACATTCGGCTTAAGTTGAATATTGAATTGATTGACGCCCGATTGATCAAATAAGTTGTTCAATAAAGAAAATGAGCCCAAGACCAAATTACTATCAAACTCTTCTATGCCTGTAGAAAAAATTCCGCTTACCATTACCTCTTGTTTTACTAAGTGTTATTTTTCGGCTTTTAATCTGGTCTTGAGATATATAAAAGATCAACTGTATCGCCAATTTTGAATCCAATGTCTTTGCCAATTTTTTACCGATTACTATCTGATTATCGTGCACAAGTTGCGGTAAGTGATTGATAACTGTTCCGGTATGCCCTGAGTAATTTTTTCACCAATGATGCTTGTTTTTTCTTCCATCTGCTGGATCAATTGCTTTAAGAATAACCGCATTGGTTATTTCTTCTGAATCCGGGCTTTTGAATTATGATTTGTTTATAGAGAGCTTGGGCTGAATGCTTGTACTTCAGGAAATTCCGATTTCAAAATCTTCTTCTATTTTATCAGCATCAAGTTCATTGCCAAATGAACGCATAATAATTTGCGCATGAATGCCTTGTAATTTTTGATGAGTTGCCTTTTCAAATCCATTCATAATACTTGCAACTAAGTGCAAGTGCAAATGCACCAATAAATATTCCTAAAAAGCAGATAAGCACCATGATAGAAATATTTTTTTCGGTACGGGCGCCCAAGAGATAGCGCCAGGTGATTAATAATGAGAGTTTATTCATGTTTAAAAGCCTTATAGTAATTAAATAAAACTACGAGCAAAAAAATTTATTCATCCTGAGCCTGCCGCTTATTCATCCTGAGCTTGTCGAAGGATGGGTATGTCTTTGCAATAATTTCTTTAATGCGAAAAAAACTCACTTAATAGTTGTACATGGTTTGAAGGCTCACCACGAATATTTGATTATTATTATAAGATGGATCTTGCAAATTTACCATGCTTTGCTTCTTCGATCATGAATAATAAAATGATTATGAAGAAAAGAGGAATAAGTATGCTAAAGATTGCTATAGGATCTGATCATCGTGGGTATCAGCATAAAGCAGTGATTCAACAAGGAGTTACCATTGAAACCAAGCGTATTGAATGGATTGATGTTGGTTGTTTTAATGCAGAACGAACCGATTATCCGCCATTTGCGTATGATGTTGTGCAGGCGATGAAATCAAAAAGGGCAGATATAGGGATTTTATTGTGTGGCAGTGGTGTGGGAATGGCGATAGCTGCAAATCGGTTTGATAAGATATATGCGGCACTGGTATGGGATATAATAACGGCAGCGCGATCTAAAGAAGAAGACAATGCCAATATTTTATCTCTGCCAGCGGATTATATTACCCCAGAACAAGCAATAGAATAGTAATTGTATGGCTGAATGCAGAATTTTTAGGTGGATCGATATCAAAAAAGAATTGGAGATGATTGATTAGTGGGGTGGATTAAAATAAAAAGCGCTATTCACTCTGTACGCATTCAAAATGAGGGCCCTTTTGTCGAATTTCGATCACAGTTTTTATCTTTCGACTTATTAACGGTTGCGCTAAATACGAAGTCGCTTAACGGCATTCTCTAGAAATATAATTATTGATTACGCAGCAGCAGCGGTACACTTCAATGGCGCAGGCGCGGTTGATCCTGTGCCTTCTATGCTATCAATAATCTTTTTGATTTGGCCAAATGTTAACATTTGCTTTTCTTGAAGCTCATTGGTCAATGCAATCAAAGTGTCTTTATGTTGCAAAAGCAATTGTTCCATTTCTTTTTCAAATTCTTTCAGTTTTGCCAAAGTTTCATCGCTGATTTTATTTTGGCCTTCTTTAGAAAGTGATTTCAAATCAATGCCATCGGCAATAACTGTCTTGATGAGATTGAATGCGGCATTCTTCTTGCTTCCTAACACGGTGCTAGCTGGTTTTGTAATGATACGTTCAGCAATACGTGCACCAATATAAGTCTTTGCTTTTTTTTCAAGCTCATCAGCAGTCTTAATATCATAAGTATCATGTTCCAAATAGGTAAAGACGGCGCCTTGCTCAACGTGAGCTTGTTTTTTATGATCAGATTTATAAACATCTGCAACCGCTTCTTCTTTTGCTTTAACCACAATTTGGTGGATCGTTACTTTAGCTATTTTCTCATGGAGTTGCAGGAGAAAATGGCTCAGAACTTCGCCGGCAAAGTGCGCAGCAATGGCATGTTTTTCATCGATAGTAACATCTTTGGTATCCTCTTTGATGACCTTACGAAGTTGGGTATCGAGCGCCCATTCTAAATGCTCTTGCGAAATTGCCTCACCTTTAATATCAGTGCGAATAAAGGCCGTATCAAGCATGAGCTTAAGATCTTCAAATGATTTGCCATTGGTTTCATAGGCTAATCGCTCAACATCAATATCGAAAGCTTTCGGATCAATTGCGAATTTCTCAAAACGCTTTTCGATGAAGTCTTATGCGATCTTTCAAGTTTGGATAACTAAATGGAATTACCAATGCCAAGCGTCCAGATTGGATCATTGCAGTATCAATATTTTCTGGTTTATTGGTAGTACCGATAACAATAACCTGTTTCTTAGGATCTTTATCTGCAATACCACTCATTTCTTTCAAGAAATCTGAAAGCAAGGTGCGGTCGCCCGTTCTTTGAAGATTAAGAAGATCAATTTCATCAATGAATAAGACGCATGGCGCAAGCATTTTTGCAACCCCCATCCAGGTTGCAATACCTTCAGCTTTAATATCATGCGCATCAATTGATAAGAATTTAATCGCTTTTATCAGGATTTTGCTTATGCAATTCTCCGCAAATTGCTTTTGCAAAGAATGTTTTACCTGTACGGGTATCACCGGTTAATAAAATGCCGGTTGGCGGGGTTCTGCCGTTAGCATCCCAACTTTCAGGATCCTTAATATATTTTAAATGTGGATAAATCAATGATTTTTCATGCTCAAGCCCTATCACATCATCAAAGGTGATTGTTGGCTAAGATTTCATCAAATTTTTCTGCAGTTTTTGCATATGAGCCACCTTTAAGTCTGGTAAACCATACATACAGCTTTTCACTCCAGGTTTTGCTGTAGTTTTCCAAATCTGGTAGTAGCTGAAAGTTGCAAGGCCAATCAAGCTCAGTCCAATTGCAGCAGTGCCGGATTTATTTTCATAGATAAACTCTTCAATGTCTTCAATAGGGCAACGAGAAGGTCCTGTTGCACGTTTTGCTTGGTTAAGAACAAGTTCCCACATGCGAACTTTTTTCATAGCATCCATGTAATCTTTTCTTGTTCAGGGGGTTTTGATTTTTTGCTTTAAGTGCCTCTTCAAATTGTTCGGGAGTGATATCAAGATTTTCAAGCAAATCATCAAAATATTCTTTAGGTGGGATTTGAGTCATTTTTCCGCGTTGATGGTTGCGAAATTTAAAAATTCGTCTAAATAGACAATTTGGATCAGTGAAAAATTTCTCATCAAAATAGTATGCAGTATATGTAGCAAGTCCAAATGTTGCTACTGCAGCCGCTCCCCAGAGGGCTAAATTATATTTTTGAATTGGATCTACTACATAATCACCCACTAAACGAGCTGCATGATTAACAATGTTAAGATCAATTTTTTCTGCATCTTTTTCCAATTTATCTAATGAGGCATTCGTGCGCACCATTTCATAAAGAAGTTCATCGAGCGTTTGATTTTCATTAGCATCTGGGATGCGTTTGAGCTCTTTAACCAAATCGGTCACTGCCCATTTTCTAAACTTATATTTTTGGCACTCTTGCAAATAGGCGATGAATGCTTTATTCACCTGATACACGCTTAATACTGCCTGCGGGTTGGTGCTGGCCATACTCAGTTCTTTTTGTATCTGGCGCAATTCAGTACGCAGACCCATAATTTCTTTTTTAATTTCTTCTTTACCAACAATTGATTCATTGTTGCTGACGTTAATATTGATATCCTGCAAGATTTTATCAATCTTATTCAATTGATTGTTCACATGCATGCGAAGATTACGCCATACGTCTTGATATGCTTCTTCAACTTTGGCCACAAGTTGGTTAAAATTCCCATCAACTTGCATATATGCTTGCGCGATATCGGTATCCGTTGCAAGATCATTGAGTGCGGGGACAGCTGCTAATTCTTGAACCTGATCGGCCCCTTTTTCGAGAACCTGTATCAAATTCTGCGTACCTTCATTGAGTGTTGCGCATGCTTGCAGAATTTGAGCTGGTGAAGCAGTATCGGGAAGTTTTTTAATGGTATCACAATATGAAAGTATCGGGGTGACCGCATCTACTAGCCGTTTTCCTTGCCCGCTCTTAATGTTGAAAATCATTCCAATAATGAGTTCGAGATTTTCTGCAAAGGTCCGGCATTGTATTAAGACCGGATTTGCGGATGATGGATCATTAGAAGTAGGCGAGGATGCAGCAGGAGCGCTTGCTTGCTCAGTATCAATAGCAGAAGAGTTGGTATCTGCAGGTAAGTTGGTTATACTAACGGGAAGCAAAAGAACCAAGGCGACTTTTTTTATCATATTAGAAAATTTCATTTTCGGTTTTCCTTGCATACAGAACTATTTTTTTATCATGAGCATACAAATACTATAGTAAAGCTTTAGGTATTTGTCGATTCCAAATTATATAAAAGAACCTAAACCAAAGGAGTTCAGATGAATAAAAGGTCGATTTTCTTGACAAGTAGTCTTATTTGCTTGGGTATTTCAATTCTTGCGATCCCGCAATGTATGCCCGGCGATCATTCGATTGGATCATTATATCAGTGGTTTTCTGGCTGGTTTTCTCCGCAGCAACGATTATGATTTTACGAAGCTTGAAGGCAAAAAAAATGTGTATCCGATGGTGATTATCGGATCAGGGCCGGCAGGTTTAACTGCAGGGCTTTATGGGGCACGGGCCAAAAAGAAGACGCTGATTATTGAAGGCACTAAACCGGGAGGACTTCTCACTGAAACTTCATATGTAGAAAATTGGCCTGGGTATAAGGCTATTTTGGGCAAAGATCTCATGGCCGGCATTCAAGAGCAAGTTGAACGGTTGGGCGCAAGCTTCATTGATGATTCAGTTGAAAAGGTTGATTTTTCTCAGTGGCCTTTTGTGATTACTACTGATGATGGCAAAATCATTTATGCCTTACCAGTAGTTATTGCAACCGGTGCTTCTCCAAGCCCGCTCAATATGCCGGGAGAAAAAGAATATTGGGGCAAAGGGGTAACCACCTGCGCAATCTGTGATGCACCGTTTTATAATGATAAAGAAGTGGTTGTCATTGGTGGCGGAGATTCGGCTGTTGCCGAGGCTATCCAGCTTTCTGCATATGCGAAAAAAATCACGATTTTGGTTCGCAAAGATAAGATGAGGGCTGCAGCTGCAAATCAAGATCTTTTGGCTGGTTATAAGCATATTTCAGTGACTGTATAATGTTGAGCCGAAAGAGATCGTTGGTGATGAAAAACATGTGAATGGAATCAAACTTTATAATACTAAGACCCAAGAAACCCATATGCCTATTGATGGAGTATTTTTGGCAATTGGGCATAAACCCAATACTGCTCTATTTAAAGGTTCGGTTGAGCTTGATAAAAATGGCTATGTGGTGCTCAAGGGTCATAGCATGGCAACCTCAGTTCCGGGAGTATTTGCAGCAGGGGATGTGGAAGATCATCGTTATCGCCAAGCCATTGTTTCGGCTGGCGATGGAAGCTGTGCCGCCTTGGATGCAGATGCCTTTTTAAATGAAATCGGCTTTAATGCTGATGTTGCGGCTCGCTTACAAGATACCCAATTAGTGGCAGCACTATTGATGCCAGCATGGTGAAACATGTGGCTTCTTTGAAGAGTTTGACAAGACCATCGCAAAGACGCAAAACCCAGTTTTTGTTGATTTCTATGCAGATTATTGCCCATCATGCATGCAGATGTTGCCCCATTTTAATGCAGTTGCACAACAATTTAAGGATTATGCGCTCTTTATTTCTGTGGATGTTGCTGCTTTGCCGGATATTGCAAGCAAATATCATATAAATAAGATTCCATGTATTCTTGTATTTAAGGATGGAAGCATTGCTGGACGGTATACCAATGCGATGGGCAAAAAGGAGCTTTGTGCAATTGCTGCACAGTATGTGGGTCAAACTCCAGCGATAAGGAATAAAAAGCTTTATTAAAGACTTAAAGCACTGGCCCGGG
Organism: uncultured bacterium; assembly: GCA_963727255.1. Classification (GTDB taxonomy): domain Bacteria; phylum Babelota; class Babeliae; order Babelales; family Vermiphilaceae; genus BTUB01. The sequence continues at coordinate 959,158 of CAVSFC010000002.1, read as the reverse complement.
TGTTATTGTACCCGGGTCTTTTTTTATCAAATATGCCAAAAATACGCGGAAATTATAATATTTATTTAATTAAATATTGCAAATAGAAAACTAAATTTGGTACTCTCCATATGAGATGAGATTTATAAAAGGGTTAGGAGAGTAAAAAAATGTCCCGCAGGAAACAGCTATCGAAGCTTGTGGCAAGTAGCCTCATTTTAGTGACACTGGCGTTATTTGTTTTGATTGGCAGAAAACAATCATTATTTGCGCATAAACAGCAGGGGCCTTCCCTTCTGTTTCCACGGTAAAGCCCGCTTATTTGAGCGCTAATGAGTTTGGCGCCATCATCTCTCAAAGCAAAGATTGTATTGCGCATGCCACCGTTGAGCATATCATGCTCAATGTGCCCAAAAAAGTTAATTCAGATGAGAAGATTGTTCGGTATGGGAGATTGGTGAGTTATCCAAATGCAAAGGCAACGATCCTGATTTGTCATGGATTTATGACCGATAAATTTGATGTTGCCTTTTTGCGGAATATGTTCCCGCAGGGCAAATTTAACTTTATGACCTTTGATTTTCAGAGCGCATGGTGAAAACTGCGAAGGCCAGCGCTGCACATTTGGCCGTGATGAATGCTTAGATGTTACTGTAGCTGCCCAATTCATAAGGCATCATCCAGATTTGAGCGATAAGCCGGTATTGGTTTATGCATTTTCTATGGGTGCTGTGGCCAGTATCGAGGCGCAGGCAAAAAATCCAAAACTATTTGATGCGATGATTTTAGATTGCCCGTTTGATTCGACAGAAAATATCATCAAAAAAAGTTTGGAATCATTACAGTTTACATTCTTCGGGTATGATTTTAGTATTCCTGCATGTAGTTTATTGCAAAAATATATTTTTCATCCGTATGTACAAGCTATGATTAAAGGATTCTTAAAAGCAGTTGCAAATCTGGATACAAAAAATATTGATGTGCGTATGTATCCAGTTAGTCCGGCAAACTCGATTCCAGAATGTCCATGTGCCTTGTTTCTTTATTCATTGTAAAAATGATGAGAAAATTACGGTTGATGCGGTTAAAAATATTTATGAAAGTGCTGGCACCGATTATAAAGTGCTGTGGCTTACCAATGGCCGCCGCCACTTTGACTCATATTTTTATAATCCCGAAAGATATGTAAAAGAAATACGCGGTTTTATTGATAAAGCGGTGAATGGAACGCTTGATCAAGAAAAAGTTGCACGTATTATTGAAGACCCGGATGAACTTTTAGTGCAGATCTGATATCCTTTCCTTATATAAATCTTAGAAGAACCGCTCGAATGGTTCGACAAGCTCACCACGAGCGGATACAAAATTAATAAATCCGCTCGCCCTGAGCCTTTCGAAGGAAGCGAGTGGTATTTATTATAAGGATATCATCATGGTTTCAATTTCACTCACACCTGTTGTATTGCTTGATACCAAAGCAACTGCCAAAGCGGTGATTCTTGAGCAGGGATTTAAAGCCGCTGCTCTTAAAGAAGTGACCCATTTATTCCCTGCGCTTTCAGATTTGCTTAAAGAGCGCATATTTACCGGAAGTTTACTTTCCAGCGTTATTGTTCCCATTTCCAAGAATGGCAAAAGTTCTTATCTTATTTTTATTGGAATTGGCAAAAGAAATGCGCAGAATAAATTTGCAATCGAATCATACCGGCGCGTAATCGGTAAATTAATGCGCATCATGGAAGAGCTTAAAGTTCATTCACTTGCGCTTGAATTACCGTCTCCGCAATTATTTGATGCGCCAACCGGATATTTGGCAGGTGAAACTGCAATCATGGCACATATTGCATCGTATCATTTTGATGAATTTATTACTGATCCCGATCGTAAAGTAATTGAAGATCGTGAAATTATTCTGGTAATTGGTGATCATGATAAAGATGAAGTGCAAGAAGGAATTAAAAAAGGTGAAATTATTGCGACATCAGTAAATAAAGCGCGCCATTGGATTGATTTGCCACCGCGAATTTTATTCCCAACCGATTTAGCTCAAAAAGCAGAAAAAATTGCCAAAGAATTTAAGCTCAAATATACCGTGTTCAATGAAAAAGAAATTAATCAAATGGGCATGGGCGGCTTAGCAGCCGTTTCTGCAGGCTCTGATCTTGATTGCCAATTAGTGATCATGGAATATAAAACGAGTAAAAAAAATGCGCCAACACTTGCATTTGTTGGCAAAGGAATCACCTTTGATTCTGGCGGATTGAGCATTAAACCTGCAAATCATATGGAAACCATGAAAGAAGATATGTCTGGTGCTGCCGCGGTGATTGCAACTATGGCAGCGCTTGCGCAATTAAAGCCAGATGTTAATGTGATCGGTGTTGCGCCGCTTGCAGAAAATTTGCCGAGTGGAAAAGCGACTAAACCGGGTGATATTGTAACGTTTTTATAATGGAAAAACCGCAGAAATTAAAAATACCGATGCGGAAGGGCGCTTGATTCTTGCTGATGCACTTTCATATGTGGTTAAACATCATAAGCCTGATGCGATCGTTGATGTTGCAACCTTGACCGGTGCCTGCGCTTATGCGCTCGGGCCTTTCTATTGCGGAATGATGAGCAATCATGATGATTTGGTGGAACGCTTGCAAGAATCATCAGATCGGAGTGGTGATCGGGTATGGCGTTTACCATTGACTGATGATTATAAACCAGCAATTACGATCGATTGTTGCAGATATTTGTAATATTGGAAGCCCAAAATATCTTGCCGGTGCGATCACTGCGGGATTATTCTTGCAAAACTTTGTGGAAGATGTGCCATGGGCACATCTTGATATTGCAGGAACTGCATTTGATGTTCCTGATTTGCCGTATTATCGCCCACACAGCGCAACTGGATTTGGTGTTCGTTTGCTCGTTGATCTTGCAATGAATTGGAAAAAATAAATTGTTTTTTTAAAAAAATAGGCCCATCAATACGATGGGCCTATTTTTATGCGTTAATGTCGCATAATGATTTAGTTATGTAAAAATTAATCCAATTGAAGATCAGGCATATAGATTCGTTTCCAATGGCCCAGAGAAACAGGGAAGTGGGGCAATGCTAATTTGAGCAATGCTTGTGCAAATACTCTAATTTCCCATTGCGCGCCAGGCTCAAGGCGAAGCTTTAAAAAATGCATCAATGAATGCAAATTGCAGGTAAAGATAAACTCAGTATAAGTGCATACGGGCAAGAGTCCGCGTGCAATTTCGCGCGCAACTCCATTCTCGAGTAAATGTTCGTATGCTTCTTTTGCCGCAGCAACGCTTTGCAAATATTTTTCACGCAATACTTCATCATGGAACGCGCCTACTGATCCTTGCCGATTTTGCGTGTCTTGATAACGCCAGTGTGTCGGAATATAAAATTCAAGCGGTGCTTTAACATAGCGATATGAAATTTCATTATAGGAATTCATGCGATGCCGAATCCATTGGCGCATTACATAAATAGGTGCTTTTACGCGGAATGAAAGTTGATTATGTTCGAATGGTGAGGTGTGATGATGTTGCATCAAAAAGCCGATTAATTTTTCATCGCGTTCAGAAAGGGAGGCGGTGAATTTTCCATATGAAACACGCGCGGCATTTACCACATCTACATCTGAACCTGAGTGGCGTACCAACTGCACTGAACTAATACCATCGCCCAAAGGATCAAGTTGCTGAATTGATTCTTGCGTTGTAAATGCGCTACTTTCTGAATGATTTTGTTGTTCTTGCATAATCGATCCTCAAAATTTTTGCGAAAAGAAATTCTTGGATTAAAGTTTATCAAGGAGTTTTTAGTTTGCAAAAAATTAATTCTTGTTCTCGCGCACCATGGCAACTATCAAACCGATCATTATTAGTTGGCAGATGAGCGCGGTGTTGCCATAGCTAATGAAGGGCAATCCAATCCCTTTGGTGGGTGCGAGCCCGGTGGTTACTAAAATATTAATAAGCGCTTGCAAGCTGATGACTAAAACAAAACCCAATGTTGCTAGCATGCAAAATTGATCGGCAAGTTGCAAAGCAATGCGCAACCCAAAGTAAAGAAATAATAAGAAGAGAATGATTACGGCGGTAGCGCCTAGAAATCCCGTTTCTTCGGCGATGATAGAAAAAATAAAATCAGTATGTTGCATGGGTAAGTAAAAAAACTTTTGTTTCGATTGCCCGATGCCAACGCCCCAAAAGCCGCCAGATCCAATAGCGATCATTGATTGAATGATCTGAAAGCCAGCTCCTTGAGCATCTGACCAGGGATTTAAAAAAGTAAGAATTCGTTTTATGCGGTATGATTTTGCGATTACTAAACCAATGACGATGGGAATGCATGCCAGAAGGGTGATACAGATATATTTAATGTAACGGTTTGCAATAAAAAGAAGTATAAAAGTAGTGGCAACTAATGTTACGGTCAAACCAAAATCTGGTTGCTTGAGTAAGATTATGCTGGTTATTCCCAATACAATAATTAATGGTAAATAACCATTAATGAATGATGATCCCTGTTTCTCTTTTTTGGTAAGAAAATATGCGAGGTACAGGATGAGCGATATTTTTAATAATTCACTTGGTTGGAATGAAAGAAATGGCAATGAAAGCCAGCGGGATGAACCATGAATATTTTGCCCTAATGAGGTACATGCGGCAAGGGCAGTTAGCAGCAAAGAGACAAGAAAAAAGAGCGGCGCTGTTTTTTTTATGGTATGCAAGGGGATAAACCGCATGCTTATTGCGGCCAAGAAGCCAATGATTAATCCAATAACCTGCTTTCTTAAGAAATAATGCGCAACTCCTAATTTTTCAAGCGCAAAAACGGAACTTGATGAATAAATAAACAGTAATCCGATGATAAGCAGGATCACTATAACAACGATAAAACAGGAAAGATCAGTTTTTAATTGTTTTTTTTGCAAAATCATTACGTTCTCTTTTTTATCCATTCTACTGGGATAGAATAGGCTCAAAGGATATATTTTGCAAACTAATGTGAATCGAGAAGATTGGTCATAGGAAGGTTCTAATAGTATAATATCAGAAAAAAGCCTTATAAAACAAGGGTTTTGGGGACTTTTTTAGTCATAAATTTAGCCCTGAAAGGAGTGGGGATCTTAAAACAATTTACGCAGATATGCTTTGGTGCCAGCGACTGGGGCGATAAAGAGCTCTGCGAGTTTATTTTTTGTGCCATGATAAACTTTTCTGAGCGTTGAGAGTCTGCCATTTTTATAATAAATATAGGCAACGTTAATTTTGGAATCTTGCAAATTATTTCGTGAACAACAAATATGGCTGCTTTTAGTTTGCCATCGGGTTAAACTCGCGATATGAAATGGTTCAACTTCAAACGCATTGATTGGTATTTCAAAGCTTTCTTTCGGTTGTTCAAAGTGGTTAATAATGTTGTATCCATTCTGTTGGGCATAAATGGAAAAAAGAGGCTGATCATGGCGTGAATATCCAAAGCCCTCAGGCGCGCTACCATCATCAGCAAAATAGCGGATATCTTTTGAGAGTTCGTACAATGGTAATACAAAATCATCATATACTTTTCTGGTGAGGCCCATCAGGCCTGCTTCTAGACTAAAAATTGTATCAGCCAATAACCACCTATTTTCAGGGGCATTGAGTTCAAATGAGTTAATAACAAATTGAGTAGTTTGCCTTTTAAGGGGCCAATTCCAGCCATTGTGGAAAAAATAGCCTTGATATTCTATGCATTTGAATAGGGCAGAAATATCTTTGAGAATTGTAGTTCCCGCATCTATCCAAAGTATATTCGCATCGGGTGGAAATAGATCAAAGGCTTGTTTTATAGCGACAGGTTTCCATGAATACCAGCCCGGGACAGGCTTGCTGTTATTAGGTTGTGTATAATACTGTTGCAATATTTGGGGATTCGTTGCTTCAATCTTATGGATGCTTACTTTTTCAATCGATGCGAGCTTGCTTTTTTGTTCGGGCAACAATCCTAAATCAAATATGGCAATATGGCCAAGTTCATAAAAATTATGCCGGTGAATGCTTCCAATAAGATTGAGTAGATGAGGATAAAATTTTTCATTTGCTGCGGTACAAAAATAAAATAGATTTTTATTGCTCACTAGCATTTCCGATCCAGATTGTCCCTTAGCAGCATGAGAACAGATAAATAACATGAGTAATGAATATAACCAAACCATTATTTTCCCCTTTCCCCAGTATTATGCTTTACTCTCAAGGATAGGGGTACTTATAACTAATAGTCAATAATTGATCGTTATGGATTATCTTAAATAATTTTTTGCAATTCTAAAACCAATTTTTTAAAATAGTTCCCTCGTTCGGCATAATGAGAAAATAAATCAAAACTTGCGCCGGCAGGGGAGAATAAGACTTGATCCTGTGCTTTGAGTAGTGAAGGTAAAGCATCAAATGCCTCATCCAACGTCGAGAAGGCTTGCGCAGGGATTTGATTTGCGTCGCAAAATGCTTTTAATTGATGTGCTTCTTTTCCAAAGCAGTAAATAAAGCGAACTGAATTGCCAATTTGTTTTACAAAATCGGCACGATCGACACCTTTGCTCACGCCACCCAAAAAAAGAACGATAGGGCGATCTTTTATTTTCTCTATGGCTGCTAGTGTGGAAGCAGGGATGGTTGCTTTTGAATCATTATAAAAATCAATCTCATTGATCGTAGCAACTTTTTCTAATCGATGTTCGGGCAATTCCTGTTCATTAAGAACTGCAACAAAATTATCAAGCGGATGCCCGAGCATATGCAATGCGCTGGCCAAAACAGCCGCATTTTGCGGGTATAAAACAAGTGGTAATTCTTTAAAATCGAAAATGAGAGAATTTTTTGTCTGATAATTAATCATCAATTTTGAATTATGTAAATAATACATCGTATGAAAATCAGTTATTAAAGAAATTTCTTGAGAAGAAGGAATGTGCGTTGCAAATAGGGCAAGCGGTTGGGTTTGGCGAATTTCTTCGGGAATTTGATCGAAAAGCGAAAGTGGGAAAAGAATCTTTCTGTTATTTTTTCCTAATATTTTCATCTTGGCTTGAACATAATTCTCAAAACTGCCATGCCGATCAAGATGATTCGCATAGATATTGGTGCAGATGGCAAAGTCTGGTGAAAATGTTTTGCATCGTTCCAACTGAAAGCTTGATACTTCAATTATTACGCAATCAGCCTTATTTGCCACATCGATACTTTCCAATAATCCAACACCAATATTGCCGCCGGTAAATACGTTCTTGCCCTGGGCACGCAGAAGATGCGAAAGCAAATGAGTAACGGTTGTTTTACCTACTGATCCGGTGATGGCAATAATCGGCCGCATGCATTCTTGGGCAAATAGATCAAGTTCGGCAAGCCATTTATGAGCAAAGCCTGGGTAAGGGCGTAAATCGATGCCGCAGCTGGGCAATATAAGATCATTGCGCTCAAGGAAGGGCACTAGCTGATCATTGCCAAACCAAGGAGTTTGATGCTCTCTTAAAAATGCCTGTTCCTGGATATTTGGCGAGCGCTGATCAAGAAGCTCAAGGGTATAGCCCTTTGATTGAAAATAACGAATAGCGGATTTGCCAACGATCCCAAGACCCCAAATACCAATTTTTTTAGTCATACAATTTCCCCGCTCGTGGTGAGCCCGTCGAACCATTCGAGCGCTGAAAAAGTATGAGCTCGCACCCTTCGACAGGCTCAGGGCGAGCGGATTAAATATGCTCAACAAAAAGATAAAACAAGGGTACACTAGGATTATTGTGATTCAACACTTAATAAGGTTTTTATATCATGGCAGATCAAACAACTAATTCAGAAAAAGTTAGTTTTAAAGATACCCTTAATCTACCCCGTACCGATTTTCCAATTCGTGCAAATACCAAGCAGGATGATCCGGCTATGATTGCGCGCTGGGAACAAGAAAATTTATTTGATACTTCGTTTACCTGCCATGAGGGTAATGAAAAATTTATTCTGCATGATGGCCCACCTTATGCCAATGGGCATATTCATATTGGCCATGCGTATAATAAAATTCTTAAAGATATTGTTTGCAAATCGCAGCGTATGATTGGCAAACATGTACCGGTAACACCCGGATGGGATTGCCATGGATTGCCCATTGAATTTAAAGTGACGCAAGAAAATCCGGGTCTCAAAGGAGCGGCACTCAAAAAAGCATGCCGTGCATATGCGCAAAAATGGATTGATATTCAACGTGAAGAATTTAAGCAGCTGGGTGTTTTGATGGATTGGGATCAGCCGTATACCACGATGAGTTTTGAATATGAAGCATCAATTTTGCGTGCCTTTGCTCAATTTGTGGCAGATGGATATATCGAACGCAAAAATAAAACGGTCCTTGGTGCCCTTCATGCCAAACAGTGCTTGCGCATGCAGAAATTGAATATCAAGATCAAAAAGATCCTTCAGTGTTTGTGTTGTTTCCGTTGCAACCAGCAGCAACAGTACAAATTATTCCCTAATGTTGCTAATCGTCCAGTGAATCTTTTGGTTTGGACCACCACACCATGGACATTGCCGCTCAATCGTGCGGTTTTAGTTAAACCAGAAGCTATCTATGTGGTGCTTGATATTAATGGCCAGTTGGTCATGGTTGCGCAAGAGCTTGCCGATAAAATCTGTCGCAATGATGGAGGCCGAGAAAAAGATTGTTGCTGAATGCATAGCCGAACAATTAGTTGCTGGTGGGGCGCAAGTCATCATCCATTTATTGATGAACTGGTGCCCTTGATTCTTTCTGATACCGTGAGCCTTGATGATGGCACTGCATTTGTGCATTGTGCTCCCGGTTGTGGCCCTGAAGATTATGAAGTTGGCGTGAAAAATGATTTAGAAATTTTCTCTCCAATTAGCCCTGATGGCAAATATACCCTTGGTATTGTGCCAAAAGAATTAGAAGGAATGGCAGTTAACCGATGGGCAAATTTGGGTGATCAAAAAATTAGCTGAATTAGGAAAACTTTTTTATAAAACAAGTATTAAACACTCATATCCCTATTGTTGGCGCTCGCATACGCCGCTTATTTTCCGAGCAACCAAGCAATGGTTTTGCGATCTTGAAAAAGATAATCTTAAAGAACGTGCACTTGCATGCAGCTGATACTATTCAACGCATTGCCTGAAAAATCGATTAATCGCTTAAAAGCAACCTTGGAAGGGCGTCTTGAATGGGTGCTTTCTCGTCAGCGCACTTGGGGAGTGCCAATTCCGGCATTATTGTGCACCAATTGTGATTATACCTATAGCACTCCGGAATTGATTAATCAGGTTGCAGAAGAAGTTGCAAGCAAGGGGATTGAATATTGGGATGATGCAAGCGTTGATGAATTATTGCCAAAAGATTTTGCGTGTCCTGATTGCAAAAATAAAGAATTTAAAAAAGAATACGATATTCTTGATGTCTGGTTTGATTCAGGCGTTAGCCATTATGCGGTTCTTGTTAATAATCCGACTCAGGCATTTCCTGCAAATATGTATTTGGAAGGAAAGGATCAGCATCGCGGCATGGTTCCAAAGCTCATTGCTCACCAGCATGGTGATTGAAAAACAAGCACCGATGAAAGAGATTGTGACCCATGGATTTACGGTTGATGCCAAGGCAGAAAGATGTCTAAATCGTTAGGCAATGTGGTGAGTCCGCAAGAGATGATTGATCAATTAGGAACCGATGGATTGCGCCTTTGGGCATCAAGTATTGATTTTCTGGCGAAGCAGTGGTTTCACAAGTTTTGATTAACAATGTTAAAGAAGTCATTCCGCAAAATTCGCAACACGGCGCGATTCTTGCTTTCTAATTTCATATGATTTTGATATCGAAAAAGATGCAATCGCCATTGGATGAATTATTGTTAATTGATCAGTATGCATTGCAAGAATTATTTGAATTAAATATCAACTGTTATTAAAGCATATGAAGAATATGATTTTACTGCAGTGTTCCATGCGCTCAGTGATTATTGCGCTGCTGAATTGAGCTCATTTTATTTTGATATTATCAAAGATCGATTGTATGTTGAAAAAGCGGATGGCATTAAGCGCCGATCAGCGCAAACTGCCTGCTGGTATATTTTTGATACGCTTACAAAGTTAATGGCGCCGATCATGTCTTCACCGCAGAGCAAGTTTCTGATCATTATCAAAAAAATAAAAAATGAATCGATTCATTTGCAAGAATTTGCCCACTTAGCTGATGTTTGGACATTGCTTGCGCGGCATTCCATCGCGCTCAAACCAGGATACGATGCTTTGAAAGCTGATCAAGTTGAATTGCGTCCGTTGCTCAAGCTTGAAGAAATTGCATATGAAAAGGGATTTGAAGATCGCTGGCAGATGCTGCGATCAATTCGTTCAGCAGTTCTCAAAGCAATGGAAGAATTGCGCGAGAAGGGGATCATAAAGCATTCACTTGAAGCAAGCATAACAATGCATGTTGAGAATGATGCACCATTTGCGCATCTATTTGCTGATTTAGTTAAAGATCTTCAGCATGGCCCGCAAGATGCACAAGCATTCTTTGAAGAATTCTTTATCGTCTCGCAAATAATTCTAGCGCCAACTAAGCAGGGGTTGGAGAAATCTGAATATCCAGGATTGTTTGTTAAAGTTGCAAAAGCTCCCGGAGAGAAATGCCCGCGTTGCTGGCAATGGAAAGAAACGGTTCATGAGCATGGTCTATGTGCCCGATGTCAAGGGATACTCAAAAAATGAAGCGCTCACCGGCTTAAAAGCCGGTGTATCGCGCGGAATTCGCCAAAGCCTTATCCAGCCTACGTTTATCCGGGCCTTCCGGCTCGGCAAACTTCGGCGGATATTCTCCCGCCATTCATCCCCAGGCTTTAAAAGCCTTGGGGTTTTCTGGCGTCGGAGAATAAAATCGGCCATGAAATATACAATAAGTATACTGCTCATCTTATGTGTTAATGCCGGTGCTTTAGATTCATCAGGGATAAAAAAAGTATTTTTTATTGTTGGTCCAGTAGGCAGTGGTAAAACCACCGTTGCTGATCTCATAAAGAATAAGCACAAAGATATAATTGAACATTATTCGGTGGGCAACTTGTTACGCCTAGAAGCGCAGAAAGATACTGAGTATGATAACATCTTTGATTAGATTTTGTCCGATATTTGATTATTTATGTAAACATCCATATAAGTAAAAAATTGGAATTACGATTAAAAAGAAAAGCAACGACTTTTATATCGCTGCTTTTCTTTTTGAAGATAGTATCTAATTAAAGTTCATCCACTCTTTTTCTAAGATCTTGGATTTTAGATCTCAGATCATGCAGATTCACTTTACCCGTTTGCGCCAAGAGGCCTTCAAGTTTCTTGATCTCACCTTCCACTGTTTTGATCTGCGCCTTGATTTTAACCGTATCGGCTTCCATTTTTACAATATTTGCGGGTAATGGAGCAGGTGGTTGCGATTGCGCAGCCGTTTTCTTTGCATCACTAATTTGCTCTTTCTTAGCCTCAAGATCCTCTTTCATAGCATCAAGATTAATCTTCTTTGCTTCTAATTGCGCTTCAAAATCGCCGCGGCCTTCTTTACCAAAGTATGCATAATATTTTAATTTGACCGCTTCTAAATGTTTAGGATTGGTTCCCATTGGAAGCGTACCAAGTACTTGGCTCTCTTTTGAAAGGCTATTGAGTTGAGTGTACAGTGCATCGATATCTTTCTTTGCAAATTTATACGCTTCATGAATCGCCTTTTTGTATTCCCTTTTTTGCCGTTCGTTTAATCTACCGAGATAGCTTTTCATCTTTTTAATCGCTTTAATGGCAGTATTAACTCCCTCAGTCGCCGCATTAATTGCTTTGCTTACTTCTTCATCAATAGGACTCGTATCTTTTATATGCTTTTCTAAATCTTTAAGATCAGTTGCTGCATCGCTGAAAGCCTCAATTCCTGCTATAAATTGATTTTCATAATTTTGAGCAGTTTTATCAGTTTCTCGTTTTTCTTCGCCTTCCTTCTTGGTTGCTTCAGCCGCTTTCTTTTCCCCACCAGCAGCCCCAGCCCCGCCTTTATCACCCGGTTTTAATGCTTCGGATGGCTTTTCTCCCGCTTTTGCAGGAGCTTCGAGTGATGGCGTAGTGTACCGTTCAAATTCGCGACCTCGGCCATAGACCTCAACGCGTTCGCGTGCAGGCATGGTGCTCGTAACCGAAGGTCCCGGATACCGCCCGCGGCGAGATTCTTCGAGTGCTCGTTTTTGTGCTGCTTCTTCAGATTCCTTAATTTTCTTAGCTGTTGGATCATATTTTTCTATGATTTTATCAAGCGCTGCCGGAATTGCCAGAATGGAAGTTGCCTCATACAAGGCAAGCAAGACACTGCGCACGGCTGTACGAGATTCGGTCGTCATTTTATCAATTAACGAGCTCAATTCAATTTTTGGTTCATTTCTGGTTAATGAATCGCGGGTTTTGGCAAGATTATTGATGAGTGATTCATCTTTAATAAAATCATCCAGATATTTAAAGGTGCCCGAACGTGGGTCGCGATCTTTAATTTTATTCAGTTTTGCTTGCAACTCTTCAATTTGGCTGCTGATAGTGTTCCAGGTTAATCCCGCCGGCCAATTGCGCAGTTTACCTTCTTTTACCCATGTTGGTATTTTGCCTGGCAGTTCGACCATTATTTGAGCTTTATTCATAAAATTATTGATACTGATCAGAACTCCATCAATTAATTTTAAAGCAGCCAATTGTTTATCCGATGGAACGATTGGCTTTTCTACGGGCTTAGTGGTTTCAGGCTGCACCGTTGGCGTATAGTTTGGCTTTTCAGTTTCTGGCTGTGGCTGCTGGGGGACTTGGCTTGCTGCTTCACTAAATACTTTTTCCATTTCTTCAAGAAGTTGCTTTTCAGACATTTCTGAGTAGCGTTTAACTTCCGCATCGAATTTCTCTTTAGTTTCTCTTTTTTTAATCTCTTCTTCAGGGACTCCCTGGGCTCGCAATTGCGCTTCAGTTGGTAAGGCGTTCACATACCGCTCAACTTCTTTACCAATCTCATCAAGCATTTTTAAGTCCTCGGCAGAAAGTTCGGTTTTCATCGCGGCCCCCATCGAAAATGGTGCGCTGAGAAATACGCCGAAGATGAGAAAAGTAGCTAAACTTTTTACTCTTTGAATAAAATTCTTCATATCAGAGCCTCGTAAAAGTTAGTATACGGTTTGAAAAGATAATACTTCTTTATCAGATACTATACCACAAAAAAGGCATTTTCCATATGTGTTTTAAGGCTCTAAGTTTGAACAATAAGCCCGGATTTCTTCTCATGGAGGCATTATTGGCGTTGTTACTCTTTTCAGGCTTTAGCGTGGTTATTGGCATGTATTGGCAACATCTGGTTTGCCATCAAAAGAATGCTGAAATGCAGTTGCAAGCGCTTTCATATGCAACTGATATGATTGATTTGGTCTTACGGAGACAAAAGTATCCGGCCCAAATAAATAAATTTACGGTAAAAATTGATAAGCAAATCATGGTTAGTCCCACGGTATTAAAAGGAGCCTGGAAAAATCCGGATGTGGTTCAACTTGTCCAGGTGACGGTTGCAAATAAATCATGCAATGTCCAACTCGCAACGATCTTGCAGGAGCCTGTATGAAGGTTAAAGGATTTACTCTTATAGAGTGCCTTGTATATTGTGCGATTGCCAGTTGTTTGAGTATGATGATTTTTACATTTTTCAATAGAACGGTCACCGGAATTCGCCAATTCTCTGCTCATCAACATGATATGGTGGCGCAGTGGTCAGCGCAACAGCTCTTGCACAAGGATATTCAAACTGCCAACAACGAAGCTATTAATTGGGATATTTCAGCGTCTCTTTTTGTTTGCAAGATCGGCACTGATTCGATTGGATGGCACTCTGATAATCATAAGCTTTATAGAACAAAAGGTATCTATGATTTTATTGCACGGCGGTGGCTCAAAAAATCAGTATCGCTGGTTGCCCAGAATATAGAGCGCTTTGATTGTGCAGCCGACCAGAATCAAACAATAATTGAGGGGGTATCGTATCATCTTTGCCTGGGGACGTATCAATTGCATAAAAAAATACCCCTTATAAGCACAGGCGGATAACAAAGTATGAAAACGCAATCAAACGGATCGATCGTTCTTTTAGCTGTAATACTTATGGGGATTGCAAGTCTGCTTTTATTTACTGCTTTGCAGGAAGGAGCATTTTTGCGGATGTTTATTGGAAAACAAATTGTAGCCGAACAAAATGCTAGTTTAGGGTATGGTTTGCTCTTCTATGGAATAAATCAGGCAAAGAAAAACTACGGTTATTTGATGCAGCAGGAGCCGGTGGTGCTGGAATTGCTCCTCGAAGGGGCAATCGGGCGGCTTACATTGGCCCGAAATCCTGAAGGAGTTGCTATTGCCGGTGAGCTTTTGCGCGGATCGGGAGTGGTATTTCGTCTTGCTTGCCTCGTATCGCAAAATTCTGATAAAAAATTCATAATTCAGGGTTTTCAAAGGTAGTCCTTTGCTTTATAATAGATAAAGTAAAAATAGATAAATCTTTTCAGTCTTCGCCAAGCCCCTCGACTCTCGCTCGGGAGTGAACCGTCTTTTTATTAATCCTGAGCTTGAAAAAGGACGGCGGGCAGACCGGTGAAAAGGTAAAATATTTCAACTCACTTTCCCGATCATCCTGAGCTGGTCGAAGGATCGAGACGAGCGGATGGTGAGTGTAAAGGAAAAAAATGAAAGTATATTTGCTTAAAGATGTAGAAAAAGTTGGACTTGCCGGGGAAATTATCAAAGTCAGTGATGGATTTGCGCGCAATAATCTGTTCCCTCGTAAACTTGCGCTCGAAGTAACTCCTGAGAAAGAAGAGTTTTACAAGAAGCGTGAAAAGGTAGTTGAAAAGCGCCAAGAGAAGATTGCCACCCAAACTTCCATGCTTGCCGAAAAGATCAAATCTTTAAAGCTGACGCTGAAACGCAAGCTCCATGATGATGGCAAGCTCTATGGATCAGTAAATCCCGAACGAAATTGTTGAACTTCTTGCCAATAATGGAATCAGTGTTGCTAAGAATCAGATTGAACTTGAAAAATCGATCAAAGAAAAAGGCACCTACGAAGTTACCATCAAGCTTTCTTCTCGCCTGCAGCCCAAACTTACCTTAAACGTTGTCTCTGAGACGAAATTGGCCTAAAATTTACCCGTATAATTAGAAAAGGGGGGATTCATGCAAAAAGAAAAGCGTTTTGCCCCCAAAACGATAGATGCTGAGCGGACTATTGGCAGGATGTTGCCTGCCAGTCTCGATGCAGAACGTTCTGTTCTTGCGGCTCTTTTGCTCAATGATGAAAATGTACCGCTTGCTTCTGAGATTATCTGCGCTGATGATTTTTATCACACGGCACACAAATTAGTGTATCAAGCAATTCTTGATCTTTCGCTTGCAAATCAACGGATTGATTTGGTCACGCTGCAAGATGAACTTGCTAAGCGCGGGCAGCTGGAAAATGTTGGCGGCGTTGATCTATTTGGTATCCTTGCAAGAAGATTTGCCGGCGATTGGATTTGTGGAACAGCATGCGCGCATTGTTCGCCAAAAAGCGGTGTTGCGAGAACTGATTGGTTCGGCGGCTCATATTATTTCTAACTGTTATGATCAAAATGATGAGAATATTGATGCGGTGCTTGATGAAGCTGAAAAAGTAATTTTTCAGATTTCAAACAAACGATCGACGCAAAGTTTTGTGCAGCTCAATATTTGGCTCAAAAAAACCTTTAAACATCTTTCTGAGCTTAAGAGCCATGGCAAAGGAATTACCGGTATTGCCTCCGGATATAAAAAACTTGATCAGATGACTTCCGGATTTCAAAAGGGAGATTTTGTTGTCTTGGCAGCTCGGCCATCGATGGGTAAAACCGCGCTCGCGCTTACCATTGCCGCCCAGGCGGCCGCAGATGGCGCCTCGGTTGGTTTTTTTTCTTTAGAAATGTCTGCTGAACAGCTCACCCTTCGTTTGTTATCAGCTGAATCAGGAATCGCTCATCATCATATTCGTAATGCGACTATCACCTCCGAAGAATGGCTTGAACTCACCAAAGTTGCCGGTCAACTTGGGGATATGAAACTTTTTATCGATGATACTGCCATGCTCGATATCATGGATCTGCGTGCTAAAGCACGAAAACTTAAAGCTGAGCATAATGTGCAAATGCTGGTGATCGATTATTTACAATTGATTCATTCTGCCAAACGGCATGAAAATCGGCATCAAGAAGTTTCAGAAATTTCACGTGCGCTTAAAGCGCTTGCAAAAGAATTAGAAGTTCCTATTATTGCACTTTCACAGCTTTCACGTGCAGTTGATAGCCGAATGGATAAGCGGCCGATACTCTCCGATCTGCGAGAATCAGGAGCAATTGAGCAAGATGCTGATCTTATTATGTTTTTATATCGTGAAAGTGTGTATAACCCAGAAACAGAAAATCCTGCCCTTGCTGAACTCATTATTGGCAAGCAGCGTAATGGCCCAACCGGTACCGTTCACCTGCATTTTGCTAAAGAGCAAACTAAATTCGAAGATATTGATGATTAGCCAGCATTAAGAAAGCCCTGCTGTTGTGATTATTATGCAATCTGGCAAGTGATTTGAGGATAATAGGCCATTTGTGCACTTGAATTATTTTGGCTGAGTACCTGCGCCCCATGACGTTTATAAAAGGCGATTAATTTGGGTAGCATGCCTTCGGAGGTCTGATTATCCAGAAGATCGAAGGGATAAGCTTGCCAATAGATGCCAGTGGAATGCAAATCGGTGAGTTTTGACAAGGCGAATTTGAGGAGCCTGCTGCCATAGGAATGCTTGCGCTCATCGCGCTGCACATGCAGACGGGCAATGTATCCGGTTTTAGTATTTTTATTAAAGGAGTAAACCACACGGCCAAGCTCTCGAGCAGTTTGGAGGTCGTTAAGAGCTGCTTCAAAATATATATCGGTCTCCGTTTCATTTTGCAAAACAAGAGTTATGGTCAGATTGGAATCTGTCGATTGATTTTCGATGCTATTCGAGTTTGAAGGGTTCAAAAGAAGTGCGGTGAGCAATATTCTAATTGGCAATGTAATATATGAAAGCATTATAATGCAAGCCTTTTTGATTTTGTAAAAATTAATACAAATTACCATAAAGGATTCATTGATTTTTGTCAAAAAGTAGTAAAAAAAGGAGAATTTGCATGCGTGTATTAGGAGTAGATCCCGGATTTTCATTCACCGGATATGCCATTGTAGTAAAGGAACAGAATAGAACGGGGCTGATTGATTTTGGGTATTTAAAGTTGCCACAGTCAAAATCTTTGCAAGAGCGCGTAGCTCTTTTTTATGATGCGCTTGACCAAAAAATTATCAATTTTCAGGTAACCCATCTTTCTATTGAGACCCCGTTTCTGGGCAAAAATGCTCAAAATTTTCTGAAGCTTGGCTATTTGAGGGGAATTCTTTATCTGCTTGCTCATAAACATAATCTTATTTTGTGCGAATTTGCCCCGACGCAAATAAAGCAATCGCTCACGGGCTTTGGCGGTGCGAGCAAAGAGCAAGTTTCTCGGGTCATATTCCAGTTGTTTCCGACCTTGGCAAAGCCTGATAAATATGATGCCACTGATGCTTTTGCCATTAGTTTGTGCGGATTATGGCAGACCAAATTCGCGATTCGATGATCTCGCTCTTGATCAAAGGCTTGCAATCGAAGAATATTTTTTTGTAGCCTACAGCTAAGGGCTAGGGAAATAGGGATCCCAAACTCACTTACGGTAATGATCTACCGAAGGAGGCTGGATGAAGAATCTTTGTTATAATCTTGATTCCAAGATTAACCGACCATTTTCTTTACAAGTAAATACAAAATTATCCATATCCGAACAGCAAATTTTGGAACTGCAAGATCTCTTTCTTACCAATGGAATACATCATATCGGCGTGCCATCTATCAAAGAGGGCCGCGCGCTTATTTATAAATTTCTGCATGCACTGCGCTGTTATCAATCTGTGGCTTGCTTTACCATCGATGGTGTTACGCTCAAAAAGCCAATTCTTGATCTTCATAAGCAGCTATCGCAAGAAAATATGGAGCATTTCTTTCTTGCAGAATTTACAAGCGATTTTTTATGGATCGAACAAGATAGTCTTTTGTATCAACAGTCCTTGATACTAGAGAATAAACTAAGCCAACTTGGCCTTGATCAACACATGCCAATTATTATTCTTTCATTAAAAGAAATAGGTAAAAATTGACTTCCGATAATGCATATTATGTTAAAACACAAAGGCATAAAAAGGAAAAATTGGATAATCGAGACAAGGAATTTAAACGAATAACCAAATAAACCAAATTAAGATAAATATATAAGAAGTAAGGATAATCCGTACCATTTGATTCTATACCAACACACGCCTTAAAACAAACCAAAACGAATGCACCAAACACGAAAAACTTTCGAGCAATGAAGCCACGCGCAGCAATCCTCGAAAGTTTTTCTAACGTTAATCTTTAAAAACTAAAACGGGAAACCCGAAAATCAATTTCGCCTGAATTAGTTTAATTCTCATCATTACCAGCGGTTTCTAATTGTTGGTAGATAGTGCCGATAATCTTTGCAATTTCATCAATATTTGAAGAATTTTCGGTCAGTTTTCGATTAATTTTAAAAATTGTTTGCTCATCAAGAGAATAGGATTGATTTTCACTGCGAATAAGTATTAATAATTCTTCAAGCTGTGGTTGCAGTTGATCAAGCTGATTTGCTTGATTAGTAAGAGCTGTTTCAATCTGGGCAATTTTTGCTTCAACTTTCTTATCATTTTCTGCGATCAATTGCAAAATTTCTTCCTCCTGCGCGATCTTATGGGATTTGAAGTTTTGAAGTTGTTGGGCATGTTCAGCTTTAAGAATGGCAAGATTTTTTGCAACTTCACTCAAAATATATGCTATATTTTGAACCTCTCCATGCAAGTTTTCATTGCATTGTTCAAGTGCTTTTAGCGCAGCATTGATCTTGATTTGTTGAGCTGAAGTCTCTTTAAAAATCTTTGCAATATCACCAATAATATCATTCATTTCTTCATTAGATTTTTCAAGTGCGGCATTTTGATCGTTCTGCTTTTTTATAATAGTTTCTGAGCTATTGACAGCAGTATCAAGCCGCTTCTCAACGGTTGTTAGCCGTTCTTTAATTTGAGCAAATTTATTTAATAATTTTTTAATATTTTTTTGGACATCATGCTGATTGGCTAACCCCAGGGTTTGGCTAATAAATAGATATGCTGCAACCCCAATGCCACTCCAATAGACTCCAGCTTTAACTCCGGAACCAATATCTGAGTGCAGATTATTACCGACGGTATCAGGAATAGATTTCATCACATAATCTTTAACCGCATCAGCATTATATGATATTGCTAGAGGAATCAAAAACGAGTAGGGACGGATATCTTTATAAATCCTTTTTACTTTCTTGAGAAGCTGGTTATTGAAAATATTCTTGTTTACGAGGTAGAATGTTCCTGCTGCGCCGAAAGCCATTAGGCCGAGTGGGACATAATTATCTGCTAACTCAATTTGCCTCTTGCTCAAATAGGATGATGCATAATGAAGGCAGCAATCAGTTGCAAGTTTTGCAACCTGTGGGTGGCAAAGAGTAGCGGGAATAAAGCTACGATTAATCAAACATGCAGTAGCCAATGCGCCGGTTGCAATAGTAGCTGGTTCAAGATACTGTTCAACCGAGTCTGCAATGCCAGCATCTAAATATTGATGCGCCATCTGGCAACCATATGCAGTAAGCGCCTTGCTAACCACGGGATGGCATGCCGCTAATGGCAAAGCTTTTGAGGTGGTAAGTGCTGCTTGTTTTAAATATTCTGCGTCAATACAATTACTATAGTTAATACCCAAACCATTTTTAAGCAGAAAATGAGCCCCAAGACCATATGCTCCATATTTGATAACCGGAGGAACTACTGCATTCGCCCAAAGATATTTCTCTGGTAAAAGCTGCGGTAACATTTTTTCAGCAAATTCAGGAACATAACGCGCAACAGCAACCGATGCGCCGGCATTAAAATAGGGAGCAAAGAGATTCGTATGAGCCTTAAGTCGATTTTCTTGTTGTGATTCGGTTTCTTTAGGCTCTTCGTGAAAACCGTTTTTTCTTATCGACTGAAAAACAAGAGGATTTATAGTAGGAATACAGAAACTATTTAATCCCGATCTCGGCTTTTGAGCCTTGGTCTTATTTGGCGGAGAAAGTTGAAGTTCCATCGAATGCGATACATCAAAGCGCAACAAACAGCCAATCAGAAGTAGCATGCCAAAGATACTTTTTTTTACTTTTATAAATTTCATAACCTTCACTTTAAATAGAGCATTTAGTATTAATCAACATCTTCCATCGTAGCCGCAGGATGCGATGAAAGCGCTAAAGCCAGTTTGTTTCTTGAAAATTTTGCATTAAACGATTGCTGTAAGCCAATTACGGCAGACATGAGGTTGTTATTAATTTTTGTTTTTTGTTCTTTAGCTGCTTGATTCACTTTGAGCAGTTCTTTTGAAATCTCCTGATGCTTAATCACTTGTTTTTTTTGCTCTTCAAGTGCATTATCAAGATCTACCGCAAATTGCACTGTTCTATTACATGCTACATGAACCAATGCTAAAATATCATCTAACTTTCGATTCTGAGCATCAAAGTGAGTTTTTACCATTTGTGAAAGTTTTTCTTGCTGCCTAAAAAACTCCGACGTTTGCATTGTTAACGAAGTTTTATGCTCAACAAATGAATTGTTTATCTTTTCAGCATCATCATGGATAGTGCCTATATTTTTTTCGATTTCAGTAGATTTAATTCTGACCAATTCAATTCCGAGAACTGAACTTTCTTGGTTTTTTTTAAAAGATTCTAATGCCTCTTTTTGCTTTTTCAATTGTGCTTGATGTTCCGCAGTGATTATATCAAAATTGTAATTATAACGATCGTTTTCACTTTCAATTATTTTTAAATTTCGCTCAAGCCCTATCATTTTTTCATCTACGGATTGTAGATGCGAATTAATCTGATTTGCTGGTCCGTGAACTCGCTGAAATTCTCTTCGCACAAATTCATGGGTGGCAAAAAGATACGGGCTTATCCATCCACTAACATAGCTATAGCAAGAGCTAAGCAGTGATGATCGGAGAAATCCAAAATTCATAGCCTGAATAGGCATACTTGAAACAGCACACAAAGAGGCGACTAATAAAAAATTTCGCAAATAATTCATGGTATCCTTTTAGGGTTATAACCAAGCCCATTTCTATACACAAAAATATAACAGAAATTGGATTATTGTACACCTAAAAGAGGATAGAAACACTTGAAATAGAGGGTCTTTAAGCCCAATTACTACAAATAGAAATAGAAGCGGATAGAGAATAAGACTGCGATGGGCAAAACGATTCAGAATGAAAGCCCAAAGAAGATCCAAAAAATTCAAGATAGCTAGGAAGGGAATTTTTGTCTCTTTTTGTTGGGGTCTGTTGGGGAAG
The DNA here is from genome assembly GCA_963727255.1 of uncultured bacterium. Taxonomy (GTDB): domain Bacteria; phylum Babelota; class Babeliae; order Babelales; family Vermiphilaceae; genus BTUB01. The sequence continues at coordinate 937,551 of CAVSFC010000002.1, read as the reverse complement.
TTATTTCTTCTTTTTACGAAGCATTGGAAGACCGGTTCGTTTATTTTCCATTACTTCATATCCCTTTGGTATCTCATCGATAGCGTCTTTACCTTTGTCGCCTGCAAAATAGTAGATTCGTTGTTTGCGTTTACCTGCCAGAACTACTTCTTTTGAGTGCAAATAGTAGGTTTTTCCACTTTTTTTGATTTTACACTGTATGCCATTGTTACACCTTTCCTTTTAAGAGTTATTAAACTTGTAAATCAACCTATTATTTCGATCATGCTCTGTCAAGAATGCTGAAGTAAAAATAGGTAAAAAAAAACCATCGCACTGACCGAAATCAATGCGATGGAAAAAAGGAGAGTAGTAATGAAGCCTAGTTTAAAGTTAATTTTAAGATTAGGTTAAATTTCAAGAAAGTCAAATTTATAAAACTTTTTTTTCTAATTAATTCAACGAAATCTTTCAATCTAATTACTAGTAAGGTATCCCAACTCTTTATACTTGTCAACATATAAAAATAATAAAAAGCTCTATATGCTAGGCTATTTATTCAGTTAGTCAATTTCAAGTTGGCGGCTCCTCTGTCCAAGAGAACTCTTTTGGAGGAACCCTTCAGGAGTGGGGATGGTAAAAATGAGCTGAACGGCAAGCTCAATCAATACAGTTAGTAATGTTTGCGCCTTTCCATGATCAAAATCGGTCATAAAATCATCCAAAAGGAGAATTACTGGCCCCTTTTGAGTCACTAAAAGCCGAACCTGGGCACTTTGAGCAGTAAAACAATCAATTTTTGCTGGCCGCGGGAGGCAAAATTCTTTGATTTGGTATCCTTAAATTGGATTATAAAATCATCTAAATGGGCCCCAAATAATGAACGGCCAAAGCGCTGCTCATCATGATAAAGCATGAATGTTTTTCACATAAATTCTGATAAGAATCATCAGAGTGCTTTTTTAGGAGTATAGGTAAGCGAAATGGTAAATTCATCTGCAAAAGTAGTGATTAATCAGTTCGCGCACTTCTTGCTTGCAAATGCTGCAAGCGCTTCAATGCGCGCCTGCATTAATCTGCTGCGTGATCTGCCATAACTGCTCGGTCCAGAATTGATATGATTCATGCGATGCTGCCTCGCTTTAGCAATGCATTGCGATTTTCAACAATATCTTTGCACCGTTTGCTCAGTGCGACAAATTCAGGATTTGCAAGCATAATTGCCTGATCAATAAAAAGCCGCCGCTCTTCCGGACCATCTTTAATTAAGCCAAGATCATCTTCAGTGAGGGTTACAATCCGATAATAATCAAGAAGCTCTTTATAGGAAGCAATTGATTTATTATTAACTTTAACCAATCGTTTTTTATTGCTAAAACCAACTTGCAGATCATAGCTCATCAGCATGGGTTGCCATTCTTTAATCGCGCTTTAATAAAAAAATTATCATGGCCAAATTGCACCAATTCTTGTGGCAAATGGGTGCGGAATGAGCGCAAATAGCATAAATAATGCAATGCTTCCAGTAATGATGTTTTTCCTGTGCCATTGATCCCTTCAATAAGATAATATCGGTATCAAAGGTGAAGATCAAGCGATTGAAAGCACCGAAAATTTTTTATGTGCACATGAGTAATACGCACGTATCTTCTAGTTAATGAGATGTTGGCGAAACCGGCATCACCAAATAAGTAGATGGCTTTGCTCGGTATCCGTTTCAAAAATTATTGGCCGTGAAGAATTTTTAAGATAAAATTTAACTTTATCATCAGAAAATGCCTGCAATCCACTCAGCAAATACGGCGCATAAAATCGCACATCAAGTTTTGCGCCAGTAAATTCATGCAATGGCAATGCTTCTTGCAATTTTCCAACTTCTTTATTTTGCATAGAAACTTGCAAGCGTTCCGGTTCAAAGCCAAAATTGGTTGCAATAAATTGGCCTGAAAGTAAGCATGATGAACGGCGCAATGTTTTAACCAGTTGGCCGCGATCAACCGTTGCACCAGTAAATCCTTCTTTATTTAAAATCGGTGCATATTGCGGGAATGGATCGGCAATAATTTGGTAAAGAAATTAAATGATTCGCCAGAAAATACCAATTGATTGCCGCAAATGCCCAAGAAAATGCTGCCATCGGGCGCGCTTTCTAAAATCTTTTTCACTTCAAAAATAGCACGGCGCGGCAATAACCATTTCTTATTTTCAGGCAAGGTATATTTATTGGTGCTCACCTGCGCCAAACAATGGCCATCGGTAGTTGTCATTTTAAATTCAGTTTCAGATATTTCTAAATATAATCCATTGAGCGCTTGATTTGCATTATTTTGCGGAATCAAGAATGCCACTTTATCAAGCATCTCAAGCAAGAAATGATGCACTCAATTGCATTAGATTTTCAATGCGCTCCGGGAATGGCGGAAATTCTTGCGCATCTTTAATATTGAGTGCTAAATCAACTGAACCGGATTGCAACGTGAATTGATTATTATCAAAAATAAATTCAATATCACCATCCAATTCTTTTACCAAATCAAAAATACGTCGACCCGAAACTAAAAATGAGCATGGTTGATCGATAGTGCTATTTTTTACTAAATAGCTTGATTGCAAACTAATTTCTAAATCAGTACTTTTGAGAACCAATTCTTTATGCCCCACTGCAAACATAATATAAGTAGTTGCATCAAGTGTTGTGCGCTTGGTGCAAATTGGCTGCATTGCAGCAAGCAATGAAAGAAATGGTTTTTGCTCAACAATAAATTTATTTTCCATAAAAGCCTTTTTAAAATTTTTGATTTACTTCTCTTTTTAATCCATAAGTATAATCATGCGAGCAAAAAGAAGAAGATAAAATTTGCAATGTATTATTTTAGAAACTTCTTTATAGTTTCCAGATTCTGTAGTGCCGTACTCTGTTTTTTTTGATCGCGCGGTGAAATATTCGCATTTTCTAATGCTATTCTAGCACTCGATTCGATTCCCTTGGGTAGCTCTTCTAAAAAGCGCGCATGATAACCACGCGATTTGCTTTCCTGAGGCATCACTTCTTTTAAAAGTAAAAGCGCAGGTTTTACGTCTTTATATTCCAATAGAAGGCAATTAACATGTTTAAGGAGCGCAGAAGTTTTTAATGTTGCTTCAGGCCTTTTATCTTCTGCAAGTTTTAATTCTTCTTTATGCATCCCTGACGTCAAAGAAAAAATAAAGATACATAATAAAAAAATTCTTTTCATACGAGATCCTCTTTAGTAAATTGCGTATTAGTCCAAAAATAATACTGCAATCATGATCTAAAAACAATAAAAACCAAATCTTGATTTATCAAAATTAGTTTAGGTATTTTATATGCTGAAGCAAATTAACTTTTTAATGGTTGTTGTATATGATTATTACCAGAAACCGTCGCATAGTAATGGTGATATATATCCTCAATATCATATTCATCAATACTATAGTAGCTGACGATTCTATCCATAATAAAATTGATCCGCATGACTTATCATCATTTGGCATTCGTTATTTAGACCATCTTGAATATGCAGTGCCAGAAAGTGAACTGGGCAATGCAACCGAAAAAAATCCGAATCCCCGATTTGATCCAAAGAACTATATCAAGGCAATCATCAATAAATATAATGCGCCTATCTCTATTATATTTATCGATGATGAAGTGGGATATGGGATATTTGCTGCAGAAGATATTAAGAAAGGCCAAATGATTGGAGAATATACCGGCATAGTAAAACGAGTTAATTTTTCAAACAAGAGAGAAGACTTTGATTATGCGTGGGGATTTCCACCACCCACCAAATATATTATCGACTCCAAAGATGCCGGAAATTTTACCCGTTTTATAAATCATAGCAATCGCCCGAATGTTGATATGGTGTATGTTCCCATTAATAATCGCTGGCATTTAGCCTATGTTGCCAATCAAGATATAAAAAAAGGGCAACAATTACTTGCTAATTATGGCAAGCCATACTGGCAAGGCAGAGGAATCCGGCCGTATGATTTAATCCGATGTTCTCACTAATAAAAGAAGCCACAGATTTCTCCGTGGCTTTTTAGCGAAATTGTATAACTCTTCTTAATTGTTGGTAGCCGAGCGCTTTACACCGCAACCATGCTTGCAACCATTTGCAAGTCTTTGCTGCCAGCCAACCTTATGATTTTTATGCTGATGATTATGACGTTTTGGGCATCCACCATTAGCATGTTGATTTGCAACAGTCGCTGCTGCTGCTTTTGGCACTGCTTGTACGGCAGGAGCCTTAGGAGCAGGAGCTGTTGGAGCTACAGGAGCTTGAGGAGCCCGAGCCTGAACTGCTTGAACTGGTGCCGCGAGCTTATTTGCCAGAGGGCTTAAAATACCATTATCAAGATTCCATTTAATAGATGGGTCTAAAGAGATTTTGTTTCCATTGGGCAACGTCGCGATAACTGCTGTCTTGCTTGAAAATAATGCTGTTACCGGTCCATTAAAGTCTTTTACCATAGCCGAAATAGAGCCTACAGATGCTAAAAGAGCGAGTGAGAAAAATAATTGGTTCTTCATAGATATACCTCCATATTTGGTTATTATATTTACTTACTAGTATCAGTCTACCAAGCCAATAAATATTGTCAAATAGAATTATTTACAGGTTTGAATACCTTTATGAGGGGGATTCAGGCTGAATTTTGACCCCTATTCCCTTGCCAAATGGGCCAAATATGCTAAAATCCAGTTAGGATTAAAAATCGGAGGTTTTTCTATGAAATTCATGAAAAGGTCTAAAAAAAGGCTATTTTGCTCCCTTTTAGGGGTATTTCTAGCAATCGTGGCCTTGCCTGCTTTAAGTATGCTTAAAACCACTACTTTACCCCAGAATTATACTTTGATACCTATGCTGCGCTCCTTGCTTAATTTTCACTTAATAAAATTAGTAATAATCAATCCGGCCGATATCATAACTCAAGAGATCTCACAGTGGTTCAACGTTGCCAAAACAGCTCAAACTTGCATATTGATTATTAATAATTTCGATCTTCTTACGCTTGATGGGGTTGGTAGAACTTTTCTTTCAGATTTCTTGCAAGAACTCAATGATACTGATGGACACGCAAAGCATATTATTATAATTGGCTTGGCCAAAAAAATAGGCAATATTGACTCGGCCATTATTGAAAGAACATGCTTAAAAAACAATAATTCAGGATCGCGGATGTTTTTTATCATAAATAGTCCGCAAATGGCTAGTCTCAACATGGGTGTAAATCTGAACTGTAGAAAGGTTCTCATGCCCCAAAAGCATCTGCAGTGAACGCAGATCTGCTCCTCGTTTGAGCAAATGAGTTGCCAATGAATGGCGCAATTGATGCGGTGAAATTGATTTATTAATCCCCGTCTTTTTCCAAAGTTGTTTTAAGATTGCCCAAAATGCTTGGCGCGTAATGGGCCGTACTGTTTTAGCATAGAGCACAGGAAATAAATAATCGGTGGATTTTCTATTTTTAGCATTCACATTAGGATGCACATTCTCAACATATTCTTTTAAGATGGTTACCATGGGCGCTGGCAAAGGAATTATGCGTTGCTTGCCCCCTTTTCCTTCTACATGCAAGAACCCAGTATCCCATTGCATGGAATGTATTGTCAGATTAATCAACTCACTAATCCGTAATCCAGAAACATACAATAAATAAAGCATCACTTTATTGCGTTTTCCATTGGCAGAAGAGTCGCGATCTGCAACTTCTAAAAGCGCCTCAATTTCTTGCTCAGAAAGGTATGCAGGCAGTGTCTTTTCTATCTTAGGAAAGGTCAGATGAGCGCCCAGATCAGCCACAATCCCTTTCTCATGCGCATAGGCAAAAAACAATTTTAGTGATGAAATTTTTCGCGACATGCTTCGCGCGGCAAGATGCATCTTTTTTAAATCCTGCAAAAACAGTTTTAATTCTTTCACGGTCAAAGTGCTTGCGGTAAATTTATTTTTTTCAGTAAATTGCAGAAATTGCAGAAGATCGGTTCTATAGGCTTGAAATGTATTGGTAGAAACTCGTCTTTCCGTGAGCAGATAGGTAAAAAATTGTTCAATCGCTGCTTTCATCAACTCTCCAAATACGATTACAGCCGTAACTGGCCATCTTCGCAAATAATTAATTCATATTTAAGATGAGTAGCTTTTGCTACCATCATCGCTTGAATCACAAATGGAGTCTGCAGTATGCTGGTAATTGGTGCTTGAAAATCTACCACAACTTCAGGCATCAGATCTGTTGGATCTTTATCCTGATTATTCTTTGCATCATAATCTGCACCCATATTCAATAATAGTCCTACTTTATGATACGAAGGAAGACGTGCTGCAATATGCAAAGGAGTATTGCCTTCAGCATCCCGCTGATTAATCTGATTAGCTGAAGCTAACACGAGACGACTTTTTACATGATCCAAACTTCCATTTTCAATCACATGATGAAGGGTGTGCCCGGCATTATACACATATCCTTCTTTTGCATCATTGGTCTCGGGCAAAGCCCAAATTTTTGCTATAGGCCTAATTATTTCAATATATTCTTCAGTCTCTTCATCGGCACCGAATTCATCATCGGGATACATTGCATAGAGATCTGCATTGCAAACTATTAGAATTAAACTTATGAGCAGAAAGTTTTTCATTACCGAATCACCATTACTCTACTTTTTGTTTTTCTTTAGAAGATTGCTTATCATTCGACTCTTTCTTTTTTTTCGTTGTACTTATCTAATGCTTTCAATTCTTTTTTAGTGGTTTTTGTCGGAACATGTGTGCCATTTGCAACGAAAAGCGTCCATGCTATTTCTTCTGCCATACCTGAAACTTGAAATACCAAACCCAACATGATAGCTAAAACAAAGTACTTCATTTGCATGAACGTGCTCCTTGTTAACAGGAATTAATATGCCTTTGCAACGAGTACATCACCTTTGCTTGGCCTATCACAATTAAAACATTGCTCAAAAGTATTTTCATTTTCAAGTAAACAGCGCGTAGTTGCTTTATATTCCCTCAATATATCTTCGCATTCACGTCTTTGGCACCATCCGGTTTGATAAATTCCATTATTTTCTTCAAGAATTGGTCCAAATTCTGATAATTTTGCTGCTTTATGCCACAATGATTGCTGTTTTTGTTTTGCACGAGCAAATAGCTCTTTCTGAATTTGTTCCAATAATGCCGGAATTTCTTGGGCTACTGCATCAAGCGCAATCATTTTCTTGCCCATTCCAATTCTATCGGTTGCAATCAACTTGATTGTTCAGCAATATCGCGTGGACCAATTTCAATGCGTAGTGGCACCCCTTTCATTTCCCAATGATAAAATTTAGCGCCGGGAGTTTTTTGATCATCCGCATCAATATGCACGCGAATATCTTTAAGAGACTCTTTAATTTTCTTGCATGCTGCTCAAACCAGCTTGTTCTTCACCCTTTTTGAGAATCGGCACAATCACCACTTGGATTGGCGCAATTTTTGGAGGCAAAATCAATCCTTTTTGATCGCCATGCACCATTACCACCGCGCCAACCAAACGGGTTGTTGCTCCCCAGCTTGTTAAATAAGGATAGGCAAGATTGCCATTGCGATCCTGGAAGGTCATATTAAATGATTTTGCAAAATTTTGAGAAAGCAAATGCGATGTGCCCATTTGCAGGGCCTTGCCGTCTTGCATCACCCCTTCAAAGGTATATGTTTTATCAGCGCCCGGAAATTTCTCTTTTTCTGATTTCACGCCACGAATCACCGGAATTGCAAGCCAATTTTCTGCGAGATCAATATATTCATTAGAGCATGAGCAATGCTTCTTTATGCGCTTCTTCTTGCGTTTCATGAGCTGTATGGCCCTCTTGCCAAAAAAATTCTGTAGTACGCAAGAATGGGCGTGGACGCATTTCCCAGCGAACCACGTTTGCCCATTGATTAATTAAAAATTGGCAAATCGCGCCATGATTTAAGCCATTGCGCATACATATAATGAATAATAGTTTCTGAGGTCGGCCGAACCACAAGTGGTTCTTCTAATTCTTTGCCGCCTGCATGGGTTACCACCGCAAGTTCCGGCGCAAAGCCTTCCACATGTTGCGCTTCGCGTTTTAAAAATGATTCAGGAATCAATAAGAGGAAATGCCGCATTTTGATGACCAGTTTCTTTAATGCGTTGATCAAGACGATTTTTAATATTTTCCCAAAGTGCCCACCCATAAGGGCGAACCACCATGCAACCGCGTACGGGCGCATGATCGGCCAATTCGGCTTGATGCACAATCTCTTGATACCATTCGGCAAATTGTTGATAATATCAGGAAGTTTTTCGCTCATCGCGGACATAACCTTATTTTTAATTAAAAAAAGAAGTTAGAATTGATAGTATCATACTAAATATTACCCTATTAATAAAGTATTGCCATATCTTGGACATCCCTAGAAAAAAAGCCAAAGAAAAAAATGAAATCACTATTAATCAAAAAAAAATTAAATGCATCTCTAAGTAGAGAGATTAAGGATCGATACAATACTTTGATAGAGATAGTCTTAAAAACCGATCTCAAATCCCGCGGTTTAAAATCTATCGATGGAACCGGAGTTTTAATACCCTAAAACTGGAATTATCTCGGTCTTGCGCCAATGCCAGCTCGAGACTGATTTACGGCATCTTCAACTGAGATAACCGAATCGCCTGGGCTGGGCCGAATATCGGGATCGAGCATCTGCTCAATTCTTAATTGGCTTGAGGTGCTGTATGGCGAATATCCTGCTCGGGAAGAATAATCTCCTTCAATTCTTCGTGGTCTACTCGCTGCTGATAATGATTTGGTTGCCGAAACCTCTGAACTAGGATCGTTTGCATTCGTATCATCCCGCATTGCGACAGCATTGACACTGATAGAAAGCAATATGAGTAATAATTTCTTCATATATTTTACGGGATAATAGATTCAACTGCCTGTGCAGTGCCTTCTACAGCACCTTCAGCTGCTGTTTCTGCCCCACGAATTACGCCACTTACAGGGCGGTAGTCACGATAATATGTTCTTTCTACTGCAACCGGCTCTTCAACCATCGGTTCAGTATGAACGATATCTACCACAGGAATATAAGCAGGCCCACCGGCCAATCTTTTTTGGGAGGCTATTGGTCTCGTTTCAAAAACAACATCTGAACCCATTCTTTCCCAGGCAAAACTAATGCTCGAAATACTTACTAATGCTACTACTAATAATTTCTTCATGATCACTCTCCTTATTCTAATTGTAACAAATCTGGATATATAAAAACAATGGATTTTATAGCAAAAATCGGATTGGCTAGTTTTTACATAAACTGACAAATTCAGTCATTTCTGGTACTTTGAAAGATCAAAAATAAATACTGATTTCTCGAGGGCCTGTATGGTATTGTTTTTAAGATTATTCATTCTACCGGCATTGTATTTTTGTACATTTCAAGGCTCAACCCAAAAATGGGATGATACTTTCTCTTTAGAACGATAGCTTCATTCACTGCTACTAAGAACTGAGGGGAACGTTTGGCAAGAGGCGCTTCGCTTTGAAAAGGTTCCTTGCCACCTTACAATTGGTGATCACCTAGTGGATGGATATAAAAAAGAAGCTAGCCATTATGTATCTGAGCACGTGATTAAAGAAGATAGAAAAAAGCATAATTATAACAAGATCAAATACTTTTTTGAAAATCCTGGGCAAACAATTTTAATCTACAACCCTGGCGATTACTATTGGGTTTATGCACGGATTTTGGATGAAACACTTTCAAAAATTTTATTTGTTGAAATACGTCTTTATGTTGAGCGAGACGAAACATTAACAGAACTGGCTTATAGCTATCTTGTTTTAAGCCCCTTAGGTGGGAAATTCGAGTATTATTTCTGATGCAAGACTAGCCGTAAAACACTAAAATAGTTATTTTAACTATTTTCTGATTTTGGGCCCCTTACATTTGTTAGGCTACTAGTAATCAAAACGCATATGCCGGGGGGATATTATAATGCGTAAGGGAATAGTATTTTTTAGTTTTATTATTACCAGTATTGGTATAACTAATGGGGAGAATACTCCTACGATCCATTATCTATTTTCGCATGGACTGGCTGATTCGCATAAACAAGCTTTTAGATATGCAGAATCACCACAAAAGCAAAAACCATATATCATTAAGCAACCGCTCATCACGTTTGATTATCCAGACGTGAGCACCAGCATTTTTAGAATAAATCGATTTAAAACAAGTTTGGCCCAGGATAATGAAATTGCGTGCCTCGCATACCATTATTTTAGCCAAATATGCCATGAGCCATCGGTGTTAGTCGGCGTTTCGCGTGGCGCATCAGCATTGGTTAATTTCATGGGATTATATAATCCCGATACGGTATGCGCATTAATTTTGGAATCACCCTTTGATGCCATTGAAAGCATTGTGAACCGGCTTGCTCATGAGACTAAATTTGGATGCCTTCCGGGAGCCAAAAAATATGGGCTCAATTTGATAAGCTTCATCTTTTGCCAATATAAGCCAAATGGGATGAGGCCAATTGATCTGGCTGCTAAGGTCAAAAAAGATTTACCCATTCTGATTATTTGTTCACTTCAAGATTCGGTTGTGCCCGCTTGGTCTTCAATAAATCTATATACTGCCCTGCGCGAAACGGGGCATCATAATACTTATTTGCTCATTTTACCCGAGGGCAAGCATGCAAAATTAATTAACCATCGATTCGGATATTTATATCAACAAATCACACACGCGTTTTATTGCAAGCACGGTCTTCCTCATGATGCATTTCTAGCAGAATTGGGCACCCCATTGCTCTCAAAGCTATGCCAACCAGACAACCACTCACTCTATCCCTTTTACCCAGAATACGCATTACCAAAGCAGTGGCGACCTCAATCAGCAACTCTTATGGGAAAGAATGAGCATCTTAAAAAGGTAAAGGAATGTTACCAAAATCGGCGAAAAAATAGCTCCAAAAAGGCATAATTAGCAGCTGATTTTTTGCAATTTGTATAAGATTGATGGCAAAAAGCATAATTTGCCTAATTTAACCAAAAATATGAAAAAAATGCCTTATATAAGGGAAAATTTACGAATCTGTGCACTATAGAGTTTTGCAAAATTGTTCAAAAAAATCACTTTTGAAAAAAAATTGATTCACAAACTATTGATTTTGAGAATCATAATTAGGTAAAGTGAAATTAGTGTAATAGATGGTTGTTACCCCAAAAAGAGGAGAAAGACAATGGCAACCAAAAGAAAAGCAGCTAAAAAAGCTGTAAAAAGAACGGCAAAAAGAGCCGGCGCCCGCAAAACTGCTAAAAGAAAATCAGCAAAACGCGGTAAGAAAGCATCAAAACGTAAAGCTGCCAAACGTACGGCAAGTTTTAGTTTTTGGGCTTAATCTCGTTCAAAGATAATGAGGTCCTGGTGAATAACTTTGGGCCTCATTCTTCTTTACGCACTTCGAATCTCGTCTTCATAAAACAGATAAAGCCCGATTACGGTAAGCCCTAATGAAGTAAAGAATGGGACAGTAAGCGGCTCTGCAAGAAACATCCAGCCAAAGAGACTCGCAAAAAACGGGGTTATGAATCCCGCAAATGATAGAAATGTTGCTGAATAACGGCGTAATAAATGGGCATAGAGATTATAACCGATAATATTTGCAACAACTATCAATGCTACAAGGCATAGTATCCCCATCACAATAGACGTTGCGTGTATGCCCAAAATCGGCGCCAATAGTGTACCGAGCATATCGGCCGTATGGCCCGGCCATGCAAACGGAGAATATCCTTCAAAATAAAATGCGGTGATGAGTGCTGCAAACCCTCCTCCAACCATCCCAACACCATTTACCATTGTGGGGTTATAGCCTTTTTTGGTTACCAAATCTTTCATGATAATCCATCCATAGGCAGAGCTTGCCACAGCCAAGAGCAGTACAAACTCTGGTAGCGATATAAATCCCCAGCCGATAAATTGGTCTTCTTGCGCAGAATGGGCAACCAAAATCGGCAACATTGCAGCGAATCCAATCATCAAGCCAATCCATTTTTGCATTGAAAGCTTTTGATTAAACAAGAAATAGGTTAGTAAGGCGGTGATAAATGGGGATAAGTTATAGAATAAGGCGTTTTTTGCTGATGTAACATATTGCAGGGCCCAGAATTCCAGAACAAAGGCGCAATAGATATGAAAAATAATGATCTTTGCAAATTCCCAATAGTTTGAGCCAACAGGCCGAAAATGTTCGTTTTTAAACCAATAGAGAAAGCCTAATAGCGCTCCCCCCGCAATAAGCATCCGCAAAGCAATGAAATACACCGGGTGCATATAGAAAACGGCCGTTTTTGCCAAGGTAAAGGTACTGGCCATCAGAAAGTAAAGAAGAAATATCAGCCACATAATTGACCTCTAGTCCTTTTCATCAACTTTGAGCTGCTCATCTACTATGCGAATTCGCTCTATTTTCAAAGCTTTGCCAGTGCTCGTTTCAACTTCGATCCAGACACCATTTAGGAGAACTGGCCCATTTGTTTCAACATTAAAGCGCATTGGCATTTGCGTGATAAAATGCTGAATAATCGAATCTATTTTCATACCCAAACTAGAATCAAGCGCACCGCACATGCCCAGATCGGTAATAAAGGCAGTGCCATCGGGGAGTACTCGTTCATCAGCAGTTTGCACATGCGTATGAGTTCCCACCAATGCACTCATACGGCCATCAAGATAATAGGCCAATGCAGCTTTTTCTGCAGTAGTTTCTGCATGAAAATCAACCAAAATAGTTTTAGTTTTATCGCGCAAATAGGTCAAAATTGATTCAACCGTTCTGAATGGGCAATCAAGATGCTCTTTCATAAACACTCTGCCCTGCACATTAATTACCGCAATCGGTTGACCTTTGACGTGCAATAATAGTTACGCCAACGCCGGGACATCAGAGAAGGAAAATTTGCCGGACGCAAGAAATCTTTATTGGCTTCAAGATACGGCACAATATCTTTTTTATCCCAAATATGATTGCCTGAAGTTACCACATCAACTTTAAGATGTTTAAAAGAATCCATAATACGCGGAGTAATGCCACGGCCATCAGCAGAATTTTCACCATTCACAATGGTTGCATCAATTTGATACTGCTCGCGAAGCCGATTAATATGCTTTTGCAACATCGCGCGGCCAGGCGCACCGACCACATCACCGATAAATAAAATACGTAAATTCATATTTATTCCTTACCGTGCATATTCAATAGCGCGTTTTTCACGAATCACGTTCACTTTAATTTGGCCCGGGAAGTTCATTTCTTGTTCAATTTTTCGCGCAATATTACGCGCCAAGATCATTGCTTTTTCATCATCCATGAGATCTTCTTCAACGATAATACGCACTTCACGGCCCGCTTGCAATGCATATGCTTTTTTGATGCCTTCAAATGATCAGGCAATCTCTTCTAGTTTTTCAAGCCGCTTAATATATGCAGTTAATGTTTCACGGCGTGCGCCCGGACGCGATGCGGAAATAGTATCAGCAATCACTACGATAATCGCATAGACTGAAGCAAAGGGAACTTCTTCATGGTGAGCAGCAATTGCATTGACCACAATTGGATCTTCGCCGCATCGTTTTGCCATATCACCACCAATTTTAGCATGAGGGCCTTCAACTTCTGCGGTTACCGCTTTACCAATATCATGCAAAAGACCTGCACGCAATGCCAATGCACCATCAAGTCCAATCTCTTCTGCAATCATGCGGGCAAATAAGCCAACTTCTTTACTATGATCAAGCACATTTTGCGAATATGAAGTTCTAAAATAAAGTTTGCCAAGTGCAGTAATAATTTCCGGATGAATTCCTTGCAAATTAAATTCAAGGACCACTTCACGGCCATATTCCTGAATCATCTCTTCAATTTCTTGTTCGCATTGCGCAACGGTCTCTTCAATACGAGTTGGATTAATACGACCATCAACAATTAATTTTTCTAAGGTGCGGCGCGCAATTTCTCGCCTGATGGGATTAAATCCTGAAATGGTAATAATTTCCGGCGTTTCACCAATCACAAATTCCATACCGGTTGCCATTTCAAGAGATTTAATATTACGGCCTTCTTTACCAATAATTCGGCCTTTCATCTCATCATTAGGCAAATGGACCACACTTGAAGAATGGGGAGCCACTTGATCGGCAGTATACCGTTGCATAGCAGTTGCAACAATCTGAACCGATTTTTCTTTAGCCACTTGGCGCGCATCTTCTTCAACTTTTTGCACCCATTTTTGCGTAGAGAGCCGAACTTCATCTTCAAGTGTGCTAATAAGCGCCTGTTTTGCCTCATCTTTGGTCATAGCTGCTGATGCGTTCAAGTTTTGCTATTAACTCTGTATAGACCGCTTTTAACTTTGCTTCATTGGCACGCAAGATATCTTCAGTGCGAGAAAGATTACGTTCTTTTTGCTGCAGTTCACGTTTTAAATCATCATTATCATGCTCTTTTTTTTCAATTGCTTCATATCGAGCATTAATCTTTGATTGCATACGCTCAATTTCAGCACGATCACGCTTCATTTCTAAATCAAAATCACTGCGCTTTTTATAGATTTCATCTTTTACTTTGAGTAATGCCTCCCGTTTTTCATTTTCAATTTCACGTTTTCATTCTTCAATTTTTCTTGTGATTCTTCAAGCAATACGTTCGCGCGAGCACTTTTTTTACGCGAGTAAAAAATCAGTATTGAACTGGTAACAATACCAAGTACGCCAATACCATTAAGTAGTAAAGAAATTAGAGGTATCATTGTTTTTCCTAAACCATTATCATTACTAATAATCAGTAGCACTGAATGTAATCAGTCGGTTTTTTAGTGTATCATATTTTTCAATATTATTGATATGCTAAAATAAATTAACCATCCAGCAAAGTGGATGGTTAAAAACAACAACATTAAATAGCTATCTAAAAGCTAAATATAACAGCTTCTCAGCAGCATTGATTTAGCTGACGCAATAAGGCTATACATTCATGCTCAATTCGATCAACAAGTTCTTTATGGCGCAATGAGGTATGTTCTATCTGTGATTCCAAAGCAATAATCTTACTTGCCATTTGAAGGCAACTAACACTGCAATCCGCTTTTCATCAATGTGAGGAACTTTTGCTGAAATCTCTTTCATCAATGCATCCACCATAGATGCCGCTTGCGTCAACTGCGATTGTGATTCATCACTTACGACCGAATAGTGATCATCAAAAATTAATAATTTATAACTAGTTTTTCATATATTAACTTTGATTTTCAACTAATGAATCGATACTTTTTATCAAATCATCAACAACAAGTCGGGTTAGCTCTTTTTCTTGTTTGAGTTCATCAATGCGTTTTGTATCATCTTTCAGTGCATTCTGCAACATAATCAATTCTGCGGATAGTTGCGCATTTTCTTCAGCTAACTTAGCATTTTCTGTTTTTAACTCTTTTACCAACTCTGCCAGGCATATAAGCTTTTCTTCTAACTGCTTCAACACATTCATTACTCCCCCTTTATATTTTAAAGAGCCCTTAGATTTGCATCTTCAGTACTCCTCAGAACTAAGCTTATGCTAGCGTTATTCTAAACAAGCGCTTTATGCAAAGTCAAGAATTCAGTATTATTTTTGTCGCAAGAGCGACTAATTGAGCGAATGCTTGGGGTTCGCAAATAGCAAGTTGGCTTAACATTTTTCTGTTCAAATCAATATTTGCTTTTTTTAAACCAGAGATAAAACGGCTATAGGAAATGCCTTGCGCATTTGTTGCTGCCTTGATACGAGCAATAAATAATCCGCGCATATCTCGTTTTTTAAGTTTACGACCTTTAAATGCAAATGCCATAGCACGATTTAAAGTTTCTGTTGCGCGCATAAATACGTTTTTACGCTGTCCCCAGTATCCCTTAGTCTTTTTAATAGTTTTTTATGTCGTTTTTTTGTAACCGTACCACGTTTTACCCGTGTCATAGTTAAACTCCAAGTATTTTATTTTGCTCGCACCCTTCGACAAGCTCAGGGCGAACGGGAAATTGACAATAGTAATCCGCTCGTGGTGAGCCTGTCGAACCATTCGAGCGATTTCAGAAAAAATTTATTAATTAATCGTTTGGCAGCATCCGTGAAATTCTGCCAACATCAACCGCATTTACATATGCCGGCTTACGCAATTGATCTTTGCGTTTTGCGATTTTCTTAGTGAGCAAGTGACGGCGAAATGCTTTCGCTCTTTTGATCAAACCCTTACCAATTTTTTTAAATCTCTTCTTTGCAGAAGAGCGTGTTTTCATTTTTGGCATAGTGCATCCTATTCAATTCTTATTTAACATTTTTTAAAAAATAAACACGGGACCACAATGAACCCATTCTTGAATCAGGTTCTTGTCCCAAATTTTTTAGCAAATCATGCTCTTCAAAAACTTGCTGTATCTTGTCAAACAGCTCGGTACCACGCTCCATTTTGGTAGCATTTTCCCGACCCTTAAAAAAGAGCGTAATTTTTACTCGCTTTCCCTCTTTGAGAAAATCGATCGCTTGGCGCATCTTTGTTTGAAAATCATGCTCACCAATCTTTGGCCCCATCTTCACTTCTTTAACCTGAATCACCTTTTGGTGCTTCTTTGCTTCATGCTGCTTCTTCTTCTTTTCGTAAAGCGCTTTGCCAAAATCCATTATTTTAGCAACCGGCACCCCTTCACGGCCTTCTTCAGCAATCATAACCAGATCAAGCCCCGCCTCTTGAGCAAGCCTCAGTGCATCACCCCGCGATACGATGCCAATATTGTGGCCATCTTCTGCAATAAGTTGTAGCGCGGAGCCCGTAATCTTCTCATTTATGAGAGGACCTACTTCTTTTTTTGGTCTTTCAAGTTCGTATTACCTTTATTCGATATATCCATACACACTCAATATTATGCGGTTTCTGCTGCAATTCAGGACTGACAGGCACAACTACTTTAGCTGCAGCTATCATGCTGCAAGAACTTTTGCATAGACCTGATCAAAAGCATTCTTATTCGTTTTCAAGAATTGCAATGCCTGATCTCGTCCTTGAGCAATTTTTGCATCATTAAAAGAGAACCATGATCCCGACTGCACAATCACATTAAAATGAATCGCCGCATCGAGCAATTCAAGTTCTTTGCTAATACCTTCGCTAAAAAGCAAATCAAGCTCAACTTGTCTAAATGGAGGAGCAACTTTATTTTTTACTACTTTAACCAAAATTCGATTACCAATATGGCGATCATCTTTTTTAATGCTCGCAATTCTGCGCACATCAAGGCGAAGTGATGCATAGAATTTTAGTGCATTACCGCCGGTGGTTGTTTCTTTCGGAGCAAATGGCATTGCGCCAATATTTTGACGAATTTGGTTAATAAATATCAAAACTGTTTTAGATTTATGAACTACCGGAGTAAGCTTGCGAAGCGCTTGAGACATCAATCGAGCTTGTAAACCCATATGCGAATCGCCCATATCACCTTCAAGCTCTGCTTTGGGCACCAATGCCGCAACCGAGTCGATAACAATAATATCAACGGCTCCTGATCGGATAAGCATTTCTGCAATATCTAAGGCCTGTTCGCCATAATCTGGCTGGGAGATAATCAGATCATCGATATTGATGCCCAAATTTGTAGCATAGGCAGGATCCATCGCATGCTCAGCATCGATAAATGCACAAATGCCACCGCGCTTTTGGGCTTGAGCAATCGCATGCATTGCCAAGGTTGTTTTACCCGATGCTTCGGGTCCAAAAATTTCAACCACTCGGCCAACAGGTAATCCGCCAATTCCAATTGCTTGGTCAATGAGAAGTGAGCCGGTAGAAATAGCTTCAATACGCGAATTGGGAGCCTGGCCAAGAAGCATTACTGCCCCATTGCCATACTGCTTATCAATCTGAGAAAAAGTGACTTCAAGAGCCTTTTTTTTAAGAATTTTTTCACTGGAATCAACGGGCTTTGGTTTTAGCCGGTGATTCCTTTTCCTTTGTTGCGGTATGTTTTCATATTGAATTTTCTTTACGATTCGTATTTGGATTTGAGATTCATTTTTGTTAATTTTAGCATTTCTATATAAAGAAGCAACAAATCCTGCCATAATTAAGGACTTCTTCTGCTGCTCAAGCTCAGCCTGGATAGACTTAATTTATCGGCAAAAAGCGCCTCATCAAACGGAGTACGTTCATCAAGGCGAATCACATAGCCAGTACCATTTTGCTCATAGGCGGTCATCGCCCCAATATTTTCTAATTGAAACAATTTCCCTAGATCGATACCTTTCTTGGTGAGAGCCTGTTTTTCTGCTTCGTCATCTTTATATTCTGCCGAATGCTTGAGCCATCCGGTTTTTTCTAGTTTCGCTCCTTGTTTAACCGCTTCATCTAAGGCGCCGGGTTTTTTGAATTCATCCAAACGGGTAGCCAATGCTTTACTCGCTTCATCTTTATAATAATCCTCTTTGACCAGAGCCTTTATTTCTTCAAGCGCAGGAACATAGGAAGGCTTAACAGCAGTAACGGTAACAACTACCCCTTGATTTGGATCTTGATAAAATGAGGATCCTTTCTCATTTACCCTGAAAATGGTTTTCGATAGAATTGAATCGTTGGCAATTGCATCTTGCACCATAGATTCTTTGCCATTTTTTTCTTTAATAAATTGAGCGAGTGCCTCAATAGGATTTTTTTGTGCTAAAACTGCGCGAACATCAGAACCAAATTGCTCTGCAAATTTTTTCTTGCGTAATACTTCTTTGATATCTTTGCTTACTTGAGCAAGTGGTTTGAATGTTTGCGCTTTTTTTCCAATTCTTTGAATAATCTCATAGCCTTCGCCGGTTCTTACTAATTCTGAGATATCATTATCTTCTTTGAGCAAGAAGGAAGTTTTCTCAAAAGTTCTATCGTGAGTGCCTTTTGCAAAAAATGGCATTGTGCCGCCTTGTGCTGCGGTTTTTGTATCTTCGGATAATTCTTTTGCTTTTGCTGCAAAAGTTGCGGGAGCCTTCAAAAGTTCATCGCGCACTTTTTTTGCCTTTTGTTCAACGTCTTGTTCTTTTGCAGAATCGGTAACTTTGAAGAGAATATGACGAACCTGCACTTGGGCTGGCTGCTCAATATACTGTGCCCTATTATTGTTGTAATATTTTTCTGCCTCATCATCGCTGATGGCAATACCATATGAAGATGGATCAAATGTGACTACTTTCGCTGAACGCTTTTCAGGCACGTAATAACGGCGATCTTTTGCATTCATAAGGTCGTAATAAGATTTCAACGTATCATCGCTTACTGCCGCTTTTTTTACCTGAGCAAGCATTTCTTGAGCAGGAATCGTAAGAATAGAAAATTTTTGGCCAAGAAAATTCTGAGCAAATTGCTCTTTGAGTTCAAATTGCGGCGTATACGATCCATGCTCAACGATATTTTTTAAATCTTGCCGTGCGACACCGAGCGCCAACTCATGCTCAAATTCGCTTTTGCTTATCCCAATTCGCTGCAAATAGGTATTCAAAACAACAGGATTAACACCGCCAAGCGATTGATCCCAGGTAAAAAATGGAACGAGATCAGAAACTTCTTGCGTAATGAACATCGGATTATTAAGCATTGATTGTGCCGTTTGAGCACTTACCGAAAAAGGTAACTTTTGCCCAAGCTGATTCAGAAGCGTTTTGCGGATGATAGAATTCATTGCAAGCTCTTGTGAATCGAGTTTCATTCCCATCATTTGGAAATATAAATCTGCATATTGGCCATATTGCGAGCGAATAATACGAATGCGCTCTTCCTGATCTGCAACCGATCTCATAAATTCCGGCGCAGCAATTGTCTGTTTATTTATCTGTATAACCCAGCTGCCAGCAGGTTTTCCAAAAAATGCGGTTCTGACAATTTCAAACAAAGAAAATAATCCACCACCAACTGCCATAGATAAAAATACGATCCATAGCATCACTTTATATGTTCTTGTTTTGAAACTTTTACGTATTGTTGTGATCATGAGCGTTTGCCTTTCACGAAATTATGCGCTTTGGGTTGATATTAAACAATATCAATACTCTGTTCTTTTACTTGTCCAATTTTTGCCAATTGAGGCTTGATCTTTTCTAATTCTTCTTTTGAAGAATACGGCTTGGTTACTACTTGATACCATTTTTTAGAAATTTTCTTTTGAGTACTGGTGTGCTCAACAAGCTCTACTGGATACCCTCTTTTAGTTAAGCGCGAAACCATCTGTTTCGCATTCTCAAGCAATGATGCGGGAAATCCTGAAAGTATTGCTCGATGTTGTTTTTGCGCAACCACAGGCTCTGCAACGATTTCTGGCGCCGGCTCATCTTTATTTTCGGAAGATTCAGTTGTTTCTGCTGCAGATTCCATATCAGAAACTTCGGCTTCTTCACCATTTTCAGCGTCTTCATCTTCTTTTGGATCATATAATACGCACATTGATGAATAGATCTGATCTGCCAAAGAATCTTGATCGGCTCTATAGGCAAAATCCTCTGCTGCACGTTTTTGCCCTAAGAAGTACCCACTAATAAAAATAAAGAAACTGAATGCGATAATTCCAGCTACCGCCAAGCTTAATTGACGCATGGTGAGCGTAAAACTAAAATCGTTGTTGGGTGATTTTTTTTCAAACATATTTTCCTATCTTTTTGCATCGTTCGCTTTGAGTGAGGCCTTGAGGCCGAACCAAGGCCTTTGTAGCTTTCTTCGCTTAAGCCATTGACTTGCGACGCTCTACTACGGCCGAGTAGGCTCGAGAAGTTTAAAGAACATCTCTCGAGACTCACCTTCCCCGATCATTCTGACCCCTCGTCCATGCTCGGGATTAAACGCCCAGCCTGACTGCCATAGCTCCGAAGGAGCGACGGCTGGTTCGAAGGATCGAGACGAACCTGACCAGGTCCCATTAACCCGATCTGAGGTAATAGTTGATTAATATATAATTCAAGCTTGGCGGAAGTCAAGTTAATCCGGAGGCATCTGCTACGCCCATCTGAGTTCTCAAGCAACGCCTTTTCAAGACGATCAAAAAGCTGATTTCCAAAAGTTATTTGCCGCTTTGCATAATTGCGAGTTTTGCGGGTAATATGCTCGATGAGCTCAGCATAATCATCCTTCGTCTTGCTTCCTTCAAGATACTTAAGTATATCATCATATCCAATTAATTTCTTTTTTTTTAAAAATGGCTCCCAGGAGGTTCCTTGCAACCGAGCTACTTCAGCGAGCCATCCGGCATTAAGCATCAGCTGGGCTCTCTGGTTAATTCTACCGTATAAATCCTCCCGATCTCGGTTTATAGAGATAAAACAGAAAGAGCCAAGCGGTTGATACCGTGGAATCTGCTCAGAAGGCTTTTTTCCGGTCGAATAATAAATGTCCAATGCCCTATTTATTCGATATACATCATTATGATGAATTCTGAGCGCTCTATCCGGATCAATCGAATATAATAGTTTCCAGCGATCTTCTTCGGATCCATAATAGTTTTTTTGGAAGTGATCAACTGTTGCGCTTACCGGGGGAAAGAATAATGATTGGATATAAAAACCCGAACCGCCAACAATGATGGGAGTGCTGTTCCGATTCCAAATCTCTTCAAGTTTTTGCATAACCTGGTCCCGATATTCGGTTACACTTATCATTTGCGGCTCATTGATACTATCAAAAAGATGTTGGACGACGGGCGAATTACGCCAATCCGGTTTGGCCGTTCCTATAGAAAACGGGGTATAAAACTGGCCCAAATCGGCATTAATAATTTCAGAAGGCAACTGTGCAGCCAACTGCTCTGCCAAATCTGTTTTACCAACCCCGGTAGGGCCAAAAATGATGATCATCGATTTGCGCACAAAAGTTCCCTAGGTTTATTCATCAGACACTTTAAAAAAGTTTGGGGTTTGATTCATCAAACCCGATAAATCAAACCCTTTCTATACATAATAAGCTAACTAAAGCAAGGTTGCAACCGCACCACCACGAGCAGCATTCTTAGCAAATAATGAACGCAAATGCTCTACCGCCTTTTCTTCATCCATATTTTTAACGAGAGATATTTCTTGGGCCAATAGAGTCTCGGTTTGGACAAGCAATGCCTTTTCGCCAAATGATAGTTCTTTATACACCGACATATTTTTAAGATCACGATAGATTTTACAAATCTCTTGAAGATCGCCGGTGCGAAGTTTGCACTGATAATCTTTGTTGCGTTTATTCCAGTTGGTTACCGCATCATATGACATTCTTTGAGAGGGCTGCACAAGGGTCTTAAAAATATCCGTAATGTTTTCGGTTGAACTTAATCTCCGAATACCAACAGAGGTGAGATTATGAGTCGGCACAAGAATGGTCATATCTTTATTGAGAAACTTGAGTTCAAAAAAACATGCCCGGTTGCCTGCCACTTGCTTCTCAACAATACGATTGATTTGAGCTACCCCGTGGCCCGGGTATACAACTTTTTCATTGACACAAAAAGTCGCTGCTTTAATTCTCGACATGGAAAAAACCCTTTCTTTTTTTAAAGGGAACGTCCACATTAGAACAAGCTTTTACTCAGAGCATTAGTAAGTATACCACGGTAAATAGATTTTTAGATAGTGTATTCAAAAATCGCTCGATTATCCGCAGCCAGAGATAATTGCGAGAAACACAAATAAATTGATGGATAGAATTCAATATTTAAAAACAGTTCTATGCTTTTTATACTACAATTATTTTTTTTAACTAAGGGCAAATTTTAATAGATTTTTAATCTGCACCTTCGAATTTTCATTTATTGAATTTCATATATTATTTTATTTTAATCTGCATTTCAATGTGCAATGTTTGGGATCTGAATGTATATCGGAAAAAACCAATAGTCCTCTCAAAGTGCTTTTATGTTATAGTTTAGGCACAATCAATTTTTTTGAAGGTTCTTCAGCTTCTTCTTGATCAAGTCGTTTTCTCTTTTTTGTGATAGCCTGCTTCAAAAGATCAACCAAATCCGTATCATTATCGGCAGCTGCCAGATCAATGATACTTGTGCCGCTAGTGTTTTTATTCGTCACGGGCGAACCGGCATTCAGGAGTAATTTGGCAATCTGATTTCTCAATGTTCGATTTCTAATCTTCATAATCCAAAAAATCGGTGTTTCGCCCCTATTATTGGCAATATTAACCGGAGCCTTCGCATTCAAAAGCACCGGGATAAACTGAGTAGGATTTAAATTAAGCACCGCATAATGCATCACCGAATTGCCAAGATCATCCTGATGCGCTAAATCAGGATTATGCGATAGCAAACCACTAACAAATTTCATATCATCTCGCAATACTGCAAGCTGGAGCCCATTTCTGCCATATTCATCGGTTTGCCTGACATCAAAATTATCACCAATATACCGTGGGCGATTACGCAAAGAATTTTCAACACTCTGCGTTCCCAAACTGATATCTCCAGTAAGCCCCCGTTCAAGCGCTAAATCAAGCGGTGTTCTGCCCTGCTTATCTTTAACCGTATAATTTATTATTTGTCCAAATTCGCGATTGAGCAAATCGATCCAATCATAATCTAAATTAGTCACCGCGATATGGAGCATGGTGCTTCCATCTTCATTTTGCGCATTAATGCGTGCTCCATTATTCATAAGATCTCTTAATATGATGGCACGATTGCCTGCGTTGGTGATCTGCATCATAAAATGTATCGGAGCCATGCCACGTGCATTTTTAGCATTGACATCGGCACCTGCTGCGATCAGTTCTTGCGCAACCGCCAAGCTTCCGAGTTTGCCCCCATTAAAAACCGCGATGTTTAATGCATTGTCCCGATCGCTATTGGCAGAAATAATATTAGGATCGGCTCCCTGAGATAATAAAATTTTGGTGCGTTCAAGGTCAGAATCAATTGCGGCTTGCATCAAAGGAGTCAGACCCGTATACGCATCAAAAGCATTCACATCAATCGATTGTTCCGGAACATCGATCGTACGCTTTATCTCATCGGGCATCTGAGTGAGCGCAAAATGCGTAATCATAGTAATTACAATAACACCCAGCAGCGATACCGAAATTGTGACAAGCTTATTTATTCTATTCATATTCTTACTCCCCCTTGAACGGTTATCATAGGAATGATAGCCAATTTGCAAAGAAGGAGTCAATTTCTCGGCGAATTTTGCGACTTTTAGTAATAAAATCTATGCCGTAAGAGTTCAAATAAGTTTCTTTTTACGCAAACCGGCCAGCGCGTCCCTAATTTCTTGTGCCTGAGCGCCTTTAGCATAATCAGCTGCTTTTTTTGGCTTCGCTGCGATGCCAAAACCAGTAGTCACGGTTTCATCGGCATCAGCACCGGCATCTAACAACATTTCTACGATAGCAAGATTACCTACCGAAGCAGCCAACATAAGCGGAGTTTTGCCTGGATCTATGCCTTCAACGCGTTTTTCTAAATCAGCACCATTATCGATAAGAAATTGTATCACTTTATCCTGTTGACCATAGATAGCAGATCCTAATGCCGTCATGCCAGTATCATCGAATGCATTAATATTGATTCGAGGTTTAAAGCGCATCAATCGCTTCAGTTCTGCAAGGTTGCCTTTTTTAGCAGCGGCAACAAAGGCATTCTGCAACTTCATATCAATTGCTTGAGCAGCAGCTGATTTATGTGGAGCACGTTCCATGCTAATCAAAGAGAGTGGAACCAAACAGCTCATAAAAATAGATAATTTATTCATAGGTTTCTCCTTATAATAAGAACTCTATACAAACATAAAAATCAGATGCAATAGTTTCGAAAAACTGCACCTATATCGTTGTTACAAATAGAATAAATCAAGTGTCTGGAAGGAGTAGATCACAAATAAGATCATCGCAGATCGCCGCGCGCGCATTTCCCTTTTAAGGAATTTTAATTTTCTTTTTATTACTATGATTTTCTAAAACTATAGAGAGAGCAATTGATTGGCATTATAAAATATTGCATGGATATCTTTTAATTATATGCGTTCTTTGTTACCTATACGTGTATGCTCATAAATACGTTCGATTGGTACGTTCTATCTTTAAAGCAATATCTATGAATCATCATTACATTGTTATTTGGTATACTCCTACCTGTTATGGTGGTTATATTCCTTTATTTGCGTATGCGAGTATCTGCGTAAGTGGTAACGCTTCACCCGAATGTAATCATACTGATATTCCTCTAGGAGAGTAGGTTTGTATCCCTAGAATGTAATGGTGGGCTCGCCTCGCCCCATGTATCACGGAGTCGAGGCTGAGGCCCCCTCTTCCCTTCCCACGGGAAAGGGGCCGAGGATGAAGACGGAGTGCCGGCTCGCCCTCCCGCGGTGCCAAAACAGTTGGTCTAAAGAATCAAAAAAAATTAAAAAAATCCTTAATTAAGCCATTATAAAGAGAGTCGTGCTGATTTAGGCTGGCGATCGGTCGCGCCATTATATGTGGCTCGCAGTTAAAAATTATGCGACAAAAACAGAATCAAATAAAATCGGGTTGCCTTATAAAAAATCTAGCAATAATTTCAGAGATATCATAAACATTAGATAGATATATAATAAAATATGAGTGTTGTTCGCTAAGATTTTATTAGTAATTGTTTGACATAAATCGCCTCAATCGCTATAATTTAGCTGGATTTAAAGCCTATCCGTTCGCCCCGATGGAGCGTAGCGAGTAGAGGGTGCGAACTTCAAAAATTCGTATGTCTCAACTCGGCCTCCGGCATCCTTCGACACGAACGGGGGGTACATATTTACACAACCAAAAGGATTGTTCATGGCAAAAAAAATAATCGGTATAGATCTTGGTACCACTAACTCATGCGTTGCCTTCATGGAAGGCAACACCCCAAAAGTAATCCCTAATAAAGATGGCAGCAATACAACCCCTTCTATCGTTGCATTCACTAAAGATGGCAAACGCTTGGTGGGAACTTTAGCAAAACGCCAAGCAGTAACCAACCCAGAAAATACTATCTATTCTGCAAAACGTTTTATTGGTCATAAATATGATGAAGTAGCGGATGAAGCTAAAAAAATGCCTTATAAAGTGGTAAAAAGAGCCAATGGCGATGTTGGCATTCTAGCCCAAGGCAAAGAATATACCCCTCAAGAAATATCAGCAGCTGTCTTGGCAGAACTAAAACAATACCGCCGAAGAATTTTTGGGCCAACCAGTTACCGAAGCAGTAATCACCGTTCCTGCCTATTTTAACGATTCACAACGCCAAGCAACCAAAGATGCGGGCAAAATTGCAGGCTTAGAAGTAATGCGTATTATTAATGAACCTACTGCAGCAGCACTTGCCTATGGATTTGATAAGAAAAAAAATGGCACAATCGCCGTATTCGATTTTGGTGGCGGAACATTTGATATTTCCGTACTCGAAATTAGTGATGGCGTTATTGAAGTACGCTCAACCAATGGCGATACCCATTTGGGTGGAGATGATGTTGATAATATTCTGATCTCTTATCTGGCCGATGAATTTCAAAAAGAAAGCGGCATTGATTTGCGCAAAGATAGCATGGCATTGCAACGCTTAAAAGAAGCTGCTGAAAAAGCAAAAAAAGAACTTTCAACACTCCATGAAACTGATATCAATCTGCCATATATCACCGCAGATGCCTCTGGCCAAAACATTTAAACATCAAAATTTCTCGCGCAAAATTAGAATCACTCTGCTCAGATATTTTCAAACGCTTGCTTGAGCCATGCAAAAAAGCACTCGCTGATGCTAAATTAAGCACAAGTCAAATTGATGAAGTGATTCTTGGTGGGTGGTTCAACCCGTATGCCAAAAGTGCAACAATTAGTAAAAGA
Source organism: uncultured bacterium (assembly GCA_963727255.1). Classification (GTDB taxonomy): domain Bacteria; phylum Babelota; class Babeliae; order Babelales; family Vermiphilaceae; genus BTUB01. Next base: position 910,637 of record CAVSFC010000002.1, on the reverse strand, counting down.
ATTTTTTGGCAAAGAACCAAATAAATCAGTAAATCCTGATGAAGTAGTTGCCGTAGGTGCCGCGATTCAAGGCGGCATTCTAGCAGGCGAAGTAACTGATGTATTATTGCTCGATGTCACTCCCCTTTCATTGGGAATTGAAACAATGGGCGGCGTTATGACCAAATTGATCGAACGCAATACCACGATTCCAACAAGCAAATCACAAATCTTCTCAACTGCAGAAGATAATCAAACAGCCGTTGATATTCGCATCTTCCAAGGTGAACGTGAATTTGCAAAAGATAATAAAATGCTTGGCCAATTCCGCTTAGATGGTATTCCGGCAGCTCCGCGCGGTGTGCCGCAAGTTGAAGTATCATTTGATATTGATGCAAATGGTATTGTGCATGTTTCTGCAAAAGATAAAGCAACCGACAAAGAGCAAAAGATTACTATCACCAGCAGCAGTGGCTTAAGCAAAGAAGAAATTGAACGCATGGTGCGCGAAGCAAAAGAGCATGAAGCATCAGATAAGCAAGCGCGCGAAACAGTTGAAAAAAGAAATCATCTTGATGGCCTAATTCTTCAAGTTGAAAAAACAGTTCGTGAAAATAAAGATAAACTTGATGCAGCAGAAGTAAGCTAAAGTTGAAGAAGCAATTGAAAAAGCAAAAGTAGCACTCAAAGAACATGAAAATAATGCTCAAGAATTGCAAAAAGCAACTGATGAATTGATGCAATCTTCGCATAAAATTGCTGAAATTCTCTATCGCCAACAATCCAGCACTCACGATTCTTCGCAAGGTGGAGGAACCGATAATAAGAATGATCAAGGACCAATCGATACCGATATCAGTTAATATTTAATAATTCAATAGGATTGTTTAAGAAAATAAAAAAATAAGGGCTCAAATTTGAGCCCTTATTTATTAGATAGAGAATTTTCTCTTATCTTTTATTTGTGTTTATGGTCATCACACTTGCCTAAACACATGAACCAGCAAATTAAACCAATAAGCCCTGCCAAGCCAATAGCGTATTGCAATGGTTGCACAAGCCATGCAAAGTTGTTAACTATGAAGTCTTGTTCCCAAATGTTCCAGTTTTTGCCCATTGAATTACCAAGACCAACTAAGCCCCAGGCAATTGCTGCGATTGAAGTTAACAACCAGCTTATTTTGCCTACTAGTCTCATAGCAGGTGAATGATGATGATATGCAACATAATGATCTCCTTTTATAGGATAATAATGGTGAAAATATACTACATATTTTTTCATACCATAGAACTATCAACAGAGTAAATAGCTGTAAAAAAGCTATCACATATCTTGGCCAGCAACAAGAGTTACGGTAGAGAAATCATACTAACTGACAAAATAGAGAGATTAAATCAGCTTTTTCCAATGATTCTCTTGAACATAAAAATTCGAATTATAGTCTAAAAAAGTTTAATAAAAAAAATTATTAGCAAATCCGATTGATTAGAGATATAGTAAACGTAATTTTTTGAAGCAGTATATATGCCTGACCCAAAACAGTAAAATAAGGAAATATATAATGAATAAATTAATTCTATACCTTCTGCTTTGCAGTAATAGTTTAATTCTGTGTATGGAGCTGCCCGTAGAAAAAACGAGCCCAAAGCCTCTGTATAATTTATCTAATGAAGACGATATTTATATCAGTCCAAGCGGAGAGCATATCGCAACTTCTAATCAAAACGGCTATGTGACTATTTATGATGGCAAAACCGGCCAGAAAATCTATGTGCTTCCTCAGCCTCTTGGAATGGTAGCCTGGAACGATTGCGGATCTCACTTTTTGACTGATCTTAACGTAGGAGCCTTCGAATACAAAAAGAATCTTGTAGAAGCCGCAAAAGGCAAAATTAGTTGGACGCGCAAAGGAGATATTAGCAAATATGCATTTACTGCGGATGGCAAATACATACTCAATCAGACCAATGGAATCTTGAACGATACACGACAACTCGCGATCGCCGACAAAAAAGGAGTCACCAAATTCTTACTTAATCATGCAGAATGGAAACCATTAGAAATAATCGATGTTGCATCAGGAAGTAAGATCGCTACAGTTATAATGGATACTTGTAAGGAATGGAAAATTCCTGTTCAGGATACTTGCAAAAAAGATTCTATGATCATTGCTGCTGACGCAACATTTACTTATTTCTTAAGATTCCTTGATCTAATAAAACAAACGAAGGATAGTGAACAAATACTAGCAATTACAGGCAAACCAAACGAGAAGCCTTTTAGAATATATAAATCAAATGATGATCAAACACCGTGTCCTGCACTCAAAGCTCTGACCGGCAAACTACATGCTTTTAGCAAAGAGGGAGAAACTTTTGCTATAAGCGATGCAAACAATGGAATTAATTTTTATTCTCGAGCATTTGAATTACTCCATCGTATACAAACAGAAGCTCCTATAATTGAAGTTGCATTTGCGCCCAATAGTAAAAAAATATTAGTTCGCCACGAAAATTATGAAGAAATCCATCAGGGTTACACGATTATAAAATGGCAAAACACCAAAGATCGAATAACTCACAGCTCCTTTAATTTAGATCGCACGATAACCATAATCTATCCGACAGCAAGTGAAAGCATTGTTCGAATAGAAGCTCTTGATGGGACGCTAATATCAGAAAACAAATATCCCGTTTATTTGGATAATTGGGAGTATGCGTGTGGAGAATATGTAGCACTAGCAGGAAAAACAGTCGTTGAGCCAAAACCAGGGTCTCGATCATTCGAAGAAAAAACATTTATTATTAATACAAGAAATGGAAATCTCGCATGTTCTATCCCCGCTGGAGGAAGAAAAAACCCGATGCATCACCATTCAAAACATTTTAGTGAAGATGGTAAATTTATTAGTGGATGGAATGATAATGAAGTATTCATTTCGCAACTTCCTCCAGAGTAAATACTCTATTTCTGCAATAATCTGGGCCTCCTATCGTGAGGCCCTTTTTAATAGGAAATCTTCAAAGAAAGCGTGAAAAATACTCCCTGCTTTGAAAAAAATTGAATAAACATCTTTTTTGCTGCATAATTTCTTGCACTGGATATATCTCATGCTATTTTAACATCAATCAGGAACCTCAATGAATGAACGCGCACTATTTTCTTTTTTTATTCTCATATCATATTCTCTTTTTTCTATGGAAAAACCTCCCGAACTGGAATATAAAACTCATGGAAAACGAATTCTTTCAGATGAACCAGAGGTAGATAAGACCACTAAAGTACTCGCATTATTAAAAATTAGTGAAAACAGTGAAAACGTAGCAATGATTAAGAAACAGAAAGCCGATAGTGAGTATATACCGGTTCATGATCTTGCTATGCTCATCAATGAAGCGAGGCTGGAAGAATATACACAAGAGTATAAAGATAGGTCTCGAGAAAAAAATTATTGGATTGATTACGATCTTTGCAAGCAAGTTCATCTTAAAGAACCCAAACTGTATAATGACGATGAATCTTCTGTTTTTAATGGGCAGACAAGGGTTGAAGATTTGGCAACAAGCACAAATTGGAATACGCTCGAGTTACATAAAAAAAATATCCGTTTTCCCTTTTCAGTCTTTCAACACCAATTATGGATCGGAAGAAATGATGATGCGCATGGCAAGGATACTACTGAATTCCGATTTAAAGATGAAAAGACGCAAGAACATATATTTATAAAGCCCCACGAAGGGGCAGGCCAAATACTATTTGATGGGCCTAACTTTGATAATATGATACTCATTGGCATGAATAAACAACATGACCCGATAAAAAGCACGCGCGCCTATTGTTGGCAAGGCCTTGAGGCCCATGATTATCGCTATTATTTACTGCAGTTGGCCGGCAAAGAACGGCTGGAAAGCATTCCTGCATTCAATTATGAAAGCACTGACCATCCAGATAAAAAAATAACAGCCCTCGCACTCGCAAAATGCGCGAGATATGCTCTTGCAACTACCAAAATAAGTAAAGCAAACGGCAAAAACAAAAAAATAGTTACGGGCAAAGAGCATAGTTTATCAGTATTTTCGTATCTCTATGATTCAAAACTAAAACCTATCTTAATTGCCCGCGGTTACTTGCCTGAAGAATTTAAAAAAATCGCATTTATTACCAACAATATTCTTATGGGATTAACCAAAAGAGGACATTTATATACGCTTTGGGTTGCTGATAAATCAATTAAATATGCACCTCAAAATACTCCGATGGATATGCCCATAACAATTACGGGTGGAACTCAAAGACAACCGAAAATACATGATTTTGCCATCGACCCACTGCATCCCAATCAAATGATAATGACCTACAGAGACAGCAATGGATATAATGATGAAATAGCGTTCATTAATTTAAACTTTCGCTTAAATGGAAAAATGGTATATAAAGAATTACCAATTCATACATATTCAGATGAGTATCAAAAGGGTCTTTATTATTATAATGATTGCGTTGGACAAATAACAAAACGCGATAAAGATTGGTATCTGGAAAAGTTTAATTTAAAACCAATCCAAACAGAACACCTAAAAGACTATTTTAAGAACCTGAATTCCTAACCAGGGGCCAAATTAAAATTTGAATAAATGCGTTTTTTGCCGCACAATAAGATAAATAACAGATTTTAATCGTCAAGCGGAGCTTCCGAATGAGTATCCAAGCCGGATTAGTCGGCCTACCCAATGTGGGCAAATCAACTCTATTTAATGCTTTAACCAAATCAAGCGTACCCGCTGAGAATTATCCGTTTTGCACAATTGAGCCCCATGTTGCAATCACCCATGTACCTGATCCGCGACTTGAGAAGCTTCAAAAAGCCTTTAATTCTCAAAAGCAAATCCCTGCTATGGTAACTTTTGTAGATATCGCCGGATTAGTGCAGGGCGCTGCCTCTGGTGAAGGGTTAGGCAATCAATTTCTAAGCCACATTCAAGCGGTTCATCTGATTCTGCATGTACTGCGCTGCTTTGAAGATCCTGATATTATCAGTTCGAGAGGCCTGGTGGATCCCTTAGGCGACTATGATATTATTAGTTCTGAATTAATGCTAAAAGATTTAGAATCAGTTGTTAAACGATTAGAGCGATTGGAACCTTCAATCAAAAAGGCGCAAGGCAAGCCGGCTGAATTAAAAGAGTTACAAGCGGAAAAAGATTTATTAACGGCAATTCGCGCCGCACTTGATGCGGATAATGTTGAGCGCGTCCGTAATCTGATCAGCAATGCTACAATCCGCACGATTCCCCTGCTCACGCAAAAAGATTTTTTGATCATTGCTAACGTTGCAGAAGATGAAATTGAGAATGAAGGGTATAAAAATAATCCTGCGTATCAAAAATTAGTAGAAAAGTTCGGTAAAGAAAAGGTAGTGCCAATCTGCGCAAAAGTTGCATCAGAACTTTCGCAACTTTCCGATGAGGAATCCGCTGAGATGATGGCGCTCATCGGCTTAAAAGAGCGTAGCCTTGACGTGGTTATTCGTGAAACGTATAAAAATTTAGGGCTGATTACGTTCTTCACTTGCGGACCTAAAGAAATTCATGCATGGCCCATTAAAAAAGGAATCACGATTCGCCAAGCGGCCGGAGAAATTCATTCAGATCTTGAACGTGGTTTTATCTGCGCAGAAGTATACAATTGCAAAGATCTTTTTGAATTGGGTACTGAAGCAAAGATTAAAGATGCCGGCAAAATGCGCGTTGAGGGCCAAAACTATAGTGTGCAGGATGGCGATATCGTACATATTCGATTTAATGTTTAAAAAACCCTAAAACCGCCTGAGAACGGTCTAGGCTAGAATTTGTTAAAGAGAATTGAGCATGATTAAAGTATATATATTTGTAGGAATGATTACTTTTTGTGTAAATTCGATTCATTCCATGGAGACCAATAAAATTGCGTATATATTTTCTCCACCGCGTTCAATATCGACTGCCTGCATGAGGATGATGGAAGCATATGGTTTTACCGTATTTCTCGAACCAGCGAGAGGAGTCCTAGAAGCACAAAGATTGGGGGAATCCGCAGATTCAACAGTCCCCAAAACATTTGCTGAAGCAAAAGCCAGAATTTTAAAAGCATCAGAAAAAAACTCGGTCTGCGTCAAAGAAATGGCTGCAACATCTGAATATTTCATCACAGAATATAAAGATCTTGTTAGCAGGCCTCAGGTCTATTGCATATTCTTATTGCGCGACCCACATCATGCAATCTTATCTTTATATAAAAGATGCAGGAGAGTGCAAATCGATTCATATTCAGTGGGCTACCAAGCAACATACAATATTTTTAAAACTATAAAGCAATGCGCGGCTAATAAATCCATAGTTATTTTATCAGAAGATCTGGTTAACACGCCACAAGCAACTGCTGAAAAAATATGCAATTATCTTAAAATTCCTTTTAAATCAACAATGCTGCAATGGAAAGATCTGGGTGATGATTTTTTTGGAAAGGAAGAATGGTGCGAAACCAAAGATAGGCAAGATACTCATTGGTGGCATGGAGATGCAATCAAAAGTTCAGGAATTCATCAGCCATCTACTTATGAGGTCGATGCTCAAGGCAATCCAACGTTTTCTGAAGTTGACGCTGTGCATCGCGCTGCAGTGATTGAGGCTTATCAAACAAATAAAATTTATTATGATTTGATAAAAAAAGAATCGCGATAAATTAAAAAATCGAACTCGCAAAAAACTAAAGGTATGCAGATATCACACGCGATCGAACTAACCTTTTTCGATCCAAAATCAGCGAAAGACTCACCAATCCTAAGCCGACGATTGTTTGGTTAAGCCATGAAAAATCGCGCATAATCCTCTTTATTTTCCACTTTTCTATTTGTAACTTTTAAATTCCTTAAACTAGACACCATGCCGCAATATGCTATTTTTAGAAGGCATTATTAATACCCAATTAATGGAATCTTATGATCTTAATAAAGAATAGATTATTTGCGATTACCTTCATAGGCATCATCTCTTGTTCAATACTGGCTCGCCCGAGCAGGCCCGCGCGGCTGACTCGAAAATCATCCCGCACAGCCACCAGAGCGCAAAAAAAAGTAACCCCGATAATTAAGCCTGCAGCCATAAAAATACCTGCGCCACCGATCGTTCAAAAATCCCCTCTGTATTGGGATTGGAAACAAATAGATACATCGCAACTCTATTTTCCATCAGATTTTGGTTGGGGCGTTGCAACTTCAGCCCATCAAGTAGAAGGAAACTGCTCCAATAATGATTGGGCAGCGTGGGAAAAAAATCACTGCAAGGCAAAAACCGGATCTGCGTGCGACCATTGGAATAGATATAAAGAAGATATTCAACTCATTAAAGATAACAAATTCGATACCTATCGCTTATCAATTGAATGGAGCAAGGTTGAGCCAAAACCGGGCCACTTTGATGAAAAAGCATTAGAGCATTATGAAGATGTCTGCAAAGAACTGATAAAAAATAATATTAAGCCATTGATTGTATTTCATCATTATACATCCCCCTGGTGGTTTGCGCAGATGGGAGGTTTTGAAAAAACAAAAAATATTCCTTACTTTGTTGCCTATTGTAAAAAAGTATTTGAACGGCTAAATAAATATACTGATCTATGGCTCACGCTCAATTCACCAACGAGCTATGTTGCCCGCGCTTATCACAAAAAAATGGCTCCCCCAGGATTAGATAATATGCAACTTATGCAGGAAACGCTCAAAAATATGCTCGAAGCGCATGTCCAAGTATATCATGCGGTTAAAGCAATGCCGGGTGGTGAAAAATCAAAAATCGGCTATAGCCATAACGTCTATCATATAGAAGCAAAAAGTTTCTGGGATAAAACCGGTGCAAATTATGCATATAAACTTTTTGATAGCAATATTTATACCTTTTTTAAAACCGGTCAATTTAACGTACATGTCCCTTTCAAAGTATCATTACGATATGCAAATCCAAAAGCAAAAGGCGCGCTGGATTTTGTTGGCCTAAGTTTTTATAGCCATGGCCAGATGACCAATTTTAATGTTGGGCTCTATCCGGGCGATCTGCCGACTCAAACTGATGTGTATACTATTTACCCTGAAGGAATGTATCGGGCGGTTATGCAAATTACCCAAGAATTTGCAAATCCGCTGCAAATACCTATTTATATTACAGAAAATGGTGTTGCTACCAATAATGAAAAACATCGTGCAATATTCTTTGAGCGAACTCTCTTTGCCCTCTCGTATGCTATGTGCCAAGGCTGTCCGGTTAAAGGGTATATTGTATGGACATTGTTTGATAATTATGAATGGGGATCCTATGGCATCAATTATGGCCTCTATGCCATAGATTTTAAAACGATGGAACGCAGCAAAACGCCTCGGGAAGGGACCCGGCCATTGCTTAATATCGTTGAAAAATTTGGCGGAAGCGTAACCTGAGGCCAGCTAACTCCTATCATAAAAATTACAAATAGAAACAATATTGACAAATTTAGGAGAGTGTATACGTTGAAAGATATAGTTAGAATCATAAAAATGAAGGTTTAATTCTATGAAATTCTCCAAACCACTTTTGAGCATCCTGCTTTCGGGCGTTGCCTTGCAATCTAATCATACCGAATGTTGGACATCAGTAAGCAATTTTAGCAACGAGCATCCTACTATTTTTAAAACATTTTTAGGAACTGTTGCAACCGCAGCACTTTGCACAGCTGGACATTACACGCTCAATAAAATTCAATTTAATAGAATTCACTGGAATTGGAAAAAAATTAATACTCTTGTCATCGATAAAAAACCAGTCCAAGAAATCTTTAAGAACCATGCAAAAAAATTAACAGAAATAGAAGAACCGCATAGATCTTCCCCACAAAATGAATGGCTTTGGGGCACTGCAACTTCCAGCCATCAAGTTGAAGGTCACCATGAAAATAGCCAATGGTGCTTGTTTGAAGGAATGCCTGATAAGAATGGAAACCTGCAAGCAAGAACTCTTCCCGATGGTAGACCAGGATTGTTAAAAGGTGAAATAATTGAACCGGCAGGTATTGGATGCGATGCATTTAAACATTTGGATGGCGATATTCAACGCATGAAAGATTTAGGCGTTAATACCTATCGATTTTCAATTGAATGGAGCGACGTAATTCCCGAACAAGGCAGAGTAAATTATGCAAAATTAGAACAATATAAACAAATGTGCCAAAAATTAGTGGCGGCAGGCATTAAGCCAGTGATCACACTTTATCACTACTCTGAACCGATCTGGTTCTTTAATCTTGGCGGTTTTGAACATAAAGAAAATATCAGTCACTTTGTTGATTTCTGCCAAGTAGTATTCAATGAACTTCATGAATATGTCTATTTATGGTTTACCTTTAATGCTCCCGAAGGAATTTCTGCTGAAGGTTGGTTATCGGAAATGAAGCCACCGGCTAAGAAAAATATGGATCTCATGGTTAAAGCGCTTTATAACGTATTGGAAGCGCACGTTGCCGTCTACCGCGCATTAAAAGCATTGCCAGGTGGTGAAAAATCAAAGATTGGTATCCTAAAAAATATTTATCAACTTGATCCTTGGGATGCTGCCAATCCGCTGGATCAACTTGGAGCATATTTTGGAACTGATTTAGTCGATGAATCAATTTATCGCTTCTTTAACACTGGCGAATTTTATGTGAATATACCCCGCGGAATTACGACAACCAAATTTATGGGAATTCCTATCCCAACGGGCATTAAATATCCAATCGAAAAGCAAACGAATGAATACCTCAAAAATGGGGGCGTGTGTCTTGATTTTGTTGGTCTGAATTATTATTGCCATGGATACATTAAAAAGTTCAAACCAGTAAAAGAAACCAACAATGAAATTGAACCACAAATTCCAAGTCATGATCGATATACTATTTATGCTGAAGGGCTATATCGCGCAATTAAAACCCTTTCAGAAAAATTGGCCAGCAACTTTAATATTCCTATTTACGTAACTGAGAATGGGATTGGTACTGACGATGACGATTTGCGCATTCTCCAAGCCCAACGATATTTATACGCACTCGCCTGTGCTATAAATGATGGTTTTGATGTGCGCGGATATATCCATTGGTCATTACTCGATAACTATGAATGGGGCAAATATAAAAGAAATTACGGTCTTTATAGTGTAGATCGAAGCACTCCAGATTTACCACGTACCAAAAAAGCAGGTGCTTCATATTTTGAAAGCGTGATTAAAGGATCACAAATATAAATCTCTTACACATTTTTTAAAGGGCTTCTTAATCGAAGCCCTATTTTTTAATTACAGCCTCAATTAATGGCGCAATTGAAAAAACTTCAATTTTACTCGAATCCTTTTTTTGCACCAACGAATCGGTAACATATATTTTTTGAATACCATTTTTTTCAATCAGCGCGTATGCATTACCAGAGAAAATGCCATGCGTAGCCCAAACACTCACTTGCGTTGCACCTAACTCTTTTAATTTTTTTGCCACGTGAATAATGGTTTGGCCCGTGGTGATCATATCATCAACTATGAGGATCCGCTTTGCTACAACCAATCCATCGTACTCTAAAATTTTAACAGTCTCCTGCTCAGGACGAATCTTATTCAAATAGATTGCTTGCATTTTACAGATTTGAGCAAGCCGTTTTACGACTTCATACGCACCTTGATCGGGAGCGGCAATCGCATCATACTTTTGCGCAATAGCGCACATGAGATCATTAGGAAACACAGCTTCGAAATTTAAATATTTATGTAAGTTTGCGCTGTGCGGATGCAGGATAACAATTGTATGCAGAGCAAAGAGTTTTAAAATTTTTGCAACCAACTCAGCACTTGCCGCTTCCCCTTCTTCTGGATGATCTTGGCGCGCATACGCAAAATAGGTAAAGAAAAGACTTATTTTCGCTCCAGCGCGTTGCAATGCATCAAGAAGCAATACTAGTTCAATAAGATTATCAGCCGGCGGATTCGTTGCCGCGATCACCCAAACCTCTTCACCCGCAACATCCTGCTCAAGTTTAATATACCATTCACCATCACTAAATTGTTTGGCTTTATAAGCTCCGGGCTCAAATGGCAATGTTTGTTTTAAATGCAAAGTTGATTGCGTATAAAAAACTATCATCGATACGACTCCTGCAATAATTGAATCGCTTGCTCATCGCTCACTTGCTCAAAATGGTTGTACCATTGGCTTACGCTTATAAAAATATCCGGCACCATGAGGCAAACCACTTCGTCAACTTTTTTTTTAATAAGGTGCAATGCTTCTTTTGATGCAACGGGAACTGCAACCACAATTTTAGCCGGGCGCTGCTTTTTAATGAGATCCAGAGTGGCTTCTAATGTTTTTCCCGTTGCAATACCATCATCCACCAGAATTATAGTTTTATTTTCAAGAGAAAATGGTTTTCTATCTCCATGATAAAGCGCTGATCGCTCTCTGAGTAATTGCCTAATGTTTTCAATCTCTTGCTTTAAATAGGCTTCCAATTGCCCTGAAAATTCGAGCGCTCGCTTATCTATTATCACACTATCCAAACTCATTGCACCAATCGCGTATTCAGGATTGCCTGGATAGCCAATTTTTTTAGTAAGAATAATATCGAGCGGCAAATTTAAATCACGCGAAAGCACTGAACCAATTTCAAGCGCACCACGCGGAATCGCAAGAATTATCGCTTGAGGATCATTCTTGTATTCGTGCAACCGTTCAGCTAATTTTTTCCCCGCATCAAAACGATTTTTAAACATTAGTTTCCCCCTTTGCTCACCAATGGTAAGCCTGCCCAAACACCCTAGCTCAAGTATTGCGTAAAACCGACCCTACTTACTATAATCAATCAAAAAAAGGATAACCATGGCCGATAACCAAATAATCTCATTGATTCGTAAGCATGCTCATCCTTTAACAGGCACTAAAAATGATTATAGCCCGTTGCTTGATGAAATTGGTGATGCATCACTCGTGTTACTTGGTGAAGCAACGCATGGGACCAGTGAATTTTATGCAATTCGAGCAGAAATTACCAAAGAACTGATAACTAAAAAAGGATTCCAGACAATTGGAATCGAAGCCGATTGGCCCGATGCATATCAAGTGCATCGCTATATTCAAGGGCAAAAGACTGCGGAAACAAGCATGCAGGCATTAGATGGATTTAAACGATTTCCGCAATGGATGTGGCGCAATACCCAAATGGTTGATCTGGTAAGCTGGCTCTATCATTATAATGAAAAACTTTCGCCCGAAAAGAAAGTTGGATTTTATGGCCTTGATCTCTATAGCCTCTATGCTTCAATTGATGAAGTACTCCAATATCTGGATAAAACAAACCCCTCGATGGCAGAACGGGCGCGCAAGCGCTATGATTGCTTTAAACAATATCGGCATAATGCACAAATATATGGCTATGCAACTACCTTTGATATTGGCGCATCATGCCAAAAAAAAGTCATTGAACAATTAATGGATCTTCGTGAAAGCGCCGTTGAATTACTGCGTGTTGATGGCCAAAAGGCGCCTGAAGAGTATTTTTATACGTTACAAAATGCCAAACTAATCAAAAGCGCCGAGGAATATTATCGGTCACTCTTTTTTAGCACCCCCGAAGTATCATGGAATATTCGAGATACTCATATGACCCAAATGGCAAATGAACTTCTTGATCATCTTAAAGAAACTCATAAACCGCAAAAAATTATTATCTGGGCTCACAATTCTCATCTGGGTAATGCATCTGCCACACAATTTAAAAAATTAGGGGAAATTAATATAGGCCAGTTGCTCAAAGAGCAGTATGCAAATCGAGTAAAATCAATCGGATTTACCACCTATTCGGGCAAAGTTTCAGCCGCCTCAGAATGGGATGGACCCGTTGAACATAAGCAAGTACGCCCTGCTTTAGAAAATAGTTATGAAGCATTATTGCATGAAGTTAATATCCCGCAATTTTTATTACTTTTACAAAAAGATAAAGAACTGGCTCAAGCACTTTCTGCAGAGAAAATCGAGCGCGCTATTGGAGTAATCTATCGACCCGAAACTGAGCGCGCAAGCCACTATTTTAACGCCCAATTATCAAAGCAATTTGATGCGATCATTCATATTGATCAAACGACCGCGGTTGAACCTTTGGAAAAGACACCAGAATGGCTTTCGGTCGAATTCTCTGAAACATATCCAACCGGTATTTAATATCAAAAAACCGAGCAAAAGCCTTTATTTTAGCAAATTATTCCCTTCAGCTTCAACTCAAATGCCATAATTATTGACAATTTGAATATTAATGCTATAGATTTAAATATGATATCGATTGTATTTTAGAGCACCTATTACAAAGAGTAGCATTATGAAGCAAATAGTATTGTTTATAGCCCTTACCATCTTAGCAAACCCTTTATTAGGCATGCAATTACCGCAAAAGCCGATTGATCAATTATTTGAAGCCATTGAAACTGACGATGCGCAAAAAGTGGATATGATCTTAAAAGCGTCAAAAGATGAGAGCGCGCTCGTAAATTCACTTGATAACGGATTTGCTGCTTTGAGAAAGGCAGCTTATCGCGGCAACACCACCATTATTGAAAGTCTCCTGAATGCCGGAGCAGTTCTTGAACCAGAAGATACTTCGAAAATTACCCCTCTTATGGCGGCCGCTCAAAGTGGCCATGTTGCTGTAGTAGAATTACTTCTTACCTATGGCGCTGATGCAAATGCAAAAGATATCTATGGCCGAACCGCTTTAGATTATGCAAATGGGGCAGGTCTAACTGATCAAGAGCGCGCAAAAATTTCCCAATTATTAAAAGATGCGGTCAAAAAAAAAATAGTCTGAAGGAAAAATTATGAACTTTTGCAAACAAATAGGTGCCATAGCACTAGTATTGATAGGAAATGCGTTCGCATCTCAAATGCCACAAATCCCAACATCCGCACTACCCATTAAATCAGAAGCACAAGAAAAGCCGATCGCACGCGAAACTCAATCGACTGAGACTGCGCTACTTTTTAATGCAATCTCTAAAAATGATGCTCATCAGGTAGATAAATTATTAAGCACCGCAAAAGATGCCAAAGCGCTTGCAAATGCCTTCGATAGTAAAGGATGGTCAGCGCTCATGCGTGCGGTTAAAAATGATAACATTGTTCATATATTACTTTCTTATGGTGCGAGCGCAAATCAAACCAATTCTGCGGGTATCCCGCCATTACGTGAAGCACTAACTGCAGGAAACGTTGCCAGTGTGAAAGAATTACTCCATGCAAATGCGAATGTTAACCAAGCTGATAATTATGGAATCACTCCGCTCATGATGGCGGTATCCCAAGGCCCGGCTGATGCGGTGCAATTCCTTATACTCGCAGGAGCCGATGTCAATGCTGAAGATAAAGGCGGTCAGACTGTCTGGAATTATTCAAACTTCTCGTCACCACGCAAAGTAAGCCCTGAACAAAAAGCAGAAATACAAAAATTGCTGGAAGAAAAAAATGCACGCAAAGAATCTATAAAAAAGCAGGCCAAATAACCTACAGATAAAAAATATTTAGCCCCCATGGATATGGGGGCTTTTGTATTTCTCTACTCGGCCCGAATGGTTAGTGGTTCGACAGGCTCACCATGATCGGAGAAGGCCTTTAGTCCTGAGCGAGTTTTGCGAGTCGAAGGAAGCGAACGGCTTTTATTTATTTTGATTGCTTATCAAACATTTCTAATAATCGTTTGGCAACTTGCACAATATCTTTATGTCCATTTTTTTCTGCTCGCTTTATAGCATCAGCCAAGGCTGAACGCTGCACCGTTTTTAAATCACCGTATGGATAATCATAATGCTCTTTTACTTCTTTAGGCATTGCAGGATTAATCCCCAAAAACCAGAGTCCATATTCTTCAGTAGTATGCGTGTTAAGAAAATAATTAAGTTCATCTGATGTCGGCTTTTCTGCATCCCAATTAGTGTCAAATCCCTCAATTTCTCCTGCTTTAATTAATCGTTCTGCTTGCTCCAGCGCCTTTTTATTAAGATGAATTGTTGCCATCATGCTCTCCTTATTTATGAAACTTTTGACCCATGGTTATTACCCTATCCTTAGTTTAGGTAAACTACAACAAGCAAATCAAGCAACTAAGAATCAAAGATAATCAATTATCGTGTGATTGTAGATCTTCAACGATAGTATCAACCTCGACAATGCAGGAAGCAATACTATATGAGAGGCACCACGATAGCATTCCATTTCGATATACAAATACTGCATTTGTATGAGGCGACAATTGGTTTAAAAGTTCATAACCAAGATGGTCTTCAAATTCTTTTGGCACCGTATTTGCTTGTGATCTTTTGACTTGCTCAGTTTTCACGTGCGTATGTTGCATCGTTACTATTTCGCCTAAATCAAGCATCCCAAAGCTCATCCAGCAAACAGCAAGTAAACAGGTGATAATTAGGATTTGTGTTTTATGTTTCATTGTTATATCCTCAAAAATTGATTTTAAAATGAAATTAAAAAAAAAGGAAATAGTATGAAACTAGTATCAAAGTATATTGTTATTTTGGCTTTTGCGCCACTTGCGCACGCTGATATACAGCTTTCTCTCAGCCCGCAAGAGCAGTTGCAAGAAATGTCGTTACGCCAGAAGATTGCGCAACTTATTATCGTTGCGGCAGTATCGAATGAGATTCTCAATAAAGATTTTATGCCACGTATGCCCTATCGCATGAATATAGAGTATGTGGAAACTTTAATACGTATGTATCAAGTAGGAGGCATTATTTTTTTAGGCCGTGGCTTCACCCATGAACAGGCGGAAATAACCAAAAGATTCCAAGCATTGAGCCCGTTCATTCCCTTATTTATCCTACTTGATGCTGAATGGGGGCTTACCATGCGATTAAGCAATGGCTTTCGCTTCCCGCATAATATGACTCTCGGCGCTTTAAGCGACAATGATCTTATTTATCAAATGGCATTTGAGATCGGCAGAGAACTTGCTGAGATCGGAGTCCATATCAATCTTGCGCCCGTTGTCGATGTTAATAATAATCCATTAAACCCGGTCATCAATAATCGATCATTTGGAAGCAATCCTGATGAAGTTGCTGCAAAAGGTGTTGCCTATGCGCGCGGATTACAAGATGCGGGAGTTGTAGCCTGCGCCAAACATTTTCCTGGCCATGGAGATACTACTATTGATTCTCACGAACAAATGCCGGTTATTGAACATGATCGTGCCCATCTTGATCGGATTGAACTAGTACCATTTAAAGCTGCTATTGCCAATGGAGTTAAAGCAATTATGACAGGCCATCTGCAAGTATGCGCGCTCGAACCTGATAAAGGATCGCCGGCGACACTTTCAAAAAAAATCAGCACTGATCTTCTGCGCAATGAATTAGGATTCGAGGGCCTGATTATCACTGACGGGCTCGGAATGAGAGGTGCCAATGATCATTATCAACCCGGAGAAATGGAAGTGCGCGCACTCGAAGCTGGGGCCGACATTCTTCTTGCACCCATCGATCCAATAAAAACAATTGAGGCAATCGAACATGCGGTGCACAGTGGCAGAATTTCTGAGCGCGCTATTAATGAGAAAGTAATGCGCATCTTGCAGGCAAAGGAATGGGCATTCTCTCACGCACCCGGAAAACCAGGGGATAAAAAAACAGCAATGCATATTAAGAAGCAAATTTATAGCAAAGTGATTACCATTGCAAAAGATACTCTTGATCCAAATAGAGATAAGTCATTGGATGCGTTCATAAGCATTACCGAGATGAATCCATTTAAACAAAATCAATTTGGAATATCTGAAGAAAAATTAGCAGAAATCGCACGATTAAAGAATGAAGGAAAAGCGGTAACGGTGATTCTCTATGGATCTGCGTATGCAATAGAATTGCTGCAGAATGCCGATCGCATAATTGTTGCGTATGAAGATGATGGCGCTGCACAAGAAGCTGTGCAGCAAATTCTGGCTGGAAATGCAATTGCTGAAGGCCATTTGCCAGTTTAAAGACCCCGTTCGTCTGACCCCTCGCTTTTGCTCGGGAGTAAAGGCAAGCATCACCTTTACTCCGTTCGTGCTGACCCTTCGGCAAAGCTCAGGATTAAACGCCCAAATGCCTGCCCGCCTAAGCTTTAGCGAAAGCTGGGAAGCGAAGAGATTAATAAAATTTAATTATGCCCATATGGGTTGATTAATATATTCAAGTAATTGAGCCATATTCTCTGCCCGGGTTTGATGTGAAGGATGGGTCTTCCAAAAATCATGCGGGTATTCTGAGCTATAATGGGCAGTACGCGCGTATCGTTTCTGATTTACTTCTGCAAGCGCTGGCTTATCAACAACCGATAGAAGATCTGCCCGGGCCTCACGTTGTTGCCGATAATAAATCATAGCTGCGCTCATATCGATTTGCTTATCCGGATATCCGGCTCTTTCAAGCAATCCGCAGATAAATTGGTCCTCAAAATGGTCATAATGAGCGAAATGCATAATTTCATGAAGCAATATCGCCTCACGCTCATCTTTTGAGTATTGCGCAAACCATTCCGGATTAAGAGTTAGGATGTGAGCGATCTTTTTTTCATTCATAGAAAATTTTTGATCTGCTTGCCCGTTTACTGAAGAATCATAATCAAAAATAATGCTTATTCTTGAAGGATCAATACTGCAATCGATAAGAACTTTCTTTGCCTCTCGCGCCAACCAATGCTCATTATCACTGAGTTTTGCACAGGCAATTGGCCCTTGCGCGAATAGATTATCCCTACTTACTATTTCATGCACATAATCCATATACCAGTTCCAATCTTCATCATTTATCTTAAAATCATTTTTGATACGCGCGAGCGCATCATGGTGAATCTGATTACGATATGAATATAGGTGCTTCGCGTGCGGAGAGCTTAATGTCTTTGGCATAGGATAGGGCTTAACAATCGGATTTTGGCTCGCAAAAGCACCAAATGCTAAGAGTGACAGTAATGGCAGAAGTGTCTTAAAATACATACTTAAAATTCCTCCAGATAATTTTTAGTATGCCAAATAAGAATGCTTAGTCAAATGATACTTAAATAAATTTTCTATTATGAAATATTATGCTGTTGCGATGGTAGGCTTAGCTTGCAAATGAGCAATAAGACCGGCAAGTTTTTGAGCTCTCTGGCTATCCTTGGGATGAGTATCCCATGTCTGCGGCAGATAGTGGTCGCTTTCCAATGCACAAGCTTCATAGTAAGACCGTAGTGCATCGGCTATTTCAAAGCTATTGCAACAGGCTAAAAGATCAGCCCGAATTTCACGTTGGCGGCGATAATTGATTATTGATTTTTTGTGAGCATATTCTTTTTCATGATAACCAAGTGTCTCAAGCATTCCCATCAGATAATTATCTTCCAAACAATCATAATTGAGAATATGCATAATCTCATGGCGAAGCATGCCTTCCTGGATCTCAGGAGAAAAATTTTCTAACCATTCACTATTAAGCTCT
The DNA here is from genome assembly GCA_963727255.1 of uncultured bacterium. GTDB lineage: Bacteria > Babelota > Babeliae > Babelales > Vermiphilaceae > BTUB01. The sequence continues at coordinate 892,115 of CAVSFC010000002.1, read as the reverse complement.
AAAATATGAGTAATATTCCCCGCTTCATCAACATGCTGAAAAGCTTGAGCCTTATATTCTGGACCTTTTAAATTTTTAACCACTAACCGAGATGGATTAATCCGATAATCGCTCATTATGCAATACAAATTTTGAACAAAAGAAGATTCTGCTTTTGGCATATCAGAACCACAGTCACCAATGAGATTATCATTAGCTTTAATCATATTAATATAGTCAAAAGTAGCATTCCAATCAGAATCAGAAATCTTGAACTCATCCTTAATTGCAAGAAGATTTTTATTGTGTAAGGCATCCTGTTCATTCATCAACTGTTGAATAATTTTTTCTGAATGCACTGAAAATTGCTCTGGGTTTTGATCGGGAATAAAAGTTGCAAATATTGCAAATATACAGCTGGCCATAATTATACCGGTTACGAAAGCAAATAATTTACGGTCCATAAACCCCCCTCTCCTTAGCTTTGAATCACTGATGCCACTTCACCCATATTTATAAGCAATCGGGCCAATTGGTCATGGCGTTGCTTATCACTTGGATGTAGCGTCCATAGACGCTCATTATCTTGATCGGTAATTTTCATAAACGAAGCAAAGAATTCTTGCAGAGAACGAACAACCTCAGGATGATCACAGCCTGCAAGCAAATCTGCGCGCAGTTCGCGCTGATGGCGATAGGCCACTATTGCTGGAATCTTTTCTAGTTCTTGAGCCGAATGCCCCAATTTATAGAGCATGGTAATAAGATAGCTACCCTCTAATGAATCATAGTTAAGCAAGTGCATCACTTCATGGCGCACTAATGCCTCTTGAATCGCTTGAGAATATTTATTAAGACGGTACAAATCAAGCTCGATACGATGGGTAATTTGCCCTGCAGAATCAAGGCCTTGCACTGCCTGGGCAGGCGTATCGGTATTTACTAATTTTATAGTAACTTTTTCAGGGTTAATCCCATATTCAACTAATACCTTTCTGGTAGTTTTAACGATTTCAGGGTCCTCAGGATTAGCAGTAATAGAGCCTGCACCCAAAAGATTATCCTTGACTATTTTAGCTTCATATTCGCCCATATATTCAACCCATAAAGGTTCATCTATAGCCAAATCCCGCTTTATTTGGGATAGACATCGATCATGAACTTCTTTCCTTTCTAAAACAAGCTCTTGGGCTAAATTTGAGCCTTTAAACTGTGAATTTTGAGTGTTTTTAGGGGTCAGATATGCTACAAGAAAACAGCCTGAAAATAAGGCTAATCCCAGAGTAATACAATGTTTTTTTATCATAATAGATCCTCCATTCCCTTTTAGCATGCCTGAATAATCTTTTTTGTCAATTAAAAACATTTCTATTTGAAATATTTTATGCCTGCGTGCGCTATAAGCGAGGTTTGCCAGGTCGAAAGCCTATTCGTATCTCTCTACTCGGCTTAAACGGCCTCCCTCGGGACGCACGATGAACCCCTGCTGTTCCAAACAGATGAAAAAAAATATCGGTTATGGTATACTGCATCTAAACGTGAAAATTACGATTTAACCCCACCCGGCAACCAAGAGGTTGGCCATGAGTATGATAAAAAGAAAGAAAGGTTATTTTTCCATTTCAGCAGTTGCAAAGATGTTTTCGGTGCATCAGCAAACAATTCGGCTGTATGAAAAAGAAGGTTTAATCATTCCTAAGCGCTCCTCCGGCAACACCCGTCTTTTTTCAGAAGAAGATGTGGATCGCCTTGAAGAGATTATTTATCTAACCCATCAACTCGGAATTAATATGGCCGGGGTTGAAATGATTCTCAAGCTAAAAAAACAGATGGCCAAGATGCAAAAAGATATGAATAAGATCTTTGATACAACGCAAAAAGAGCTTGAAAACGAAGTGGAAAATTCAAAACAGATGGTATCTACGAGCGCTAAACAACTCATGAAAATTAAAAAAAACATCACGATTGATACTGCAATAACTCCGCAAACAAGTGCAGAAGATGAGGATTTTAAACCATCGCAGGAATCGCAAAGCAAAATTTTTGATGTTGACGATTGGGAAATCGAATACGATGAATAATTGCACTATGGGAGGTGACTCATGTTCTTTTACAATCAATTTAAAACTGTCTTGCTCTTAGGGAGCTTAAGCGGTCTATTTCTTTTTCTGGGTAGCTCTATAGGAGGATCATCAGGGCTCCTCATTGCTGCACTCATGGCCATCGTCATGAACTTTTTTGCCTATTTTTATAGCGATACAATTGTTCTACGCATGTATAATGCCAAACCGCTGGATCGCAAAGCATATGATTGGGTCTATGATACCGTTAAAGAACTCGCTGATGATATGAAGATACCAATGCCAAAATTATGGTTAGTAGAAAATAAAATGGCAAATGCATTTGCAACAGGACGCAATCCCCAGCATGCATCAGTAGCAGTCACAACCGGCATTCTTGAAATTCTCAATAAAAAAGAGCTGCGCGGCGTTTTGGCTCACGAGCTTTCGCATGTTAAGAATAGAGATATTTTAGTTTCTACCATAGCCGCAGTTTTAGCCACTGCAATTGGTTATCTTGCAACGATGTTCAGATTCTCTGCGTTTACCAATCAGGATAGTAACCGCAGAAACCCTTTGGTCCTCCTTCTGATTAGTATTTTGGTACCGGTTGCTGCAAGCATCATACAATTGGCCGTATCTCGATCACGCGAGTATCTGGCAGATGAATCCGGCGCTGATTGCTGCCAAGACCCTTTGGCACTTGCATCCGCTCTTGAAAAACTGCATAATCATATTCCAGATGCATCGCTCGATAAAAATGACCTCAATAAGGCAAGCACCGCACCACTCTTTATTGTGCATCCATTCTCCGGAGCAGGATGGACTGCATTATTTTCTACCCATCCTCCCATTGGTGATAGAATTGCACGCCTGCGCGCAATGGCGGGTAAAAAATAGCAAAATGTTTTAAAGCATTTTCAAAAGTGGTAATGCTAAAAGTACGAGAGTTACTGCATTAAAATTTATAGGGATAACTACCGGAAACCAAGGAAAGGGACTTGCGGTATGAATAATGATTCTTTTAACAATAACAGCGCGCAACAATTTGTAATCTCTTATGAATTACTCTGCTTGCTGCGTTGGCTTCTTGAAAATGATGTTGATAAACTCAAGAAGATGGTATCTAAAGCCCTAGCCACAGGGCTCAAAGATGATATTAAACAATTTGCACAACTAGGCGATGTAAGTGCCGATCCTGCAATGGTTGAAGAGGTGCAGCATAGTATTATCGAATTTTTTAGCATGCTCGAGATGCTTCTGGCAGAATCCATTAAAGAACAGGCTGTTCAACGCGCAGTAGAAAAAAACCTAATGCCAACCATCGATCATATTGATTCAACCGTCTGTGATGATGCCACGGTGCGCTCAAGCGTAGAAAAGACAGTTGCTAAATCTGAGCAGCATCCAAAAGAAAATGCTCAAAATATGCTCTATAAAGAGTTGCTCAAGCGTTGGAAGCCAAGCAAAAATATGATGAACTAAAAAAAACCAATTTCATCGAGAGCTTTCCAGAGTTCATACATCGGCAAACCAATAATTGCCGAATATGATCCATCGACCGATTTTACAAATTGCGGACCATCTTCAATGGTAATGGCCCCTGCGGCTTCTAACGCGCCTGATCTTCTAAGATAATCTTCGATCAAAGTATCCGGCACTTCAAATTCATAGGTGGCTTGCGCATATCGCGTAACCCGTTTCTCTGTTTTCCATTGTCCAGCTTTAAAAACTCTTTTTTCTAAACAAAACGCGGTGCCGCAGCGATTGATTCCACCGCGCGCAGCTTTTATTTTTGCAATTGCATCAGCCATATTCGAAGGCTTGCCACTAATAGATCCGGTGGTATCCATGCTCAGAGTGTCGGCCGTCACCACAAATGCAATCTGCCCTTCAGATCCCTTTGGCATTATCACATGCTGCATTTTATGTTCTGCAATCGATTCAACAACTTTTTGCAACGGCATTCCCCAATCGCATTGAGATTCATCCGCATTTTGATCAAGAACGTGATAATGAATTCCTGCTCTTTCTAATAAAGATTTTCGGGACGGAGATTTGGATGCAAGGTAGAGGATATTTTTCATCATGTGCTCATTATTATTATATGTATATAATGATATGCTCGTATCACTTTAATGCTAATTCTCTTTAAGTACAACTATAACAACCATGAGTACTCGTGCATATTCTTACACCAATTAGAAAAATAGGTAAAACCATGATAAGCAATGAAATCCAAGCATATAGCGATTCGCTCACCCAAATTGGCATTAAGCACACGATTCTGGAGCATCCGGAATTTAAAACGCCGGCTGAAGCATACGCATATTTCAATTTAACAATTGGCAATGGCATTCCAACCGTGATCATGAAAGCAGATGATGCTTTTATCGCCGTGCTGCGGCGTGATGATACCCGTATTGATTTTAAAAAATTAAAGCAGTTAGTGGGCAAAAATGTCCGCATGGCAAATCCGGAAGAATTCGTCAAACTGACTGGCTTGCCACTCGGGGCTGCCCGAGTTTATAATCCCGGACTGCCAACCTATATTGATGATAAAATCTTTGAAAAAGAATATTTAATTGGTGGCTCAGGGAATTTTATTTGCAGCATACGATATAAAACAGCAGATCTAAGAAAATTGCCCAATAGTTTTATCGGATCATTTACCTCTGGAAATGAAAAGTAATGGACCAAAATGAAAAAATTTTTTCCATTCTTTTTTCTCTTCGTTGTAATGCGTAACTCCACTGCAATGCAGAATTCTGAAATACCGGCACTCCAGCTGCTCAAGGAATGCGCTCACATGGCTATCCCTGAAAAACTTCTTTTAGAGCGATATGCCACGCTGAATGAGCATGGGTATATCTTTTATATCACTTCTCCCGTTGCTCAGCATTTCATTGATGATTCTGAAACGCATAAACGATTCTTAGAAATCGGTTCAGGGTTTAGCCAAACAACGGAAAAATGTCTACGCAAAGGCATCGGCGAGTATACAGCGAATGATTTATCATTAGAACATCTCAAAATCTTATCCGCACTCTTGCAAAAAGCATTCGCTAATCAAACAGAAACACATTTGAACAAGTTAAAATTATTGCCGGGCCGCATACCAGATGTGCTTACTCCAAAAGAAAATTATTATGACGGCATTTTAATGGATAAAGTCTTGCATTTTTTTACTCCACAAGATTCCGAGAATTTTTTGGCATGGGCACATAAGGCATTAAAGCCGAACGGTAAGCTCTATATCTTTACCCTTTCGCCTTTCAATACCGGCCATGATAATATGGCAGCGCTCTATCAACAACAAAAGCTGAAAACTGATTTTTATCCAGGTTATGTAGAAAATGTAAAACCGTATATGCGCATTTCTGATGCTACCAATCCAAACTATGCAGTTCCTAATAACCGTCTCTTTTTTATGCTGGAAGATTTAAAAAAGCTTTTGGAAAGCAAGAATTTTTCAATCAGAAAAACGTTTACCACCCGCCTTCCGCGAGAAGAGACACCATTTTGGGTTGAGTCTGCGGAAGAGCAATGCGATTTGGTAGGCATAATTGCACAAAAACCAGAACATTCTTTAACTTAGGATTACAATGAAATCAAAGCTTCTTTTATTTTTGCCTATTGCCATCTATGGTCACGGATATGCAATGGATAGTTCAGAATACCCTCAGATGGAGGTATCGAAATCGCATGAACCCTCGCAAGAAATTAACAATGCGCGGGAAAAAGCGTTCGAAATATTCATGGCCACCAATTCACCGGAAAAGATGACCTCGAAAGAATTTTGGCTACAAAAAAAACGAAAGCTTGCTGAGCTTTCTAAAAGCATCGATAAAGGATCATCTGATCTGGTAATTGAGACACTTACTTTTTATGCTGAAATAGTCCCGGAAAACAAAGGCTGCATTTGTAAAGGCATGTGTATGCATGCAGAACATGATATTCCTCCTCATAAACTATTACCGATTTGGATAGCAATTCGTGAAGACGCACAAGATTTAAAAGAGTTTCTTAAAAATCATGGCGCCGATAATACAGCTCTCGAAAACTATAGACAATGGTTACGTCCAAGACGCCGCGGCGTGGTACAATGACTAAAAACAAAGAATTATTTGATGCTTTTTATTATCTGAATATGAGCGAACTTAAAAAAATCTGCCACAATTTCGGGCTTCCTGATTCTCCGCCCAAGGGGCAGATGATTGAGCGCATCAAACATTTTTTGAGTACCGGTAAGATTTTAAAACCCAAAGAAATGCCGGAAATTTCTAAAGCACTAAAAAATCACAAGTATAAACTCAGCCCCGATGCGCTCATGCTTAAAGGTGCCTATAAGAATGATGCGCAAACGCGCGCTTTTTTTAAAAAATTGATCGGCAATCATTTTCACTTCACTGCCTTTGGCATCGATTGGCTTAATGAACAATGGATGAAAGGTAAACCGCCGACCTACCAAGAATTTGCAACGATGTGGCAACAGGAAATTGAAAAACGAAAAATAAAAAACCGGAACCTAAAAAAGAATGGGCGCTCATCAATTTTATGCAGCGGTATCTTGCCAAGCATCCCAATGCATCCAAACAAGAAATTATGAAAGCATGGAAAAAGGAACGAGAGAAACACGTTGAGTTTGTACACAGAATGTTAAAGGAACTATTATGAATATCCGCTTATTATCATGTACTCTTCTATTTAATGCGATCGCTTTGAATGGCTGCCAACGCATGCCTCCTACAAAACCTCCTCAATTCATGAAACCGAATTTGCAAGCCATGTTGCCTCGCGTTGCCTATAAAAAAATGGCTCAACGGGTTATGGCAAATACCTTGGCACTTGGTAAAGGATGCCCGGCACGCCATCGAGAGTTTTGCAGAGAGCAAATGGTGATTGTTGCGGCACTCAATGCAAAGTGGCTTGATGTGCCAAATGCGTTACAAAAGCTTGATAGCGGTTTTTTAAGTATATTTCTTCTCAAACTTAAAGATAAAAATCCTGATGCACGTTTCCAATGGGAATTTGTTACTACCAATGAATTGCTTGTTGCCTATCGTTTTCGCCGCATCTTGGGATGCTATCCTACCGGAGATTTAGCAGATTTTGAGCAGGAATATAGCCATGAACTGGAACAGGTAAAAAATGAGGAATACCAAAAACGCCTTGAGCTCATTCCCACAGAAAAAAGTCACCATATTATTATTGAAGAATCCGGGCGATTAGCTGACGCTCTTTTGCAGCTGCCAAAAGAATAGGGGTAAAAAATGTTTGTTATAGAAATACATGATAAGTAAAATTATAATTAATATAAGAAATAAATCCACACACTGCCAGTTACAAATCAAAGGCAACTAATGCATACAACTAAATTACTGTATCTAGAAGATTTTACCGTCCTAGAAGCTCCTGCAATCATTGTTGACCTCATGCAAGAAGAAAACAAAACAATTATTATTCTTGATCAAACAATTTTTTATCCGCAAGGGGGTGGGCAGCCATTCGATCAGGGTATTATTGAAAACATAAAGGGAAAATTTATTGTTAAGGAAGTACGGTTTATTGATGGAATCGTAAGGCATATGGGCAATTTTGAACACGGCTCATTTTCTCAAGGTGATGAAGTAATCTGCATCGTTAATAAGGAAAGACGTGAATTACACAGCCGCCTCCATTCAGCTGGCCATGTAGTTGACATGGCAGTGACCTCTTTAAAATTTGGATGGATTCCGGGTAAAGGATATCATTTTCCTGATGGTCCGTATGTAGAATATGCTGGTAGCCTTGAAGGCATAGATAAGGAAAAGCTCAAAACAAATATTGAGAATTTATGCAATTCATTTATTGCAGAAGCGCGAGAAACTAAACTTATTTTCATGGATAAAGAAGAAATGAAAAAAGTATGCCATCATGTACCAGAATATTTGCCTGCCGGCAAACCAACACGAGTTGTGATGTATGGTGATTTTGGAGTTCCCTGTGGCGGGACTCATGTAAGTAATTTGCGAGATATAAAAAAAATAGTCATCAGAAAAATACGTCAAGATGGTCCAAATATTCGCGTAAGCTATGATGTTAAGGAAATTTAATAAAACAATACGATTACCTATACTATAAGGCAATAACCATGAATAGAATAATTCTATTACTTGCTCTTGTTCTTTTGCATAGTTCAGGCTTTTCAATGGAAACAGTGCGTGGCCCTGGTGGCAAACCAAAATCCTACTATTCTCTTGAAAAGTTTGCTGAAATGGCTCGTCCTTTGGAAAATGTTGCCCATCGATATCAAGATTTTTTAAATCACATGGGCCAAAAGGAAACTGGTGATGTATTGCCCGCGATGTTGGCACTTTTTACACCAAATATCAAAAAATTTGTCAATGGAAAATTGGTAGCAACAACAATTGAAGGATTGCGCGAACAAATTTTAAAAGCAAAAACCGATGAAAAAGATGGCGTTGGGACATGGAGCGTTAACGAAGCGAGTTGCCCAATTGCAAATCTAGAAAAAAATACGGTTGTTGCTCATTTTGAGATACCAACTGAAAAGAAAGGCACTATCGTGGTGATGAAAAAACTGATCTGCGAACAAGATCGCATTAAAGAAATTAAAGAAGTTTTTAATTTTAAAACGGAATAATTGCTACTTTAAGAGATCACTATCATGAAAAAACTTCTCACACTCATAATTATCATCCAAGCAAATCTGCTCATTGGCATGCAGCAAGATGTTATTGAAATAAAAGAAAAACTCGAAATTAAATCATCTGTAAAATTGCCCAATGGGGATTTTGTATGTTTAGTATATGATCCGCTAAAAGCCATGATACGCCAGCAAACTGCATTTACTCCAAACGCCGACTTTCCGTTAAACAAATTTATTACGGCTGCGCCTATAATGGATGTCTCTCCCAAAGGCTTTGTCACTGTATCTAATAAACTCATTGCAACTGCACTTGCTACCGTTTTTACTCAACACGACCATGCATTATTTTTAAAATTAGAGAATCCTATACTTGATTTGTTTACATCAAAACGGTAATCATACATTCAAAGGGGACATTCGCGAATTTGAATCAGAAGATGAATATGACGGCATTTACACATTCAAATACTGCTTAACCGTTTTAACAAAAGTTTTAGCTGTTTCTGGATAGTAATCAAAATAAAGATACGGCTCGATCATCTCAAGTTCCATCAGAAATAATTTTTTGCCCCGGCGAATAGTATCAACCCGGGCATATAAAATCTTTTCATGGCCGGTCGCTTCCAAAATGCGCTGAGCCTCTTGCAGCATCCAAGGCTCGGGAGTAACTTTTTGCAAATACCCGCCATGGAAAAATTGAACGCGAAAATCTCCAGGCTTGGGATTACTCAACATCGCATGTGAAAATTTCTTGTCAAAGAAAATGAATGACCATTCACCCTCATCAATAATCTCTTGAGCGAATGGCTGAATAAGAAATAGTTCATGCGGGCCAAAATGGGCAGATAGATCAAAGGTTGCAGCATCGGCAAGCTTCACGCGAAATGTTTTATAGGCAGCGGCTGAAATTACTGGCTTTACTACGCACTCGTGCCAATTATTTTCTTGCATAGGCAATGCAAGATTTTTTGTTTGCCCGATATTAGTAAGTATGGTTTCAAGAACATTGATCCCCCGCGCCTTCAAATCGCCCAGATAACTTTTTTTGCTATTCCAGCTTACAATGCTCGTCGGGTTAAAAAGAGGGATACCAAGCTTTTCGATATGCTTGAGCGTTTTAATAAATTGATCATATTTATCTTCAAAATAATCGCATGTTGATCGAATAAGAACTGCATCATACTCCTTCCAATCAACATTAGGCGTATCCCAGATTACCTCTTCATAGACAAGATTTTCTTGCGCAAAAAGTTGCTCGAGGTATTGCCGATCAACACAGAGCTCGGCTGATCTAGTGAAGGTAAGAATAGCTATCTTTTTTGGTACTTTCATATAACTTCCATTCATAAATCTATTTTAATCCACTCAACCCATGAGTAGCTCTCCATACAAGAAAACTACGTTTAATTTAGGATAGGTAACTTTAGCAAGTAAATATCCAATGGCATATCCTAATTGTTGATAACAGTAAGCGTTTCATAGCAATTACCTCCATTATATTTAAAAAATCTTTTCAAAATATTTTTTAAAGAAATCTCTTGCGTGATAAAACCGATATTTTTCATTCAGTGGTTTGGGCTCTCCGTGAGCTCTCCAATAGTTGGGACATAGTTAACCAGTAATTGTTCATTTCGGTCGATCGGTCTTTTTGCTATATAAACAACATGCCATTGATCTTGAGCAAACTCCGAAGTTTTTAAATAACGAACTCCTAATGCATTAAAATCTTCTGCATATAATTTTTTGTGCTTTGGATTCTTTATAAATTGGTACGCTGACCATCCTATAAATCCATAGAGCCCAGCCGCTCCAAGGGCAGGCAGCTTGCCCAAAATAGGCTTCAAGTAACTCTTGTAAGGCTTTTCCATGCCCAATGCTGGCCCTGCCATCAGTGCCAATAATACCGGTATAATTACTCTTAATTTCATGAATAAAACTCCCTAAATAATTGATTTTTATCTCTTATTATTCAGGGTATATTAAATTTCCAGATTGTCAATTTTAAAAAAGGACAAAAAAATCATTTTACCTTATTTTTAGACACAAAACCGCCCGACTTCAGGCCCAATCTTTTCTATTTGTAACTTTTGACACAAATCGTACACCTGTTATTATATGGAGCATAAAAAACGGCAAATATGATTTTTCTTAAACAGTATATAGAAAAAATTGCTTACAAGTAATGTATTGCGCAGCCCCTATAAAATATTGTATGGTTACTCTCAAAGGGGAAATTATATGAAAAAAGAATCACTGATATTATTTGCGTGCATGTTTGCGCTCATCTTCGCTCCCGCATTTATCGCCATGGAAAAACCGGAAGAAGCGCAAAGCGCCCAAGTTGAGGATATACTCACATCAAGCTCAGATGAAGAGATTGATGATACTCGGTTACTTTGGCTCGGTTGCAAAGTGAGCGGATATAATCCTAGCAAAGATCGCATATTGGAAGTTGCTGCCATAATCACCGATACCAATCTAAAGGTCACCGCTCAAACAGAATCTCTTAATATCGAAGAACATCTTTTTTATGGAAAAGTTGAAGACAATCTTTTAACGTTTCTAAAAGAACATGGTGGCACAAAGAAAATGAGGCTTTGCGGAAGCAATAAGATTATGAAAGAACGCGCATTACTCAAAATCTATATGCCATTCCTCGAGGCTTGCCTATCCAATCGGACAATAACGAGTTTCTCAATAAGTGAGCTCTGCTCATTATGGTATAATGATTCCTACCAAAAGCCAAAAATCTTAACCGCATACGATGAAGCAATCGAAGCTATCAACAGAATGCGCTATTATAAAACAAACTATTTTAAAGATTCTGCAGAATAATCTCACAAAAGATCTTCCCCTAATAATTCATTATCCATTCCAATAGCAATTTCCAATGCCTGCGTGAAGGGCAGCAAATCTTCGGGCCAAAATTCTATTTCTTGTGCAGGCAGTGCTTCAGGCAGTTGCGCTTGCTCATCTGCTATTTTTGATCGTTTTTTTCTAACCGCTTTTTCAACCTTTTTTTTTGACCGTTTGTTCATTGCAGGTGTTGCAGGTTGCGATGAATCAGATTTTCTGGCTCTGATTGATTCTATCCACTCCAGAGCTTCATGATACGAGATATTTTCAGCTGTCCGCTTGTTGAGCTCCATTCCACCAATGAGAGCAGCAACCGATTCCAACTTAAAACGTCCATCGGGCAAACGGATCACTTCTCTCCAGCCTGTTCCCATAAACCGTTTTAGCGCCAAACTATCATTAACGGCAGATATGCATGCTTTCTTTGGAGGTATCCCAAACGATTGTGCTACTGTGTAAAAGTTATCAATTTCTTGTTGCGATACGCTCTGATATCGGCTTCTTACACCCATTTCGAATTGTTCAAACTCTTCAGAGTGGCGATCGCGTTCCATGGTATAAGTTGCTAAACCCGCAAATTTCAAACTGAAACTGAGTACCATGAATAATCTTTTTTTACACATAAAAACAATCCTTTGTATTTTCTTGATGCTGTTTTGACTGCCCAATAAGATACTTGATAAACCGTTGCAAGACAATACACTTCTGGATTAAAAATATGCAGACTCAGCAAGATCGCTATTCTCATAATAACCAAGATAAAGTAGTATGAGAAAAACAAAAAAGGAAGAAGTGTGAAAGGCTTTATAAAAACTCATCCATACGTGTTGATTTTCCTACTCTGGAATTCACTTTGCTTAGGATTTTCCGCAACCTACTTTTATGAACTCTATCTTCATAACGAATATTATGAGGAACCACCGGGATTTCCCAGCAAGCTCCTGGCTGCACCCATTATTGCATCATTTACAGGCAAAGGTGAGGGCTGGACCGAGAAACGATTTTCAGCTGGCCTCATTGAAGCGATACGCCTGACGCATAACCATACATGGATCGAACTTATTGCAGCTTTTGGCAAGGAGCGTGTTCGCTTTAATCATCAAGGCGTATTGGGTGAAAAATCGCGAATGGGTTGGGACGATTTCTTAATCGATTTTGGCTATAATTTTCTTGATGAGTCCGGAAAGAAACAATTATTAATGCACTGGCTCATAGGAGTTCCGGTGCGAAAAAAAGTAACTTCGGCTGAAATTGAGGGACCCTTATGGGGAACCCGATCCTATGCAACCGGCCCGGTTATAGAAGCCGCATATGATCTCATACGCAGCAAAGAAGAAGATCTTTTTATCGGACTGCTTGGCAGATTTTTGCATCGCTATAAACGCCATTATGAGCCAATACTTCCATTAGGAGCTTTTTTCCGCCCAGGCGATGCGCTCGATATTTTGGCCCTAACTCACTATCGCTACTACGGCCAAAATATTGAAGTTGGCTACGTGTATACGCGCTACAATGCCATTGCAAATGAGGTTGCTGGCATAATCGAGCGTTTGCCATCAGAGCGCTACAATAGTTTTTATATAGATTATTCTTATTACTATGAAGAAAAAGCGCTCAGCTTTGAGATCAATATAACCAAAACATTTGGTAAACCGTATGACGGAATTACTGTTTACTGGTTGATTGGCTGGTATTTTTAAAAAGATATCAGAATAAGAATATGTTTATTTTGGGTTATTGAGCATCATTAATAATATCGCCCCAGGAGATACGCGAACATTCAGAAAAGCAAGCATAGCTATTAAAAGAGCGGTTCTTAGAATGTCTGAAAACATGCAACACTGAAAATTGATTAATTCATTTTTTATCTGCTATCACTTTAATAATCGCTTCACCAAAAAGTTGCGCCGACCACGGGCCATCAGCCGTTATCAAGAGACTATCAATAACAACCGGACTATTTTGATAAGAGGCTTTATGTTCTTGCAAAATGCTTGGTAACTTGCCATCTCCATTCCAACCAGTTGCTTTTTTATGCTTTAAGATGCCAGCGTGAGCCAGAATTCGCGGCGCAACGCAAATGGCTCCATACGGCTTGCCACTCAGAGCCACTTTTTGCATTAGTGCATAGATTTGCTCGTTATCCAAAAATTCCATTGCTCCGGGCCCACCGATAATAAATATTCCATCAAACTGAGCCGGATCAATATCTTTTACCAAAAGATCAACCCGAGCATGTGCAAACTGAGGATATTCATCGGCGACGGTATTGCAGGCCGGATCGGTACAAACAGCTGAATGATTGATGCTCGGACGTGCACTCGCGGTCTTTTTATCACAAGCAACTTTCACAATGATGCCAGCATTTTCAAGTATTTCTCGCGTGACTCCATATTCAACCGGATGATACCCTTCACCGGCTAAAATGAGCAAAACGATCTTCGCAATCATAACCATGCTCCCTTTTTAATCTATTTTCGCAATTCTTGCTCAAAATACTCTTTGGGAATCTTGCTTTTGCATTGAGCAAATATAATCATGTGAAGCCTACGATTTTTCTCGTCAAGCAACAAGAGTCTGCGATAATCGCATTTTGTACAAAAATCTTGCTGGGCTTGCACATAGCCATTCGGATGTTTTTTTGCAAAGAATTTTACATATTCGAATTCGGTATCATCCTCAATGGTCTTTACTTCATGATCTTCTATAGTAGAATCGATTTCGATATGATCTTCTTTATTGGCAATGGCGAAAGAGCTTTTAACTCCTGTTTCATTAAGCTTAAGATAGCGTGCTGCGAGTCCTAAGTATTCTTGCAAATGCGTGCGCGCATAAACCGTGTGAATTTGATCGTTGTATCCAAGGATACTAAGCTTCTCTTTCCAATCTAGTGAACCACTCCATAATGTTCCACTTTTTTTAAGAAATTGCATGATATATTCTGTGGGCTTTGCGCAATCTTCAGGATTTGCGACGGTAGATGTTGCTATACTAACTAAAAGTAAACTTAATAGAAGTTTTTGCATGGTATTCCTTGTTGTGAAAAATTAGCTTTTTGCCATATCTCTTTATGAAATTAGCATTAATGAGAACTTTTGAATAGATAGGAATATATTGATCGATTTTTGTGCATGCTTTATAATCAAATTCCAAAACAAGTACTTTTTAATACAGCGGATCAAGGAACAACAGTGAAATTTTCACGAGCGATTGCGGTAATTCTGATAACAACTGCATGTTCAATGAACAGTTGGGAATTCTTCAACAATGTAAAAACATTTAAAGATGAAGATGAATTGGCAAATTACGTAGCTATTCAGATTTCCTTGGTTCCTTCAAACGTCACTGAAAAGAGCATCAATAATGCAATAGAAGAACTTAATAACCACTCGGCAACATCAAATCTTGATCGATCAGAGGTTATCAAATTCCTGCGGCATAAAATCGCAGCCAAAATTTTGTATTATCAACAAATACAGCAAGAAGGCGCATCCTATTCTAAAGGCATTACCGCACTCGGGTATGCGGCGATACTTGCAGCACTCTCAGGCATATTTTTTTATTTTGATTTCACTCATGACCAAAGAAAAAAAGAAATAGAAGATGAACTTCATAAACTTGGTGCCGATTGCATAATATCCGGCAGTGGCTTTGCCTCTGCATACGCACCTATTTCTGCAAATCAAAGAGAAATCAAGTATCATTTACGAAGATTGGCTGGTATGGCAGATGGCGCTATTTTTGGTGCTATCTTTACCGGCATTGGCTATTTACGCTGGTAGGCATCAACGAAATGCTCGATAATAAATATGCTGACTATTATGAAAAACGGCTTCAGGATATCTGGCAAACCTTTGAATCAAAACTAGAAAACATTGTGCTATCTTAAATTTCTAATAATAGCCCTCAGTAGTTGCTGGGGGCGTACTTTTAATATCGTAAGAGATAATGAATCTAGAACTTATTGTGCCTCCCAATAAAGAAACAACCAAAATGGGGCTTATAGTTTGCCCATTTATGACATTTGCTGCTTTCTATTTTTGGTATTCATGTTTTGCGCTTTACCCCCTTGTTGGTAATCTGCTAGCTCAATTAATCCAAAGCATACTAATGCTCATTATTATATTGTTTAGCATCGGCTTTATTTATGGTCTGGTTATGCAGAAAAATAATGATCCAGTAGCACGATTAACTCCCGAAGGGATATGGGTAAAAGATTATGGATTTATTCCATGGCCGGAGATCATAGAGTTGTCTGAATATCAATTTCCAGGGACACCAATGGTTGGTATCGGAATCCGTGTTAACGATCTTAAAAGATAATAATTCCCAAAAATTTAATGACTGACTCCATGCGACCTCATCGAAAAACATCTTTATGCCTTATCTTCTTCATATCTTGTAAACATTCTCAAGATTATACAGATAATCTTTTACTAGATGCACATTCGTGCGAGCATTTGCATGTGCTTCTTGGAGTTGGGCCGGCACTGGCTTGTTGCCGCGAACAAGATGTTGTACTTGTTGATCAACAACCCGTGCTGCACTTTCAGCATTACCAATCAGCGATGCTTTATTTTTTTGTATCACATGATACCATTCTTCCCATGAAAGCACCAACGGTCTCATATCATCAAGCATTTTTTGTATGCCATCGGAAGGCGCTTTTTCGAATAATGATTTCTTTAGTTGATCTATTCTTATAGCCAATTTAGCCATTCTTTTGTTTTGTGCTATTAGTAATGGATTGTGGGCTATCTCCATGCCCAAGCTCAACATTGGGGAAAATAATAACGTTAATAATAAAGTATTAGTTCTTATTAAAAATTCCTTAATAATTCTCTTGTGTAAAGTGTATTGATCTATCCGCTTTAATTGTTGCTACAATGGGTTGCTTATTGCGTTTAAATGAAAAGGATATTGGTCTTTCAAGGACCGAATAGTAGTCTACATATCTCCCTTGCGCTTGGTTGCTTATTGTCTCTATAGCCAGTATTACTTTATCAGTCTCCGGTGTCAGAACATAATTCCTACCCATAAGATAAATAAGTATTTGAGCATCTTTATAAATAGCAAAAGGCTTTGAATCATTTTTAAAAAGAGCAATAGCGTTGGAATCTTTGTGCGGATATAATTTAAGAAGATCATATGATCCGGAATCATTAGGAAGTAAAACAGTTACGAGCCAGGTAGTTTCATTTGAAAATTTAATAGTTGCTAGCTGTTCTCTGGCACTCGAAACAATTTTATTTTCTTGCTCTTCGCTCGGGTATTCGGGCCATGGTCCACTTGCAGGCAATACTTTTTCGGAAACGGGAATAACTTTCTGTACAGGTTCTTGTTGTGGCTTAACTATTTGAGGCCCTATTTCTATGGGCGCTGGAATTTTTGGCTCTATTGATTTTGCTTTTAAAGACAGTTCTTTTTCTTTGGCTCTTTTCAATCCATCGGTTGCTCTTTGTAGCACGATTTGAAGTATATCTTTTACTTGGCTTTCTGAACTGTTAACAACTATATTTTTAACCGATGCCAGCTTATCATTGCTTGCAAGGACTGATTTAGCAGCATTTATAACCAGCTCATATGTAGAGATTGGTCTCGTATTGATATATTCATTATCACCTTTGATCTGCGCATCTATGAAGTTATAGAGAAAATGCATCCTGCCGCGACCTATCTTTTTTGGGTCAACATATATTGTTTTTTGTACTGGAACATCAACGGCAATTTCTTCAGGTGCGTTACTTGGGCTTAACTCTAGAGCTTTTTGCGCATTAAAAATAACGTTATTTAGGCTTTGCTTTAGTTCAGCCTTATTTATTTTAAGCAGCTTGCTCAATGCTTCTAGTTCTCTTTCATCTTCCAGGATTGCGTAAACTAAGGGAACAATATTAATAAGCGCATTGTCAGATTTTTTTTAAAATAATTAAAATCATTCTTTCTTTCCGCTTCAACGAATGCTTTTACAGAGTTTCGTTGAAAAAGGCTTATCACATGAGGCTTTTCCATTCCTCGTATTAAGCAAGCGCACATACCAAGACAAAAAAGTAATTTTTTCTGTTGAATCATTGGTTTTCCTTCTCTAACTAAACAATATTTTTATTCTTGGATATCGATCGCACATTTTTCTCAGCAAGATTGCAATTAACTATTATTTTTTCTTTACCGCAAATCGTTTCAATATGCGAGTGCTTTGAGCTTTTCATTGATCTTTTTGGTTTTGCTTCCCCCACCCTGATTGAGTAACGCAATTCGGTTTCATTTAATCACTCCTTTTTATCTTCTGTGAACACGGATAATACATCGATGTTAATGATCAGTAGAATTATAATGCAATAGTTTATAAATCTATTATAAAAAAAAGTGTTTAGGCGGCGAATACGATAATTTATTGGCGAGAAATTTTTCACGCTTTTTAATGCTCGATACCAAAATATTTTTAAGAATTTTTTAATGCAAAAAAGGTTTTTAAAATCGTAATTATACGCCCATTTCTATTTTGAAATTTAAGCCAAAATCAAAATTAATTTTTATTCGGATGAATCGATCTATAGCAGGCAATAGACAATCAAACCTGAAAAGTTTTTCTTTAACTTTTATTTTTATTTTGGTAGTTTGTACATCAAACAAATGAAGCACCAGGAGATGGTAATGAGCAGCAAGGCATTTAAACAACTAAACTCTGAGGAGCTATCCATGATTATCTCATAACTTTTTTCTTCTCACATACAAGCATTTGCAACAATTTATTTTCAATTCTTATTTCAAAAGTCTAGGAAGGCGAGCGTGATGAGATATTGGTATTGGTATGAAATATATGGGATTGGACTCGCGACTATGATCTCAATATATTTCATAAAATCGTATATCTGGAGAAGAAAACAATGACTCAGTTTGAACATACTGTAATTGGATATGGACTTCTCGTGCTTACCGCCTTAGTGTTTAAAAAGTATTTGTTTTTTCCAGAAGAATACCAATATTGGGAAGACTGGTTTGATAAATATTTTTAATCCACTAACTTTGAACTCTAAAATCGCCAGTGTAAAAACTGGGGGGAATCATTTTTAAACCATTTTGTAAGTCAATTCATTTAACATGAACCTGAATGAGAAAATTAACAAAAAAAGAAAACAATTGCCTCTAGTGTCAGTTTCCTTTGCGCTTTTTAACAGGGGTTCAAAGAAGTGAAGAAAATCGGTGAAATGCTTAGAGTAAATATGTTCGCTTAATTTGATCACTTTCTTGCAATTTCAATATCAAGGTAAAGTAAAATTAAAAAGCCTTCTTACTTATTGACAGGAACTATGAATATGAAAGAAGTTATTATTTCAGTTTTTGTTCTCATCTTAACTAATGCCTCATTGCACGGTATGGAGAAAGAAATCCTTTCTGCTTCCCGTGAAAAACAAAAAATAGAGCAACGAGCAGCGTTAATAGTAAAGAATAAAGAATTACATTTTACTGACCATGCGAAACAAAGAATGGATGCGCGTGGAATTTCACGTGGGGAAATAGAGCAGGTAATTAAATCAGGAGCAAGAAAAGTAAATAAAAAGAGGAAAGTCATAACTTATACAGGTCGGTATCTAACAGTTCTTATGGCTCCCGATTCAAAAACCGTAATTACTGTGTACGAAACTGAAAAACCAATAATACAAAAGCCATCAGAAAAAGAAAAAACAAATAAAAGAGCACAAGAAAGAGATATAAAACTTGAAAAAAGAGGTCTTTAATGCTCTTGGCTTCAAGTCTCATTATTATGGTAAGAAGCTCAGAAGCTTAGTTCATATAAAAAGGGAATGTTATGAAAGCAATTAAGCGGTTTTTGCTATTAGTTAGTATTTTTTTATTTAACATAACCGCAATGGAAAAATACACTCCACCCATTGAAGAAAAAAAGGAACCGAACAAAAACTCATCTACTCTAAACATGCAAAAGAAAAAATGGAAGAGCGAGGTATATCTGAAGACCATGTAGAGGATATTATTCAAACTGGCCAACGATTTTTAGATACCGAGCATCCTGATTCAATTTTATATCGCGAGAAAAGCAAAAAAGGAGCAACGCAGCTTGTTATAGTAACGGTGCCAGGGAAGAAATCTAGTGAGATTCTAATTATCACTTTATATAATGCTGATACCTTTGGCAAAAAAAAGAAAATCAAAAAGATGTATCATTAAGATATTTTTCTTATTCCTGAATACGTAATGAAGAATGGTTTGAAAGTTCGAATTTGGAAGAAACAGAAATTATTGAGATTTTTTTATTCGAACTTGAAGTTCGCTAGTGACAACTTACATCTGAAGCTGCTGAACCTTTGGTACGTGGGTAAGGATTTGAACTTTAATTTTTTTTTGATGCAAGAATTGAAAGCTACCACAATCTTTTTTGAGCAAATGCATACCCAGAACCGGCTTTTAAATATTTCTTCCGCCGACGCCTTGCCACCGCTAAAAAGTTCTGGCAGCGCAAAGCTATGGCGGACAGGCAACGATCGCATGATTTTCACATTCGAATGAATCTTTTTTGAAGAAAAGCTCTTCCTGAATGAGATTTAAGATATTTTTCGAATTCAAGCGCCATTTGTTTATCTTCAAAACTACAGTAGAAAGCTACTTTCCAAGGTCTGAAATCATACGTATAAACAGATTTACCTTTATTATGTGCTTCTATTCGCGCCTTAAGATCATCACTGTAGCCGAAGTAAATTTTATCAGGAAATTTAATAGATTTGATTATATAAACATAATGCATTAGAATAGGCCGCCGTCCGCTTCGCTAAGGCTACCCCGACAGGCGCTTTACAAAAGAATTATAAATTATATCAAACATGAAAAGCTGGTCGCGTCTTCGCTTGTATGCTTTGAGTAAGTCTTGATCTTCGTATTTTCAAGCTTCGCCGGACAGTCTTCGCATTTTTCTACTAAACTTTTTTGTTCTACCTTAAAAAGACTGGCCGCGCCAGGCGTAGCCCCTTGTGGGCGAAGACTGGGGCGGAAGGATTCGAACCTCCGAATGTCGGTACCAAAAACCGATGCCTTACCACTTGGCGACGCCCCAAAATTTGTTAGATCTTAGATTTCTTCGTGATCTATTTCATGCTCAATTACTTTTTTGTATTCATCGATCACTAATTCTTCGATAGATTTTCTCATATCGGAATTGAGGGGGTGAACGATATCTCTAAAGGTGCCATCTTTTCTGCGACGCGATGGCATGGATACAAAGAAACCTTTGTTGCCTTCGATGATTTTCAAATCACGCACGATAAAACTGTTGTCAAAGACGATTGTGGCATAGGCTTTTAACCTGCCGGTTTCTTTGGCCGGGTAGACTTTTACTTCTGTAATTTCCATGACTGCTATCCTTAGAGCTTTTTTGTATTACAACCCTCTTATTTTCTAATTAATAGTGCCTTTATTCTATAGGATTAGGCCTTTTTGTCAACGATCTTCAGGGGATTTTTTTAAAAAAAATAAACAAATTATAATTTTTCTGCAGCTCGTAATTTAGCTGAACGGGCTGATGGATTCAGCTCTAATTCATCAAGACTTGCCGTGATAGCTTTGGGAGTTATCACCTCAAGAGCTCCGGTTCTTTCTTGATTATTAAAAAACTGTTTTACCATCCGATCTTCCAAAGAATGGAAGCTGATGCAAACTAATCTTCCTTCGGGTTTTAAAGCTCCGAGGGCAGCGGGTAAAAATGCTTGAATATTATCAAGTTCATGGTTCACATAAATCCGCAATGCCTGGAAAATTTTGGTTGCCGGATGTATGGATCGCTTGCCTTTATTAGGCAAAACATCTTCAATAACATCAACTAATTGGCCGGTTGTGATCAATTTGTGTTTCGCTCGCGCAGCAACAATCGCCCGGGCAATCTGCCTGCTTTTTGGCTCTTCCCCCAGTTGGAAAAAGAGCTGTTCCAGCTTTTCTTGTGAGGATTTATTAAGCACATCTGCAGCCGTCACTTGATAATGGGCAGCAGAAAGCCGCATATCCAGCGGGGTATCCCTAAAGAATGAAAGTCCTGGTGTTTGGGCAATCTGAATTTGCGAAGTTCCAAAATCGGCAAGCACCCCATCAACCTGGCCAATATTATGCTTTTTAATCAATTTGTATAATACCGAAAAATTGCCCCAAACAAAGGATATGCGATCCCCAAATTCTTCTTCAAAGATCGGACCATAGGTTTCAAGCGTGAGCGCATCCCAATCCATTGCAATTACTTTACAGGTTTTATTCTGTTCTAGAATAGCGCGCGTATGGCCACCGGCTCCAAAGGTAACATCCAAGTAAACCCCTCGCGGTTTAACGCGAAGCTTTTCTAGGACCTCTTTTACCAGGACCGGTTTATGGGTTGTAATATGTTTTTGTTTGAGGATCATTTTATTAAGCCGCCGGCGCTATCTTAGGTGAATCCGCCGGTACTGCGGTGAACTTTTGCACCAAATTCTCGAGCGCAAGTCCGCGCGATCCTTTTACCAAAACAACCGATTCCTGTGCTAATTTTTGTTCTAATTTTTCAACCGCTTCTTTCCAGCTTGGCACAATATCAACGGATATGCTAACCGGAACGGTTTTTTGTGTCCATTTTACCATATCTCCCACTAAAATAAGATGTTTGAGTGAAGGGACTTTACGTAAGAATCTTCCCAGTTGGCGATGCCAGAATGGTGAATTAACCCCTAGTTCAAGCATATCGCCAAGAACTGCAATTTTTTGCGCCTTCGTTTCAATTTTTTGGAAAGCAAGCAATGCCGCCTTCATACTTTCTGGATTTGCATTATAGCAATCATGAATAATCTTGCCCTTCTTTGCAGAAAGCACTTTTTCTTCAAATCTTCCAGAAACGCGCAATGGCTGTTGAATACCCTCAATGATTTTGGCGGTAGGCACATGCAGCAAATAGGCAATCGCAGTGGCAGCCAATGAGTTCATCACTGCCCCTTCATGCGGATGCTGCAAGGTTACATTACATTTCTCTTTATAGATTTTCATTACAAATGAGATATTGGTTCCGGTTGCATGCACTTTGCGCGCTTGAATTTGATTGACCGTTTTTGAACCAAATTTTATCATCGGATGATTATACCCAACATTGGCAAGCAAGGGTTGATCACCATTAATAATGCCAATGCTGTTATCACTAAAATATTTAAAAATATCACGTTTTTCAAGAGCAATATCGGCCAAATGAACCAAGCCCTTCCATATGAGAATGGCCAATTCCGGTTATTACGGCAGTTGATGGGCCGCGCAATTTTTGCTAACTCTGCCATTTCACCCCGTTTACTAATACCAAGTTCAAAAATAGCCACTTGATGATTCGAGCGCATTTTAAAAATATTTATGGCAACGCCAACGCGCGTATTTTGATTGCCCTCAGAGGCAATGAAGGGAATATTATTGGCATGCAAAATTGATTTAATAATCTCTTTTGTTGAAGTTTTGCCCACCGATCCAGTGATTCCAACAACCGGATAGTTAAATTGATCGCGCCATGCGCAAGCCAATTTAATAAAAGCCTGCAGCACATCATTCACAATAATCACAAGTTTATTTTTAAGCAGGTTTTGATCGAGGGTTGCAAGAAGATCTTTTTTGCTTGAAGCAATAATAAAACCTGCTGCATTTTTTTGCAGTGCTTGTGCCAAGAAATTATGGCCATCTGCTTGCGCACCACTCAAAGCAACAAACATATTTCCTGGTTGCAATGTTCGTGTATCAACTGAAAATCCAATATCATCCGGATATTTGCAAAAAGGAATAACTGCTTCTGGAAGAACACCCTTAACAAAATGCTGATCAAAACGCATCGACTTTTCTCCGTTTTTTCACGAGAAGTTTTTTAACTTTATAATCATCTAACTTTGTCTTGCAATGCAGAAAAAATGGCCTTTTTTTGAACATTTGTCAAGGAATAGTAGCAAATACAGAGAAAACCGTGTAATTTTAACATCAATAACAGGAAATTATTACATTTCTAAAATAATTATCGTGAACAAAATAATTATTTAAAAAGAGAGAAAACAATGAAGCGTATCGCTCTGCTTTTACCATTAATTTGTATTTCAGTTATTAGTGCAAATTCTTTAGGAGTCTCGTACACCAACATTGATCCGCAAATCGCACAATTTCTGAGTGATCTCGCAAAACAAGATGCTCCGCCTATTTATACCTTAACGCCAGAAAAAGCACGCAAAGTTCTTGATGATCTGCAAGCCAGTACCGTGAATACTATTCCTGCATCAGTTCAAGAAAAAATTATACCTGGCGGACCATCCAAAGAAGTTTCAGTCACTATCGTGCGGCCAAAAAACAGTAAAGGAAAATTGCCGGCAGTCATCTTTTTGCATGGTGGCGGATGGATTTTAGGCAACAAGAATACCCATGATCGTCTTATTCGCGAGCTTGCCAATGGTGCTCAAGTAGCAATCGTCTTTGTTAATTACACGCCTTCGCCTGAAGCGCATTATCCTGTCGCTCTCGAGCAAGCGTATACGGCGCTTGAATATGTAGGCAAACATGGCACCATGCTTCAATTAGATCCACAACAAATTGCAGTCGCTGGCGATAGCGTTGGCGGTCTAATGGCGACGGTCCTGGCACAAATGGCAAAAGATCGCGGCGGTCCTAGAATTAAACACCAGATTCTTTTATATCCAGTCACCGACGCAAATTTTAATACGGGTTCCTATAATCAGTTTGCGAACGGGTATTGGCTAACTAAAAAATCGATGGAATGGTTTTGGGATGCGTATGCACCTAATAAATCTGAAAGAAATAAACCGTATGTTGCCCCACTTAAATCAAGCTTAGAACAATTAAAAGGATTGCCACCAGCACTCATCATCACGGATGAAAATGATGTGCTGCGTGATGAAGGTGAAGAATATGGGCGCCAATTACGGCGAGCAGGTGTACCAGTTACGGCAGTGCGAATATTGGGAACCATTCATGATTTTGCAATACTTGCGCCACTTAAAGATACCACTGAGACGCGAGGCGCAATTGATATAGCCATATGCACACTCAAGAAAGTTTTTGGTAAATAAGGGAGATATTTTATGAATACATGGATCAAAAGATTGCTGATTGCTCTGGGATTGATTATTGGCTTGATTATTTTATTAGTTATTTCTTTTCTGAGTAATATCAATAAACAGTCGAAATTTTTCCAAGCCATTCACAATAATGATCTGATAACCGTAGAAAAACTAATTGAACAAGGCATTGATGTAAATATACAAAATCCAAAATCAGGATCAACAGCACTTTTTAAAGCAATACAGGAAAAGAATATTCCGTTAATTAAGTTACTCTTACATCATGATGCAGATCTCACATATCTGGGAGAACCACTCATAAATGAAGTTCCGCGAGATTCGGAAATTTATAATTTGCTTAAAGAAGCAACTAACAAGCACTATTGATCAGATTTGGTTTGCGCTGCACAATGATATGCAATCATTTTCATAAGATCCGTGGGCAAACCAAATTTTCTGGATGCCTGCCATTCATTATGTGATTTGGTCGCACGCTCCATAAAAACCATAATTTTATAATAGTTGCAGAGCATAGTGTATATAGTTCGGCAATCACTCAATTCTGTAAGAGATTTTTTGCTAGTAGCAAGCTTTTCAGCTTGATTTGGTTTAATGAGAATTGGCCGGTTCGGCATCGGCTTTGGACCTGAACGCCCTCTACAACCACATTTGCTGGAAATATCCTTAACACCCTCAATAATTTCTCTAATGTTTGTATAATGAGCATTCAAAATTTTTAGCGGTTTTTTTTGCTTATCTTCAAGCGCTTGCAAATCATTAGAAATTTTCTTTAGAGATTTGCGCAACTCGATCTTACCTCTGTTTTCTTCGCGGATATCGGCATCCTCGCATAATGCCCACATCCGATCGCAGAATTTCTGCCCAGATTCTATTAAAGCCTCTTCAATGTCATACTTAGTCAGAAAACTCGATTTTAGGATGACAGGGATAAGAGGAGGGATATTTCTACCAATTGCTTGGGTTAATGGGGCTATACCTTGAGAATTTGGCTTCAGTAAAACATTCGCATCAATAAGCATCTCGAGTAAAGCAACATTTTCATGAGTCATTGCTCTAATCGCAGATTCAATCACCGTGACCTTAGAGCTACTAACAGCATTAATATCAGCTCCCTTTTGCATGAGCAATCGTAACAACTCTTCTTTTTGGACGGGAGTAAGATATGAACTATCCAAAAGCGTATGTGCAGGCGTACAAGTGTACCACATTCGTGATTCGACAACTGGATTCACTTCGATATTTTTTTGTTGCAATAAAAGATGAGCCTCGTTATAGCGTCCCCAAAATAAAACCTTCATAAGAAAAGTGTTGCCAGGCCCCGTCTCATCGGTCACGTTGACATTAACATTTTGAGCTAAACAATCTTTAATGATCTCTAAACTATCGGCGCGTCCAAAAGCATTCAAGAATCTTTCTTCGAGAAAACTTAATTTCTGCGCCGGTTGTTCCATACCGTTAACCATGATATTCATTAAAATGGTGGTGCAAAGAATGGAACTATTTTTAAACATTTTTTTCCTGATCGAAGTAAAAAAATCTCAATATTTTTGTTATAATACCTTCATCACACTAAACAATCGATCATTTAGAACACAATTGAAGGTACCATGAAAAAAACATTATTGCTTCTCCCATTTTTCTTAAAAAGTTCTCTTGTAGCAGCGATGGCTATAACTCCCGCTGAGCATATCAAAAGGCAGATAATCCAGTTTCAAAAAGAGGGCGTAAGCAAAGAAGAACTTGCTCGGCTATCTACCAATGCATTACGAGAAATGCTTGAATATTCACTGCTTTATACAAATGAAAAAAAGTATATGAATCTTTATAGAACACTAGTTGAAGCCGGCGGAAACAAAAATGTGCAACATCCTAAAAATGGCAAAACGGCATTAATGTTTGCAGCCTTAGATGGTAGACCCGATATTTGCGCGGCATTGCTTGATTTGGGCGTAGATTATAAAATTGCTGATGCCGATGGCAATACGCTCAAGGATCTTTTAGATTCTAATATTTCACTTCTTAATAAAAAAGGCAAAGACGAAATAAGCGAATTATTAAAAGAAGCGGAGATAATAGCGAATGCGCCCAGATTTAAAATACACTAAAATATCAGCGAATTACTTTTCGTGTTTTTCCGCCATATGATGGCGCAATAAGCCCCTGCGCTTCAAGCATATCAATAATTCGCGCAGAGCGATTATAGCCGATTCTAAATCTGCGTTGCAAGAATGAAATTGATACTTCATCAATCTCTTGCAAGTAATTGGCAAATTTGCTCATACATTTCATCTTGCTGGCCCGCATCTGCTTGTGCGCGATCCTCTGAATACACTTGTTTTAAATCAAGATAATCAGATTCGCCGTTGCGAGCGAATATGGCCAATTACTTGATTAATCTCTTTATCAAGTACATACGCGCCATGCACACGCTTAAGCAATGAATCATTGGCATCAAGAAAGAGCATATCGCCGCGGCCCAAGTAATTTATCAGCGCCGGCGCAATCAAGAATGGTGCGAGAATCAATTTTGGAAGTTACGCGGAAAGATATTCTGCTGGGGAAATTAACTTTAATTAAACCGGTGATCACATCAACTGATGGGCGCTGCGTTGCTGCAATTAAATGAATGCCGGCCGCGCGCGCCATTTGAGTGATACGAATAATCGCAATCCTCAACCTCTTTGCCCGCGCACATCATTAAATCGCAAGTTCATCAATAATTACTACAATAAATGGCATGCTCTCAAGATTATTTTTTTCTGCATTCGCACGATAATCATGAATATTTCGCGCACCGGCTTCTGCCATAATTTCATAGCGCTGCTCCATCTGTTTTACCACCCAACGCAACACCGATGGCGCCAATTTTGGATCGGTCACAATCGGGAATAACAAATGTGCAATATCGGCATACGGCGCAAATTCAAGCCGCTTTGGATCAATCACCACCAAACGTAAATCATCCGGCGAAGTTTTGCACAGCAAACTGATAAGCATCGCATTGAGCCCAACTGATTTTCCTGATCCGGTTGATCCGGCCATCAAGCAGATGAGGCATTTTTGCAAGATCAATAATCACGGGATTGCCAATCGTATCAACGCCAAGCACCATCGGCAGTGCTGCTTGGTATCTTTGATATGCCTCTGATTTAATAATTGTGCAAGCATCACGCTCGCGCCGATTTTTATTTGCAACTTCAAACCCAACCACTGATCTGCCCGGAATTGGCGCAATAATACGGATGCTGGTGGCTTGCAATGCAAGTGCAAGATCATCTTCAAGCGCAATAATTTTACTAATTTTAGTATCAATCTGCGGCTGATATTCAAATAACGGTAACCACTGGGCCGCGTTTGATCGCAGTGACTTTGCCATATACATCAAATCGTTCTAATTTTTCTTGCAACGACTACTGCCCGCTTTTCTAATTCCTGTATCAACGCAGCTATCATTTTGCTCTTCATCAACACCAATAAACATATCAAGTGATGGAAATGCATACGTATCTTTTATATCACTCGCAATACTATTACTATGATGAATAGTTTCTGGTTCATGCATTGAAGGCCTTTGCATATGAATTGAGTCTGGATTCGGATCGCGCATAGCAGAAGAAACCCGTTCGTTAGCCCCATTTTTTAATTCTTTCCAAAAAGCATCATCGAGCATTTGAGAATTATCAAAGATACCCCCTTCATAGGAGTAATCATGCTTTTGCGGTTGTGGAAAATATTTTTTTGATATCTTCTTTTGCGTTCGCATGAATAATTGCTTGAATGGTTTTAGCGCAAATGCGTACAGCGCACATACGGGATCAACAATGGAGGTTCGAACGCCGGCGATTGAAATACGGGAAAAAAGTTTTTGTACTAATCCAATAAATGAAAAGCGAGTAATGATAATTAATGAAGAAAAAAGAAGACTATAAAGAAAAATAAAGGTGCCAATCGCATCAAACCATGCAAGGCAACAGCGCCCTATCAATCGCCCAAAATAGCCGCCCGGAACTGAACTCCCGAGCATATCAATGCCATGCAATGCTGCCAATGAAGCAAAAACAAATAATATCAGTATATATGCTGCAATACGATCCCATTCTTGCTGCACTGTTTTCTTCGTAATCACACAATAAAACATGAACATGCAAAAGAATATTAAGAGTATGCTTGCACCACCGAATAGATAGAATAATACTGCGGAAAGGCAGGCACCAATATACCCGCACCAATTTCCGATTGACTGGGATACGGTATTGAAATAAAACCACGATTGATCATGCGCAGAATGTGAAAAAAGCGCCACGGTTAAAAAAAGTGCCAGGGCAAGCAGCGCTACTGCTTTTATTTCATTACTATATGCCCATGGTCCATTTTTAGTGGCTGCTTTTCTGAATATCCCTAACATTATTTTCCCCCTTCATGATGCGACTATCTCTTTTAGCTCTATCCCAAATCCTTCTGGTGAGTAGCAGAGTGAGCGTATCGAACCATAAATTTCGTAACGGATATTCAATTTTTTCATGGTTCGATACACACGATCTACTCAAACCGTTCACAAACATAATCACCTAGCCATAATAAAAGGTATCATATCCAGCCAAAGTAATCAAGTATCTGCATCTGCAAAATACCCATAAATCAGTGCGCTTATGCCACTACTGCCCAGCATAACTAAGCCCATTGGCAGATTCAATACTTGCTTAAGTGCACCCAATTCATAGAGATCTTTAAGGCTTTTGGCAAAAGCTGCTGCCCATCAGGGAGCCTGCATCGTCCATGAAAGAAAAAAGGCATCAATTAAAGAAAAACCAAGCCAACACCCAACACTGCAGGTGAGTGCAAGTCGGGAAATCCCCGGCAATAATGCTAATCCCTGGGCTAACCCTAAGATTACTGCATTGGCAAAACTAAGAGATTCAATTGAAAGACCTCCACTACACCCGGCAGTTGAAAAGAGTGCAACTGCGGTAATTAAAAAACCCAGACCCAAAGGTAAGCGTATTTTAATTTTTTGAAATAAAAAATAACAACACAAGCTTATAAGATCAGCAATAATTAAGCAGATAATTAATTGCATTCCTTTGGGACTTACAATTAAATTCCACCATCGTGAAAAAAAATAGCCGCAAATAATAACTAATGTTGATCCGTGCAAAAAATAATAAAAAGCTTTTAAGGTATCGGGATTTGGAAAAGCTTTTTTAATATCAAATTCGGCAAACTTTTTTAAGAGCAATTCAAGCAATTCGAGATGCCCCGAGCTGCTTATTGGGAGCATTTCAATGATAATTTGCGCTGCAACCCAAAGGTATAGGTAAAGCATATCTCAATCCTTTTTTGATTTCTTGGCACATCAATCTGAGTTTCTTTTCCGCTCGTCCTGAGCTTGTCGAAGGATTCGAGCGGCATAACTATTCATTAGATAATTGAGTCAGTTTAGTCCAATTTCCATTAATTAACGCCTCTTTTTTCTTACGCGACCATCCTTTGATCTGTCGTTCTACGTTAAAAGCCTCATTTCTTGTTGCAAAGGGCTGAACAAAAACTACTTCAAAGGGAAGTCGAGCTGCTGTATAACCATCAAATTGTTTGATATTATGCTCAGCAATTCGTTTTTCTAATTGATCCGTATGGCCTGTATAATATGACCCATCACTACATTTGAGAATATAAACGTAAAAATCTTGCATTTGGTACCAAATTAATAAAAATCTTTTTATTCCGCTCGAATGGTTCGACAAGCTCACCACGAGCGGGCCTTTAGTCCTGAGCGAGCAGGCGAGTCGAAGGATCACCACGAGCGGTCCTTTAGTCCTAAACTTTCCAAACTCAAAGATTCATAGTTAAAATTTGAAAATATTCATCTAATAAAAGTATACTCGTGCAGCAATTAAGAGTCGATTAGTAGGCATGTAATTGACTTATTAAACCAAATTTATGAATATTCAGTACGAAGCATATTTTAAAAATAAAGGAGCTGTGTATGAAACGCATTTTACTTCTTGCAGCAGTAATATTTGTTCTTAATCCTTGCTGGATTATTGCAAATGTTCCGTATATTAGCATACGTTCGCAAGCAACTGATTCTGCACGCGATATTGTAGGAATCACTGATAAAATTAATTTGTATGATATGGAAAATCTCTATGTCACTGGCGCAATAACATTAGAAGGAACCCGCTCTTATGATTCGGATGCGTTGGCACATTGCTTATTTGGTGCATTCACTCCATCAATAAATAATGCAAATGAACTTTCAATCGGCATAAGCGGCAGCCAAGTTCCTAATCGCAATCCCAATGATTGGCTCGCTGATTATTTTGGTTTATCAACTACGTATCAAAGCAGATTATTCTTCAAACCGCGCGTTACCAATTTTATTATAGATTTTAGCGCCTACATTGGCTTGGATGAATGGGTTGAAGGGCTTTACTTCTGGGCTCACGCACCGATTGTTATGACCCGCTGGAATCTTATTAATTCGCCAGAAGAGGTAAATAACGCCTTACCTTTAAATGGCTATGCTGCCGGTTATTTTGCTCCATCTGCAGTAACCGCTGGCAATTTAGTAGAACAAGCATCCAATTTTTTTTCTGATCTGGATTTTCCCAATTTGCCCGATGCGGTCACCTTTGAACCGCTCGCATTTGCTCGTTTCTCTCAAAATCGTTTAACAAAAACTGCACTGGCGGAAATTCAAATGGCGCTCGGATATAATTTTATTCTGTGCCAAGATTATTATTTAGGATTCAATTTCCGCGTTTATGCGCCAACAGGCAATAAACCGAAGGGCATTTATGCATTTGAACCGATTTGCGGAAATGGCAAACACTGGGAAGTTGGTGCCGGGCTTATGGCCAGTTATACCTTTTGGCGTTCAGAAGATGAAGAGAGCACCTTTGGATTTTATCTCGTGGGAAACTTTACCCATCAATGCCGTGCAACCCAAACACGCACGTTTGATATAATAGGAAAACCAAATAGCCGTTATATGCTTGCAGAAAAATTAGGAACACCGGTAACTAATTTGTACGCGGCACCAGCGCAAGGCAGTATTGCGGGCGCCACCGTTCCTGCAGCACAATTTAAAAATGCGTATGCACCGGTAGCAAATTTAACGACGCTAAAAGTAAATGTAAGCAGCGCTATCCAAGCAGATATTACTGCCCTATTTAATTATACTGCGTGCGGATTATCGGTTGATCTCGGTTATAATTTCTGGGCGCGAAGCTGCGAAAAAATTTCATTACGCAAGCAAGCCGGGCCGACCCGTTTAGAATCGGGGAATGTCTGGGCGCTCAAGGGTGATGCAAGCGTCTATGGCTTTGTAGCTGCAAATGCCGTAACCCCTTCGCCGGCTCCGGGAACTCCGATTGCCCTCTCCGCTACTGAAAGTGCTGCAACGATTAATACCGGAACCAACGTGCCCCTTGCAAGTAATTTGAACGCAGGAGTTGATAATGCACAATTTGCATTCTTTACCGATAGCAATGACGCTGATCAAATAGTTGTTGCTCCTGGCGATAATGGTGGACCCTTAACACAAATGCAAACATCAAATGATCCAATCTTTTTATCAAATGGCAGCATTGATTTTAATCGCGCACGAACCAGCGGCATGTCCCATAAAATATTTGCTCACCTGAGTTATTCATGGAATGAATGCGAAGACATTGTACCGTTTATT
This sequence comes from uncultured bacterium, assembly GCA_963727255.1. Lineage (GTDB taxonomy): Bacteria > Babelota > Babeliae > Babelales > Vermiphilaceae > BTUB01. The sequence goes on along the minus strand of CAVSFC010000002.1, from coordinate 859,805 downwards.
GGCGTCGGCGGCAAAGCAGAATTCGGTCCGCGGCATGGTGAACCAGCATGCGCAAATGGAACTTCGTGCGCCTTAAACGCAAATGCTCAAATTGTTTCGTGCTCCGAGTGCAGGAACTGTCAACGGTGCAATCTCTCTGAATGGGGGGTATGGATTAAAGGTGGATTGTTTTTTAGTTAACATATAGAGCTTGACTATTGAGAACCAAATTTGGTACATTGATTAATGTATCAAAAAAGGGCCGATTTGTGGAAATTATAAAAATTATTCCGGTAATATTTTATAAAGAAACTTCAGGAAGTGAACCAGTTAGAAAATGGCTTTGGGAGTTAGAAAAAGAAGATCGTAAAACGATCGGCACAGATATTCGAACAGTACAAATCGATTGGCCCGTCGGAAAACCATTAGTAAGCCCATTCGGCAATGGATTATGGGAAATTAGAAGTGCTCTTGAAAATAGGATTGCTCGAATATTTTTTGTATTCAAAGATGGCAAAATTGTTTTATTGCATGGATTTATAAAGAAAACTCAGAAGACACCGCCCGATGGTTTGAAATTGGCTTTAAAACGTGCCAAAACTTTGAAATGAGGAAAAAAAATGAAAAAAAATAAGCATATTGGATCAAGCTTTGAGGATTTTCTTGAAGAGGCAGGAATTTTAGAAGAAGTTAATGCTGCTGCGGTCAAAAAAGTAATTGCGCATCATTTGAAGGAGTACATGAAAAAAAAGCATCTTACGCAAGATGAAATGGCAAAACAATTGGGAACAAGCCGATCAGGATTAAAGAGATTGCTTGATCCAAAAAATTATTCCGTAACGTTGCTTTCTTTAAATAGAGCTGCTGCTGTTATTGGTAAAAAGATCGATATGAGCTTAAGCTCCGTTTCAAAATCAAAATAAACTCCCTCCCTTACTCTTCTCAACCATGAAAATGAGCGGTATAGTATCAGTGATCCTTCCAGATGCCCAAGGGGCTAATCAGGATGCGTAAAAAAGGAAATTTATGAAGCAAATAATTAGAATACTGATAATACTCTCAAGCATTTCTCTGCAATCTTATGCTGTAGTTCCCATTATTATTCCGCGATCTCAAAGTGTTGATTCTGCGCGAGATATTGTCGGAGTAACTCGCTATATTAATTTGTATGATCAAGAGCAAGTGTATGGATGTTGGGCATTTACACTTGAATATGAGAAAACATTCAGATCCCATGATATCAATCGTACCCTTTTTGGCGCGGATCTGGTGAATGGCGCTCCACCATTTATTCAGATTAGCGGAAGCCAAGTTGCAAATCGTGATGCAACAGACTGGCTCGCGGATTATTTTGGTTTACCAACCGATTTTCAAAGCAGAATTACTTTTGATCCAAAAGTTTCTAGCATAATTTTTGACATTAGCTTTTATTTAGGCCTTGATGAGTGGTGCGATGGGCTCTATTTCTGGATTCATGCACCAGTAGTTTATTCTCGATGGAAACTAAACTTTTCAGAAGACGTGCTGCAACCGGGCACTAACAGTTATAGTGCCGGATATTTCGCCCCAACTTCGATTCCGCGATCGCAATTAGTAACCAATTTTACTTCATATGCATCGGGACTGGGAACTCCTACCCTTGGGGCCAACATATTTTTTAATCCTCTGGAAAGCGCAAAAATTGTAGCACGAAGCCTAAGTAAAACGCGTCTTTCTGATATTCAAGCAGTTTTTGGTTGGAATTTTTTACAAGGCGATGATCATCACTTTGGGCTTTGCCTTCGTACTTCGGCACCCACTGGCAATAGACCTGAGGGAGAATTTCTTTTTGAGCCGATCGTCGGTAATGCGCACCATTGGGAACTTGGCCTTGGTTTAAGTTGCCATTATCTGCTTTTTGTTGATGAGTGCACCGATCGCTATGTTGGATTCTATGGTATTGCAAATCTTACAACCCTCTTTGGTTCCCGCCAAAAAAGAACCTTTGATTTAGTTGATAAACCCATGAGCAGATATATGCTCACGGAACGCTTGGGTACACCCGTTACGAATCTTTTTGTAAACATGACACCCGGAACTGCTGCAAATAGTGTTGCCCCAAGTTTACAATTTCAAAATTTGTATGTTCCCCTTGCAAATATTTCTACCTTTGATGTGAATGTTCGCATCGCCGCGCAATTTGATGCAACGGCAATGATCTATATCCAATGGTGCAATTGGGATCTGGATGTTGGCTACAATTATTGGGCACGCACCTGCGAGAAAATTAAACCGATCTGCCAACAATGCGCGATTCCCTTTGACGGCAATGTAAATTTTGCGCTTAAGGGTGATGCATGGACATATGGATTTGTAGCACAAGATGCGATCAATCTGCCGCCAGGAATAACTCCTGGCCAACCAATTCCGCTTTCAGCAACTGAAAGCCAAGCTGATATTCACTCGGGAACTAATACACCAATCGGTACTCCCTATAATCCAAGCCAAAATCAAAACCCAGGCATTGATCTATTTGCACAGCAATGGGCGATGGTTTCTACAAATGATAACTCTGATCAGATTGTGATTCTTCCGACTGATGATGGCGGAGGAATGAGCCCTTCTACTAATACAACGCAACAACGCACAACACTCACTCCCGTGCTAATTGCAGCAACCGATATTGATCTTGAAGCTGCTGAAACAAAAGGATTATCGAATAGAATTTTTGCTCACGTGAACTATAACTGGGATGCATGCGAATGTGATTGGATTCCCTATTTGGGAGCAGGCGGATTTATAGAATTTGCTCACCCTGCAAGTAATACTTGTTCAGAACCAAGTTTTGATAATTCGTGCCAAACGTGCGCATTCTCACAATGGGGAGTCTGGATTAAAGGTGGCTTTGCATTTAATTGACCCAGCGTTCCGTCTTCGTTCCTTTGGAACTTCGCCGGAAACGTCGCCTTTCAAGAGGAATAAATATATCGGTTCGTTCCAATGGAGACCACTTTGAAAAATTCAGATAAACTCAACCGAGTAGCCTGCCCGCCGAAGCTTGCCAAGCCGGTAGGCCTGGATAAGCGAAGGCTGGGAGCGTATCGAAGGATAAATAAAGGTAAAGTATGAAGAAAAAATTCCTATCACTCAGCATGCTCGTGTTTATCACAAACATGCTGGTGGCAGATGATGATGATTTCAATCAACCATTGCATGGCAAAACATTTCTAGCGCCACGTTCTCAAAGTGTAAATGCCGCACGCGAATTAACCTTGTGGCACCGCTATATTAATCTATATTGCCAAGATTTTTATGGAGCATTTTCAATCACTCCTGAATATAGCCATTCATTCAGGCCTGAGCGTATTGCTGAGTATTACTGGGGCGTTGATAATCTGGCCATTACCGGAAGCCAAGTCACCAACCGTGATAACGATATTCAGATTCTTGCCGATTATTTTGGATTATCCCCTATATTCCAGAGTACCGTGCGCATGGAACCAGAAATTCGTACTGCGCTTATTGATTTTGATTTATATTTGGGATATCACGATTATTATTTTAGAATTCATGTTCCCTATGTTTGGACCAAATGGATCTTTGAACTCCGTGAAACAATTGCGCCACAAGTAGTACCAACCGCTCCATTCCCACCTCTCTATATGGATGTGCCGGCAGTCACCCCGCCTGCAACATCATTTAAGCAAGCAATTGCAGGTGGACTCACGTGGGGGCAAGTAACGCAACCATTGCAATTTGGACGCATTGGTGGATCAACGCATAGAAGCGGATTTGCAGAAGCGCAATTGGCTCTTGGTTGGAATTTTGTAAATTGCCCATTCGGCCATGCGGGATTAAATATTCGTGGATCGATTCCGGCAGGCACTCGTTCAAAAGCAATTTTTTTGTTCGAGGCAATAGTCGGGAATGGGCACCATGCAGAATTAGGAATAGGATTTACCGGACATTTATTATTATGGGAACGGGATGGAGAACAACAAATTACTATTTGGGCGGATGCCAACATCACTCATCTTTTTGCATCCCGCCAGCGCCGTTCATTCGATCTGATTAATCCCAGCGATCCTGAAAATTTAGAATTTAAAGGATTTGGTACTCGTTATGTTTTAGCAAAGCAATTTGACGCATTGGGCAATTATACTGGCGTCTCATTACCAACAATCGATGTGACTACCCTTGAATGCGATGTTTCAATGGCAATTCAAATTGATGCAGTGATCATGGCAAGTTATGAATATTGTGGATATACTGCCGATCTTGGTTATGATGTATGGTTCCGCTCCCGTGAAAATATAACTAATCGTGAAAAAATTCCGCAATAATCGCTATGCGCTCAAAGGAATCCAAAATGTAGCCACGGGTGTTGGCTTAAGTAATGCAACCCAAAGTACTGCGACTATCACCGGCAATAATTTTGCAGATCAAGCGCTCGTTGCCGATCCAAATCCACCAGTATTTTTTAATGATGATCAGATTGATGAAAGTTCTGCGCAGGCAACGCGTGGATTTACTCATAAAGTATTTGGTAATTTTGGCTATTCATGGCAAAAATGCTATCAATGGGTTGAGCCATTTCTTGGCATCGGTGGTGAAGTAGAATTTGAAGGACTCAATCCACGCCATGAAATTAAAGCAAATAAGAATTCCATTTCACAATGGGGCGTATGGATTAAAGGCGGATTTGGATTTTAGTCCTTCATCCGTCTTCGTTGCCTTTGAAACTATCGCCGGATATGCGCAAGCTTCCGCCAGCCTTCGCTCATCAGCCCGTTCGCGCTGAGCTTGTCGAAGCATGGCGTTATGGTGGCGGGCAGGATGAATATGAATAAATAATGGTTCGATACGAACTCTCTCGGGTTCAGCACAACGTTATTTTAGACCATTCCCCTGAGTGCGAGCAAAGTGAGTGTATCGAAGGGTCTTATAAAGGTTCAAAAATGAAGTTAAAAATATCTATTAACTTATTACTATTCACAAGCGCAATCGCCCATGCAAGCCCAATTATTATCAATAGTATTAATCTCAAAGTAGGCGAAACGCAGCGAATAGAACTTCGCTCTAATCCAACAACTGGCTATTCTTGGTATCCGACTAAAAAGATTGAGAAAAATCCCATTATCACTTTGGTTAAATCGGGATATGAAGCGGATAATACTGGCTTAGTTGGCAGTGGAGGCAGTACAATTCTGGGAAATTCGGGGCAAAAAGGCTGGATCTTATACCCTTACACTTCAATATAAACGCCCGTGGGAAAAAAAGGTTAAACCCGTCGAAGTTAAGAAATTTATGATAACCGTGAATCATTAATTAGTTTTAATTTTTGATTGATATTAGAAATCAACCAAAAGATCAGAATCATTACCATGATTCTGATCTTTTTAGAGTTTTACTAAACTATTATTTATTAGCTAGAATGTTCAGATCGTAACACTTTTTGCGAGTAACTTCCATGAACGGAAGCATTACATCACATGCTCCCTTTTTGCTTGGTTTCTCGATTACATCTAAACAAAGCTTAGGATCATTTAAAGCTTGTGTAATAGAATCTTCAACTGCTCTACAAGCTTCTTTTGAACGTTCTTTCTCAATAAGATAATAGTTTAACGCACCCCAATCGCGTGACAAATATTGTCTCCATGCGAAACAGCGGTGCCTTAAAAATGATGCTTTGTATGATAATTCAGAAAAGAATCCCCAATCAGGATTTTTAACAATCTCCCAGAGTGGTTTATAGCTATTATTAGAACGGTTCGATTCCATAGCTACGCAGATAGAACCAATAGAAAGAAGAAGAATGGTTAAGCTTGCTTTTTTTAACATGATAACTCCAAAAATTACTAGGTTAATAATATTACAGCTATTATTATAATCCATAAAAAAATAAGGTCCATAAATCTAACCACTAATCCCCCCTTAAAAATTCATATAGGAGAATCGAAGGGCAAACTTTGGATTTCTTTATTTCTAATTGAAATATATGTTACTGGTCCGGAAAAAGACTAAGCCGTTAAAATTAAGAAATTTGTAATTACGTTAGGTGCAACAGAAAACTACTTAGTTCTTTTATGCTGAATATATTCAACCACTTCACCAACATTGTTCATTTTCTCCGCATCTTCATCATTGATTTCAATGCCGAATTGCTCTTCCATTTTCATTATGATTTCAACTAAATCGAGCGAATCGGCACCCAGATCAGCAAGTGTTGCTTCTTTGGTGATGCGTTTTTTTTCTATGCCCAATTTTTCAGCGATAATATCTGCAATCTTAGAGAATGTATCGTCGTAAGAAAATTGTGCTGCCATTGTATTAACTCCGTTAATTTCTCTATTAGGAATGATCAGTTCATTATTTATTTATGCTGCTGATTAATTTCTCAATGCGATTGATCGTCTCATGCTTACCCAGCACCGCCATTAAATCAAAAACGCCCGGCCCTGAACTTTTGCCAATTAATGCTATACGCAATGGTTGTGCAATCGCAACTATTTTGATGTTTTTAATTTTTGCAAACTCTTTGATCGAATTAGAAATAGCATCTTCCAAAAATGGCTCAATCTGCTTAATACGCTCCGCGACTTCTTCTAATTCTTTTAATGTAGTGGGAGTAATCCATTGCGCAATATCTTCTTGAGAATATGATGCAGGCTCATTATAAAGAGCTTTAATATCGGCTACCAATTCTTTTAATGTTTTTGCACGCTGTTTATAGATATTGATCAAAAGCAAAATAGTATTTTCATGCCAACGAGGCAAATCATCCAGAATCGTCGGGCAAACATCTTTGCGAATAATAGCAAGTAATTCCTGATCAGGCAAGTGCGCGAATATACACCCCATTGATCCAATCTAATTTTTGCTGATCAAAAATTGCACCTTTTTTACCGACATGATCGAGCGTAAAATATTTAATTGTTTCATCCCGTGTGAATATTTCTTGATCCCCATGAGCCCAACCCAAACGCACCAAATAATTAAAAAGTGCATCGGGGATATACCCCATAGTGCGATATTCGACTACTCCCGTTGCCGCATCCCGCTTACTTAATTTGCTTCCATCATGATTTAAAATCACAGGAAGATGAGCAAATTGCGGCAATGCAAATTTGCATGCTTGGTATAATAAAATTTGTTTAGGTGTATTTGCGATATGCTCTTCACCACGAATCACGTGAGAAATACGCATATCAGCATCATCGATGACTACCACAAAATTATACATGGGCGTGCCGTCGGAGCGAACCAAAATAAAATCATCAAGCTGATCTATGCCGACTGTGATATGCCCACGAATAAGATCATCAAAATCTACCGCTTTAATATCGTCCGGAATTCTGAATCGCAATGCCCCTGCTTTATTACCTTTATTCCGGCAATACCCATCATACTTAATAAAGTTAGGATCGAATCCGGGATTTTTTGATAATCGTTCAATTACCTGTTCTTGGCTACAGGTACAAAAATATGCTTTGCCTTGCGCAAGTAATTGCTGCGCTATTTGCCCATGGCGAGCGGCGCGCTGCGATTGAATAACAACCGGTTCATCCCAATCAATATGCATCCATGCAAAAGATGCCAGAATGGAATCAGTATATTCTTGTTTTGAACGCTCAATATCAGTATCTTCAATGCGCAAAAGAAATTTACCATTATTATGGCGGGCAAAAAGCCAATTAAAAATTGCGGAACGCAATCCACCAATATGCAAATGTCCTGTTGGTGATGGGGCAAACCGCACTCGCACTTCCCCCGCACTTCCTGAGGCCGTTGAAGGATACATTAGGCAAGCCCATTCATTTTAGCTTGTGCCAATGTTGCCCAGGGAGAACGAGCCATAGTATCAGAGACACTATCATTAATTGCAACAAGCGGCTTCCAGATTTCTACAGCTTTTTCTTGTTGGCCCGCATTTTGATAATAAAGACCAAGATAATATTGCGCCGCATCAACAAAATCACTATTGCGTGCATTTGCCAAATGTTGCAATTCAGTAAGTGCTCGTTCTTTCATTTCTGGAATATCGAGCTTAATAAGAACTTGTTTTAATTTGTAAAGATCATATAAAGGGGAACTGCTGCCAATTTTAGAAACCATGAGATCAAGCTTATCTAATGCTTCTTGTTTTTTATCTTGCGCCAATAACGCATCAACTTCAACAGCTAAAATATAGGGAGCTACTTTGGTGCTGCTAAATTTCTCATAGCCAGCATGCGCCATGGTAACTACATCGGCCCATTGCGCCTTGCCTTGCTCAGCTTGCTCATATTGTGAAATGCAATCAGCCAAAATGGTAGTAGCTGCCTGCTCTTTTTGCTGTGCTGAATAGCTATACCAATAAAGCCCGCCTGCTAGAATTATTAATGCACCAAACGCTGCTCCAACATACGCAAGATTATCTTGTGCCGCAGTTATATATGATTCAAATTTTACTTTCCAGGCATCTAATCCAAGATTATTTTCCAACATAGTGCTCCTTAGTATTTAATATATGCTTTTTGCAGCATGAAATTAGCATTTCTGGCTTAAAAGAGAAAGAGGGATATAAAGAATACCCCTCAAATTTTTTTTGGTTCGCGACGGATTTTGGGTCCTCCTCACCATGAATTGGATTTTCATTTTCATCCCCAGCCGTTGTTTTTACTACGAAGCAAAACTCAAAGAAGCTTTAAACTATGGCGGGCAAGCTGAGGAGCAGTGTATCACGAATCATTATTCAGAAGGTTGTTCAGAACCGGATGCGCTTTGTTTTTCAGCGCGATTTTTTTGCGCCTGCTTAACTTCGTTGCGTTTAAGAGTACGCTCAGCTTTGGTAACTAAAACTTTAACCCCTTTATAATGGCCGCAGTTTTTGCATACTTGGTGAGGCAATTGAGCTGCTTTACAATTTTTACATTCAGCAAGTATTTTGGGCTTAATACCTTTGTTGGCAAAGCGAGAATCTCTGCGGGCACGGGACCGTTTTCGTTTTGGTACTGGCATACAATATCCTTAGTTCGAGACGGGCTCTATGAGCCCTCCTCACTATGAAGTGGAAAGTTATATAATTACATTACTTATATAATAATATAGCTAATATAGAGGATTTTTGAGTGAAAATCAAAAAATTCAACCGTTCATGCTGAGCCTGTCGAAGCATCCCATATAATTACAAATATCTAAGCTTCCTTCGACGAGCTCAGGATGAATAAGGTAGATTATCGTCTCTGCCATAAGCCGGCCATATTTTGCGTAAGGAGTCCTCTTACTTGCAGGTCAAAGAGCATCTTGCTTAGGGTAATAAGGGGCAATCCGCTGGCCTCTAAAAGCTCGTCAACCGCACAAGGGTTCTGGCATGTTTGCAAGATAATAGCCTCTCGCGGATCAATGGGTACCGCTAACTGCGCAGGAGTAAAAATAGCCTGTTGGCCAGAAGTTTTACGCGGTTTAATTGGGGTTTCTATAGTATTTTGTGGAGCGGCCTGAAGGCCAAATTCAACTAAAATATCGGCAGCCCGGGAAGTAATTTTAGCCCCTTGGGCTATCAATTCATGGCAACCCGCACTTAATAGATCATCAATTGGCCCGGGAACCGCAAACACCTCGCGCCCCTGGCTCAGAGCATAATCGGCGGTTATACGAGCCCCACTTTTTGCCGCTGCTTGGATAACAATGCATCCTCGGCTTAACCCTGAAATTACTCGATTACGGGCAGGAAAATTATCGGCCAAAGGCTCCATTAACAAAGGGAAATTGCTGACCAGCGCTCCCCCGCTTTCAATAATTTTAGCAAAAAGATCCGTATTTTGAGGAGGATATGGTTTGAGCAATCCAGAGCCCAGCACTGCTACCGTCTTTCCACCAATATCGAGGGTCTTTTGGTGGGCCATGGTGTCAGCCCCCCGTGCTCCACCGCTCACAATAGTAAAATCATGCGCAACAAGATCGGGCACCAAGCGATCAATTGCCATTTTGCCATAGGCATTCGCATCACGGGAACCGACTATAGCCAGAGCATGCTGATTGGGCAAAACGCCCTTGCCAATAAATAATCGTTGGAGGAATATGAATCGTTTTGAGTAGTTCAGGATAATCTGGATTTAAGCAGGTCATCCAGCCAACTGGATGTTTTGCAAGCAATTGCAATTCTTGATCAAGCAATCGAGAACTGGACAATCCGGCCACCAGTTTCTCAGCAATTTTTTGTTTGATCCCCAATCGATACATGCAATCATTGCTAGAGAATCGATATACCTGTTCAAGATTATCAATTCCCAAATTATCAATAATACGCATAACAAGCGCCGGGCCTACCCCTTCAATAAGTGAAAGATGGAGAATAATTGTATCAGTTGGAATATTCATTGTAGGGTAAACTAAAGAAAACTCAGAACAATATTCCCTTAGTATACGCAATAAAAATAATAAGGAAATTAGAATGCAAAGAAAGAAATTTTCCGGAATATTTGCATGCGTCATATTTGCAACGTTACAAGAAGCAATGGAAGAGAACAATCTTGAAAAACTTGTAATTCTTGCAGATGTTGCAGTTGCAATCGAAACAGGAGCAGCGCATCCATCATCGAATAGCCTAAAAATCGCTATCAAAAAAAATAAAAGATTTGCATGCAATTATCTGGAATGCGATAAAACCTATTCAAATCTACAGAACTGCACACGGCACATCAGGGGGCACCATCCTGAAATTGCCAGTAAGCTCATGACATGCTCAAAACAAAATTGCAAACAAGTATTTTTGGCGATTGATGAAATTCTTGCTCACTATAGAGAAGTTCATCCATTAGAAAAATCAATTTCCTGGAAAAAATCTCTACCTAAAAGCCCGCGAAGGGGTCCTCTTCGCTTTCATCCTTACCATGCGCAAAAATAAATGATTCCTGAGGACTTGCTGTTGCAATTTCTTCTTCAGCTTCATCTTCGGTCACAAATGCCTGAGTTAGGTGCAATTCATCTATCGGCTCAAGCCCATCCATTTTGTGTCCCGTTCCTAAAGGTTTAGAGCCCGCATGGCCGCCACCTTGCGAACCTCCGGCAGCAGATCCAGCCGTTTCATCCTCTTCAAAGGCAACTACTGATGAGAGTTTTTGCCCTTCATCGAGACGGATTAAACGGACTCCCTTAGCCTGACGGCCCATGGTGCGCACTTCAGAAGATGGCAAGCGGATAATTTTTCCTGCCTCATCAATCAGAAGAAGATTTGATTTATCGGTAACATGCGCAAGGCCGATTACTTGGCCATTACGTTTATCTGCTGGAATGGTGCGCACGCCAACCCCACCGCGATGCGCCACGCGGAAATCGGCAATCGCTACTCGTTTTCCATAACCATTTTGCGTCGCAAAGAGAATGTCGCCATGATCAGCAATCACTTCCATACCAACAACAAAATCATCTTTTTTCAAACGAATACCAATCACACCTGCCGCTTGACGCCCCATTGAACGCACTTCATTCTCGTTAAAGCGAATTCCTTGGCCGCGCGCCGTGGCGATAATAATTGATTCATTACCTGTTGAGAGTGCGCAGAATACTAATTCATCTTGTTCGCGTAAGGTTGAAGCGCGAATACCAGTTGAGCGGATATGCGCAAATTCACTTGCATCAGTACGTTTGATGATACCGTTTTTGGTAAGCAATACGATAAAGGTGCCTTCGATCAAATCTCTTGCACAAAGCAATTTAACTACCCGTTCGCCCGGAGTTAATGGAAGTAAGTTAATAATTGCGCGCCCCTTGGCAATGCGTGATCCTTCAGGCACTTCAAATACTTGTAAGCAATACACGCGGCCCAAATTAGTAAAGAAGAGCAAATTATCATGCGTACGCGCTACAAATAAATCTTCAATAACATCTTCGGCTTCATCGAGTGCTTGCATTCCCATCTTACCTTTGCCACCACGATGCTGAACGCCGTAGGTTTGCAGTGGAACACGTTTGATATAGCCTTTGCGCGTTAAGGTTACAACCACTTCTTCATCAGGAATTAAATCAGCTTCGGTGAGAATATCGATCGCCCCTTCAATGCGGGTGCGGCGTTTATCTGCATATTCTTCCTTAATCGCAACCAACTCTTTTTTAATCTCATCTTTGAGAATCTCTTCATTTTCAAGAATGCTTCTAAAATGAGCAATGGTCTTCTTTAATTCTTCAAGCTCTAAATGAATTTTTTCTTGTTCAAGACCAGTCAAACGTTGCAAGCGCATTTCCAAAATCGCTTTGCCCTGTTCGGCAGAAAGCAGGAACCGTTTATTAAGTTTTGCAATCGCATCTTCAGCAGCTTTAGATTGTTTGATTAAGGCGACCACCTCATCAATATTAGTAAGCGCAATGATAAAACCATTAAGCAAATGCTCACGCTCTTGCGCTTTTCGCAAATCATGGACCGTACGCTTATAGACCACTTCGCGGCGATGGTATAAAAATTGTTGTAGCAATTGGCGCAACGAGAATACCAATGGACTATTATCCAGCAAGCCGAGCATCAGAATAGAAATTGAAGTTTGCAACGGGGTATATTTATATAATTGATTAAGAATAACTTGTGGCATTTCTCCACGCTTAACCTCAATCACTAAACGCATACCCTTTTTATCAGACTCGTCACGAATATTAGTGATCCCTTCAATCACTTTATCACGGGTTAAATCAGCAATCTGCATTGCTAGTGCTGCTTTATTAACCATGTATGGAAGTTCGGTAATGATAAGTGAAGTACCTTTTTTGGTCTCTTCAACATCGACTACTGCACGCAGGATCAAATTACCACGACCGGTTTTATAGGCCTTAACAATTCCGGCACGGCCACAAATTATGCCACCGGTCGGAAAATCCGGGGCGGGAATTTTTTCAAAAATTTCTTCTTCAGAGGTAGCATCATTAGCGAGCAAGAGCAAACATGCATCGATCACTTCGCCCAAATTATGCGGCGGGATTGCAGTTGCCATTCCCACGGCAATACCGGTAGTCCCGTTAACGAGCAAGTTTGGCAATTTACTTGGCAAAATAGTCGGCTCAACCGTTGATTCATCAAAGTTTGGCACAAACCGTACTGTTTCCTTATCAAGGTCAGCAAGCAGCTCTTGCGCAATCTTTTTCATGCGGACTTCAGTATAACGCATCGCTGCCGCATTATCCCCGTCTACTGAACCCCAGTTACCCTGCCCATCGAGTAACGGATAGCGTTTGGAGAAATCCTGCACCATGCCGACCATGGTATTATAGACTGCCTGATCCCCATGCGGATGATACTTACCAAGTACATCACCCACCACGCGGACTGATTTATGATACGGTTTATTAAAATAGAAGCCCTGCTGATACATTGCATAGAGCACTCTGCGGTGAACCGGCTTTAAACCATCGCGAATATCGGGAATCGCACGGCTGACCACCACTGACATGGCATAATCAAGAAAGGAGTCTTTTAACTCCTGTTCAATAAGAACGGGTTTAATTTTTAACTCGGACATTTTATCTTGATTATTGATTTCGGCCATGGGCTACTGCCTTCCAATAAATACGGTTCAAATCGTGATTTTCTCATGAAAAAGATGACAAGATATAGTATATAGAAGCATCCAAAATTCGCAAGAGAATGGGTACTTTTTCTGTTCTACCACTGAAGTTAGATGAGTTACAATAAGATTGTTATTTTTGAGTCTCTTTGCCCGCGATATATTCTTTTATCAACTCTAAATCATTCTCTGGGTTATATACGAGAGAGAACTTTCCAAGCAAATAATTCCATTTATTCACTACCCATGAATGATTGCGATACCCCCAATGAACCTGCTTTTCACGAATAGAGAGAATTCCTTCAGATCCCAGTTTATCAATTACAGCATATTGCGCAGCACTCAGTTTCTTAATTTCACCATGTTGATTTAACAATCCTCTTGCAGCATTAGCTGCAACACATCCAGCAACTAAGGCAGCTCCTTTTGAAAGGAGAATATTCTTGCACACTGGCCATGCCATTTTCAGTTTATCTTTTATAGGGTTATGATAGAGAGCCAATAGGCCTAGTGCCGTTAATCCTAAGCTAATTTTTTGAAATGATGATATTTTAGGATGATAAAATGTCTCATGAGATCCACCCACATCAAATTCTTCTCCTGCTTGAAGCGACGCCAATTTAAGTCCTATATAGGCCGACTGTTCTGCATCAGTTAAATATAAAAAGAAATTTGGCCGTAAGATGATAATATTATTCCCTACCCGTTCAGTAAATTTGTTAGTACGAACAGCAGTATAAAAATTAATATCATCCTCTTTAAATCCAAATTTAGAAAGCGTATCTCTCCAAGACGCTGGCAATTCTTGATCATACGGCCGAGCCTCATAATACGCATCATGAATAATAGCTTCGTATGCTTTTTTATTCCTATACTTTTGGGTTGGATCCGTAGGACTTTCTGAAGCAGTGATAACTGTGGTTATTATGCAAAGAGATAGTAGTTTTTTTCAAGGTTTCCTCTAATGAAAAATTCAACTTAATCGCAAACACTCTTCCAATAAAATGATTATTTAACATTTATTTATGCATAAAGATACCCTTTCTTAAAACATTCGATTCAATAGTTGATTTTCTTATTTAACTTGCATTGACAAATCGATGCAAAGTTGCGATAGTCTTTCGAACAAAGAAACAATTAGAGAAAAGCGATGAAAAAACTATTTCTTCTATCATTATTTATCACATTAAACACATCTTCTCTCGATCCAATCGAAACTGCAATTAAGGAAAGTGATCCAGATCAGCTAGCAGTGGCACTTAAAAATAAAGTTGCTGAAATTGGACCATTAAGCGATCGCCAGATTGCAAAATATCTGGATTTTGCTGAAAAAATTATTGAAAAGCGCGCTGATACAAAATGGTGGGACCGATTTTGCCCAGATTATCAATCTGGTAAAGCAGCGCTTGCAGCGGGTATATTTTGCATAGGACTACTTGCTCCAATCATATATATTATTCAAAAAGATGAGATTACGCGACATGAAAGAAATATTATGCATTCAATCCAAGGTGCGAGTGCTATAGTTTCAATAATTCTTTTCGCTTTTGCGGTTAAGGATATCAATGCTTACAAGCAAAAAAATATACAACTCTATGAGAATGCATTAGAAATCAAACAGATGATTTATAGCATATAAATTGCTGAAATTAGCTCATGTAAATAAAACCATGCAGTAATCGAAAAAAATTATTACAAAATACCAATGCTATCCCTTGTTTGCTCCATTCACATCCTTTAAAATCTGCGAGGCTTCATCAAGAATTTTGCAATCATATCCCTCTTGCTTAAGTATATCGAGCGCAATATGTTGATGTGAAATCCCTTTTTCTAATTTAAATGGATAATGAATTCCCTTTTCATCGACATGGACTGAAACTTTATAATTCTGGAATGCGGGTGATTGTGCTTCGAGCTTGGTAAGCAACGGGAAATGAGTTGCCACAATGCATATATTATTGGCACTGTTACCAATATGATTCACCACACTGAAGGCAGCGGCCATACTTTCATTTGCAGAAGTACCGTTGAACATCTCATCAAGCGCAACAAAACTAAATTGATGTGCCGGCGTTTTTTCAACGAGATTCACCATCTCCTGAGCTCGTAAAACTTGCGCCTTAAATAATGAGTTGCCCGCAGCGATATCGTCAACAATGTTTAAATAGGTTGCAATCGTTGCAAAGGGAGTAATTTCAGCATAGCCAGCGGCTACCATGCCAATTGTTTGTGCAAAAATAAGATTTATAGGAATTGCCTTAATCAAAGTTGATTTACCACCGGCATTTGGCCCGGTAATAATCATATCGCGTTTTTCTGGCCCATGCAGTTCAATATCATTGGCAACAACTTTTTCAGGATCTATCATCGGATTCCAGAAATCATGCATGCGAATCACTGGATCTTTTTCCTGCGCATATTGCACAAAACAAAATTGTACTCGTTTATCTTTGAATTCATTGAATAAACATGCGCATGAAATAGAGGCATCCAATTCCCCCACTGCCAGTAATAATGGCTCGATCGTTTCTTTGCATGCATAAGCTAGCTTGAATGCTGCTAGCACTCTGCCATGATATGAAAAAAATGATTCATCTCCTTGCAAGGTTGATGTCTGGCAAAATTCTAAGAGTTGCTGCATAGAACCGCGGCATGCTTCATCATTCATAAAATCATTAATTTGAGCCGCTGCCGGACATCTTTTAATAAATTCAGGATGCTTTTCAAGTAACTCATTCAGTTCCATTATTGCTCTAAAAAAATGCGCAACGGTGATCATCTTTTTTTGCAAGAGCAGATCAAGAATTACATTATCGCGAAGCCACTCATAGTCTTCTTTGCATGAAAAGCCGCAAAAGATTGCACTGAGCAGAGAAAGCGCCCCAACATCAAGCCAGGGCGATTCGAGACTAGAAAGAAGGGCTATCAATCGGCCACCGGTTCCTTGTAAGCGCAACGCCATGCGTTCAAGCAAATTTGGAATGGTGATGCGCGCTAATCTGCTTATGCCATAGGTCGATAATAATCCAATGGCTGCAATGCCAGTTCCCCACCACAATGCACGTTCTTGATGGCCGATTAATGATCGGCATTCGAGCAATGAAGGGAGTGGTATTAAGCGCTTTATTAATTCGTGAAAAATAAGGAATTGAAAAATATCGGCGTTCAGTGATATTTACAAATCCATCTTGCTGCCATAAAGAAAGTACCAAATTTTCTGAAGATCCCAGTTGTTGATACTGGTCTCATGCATTGAGTCAAGAATTCAGAATCATTAAGCAAATATTTAATAATTTCCTGCCGATTGCATAGTTCGTTAATATCAGTAATCGGATACCCGATTAACCCATAGAAAGCAACCTTACCAAGCTCTGTATTTGTTCGATCAATAATGCTGGCAATATAGGGATCACTTTTGAGCTTTACCGGCAAAGAGCATTAAATCTTGGGCAGTAATTGCATCGTAGAGAGCATTCTGATAACAGGCATTGATCTGATTCTAACCCTTCAAACAATTTAAATACCGTGCGTCGTTTTTTTGATTTCTGCATATTAACTTGATAACCAAAAAATCGATGTAAATAATCATAGAATAGATTCATTCGGCCATTCTTCATCTTCCCACAGTAATGAAGCCATATTGAGTTGCCGAATTTGAGAATATTAATTTGCTTGTTCTTCAGCTGTCACAAAATATGCTGGAATAAGCAGCAATGCGAATACATATTTGTACATGAGTCTCCCGGATGCATAATTTTTCGAGTCTAATTTTTAAATAGCAACAGATTACGGCGCACTGAAAGAAAATGCAAATAAATTAACCTCGCAGCGAGGTACTAGCAATCTGAAAGGCTTGAGTAACGTGGCCCCCCCATCGTTAAGCATTTGCTAATTGAAATAAAAAATCAATCTTTCAACTACTTGCCGATTTTGCTCTGAATGCTATAATTTCTATATAATCTAAATAATCTAAAATCAAAAATAGAGGTTACTTATGAAATCAATCAAATTATTTTCAATCGGCTTATTTTTCTCTTCTTTTTTTTGTGCTCAATCTTTCTGCAATGAGAAAGTTGAGATTTCGCAAGACATAAAGGACACACTTATGATCATGCAACGACAAAAGAATATTATTAGATGTATAAATATAGAGAACTTCGAAAAATATAAATCGAATAAGTCAGAGATTCTAAAAACACTTTCTCAAGATCCAACTTATGAAAATATGTCGGAAGAAGAAATCCGAGAAGCTCTAAAAAAAGACAGAATATATGCTTGTATTGATCATGCTAAAAATATCGATTTTTTTATAATTCGTAATGAACAAGCCGGCGCTAAGTTTCAATAAGCCTGACTTTCTCCCCTGCGTTAATTTTTTTGAGCAAAATTATATTGGAACTTTTATGAAAATCAATCATATATTCTTAGCATCACTTATTTCCTGTTCATTTGCTTATAGCTGCGAAAAGCAAGAAAATTCCCATGCGCCAAAAAACAGATCTGAAACTTTTCGCAGCGGCAAATCTCAAATTGCTCAAGCTATTGCCAAAATTATTGGAAAATATGAAACTCGAAAAGAAGTACAACTGTCAACCGATTGCCAAAGCAATGAAGCCTATGATATTTTCCGCTTTGGCACAGTTGAGCAGGCCAAACAATTAAGAACAAATGGATGCGATATTATTTCCAATAAATCGCCCTATAGCCCTCTTTATATTGCAGCTGTTTTTGGGAATGAAGAAATGGTAAAATTTCTCACAAAAGAAGGCGCACATGTTAATGATACAGCCCCACTTTTGGAAAATTCAACTCCGCTGCATGGAGCAATAGAAGGAATTGGATTCTCCTGCTTATCAGCGGATGAGCTAAAAAAGCGTCAAGCCATTGTAGAGCATCTGGTGCAGCACGGTGCTAACCCTGATGCCCGCAAACAATACTTTGATAATGCTTGGGATATGGCATTAAAACAACGCCGATGCCCGAAAAGCTCATGCACCCAGGAAGAGCTTGCTCAATGCAAAGCGTATAGCGATGCCATGCTAACAGCCCTTGCACAATATTCTTATAGCCATAAGGAGCCATTGCCGGCCATTCACCTTTGCGGAGCTTTTGCTCAAGTGCGCGCTTCACGTTATCGCTGATAGCATCCGAATAATATTTAGCCAGTCCAAGGCTGATGCTAAATTGGAATTTTTCTACCGCAGAGATGCGGCTCGTGATAATTTGCCCATCAGAAACAAAATGCAATTGTATTTTATCGCTCAATGCTCTTTCATAAAGAACAGAGATGCGTTTATCAAATACATTGCGCGAGAGCCGATCCACTTTATCACAGCAAACGGCAGTTTTTTCTGTTTGGGCTAAAATGATATCAATAATGCGATCAAATACAGAACGATCATTGGTGTAGGCGCTTTCATCAAAGCTGCAGACCTGTTGAATTTCAAAGCCCTAGCTTTGACAATATCTTTCTAATCTGGCTACTTGCGCGGGTAATGAATTGCCCGCTTCTCGTTGTTCTTCTGTGCTAGCTCGTGCGATGAGAATTGCTTTCATAATTATGCTCTTAGTTGTGCTAGTTGTGCGCAAATTTCGGTATAATTGTAACAGGGAATCAAAAAAAAGTATGAGACATGTGATATCTAATTTAGTCACTCTGAGAATGTAAAGATAAAATGTATAGAAAATTAAGAATTTTTAAAAGAAAAGGTAAGAAAAAAGGTGGTTCAAATCATATAATTAATATTGCATATTTAGATAGTTGTGTGCTTGGAGATTTAATACTTAGAAATGTGCAAGGTAAATATAAAATTAAAAAAATTCAATTTATCGCAGCATTATTGAGAAAATATAATATAAAAGATATCATAATTACGCATAAATTGTTTATTGAAATGATTGGGCAGGGAAAATTTCGAAATGAGATTTGGCATGCTCCAGAAATTAGTAGTGCAATATCAAAAAGTAAGAAAAAAATAAAAGATAAAATTAAGAATGGACAAGCTATATCTGAAGAAGATATTAAGCATCATCAAACTCTTTTAGAAGCAATTTTTAGAGAGAAAATAAAAGTGATTTTTCCTCAGAAAGGAATTTATACCCAAGCTTTATTTGCTGTGCGTGAATATCCTTTTCATAAATTGTTTTATGCGCTTAAATCGAAGATTCTTATATATGCCCAAGAATTATCAGAATCAGAAGAAAAATATAATGCATTCATTACTACCCTGGTAGAGGATTCGGTAATTCGATATTTATTTTTGTTAGTTATCAATAAAGATGAGTATCCAAAACAAGCCTATAAAAATTTAGAACTCGCATTTATTAAGGTGCTTAACACAATTTTACTTGAATATGTTAAGCATGGGTTATTGCATACTAATCTCATACTTCTAACTGCAGCAGAAGAAGATTTTAATAGCAGCGCTGCTGAATCCAAGCGTTTAATAAGGGCACAAGATGATAACGCCGATGCTGAAATGCCACCGCTGTTTTTTTATGGCCACAATAAGGATGGCATATATTATCGTGTTATAGTTTTCTCACAAGAAAATAAAGATACAATACGAAAAAGGATTGACTGTTATTCTAAAGGTATAAATACAATATTTAATGAAGATCTGCGCTACTCAAACATATTGAAACAACAACCACAGGATCTATTGATGGGGAAAAGCATTTTTTTAGATTTAAAAAACTTTACGAATGAAGAAATAAAATTTGATAGAGTTAAACTACGGCCCGATAAGATGAATAAACGTGTTAAGCCCTTGATAGTAAAAAAAATATGGGCAGCAGAATATCATTAATTTTTTAAACCAATATACGATTATTTCTTTGATAATAACTTACTTCTTACCAATTCACGGATTCAAAAGAATTAACAAATCGGGAATAATAATTCTAATCATTGCCCTTAGTTAAAAAAATCCTAAAAAGGGAAAGACGGGCATAATGCGTTAACTCCAGCTTATTTTCAATACTCTAAATGTTTATTCTCTTTGTCCTTCTGGTTGATTCAGAACTATAAAGATTCTCTCATGATTATGCAAATGCTAAATATGGATTGAGCGTTTTTATCCGTGCATTTTTAAGGTAAAAATATTGTTGCATTTCGTAATTTTATTTATGCTATAGATTAATTCTTATAATCTATAAAGTCAGAAGCCTCGCATTAAAGATTCGTGCCATTAGGAAATAATTATGCCAAATAAACAGAAATGGATGTCTTTTATCACTGCTCGGACCTTTGTACATTCCCTAGAACTTAACAATACTACCGAATGAAGGCTTGGGCTAAGTCTGGTCATAAGCCCCAAGCCATTCCAACAAATCCTCAACAAGCTTACAAAAAAGAAGGATGGATCGATTTTGCAGATTTTCTAGGCACCAAGGCTATTGCTAACCGCAGGACATTCAGATCGTTTACGGAAGCTCGTGAATTTGCTCGATCTTTAGGATTAAAAGGAAGATATCAGTGGTTGAAATGGTTTAATAAAAATGAACCACAGGATTTACCAAAATGGCCTAATCATTTTTATTTGAAAAAAGGATGGGCTGGTTGGAATGATTTTCTAAATACTGAAATAATAAATCGCGGACGTAAATATCGTCTATCTCAAAGCCAAGAATTTCGTTCTTTTGAAGAAGCGCGGAATTATGCCAGATCGCTTGGCTTAAAAAGTATGACCGAATGGAAAAAATTGGTTCAATTAGATGCGTTGCCTTCAGACATTCCCTCATACCCGAATAGCGTTTATAAGACAAAAGGATGGAAGGGTACAGGAGACTTTTTAGGAACTGGTTATATTGCCTCGCAAAATCGTGAATTTCTTTCGTATGAAAATGCTAAAAAATACATGATTACATTAGGCTTATGTAGTATGTCCGAATTTAGAAAATGGACAAAATCTGAATCGAGACCACAAAATATTCCAGCATCTCCGTGGCAAACATACGCGGGTAAAGGATGGTCCAGTATAGGCGATTTTCTTGGAACAGGGGTTGTTGCACCTCAAAATCGAAAATTTCGTTCTTTTCAAGAGGCTCGAATCTTTACCCAATCCCTTGGGTTCTCAGGAAAAGAAGAATGGGTGGAATGGGCCAAATCAGATGCAAGACCGACTTATATTCCAGGATGCCCAAATGAGGTATATGCAAAAAAGGGTTGGGATGGGTGGGGAGATTTTCTTGGTACTGGTTTTGTAGCTCATAAAAATCGTAAGTATCGTTCTTTTTATGATGCACGTATCTTTGTAAGGTCGCTTGGATTACAAAATAAAGGGGATTGGTTTCAGTGGGCACAATCTAGCCAAAGGCCAGAAGATATACCACAAAGCCCAGCGCATATTTATGCCGATGAATGGATTAATTGGGGTGATTGGTTAGGTACTGCACGAGTAGCCAATCAAAACAAAATATTTCGACCATTTGAAGAAGCACGAACCTTTGTCCGCTCCTTAGGTTTAAAAAACCAAAAAGATTGGCGAGAATGGGTAAAGACCTCAGAAAAACCTGATGATATACCTGCAAATCCATCAGCAATTTATCAAGACGAATGGCTTGGTTGGGGAGATTGGCTAGGGATCGTTAGTGTATGGAATAAATTTGCTATTCTTGCTTTTGTGAAAAGTCTTTTACCGCTTCTTCATCAAATGTCTCCTGATGAGTTATATAGCATTATGAAACATAATAAGCTAATCGACGCATCGAAGAACATGGCCAGCAAATGCGCTCCTCTTCTTAAAGAGATAGTCAAGTTGGCACATTCAAGTAATAAAGCAGATGCAGCTCAAAAGATTGCTGACTGCGTATTAAACCATTTAGAAACTGATGACGCGCAGGTAATGGCAGTAAATGAGCATTCTTATAATCAATTAGAAATGAATCAAGATATTGATAATTATTCTGAAGATAAAAGATTGCCAGAGTTAAAAATAAAGGAGAGATTGTCTTCTTTTGACCGAAAGATTATTAATCTCGTGAATAACCCTGATGAGTCTATTATTGAATATTTGATCGCTAAAGAGATTGCAAATTATTGGAAGCAAATTTTATCTATGTCTCAAGCAGAGCAAAAGAAAACCATTGAGATGATTAAGTCTTTCAAAGATGGCGTTTATAGTGCAATTGTAAAAGAACGATTTATTCAACAGTATGATGGTGCTTGCGCTTTAGAAACTCCAAAAGGATATGCTTTTAGCAAAAATGGAAAGATTGTTCCTCCTAATCTTATGCAGCAATTAGTAGCCTTTAGAATCAAAAATGAACGTTCTCTTGGTAATTGGAGTGGAGCGGGGGCTGGAAAAACATTAGCTGCAATTCTTGCAAGTCGGGTTATTGAAGCAAAATTAACAATTGTAATTACTCTAAATAATACCCTAGATGGATGGCGTAAGGAAATTCTACAAGCATTTCCAGGTTGCCAAGTCTTTTTAAGAAAAATGCCTCATCAGCTTAGGCCTTCTTCAATCCCCACATATTTGATTCTTAATTATGAAGCTTTTCAGCAAAAGGATTCTAGCGATTATGTTGAATGGTTAGTTGGAAATCATATTATTGATTTTGTAGTGCTTGATGAGATTCAAAGTGCAAAAAAACGAGGAGTAGATGTCACTAAAAGAAGAAATCTTTTAGAGCAACTTCTATTCAAAGCTCGTTTCAATAATGTTGACTTATGTACTCTTGGAATGAGTGCCACTCCTGTTATCAATAGCTTAGATGAAGCAGTGAGTCTTTTGAACATGATAAAGGGAGAAAAATTTAAGGAACTAAAGACGTTTCCTAGTTTGGAAAATTGTATTTCAATTCATGAACAAATGGTATTGAATGGAGTAAGACACGTACCTCTCTATCAGATAGCTATAGATAGATCTTTCATTAACATTCAGGGACAATTTCTGCTTGAAAAACTTCAAACAGTTCAGAAAAATGAGATTCTCAAATTAGAAACATATCTTTTAGAAGCCAAATTGCCTGCTATCGATCAGTATATCAAGCCTGGAACTATTATTTATACCCAGTTCGTTGATGGCTTAGTAAAGGAAATTAAAACATATTTAAGAGAGAGGGGATGGTCCCATGGTGAATTCACAGGAAACAATAAAGAAGGACTGCATCTATTTCTAGAGAAGAAAATCGATGTTCTTGTGGCCTCTAGTGCAATTGGTACCGGATTGGATGGATTGCAATATGTTTGTGATCAACTAATAATACTTAGCCTACCCTGGACAAGTTCTGCCTTTGATCAATTAGAAGGAAGGATTTATCGGCAAGGTTCTGCTTTCACTAAAGTGAAGGTTATAATACCGCAGGTGGTCTTAATCAATGAGGAGAATGAGTGGTCATGGGATAAACAAAGAATGAACAAAATCAAAGAAAAAAAGACTCTAGGGGATGCTGTGCTTGATGGGATTATTCCTGAAGATAAAATTCTTACGCCAGGTGCGATGCTTGAAGAATCACGAAAAGCGTTGTCCGAATGGATTCAGCGATTAGAGAATAAAAATTAAGAATACAATTAGATTAGTGCGAAAAGAATTGGAATTATGAGTCAATTATAGCAAAGTATTTGGTATGCAATCTTAACGGCTTAAATTTCATTAGATGCCCTCGGACTATCCCAAAAGGACTTAAGATTGCTGGGAGCCTGATTTTTTTTGTCTCACCCATAAGGCGATTCCAATCCCTTTGATTTCGCTTTGATAGCATGCCCCTTAATTCACGGATATTAATAGCCTCTAAGGCTTTCGATAATCCATACATCTGCAATATTCTTTTTGATCCCAGATCAGGATTATTGAATATTAAATCAGCCAAAAGAGCTTTATCATTAGCAGCTCTATAATCAAGTAAAAGCGGCCGCTTACTTTCAAGCTCATCAATATAATGCAAAAGAATTTTCTTTGCAGTGGTAGCCTTAAAAAGACTTTTAAAAGATAAATCTGACTTAATGCCGAGCTTATTTAAAAGCTGTCTAATCTTTTGCCGCTTATTCAAGCGCACTTCCATGCGCAGTATCAGACGAAAGAGGATTTACAAACTTTTCTTCAGTTCAATTCATAAATGTGCAAGATCACTTGGCAGAGGCAAAGATACATTAATCACGTGCAGGATTAACTGAAAGATTCAAATTTAAAGCATGTATAATTGCTTTTATACTTGACCAGCGAGGGTTACCTTTTAAAGAAAGAATTCTATAAAGATTTACCCGATCGAGTTTGGTCATATCGGCTCAATCAGAAATGTCGCCGCCGCGAGCTTCAAGAACATCTTTCAAAGCTAATAAAAATACTCGATCATCTTCGTCTTGGAGTGCTGCATTTAAATATGCAAGCGCTTCTTTTGGATCTTGAAGTTTTTCATGCAAATATTCTTGAAAATCACGATGTTGCTTTATCATACTCATGAACATAAAATAGCTTATAAGCAACAGTTATGGCAAGTGCAAAAGAAAAGTGCTTTTGAAAAAAATAACTCATGAATATCATGTTGCCAGTAGATTTGGCAAAAGTACTGATTTTACGCTACACTAGGGCATACAGTACCAATACCTATTCCCCTTCTTTTATAAATAAGAACTGAGCATGGATTTAAAAAAAATTAATTTAAAAGATTTTCCCGCATCGCAAGTGCGCAATTTTTCTATCATCGCGCATATTGATCATGGCAAATCAACCCTTTCCGATCGTTTATTAGAAAAAACCGGCACGCTTTCCGATCGCGTGCGCCATGAACAATTTTTAGATAAGCTTCAGGTTGAAAAAGAACGGGGCATCACCGTAAAAGCGCAAACTGCATCCATGTTCTATGAGCATAACGGACCATGTATCTGCTCAATCTCATCGATACTCCCGGCCATGTTGATTTTACCTATGAAGTTTCCCGTTCACTCTATGCCTGCCAAGGAGCAGTTCTTTTAGTTGATGCAACCCAAGGGGTTGAAGCGCAAACAATGGCAAATTTTTATTTAGCCTTTGATCAAGATCTTACTATTGTTCCCGTGCTCAATAAAGTGGATATGAGCAATGCGCAACCCGAACGAGTAATGCACCAGATGGAAACGCTTATTTGATTTTAAAGAATAAGAAATTATCCATGCTTCAGGTAAAGCAGGCATTGGGATTAACGATGTTTTAAATGCAGTGATTGATCGCAGTGCCGGCACCGTTAGGCGATCGCAATCAACCCCTTAAAGCATTGCTTTTTGATTCCTGGTTTGATGATTATCGCGGCGTTATCTGTTTAATTGCGCTCAAAGATGGCATGATCAAAAAAGGTGATATGATCACCCTGGCTCAACATGGACAATGAATATGAAGTGCTTGAACTTGGGCTTATGTATCCTGATCAACAACCGATGGATGCGCTCTATGCAGGGCAAGTAGGCTATCTGATCACGGGAATGAAAACGGTTCAAGAAGCACGCGTTGGTGATACGCTCTATCATTCGCAATTTCCTGTCAAACCATTTCCTGGTTTTAAACCTGCAAAACCGGTAGTATTTGCAGGAATTTTCCCCGTTGATGCAAGTGAATTTGAATTATTACGCGATGCGATTGAAAAATTAACGCTCAATGATGCGAGTGTCACGGTTGAAAAAAAATCATCTCCGGCTCTTGGGCTTGGGTTTCGCTGCGGATTTTTAGGGCTTTTGCATATGGATGTTTTTAAACAACGGCTTGAGCAAGAATATCAAGTTACCGTTATCGCAACAGCACCAAGCGTTTTTATAAAGTAAAACTGACGCATACTGGCGAAATGATTGATGTTGAAACCCCTTCAGATTTTCCTGAAGCGAATCGCATTGATGAAATTTATGAACCGATTATTACCGCAACCATCATTGTTCCCAAGCAATATTTGGGCAATATTATGAGCCTCTGCGAAGAAAAACGGGGCGAACAAAAAGAGATGAAATTTCTCGATGAAGATCGCATCATTCTTAAATACAAGCTTCCGCTTAATGAAGTTGCTACCGATTTTTATGATCAATTAAAATCATTAAGCTCCGGATATGCAAGCTTTGATTATGAAGAAGCGGGCTATCAGCCTGAAAATTTGGTCAAAATGGATATTCTCCTTAATGGAAAACCGGTGATGCGCTTGCCCTTATTGTGCATGCGGATAAAGCCTTTTATATTGGCCGCGATATTTGTGAAAAATTGCGCACGGTTATCCCTCGCCAATTATTTGAAGTTGCAATTCAAGCCGCAATTGGTGCAAAAATTATTGCGCGTGAAACGGTTTCTGCCTTGCGCAAAGATGTAACAGCAAAATGTTATGGCGGTGATATTTCCCGTAAGCGCAAATTGCTTGAAAAGCAAAAAGAGGGCAAAAAGAAGATGAAACAAGTGGGCAATGTTGAAGTTCCGCAAGAAGCATTTTTGACCATTTTGAAAAGATAAATACTAAAAATACTATGAACAATAATCAACTCAAAAAACAACTAGAACTCTATTGCCAGAGCATATTGTGCACGCAAGCAGAACAGCGGATGATTTCTCGCTTTATCGAATTTCTCACCTCAAATCCTGATGCTTTTGCTCGCGGCAATAAAGGCCATATCACGAGCGGCGCATGGATTATCAATGCTGAAAAAACTCATGCTCTGCTCACCCACCATAAAAAATTTGATTTATGGTGCCAACTGGGCGGCCATAATGATGGTGATACTGATTGCAAAAGAACCGCATTAAAAGAAGCGGAAGAAGAATCGGGCATTTCAGGATTCACTTTCTTGCATGAAGGCATTTTTGATATCGATATTCATCCAATCCCCGGAGCATGTACCTATCATTATGATATTCGCTATCTTCTACAAGCTCCCAAAGATGCGCAGTATCAAGTCAGCGAAGAATCGCATGATCTTGCCTGGATCCCTTTTGATGAAATTAAGAATTATTCAAAAGAATCTTCAGTATTACGCCTGAATGAAAAGTTCAAATACCATTTTTTAAATTTCTAATAGAATTAATATTACGGGATTTGCTAGCTTAATCCTATACAAATTAGCATATTAATGTATATTCAAAAATAGTTAAACTATTTTAAATGGTGGTTATATGAAAAGGTTATTTTTTTCACGTCTTTTTTTTATTTTGTATTTCTCTTCTTCTCTCTGCAGTATAAGCCTTAAAGCTACTCCTGTTCCTACTCCCAGCACCGTACAAAAAATCGGCAATAAGATCAGTTCACTGTTTTCTTATGAGAACCAAAAGATCGCGATTGCGGCATATACCGCCGCTGATATTTTAATGAGTATCTCTTTGATCTATAGTGCCTTAAGCGCTTCAGGAAGTGCTCAACCCCTCGATGCATTACCAGAAGAAATTGAAACAGCACTCAATAAAATGAGCATGAAAAAAGAAGATGTCAGATTTTATCAGGCACCTACTAAAAACATTGGGTATGCATCAGTTTTGGGAAATGTTACTATAGACCCAGAATTCTACCAAAAGGCAACGCGCGATGAGCGCCTGATGGTCATTGGACATGAACTCACCCATATTCGTGATCACCATATTGCTAAAAAAATGGCAGCCGGACTAACTATCTATGGTCTGAGCAATATGCTCATTAAATATTCGAATAAATACATCAATACAGCAATCAAAAAATCATGCCAGACAGACCTTATTAAACAATATCCTATGCTCGTAAATGCACTAGAAAAAGTTAGAAAAGGAAGCAAATTAGTTTTGAAAAGTCCACTATTTAAATTTTTCTTAATTGAATATACCTTAGCATCTCTTTCCCGCTACTTCGAAAAATCAGCAGATCTTGAATCCGCAAAAGCTCTGAATTGCTCGCACGGCGGAGTCTCACTTTTTAGTTCATTCATAGAAAAAAGAGATGATCGATCATGGTTTTCTTTTTTGCACCCCAGAACATTATTTCTCAATCTTAAAGATACTTTAGGATTTTCATCTCATCCTGAATGTTCAGAGCGAGTTAAATATTTATCGGCGCTCTAGCCCACTGTTGAAAAATTTCTTATAACATGATTACGCTACTCTTAAGATAACGCGAGTTCGATCTAAAAATTCATAAAATGGCTTTTGTTTAGACGCAATTTCTTCAGGCCGCTCGTAGTGAGTAGCCGAATGAAATGAGGCGTATCGAATCTATGCGGCCTTTTGAGTAATAAAATGAGTTATGCTGTCCGCATGGTTCGATACGATTGCTTCGCAATCACTCACCACGAGCGGACATGGGTAAAATTTCTTAGATCGAGTTCACGTTAATAATTTCTTAACGGTAGGTATCATGATTAAAAAGAAAAAATACTGGTCTGCAAAAGTAAGTCAAACTTCAAATGCCATGGATTTGGAACCGGGAGTATTCACCCGTTCCCCCAAAGAGATTGCCAAAAGTCTCAAACGCTCAGTTATGGCCAGCGATCGGACCAAGGGCACAAAATTTCAATCTGCAATGTCTATGCTCAACTTCTATATTAATCGTGCCGGAAAGAAATTATCAGCTCAAGATAGAGCTCGTCTCGAGCAGGCTAAGGTTGAGTTGCGAGGAGTTTTTGGCAAGATTTGATGAAACCACCCCAATGAGGTAGCTTTGTTATAAGAACTCGTCATATAAAAATACTATTTATTCCGCTCGTCCTGAGCTTGTCGAAGGATTCGAGCGCTCGTATGGTTCGACGAGCTCACCACGAGCGGTTTAGAAATTTCATATAAATTCTAAAGATTTCCGGAGATTTATTCCCATGCTAGAAACCAACGAAACCTATCCAACTGGCCACATTTTTGAGGGCAATATATACCTATTTCAAGCGTTTGATGTTGGCGATGATATTAATTTAGAAAAAGTAAAAGCATCAGGCGCAGTGATACCGCAACCATTGTCACTTTCAAAATTCTTTAAAAATTATCATCTGCCTCTTGCAATAGAAATTCCCGAACCAGAAAAAAGCCCAACGTGCATCAGCGCAAAAATCCATAATTTTGGTGTAATTTCATTGATCTATAAAATCCCCTTCAAAGATACGCTTGAGAATATTCGCCAACAGCTTGACGGCATTGATAATCAGTGGGCAGAAAAAAGTTTAATTGATGTAGAAGTAATTTTTAAAAATATTCGCCCCTATATCGCTAAGCCACACTTTTTCCACACTCGCTCATCGTATGTGCTTATTCAAGTTGACCCGCAACCAAATCTGCTTGATATGGTAAAACTTAAAGATACTTATGGCGGCGTAATCGCATCAACATTGCGCTTTGAAACTGAAACACTTTCCGAGAACCAGAAAAATGAAATTCTTGCATCAGCAATCGGTTATTTCCGTGGTGATTTAATTGTGATCGATACTGAGGCAGCATTTATTTATGATGATGAATATCAGGATATTTTAGACTTTTTTGAATTCGCCAATATTCAGCACTTAGAATTGCGGTATTTTGATCGCACCCTTGAGCAGCAGCTCAATTATATTTATGAAGGCCGCGTGCGCAAAGTGCCACTTTCTGCCTATTTCCCCTTCATCGGAACACTTTCAAAAGGCCCGGTTGATGATCTTGATAAGTTAAAAGTGGATATCTCAGTGATTGCAGAGCGTTTGGAAGGCAGCATCAAGCTGGCGGGCGAGCCGTATTACTCAGAATTATATTCACTGCTGGTTGAAAAGCGTGAACTTAAGAATCTTAAAGATGCGATCGCTAAAAAGCTTGATATTATTAAAGATGTACTTTCAGTTTTGCAGCATAAAACTGAGGCAATCCGTGAGGATATGCTCACTGTCTCGATCATCGTGCTCATTTGCATTGAATTAGTAATCGGTATTTTGAGTTATTTTAAGTAATTTAACAATTCGCGTTAGTGCTGATCTCTCGACTATCGAGCGAGATCTAAAGGCTCCCCTCCGCCAAAGCTTATTATCGTTAGCGCATTGGTCGAAGCAAATCTACCCTTTTTCACTACTCTCTATATCCAATTTATTATAATCAAACCTGCATAATTTCAAGCAGAAATGAATTTTCTGCTTGAAATTAATTTATTTTGTGATAATTTAATAAATGGAGGATCGTATGAAGGATCAAAAAACAGACAAACCTGCAATATGTTATAATTTTATGAACAGAACAGCATTTTTATTTCTGGCCATGGCAACTACCTTGAACATTTCTGCCATGCAAAAAGATCACAAAAATGAGGCGCCATTATCCCCTTCAGAGAAAACGGAGATGCTTGAATATTTATATTCATATCATCCTAGTTTAACTTGAGAAACCCTTCATTAAAAGAACACCATAATGAATGTTTTAAGGAAGAGTACAGGGATTCTCAGACTACAGAAGCCAAATTTAAAGCTAAATTAGAAAAGTTTTTTATAGAACGAAAAAATGGCGATAAAAATGCCTACAAGAAGTATCCATGGCTCTTTCATGAAGCAGTTTGGCAAAATAGCGATTCAAAACTTTTAATGAATTTAAAATTAGGCGGGTATGATATTAACAAGAAGGATCCCTTTGGTTTTACCCCACTTCTTCTTGCTTGCAAATTTAAAAATGATGAAATTGCTGAGTTCCTTTTATGCAACGTGCATCAAATTAAACCATCTCTTTCAATCACTGATCCTGAATTTTTTGGGTATTTACCAATTCATTACATTTGCCAACACAACGGTAATAAAAAATTGCTCAATGCGCTATTAACTGCTGCGCGAGAAAATAATGAGCTCGAGAAAGCTATAAACGCAAAAGATTCCTTGGGCAATGATGCTTTGAGGCTTGCACTCAATTCTAATAAGGCTCCTGCAGACTTTGCTCACATATTAATAAGCAATGGAGCAAATATTAATGAACCATCAGTAACCGGGCATACACCATTATTGATGAGCTTATCAACATGCGAAGAGCTTATCCCCTGGCTTATAGAAAAAGGAGCTAGCCCTAATCAAACAATTCAGTCACAGAATCAAAAGTACAAATATGCAGATGACGGAACTCCCGTGCTTCATTTGGCATGCAAAGATAACAAGTCTAACGCAGTAAAATTATTATTAGAAAAGGGCGCAGATCCAAATAAAATACAGGAAAATGAATTTTCTTATGAGGACACTCCATTACATATTGCCGCACGTCAAGGCTGCAGATGCTTGCATCACTGAACTTCTTAAATCAAAATTAATAAAAATTAACGCTGTTAATAAAGGGCTTAATACCCCATTACATGAGGCATGCGCAAGCCAAAATCCTAATATTGATATCATTAAAAAGTTAGTAAGCAATGGTGCAGCCATAAATAAAAAAAATTCCCAAGACTTGTCCCCGTTCGCGCTATTATGCCGACACAGATTCAATAAAAAAATTGCCGATATTGCAGAGTATCTTTTAAAAAATGGAGCAGCAAATTCATACCAGTGTTTACACTCGGCTGCATTAGCACCAGAGATTGATAAAGATATGATCACATTTTTGCTCGAAAATGGCGGGAACATTAATCAATATGATTTTTCAGGTTCTACCATTCTTCATAAACTCGTAAACAGAAAACATCAAATAAAAATTGGATATTCAGATAACAAGCGAGCATTAGAACATGAAATGCAGCAAATAGATGATGCTATTGAATTTTTAAAGTCGAAAGGAGCCATCGAAACTCACCAGAATGTTGCTGGAAATGATGTTCAGGCCCTAGATCTAATTTTAAAAAAGGAAGCAGATCGTGATCATATAATACCTCGCTTAAAAATTAAGAAAAAAGAAACTTATTTCTGGTGCGACCATGAAGTTGAAGAGAATGATTACACTCATTATCCCTTGGATTCATCCATAATTTCGCAAAATCGCAATGGAAAGCAAATCTTTATTAAAATTGAAAACTTCGGCCAATTCTTGATGCAGCCCTTCAGCGCACCGGTAGTACTTTATAAAAAACAGGATTTAAAAAGAGAAAAAGAAGATGATATCGATCATAGTTTTTCTCTTATCGTAGACAACTTTATTGGTGCAGGATTATACGTAGATTGCGAGAATCAGAATGACCCGCTCATCTCCAATTTACTTAAATCAATCGGATTTAAATCTTTAGATGAGGATAAATTTGCAGTGATTTTGAAGGGGAAAATCTACTACGATAAACCCTGCAAAGATGAAAAATTAATTCCTAAACTTTTAGTAAAAAAAGGAATTAATGGCTGTTTCATTTATCTTTTCAATAAAGATAAAACTTGCTTTCACAGAAAATTCAACCACTTAGAAAGAAAAGAAGATAAAGCTCAATTCCAAAAGTGCTTTGATGATCTTAAAGAACAAGCTAGAAATAAAATTCATATTGATCCAAAGAAAACGCCTGCGCTTCTTTTTAGTCAATATAAATAATTAAGGGGACTTTAGACTTCCCGACATATTAAGCAACTGCTTTTCTTGGCTTTCTACTTCTTTAGTAAGAAAACCGGCAAGTTGAAGATGATATTCTGAGTTACGCCATTGGCACAATCCAATAACATCAATATCCGTCTCTGTTTTTTGCAACAGATTAATCTTATGACGTATTAATAACCGAGCTATACGTTCTAAAGGAGAAGATTTATCAACCATCCCAAAAACAATCAGCGTCATCAATGCATTTTTACCCTCATGGGTTAGGCTATTTGGATCCGCTCCCCATGAAAGCAAAAATGACATTCTGCTAAAATGTTCTTCGGATAAGCACTGTTCGCTAGCACCCAGACGCAAGAGCGCGGTACTATAATACCAATGCTGCAGCCTATAATTAACATCGATGCCTGCTGCGCACAATTTTTGAAGATTCTTGATTGGCGCACGCTCTATATTTCTCAAAAAATATTCTTGCGCAATAACTTTTTCATTAGAAACAAAATTCTTCAAAATTTGTTTGGCGCCAGGATTTTGGACTGATAATAATGCAATGAGGGCATTTTCTTTTGCATTTTTAGGAAATTCAGCTCCTATATGCAATATAATCTTTTCTATAAATTCTTCACTGTTATAATATCTCTTAGCACTTTGCAAAAAAGGCTTTATGCACTTCATCGCCGTTTGTGGAGTAAATTCTTTTTTAGTAGCTATCAAATATTCATCGCGACTTTGAGCATCAAACAATTTTGCAACGACGAACGCTTGCATATCAAGAGGCAATTGTTCAAATTGGTGCAATGTCGTTGGCAATTCTTTTTTCTCCATCGCACTAAGAGAATTCGAGCATATTATAAAAAAAACAACAATGAAGCGTGTCGCTTTCATTTGGCAACACTCACTTTAGCCGGACGCAACACTTCACCTTTAAACAAATATCCTTTTTGCAGTACTTGCACGATATCACCGGGCTTATGATCGGCCGATTCTACTTGCATGATTGCTTCATGCTTAGTTGGATCGAAGTGGCTGAGATCTTTAATTTCTTGTATCCCATATTTTTCAAGAATTTTTTGAAGCGATTTATAAATTAATTCAAAACCATCCTTCGAGACACCGCTTCGCGGCTCCTCAGGATGAGCGGGGATGGGGCCCTGGCCGCCGAAGCCTTGGCGTAGGCTGGCAAAAGCTCTATCAAAATCATCCACAATCGATATGAGATCGAGCAGCACTGCCGATTGAGCACTGCTAATCCAGAGTAAGCGTTCTTTTTCAGAACGTTTTTTAAAGTTTTCATAGTCGGCTGCAGTTCTGAGTGCCCGATCTTTCCATTCATTAATTTGTGTTTGGCAATCAGCTAATTGCTTTGCAAGATCATTGGTCTCTTCTGGCTGTGTCGCCGTTTGGTTTTTTTCGTTTTCATTCATGGTTTGGCCCCTAAAAAGTCTTATATTCAGCTTTTTTTAGTATACCAACACTCCCGGCTATGACAAACACTATTTGGCATCAAGTTTTTTTAGTAAATTAATCTTATCTTTGGCAGTTACCAAATGTGCTTTTTCTCCCTTGAGCCCAACTAGCTGATCATAATCCTGGCAGGATTTGGCAGGATCTTTCAGCAAGATCTCTTTCATGCGCAGAATTTGTGCAATATTCCAGCGATAATTTCCCGCGATGATCTGTGCCCCATCTGATGAAATTGACAGCTTTTTACAATAATTGTTGCTATCAGGAACACTAAATTCGGCTACATTTTTTTGTTTGTCAAAATCCCAGAGTTGCACGGTATATTTTTTATTTTGTTGCGCAAATGGTTCACCAACTTTATGCAACGCCGAACGGACTGCGATAAACTGCCGATTATTGGGCAATAGTTTAAGTGCCGTCATCGGGCGATGATCATCAAGATCAAGAATATTGGACAAAAAATCTACCTGTTTTCCCTCGCGATTAATTAACGTGAAACGAGAAGTTGGCTGGCAAATGCCCACTAACAATTTAGATTCATCTGCTGAAAGATCAGCAAAAAACCCGCCAGAAGGCAAAATTAATTCAAAATGAGAGTGAATGGGAAATTTATAAATTCGCCTCTTGGCCGGTTCTGGCGCTGAAAGATTCCATTCAGTAATCGTTCCTAAATTTTGAACTGTAAGTAATGAGTTATTTTTAACGGGATAAAGCTCGCAAAAATGGTTGCTGTATGATTCAGTTGCAATACGTCTCACTTCATCTTTGCCATCATCAAGCACAAAAAGACCCGCTTCATCCCCAGCAAAGCAACTCATGATTTTCGTAGCTAAAAAGAGCCTTTTATTTTCATGATCATACGCAATATTATTAATACAGAAGGGCAAATCTCTCTTACTTTCAGTAATTTTGCAATCGGTTAACTTTCTTATGGTAATCTTAGTCTGCTCATTTTCAGCATCCTCGCTCATCTCTACAAAATAATCCGATTTGGGAGTATAATGCCAGGCATACACTTTACCATGCAATTCCCATGCTTCACCGTACTGCGCACACTTATAATGGAGGAAATCAGTACCTACATTTGTTTTGTTAACGGCAAAGAGTTTATTGTCCGGGCCAAAAAATGTACTTCGAGTTGTATCTTCTTTGCATGATAGCTGAGTTAATTTTCGTAAATCATCAATATCAGAATATTCTTCTTGCGTATTCATCTGCAGTGGACAGAGTTCTTTCATAATGGTTTCTGATCTTGCGCGATGCACTTCTTTTTGCAAGTCCTCTTTGGTCAGAGTTCTAAATACAATCTTTTCCATGCCATGCATTAACGTTGTACTCGAAAGCCACAAAATCATGAGACATATCTTCATAAAAATTCCTTACTTAAAAACGTACTCTAAAATGAGCAGTAAAAATGTATCTCTTTTTTTATGAATAGGCAAAGAAGCGCTCGATGGCTTAGAAACCGCCATACCAGTGCGAAATTCCGCCATAGCAACCCGCCTACGCCAAAGCTTCGGCGTGGTTCTTGTCGATTCATCCCGCGACTAAAGTCATGGGTATTTAGCGACGGCGAATAAAAAAAGTCCCTTTTCTTTTTCACATAAATTTTTTATATCTTAATACATGCTTGAAAGCAAAAAAGGAAAGATCTCATGAAGAAATCAAACGTTATAGCCCGCATCCTTGCTCTTACAATCATAATTTCTCCGCACGTGTATGGAATCGATAACCCTCATTTCTGGCGCGCTACCAATTTTTTAACTGCTTTTTATGAACCGCGATTGGCAAGAAATTGGCTCACCTCATTCGATGCGACCATCGGCTACGGGTCAACCCATAAATCGCGTAATGATATTTGTGGAATGAAGGTGCCATTATTGGATATTTATGGGGTGCAAAATATGCAAGCCCTCGGCATCAATGTTCCGGGCAAAGATCTTACTAATCCCGGCGACATTCTTTTAACGCAACTTGCATTACTCCCGATTAATGATGGATTTGGCAAATTATCGTATAGTGGAAAGTTTACCGTTGTTGAGGCCAATCTTTGCTTTTCGCAAAATCTCATGTGTGGATTTTTTGTCCAGGGGCATATGCCGGTTCGCCGCTTATCCGTTTCTGATATTATTCCTTGCGATCTTTCCCCGACTGATTGCACCAATGGCCCCAATCAATTCACACCGACGTGGCAAGCTTTTTTGACCGTCTTGCCTACAATTTTTGAAAAATATGGCATTAGCCCTGCGCCAACAAGAACGACCGGCGTTGGGGATATTAGTTTTTTAGGAGGATGGACCAATAATTATGAAGATACGAGAGAAATTGATTATTTTGATACAACTTTTCGCATCGGTATTTTATTTCCGACCGGCAAAACGAGAAATGAGGATTTAGCTTTCTCAATACCTAATGGCTATAATGGTTTTTATGCAATTCCGGCAAGCTTTGATGCTGCGGCCGGATGGTATGATTGGTTTACGCTCGGCGTTCATTTTGGCGCAATGGCATTTATACGAAAAGATAAAAATTTGCGCATGAGAACTGATTGTGCTCAATCGGGATTTATTAAACTTGCAAAGGGCCATGCGCGCGTTGATCCGGGTACCATTTGGGAAATAAATGCCTATACCAAAGCGGACCATCTCATTTGCGGATTTAGTTTTTTAGTTGCCTATAGCTTTGCAAATAAAGATCGTGACATTATTAGTCCCTGCGATTTGAATGTGTTTACGCCAACAATTGTGAACAATGATCAGATGTTTTTAGGTTGGAAAATGCACACGATAAACTTTATTGCTGAATGGGATTTTGCTACGTATGAATGCCCATGGTATCCACGCGTCGGCGGATTTTTTAATCTGATCGTTGGCGGAAGACGAATTTTTAATACCAATGTTGGCGGATTCCAAATTGGTATAGATTTTGCATCTGATTTTTAAACTTAACTGGCTTAAAACAACCAAAGTATTGAGTTTAGTCTCGCTTTCTTGATTAAATTCTTATGAGCTTCGCCCTGAGGGGGGCGCCAATCATAGGGGATAAAATCATGAAGCGTTTCTTGATAGTTTTATTTTTTTTCATCTATTCTTCACAATCATTTTCAACAACTACCGTAGGCATATTTCCGCAAACGGTAAGCGCAAAAGTATTTGATCGTGCAACGGGAAATTTTTATGTTGGTTTGGCATCAGGCGCCGGGGCGAATACCATTTCAAAAGCAAATAGGCCCGATTATGGAGCCGTAAGCAGCTTTCAAGGCATCTCTACTGCAGAACCAACCTTTAATGATGTAGCAGGGATTAATTTTCTCACGCTGGCCACAAGTACGGGAAATTTAAACGCGAATCTGGGCGCTGTGATCCAACCGAACAACGGAAACGAACCGCAAGCTGTTGTATGCCTGAGCAATAATGGAAAAGTAACCGGAATTTCCGGCGATCTGCTTGATGCAAGTCAACTTCCAAACCAAAATGGGTTGCCTACTAGTGGGATAGTTGGGCTTGCAGCCAACCAATATTTTTTATTTCCCGCAATAAAACCCTGCGGCGGAGATTTTGGCGCAAATTGTAATGGTGGCATCGCAAGCGTTGCCATTGATCAATCAACCCTTGCGCTCACGCAAGTTCCAGCTATCCCGGGCGATGGTGGCATAAAAGCACAAGAGTTAGATCCCACAACTCCCGCAGTATATATTAATAACTCCCCAACCATTACTCCAAATGAAGTTGATCTCTATTGGGATGATCAATTGCAACGGCTTTATATTGGATTAGAAGTTACCACTGCAGGATTAAGCAGCATCACCGCAACGTGCCCGGTGGGTACCGGAACATGTAACACCGGAACGAGCTTGCAATGCCCTGCAGGATTTTTTCCTAATCTGGCGTCGCAAACATGCACTACCTGCCCTTCGGGCGGGATTTATAATGCAATACTTCAAGATTGCCAATTGTGCCCGCTGGGCACTCTCTTTGATCCAAGCCTCGGCTATTGTGTTACCGCTACCTGCCCATATGGCCAATTTTTTAATCCGAATCCCAACTCACTCCAGTGCATTACCTGCCCGACCGGATGGACTTTTAACAGCACAAGCTTCACCTGCGCTGTCTGCTCTAATGGGGGCATCTATGATCCATCGATTCCCGGATGCACTTCATGCCAAACGGGATATGTATTCGCTCCGGGTCTGGGCGAGTGCGTGGTACAAAGTGTGAGTTGCCCATCGGGGTTTAGCTTTTGCCCGCAGACCCAGGGATGTGTTGTTACGATTTCTTGCCCGGCAGGAGCGATCTTTGATCCAAGCCAAAGTTGTACCACGTGCGTAATGCAAACTGTCACCGGTGGTATTGGAAATGTTCCTCAAGTGCCATTTGTTGATGCACAAACAACGGTTGGCCAAGCAACATTTTTGGGGTTCAATGGGGCCTTAGGATTTGATGCATCACGCGATGAAGTATTTAATTCCAATCCAGGGCCGCAAAGCCCCCCACCATTCCGAGCAACTCCATCAGGCGGAAGATCGGTGGTGGTTGCACAAGTAGATGGCAACGGCGCAATTACCTTAAATGATATTGCACCGGATTCTGCTTTTACTTCCGGTGATCTGAATGATCGCATTGTCGGCGCGCTTGATATTGTTCCGCATACCCTAACTATCAATAAAGTGCGCGTGATGCACGCAAGCACCGGACCAAGTTATCTCATTGTTGTTGGAGGAGATGCTACCTTCGGAAGTACTAATGATACAGTGTACGCATTACCATTAGTTGATGTTGGAGATGCAACAAATCCAATACAGGGCACACTCGCCGACGCAAATTCCGCTTTGGTTAATTATAAATTTGTAACACCTGCATTGCTCAATGCGCAAATGCCGGCAGCAACCCAACCCGCCGTTCAAGTAGGGACTGGGCCGCTCGACATTTTGCCATCCACAACTATTTCTGATATTGATGTGGTCGGCGATACGGTTTTTGTCTCAATAAATCACTCGCCCTCGATCGGTAATGATGGTGGCATCCTTTATTCGCAAGCAATGTTTGATGAAACTGGCAAAATTTTGCGCTGGACCCCGTGGACAAAAAAAGCATTCCCGCCGTTCACCACCACAAGCGCCGCACTTTCGAGTAGCGTAAAATTTTTCTCAGTTGATGCAGTAGTCGCCAAATTATGGGTGATCGATAATTCGGGTGTTAATGTCTTGCAAAATGCATGGATGAATACTTCTTCTAATACAAATTCCTTATTGCCGCAACTTAATAGTAATATTACCGGTGCCGCAATCGGAGTTTTAGATCTTGATCAATCGACCCGTGGGTTTTTGGCAAATCAAGCACGGTATGCGCTCTTTAGTGGTGGCAGAAATGTTATTTTTACACTCGTGAGCACCTCGACTGGCTCTGCAGTAAATAGCTCCCAACTGATTACCAGTAATTTTTCTACACCAAATAATTATTTGTTAACAACACTACCCAGTGATTCATGCCAAGTAACGGTGCTTGAATATGCGCGGCAATTAACCGGTACTCCCAGCAATTACTTCTTTGCAGGAACACGTAACGGGTTATATGTATTTTCTGATAGTGGTAGCGGCTTTGATGTTGCAACCATGGGCGCTTTAAATGCGCCTCCCTTTAGCAACGGAAGCTGGCAACAGGCTCCCAACATTCCCGGATCAATAGTGGATATTAAAACAACCGGCAATGCTCTTTATGTGCTTACTACCAACGCAATGGTTGGAAGCACACTCTATCTGATTCCATTCCAGACCACGGTTGCGGCCATGTTTGCATCCAGCAATATTTTTACGATTGCCCAAACAGGAGCCGGTTCTTTCCCTAACACAGTGCTATTCAATGGATTACAAATAATTTCAACGATGCCTGATGGTTCAACTGAGCAAATTGTTTTAGCAACGAATAACGGATTATACACGTCAACAGAATCGGGTGGGGTACAAATGGCTACCAATGATGCAAGTGCACAATGGATTTTACTCGCAGGCACCAATTTTTACTATAATGGCATCGCAAAAATTGATAATGCATCAATTCCAGTTTCAAGCCCTTCCACCGTCTGGCCCTTCTATATCGCGGACTCCTTTAATGAAAGAACGTTTAATCGGAGCGTTTGGCAACAGTTAAACGGGACCTCAGACGCTGGTCCTTTTAATTTTGTTCCGCCGTTTTTTAATAGCATAGAAACTACCAATCCGGCATTTGATACGCTTCCCTTAATTAGTTATTTCTGGTCCGATGGAGCACGTAGAATGGGGATTGTGGCAAACATTGCCTCATCATGCGCACCGGGACAATTGATGTGCTTACCGTTCGATACCTTAGAATGGGATATTGATAATCCGGAAGAAACAATTCTTTCGGATCCGCTCTTAAATAAAGCAGTTGGCTTTTATTGGATTAAGCAAATCGGTGTAACGGGATTACTAATGGCAGGGACTGATAAAGGCGTAATTGCATTGGGATAAGATAAGAACACGCAATTATTCCAAGAGCATCCTTGAGTTCTTTCTTAAGATGATTTGCAAGATCATTGAGCACGCATGCGATTTCTTGATACGCCTGGTCTGAAAGTGTTAATTCTAAATATTCGAGCATGCGCACCAGATATTCTAATTCATCAAAGCTTACTGTTGCTTCATATTTATAGGCATAAATTAGTTGTTCAACGTAACTTTGCAATCGTATGAGCCTCCCGACAAGCAAATCAAGTATTTCGTCGAATTTTTCATGATTTGAAATCCGATCCTGCAAGAGCAATGCATCGGTATAGGAACGCATGCACGTATCTACCACTAATTTAAATCCATTGAGTGGATATACCTTATGAAACCGGTTTTCATGGGCATTACAAAATGATGCAAAAAAAATGAGTAGTATAACCAGTTTGCGATCTGCCCTTCGAATCATGGCAAAACCTCTTTTAATAAAAGATCTTCATCACTATACTCTCATTTTTTTATTCAGATTGTCAATAACATAAAGTTTTGTTTATAAAAATGCGCATTTGATTCAAATATTGCGTGTCATGATTTATTTGCCACATACTGGAGTAAAAATCTCAAAATACCTAAGGGAGTAAATCATGCACTATAAATATTTGCTACAAGTAATGCTTTTAATTAGCATATCCGACATTTTTGCAATGCAAAAAATACCAACGATGCAACCTGCACAAATACAACAACAGAACATATCGACTTGGGAAGCCGCACGAAAAGGAGATTTTGATACGCTTCAACGGTTAATCACCGCTCGCCCCAATTGGGTTGATGCCCGAGAAAGACGCAAGAAAAAAGATAATCCGGCCGAAACAGAAGAAGGTTTAACGCCGCTCGCATGGGCAGTTCTTCAGCTCAATAAGCAAATACCAGCAGAAACCTATTTAGCAATCGTAAATTTTTTAGTTAAAAATGGAGCCAACGTTAACTTTACAGACACTGATGGCCAAACTATTTTACACATGGCCATACGAGGCGGAAACATCCCTATTATCCGCTATTTATTAAAGAAAGGAGCAACATCGAGCATAAATACCCCAACCAAAGAAAAAGGCAGAACGCCGCTCGCTGAAGCGGTACGCGCATCCAAAGATGCAATCATTCACCTTGACATTGAAAAAGACGTATTTACTTCATTACCACAATTAGAAAAAGCCTTAAACGATCCCGAAAAAGGGGCACTGGCACAATTAAAACGCAAAGAATCAGAAAAACTCTCAACCAATACCATTATCATGATTATTGATCTCTTAAAACAAAATGATAAAAATCTTGATCTTCACCCGCTTGATGAAGCCAACCATCCGCCTGCATATTATATCAATGAAGTTCTTTTAGTATCTAAACCAGATCTTGTGGTACTCTTGCAGGCACTAGAAGCTCCTGAAACACGCATTATTCAATATGATGAGAGCAACCTCGATGATGCAAGCAGAAGATTGCAAAAATTGGGCACTGGTTTGCAAAAATTTGGACTTGAGCCTCAATTTAACAATGTAGTTTTAGCGATTCAAGCTGCACAAAAAGAACAAAATGCAAACAAAAAATTTAATATTCTTCGTGTCGCACTCGCATTTCTTGCGCATGCAAAGGAAGAAGTAAAAAAGAAATTACCTGGCAGTTTTATTCCACTTGAAAAAC
This sequence comes from uncultured bacterium, assembly GCA_963727255.1. Lineage (GTDB taxonomy): Bacteria > Babelota > Babeliae > Babelales > Vermiphilaceae > BTUB01. Next base: position 817,356 of record CAVSFC010000002.1, on the reverse strand, counting down.
AGATTGATATTATTCGTACCATTTTACGCGATTCTGCACTGCTTGCCAGCGGCAAAGTACCGCGTGCATTACTTCAAAAACCAGCCGCTCCAACCCAACCAACTTCTGAAGCAGAAATCAAAAAACCGACGCCTGTCGCTACAATCAAACCAATTGAGACGCCGATTCCAGTTCAGGCTATGTCTCCGGAACTCATACAACAAACAAAACAAGCGATTGAAAATGGTCAATGGGATCAAGCATTCAATTTATTACAAAAATTTGTCCGATTTCCTTCAGTAATAGTGAATGCAACTGATGGCGAAGGAAGAACGCCACTTATAGAGGCCGCCAGCAGAGGAGACGTACCAGTAATCGTTTACTTATTAAAATCTGGCGCAGATATTAATCAAGGGATGCAGGCAGGCTTTAACCCATTATTAGAAGCTATATTCAAAAAACACCTTGAGGTTGCCGGTGTCCTGCTGAGAAGCGGAGCCAATCCACATGTTTCAACAGAAGAAAGTGGCAATGCAATAACATTAGCAATTGATACGGGTGATATAAATTTTATTGAAGAATTGCTTAAGCTTGGAGTTAATCCGAATGTTCCTGATAAAACCGGAAGACTATTATATCCGATTGATATCGCTCGCAAACGAAACCGGCAAGATATCGTTAAATTGTTGCAAAAGTACGGCGCACGGCAAACTCCATAATAAAAAGCACACCGGTTTTTAGGCCAGTGTGCTCAGCAAAATGAATTCTAAAAGTTAAAATGGCAAATCATCGGCGAATGGAGGTTCATCCGCAAAATCAATTTCACCCGTTGCAGGAACTTCTGCCTTGACTGCCGGAGCTGGTCTCTTTTTAGCGGGAGCCGGTGCTGCATCAAAATTGCTATCAGCTTTTACCGCTGGACGTGATGCGGTGCGATTTTTAATCTGCTGAATTTGATTCATGATCTCATTTTCTTTTGGATTATTTGGATCAAGCCGCTGCTCATCCTCCGGATTAATGCCCGTTTCCGCTTGTGCATTTGATCCTAGGAATACCACCCGATCAGCAACAATGCTATGTTTACTGCGCTTTTGGCCATTCGCATCATCCCAAGTATCTAATTTGAGACGCCCTTCAACCAGAATCGGTCTGCCTTTTTGCAAATACTGGCGGCAACTTTCTGCCTGAGGTCCCCAAACATCAATATCGATATAGCAAACTTCTTGAATCATATCGCCACTTTGTTTGTTTTTAAATTGGCGATTTGATGCAAGCCCCAATCGGCATACTGATTGGCCTGAAGTTAATTGTTTATAATCCGGATCGCGGGTCAAATTTCCGGCCATAATAATGCGATTAAATGAACTCATGAGAAATCCTTTAAAAGATAATGATTAGCGCACACGATAATTCGATACGATTGCTTTGCAATCATTCACTATGTGTGTCTATCTGAAAAACACACACCCTGAGTAGCTGCGTTAGAGCATATCGAAGGGTCGAGTTGGTCAATCCTTCGATACACCTCCTACGGAGGTTACTCAGGATGTGTATACATCAAAACATTGTTATTTATTCTAGCTACAAAAGAGAATTTTACAATTAATTCACTTTTTATTTTTTGGTGCAAGAACTTCTTGTTTCCAATTTTTCAAAAATTCTCGGCGCTCGCGCAACACTAATTCAAATTGCTCAAGCGCAGCAATGTATCGTTGTTCCATTTCCATAAATTTTTGCAATAAATCTTGTGATGCCAATTTAAAGAGCGCTTGCGATGCCTCTTCCATTATATCATCAATCCAAGAAAGCCCCGTTACCTGATTTTGCCCAAGTAATGAATTTATACGCGCAGAAATAATATTTTCCGGCATCATATTTTGGCAAACTTGTTCTACAGTAAATTTAGGCTGTTTTTTCTGCGGTTTTTTCTCAAAATTTTCTGAAGCAGATGTCTGCAGAAATATAAGAAGTAATGTAAAAAGAGCGGGATTATTTCGCATATCTTTCCTACGATCGCACCTGAGCAAAACCAATTCGCAAATAATCAATAAACGTAAGAACCACCAAGAATGTAACCGTTGCGAGCATAACAAAATAAGTTTTAACCGGAACCCAATGAAAAAAATAACAGGCAAAAAGCCACGATACAAATGCAGTTTGCACGAGCCCTAATGATTTTCCCAACCATGTCGGCGCAATAGTCAGATGCCCTTTACGCAAATAAATATACACAGAGCCGGCAATTTGGATCAGCTCTTTAAAAAGTACGAGCATCACAAACCAATGGGGAATGGTAAATAATGGCGATTGCGCAAATGATAATGTCGCAAAAACTGCAATCATCAGCGCTTTATCTGCCAGTGGATCAAGCGCTGCTCCCAAAAACGTGCGTTGGTTAAACCAACGGGCGGACCATCCATCGAGCACATCGGTAATTCCTGCAACAATAAAAAGAAGAAAGGCAACATGCCACATCTGCAATATCATGGCGATAACAATAAAGGGAATCAATGCGAGTCGTATGAGAGTAAGCACCGTAGAGAAGGTAATCTTTTTTTCATGCGGGGGAAGTTTTTTTAAAAGAGAAAATGAAAATTTTTTCATGAAATTCTTTTGTATGGATGGCTTAAAACCTATCGCTTGTTAGAAAAGTACTTGCAGTGTATTGTGACGATCTATGATGACAAAGTCAATAGTGATCGGCTTTATTCCTCAAAAGCAAGTTCAACCGGGCGGCACGATTTGGTTAACCAATATCCTGGCCCATAATCAACCAGAAGCTGCTCATCTTTTTTTATATCTCTGCCAGCGATATACACCATATGCCATTCGCCACCGGAATATACGGTTATTCCTTTTACATTGGGGTAAAAGCTATGATTTATAAACCGCGTAAAATTACCTGCTTTGCGCGCATCAACATGAAAATATTCTTTCTGATCGCGATAATGCTCGGGGGACCATAATGACCACCCATAACTCATATCAAATTCATTCAGTTTTTTACCATCACGGATTATGCCCGTATATTCTCCAATCATTTCGCCTTCAGCGATATCGGCATCCGCAAATGCCCCATGGCCAATCTGCTCATTAATATAGAGCAAATACCATGGCGCCTCATATCCTTTTGAAATACGTTTGCCATATTTTTTAGCATTTTCTTTCTCTGTCTTGTTTAATTTTTTTTCATCAAATTTTGGAAACCGAGTCTCATCATTTTCATATTCCAGCTCATTACTATAGTTAAAATTGAATGATTCTAGATCAGACCTATGCAGTTTTTTTTGATTTGAGTTCTTTGCAATAACTAGAAGCTGCAAAAAGGGATCCAAACTCTGATCATTTTTTACTCCAGATTCTTTTATTGGCTGCTCATGCTTTTGTTTAGGAGTATCGGATAATTTTTCATCAACCGATTCTGATGGCACGAGTAGATTGAGAAATTGAGATGAAAGAGCGCTTGGCTCTGCATGCATGAGTGAAATGGAACAAAGAATAAGAGATGATATACTTCGCTTCATGATTCTAACCTTTAATTAATATATTTGTACGATATGCAAATAAGTTAGTCATTAATCCAAGCAAAATCAATAATGCCTGCGCCAAGGCATTCTTGATCATCATAAAACACCGCAAATTGCCTCCAGCCTACGCTTATCCGGGCCTTCCGGCTCGGCAACTCCTCGACTAAGCTCTGGACTAAAGGCTCCTTCCGCTCATCCTGAGGAGCATATAGCTGCATCTCGAAGGACGGCGGACAGGCCTCGCGATTCTAAGCAGATATGACCCCAGCACCCAAACACATATCATTTTCGTAAAACACCGCAAATTGCCCTGGCGCAATACCTTGATCATCTTGAGCAAGGGTGATGCCCCATCGGCCATCGCCTAATGAATTTACGGTGCAATTATATAACTGTTTGCCATGCCTTAATTTAACCTGCAGATCTTTTTTGGTTGGAGGAGTTCCTGAAAGCCAGTTGCAATCAGAGACTATAAACGAATTGCGATGTTTATCAGGAGAATAATAATCGCGAGAGATAAAGACTTTATTAAGGGCCGGATCTTTGGCCACCACATACCATGGCCCGCCTGCGAGCCCCGAACCTTGCCGTTGGCCAATCGTATGAAACCAGAATCCTTTATGAGTTCCAAGCTTATTGCCCGTTTCAAACTCAATCATATCGCCCGGATTTTCGCCCACATGCGATTTAATAAAATCATTGAATTTAAGCTTCCCTAAAAAGCAGATCCCTTGGCTATCTTTGCGTTCTTTATTCGGCAAATTAAATTTATGTGCCAACTCACGAACCTCTGATTTTTGCAAATGCCCGATAGGAAAAAGTGCGCGGGCCAATTGCGCTTGGCTCAAATAGGATAAGAAAGTAGGTCTGATCTTTAATGGGATCGGGCGCCCGGTGAAGGGAAAAGATCCCATCCGTTTCTTTTACTTGTGCATAATGGCCAGTAGCAACCTTATCAAAGCTCGCATCGATGTGGTTAAAAAACATACCAAACTTAATCCGTTGGTTGCATAAAACATCGGGATTTGGCGTTCTTCCTACCTTAATTTCTTGCATAGTATAGGCAACTACCTGATCCCAATACTCTTTTTGCAGTGAAACTACTTGCAATGGCACTTCTGCCTGCTCGCATACCGCACGAACATAGGCAAGATCCTCTTCCCATGGGCAATCGCCCAGATAAGAAAGTTCGTCTTCAAGCCAGATTTTAAGATAAAAAGCGGTAAGTTCATGCCCCTGCTCTTTTAAAAGCCGAAGGGCGACTGAACTATCAACGCCACCGGAAACAAGTACTGCGATTTTCATTTGAGCTCAAACAATTGGAATGATCAGGTTTTATGCTCTATTTACTATATAAGATATTTAGGTTTTGTTCTAATAATTAGCAAATTCTTATCTCAATTTCTATTTGAAATTTAAGTAAATTTTATTGAAAATAACTCGGAAAGCAGCAAACTAGCTTTTTAGCACTTGTACCAGCGCATCTAATTGTTCTTTGTTTTGCAAGTTATCATAAATTTCAGAATCTCGGCCATCGGTAATAAATGAGAATAGCAAAGCATCATGGCCCGCTCTGGATAGTAGCTTCTGTATATCAGCAGAAGTACCTTTTAAATATTTCATTTCTTGTTCAACGTCTTCTTTAATAAATATAGCTCTTAGGTTGATCAGAATTTTGTACTTTGCGTTTTTTGCTAAAGAAAACTGCTCCTGAATAAGCGGCAAATTATCTTGATAACGGCCGACAGGCATAAAATAGCAAATACTTTTTTCCGCTTGAGCAATTTCATCATAATTGCTACAGGTTTGAATTTTTTTATCAATTTTTAGATGAATTTTTGCAAGCAACTTATCCATAGTATCGGACGTTTTGTTTACTAATATCAGCTTTCCGGTATTCGAATGATAACCGGATAAAATAATAATTACCCCATTTGCCTTATGGGTAGATTGAGGTTGAGTGCTTACCGGCTGATTAGAGTCCGCTGTGCCGGCATACTTTTCCAAGAGCAGATCAGCCAGAATTTTAAAAGCGTAGCAACAAGGCACTTTTCCAATCGCATTTTCTAAAACCTTACGATCTTCCTTTGCTGCGGCGATAAGAAATTGGTTATAGTCATTGAGCGCATTACCGTTATGCATGGCAACGATCATCGATCCTAACAATAAACTAGTGAAGGCTATATATTTGACGAATTTCATATGTGGTCCTCGTGTTAATTTGCTGATGATCGCGATGAACCCTGTGAAGAAGCTGGCGTAGAGACTGGATCAGTTACTCCCTTATCTTTTAAAAATTGTACAAATTCAGAAGCATAGTTTTGACGTGCTGCATGGCTTAATATTGTCAATCGAGCTCCATTTTCTTTAAATTCTTTATGCAAAAGCTCTTTGTATTTTTCAACCGGCAAATCAGATTCATAGAAAGTGTGGATCATTTCTAAATGTTTCACCGATTTTAAATCTTTGCGCCAATGATACATGCAAAATGATTGCACACTCGAAATTAATAACAAAATGCTGAGTAATAATAGGGTAGAAAATTTCATCTTTAAATCCAAACTTTTTATTGAAACAAATACGATAAAATTAGTAAAAAAATAGACAACAATTATATATGAAAAAATCTATTTTGCTAATTCATCAGGCATTTTTTTGGGCATAATATAATCGCAAACCATTTTCACAATATCTTTCGGCAAATGTGAAAAATAATATTGATATCCCATGGCAAATAACAGTGCTTTTTTCTTTTGTGCATCTTGCCTACGATCATGATCAATAATTTTTACTCCTTCAGTATACCCATACGCATTACAATACTCTCGAATCGTATAACGGTAATTTCACGGCATAAAGGATAGTAATTCTCTACTACGATTACCGGCTTACTAAAATGACGATCGGCCATTCCCCAATCCACCAAAATCTTAAAAATATGATCATATCGGTGGTGTATCGCAGTAAATATCGGACTTTCAGTATTTTCAAGAGCTTCATCGGGATTACATCCAACTATGAGCAAATTTCTAATAACATCAGAATAATCAATAGCTGCTTTTGGTTCTGATCCATCTTTCATCTTAGCCTTCACCACTTCGAGTGCAGTAGCAAGTGGATAAGTTTTATTTCCTCGGCTATCAGTATCAATACGGGCTTTATGCATTGCTAGGATAGGTATGATCTTGCTATTACCATTCACAATCGCATGCCACATTAGACCATGCCCCTGACTATCTTCCTCATACACATCTAATCTTTTTTGTTTAATAAGCATGGAAATTACATCCAAATTCACCGGTTTATTTGGATTTTTAGCGATTGCCATGAGAACAGATTCATCACGCCAACCAGTGCCCTTGGACTGCTCTTTGGCATCTGCAGGGACAATCATACCAAAAGCGCCGCCATAAAATAGCAGAGCACTCATCAAAAAAAGATAATGCATGGTTCTTTCACCCTTACTTTATATATTTATGTTTTCTTGCTAAAATTATGAACACTATACGTTAAACGCCTAAAAAAGAGTATATTTTTCATGAATCCAATAGCCGATATTCAGCTGGATTTTGTTTCCTATCTACAAAAGACTTTCGGCATTTCATCTGAACTTGCCCAAACATGCAATTTCATGCTCAATGTTGAGCCCAGCAAACAAGAATTTGGGGACATGAATGCAAATGCAGCGATGGTGCTTGCAAAAGAACTCAAACAAAATCCTCGCACTCTAGCGCAAGAAATTATCGCAAATTTCAAACACCCCTATATCAGCAAAATAGAACTTGCCGGTCCAGGATTTTTAAATGCCTGGCTCACCCCAAAAGCGTTCCATGATTTAGCTTCTGAACTTGCTACTAAAAAAAATGCATTTTTCAGCCTAGAAGAAGATGTTCCTAAGCATCGATACGATCTTGAATTTGTCAGCGCAAATCCAACAGGTCCGCTGCACTTGGGCCATGGTCGCGGAGCTATTATTGGCGATGTTTTGGGTAACATCTTAAAATTTCTAGGCCATCAGGTTACCAAAGAATTTTATATCAATGATGCAGGGAATCAGATTAATAAATTAGGGCTTTCTTTTAAAGTGCGCTGCCAGCAAGCCTTAGGAATTGATGCAGAATTGCCCGAAGAAGGCTATCGCGGCGAGTATCTGCTCGAGCTTGCGCAGCAATGCATAAAAGAAAATGGCAATGCAGTTTTGCAAAAACCCGATGCTTTCTTTGAAACATATGCAAAAGATCATTTGCTTGCCAAAATTAAACAAACACTTGAAGATTATGGCCTTACTTTTGATGTTTGGTTCTCAGAAAAAACCTTGCATGAAGGAGGCGATATTGAGCGGGCTATTAAAATTTTGCAAGAACATAATTTTATTTATGAGCATGAACACGCACTCTGGTTTGCTTCAACCAAATTTGGGGATGATAAAGATCGCGTAGTTCGCAAATCATCAGGCGAATGGACGTATGTTGCTGCCGATATAGCCTACCTGCTCAATAAAGCAAAACGAGGTTTTGATCATTTAATAATGGTGCTGGGCCATGATCATCATAGCTATGCAGTTCGCTTGCAAGGAATTAAACAAGCGCTTGGGCTTGATCGCATCGATTTGGCAATCATTCTTTATCAACTGGTTACCATGAAAGCGAGCGGGCAATTGGTGCAAATGTCTAAACGGGCAGGGACTATGGTCACGCTGCGCGATGTGATCGATGAAGTTGGCAAAGATGTCGCGCGTTATTTTTATCTCAATCGCAAAGCAGATGCGCAATTGGAATTCGATCTTGATTTAGCACTTAAAAAAACAGAAGAAAACCCGGTGTTTTATGTGCAATATGCCTATGTGCGAACCGGAAGCATCTTAGAAAAAGCATCCCAAGAGGATGGTTTACAAAAAATTACTGTTGCTGATGCAGCCCATTTAGGTTCTGCAGAAGCATTACTTATAAAAAAAATTGCATCATTAAAACATCTATTGGATGTAATAGCGGCAACACAGCAAACCCATCATCTGACTTATTACACCCATGAACTTGCTGATATTTTCCACCGCTATTATGCACAAAATAGAGTGATTGAAAGCAGCAATATTCCGCAAAGCCGCGCACGATTATTACTAATTCAATTATTGCGCGAAACTTTTGCAACCACATTCGATTTATTAGGCATTAGCAAACCATTAAAAATGTAGGAGCTTCTATGTTGAGCAGAAAGTATATTCTCGCAGCATTATTCATTTTTGTAGCCGGAAACGCATCAGCAATGCGCCCAGCGGTTACCATTAATTTTGGTAGTTATTATCCAACTACTCCTTATTATCCATCTCCGGTATATACAACAACGTATGTGCCCACCTATTATCCAACTAGCTACGGGTATTCATATAGCCCAACCTGGGGATACTATGATGATTATTATTGGGATTATTATGATTCTCCAGCAACAGCCTTGGTAAAAGCCTGCGCCGTTACGGGAGTTTTAGCGCTGGCACTCGCACTTATTGGCGCCATCGTAAATCATTAGTATTCCTTATTTAAGTCAATTAAAATTGATTACAAACAGTCAATAAACCATTGATTTTGCCCTTTTGACTATGGTAAGCTGACACTAAGAAGCAGTCCTAAGGTAGGCTCTGCTCATATTTGCAAAAAAGGAGTAAAATATGAAGAAATTAGTACTAAGCCTTTTCAGCATACTCGCAACCGTATCACTGGTTGCAATGGAAAAGCCGGCTACGCCCGATGTGGATTTTGAAACGTATAGAATTGAAAAAATGCGCGGCGAAAACCCGCAAGTACATATCATGCAAGCCAAGCTCATAAAGCTTAGAGAAGAAGCTAAAAAGGCAACCGGTTCTGCGCTTGAAAAGATAAAAGCCAAAATTAATAAGTATGAAACTCTAATTGAAGCTCAGATTAAATAATATGCACTCACTCATACTGCTCGTTACAATGTTAGGGTGCGCATCATTAATCGCAGCTCAAAGCCCTTTTGTCACTGAAACTCGGCAAGATCTAGAGATAGCAATCGATAACTTTCCAGAAAATGTGAAAGGCGGCCCTGAAGTGAGGACGATTCTGGGCAACCAGATAACTCCCGGCACATTACCCCAAGATTTTCGAATTAACCAACAAATCTATAATGATATCGCCGAGCTCAATGGGCAGATGAACAATTTGATGCAGCAGATTCTTAATATTCCGTTACAACCAACCAGTATTGATAACGTCCAACTAAACATGAATAAATTCATCGAACTATTAACTAATGCCGGAATTAGATATAATATGGCAGCAGATTTTACCACGCTAACAAACCAGCTCATAAGCATTATGAGTGAAATCCGCGGAACTCCGATAACCGCATATTTTATGCTTTTTAAGGCGAAGCTGGAAGTCATCAGGGCCGAAATCGAGAATGCTCTTCGCACTAAATTGATCACCACCTAATCGAGCAACCTTGCCAAAACCCCTATTTTTGGCACAATTATCCATATACCCCCTCAATTTTTAAAGATTTTTCCTTAATTTTTTATTGGAGTCACATGGCAAAAATTGATATCGCCCTGATTCAACAACTTCGTGAACGCACCGGCTTAGGCATGATGGATTGCAAAAAAGCACTTGAAGAAACAAATGGCGACATTGAAAAGGCTGTCGAACTTTTACGCAAAAAAGGCGCTGCCGTTGCTGCAAAACGCTCAGATAAAACGACCGCAGAAGGCCTGGTTCATGCGTATATTCACCCGGGTTCTCAAATCGGGGTATTAATTGAAGTTAATTGCGAAACAGATTTTGTTGCACGAACAGATGCGATAAAAGAGTTCGCCCATAATGTTTGCATGCATATTGCTGCAATGAAACCTATCTATCTTTCATCAGCAGATGTTGATGAAAAGTTTTTAGCCGCAGAAAAAGAGATTATCAAAGAGCAACTGGCACAATCGGGCAAAACCGGCAAAGTTCTTGAGCAGATTTTAGAAGGCAAACTCAAGAAAGTATTTAGCGAAGTCTGCTTGCTTGAGCAGCAATATATCAAGAATGATAAATTTACGATTAACCAAGTATTGCAAGAATTGATCGCGAAAACGGGCGAAAATGTCAAAATAAAAAAATTTGCTCGATTTGAAGTAGGAGCAAAATAGTTCTAACCGGACTCTGCCAACTTCAGGAGTAACCATGAGTACCACCAAAAAACGGATACTTTTAAAATTAACCGGTGAAGCTTTTTTATCGCGGCAAAATCATAACCTGAGCCCGGATTTGCTCAATAATGTTATTGCTCAGATCAAGGAATTAAGGAGCAACTATCAATTCGGTATCGTTGTTGGGGGCGGCAACTTTTTTCGCGGCAATGAGCACGGTAGAAAAATGGGTATCTCCCGAGCAGTTGGCCATCAGATTGGAATTTTAGCAACGGTTATGAATGGTTTAATGATCAAAGATCTTTTGGAACAAAACGAGCTCAAGACTTCTCTATTCACCGCGATCACATGCCCGGAGATTGCAAGTTCAATCTCCCAGCAAGCAATTGAGACGGCACTTTTGGAAGATGATGTTATCGTATTTGCAGGTGGCACGGGTAATCCATTTTTTAGCACTGATACCACTGCCGTTTTGCGGGGCCTTCAAATTAACGCTGAGCAGGTGTGGAAAGCGAGCCATATCGATGGCGTTTATTCAGCTGACCCGAAAGCAAATCCAGGCGCTCAACTCCTTACTGATCTCACCTATAAATATGCTTTAGATAACCGATTGGGTATAATGGACGCAACCGCATTTACGTTAGCTTCAGAAAATAAACAAACTATCAGAGTCTTTTCTGTTTTTATAGAAAACGCACTGATTAAAGCAGCTGAGAATCCTCATTTTGGCAGCACTATTCACGTTTAATAAATAAGGATATAAATATGCCAGATATTAAAATTATCGAGAATGATATTAAAAGCTTCCAGAATCCGATGGAAGCAGAAATGCAAAAAGTATTAAAACATTTTGAAACAGAACTACTCAAAATCAGAACAGGCCGCGCACACACTTCGTTAGTTGAAGATATTGTGGTACAAGGCTACACCGGCCCTATGAAATTGAAACAAGTTGCAGTTTTAGCGGCACCTGAATCTCGCTTGATCACCATTCAACCATGGGATCCTGCTATGATCGAGCCGATAGAAAAAGCATTAAGCACTTCAGATTTAGGAATCACGCCAGCTAATGATGGCACGCTTATTCGTATCACTTTGCCTGAAATGAGCACCAGCCGTCGCGATGAATTGGTTAAACTCTTGCATAAGAAAACTAATGAAGGCAAAGAACGCATCCGCGATGTGCGTAAAGATTTTAATAATACTTTGCGCGATCATAAAAAAGATAAAAAAATATCTGAGAATTTCTTTAATCGCTTGGAAGACGTACTGCAAAAGATCCATGATAAATATATTGAGCAACTCGATCAACTCAGCCAGAAAAAAGAAAAAGATATTAAGTCTGTATAATATCTTTGATAACATCTGCTTTTTTGATAGAATAGCTATACTTTAATTGAAATATTTTGGGCTGCTAGCTCAATTGGCAGAGCAACAGACTCTTAATCTGTGGGTTGTTGGTTCGATTCCAACGCAGCCCACCACTTCGCTTCGAGGCTATCCGGCTGGCAGGTACTTTCTTTTAAGGATTGACCACAATATTTTTTAACATGAATAGCAGCGAAGGCTGGTGGGCTGTTCCGCCGAAGCTTGCCGAGCCGGAAGACCCGGATAAGCGTATGCTGGACCATGCTACTTAAGCATACGCAATTGAAATCTTCAATTATTGCAAGAGTGGCGGAATTGGTAGACGCACTGGACTTAGGATCCAGTTCCCTAATAAGGAGTGGAGGTTCGAGTCCTCTCTCTTGCACCAGTCTTCGCCTTCGCGAGATTGGACTTCGAAGTATAAACACGGCTACGCCTGGCACGGCCAATCTATTTTGAAAAGTTATCACATTTAATATTCATCCCAAGGACATCTATGAAAATGCTTCATCATACTTTCTATTTCTTCTTGATACTGGCAATTAATACTACTTCCTGTGTAGATCAGAATACACAAGAAACCCCACTCAATAAGCAAAAAAAACTTGAGACAGATTATCAAGAACTTTTATCTCTTTTTAAAAAATGCAAAGATTTAATTGCCGGCGATAATCCTTTGGGTAAATACAAAGGCAGGGGAGCAATTGTTGGAGTCAGTCAAATCGCAGCAATTTATGAAGTGCATGTGGCTTTTAATAATATTCTTACACCCGAAAAGAAACAACTTACTGCAGACGATCAGAAGGTAATCAATAAATATTTAGCCAGCAAATCATATTCAAAAGAAAATGAATCATTGATAGCAAACTATCTTAATTGTCTTTTGGAAGCGCAATCTGCCCAATATGATATTCATAGTCCTCAGCAAGGCCATATAAATACTCCTAAAAAATGTTATCCTTCCCAGACTAAAATGCAAAGAAATATGACAAAAGAAAATTTGTCGCGCGCTGGCATACCAATTGATGAAAATCATCCGCTTTTTAAAGATTAAAGCAGCAATTATCGCGTTTATAATTTTATACAAAGCATTACTAGTACGCTAAACGATTAAGACTGAGTTATTTTACAACGTGCTATTCAAGATTTCATTAAAAGGGGTAAAATTAGTCTTTTTTTACTTATTTTCCTCTTAATTGTAAAGAACCCCTCTTTTGGCCCCCATTTTCACCTGAAAATAATACCCCCAATTGGTCTTGACAAAGTCTCCACATCTGATAAATTTACTAATAGAAATAAATCAATTCGAGAAAATGAAGGTTATTATGAAAAACATATTAAGAATTATAGCTGTCCTCATCGGCCTATCACCTATCCAATCGTATGGCATGGAGAGAACCAATCATAAAACGTTCGAATGCGATTGAAGCCACTGCTGGAGCTAAATCATTTATTAAGCAAGTGTTACGAGATTATGAGCTCGATCCTAATAGCTACAAGATTTTAGCGTATTGTGATCCAAATGATGGTGCATTGGCAGTAGCAAACAGTGGAACAAATACCATTTATCTTAATGACGGCCGCGATTCATTTGATTCCCTTAGCCATATCAATACTTCAGAGGATATTGATATTAATTCTCGTCATCTTGAAGAAAATGCGCTTAAAATTTATTATTCTTACCATGAAGCAGGTCATATAAAAGATCATGCTTCTTAAAAAATTATTCTAGCCGCCAAGGGTGCAGGCATTACAACACTACTTGCAGGAGCAGCATTAGGTTATTTCAGTCAAAAATTATTAAGTTCAGCATTTCCAAATTGTTGGCTTTTTCAGTCGAAAAGTATTTTAGGTACAACTTGGTTTAACTGTTCATTGTTAACGAGTACCATTCTTGGCATTATGGCAAAAGACTATGCTGATATCAAAGCAACCCATGCTGCAGAGATCAGAGCAGACACTTTGGCCTGCGAACAACTATTAAAAAAACAATGGGGACTTCTTCCTATTACTGCCTACTTAGGGCGGCTCATAGTAAATGCTCAAGATAAAGATCAAGGCAAAGATGCTGATCATGATGCTATCGCAGAATATAATAATATTGTGCAACTTTTAAAAAGCAAAAGAGGTTATACCGTACAAAATATTGTTAGTACAGATACAATCACGTTAAAAATAATGCACAACAATATTCGTAAATTATCGGTTGAATTGGGAGTAGGTAAAAAGTAAGTTCAATTTATACTGATTGCATATTGCATCTCATGCAACAAAATGCAATGGCTGGACACGCGGTGTTACGCATTGTAAAGTATGGCTAAGCACATAGCTGAGTCATATAAAAAAAGGAGCAGTATGGTGATGCATGTAGATCGAAGCAATTCTTCTTCGCTCAATTTAGAAATTATTTACAGTGAACCGAGTTTTTGTTCACTGGCAATACTAGTGCCGGCAACTTTAGTTGATGCTTTATATCAGCAAGCGGTCATTGCACAAAAAAGAACCACTCCCGCATTTGGATTTCATAAACGCGAAACTCCTTCTGCATATATCGAACAAAATTATCAAACAAATTTAATTGAGCATATCCAGGAATTTCTTCTTAAATATTTAGTAATGGGCTTTCTGCAAAAAGAAATTCATAGAAAAAAATTACTGGTGGCCGGCCAACCACGACTTATTTCAATTGATCTTAAACCGGGTTCGGATGCCTCATTTAATTTTGAACTTTCTCTATTTCCTACTATCACCTTTCAAGAATGGAAATATCTTCCCTTCAAAGCGCCTAAGAGAAAAAACTATAAAGATCTTGATCGCCAAGTAGAAACATTCCTGCATGAAGAAATCAGTGCGAAAGAAAAATATTCGAATGATGGTATTGATGTAGGAGATTGGGTTAATTATTCGCTGTGTTTATTAAATAATGATCTCAATCCGGTGATCGGTAATCAATGCATAAATCTCTGGCTCAGAGTGGGCGATGAAGAACCCGATAAACCATTTCAAGAACTTTTTTTGCATAAAAAAAATAAAGAAAAATTTTGTAGCAGCAGCTCAATTTTGCAAGACTATTTTACTGATGCGCTTAGCACGCAATATAATTTTGAAGTTGCCGTTCATGATATTGTTCCGAATGCGTATTTTTGCCTCGATCAGTTTAAACAGCATTTTAGAATTAAGAGCAATAAAGAAATGTATCAAAAATTAATTGAAGTATTTTCATATCGCAATGATCTTTCTCAGCGAAGAACTATGGTAGAAGAATCATTAAAACTTCTTTTTAGCAAACATAGATTCGAAATTCCCAATCATTTGGTCTTGCGCCAACAAAAAAAAGTAATGGATGCGATTCAATATAACCCTGATTATCATGTATATCGGGTGCAGCCAGATTTTAAAGATGCCGTGCGCGAACTGGCAGAAAAACAAGCGCGCGAAGAGATATTTCTCGATCAGCTTGCTTATGAAGAAGGAATCGATGTTTCTCATACCGATCTCAAAAATTATTTGAATCTCACCAAACGGCCTCGCACAAAAGAATTCTTGCATTTTGATCCCCCTATGACTAAAATACGCGGACAGGAACATCCGGTTCTCAACGAAGAATTGAGCCGCGTGTGCTTGCGGGAAAAAACATTGAATCATATTATTTATCATTTAACCAAGAAATAAATTTTAAGCCACTCGAATCCTTCGACAGGCTCAGGACGAGCGGCCAGCAAGAATCCAATCCCGCTCGTGGTGACCCTTCGGCAAGCTCAGGACTAAACGCTAGCCTGCCCGCCGAAGCTCCGGCGTAGGGGCGAAGGCAGGGTCGAACCATTCGAGCGAAATTAGAAAGTCATATCATGCAAGACAATCATCACAAACTCATCATTATCGGCTCAGGCCCGTCTGGCTTAACTGCAGCTATTTATGCTGCGCGCGCAAATCTTAAGCCCTTAGTTATTCAAGGAAAAAATCCAGGCGGCCAACTTATGGGAACCACCGGCGTCGAAAATTGGCCAGGCAATATTAGCATTATGGGTCCCCAATTGATGACTAATATGCAAGAACATGCGGCACATTTTGGCACTCAATTTCTTGAAGAATCGATCGCATCGGTTGATTTTAAGAAAACACCGTTCGAATTAAAAACAGATAAGGGAACCCATTTAACTGCTGATAGCGTAATCATCGCAACGGGAGCCTCGCCAAAAAGGCTCGGAGTCCCTGGTGAAGCAGAATATTGGGGTAAAGGGGTTAGCACGTGCGCCGTCTGCGATGGAGCCTTCTATAAAGATCGCCCGGTTATGATTGTTGGCGGTGGCGATACGGCAATGGAAGATGCTTCGTTTATGCTCAATTTCACCAAACAAATAACGGTGGTGCACATCATGGATAAGCTCACTGCATCTGCTGCCATGCAACAACGAATTATTGATAACCCGAACATTAAGATTATCTATAATAGTACCGTTACTGAAATGCACGGAAATGGCTCTCATCTTACGGAGGCAACCATTACCAATCAGCAGTCAAGAAATCTGAGAAAGTTGCTGTCGATGCACTTTTTGTAGCTATCGGGCTTAATCCAAATATTGCACCTTTTAAAGGGCATTTGGCACTTAATAAGTTCGGTTTTATAGAAGTTACGGATAACACCCAAACCTCTATCCCCGGTATTTTTGTTGCCGGGGATGTAGCGGATTATCGTTACCGTCAAGCAATCACTTCAGCAGGAGCTGGATGCATGGCCGCCTTAGATGCAGAGCGGTACTTGAAAAATAGAAAATAAAAATTATTTTTTATTTTCTATTTTTAGTTGTTTTTGATTCAACTGAGATATGCAAATCTGGCGAACTTGACGATCTATAAATCTTGATTGTAACAGAGAAATCATGTTTATTTTTAGATTCAGAAATAGCAGAAGCAAGACCTGCCAAATAATCAGGTTGAGTGTCCGTTGATCTGCGAAGGGCATTATCATTCGCCAATTCGAGTGCTTTTAGCAATCTTATCTGGTTGAGTATCTACGCTGCTGGCACTATCACTTGATCTGCGAAGAGCTTTTGCAAGTCCGAAAAGACGATCGGGCTGGGTACGCTGTGATTCTCTATCCTTTTCCATTTTTACATCAGTGAAAGATTCATTGAATTTAGCCAAATTTGCGGCAGTTAATTCCATTGGCTTTTCCATGCTTGTAAGACGCATGCTGATCAGTAAACTTAAGAAAAAAATAATAATTTGTTCATAAATAGAAACCTCTACAAAAGATGTGAATATTCTTTATTGCATAAGAATAACGCAATCTGAATAAATCTCAACAGAAAATATGTGTTTTGGCTAATTTTAACATTAATACAATTTTGTTTACAATGACAGTTTTTTATCTAAAGATTTCATGCGCCTGTGCGGGCGCCAGGAATGTTTTGGTCAAGTTTTTCTTTTGTGCTTCAAGCACATGGGCAACGGAGGTTTGCATGCAAAAAATTATAAGGCGCCTCCCGCGCAGGGGCAGAGGGTTTTTATGCAAAAAACCCTCTGCACTCAAAGTTGCACCTAAGGGAAAGATCCCTTAGGCATCCCTTAAATGCGGCGTAAGCCCTTACGGCCCTCTTGGCTTCGCCAATCGGGTTAACCCGCTTTGGGACTATGTCCCGGCAGCGGTTAGCTACGCCTTGCCGGAAAAATTATTTATCTGTTTTCCTAAAGCCTGCCGTGAGCATGGCGACGCGTGCGAGCCATGACGAAAGCCGCCACCGGCGAGGCTTGCCGCGTTAGCGGTTTTGCGTTACGTGGCAAAACCGAGCCAGGAAAGGATTTTTGCGGCGACGAAAATAGTGGATTCCAAAGGCCCCCGGCCTTTGGGCAACTTTTGGGGTGCAGGGGAGGTTTTTTGCATGAAAACCTTCCCTGCCCATCTGGGAACGCTCCTTCGATACGAAACTTCGATTTCTACTCAGGGATGAGTGGAAAAAAGAGTGTATTTAGTAACAAACTTGATGATCTAGGGGGTAAAAGAAATTTGAAAATTTCCATTTTTTGCCTATAATAAAGAGTATCCAAGGAAAAAATCTATCAATAGCAGGAATCTCCTATGTCAGTTACTTTTTTTAGAAAAAGCAGAAAAAAAAGAAATAGAAAACACGGTTTTTTGAAGAGAATGGCTTCTCATGACGGCAGAAAAATACTTAAACGCCGCCGTTCTGCAGGCAGAAAACGTCTTGCAGTACGTGCATAATCCTTCGATACGCTGCAACGCAGCTACTCAGGATGTGTAGTTCACACATGGTGAGTGCCTCGTGAAGCGAGGTGTATCGAACCATCGAGTACACATGAATCAAACCGAGATTAAAAAACTTTTTAACAAGGCCCGGCGAATCATAAAACATCCGGGCCTTGATCTTTTGGTAGCCCCTACTCAAGAAAAGCAGGGAGTACTCATCATTATCACCCCCGGCAGAATCGGAACGGCCGTCGCCCGTAATACGATCCGCAGAAGGATTAAGGCGCTCTTCCATGAAGAAGGATTACAAAAAAAAGGATTCGATTACGTGATAGTTGTTAAAAAAGAAGGCACCAAGCTTACCTATGCCCAATTAAAAGAACTAATTCATGTTACTATTATCAAAATGCATTAGTTGGCTTTGCACCGCATTAATTATCGGCCTTCGGCCAATCTTGGGCCCGGCGACATGCAAATTTGAACCTTCATGTACTCAATTCGCAATCCAGTGCCTCGCAGAATATCCGTTTCATAAAGCAGTATGGATGATTATTAAACGATTACTTTCCTGCAATCCTTATACTTAGTTTCATGATGCCATTCTCGGACTGGATAAATCCTTAAGTTGCCTAAACTCATTAAATTCGACTGCTAGAAAATATTCATTATCAGGTTTGCCTTGATTATTTTTTTTATAAAAAAAAATTTTTTGTTTCTCCGGCTCTATCATTACCTGCGGAATAGATTTTCCATCTCTAATAACAGACATTTTATCGCTCTTCTGAACAGTATTAATCATTTCATGAATCCAATTAATATCATTTTGCGTAAAATGAGATTCTATTAAAAATTTGAGAAGCGTAGCATTTTGCATTGGAATGATCATAGTATAAGAGAATAAAGCTAAAACTATCATTTTTTTCATTGCCTGCTCCTAAAGCAATTCAGTTACCAATTTACTCAATTCACTTCGTTCGCTCGTTTGCAAGTATACAGTACCAAATACCCGCTGTCCTCTAAACCGTTCACTGGTGACCACCAAACCATTACTAATAAAATCAAAATACGGAGAATCAATTTGATACGGATCCCCGGCTAATATAATTTTACTTCCTTCACCAACGCGGCTGACCAATGTTTTAACTTCATGCGGTGTGAAATTCTGCACTTCATCAATAAGAATATATTGATAGGGAATTGAGCGACCACGCATATAGGTGATTGCTTCTAAGACTCAATTTGCCATTCTTCACCAAATCATCCATAGGCCGCAATGATACCATTTTGCCTGTTTGTCTTGTCCCTTTTGAGATTTTTTCCCCTTTACGGCGTTCATAGCGATCACCATCAAGCTCTTCAAAATGCTGGCCCACTTGCGATGAATGCATGATAAATTCCATGTTATCATAGATGGGCAACATCCAACTGTGCAATTTTTCTTCAACAGTTCCGGGCAAATAACCAATATCTCTGCCCAATGGAACCACGGACGAGAAACTAAAATCTTTTCATACTCATCTTCAACCAAAACTTTATGCAAGCCGGCAAGTAATGCTAAAAAAGTTTTACCAGTTCCAGCTGGGCCAAAGAGTGTTACAAATTGGATAGTATTATCAAGCAAAAGATCGAGTGCCATGAGCTGTTGCGGGTTTCGTGCTTTAAGAGGCCACTTTAGTAATGGCTCATGCACAATTCTAAAATGCCTGCCACCCAAATATCTAAACACCCGATAATTCTACGGATTATGTTGGCTAGTTACTAATACAAATTCATTGATCGCTAATGATTTATCATCAACTAATTTATCCAGAATAGTTGGAAAATCTCTTTTTAGTTCAATGGCCGGAACATCAACATTCATCCAGCCCTTATAAAATTCTTCAATCGAAATAGGTTCTTTTAAATAATCTTCTGCACTGAAATCCAATGCATCAGCTTTAACGCGCGCATTAATATCTTTGGTAATAAAACGAACATCATAGCCTTCTTGCTTCATAAATAAAGCAATGAGTAAAATTTTATTATCATTCACATCGAGTACAAACGGAATTCTTGGGAATTTTTTCAACCGGTAAAAAAAGTACTTTTAGTTTACCACCATTTTCAAGCGGCACCCCATCGCGCAGTGAGCCTTTTTCTCGCAATTCATCAAGCAATCGTGTTGCTTCACGCGAGTTACGGCCACGTTCACTCATTTCTCCCTTAAACTGATCCAACTTCTTCAATACGATTGAAGGAATTCCAACCAAAGCATCTTTAAAATTGAATAAGGATTTCGGATCATGCACCAGAACGTTGGTATCCAAAATAAATATTTTTTCGGCCATACTTCTTCCTTTTTTTACTCACCTGCAGCCTAACATATATGCCTACAACCAATCAATATTTGAAAAAAATGATATAATCGATCCATTGGATACATAATTTTAAACATAAAAACTCCATCTTTTTGATAATGTTTTTTTTAATAATTTTGCTATCTTTTGGCTGGTTCTCTTTTTAGCGTAGAAAGCCGAATAAAGTTATTGACCAGCAAAACAATTTGCCTTAGTTTGGATGATAGATACCATCCTATTATTCATCTAAGGATGAACGGATATCTTTCGCTTTGTCTATCTTCTACGAACTCACCAAAACGAGAGCCTGTGAACCAACGCAGCTTAGCGTAAGCTGTCGAAGAATTTTAAAGAATCTCTACTATGAAATCATCTTAATAACGATATCATGGCATTGCGGCACTCTGCCGCACACTTGCTTGCCCATGCTGTCATGGAACTATATCCCGATACCATTTTGACCATTGGACCTGCAACAGAAGAAGGCTTTTTTTATGATTTTCTTCCTGAACGAAATTTTAAAGAAGAAGATCTTCCGCTAATTGAAGCTCGCATGAAAGAAATTGCCGATCGCAATTTACCTCTCACCCATGAGCAAATGCGAAAAGAAGAAGCACGCAAACTCTATAAAAATAACCCCTTTAAGCTTGAACTTATCAATGATATTCCCGGAGATACGGTTGGCATTGCCCGCCAAGGAGATTTTTATGATCTATGTCGTGGCGGTCATGTTGCAATCAACCGGTGCTAAAAAATTTAAAACTCACCAATATTTCCGGTTCCTATTGGCGCGCTGATCGAAAAGACCAAGCACTTGCAACGAATTAGCGGGACCGCTTTTTTACCGCGCAAGATTTGGCTGATTATGAAAAAGCAACAGAAGAAGCAGCAAAATATGATCATCGCAGGTTCGGCAAACAACTTGATCTTTTTTCTTTTCATGATGAAGGAGTTGGATTTCCCTTCTTTCATCCCAAAGGAAAATTGGTTTTCAATTTGATGACCAATATATGCAGAAAATTGCAACAAGAGCA
Source organism: uncultured bacterium (assembly GCA_963727255.1). Classification (GTDB taxonomy): domain Bacteria; phylum Babelota; class Babeliae; order Babelales; family Vermiphilaceae; genus BTUB01. The sequence goes on along the minus strand of CAVSFC010000002.1, from coordinate 795,760 downwards.
TAATTATCAAGAAATCAGCACCCCAAATGCTTTCTGATGAATTATGGAAACGCTCTGGCCATTATGCGCATTATAAAGATAAAATGTATTTTTGCTCATATTGATGATCGATCGTATGCAGTAAAACCAATGAACTGCCCTGGCTCAATTTTATTCTATAAAACGCGCCGCGTTCTTATCGAGAATTACCTCTCAAATTGCTGAATTTGGCCATGTATCATCGCCATGAACTTTCTGGCGTGCTTCATGGACTTATGCGAGTGCGTTCATTCACTCATGATGATGCGCATATCTATTGCATGCCGGATCAGATTGAAGAAGAAGTCATGACCATTATAAAAATGACGTATACCATGCTTAAGAAATTTGGATTTAAAGATATCAATGTGGCGATCTCAACCAAGCCAGAAAAAGCAATAGGTACTGATGATCTTTGGGAAAAAGCAACTAATGCACTAAGAATGCGCTTGAAAATATGCAATATTACCTATTCACTATTACTGAAGGAGAAGGTGCATTTTATGGACCTAAAATTGAATTTCAAATTAAAGATTCGATGGGGCGAGTATGGCAATGCGGCACGATTCAAGTAGATTTCTTCTTTCCTGAAAATTTTGATCTCCATTACATTGCCAGCAGCGGCAAACAAGAACGCCCAGTGATGATACATCAAGCTATTTATGGCTCGCTTGAACGCTTTTTTGCCATTTTGCTTGAACATTATAAAGGCCATTTGCCATTCTGGCTTGCGCCTGAGCAAATTCGCATTTTGACCATCACTGATGCTCAAAAACCCTATGGCCAAAATTTTGAGCAATTGCATGCGCATGGATTACGCGTTGAAATTGATGAATCTTCTGATCAAATTTCAGGAAAAATAAAACGTGCTCAAGAAGAAAAAATTCCTTGGATGCTCGTGCTTGGGCAAAAAGAAGTTGATAATAATACCATCACGTTGCGGCATAATGATGGCAAACAAGAATTTGGTTTGACACTTGAGCAAGTGCTCGCGAAGGCACAAGAACTTAATAAGTAGGCATGCTAAAATAAAAATGCCGTGGTTTTTTGCCACGGCATTTTTATTTTTACAAGAAATTCTTATTTCTTAGTTCCATCTTCTGGAGCTTTTATTTCTTCAATTTTTTCTTTTGCCTCCGCAAGCATTTCTTCGCCCGATTTTTTAATTCTATGAATGCTTTCTTGAAATACAGTCTCAGCATTCTTGCCTTCATTTGCATTTTTTATTTGCAAGTAATTATGAGCGGCAATTCTAAATCCCTCAGCTACAAATGTGCTTCCAACGATTGCCCAAAGCGTAAACGATGCAGGTTTTTTAGTTATCACTTGTTTTCCTGCTCTTACCATTGAAACAACAGCAATTCCCGGAACTTGCGGATATTTTTCTGTTTGCTCAAAGGTCCAATCAATAGCCTTCGCTATTAGTTCTTCCATTTTTTTATCATACTCTTGCCCCACCAGTGGTGCGATTGAACAACCTGCCAGAACGATGAATAAACGTGATGAATATGACATGCGATCACCCTTTTAGTTGTAAAATGAATATGAAATAACAATCTGGCATAAAAGGATAACAGAAGCCTAGAAAACAACAATATCAACCTAACGGTGCTTGGTTACCCCAACGCGGGGGCACAGACCCGCAATTGCACATTTTGAGCAAAAAGGAGAGACGGGAACGCAAATATTTTGGCCCCATTGGACCATAAGATGATTATATTCAATCCAATATTCGCGCGGCAGAATTTTCTTAAGTTCCATTTCGGTTTCATCAGTGGTCTTGGTCTTAACCAATCCAAGGCGATTAGAAACTTTATGAACATGAGTATCGACGCAAATGGCAGGAATCTCAAAGGCTACCCCTAAAACCAAATTGGCCGTTTTATGCCCCACCCCTTTGATGGATAACAATTGATCCATATCGGCCGGCACTTTGCCTTTAAACCGATGAATCAAATCCTGGCTAACAGCATGCAAAAGCGCGGCTTTTCGATGGTAAAAGCCAGTTGGATAGATAAGTTTTTCTATTTTTGAGATTGGAACTTTGAGCATTTGTATGCGGAGTTTTGGCATACTCAAAAAGCCTTATTGAGGCGGGCAAAGAGACTGTATCCTTGGTGCGCAAGCTTAAAAGACAGCTAATGAGCACCAAATAAGGATCTCGGCCATATTTTCTATAATCACTGAGGATGCTGGCTGCTCCATTCCTTTGGTGGCCTTTTTTAAGATCTTGATAATAGCGAATAGCACGATCTTTTTTATCCACCAGACACCCTCTAAGAAAGTTGAAAAGATGAAGCTGATTGTTAAAAGCTAGCAATTTGATAGATTGATTCTTATGTGCCTGATGGAGGACCATCTGTGCCCAACAAGATTTGAGCAATCACTAGCAATGCCATAAGCATTTGAAAATTGACTTTATTATGGGAAAGTAACGATAGCCACAGGTTTTGCATATTTTTGACTCCAAAATTGTTAATTATGTTTAATCAATTAACTTATTATAACTGCTACGTTTTTTGATAGCAATAAAATTGATTATGGATAATCTTTTTTCATTTATTGAATTTATATTTGGTAGTTATCCATTTTTGATAGCTATCAATAGCATTTCTGTTAATAATTAAACTATATATCCTACGAGTACTATTTTCACAAACGAAATCTATTCTATTAAACAATTCGACGAATTTATTTATTGTTTGTGGTTATTGGTGCTTTATTCGAAGATTTTGCTTGGATTATCCTTTCTATAAAAGAATTCTTTATTCCACATCCTGATCCATTTCCTACATCTCTATTTACTTTTTCTTACAAGATCTGCTTGGGTATTCTTTGTTATAGAATATCAAGCTCTAGCATTATTTCTTGGAAAATTTAGTTGACCCAAAAGCACTTATCAACCTATAGGCAGAAATATTTTTATATTTATAAGTACTATTTTTACTTTTCTTTTTATTTATACTGCATTCTCGACATTTAATTGCATAGGCCCTTCTTCGGTTCAATTAATGATGCAAGGCTGGTTTCCATTTTATGCTGTCTTTATTTTAATGCCATTAGCTATATATTATTCCTTACAAAAGCTTAAATCAAAAAAAGCACCTCGAATATTAAAAAAGCAATTTTTAATATTGGTACAATTTTTGATTATTCCACGTTTATTGTCAGATGTTATTCAATATTATCCATTTAAAATCTTTCAAGGCTATTTCACTAGTTGCTACTCAATCATTGGTATCTCAACCACCTTATTAACTGTCGCCCTCTATTTCTGCACAAAAAAAATTGTCGGCCTTCGATTCCTTAACTTCCAAAACCATGTGCAAGAACATCATCGGTTTAATTTTGTGGATGGGTTTAAAGATACGCTTGAAGAACTTGCAAAAGCGACCAGTATCAACGAGCTCGGGCATATTACCCAAGCATTTTTTAAAGACAGCTTCGAAATCCCGGGCAATCGAGTTTCATTGCATCTTGCGTAATCAGAACCCCATTGAAATGCGTAGCTATAAAGCTCGAATTATCTGAAGTTGAAACACTGGCCGAAACTTTTTAAATAATACCAACCCTGAGCTTGATAAATGCATTAATAAAGTAAAAATTCTCATTTATGATGAGATAGATTTTAATAATTTCTATGATCCTAATTATGCTGATACAAGCAATTGTACAGTTTCATGGATAGCATTAATGCGGATATTTTCTTACCCATTTATAAAAATCATACAATTATTGGCTATATTATTGTTGAACGCTATGCGCGCCTTAATGAATTTTATAGCCATATTGAGCGGGATGAGATGCTTGTTTTTGCCAGCTATTTGGGCAATATTATCAACTTGCTTCAAAATCGCAATCTTGAATCACTTATTTATCAAGAAAAAGAGCTCAAAGAAGAGCTTTATAAGAAGCATCAAGAGATTAATCAATATAAAGAGAGTATTCATTCATTTTTGAAAAATAATAAGCATAAAGAGATCGGTATTATTTTTTATAAAAATCGTCATTTTGTTTTTGCAAATCAAGCCGCCAAAGAGATTATTAAAATTAATATTAACACCAATCAAGGCGCATCACTCACCAAAGCACTCAAAACTATTGCTCAGCAAGTTGAAGAATATAAAGCACCCCAAAGCTGCATCACCAAAAATAGTGATGGGGAACGCATTGTGATCAGCGGTGTGCCCAATTTAGAAAAAAATCATGTGATCATCACCGTCTATTATCCTGATTTTTCTGATATTCTCACCACTCAGATCAGATCATCTAAAAGATCCGAGCACGTGGGATTATCTGCTCTATTTAGAAACCACTAAGCCGGGCCAATTTATTAATCAACTGATTCCCGGGTCAATGGCGAACATCTTTTGCAATTTAAAATCAATCTGCTGCAAATTGCACTCAGCAAAAAAGCATTGTTGCTTGAAATGGCCCCTGAAGATCTTATGCCAACCGTTGAATTGCTGCATCATATTAGTATGCGCACGCAATTTGCATGTGCTCACCCTCCAAGGGCCAAGCAAAAATGATGATATTGCCATAAAACTCTTTGGCATGAATCCAATATTTGGCAATGCATGCCGAATACAGCAAAGCCACTACTTGAAAAGCTTGATGGCAATGGCACTCTGTTTATCCAAAATATTGAGTTTATGGATCTTGAAACACAAGAATATTTGGCAGAATTTATTAAATATGGCTATTATCGCATCTTTAAGAGCAATCAAAAAATGACTAGCTCAGTGCGCATCATCTGCTCCACTAATCAAAATTTGCAAACGATGGCCCAAGAAGGCATTTTTAGCCAAACATTATTTAATGAACTCAAAAAGACATCATTAAGCATGCCATCATTGCTCACCCTTGCCGGAAACTGAACTTAACTGAATTGCACAAGGATTGGCTGAGCAGGCAATTAAAACTGATGATTTTAAAACGTGCTTGATTTGAATCAGAAAGATAAAAATAAAATCATTCAAAGCAAACCAACCAGCATTCATGAATTAAAAATACGCGTACAACAATTGCTGTTGCAAAAATCAAAAGAAAATACATATCGAACAAGAAATTCATTTTGATCCTGCGTATGATATTTCTGATCCGGATCTGGTGCAAGCGGCACGGCTTGGCAAACATGCTTTGCGCGATCAGCGTATGATGGTCATGCTGTGGAATAAGTTTGAAAATCAAAATAAGATTGCCGCATTTCTTGGGCGTGAACCGTTCATCAGTGAACCGACGCTGCAAGAGAATATAATATAATGCTGTAAACTCTTTTCTTACTACTCTCCTTTAATTTTTTGTTACCTTTATCATAACTTGTGTTAAAATTCAGGCCTGATTAGAATGATAACGATTCACTCAGTTGGTGGAAAACGTAGAAGTACAAAAATTACCAAGAGCAAATGGCAACACTATGCTTGCTAAACGTAACGAAACTAATCATGTTCTTCCCCTTATATTTGAAATATTGAAAAAAAGTAATATTTTGTATCTACTTAACGAAGTAGTAGTATAAACATGTCTTTACAATGAGATCAATAATCATGGTCGAAGTTATTTAAGTTTTTTAATACACCAGAATTTCTATGCCTAACGATTTTTGTTTCTCTTTCTCTAAAAATTATTACTTCTTGTCATATTGATTCCTCAAGCATTTCGATCCCCATCTTCGCAAAAATCTGCTTATTTCTCATCATTGTACTCGTATGGTTCGATGGCTGGAGATCTTTCGTGGGGTATTAAAATTGATTCGTTTACTTTTTATTCCGTCGATCCCCTATCCAGCCATTTTATTTTCCGTTCGTGTTGCATGGGCAGTTCTTAATTGTTCAATATCAAGCACTTGCACTTTTTGTTAAAAATCTCACCGAAAAAAAATTCCGGCTTACCATTTAATCAAAAAATATTGCTCACTATAAGCACTACCATGGGAACCTATTTTATATATCTGGCAATCTTTGATAGTAACTCATGCAAGCGAAGTCGAACGGCATAGCGCATGATGCTCCAGACATTATCATCATGAAATCATGCTAATGCGTTCAACTATATTTTATATCTTATTTTTTTTAGCTATCCCTACAGTTTATACGGCAGTCGCAGTGTTCGAAAAGGAAATCTTGCCAAAAATTTTACATCATCAGATTCTCAATATATTTCAGATTTCTGCTCATCCCTTATTTAGTTGCTGAAATTTTAATCGCATTCAATTTTGAATTCACCACCCTCAAAGCCTATAAATATGCAACCGTCGGCATCTCGGTGATGCTCATTACCTATATTGTGTATTATTGCATTCATAATATAATGGGCTTGCGCTTTCTCAATTTTACCAATCATGTAGAATCAAAACACTCATTTAATTTTGTTGATGATTTTAAAATTATTCTAGAACAATTGAGTTTTGCAACCACCATCTCACGAACTGATACAAATTACCTGCACTTTTTTTAAACAAGCATTTAATATTCCGCCGCGCAAAGTAACTCTGCATATTCGCAATCCAATGGCAAAAGAAGATTTCTAAATCTCATGAGATTGATGCATTAGTGGAAGAATTTTGCTCGAATCATACATCAGGAACTTGCTCGCATATTAATGCAGCATAAAATACTTATTTATGATGAGCTTGCATTTAGTAATTTTTATGCGGAAGAAGCAACCCGCACAGCACTCATTGATTTTCTTTCACGCATTAATGCAGAAATTTTTCTTACCAATTTTTGAAAAAGATCGCATCATCGGCTTTATTATTGTTGAATCTCAATGCGCGGCCTAATCATTTCTATAGCAATATTGAACGGGATGAAATGCTTGTATTTGCAAGTTATTTGGGCAATATTATTAATCTTCTGCAAAATCGAAATCTTGAATCACTTATTTTGCAAGAAAAAGAACTCAAAGAAGAATTGTATAAAAAACAACAAGAAATAATCCATTATCAGCGAAAGTATTCGATCATTTCTTAAAAACAGCAAACATAAAGAGATCGGCATTATCTTTTATAAATATCGCCGTTTTATTTGTGCAAATCAAACCGCAAAAGAGATGATCAAAATTAATCATCAATACCCAAGAAGGCCATCCGATTACGCCGCGCACTCAAACAAGTAGCACGGACAAGTAGCAAGAATATAAATCGCCGCAAACCACTATGGTTCAGCAGATCTAGATGGTATTCGGTTTGTAATTTCAGGAGTTTCAAATTTAGAGCAAAATAATGTGATACTTACTATCAGCCATCCTGATATTGCCGATATTGTCAGCAAGCAATTGGGATTGCTCAAAGATCCATCAAAATGGGATTATGTTTTATATCTTAGAAACCACTAAACCGGGCCAACTTATTAATCAACTCATTCCGGGCAATGGGGAAACACTGCTTAATTTTAAAATCAGCTTGTTGCAAACGCGCTCTGAGCAAAAAAGCAACTCTTCTTGAAATGCCTGCTGAAGATTTGCTATCCATGGTTGAACTGCTGCATCATATTAGCATACGCGAAGTATTCCATACGATTACCCTGCAAGGCAATCACCAATCCGCTTGAAATTGGCTCAAAACTCTTTGGTATCAATCCAATCTTTGGCGCAATCGCAACAAAAGCCGCTTCTTGAAAAACTTGATGGTAATGGAACACTTTTTATTCAAAATATTGAATATCTTGATCCTGAAACCCAAGAATATTTGGCAGAGTTTTTGCAATATGGGTATTATCGCATTTATAAGAGTGAACATAAACTCAGTAGTGATGTGCGCATTATTTGTTCTACGAATCAATATTACAACAACGGGTTGAAGAGGGCACATTCTCCTTAGCGCTCTTCAATGAACTTAAAAAATGCAGCATTTGCCTTCCCTCACTCGAGGAACTTCCTGATAGAGAATTGAATGATCTTGCGCAAGGTTATACCGATCAGGCAATCAAAACGAATGATTTTAAAAATCTTTTGGAATTAACTGATAAAGAGCGCATTAAAATTATGGGTAATCGCCCTGTCAGCCTGCAAGAGCTCAAAACGTCGGGTGCAACAACTTACTTATTACATAAATCAAAGAAAAATAATATTGAACAAGAGATTCATTTTAATCCTGCGTATGAAATTATCTGATCCGGAACTTATTCAAGCAAGCCAGCTTGGGCAAATTTGCACTGCGCGATCATAAGATCATGGTTACGCTTTGGAATAAATTTAAAAATCAAAATAAAATTGCCGCCTTCTTGGGCGTCAATCGCTCTTCGGTGAATCGGCGATGCAAAGAATATAATCTCGACATGTAAGGAAATCTTATGACCTATGTAAATTCTGCAAATGCTCCGGCAGCCATTGGCCCCTATAGCCAAGCGATTGTTGCCAACGGCATCCTTTTTCTTTCGGGGCAATTGGGGCTTGATCCCAATTCAATGCAACTTGCAGATGGGATTGAAGCGCAAACGCATCAAGTGCTGAAAAATATTAAAGCGGTCTTAGCTGCTGATAATAAAAATTTTTCAAATGTAGTCAAAGCAACCATATTTTTGATCAATATGGATGATTTTGCCCAGGTAAACATTATTTATGCCGATTATTTTGGCGATCATCGGCCGGCACGCAGCTGCATCGCCGTTGCCCGCCTGCCCAAAAATGCCTTGATTGAAATCGAGTGCATTGCTATTTAACGATCATAAATTCTTAATTCAGGGATATCACCTTGCGTATAGGCGCGATCTTTAAAAAATGATTCTAAGGTGCTTACCAATAATGGCCGAAGGGTAATTTTTTCTTTAATACGATCTCCATTAGGCTGGAAGACAAATGCTTCTACCGTTATCGGCGTAATTAATTTGTTTTGAGAATCACGTTTTGCATTTTTAATAGCATCTCTTAAATCACTTTCTTTGACATGAGCAAGCATATCTTTTTCTTTTTCTGCGGGCTTCATTGATACTTTTTGCTGCTTATAAAAGTTGTCTGTTAAATCCCGAAATTCTTTGGGATTATAAGCAACAATATAAACCACAAATTTTTTTGCTTCATTGGCAATAATGGATCTTGCATTGGCAAGTGTACCCGACTTTTTTAACATATGCTCAGTTACGGCCTGTTGATTGCCTAACAATCCTCTGCTCTCTTCAGAAAATTCTCGAGCGGCAGTATTTAAGGGAGTTTTATCTTTTGCTTCCTTGGCGCCACCAAACGCATCATAGGTTCCTTTATCAGCACCATATTTTTCCCTGGCCAGCATAAAATAGTTTCCGACCTTTGGGTTAAAATTAGTATAGATCAGCACTGAAGCACCATTCCAATCAAAATCCGAAAGCTTCTTTCTTGGAACTTGCATACCCATAAGTTGGCATGGCAATATCACAAATGTTAACAGCTGTAAGAGCATTCTTGACTTCATTGAAAATCCTTCATTAAAAATTTTACACTAAAATAATGTTTAAATTAAAACAATCATAGTAAGGTGTATACTGTCAAGAATTATAAAAAAGTATCATGGGCAAATAATGTTAGAGATTAAAGATCTACAAGAACGAAGAAACGAGTTTATTACTTTCCTAAAAGTTGAAAAAAATCTCTCAGAGCATACCATTCGCGCGTATGAAAGCGATCTTAAACAATTTTTTGATTTTTGGGCACAATTACCCGAACAAGATAAACAACATTTAAGCACACGCCAAATTATTGAACGCTATTTAGTTAATCTTTTTCATAAAAAGATAGATAAAAGCACTATCGCACGTAAATTTTCATGTTTTAAATCGTTTGAAAAATTTCTGCAAACACAAGGCATTATTCTCAAACTTAAACTCAAACGGCCCCGCTTGGATAAAAAACTACCGATATACTTGAGCGTAGATGAAGTATTTTATTTGCTTGATACTATTCCTAATGAAAAGTTATCTACCAAAAAGCCTGCTCGTGATAAAGCAATATTTGAACTGCTCTATGCCACCGGAATTCGTTGTTCAGAACTTGTCGCGATCAAATTCAAAGATTTGGATATGAGCAATAAAACGATTCGCATTAAAGGCAAGGGAAAAAAAGAGCGCATGGTATTATTTGGCCAAAAAGCACAAGAAAAATTGAATCAGTATTTTCACAATGAACGGCCCAAAATCGCAAATCCTGAAGAGCATATTTTTTTGAATAATCGTGATGAAGTACTCACCACGCGTAGCATTCAACGGGTATTTGAAATGTTTCGCAGCTTTTTAAAATTTGAACGCCGCATTACCCCACATAAAATACGCCATTCATTTGCCACCCATTTGCTTAATCAAGGAGTTGATCTGCGCACCGTGCAAGAGCTTTTGGGGCATAAAACACTCGCAAGCACGGAGAAATATACGCATGTAAGCCTCGAAGATCTGGCTAAATTATGCGACACTATTCATCCGATGAATACATCGTTAAAGCCAAAACGGAACCAATAATATTTTGAAACAATAGAATATATTGTTTATTTTATTCCTGCATAAAGATAAGATTGAAAAAATAATAATATAAAATTCAATTATAAGGATGAGTTATGCGTAATATAGTATTAAGTGCTCTCACATGCATTGTGAGCATTCAAGCAAGTGAATTGTCCATCAGACGCTTAGGCCCTGCTCCATCGAAAATAGAAAAATTTGGTGAAATCGCAACGCAATATAATAGTAAATTGCCCGATTTATGGAATAAGCTTAAACCCGAAGAGCGAGTATTTGCTTATTATATGACTCAGGCGAGCATACCCGGCAATCGCATCTTTTCTGATCAGCTGCATCGCGATGCAGTACAAATAACCGATCTTTTTGAGCGGCTGGTTACTCATAAGAATGATATTAAACGCCAATGCGCTAAAGAGTTCGATTGCGATACCTTTAATAATGAAGCGGAACAATTCTATGTATATTTAACTGCTCATCATAGCCAATATTTCACGAGAGAATTTGAGGATCATAAAAGAACCCCTGCTCGGCTTAAATTATCTTCACTCACTCCCGAGAATCTGGTAAAGGCCCTTGAGGCAACAAAATATGCTAATGCTAAACAGACTTTGGCAAGTCTCAAAGATTCCCTTTTTAATCGCCACCATGAACCGACCATAACAGTCGATGGTAGCATAGAAAAAAGTGCATGCAATATGTATAGCTCCGATTTTACTAAAGATGATTTTGAATCGCTATCGCCTGCCGATCGTTCCGCATTAAATGCATATTTTTATACCGAAACAACCGATGGCAAACGAACGGCTAAGATGTTGAAACATAAAATCGGTGGCAAATATTCTCAGGAGCTTTCAGCTGCACATGATTGGCTCTTGCAAGCTTGCGAACATTCCATTCGATATCCAGACACTTTTGATCCGTATGTGAGTACGAGTTTAGTACATCTATTACGATATCTTAAGTCTGGCGATGAGCAGGATTTTAGAAACTTTTCAATTGAATGGCTAAAAATAAAAAAAAGTCGTATAGATTTTAATTTTGGTTTCGTTGAAGTATATCACGATCCCGAACATTATCGGGGTTCATTTGAAGCTGATGTCACCATCAAAGCAATTGATATGCAACAATTCAATACTATTTTGCCTGATCTAGAAAGTAAATTGCCTTTCCCAAAAGAATTTATGCGCCACAATCTGAGTGATAGCGCAGCAATTCCCAATGCTTCAGTTAATGCAAAATTGTTTGCTGCAGGAGATGCTGGTCCGGTAAGACGGGTTGCCGCCTATTGCCTGCCAAACTATGAAGATATTCGCGCAAAAGATGGCTCAAAACAGATTATTTATCAGCAAGATAAAAATTTACCTGAATTAATGAATCCGCAATTAGCACGGCGATTATCTTTCAGCAGGGAGCACGCTGATTGGCTCGATCAGAATGATCCGGAAGGCACACTTACTAAAGATCTCTGGGACGTACAAGTATTACTGCATGAAACATTAGGCCACGGCAGCGGCAACCTTGCATCGCACACTTTTGTTGAAGGGGACAAACTAACTATTGGGGAAAAAACATATAAGATCGGCGATACAGTAGAACTTACCAAAGAAAATATCAATGAATTCATCGGTAAATATTCTTCCGCCCTTGAAGAGTTGCGCGCAGAAATTATTGCATTATACACCAGCATCGCCAATTTTGATGTGCTTGCAGAAAAAGGATTATATAAAGAGTGGCCAACTAAAATCGGCAAAGAAAAGGTTATAGAATGGCTTATCACCCGAATGGGCCAGGGAGCACTCGGCCGGCTGCAATTGCAAAAAGAAGGAGCAACCGAAATTGTGCAGGCCCATGCAATAGCAAATACTACAATTCTTAACTATTTATTAGATCACGGGGGTCTTGATTTGGTTGAGGAATCAGTACACGTTGATAATGAAAAACATACTGTTGTTGATGTTCGCGTAACTGATCTTTGCAAAGCTATTCATGCAGTCAAAGACTTAGCTATACAGGTCCAGACTATTAAATCCACTGCTGACGGCGTAGCACTCACTAAACTTATGAAAAAATATGGAACATGCGTTCGTCATCCAGAATACATCAAATTTCTTAAGGATAATCAAAAAGCTGTTACGGGAGAATTAAAAGAGATCGCAGAAATCTATCCCCGTTTAACGCCAGTATTGAATAAGGAAGGAAAAATCTGTGATGTTTCTGCTGAATGGCCAGAAGGTTTCTTAGAACAGCAACTAGAATTAAGCCAATTATCGTTAAAGAATACGTAAAAAGCATAGTGAAGGGCCGTAAGTGGATCGAGGTAAGAGCTTTCAATGAACTATCAAGCGCCATTACTTACCAATAAAATTAAGACCGCTTCATGGTTGCTTACGGCTATTCTCATGCTCATCATTGGTAGGCTCTTTCATCTGCAAGTAATTTTGCAAAATAATTTTTATACAAAAAGCCAAAAAAATTTCTTGCGTATCGAAACAATACCCCCTCTGCGTGGAACTATACTCGATCGGAATAATCAACTGCTTGCCACCAATCGCCCTACCACCAATATATTTTGGCATGGAACGGGCAATATAAAATTTTCTGAAGACCAGATTAAAACAATACAAATCATTGAAACAATTTTAGGGAAACAGATTATAGCTGATGAGCATACTTTTGAAAATATTAAATTTGCCGAGCGCCGGTATCAAAAAGTATTGCTTGCTTCTGATATTCCCTTTGAGCAATTAAGCCAGATCGCCGAACAGTTATCGGAACAAAAGAATATTTCTATTACAACCCATTTTAAACGGTTTTACCCCTATAAATCTTTTGCAAGCCATCTGCTTGGCTATCTTAATCGCATAGATTTGGAAATGTTTGGCAAAATGGGTCTCGAAAAAATCCTTGAAGATACGCTTAAAGGAGAGCGAGGACAAAAACTAAAAACAATAAATTCGTTTGGAAGAAATCTTTCTGAAACAGAAGTAAAAAAAGCTGAACCTGGCAAGGATATCCAAACGACACTCGATATAAAATTGCAGCAAATAGTAGAAAAAGTGTTTCCGGAGGATTTTGTAGGGACTTTTATCGTAATGAATCCGGCAGACGGCAGCATTTTAGCTTTGCTCTCGCGTCCCAATTTTGATCCGGCATTATTTCTTGAACCTATGCAGGATGAAGATTGGCGATCATTGCAAGAAAAACAACCCTTTCTTAATCGCGCTTTTAATGCCTTGTATCCTCCTGGTTCCCTTTTTAAATTGGTAAGTATTAGCGCAATGCTCGAGCAAAAACTCATTACCCCGGAAAGTTGTTGGAATTGCCAAGGGCATGTTGAATTTGCACATCGGCACTATCATTGCAATAATCGCACAGGGCATGGATGGCTAAATGTGGAACAATCGCTTGCACTTTCTTGCAATATTCCCTTTTATGAAGTTGGCAAAAAAATAAATATCGATCTTCTTGCCGACTATGCGCATCGTTTCGGATTGGGTGAAAAAACTAATATTCTTTTTGCTGAAAAAGAAGGTTTAATTCCTACGGCTGCTTGGAAAAAACGGGTAAAAAATGAACGATGGTGGCCCGGAGATACGCTTTCCGTTGCGATTGGGCAAAGCTATTTGCTGGTAACTCCAATCCAAATTGCACGTATGATCTCTGCAATTTTTACCGGAAATTTGGTCAACCCACGTGTATTGTTGGAAGAACCGGTAACAAAAAGTGCGGTCAACGTAAGCCTTGAAACGCGTAAATTTTTACAACAATCAATGTATCGAGCGGTAAAAGAAGGTACGGGTCAGGGAGTTAAATATGTTAAAGATATTAAGGTCTATGCCAAAACAAGTACCGCTCAAACCAGTTCATGGGAAAAACGGGAATTGGGTACGCAATATTTAGAACACGCATGGTTTGCTTCCTATATATCGTATAAAAACGAAAGCCCCCTCACATTGGTAATACTCGTCGAGCATGCGGGAACCTCGCGCGTTCCGACCGGCATTGCCGCGGGCTTTTTGCGCGAATATAAACGAATGGTTGATTCTCATTAAGAGCTATGATCGAGAAGTAGTCTCACAAGCTCAGCATCATAGCCAGACTGAGCAAGTTCTAAAGGAGTTTCTCCTTTATGATTCTTCGCTTTAAAATTAGCTTTCGAATTTGCTAACAAGATAATTGCATTAAAACTATACGGCGCTCTCTGTTGCTGCATTTTCAACATACTCAAAATAACTTTATGTAGTGGGGTATTTCCTCGTGAAGTTGACTCACCATTAACATTTGCACCTTCTTCAATTAACTCTTGCATAAGTTTAACATTGATACTTTTTGATGCTTGCCGCAGCATGCTATCTATAAAATCACTACGACGTGCACCCGCATGAGTAAGACACTTGATCAGAGATTGCTCACCAACTAAAGCAGCTTTAGTAAGTAGACCACATCCTGAATTATTTCGTTGATTGATGTCGCCGCCCATCTTAATAAAAATTTCTACGAGCTCCATATTTCCTGCCGCAACAGAGTACATAAAAGGAGTATTGCCGTGATTATCCTTCTTATCCAAACGAGCGCCACGTTCGAGAAGCAAGAGTGCCGTTTTGGTCATGTGCGGATTTTGAGCACAGGCTATATGAAGCGCCGTTTTTCCGCATTCATTAGGCTCATCAAGCGGAACTCCCCGTTTATGTAACGCATCAATGATATATGATCGAACATCCGGATTAGGATTAGCAAGGATCGCATGAACAACCGTTTCTCCACTAATATTGGTTTTTACCAAATTTACCTCATTGCGCCGAAGAAGCGAATCGATAATTTCAAAAGACTCTTTATCTACCGTACGAACTGCTTTGAATAAAATATTTTCTCCTTTCTCGTTGCATTTGTTTAGATCTGGTAATCTCTTGAGTATTAGTTTAACGGCAGGAACCGATTTTTGTTCAACTGCTTCATTGAGAACATCCTCTTTCCACTGTTCTGTTCTTAAAAATGCAAGTGGCTCAAGCTGATCAAATAAAAACTCATCCTCATGCTCAGCGGCTAGAAAGAGTGCAGACTCTGATAACTTTTTTCCCAGTGGATCAGGGCTATCATCAGATAAAAGTAGTGTTATAATTTCTTTAAATTGTTTTGCAAGTTCTTGATTTTGCCGGTGATAACAGTGCTTGAAAACAGCCCATGAAAGAGCGAGACTTCGTGCATCGTCAAAATTTCCCAATCGCTTATAATATCGATCTTTGGCAAAATCAATCAAATCTAATGCAATATCTGTATGTTGATTTTCAATTGCAACGGTAAGCGTGCTTTTTTTATCTTCAAAAAGATGATCCGGGCATAATGATGCAGCATACAGATATAAGCGCTCTGCGCCAATTAATAAGAGCTGATTAACCATGATACTATTGCCTAATTCTACCGCTCGCCTTAATGCATAATTTAAGTGCAAATTATGGGTGTTCAGAAAATCAATATTGGGGTATCCGGGTCTTTTAGCATCAAGCAGCAAATGTAAGACCGATAGCGATTTTCCTTCAACGGCACAAGCGAACACATTTTTTTGTGCATCAGTTTCATCGCAAATCTCCACCTTTGCCCCACGCTGCAACAAGCTCAGTACCATGGCCGAATCACCATTTTTTGCAGCATAGCAAAGTGCATTATATCCAAATTGATCCAGCACATTAATGCAATTAGTTTTTGGCGCTAATAGTTCAACTATTTCGGGGCAGCCTAACATCGCAGCGCGATGAAGCGGATTTATACTATACGTATCTGCAAAGTGTGGACTTGCTTTCAATTTCAGTAACAGCTTTACTAACCTCCGATTTTTCTGCTCAACTGCGTATCGCAACGGTGTCCAGCTGCTTCCTTGTGCAATAGTATTCACTTCGGCGCCATTTTCTATAATCTTTTTTATTATTTTGCCAGAACTAAACCGGCGTATCACATCGATCAAAAGTTTATTCTTATCTTGTTGCGATAATTTTTTAAAAAATTCCATTTGCTTATCTATCTCTTTTCTCAGAGCATTTTTAGCCCCGTTAGTATTGAGCGCACAGGCAAGACTCAAATAAAAGCAAGGAGCAAAATAGGATTGTACATCCTTTTTTTTGTCATGCTTAATGTAAAATTCACTCGCTTTTATAAATCTATCGTTCAGATGTTGATCTGAATCAAGCTTAAAATCACAAAATTCCAGCGCTAATTGTGCAATTTTTCGTGCTTCTGCATTTACTTGCATTATCTGATCGCCGCGATTATCAAGGACTAAAGGCATGCTAAATAGGGGAAATAAAATTGTCCAGATATCTTTCGGCAATAAAGTTAAATACGAGTTGCTTGCGCGCTGCCTAACAGTTTGTATGGTCTTCAACAACCTTGGCGGTGTCTCTTGAGGGCCATCGATGATCATAGCCTCAAGATCAAATGCAAAAAATAGAATTATTAGTACTTTATATATAAGATCCATTATAATACCCCCCATGTATTTGAATTATTATGAACCTAGTGTCGAGTATTTGAAGATAGAATTTCTAGGATACTATTAAAATGGAGGATTTCCGTTCAAACTCTCATACACCTTATAATGCGTAAGCCAAGTAGAAATCAGGGCGCAACATTCCAAGAGTATCCGATCGTGCGGCACATGGTGCTGCGTATAGTCTTCGCACAGAGAATTGGTTAAATGGGTGCGGTGATAATAAGATCCAATCCAAAAGAACGGCCATAAGGGGTGCACAATATGATCCAAGAAGGCACAAAACATCCCGGTAGTAGCCCCAATAATAATGCCTGGAATAGTAGAAACAAAATATTTCTGGATTGTTGCATGTAATGAAAGCTGTTCTTGATAATCTCCCGCATCAATTTCTTGATGAACGGCCTGACAATGACCGGCTGAGATAAAAATTGGACTTGCCAAAAAAATGCTTAAAAAAAGAATGTTTTTTTCCATAAGAAACTCCTCTATTAGGAGTATCTTACTTAAAAAAATGGATAACGAGCAATTATAAAGTAAAAAAGGCAGAGTTTTTAAACTCTGCCCTGACGAATGATCAATTAATTATTTGCTTTTTTTAGCAGAAGCTTGTTGCTCTTTTTGTATGGCAGAAACGCGCTTAGCCAACCGGCCTATTTTGCGTTGGGCAGTATTGGCGTGTACAACCCCTTTACCTTTTGCGCGTGCCAATCTTGATTCTGCTTCTCGTAATAAACCTTGGATCGTTTCCAATGAATCATTTTTTTCAATAGAAACTAAAACTTTTTTTACCGCAGTTTTAATAGACGTGCGACGAGCAAGATTGCGCTCTCTTTTTACTATATTTTGGCGGGCCTGTTTTTTAGCCGATTCAAGATTTGCCATTCAATATCCTTGTGTGAATTAAACAACTTTTTTAACTTTTCCTGCCTTGAGGCATTTTGTGCAAACTTTTGCGTTGCTCACTCTGCCAGAATTATCACCGGCACGAGTAAAGCGCATTTTTTGAACGTTTGGATAAACCCAACGTTTTACGCGGTTATTTGCATGGCTCACAAGGTTTGCTACCTGCGGACACTTGCCGCATACTGCGCATATTCTTGCCATTGTCTTAGTTTCCTTTAGTGGGTAAAAATCTGAATTAGTTAATGATTATATTACTACAAAAGAGATATTTTTCAACCGGAAGGCATCTTTTCCTTCGTCTCGAGCGAGCATTGATGCGAGTCGAGAGATGATAACTTCTCGAATCGGCCTACTACTGGCCTCTCTCGAACCGAATGGGGCCGACCTGCCCAATAAGGCTCACCAGTTCCCGATGAATTTTGGAGCCTCCACCGATATAGGTCTTATATTCTTTATCGACGAGGCCACCCTCAAAGGTGGTAACCACCCCTCCTGCCTCCTGGATCAGAAGCATTCCTGCTGCAATATCCCACCAGCCCAGTTCGGCAAAGAAAATACCATCAAATCTGCCACTGGCAACATATGCCTGATCTAAAGCCACAGCCCCCATATGCCGAAAGGCAGCCGTTTTGGGCGTAATGAGCTTAAGGGCAGCAATAACTTTTTGATAGTAGGTATTTGGGTAGGGGACTCCAATAGCTATAAAGCTTTTATTTAAGGCTTCCATCTCTGTTGCCTTAATGGCCTGCCCATTGCAAAAGGCCCCTTTTCCTTTAGTAGCATAAAAATACTCATCAAGAATCGGTTGGTATATCCCAGCCCAAACCGGTTTATTTTATAAGTAAGCCCTATAGAAACACAAAAATAGGACAATCCATGAGCAAAGTTGGTAGTTCCATCAAGCGGATCGATTACCCAGCAATAATCGCAGCTCCGGGTATTACTTTTTCAAGCTCTTTTTTTAAAAAAGCTTTGCTTGCCAGATCAGCAGCAGTAACAATTCCGGCATTTTTTTTCTCATGCCATGATATTGGTTTGCGAAATTCTGAAAGCAGAATTTGGCCCGCTTGCTTAATAATCGCCTCCCCTTTTGCAGTGATTTCAATCGCTTCATGAATCATACTATCCGAATTTTATCAGACTTATTTGTATTTAACCGCTTGATAGCGCTCATTATTTTTTTGCTTTAAAAAATCTTTGAGTAATTCAATGATCTGTTTTTTTTCTTGTTCAATTTTACCATCAGACCAATTCGCTTTTTTGCCTATTTCTGATATTTGATTAATAACTTCTTCTATAGCTGGTCTGTATCCAATAGAAAACATCCATGGCCCTGATGTTGGTTCGGTATGTTTTAATACTCCCAATTCATTATTTTCTATAGTAGCTTCGCCATAGGCTTCGATTACTAAACTTGCACGCAGAATATCCTCCGGCAATGCAGTATTTTTTTTGATTTTATCAATAGATTCAGCAGCTTTAACGTTATCTGGTCTCTTCGATGCAAGCGCAATGACATTTGACATACTTTGCGCAAGCGCCTCACATTTTTTTTGCTCAGCGCAACCCTTTTTAAGATCGTCACTTAACTTATTCAGCCAAAATGAATGAAGTGCCTCCAAGGCCCTACCTGCTTGAGACTCATTCGAAATGGCCTTGCTACCAAATCCATTTACATCAGACACTTGGGCCACTACAAGTAAGAGAAATATATTTTTGAGTTTCATTAGAATATCCTGCTTAGCTAAAACTATGTACCGTACGGGGTTGAATTTCAAGCAATGAATAGACCTCTTCTGCATACAAGGTCTCTTTTTCCAAGAGTGCTTGGGCAAGCCTATCAAGCTTTTCGCGATTACTCAGTAAAATTGCTTTCGAATCCCGATAACAATTTTCCATGATCGAACGAACTTCTTCATCAATTTTAAGTGCCGTCCCTTCTGAGCAGCTTAATCCATAGCCATTTTGACTATAGACAACTGGACCAACTTTCTCACTCATTCCAAAATCGCATACCATTTTTCGGCCCAGTTCAGTTGCCTTAACAAAATCACTGTAGCATCCGGAGGTTACATTGCGATCCTCAAAGACTAAATCTTCCGCCGCACGCCCACCCATGGCAACCTTGATAGCTGCAATTAGTTCACGTTTGGTCTGTTGATACTTATCCCGTTCAGGCAACCACCAGGTAACCCCGAGTGCTCGTCCACGAGGAATAATAGTAATCTTATGCAAGGGCTCAGTATCTTGAGGCAAACTCAGAAGCACTAATGCATGGCCGGCTTCATGATAGGCTGTCAGCTTCTTCTCTTCATCTGACATTAAAATAGTTTTAATCTCTTTGCCCACAATAATCTTATCGCGTGCCTCTTCAAAATCTTTAATTTTCACGGTTTCTTGATTTGTTTTTGAAGCAATAATGGCTGCTTCATTAATAATATTAGCCAAATCCGCTCCAGAAAATCCGGGTGTTCCTCGGGCAATTTTAGCCAGATCAACCTCAGGATCCATTTTTACAGCCTTGGCATGCAAACGCAAAATCTGTTCGCGGCTCACCAAATCAGGGAAAGGAACTTCAACTCGGCGATCGAAACGTCCTGGGCGTAGCAAAGCTTTATCTAGCACATCGGGCCGGTTAGTTGCAGCTAAGACTATTACTGATCCGCCTGCTGTTTGAAAACCATCCATTTCGGTAAGCAACTGATTCAATGTCTGTTCACGCTCATCATGCCCACCGCCAAGCCCGCTTCCACGATGGCGGCCAACCGCATCAATCTCATCGATAAAAATAATGCTTGGTGCATTTTTTCGAGCTTGAGCAAAAAGATCGCGTACGCGCGCGGCACCAATGCCCACAAACACCTCAATAAAATCTGAACCACTAATGCTAAAGAATGGGCAATTTGCTTCACCCGCAACTGCTTTTGCAAGCAACGTTTTTCCATTTCCGGGCTCGCCTACAAGCAAAACGCCACGGGTGATCTTGGCGCCAAGGCGTTTGAATTTTTCAGGATTTTTTAAGAAATCAATTATATCTTTGAGTTCTTCTTTAGCTTCGTTTGCTCCGGCGACTGAATTAAACGTTTCTTTAATCGTTGACGGCATAAACATTTTTGCACGGCTTTTGCCCATAGAAAAAATATTGCCAGCTCCCCCGCCATTGCCGTTGCCAATGTTGCGCGCCTGGCGATAGATAAACCAGCCAACCAGAACAAGGCCGCCTAAAGCGATCAAAAGCATTGTAAGGTACCAGATATTAAATTGATTTCCGGAATTAACTACTGAAAATTCTACACCGTGTGCTTTGAGCAAATCCCAATCTTTATTGTTTTCTGCTACCGTTGTCTCAAATCGGCTGCCATCTTTAAATTTTCCATGAACCTCTTGGCCGCTGATTTGGATGGTTGATACGCTATTTTGCTCCACCTGATTCAAGAACGTTGAATACGGAATCACGGTTGTTTGGCGAGTATAATCCGTAAGATGAGCAAGAATAAGGATACATCCGACCATAAAAAGAACCCCAAATATGAGGTTTCGCGGGCCACCTTGCAACTGATTTTTCTTAGTATTTTTATTATTGTTGGTCATTGTCTACCTAATTTGTTAAAAAGACCGAGCAAATATTTCTATTTGAAAATATTTATTGGTTGATTGCATAAATATGCCGTTATAGGCAATTAAATGAAGTAAGGATAGTATAGAGAAAATAAGAAAATTTGTAAATCACCAACCATCGGCAATTCAATCATGTTCAAGAGATTCTTTTGATTTTGATAAGATTTCAAAAATATCATCATATTTGCGTGCTTTAGCAAGACCAAGGGCCGTATTAACGGTATAAATACCAGATTCTTTATTGGATAAACGCGATACAACAACATCTTCCTCATGAGGGCTCGCGTGATTCTCCAACAAAATTCTAATCATCTCTTTAATTTTTTTTCTATCTCCTATCAAATAACGATCGACAGCCTGTTTAAGAGGAGTAGGAACTACTAATGAAATATTTGAAGTCAGAGCACCCTTTTTCAATAGCATTTCAACCATCTTTGGGTCCTCATTTTCTACTGCCAAAGAGATGGGAGTGCACTCACTATATAATGCATTTGGATTAGAGCCTACTACATTTGGATCTGCATCGGCATTTAATAAGGCCTGCAGATTTGCACTGGCGCAAGCTCCAACAGCAAGTATAATCAAAGGATGGGATCCTCTTTCATGCTGCCAAACAGCATCAGCTTTAAGCAACTTTCTTTGGAGTAATCCTTCGAGCAAATAAGTATAGTCAGCATGAGTGCACAGTTCAAATACAGGCGGCTTCTTCCGAGGTGCTACTGGCGTAAATAGCACGTATGGCTTTTCTCTGCAGTCCTCATAAAATTCTGCATATTCATCTTGAATGGCCTTCAGGTCTTCAATTTCTTCATTTTGCATAGCACTACTCTTTTTGCTCGTTATTGCAAAACTGCACAAGAATATGAGCAACAAATATATTTTTTTCATATACTAACTCCAATTGATGATTATTATGCTTATGAAATTAAGGGATACTGATTATAAATACAAGATAATGCCGGATTAGCGCAACGATCATTGGAATCAGTTACATATTTGTATTCATTGGTATTAACATTAAATAATGCGATTCTGCTCCTTTTACCCGTATCAACCGGACAAAGCAAGAAATTACCGCACGCAGACCAGGCGCATTCTTCCTTTTGTGCGCTATCAAAAGTAAGCTGCCGATGCTCTTGAGTGGTAAAATCATATGTAAATAACTGCATCACTCCATTTACCATCTTTGCATATGCAAGTTGATTGCGAGATGCATTATAGCTTGGAGATACGCAATATCCATCATGGGTAATGCGCGTCAATTGCCCCGTTGGAAGAGTGATTGCATAAATTTGCGGTTTATTTGCTTCAAAATCAGAACTAAAATAAATAGTTTTACCATCATCCGAAAATGCCGGCGCAAAATTATTGCCTTCGTTGTTTGTTATTTTTTTTATTTTTTTATGTGACCAATGATACATTTGGCAGCTTCCTGAACCGCGCGTTGCGCAATACACCACTCCCGATCCATCGGGAGAAAAAGCGGGCAACATATTAAGCCCATCAAAATTTGAAGCCACTATTTTCTTTTTATGCATATCAACCGCCATCAAACGCATATTGGAATTTGTATTTTCTGAGTAAAAAAGAAGGGGCCGATTTAGATCTTTATTCCAGCGGGGCGCAACGTTGATAGTCGGCGTTTGCACAAGCAATTCTTCATTACTGCCATCGTAATCGGCAATATAAATATGAGTATAATGAAGCCCCTTTTTTGCAGGGACTTCTTTAGTATAGGCAAGTTTAACAGAAAAAATTCCCGGCTCACCGGTAAGCGTTTGCCAAATAGAATCTGCAAGCGAATAGATTGACGCACGGGGTATTAATCCAGATTTTGCAACTTTTTTATTCTTCTTCATTTGACCATCTTCGATATCAAATAGATGCCAAGCGAAATGATCAGCATTTGATTCAATAAATAAAATATAGCTGTAGCCAAGCTTTTGATACGCTAATGCTTCTTGCTTGCTCAGAATAGCGGGGAAAAAATCAGCGGTAACGGCACATTGATCTTTGAATTCGAGTGCTTTTTTGAGCAGGTTGCTGGTGAATGTTGACTGCTCATCCTTTTTACCAATCAGAGCAAGCATAATTTTTGTTTTCTCATTCTTTTGTGCCGAAACAGCTAGGGTGAAGGGCTCACCATTTAAATCGAGTATCAATACCATAGTTAAGAAAAAATATTTGTTCATGCTCGTTCACGGTTTAAAAGTAAGTAAAATTTCTTTGCCATATGCGCACGCTGGGGGTTTTAATTGCGCAGCCGCTCGCTTTGCAGCACTATCGAAGATCAGCACACCTGAGGGTTGCTCAACCTCGAGATTGCTTTTGCTTCCATCAAATGCGATTATTACTTTTATTATGCAACTAATATTTTTTCTCATGCCAGCAGGAGGCGCCCAGTGTTGCGCCATTTCTTGTTGAATATAATCTTGCATTTGCAGCGCATCCATTTCTTGTTGCCCAACATATAAAACATTCTGATTATCATCTCCTATCGGTAATGAGTTTACTGGTATATTTTCTGCTGTTTTAATTTGTTCAGGAATTTCGAGAGCCTTTTCTGGTTCAATTGGTTTTGTCTGTTCTTTAATAGCCTTTTCAGGCGCAATTGCTTTTTTCTGTTCGATTATTTTTTGTGATTTATTTTTCTTTTTAGATTCTTTTTTGTTCTTTTTTTTTAAGTCATCCTGAGAAGCCTTTCGGTGTCTCGAAGGATTGGACTTTATTTCCGGCAAAGCTGCTGCGATAGTTTCTTTTTTTACTGCTGGCACAATCTGAGCTGCAGAATTTTTGGAAGAATTGCCGCCTATACCACTTTTCAGTTGCCCCCCTTGCTGCATGAGTGATTTATGCATGGGTAAAAAAACAATCGGAACATCAGTGTTGATCATTGTTCCGGTAACCAGAATATGATATTGCTCATTTCCACGATATAATACAAATAATGAAAATAAGATACCGCAATGGCCAATGAGAGATGCGAAAGCAATTTTTGTTTTTATGGAAAAATTACTAAACCATTTTTTTAGTTGCCAGAGCAACACGATCAATTCCCCCCACCAATTTTATTTCTTCTACAAGGCTAATGACATCTTTATAGGCAACATCACCATCTCCCTTAACAAAAACCGTTTTATGTTTTTGATTTCCAATTTTTTTCTGAAGTTGAGTAATAAATTGATCTCTTTTTACCGGGTTGCCATTTAAAAAAAGATGTTTTTGTTTATCAACGTGCACAATTAAATCTTCTTGCATTCCCTGCACTTCTTGCACTTTGCCCTGAGGCAGATCAACTTTAATACCATTATTAATCATGGGTGATGTCACCATAAAAATAATAAGCAAGGTGAGCGCCGTATCAATAAGAGGAGTGAGCGTAATTTCAGGAATCCCAGTTCCTGATACTCGTTTATGCCTGCGCAAAAAACGTGACATACTACCTCCTATTGATGCATCAAGCGATGCGCAATCAAAATAAATCGATCTGCTAAATTCATCGCTTTTTGTTCAATATCTTTTATCATGGTATTTAAATACACAAACATCACCAATGCCGGAATTGCTACCATTAACCCTGCAAGCGTTGTGATTAATGCTTCTGCTATGCCGGGCGCAACGGTTGCAATATCAGCACTTTGCTTTTGGCTGATACTCACAAATGCATGCACCAATCCCCAGACCGTTCCAAATAATCCGAGTAATGGCGAAACAGCTGCCGTTGCCGAAAGAAATGGCAAATTCGATTCTTCTTGAATTACCGTATCATCAACAATTTGATACGCATGTTCGCGCAATAATTCTCGTTCATCACCCGTTAAGCCAATACGGCCCTGCAATTTCGCCGTTTCAAGCAGCGATTTTAAAAAAATAAGATTACGATTAATGGAAATACCACCAATGGTAGTGTTGAGACGAAATCCGATCGCACGCAGATCATCGAATGTTTGCACAGTAGTAAGTTGCGCAATTGCTTCTTTTAATTCATTTTTCTTTTTTCGCAACATCATCCATTTATAGAAAAACAATGACCATGAGATTATAGAGAGAACTAAAAGAACAAGTAAAACACCTTTACTCACCACATCCGATTGCATAATCAGATGCCATAGTGCATTGCCGGTAAACATTTGTGACATTTTTAAAACCTTTTTTTGACCGTTCGTATACCTCGAATCAGCCTAAAGCTTCCCTCGGAACGAACCGGTTATATCCGCTCGCCCTGAGCTTGTCGAAGGGTGCGAGCTTATTATTTTATTTTTTCGCTCGAATGGTTCGACGAGCTCACCACGAGCGGGGAAATTTTCTGCAACAGAATCTATTTATCGCAGGGTTACTGAGAATTTTAACAGAGCGCATGCTATCCTACAAGATTCTCTTGAGTAATTCTTGTTTATCCTTAATTCCCTCATCAATTTGAATTTCATATGCTTTCTTCAGCAGCGCTCCCATTTTTGGTCCCGGTTCAACAATTCCTGCTAAATCTCTGCCCAAAAGAACAGGGTCCTCAGGTTTATGGACAACCTCTGACTGCTGTGCATTGCGCAAAAATTCATCGATATCGGGCATATCTTTAGTTAGTGGCAATGAGGATGTTGCATTGCGCCCACGGCTATCAGCCAAAGAAACTTTTGCGAGTATTTGTATCGTAACTTCTGGCGCTAATTTTTTTGCAAGCCGTTTATAGGCCGGAGCTTTTGCTCCATTCGCTATAAACTGGCTCGGATCCATGTGATGTTTTACTAATTTTGCTATCGCATCAATTAATTCAACGCGGCGCGTGAGCCGTTTGAGCATACTTTTGGCAAGTGGAACTCCCGCATCTTCATGCCCGAAACTGCGTAATCTGCCATCAATTTTTTTTGTGGTCGTTACTTTGCCTAGATCATGGCAAAGTGTTGCATAAAGGACGATTAATTTTTCTTGATCAGATGTATATTCTAATGCTGCTGCAGCGTCAAGGCTTTGCATCGCATGCTCAAATACATCTCCTTCAGGATGCCAATCCGGCTCTTGCTGCACACCAATTGTTGCAGCGAGCTCAGGAAATATTTCATGCAATCTACCAATTTCGAGTAACCAGCGAATACCTAATGATGGGCGCTTAGATTTTAATAATAATTTATCAAATTCAGCTTCAATACGTTCAACCGAGATTCCTTTTAAACTCATATGAGCACAAATCTCATTAAGCTGTTTATCAGGCTTCATATTAAATCGGCCAATAAACTGCATCACCCGAAATAAGCGCAAGGGATCTTCGACGAATAATGCCGCATCGGGCGCCCGTAAAATTCCCTTTTTTAAATCTTCTTGCCCACCCCAAGGATCAATTAATTCATGCGTTTTTAAATCAATACCCATCGCATTTATTGTTAAATCTCTACGTTTGAAGGCATCTGCTAAGCTCATATGTGGATCGATAATAACTTTTGGATGGCGGCCAGCACTATCAACGCGTGGCAGTGACCAATCAATGCCTGTCCGCCGAAGCTCATTTGAAGCGTAGGCTGGATCGAGGCCATGCAACCGGAGCACACCAAATGCTTTTCCAACCAAACTCACTTGGCCAAATTTTGAAAGTGTCGCTTGCAGTTCATCAATAGTTAAACCATGCACTTCAATATCAAGATCTTTCACCGGCAATCCAAGCAATAGATCACGCACTGCACCTCCAACCAGTAACGCCCTTCCACCATCATGATCAATCTCTGCAACAATTTTTTTTACAATACTTTGAAGATCTAGTTCAATTTTTGTAGACTTCATATCATCCATGATTAATAAAAGGAGTTTTCCATGCATATGCATTATCGTATCTTATGTATTTGTATCATTATTTTAGGCAATAGCACAATCACTGCGTTCTCTTTTAAAAAATTATATACCAGTTTGATTCCGGGTAAAATGCAGCAAGAGGTGATCTTTGAAGAACATGCCTCACAAAAAGCATCTTTAGTCACCGTAAAAAATACGTGCGGAAATATCACTATAAAGACTGATACCAATCATGATATGATCTTTTTAAAAGCAGTAAAAAAAGCATATGAGAAAGAGGATCTTCCTAAGTTAACGTTTAATTATGCTGTGCATGGCCAAGAAATTATCCTTGAAACAAGTTTTGACGCACAATTAATTAATGGCAGTATTGATTTTGAACTGATTGTTCCACAAAAATTAGCAGTCAATGTGCATGCCAATGACGGCTTAATTAAAGTATGCCAATCATATTGCCCCGTGCGCGCAAGCACAGATAAAGGTTCCATCGAAATTGTCAGCGCACATAATAGCGTTGATGCAGTTACTCATCAAAAAGGTGCCATCACATTTTATAATCCCGAATCGCGTATTAAAGCCCAAACTAATAATGGCAATATTATGATCATTGATGCCCAAAGCTCCATAGCTGCGAATACTAATTATGGCTCCATCGAACTCTTTGCTAAAGAAATACCTTCCACAAGCTCAATTAAACTCGCAACCAATTCTGGATCAATCGTGCTCCATTTACCGCCAGATGTGAATGCCGATCTGCAAGCATCCACCAAATATGGGGTTATTACCTCTGATCATTATATCACTCTCAAACCACACACAACGCAACTTAATCGTACAACATGGAAACGGTTGCAAAAAGAGGTTGACGGTACTCTTGGATCAGGGGAAGCGCAAATTACTGTAAGTTCAGTGAGAAGTGATATTAAATTACTTGAAACAAAAATAAGTTAAAATTTCTAATGAAATTGTAATACGTCAGTATTTAAGACTGGTGGAGCTAACCGGGGTCGAACCGGTGGCCTCATGAATGCCATCCATGCGCTCTACCAACTGAGCTATAGCCCCAAAATTTTTTGATCTCACTCGCCCTACGCAGTTCTACCGCATTAAGCATTAGCTTCAAAATTTTTACTACTCAAAAAAAATGAAATGGATATACTCATTTTAGCTTTAACGAGCAAAAAATCAATTATAACCACGCTTTATAGGGGATTTATATTCATGATGCCATTGTTCCGAATTCTACTTATGGGTATATCATTATTCTGTTTTATACAACCAATGTGCGCCTCAGAACTTTCCCAAGAACCTACCACGCAAAATACTGCTGAAATAGTCCAACAAGAGCAATCGGCCAAGCCAATTGATAACTCATGGCTCTCATGGATATCCGATACTATGACACAAACGAATTCATTGGCAATTCGGCTTTTACTTGTTTTTTTTCTTGGTCTTCTTATGAGCTTGACCCCTTGCATTTATCCGATGATTCCAATCACCGCGGGTATTTTACAAGCCCAATCAAGTAAATCACTCCTTACCAGTTTTTTACTTGCACTCAGCTATACCATTGGTATTGCAACAACTTTTGCGATTCTGGGATTACTTGCAGCGTTTGCCGGCCAGGCCATGGGCCAATTTATGAGCCATCCGGCATTTATCATTCCCTTGGTCGGTCTTTTGGCCTACTTAGCATTAGCCATGATGGGCGTATATGATATGTATATCCCCCGCTTCATGCAACCGCGTAATCAAAACGTCCATGGCGGTTCATTTATTTCTGCATTCACATTTGGGGCAATTAGCGGTATCGTTGCATCTCCATGCTTATCTCCGGGACTTCTTTGCCTGCTCTGCCTAGTAACTATGCTGAATAGCAGTTTTCTTGGATTTATTTTGCTCTTTACCTTTGGCATAGGGCTTAGCGTCCCACTCTTAATCATAGGCACATTTTCAAGCTCACTCGCTTTGCTCCCGCGCTCAGGCATGTGGATGGTAGAGATCAAAAAGCTTTTTGGATTTCTTATGCTGGGCATGTGCCTTTATTTTCTTAACTATATTATCCCATGGCATATCATGTGCTGGATACTTGTAGTATTTACTTTTACCATCGGTTTACTATTCATGAATTATGGCAAGCATGCTTATAATCGCCAATGGAAAATTATGTATGGAGGTCTTGGAATTTTGCTCTGCACATGCGCCGGCTTTCTCGCTTTTAAAGCCTATCAATGGCATCAAACTTCCTCATGCGCGCATGAAAAAAATGCATGGCAAACGGATTATGAATGCGCCCGAGAAGAAGCACTTGCTAAACACACCTTAGTATTTATGGATATCGGCGCGCCCTTTTGCTCTATTTGCAAAGCCATTGATACAACATTGTTTAGCCAAGAATCGATACGCACAGCTATTGATTCTGTTGCAATTCCCGTAAAAATTGATGGTTCCAATCCGGCAAATGCAATGATTATCAAAAAATATCAGGTCCTGGGATTCCCAACCATTTTGCTTATCAATCCTGAATCAGAAGAAATAATTAAAAAATGGGGTCCGGAACTATATGATATTAAACCTGAACAATTTATAAGTGAAGTAAAAAGCCTAGTACGTTAATCTCATGTAAGAAGCACGCAAAACCAGAAGTAGAGTATTAATAGAGAGAGCAGTAATGAAAAGATACGGATTATTTGTTTGGGTATGCGGATTTTCTTTTTATGTATGTGAAGGAGCAACATGGCGCAATTGGGGCAATACCCAAGAATGCTCTCCCCAACAGATATTCTATCCTGCAAATGCGCAAGAAGTGATTGCCATAATTAAAGATGCTGCAGTAAAAAAAATTCCTCTCAAGGCAATTGGCTCATCTCATTCATGGAGCGATCTGATTAGCACCGATGGATTTCTCATCAGCACTAATAATCTTGATAAAGTTCTATGGATAGATAGATCAAAATGCCAGATTAAAGTTGAAGCAGGAATAAAGCTTCATGAATTAATTGCTGTGCTTGCCGAAAATGGGCTTGCTCTGAGCAATCAGGGTTTTATCACTGAACAAAGTATTGCTGGAGCAGCCGCAACCGCTACCCACGGCACGGGCAAAGCGTATGCGCTCTCCGATTATATCATCGGAATGGAAATTATAGATGCTGATGGGCATATCCACACAGTATCAGAGGCATCAAATCCAGAATGGCTGCCCTTAGCCCGAGTGTCGCTCGGGGCTTTGGGATTTATTTATACTATTACTCTGCAATGCGAACCAGCTTTCAACTTGCGCCATAGCCGGATCAACATTGATCTTAATGATATCATTGATAACTATCAGAGTTTCTATGAAAACCACGATTTTTTTATGTTCATGCTTGCTCCCTCCAGCCAAACAGCACTTGCCTATTTTTGGGATCGCACAGATGAAGAACCGAATACCGGATTCTTGCATTACTTTGCAAATGATTGTGTCTTCAATCGATTTTTGAATTGCATGGCGATCCAAGCACTCTCGCATGCACGCAACATTTCTTCATATATGCTTTTAACAGGTCTTTCTGCATTACAAATGGAAGAACACGTTGATCACTCATATATTAGTTTATCACCCATGAAAACACCATTAACCGTGGACTGGTACATTGAGCAAGAGTTCGCAGTTGACTTTGAAGACTTTATACCGGCGTTTAAGGATCTAATCAAAGTTTATCAGCAATATGATGCAAGCGGATCAAATCTGAGCAGCATCATCACCTGCCGATTTGGGCCAAGCTCAGAACTTAGTTATTTAAATCCCGCCTATGGCAGAAAGACCGCATATCTTACTATTAATATCATGAATCATTTTGATGAGTACCAGGAGTTTTTCCATGATCTTGAGCAAGCAATGCTGCATTATAATGGCCGAGCTCATTGGGGCAAATTCCATTTTCTTGATCATGAAAAAATCAAAAAACTCTATAACCAAGATCACTTTAGAGCGTTTAATCAACTCAGAAAAGTTCTCGATCCGAATGGTCTATTCACCAATGCTTTTGTACTCCGTTGCTTTGGAAGCATTTCCGACTAAATAAATTCAAAAAACGATTTTTGCATTTGTCTATTTGCTCTACTGGCTAATAATATTTGATTCTTTTCGATTTGAGCTTTCTCTTTTGCAATCTTCTCATCAAGCATTTTTCCCAATACGATATTTTTCTCCTCTTCTGTTTCACTCGAAAGTGTCAGAAGACAATCAAAAATCAGATTTTTAAAAGCAGTTAGCCCAAAAGCGAGCCCTACTACTCCTATGATCAATGAACAAGCGACCGCTTCACCATTATTATTGGGAAGCCCCCGAGTAATTACAAGGCAACTAGCACAACTCAGCAAATTTGATATTCCATCCTGCAGGCCTTGAGCAAATTTTTTTTCATATGATTTCAGAAATTTTCCAGCTCTTTTTTCTAAATATTGCCGTTCATCGATGACTTTTTTTTCAGTATAAATACTTGGAAATAGCAGTATTTCTAGCTTTCGGTTTTTTTCTTTTTGTTCCAAAAGTTTAGCAGCTTTCCCCAAATTTTCTTTATCGAATGCTGAGATCTCTCTGTGAACTGAGAAATTGATTAGCAAACAAAAGATAACAATAAAGCGCGAATGCACATTAAGCATAAAAAAACCTTGATAATTCATCATTTCTTCCGACCATATTACGATCGTTAACATGTTTAATGTTATTTACGATTTCTAGAATCATACAATTTTTTGTAACGCTCGATTTCTTTTTTATTTGCCGCAATTTTTTCATCTAACATCGCAATCAAAACTGCATTTTTATCTTCCTCTGTTTTGCAGTCAGGATTAAATAGTATATATACTCCATTTAAGCCAGCCGCGATTGCAAGACCAATAGCTGACAATCCTGAAAGAGCAACCCCTGTTGGGTAATTATTACGAGCAGAAATATAGGATATTGCCCCGAATATCGTGGCACCTACAAACTCCATTTTTCCTCTACTGTAAGCACTCTTATTTCTTTGATCATACTCCCTCAAAAATTGTGCAGCCTTCTTTTGCAAATACTGCTGTTCGCTCATAACTTTTTTTTCAGGATGCACGCCAGTATAGAGCTTGTCTCTTAAAACTCTGCTTATTTTTTTTTGCTCCAAAAATTTAGCCGCTTTTTTTTCAACTTCTTTATCGAAAGCATTCGCGTTTTGAAGAGAAAAAGCTGCGAATGAACAGATGACAACTAATAATGCAGAATTGCGAACCATTGAGAATCCTTGATGTTGAAAAGGAAATAATATATGTTTCTATCGTTGTTTTTTGAATTCATCATGTCTACCAACCATTTTACGATTTTCGACATGCTTATCTTTTTGTTTTCTCAGTTGTGCATACATGGCATCTATTACATTATCCAGTACTTGATAAATTTTAGGACCTTCATCATGGACATCAAGTGTGTAATGAGGGGATTTAAGAACAAAATCGACAGCATGATGCGCATGTACATTGCCAGGTTTTACAAAAATCTCAATAAAAATGGGTGAACCTTCATGTTCAAGAAAACGTTTAATTTTTGCAAGTTGCTCATTGATGTGTTTCTCCATTACTTCTGAAGAATCAGAATTTTGAAAGGTAATTTGAATATTCATAGAGTCTCCTGATTGATTATGTATTGTTTGCTTTAGTGTACAATAAAACATTGGCTCAGAGCAAATAGACACGCAATAAGATTTCCAATGAGTTTTCTTGTAACTCATTAATTCTATAAACGAGTAGAAATATGAAAAATTATATCCTAGTAGCTTTGCTTTTTTTAGCACCTCAAGCTATCGCAGTTCGTAAGTTTTGTTGATTTGACCCAAACCAAAAAAAAGAAAAAGTTGCAACCGAAAATCAAACTCCATCATTGATGAAAAGGTGATCAATGCGGCTACAAATAAATTTGATGTATATAAGAAAAAAAGTGGCCAAACAGAAATAAAAGTTTATTATTATTCGAAATAATTTTGCATCGTGATTCTTGTGCAGGCCTCCGCACCAAATGAAATAAAAGAAAAACTTGGATTACCAACTTAAGAACAATAGTCTAGGATGGCTTGCGGGTTAAGAACTTAATCGGCACACCTTTAAGATCATATTTTGATCGCAAGACATTATCAAAGAATCCAATTTGGGATGGGCCAAACCATTCAGGAGTTTCTGAAATAAGCACTATCGTGATTGGGTTAGATGCAATCTGGCGTGCGCGCTTCACATTAATAATCATACTTTGATGATAGAGCGGTTTATGTTTTAATGCCTCTTTAAAAAGCATCGTAATATCATCATCAGCTAATTGTTGGCATGATCTCTCATGGACTTGTTTTGCCAATGGGAGCACTTTACCAACATTTTTGCCCGTTTTGCATGAGATATATAATTGGGGAATTTTTTTCAAAAAGTAATCGTAGACGCTTAAACTAAAATCCATATCCTTTTTAATATCTGAATCCGAAAGATCTTCTTTATTAAATAGAATAATCAATGATTTATAATGCTCAAAAACGTAGAATGCGAGTTTTAATTCTTGATCGGCAATCGCATGGCTGGAAGCATCGATAAGTAATAATACCAAATCAGCATCTTCAACCGCGCGAAATGCACTTTTGACCATCATGGTCTCTAATTTTTCATCAATCGTTCGTTTGCGACGAACTCCGGGCGTATCAGTAAGTAAAAGATCTTGATGGTAAAAAGTAATTTTCTCTGCGACTGCTTCCCGGGTGGTACCCGCCACAGGACTTACTATTGCTCGCTCTTCTTGCACCAAAAGATTCATTAATGATGATTTGCCAACGTTAGGCTTGCCCAAGATTACAATCTTGCAAGAAGATTCTTTTTCTTCCCCTTGCTCAGGATTGGTTGGCAATGCATTGCAAATTGCATCAAGCAAATCTCCCGTTGCAGAACCATGCAGCGCAGACATAAACACTATCGGCTTGAAACCGGTTCGTTCAAACTCATGCTCATGTTCTTGTGTTGCCCTATTATCAGATTTATTAACTACCAAAATAATTTTTTTATTTGCTTTGCGGCATGCTTTTGCAATTTCTTGATCTTCACTTGTCAATCCCACCGTGCCATCGCAGACAAACAACAGGAGATCGGCTTGTTCCATCATACTCATTGCACGCTGGCGCACTTGTTCTTGTATAGGATCTTGTGATTTACGTAAACTGATACCACCGGTATCTATAAGTTCAAAACGATGATCGCGCCATTCAACTGTATCTTTAATAAAATCTCTGGTAACCCCTTCAAAATCGAAGGTCATGCTCTTGGCATTTACTGATAATCGATTAAAAAGAGTTGATTTGCCAACGTTCATTCTTCCTACAATCACAACACGAGGCAACTTCATACTTGTTCTCTTATTTGAGTAAAGGTACCAGGAAAATATTTTGCTAATAATTGTGCTTGCGGCCAGATTGCTGCATCTGAAACATCAATTCGCGGCTCAGTATTTACCGCAACACGATTATTTTTATATCCATAGGAATTCTGTTGTTTAAATTTATACGCGGGTTGCGCTTGACCTGCATTTTGCGACACGGAACGCGGTTCAACTGCTTTAGCTACTGTTTGAGTTTTTGGTGGTATAGTGGGGGTTTGAATAGTTGCAGCATTGATCTTAGTAAAAGCTGCAGCAATTTCAGCTCTTCTTTGCCAAAATATCTTCAAATAAAGGCTGCCATTGGGCCTTGGTAGTTTCTATAATATCGCTAAAAAATGTTAGTTCTTTAGGAAATTCAACCGTAAGAATCCCGGATGATGCATCATATGCGGTTAATGAACCCTGTTTAAAAATTGAACTCAATAATGGATCATGCAATACTTCGATTTTTTCAACCAGTTTTCCCCAAAGAGCATCATTTTCAGTATCATAGGCAGGCTCAGGATCTTCAGCATCATTCTCTGAATCTTCCCCCTCTTCAAGCGCTTCAAGCTCATTGGCATCAGTGGCAGTGGCAGTTGACTGCCATTGCAGGCGTGCTTGAATTGCTGTTGCTTTCATTTTTTTGGCAAATGCGCAGCAAAATTACTTCAAGAAATGCATATTGCGCAGTAGTTTTGCGAAACATTGCTTCATTGGTATAGAAAAGCTCGAGTAAAGAGCTCAGATACGGGAGCGATTTGCCTCGCGCTAAAAATTGCAATTGCGCTACATATTCAGCAAAATGGCGCGGCGCAACTCCATTTTTTATCCAAATGCAGGCACGTAAGAGCTCAGTAATACGCTGCCATAAAAATTCTGCAGAAAATTTCTCAAGCATTTGCACCTGTGAAAACTGCAAGAAATCATGCGGAGACTTATAGAGAATAATCTCAAACAAATTCAATAACCGCTGATCATCAAGATGGCCAAGCACTTGATAGACCGCATCTTTGGTAACACGATCGCCTGCAAACCGAACCTGCTCAAGCAAGTTAAGAGCATCGCGAATCGAGCCACCCGTTTCTTGAATAATCAATTGCAATGCTTGCGAATCACAGGCAATCTGCTCTGCAGCGCAAACATGCATTAAATGATCAAGCAATGGCGCTTCTTCAACCGGCTTGAAAAAGAGCTGGAAGCAGCGTGAACGCACCGTTTCAATAATTTTTTGGGTATCAGTAGTTGCTAAAATAAAAATAACACTTGCAGGCGGTTCTTCCATCAACTTGAGAAAGGCATTAAATGCCGCTTTGCTGAGCATATGCGCTTCATCAATCAAATAAATTTTTTTGCGCCCCATCAAAGGCAATAATGCCGACGAATCAATAATTTGGCGGACATTATCAACACCAGTATTAGAAGCAGCATCGATCTCAATGAAATCCGGATGTCTTCCTGCAATTAATGCGCGGCAAGAATCGCATGCCAAACACGGCACTAGCGCATTCTTTGGATCTTTTTGAAATTGAGGAAGCTGAGCGCAATTTACCGCTGCGGCAAAAACGCGAGCAGTACTTGTCTTCCCACACCCTTTTTGACCTGAAAAAAGATACACAGGGAAATAATGGTTCAAATAAAGACTATTTTTAAGCATTTTGACCGGCAAATCCTGACCAACGATCTGATCAAAATTCTTAGATCGCCATTTACGTGCAAGATTGAGATTTTGTATATCCATTAATGGCACCATTGCCGGTAAAAATATTTTAATACAAGACAGGGAAATAAATACAAGATTACATCACCCCTGCTGCTTCCTTTCGGACCTGACAGATTCTGCGACTTACCTTTATTTACTTCCCTTATTTAATATGAAAGCTTACGCTTTCAATTTTTTTGTTTGTGTTCCAGTCCGTCTTCGTTTTCACTTTGTTAATATCAACTACTAAAGTAGTTACTCCTTAGCCGGACATCAGCCTTCGCACGTACTCTTAATCTTTTATTCCAAATTAATTCCTCGAAGTACTGCGCCACGCCTTCGACTCGCAAACTTGCTTAGATGAACTCCGCTAAAGACTGGCCGCGCCATGCGAAGCCGTAGCCCAGTTCGAAGCCCCACCCACGTAGGCGGAGAGAGAGGGATTCGAACCCTCGATGCCTTTTTCAAGACATACACGATTTCCAATCGTGCTCTTTCGACCACTCAGACATCTCTCCAAGAATCAAATCTAGTGGCCCAAGAGCCTTCTTTACTCTTGTCCTGCTTTCTTGACAGGGCGACTCATAGGGCGGCGAGCTCTATTTCTGCTTGCATCATCTTCAAAGGTTTTTTTACGTGGACCGCTGGCACCTTCGGTGCGGCGCGCACGCCGTTTAGCGTTTTCTTCTTCTTCGCCACCAACTTCGATGAAGGTAAGATCAACTTGTTCTTTTGGCGTTTGCAAATTCTGCAGCATCTTTTTCAATCTGCTTAGTTTCTGCAACTTCAGCACCTTTGGCCGCGCCTTCACCTAATTTTTCAATAACTAATTTAATTGCACGAGGCGCATCATCATTGCCAGGAATCACATAATCAACTAATGATGGATCCGCATTCGTATCAACCAATGCAACCACAGGAACTCCCATACGAGCAGCTTCTCTTAAAGCTGAACGCTCTTTGAGAATATCAACCAATACGATTGCGCCTACCGGCCACGTAAGCGAACGAATACCGCCAACGTTTTTCTTAAGCCGTTCAACCGCTTTTTGAATTACGTTCAATTCTTTTTTAGTATAGAAAGGAAACTTTTCAGCACGAGCCAAAACATCTTCATAATGCAACAACTTGGTTCTTGATTTTGTTACTTGAGAATAGTTACTCAAAGTACCACCAATCCAACGATGGGTTACATAGGGCATATTGAGTGATGTTGCTGTTGCTAAAATTATATCTTGCGCAGGCTTTTTAGTTCCTACCCAAAGAATTTGTTTACCTTCGCTTGCAACTGATTCCAAGAATTTTGCTGCTTTTTCTAATTGATGTGCTGTTTTTGAAACATCAATTAAGCTCACACCGTTTTTGTTTCCCCAGATATACGGATCCATCTTAGGATTGCGTCGGGATTTTTGGTGTCCCCAGTGAATACCGGATTTAATTAATGATTCAAAAAAAGATCGTGATTGTTATCTGCCATGGTTATTTTCCTTGAGGGTTATGAATACTGAACTCTTAGGCTTAGCTCAATGCTACTTGCCACCCTTGATTAAGAGACAGTGAACAATATTAATTATTAGCCATCAGTGTAACAAAACGGGCCTGAAATGCAATAAAATCAGGCCACTTTCTCTTCTTTCTCTGCCCCTATAACTTCATTTTTAGCAACCGCCTTCTCAAACCGCTTGCCAAGCAGGATGGCAGCCACTACCCAGACCCCAATAATTCCGGCAAAAAAGATACCGTAGGCAGTGAAAATAAGCGCTTCCCCTAAATATTCAGCAAAAACATTAAAGGTAGACCCGGTGGTCTTGGCAAATTTGCTACCAAAGGCATCAATCCATGATTTTGACTTAAACTTAATCTCTTTAACCGTTGGGATATAGAGGCTCTCGCGTACCGGATAACTAAAGCCATAGTTTATAGCCCGCATAATAATAAGGATAGAAAGCAAGCCAAAGGGTGTATAGTTAAACATGAAGTAAAAGAGAAGCAAGCCGGTAGCCACGGGAATCAAAAGCAGGCAAAGCCTTTCGCCCAAGCTTATTCATTAAAGTCTTTGGTACCCAACAATGATATCAAGAATCCAATAAGATGGGTCCAAAAAATAATCTTGAAATAAAAAGCTACTGATATCCGCAACTGATGATGAATTAGCCTGAGCAATACCAACCTTCTGATAATTCAATACGGTATTGATAATTTCATAAAAAAATACCATGCAAAAAATACCCAATAAATACGGGTATTTTATAAACATTTGAAGTCCCGCAAAAAGGCCAGTTTTTTCTTCTCCTGTTTTTCTTCGCTCTTTTTCAACCTGATAAGCAGCCTCATAGCCATGCATATATTTACCAGAAACATTTTTCATAAGCATCATAATAGCAAAAGGCACCGCAAGCACCATGACCGAAGAATAGGCAAGCAATAATTGATGGCGAGCAATATCAGAATTAATGTATGCAGCTAATGGATTTGAATGGCTTAAAATCATCCATGCCAATCCGGCACTGAACATTCCTCCGAGCTTTGGATCCAGATACCATCAGCCCATAATTTTTCTTCGCTTCATTCGGGATCTGTTACTGAATTTGCAAATGCCCAAAATACACTCACCATAAATGGGGAATACCCTTCAACAAAGAAATAAAAAAGCCATCCAAAAATACGATAGGGGCTTGAATCAGTATTGGCAAGACCAATAACCGGATGATTAAGCAAGAAGCGCAAAAACCAAACCCAATATGCCATAGAAAATACTATAGACATATAAAAGATGATAACGGCGCAAACGATCAACTAAGAAGGAATAAAGCAAAATTGCCGGTACCAATACTATCATTGAGGCATATTTTGCATAGGGAATATATGATTTTCCAACTATTACGACAAAAATAGAATCTTTTAATTCTTTGATAATAGTGTATGAAGCGATAACACAGAAAAATGTAAGCGTTAGGAGCAATAATTTAAGACGTTCATGTGGCTCAACATTAAATAACGCTTTAAAGAGATTGGCAACCCTCAACCTCATAGAGATTTCCCCTTCACTCAGCGGAGAACCCGCTCTAATGCATTAGTAATTTACCCAGACTTCGCTACCACTCCATTTTTTTAAGACCCCATTTAGAAAAAGAGCCTTCTTGAATATCAGGAAGGCTCTTTTTTTTAAGATATCATATTATGCCGTCTTAACAAACAACTTTATCTTGTTCAACCGCTTTTTCATACGTTTTGCCAAGATAGAGCGCCACCAAGAGCCATGCAGCAATCAATCCAAATGAGAGATAGGATGAGAATGCGATGAAGGCAGTTAGACCAGCTTCAACACCCATCTTTTTAGTAAAGGTTGATTGCAGCATATTAACACCTGATCCAGCAGCTTTTGAACCACGAGAACCAAATGTTTCAATCCATGCTTGAGATTTATACTTCACATCATGGCTGGTAGGCACATAGAGCGTCTTCAATGCAGGGCCATTCAATGCATAGTTTACTGCTTTTGCAATAACCATGATCCAGAAAAGCACATGCACCACTGGGTATGCTTTAAAGCTCAATACCATCGCAAGAACGATGAATGGCATCAATACCAATGATACTTTAATACCCAAACGACGTTGAATATTGCTAATACCAAAGAGCAAGCAGAGGAATGATACTACGTTTACCCAAACTGCATAGTCACCAAGATATGCTGAACGTGCCGTTTCAGTGGCATATTCATTGCACACCAAGAATTTGAAGTTGTAATCGATGATGGTAATAATAATTTCATAAATACCAATTACTGCAAAAATACCAAGCAAATATGGCTGCGTAAGCATTAACGTTAAGCCTTCTAAGAAACCTGGCTCAACCTCTTTTGCCGCCCCTTTATCATGGCTGTGATAGCCTACCATTTCACTCTTTGGGGTTGTTCTCATGAATAGGTAAACGCCAAGCATCATGATCGCAATTAAAACACCGCAAATCAATACCGTTGGAGCACTAGTACCAAAAACATTTTTACCCAATGGAGTGAGGAATTTAGGCCCAAGAATTGCACCCAATTGGCCAAACATAACTACCAAGGGAAATCCACGTTTTGCAGAATTTGGGCTTACCAAATCTGCCGCAAATGCCCAGAATAAAGCAACGACGATTGAACCATAGCTTTCTACAAACACATACCACATCCAACCAACAAGTCGAGTAGAATCAACGCTAGTATTTGCAAGACCAATCGTGGAGTGGTAAAACAGGAGACCAAAAATAATAACACCAATAATATAGGCACCGCCAATCACATAGAACAGCTTTTCACGCGAAAATTTATCAACTAACTTGCTGTAAATGATCACGAGTGGAAACAATACGATAAGAGAAACCCATTTAGCCATAGGCTGGTAGGTTACTCCTACGATTGAACTAAAAATGGAATCTTTGAGTGGACGCAATGTCCAATAGACCCCAATAACGAGAGCAAAAATTGCTCCCAATTTAAGAAATTTTTTGAGCTCTTCCTTTTGAAAATCGCCGAACCAGGCTTTCAAAAAGGAAGTAATAGGATTAGAAGCTTTCGCTTGCATAGTGTGTAACCCTTTAACAAGAAGAAATAAAGTAATAATAAAACGACTACAAACAACGTTACGATAGTAACAAAAGATTAATCATTTGTAAAAACAAATATAGTGGTAACTTCCCAATACTATTACCTAGAAGCCCTTTCTGAAAATTTTAAGCTATTGTAAAGATTAGCTTTTCATCTATTACATACCCAGAAGCTGATAATATTTCAAATCTCCCCTGAAAGCCCTTATTATCAAAATCTAAAAAATCTTAGTGAACAAGACTCAAATAATTAAAATTAAGTGGCTAAAAATCTTATTTTTGCTATACTTTCATATAAAGACTGTGGCATTAAAATTTATATGGGGCATTAACTATGGAACAACAAATCACTCATGCGGAAGAACAAGGCACCCAACTTGCCCTTCTTCCCCTAAAAAATGTAGTAATACTTCCTAAAAGTATTATTCCTATCATTGTTGGCAGGCAAACTTCTATTGATGCAGTTGAATTTGCATTAAAGAATAATCAGTCAATTTTCATTACTGCTCAAAAAAATGCAAAAATAGAGACACCAACCGAACATGATGTATTTCCCTTCGGCACCCGCTCTTCAATCCTCCAAGTGATGCGCATGCCTAATGGCTCTCTAAAATTGCTGGCAGAAGGCATCTGCCGATCAAAAATGATTAAAGCAGATCACAGCCTGGGATTCCTTGCCGTATATTGTGAAGATATTCCGACCACCAGCGCGGAGCTGACAACTGAGCTTGAAGCATTATGGCGCCAACTTAAAACCCTTTACACTGAATATGCAAAACTCAATGAAAAAATCCCTGCTGATTTGATGGCAAATGTAAAAACTCCCGCAGAAATGGATCATATTACCGATACCATCGCGGTTCAGATTAAAAATCTCTCATTTGATGATCGCCAAGCGATTCTTGAAACGCCCGATCTTAAGCAACGCATGTTTACCCTCTGCTCATTCATTAATAAAGAAATTGAGATTCTTGAAACCGAACAACGCATTCGCGGGCGCATTCAAACATCTGTCGAAAAAAGCCAAAAAGAATATTATCTCACTGAGCAAATCAAAGCTATCCAAAAAGAACTTGGCCGCGAAGATCAGACCGCTGAAATCGCTCAATTACGCCAAAAATCAAAAACGCTCGGGCTTTCTGAAGAAGCACAAGAAAAAGTTGATAAAGAACTTCGCCGGCTTGAACAAATGCCTCCCCTTTCTTCTGAAGCAGTCGTAAGCAGAAATTATGTCGATTGGATCCTTTCGTTGCCCTGGACCAAAAGCAGCAAAGATACCATCAGCCTTGCACAGGCAGAGAAAATTCTCAATAAACGGCACGCAGGGCTTCTCAAAGCCAAAGAACGGATTATTGAATTCTTAGCTGCAAAAAAATTTTCAAAAACTATGAGCCGCGCGCCTATTATCTGCTTAGTTGGGCCTCCGGGAGTGGGCAAAACCTCTTTGGCATCATCAATTGCCGATAGTTTAAGCCGTGAATTTGTGCGGATTTCATTGGGCGGAATCAAAGATGAGGCAGAAATTCGTGGCCATCGCCGCACCTATATTGGTGCTTTGCCCGGTAAAATTATCCAAGCAATGAAAAAGGCCAAAACGATTAATCCGGTTATTCTTACTTGATGAAATTGATAAAATGAGCCGAGATTTGCATGGCGATCCTGCATCGGCCCTACTTGAAGTGCTTGATCCAGAACAAAATAAAACCTTTGTTGATCACTTTTTAGATCTTGAATATGATCTTTCAAAAGTGATGTTTATCACGACTGCCAATACTTTAGAGGGTATTCCATATCCATTATTTGATCGTATGGAAGTGATCTCGCTCTCGGGCTATACCGAACCTGA
The DNA here is from genome assembly GCA_963727255.1 of uncultured bacterium. Classification (GTDB taxonomy): domain Bacteria; phylum Babelota; class Babeliae; order Babelales; family Vermiphilaceae; genus BTUB01. The sequence continues at coordinate 753,001 of CAVSFC010000002.1, read as the reverse complement.
AAAAATCGCAATTGCAAAAGACTTTCTTATCCCTAAAAATCTTGAAGAATATGGCCTTACAATAAGCAATTTGGCATTAATGATCAGATGCTCCAACTTATTATCTCGCAATACACTAAAGAGGCCGGAGTACGCCAGCTTGAACGCACTCTTGCTAAGCTTATGCGCAAAGCTATTCAGGGCCTTTTAAAGGATAAAGAACAAAAAAATATTACCATTACTGAACCGCTTATTAAAGAATGGCTCGGCAATCCACGCTATAAAAAAACCAGCCTTAATGTTCAAAAAGATAAAGTCGGCATTGTTACCGGGCTTGCATGGACAGAAATGGGTGGTGATGTTCTTGAAATTGAAACAACCGTTTTACCGGGAAAAGGCGGCGTTAACGCTCACCGGCCAATTGGGCGATATTATGCAAGAATCTGCGCATGCAGCATTGAGCTATATCCGTTCACGCACTTCGCAACTTGGGCTTAAAGAGTCTTTTTATTCAAACAAAGATATCCATATCCATATTCCTGAAGGTGCCACTCCCAAAGATGGCCCTTCTGCCGGTATTGGATTTGCACGGCGATCGTTTCCGCGCTCACAAAAAATCCTGTTTTGCCCGATCTTGCTATGACTGGTGAAATTACTCTGCAAGGCCGCGTACTTGCTGTTGGCGGATTGAAAGAAAAATTGCTTGCGGCAAAGCAACACCATATTAAAAAGGTTATTGTTCCGCAAGAAAACTTTGATGATATTCAAGAAATTAGCAAAGAAATCGATTTGAAAGATTTAAATATTGTGTATGCAACAACGATGGATGATGTTTTAGCTGCGTCATTTCAGAAATCTCCCTTAAATGCTGCCAAAGCAAAAATCAAGAAAAAATCTTCCAAAAAGAATTAAACATTAATCAGATTTTTTGCCCGGGACACAACAAAAACACAATATTTTAGCGCATTTTTCAACATATTTAAATTCTATTTGAATAAAGTATTGCAATCGCCCTTCTTAATTCTCTAGGATGTTAGTAGAAGTGTTTTTCTATTTAACCCATTACGAAGGAGAAGGTATGAAGACCTTCATGAATGCAATACGTATCCTCGTTGTTACGTTATTGTTCGTTTCTTTAACTTCTTTGGCGGATTGTTGCAAAAAAACATGTGCTCCAAAAGCAACTACTGCAAAATGCCAAGCTGGTTGCAAATTACAACCAGAGCCGGTAAAAATCCGTAAAACATGCGACCACCCTGGTTTCTATAAGCAAGTTTGCCACCTTGAGTATGTCCCTTGCGAAGGTAAGGTTGAAGAATATACCGCGATGCCAATCTATAAAGGTTGCTTCGACGAACAAGGTAATGCAATTGTAATGGTAGTTCGATGAATCTACCGGAGAAATGCGTACCCAAGACGTAGATATCCAAGTACAAGTACCTAAGCTACATATACTAAGGGTACTAGAGCTACTACCCGCAATATGATGGTTAAGTAAGCCTCATTTTTTTCGATATCTAAGGGCCTGACAGGCAACTGTTAGGCTCTCTTTTTACTTTAAAAACAACTAAAAAACTTACGATAAATCGTACACAACTCGCATTATAAAATTTCTAATTGAATTAAATTGTTGCAATTTTTTCAACCTATTCTTCTACAATAAGAATAGTAATTATTTGTATAACCCTTTTATTAAAAGGAGAAGGTATGAAAACCTTCATCAATGCAGCGCGTATCGCTGTTGTTATTTATTGTTCGTTTCTTTAACCGCTTGGCTTTGGTGGATGCTGCAAGAAAGAATGCGCTCCAAAAGCAAAATGCAATACCGGTTGTAAATTACAACCTGAACCGGTTAAAATCCGTAAAACTTGCGACCACCCTGGTTTCTATAAGCAAGTTTGCCACCTTGAATATGTTCCTTGCGAAGGTAAGGAAGAAATTCATGAAGCATACCCAATTTACCAAGGTTGCTTCGATGAACAAGGTAGAGCAATCAGCGGCGGCGGCAGAAGTTATTTCACGCACAAACGGAAATGCTTTTACCCAAGACGTTAAGATTGACGTTGAAGTTCCATGTTCATATGGCCGATAATCGACAGACCGATCAAACGCTATAGAAATATGAGCCCTGCAGCAATGCAGGGTTCTTTATTATGTTACCCTCCAACCCCCATTGACCGCTAAAGCGTCACTGGTAGGGCAACTCAAGGTCAGATACCCCAGTTGAGTAAGGGTCGGATCCATGAATTGGGCAAAAAAACCCTTATTTTAGCGGCATTTTTCAACATTTTTATCACTCTTAAGCCCTCCTAGTACGCAATTTGCCATTTATTTCATTTCTAATGTGAATTAAAACTGTTGAAATTTATACAATTTATTGATTATTATGATAGTAGAAAGTGTATTTCTATAACCCTTTAACTAAAGGAGAAGGTATGAAGACCTTCATTAATGCAGCGCGTATCGCTGTCGTTATGTTAATATTCGTTTCTTTAACCTCTTTGGCTTCGGATGCTGCAAGAAATCATGCGCTCCTAGAACGTACATATGCAATACTGGCTGTAAGTTACAACCAGAGCCGGTTAAAATCCGTAAAACTTGCGACCACCCTGGTTTCTATAAGCAAGTTTGCCACCTTGAATATGTCCCTTGCGAAGGCAAGGAAGAAATTCATGAAGCATTACCTATTTACCAAGGTTGCTTCGATGAACAAGGTAACCGCATTAACTAACGAAAAATGTAGCGCTGTATAAGTGCTATAGATCAACGGGGGTCTTGGGATGCCTATCCGGCATTACCAAGGCTCTCTATTTTTATTGCGCTAAGCTTTTATTTCTTCCACCGCATGCACACTCCTTAACTTGAATGTATACCATCAAAATAAAAGGAGTTACACAGTGATGAATCTAAGTATATTTCTCATTTGTAAAGGCATTGTGCCTTGATGTTTACTCTGTTATAGTCCCTGGCTGCTGCTGGGGCGGATGCTTAGAAAAATGTAAACCATGCCAGACCATGCTCCCCATGCAAACCTGCGATGATTCTTGTGTGGTAAAAGAACCACGAAAAAGCAATCGCTCATATCAAAAAAACATTGCCGAACAGGAAGAATGATGCTGATGATGATGAAGAAATTAGTAGAACTCGAGAATGAATTTTAATTTTTTTCTATACGTAATGCATCATTTTTTCGAGCACCTGCTGTTGATTACAGATCTGAATCATCGATAATAATGGCGCCATCTGGGAACGCAGAGCGGCGCCAATACTCGATTAATATCCCGCTCATCACGTATTTTTATCTCATTGCGCGCTTCCTCTAAGCTGATTTTTTTCCTCTTAGCGATTTGATCTTTTTGCCAACGCGCAGCCCGAACATCCAGAGATGCGGTAAGAAAAAATTTTATCTGCGCATTGGGGAAGATTACTGAACCCATATCGCGCCCTTCAGCAACCAAATCATAATGATCTGCAATCCGATGTTGCAGCTCGCAAGTGCTGTGCGAATCATCGCATTGGTGCCAATAATTGATGAATATTGGCTTATTGCTTGGCTGCGCAGTTCACTGGTAATATTTTTGCCATTGAACTATTAATTGTTCGCCCTGCTGCGCATCATATGAGTATACAAGATTATTGGGATCAAGCGCTTTTGCAATATCCTGTTCACGCGGATTTTTTAACTGTTCGGGAGTATATAAAAAATCATGCACTAGCACATAGGCAAGTCCGCGGAATAATAATCCTGAAGATAGATAATAATATCCTAGTTTTTTTGCAAGTAATGCGCGCAATCGTTGTTTTGCCACTTGCCGTTGGCCCATCAATGGTGATAATCATGCTGTCCTCTTAAATGCAATATCAATACCTTGCAATTCGATCGATACTTTTCCATTCCAATGATTTTCACTCACTTGCACCGCTAAATCAAAAGAATCCTGCCCAATATTCATCAGCTGATCAAAAAGTTCCGGGCGATTAAAAAATATAACCGGCTTAATTACCCCATCAGCAAATATGGAACATTTTACATGAGCATCTTTGAGCAGCATCGGTTTTTGCACAAGCACCGCCTCTTTTACATAAAAGCTCGGATGGCTATTCTGATTACCAAATGGCTCTAGATGAGCCAAATCATCAGTGAATTTTTTGGTAAGATCAGGCAAGTTTAACTTCTGCATCAAGCGTAACTTTTGGTTGCAAATCTTCTGCTGAAACCTGTTGCAGCAATAATTCTTGCAATCGCTCTTTAAGCAACGGCAAATTTTTTGCCGGTAAGCTTAAGCCTGCCGCCATAGGATGCCCGCCAAATTGATCGATTAAATCAGCACATGCAGTTAATGCCTTGAAACATATTAAATTCAGGAATTGATCGGCATGATCCTTTTGCCTTGCCATCTTTAGTGAGATGGAAAAGCAATGTTGGTTTACCATAGGCTCCCACAAATCGCGATGCAACAAATCCAATAACTCCTGGCGTCCATTCATCACTCGCAGCAATAATAATCTGATCTTTTTCAAGATCAATTTTTTTGCAGGCAATTTCCGTTTCAATGCTTGCAATAATGGAACGCTCAATCTCTTTGCGCGCCTGATTAAGCTCAAGCAGTACTGCGCCAACTTCATTGACCGTCGCCTGATCAGAACCGATTAAAAATTTTACCCCCTGCCGCGGATCTTCTAAGCGCCCGAATGCATTAATTTGCGGAGCAATAGAAAAACCAATATCAGTTGCTGAAACTGCTGGCTTAGTTACTTTGCCATTTTGCTTGAGCATCTTAAAAGAAAGGCTTTCAGTAGCATTAATATAATTAAGGCCATAACGCACCCAAAAACGATTTTCTCCTAGAAGTGGCACCACATCGGCAATAGTGCCAAGCAATAATAGTTCATATGCTTTTGCGGGCAATTGCAATCCCTTCATTTCATATAACAATGAAAGCAATTTAAACGTAACCCCAACACCCGCAAGTGATTTAAACGGATATGCACAATCAATCTGATTGGGATTAACAATCGCATATGCATCAGGCACATGATCATGCGGTTTATGGTGATCAGTGATAATAAGATCAATGCCATAGTTCTTTTGCTTTTTGAGCCGGATCAAATGCAGTGATTCCATTATCAACGGTAATAATTAATGTATATCTATTTTGAGCAGCACGCTCAACAATTTTTGTAGAAATGCCATAGCCATCGCGCAACCGATGGGGCAAATAAAAATTTACATCCGCGCCAAGCGGCAACAAGCAAATCATCATGAGCGCTGATGAGGTTATCCCATCAACATCATAATCGCCAAAAACTAATATTTTTTCTTTATTATGAATTGCTTTAAGAATCCGATCAACCGATTTTTGCGCATCTTTTAATTGACTCGCATGAGCAACATCTTTTTCAAATGAACTAAACAAGAAATGAATCGATAGCGCTCTTATCCGCATATCCGCGCGAGATTAATAATTGCGCTATCGGATATGAAAGATTATACGAAGAAGCAATTTGCCAAATCGCGTGAGGGTCACCCTGAGGCAATTTCCAAAGATATTTCGCCCCTCTCATTGTGGCCATGCAAATCCCAAGAACTATTATTTTGTAATTTTTTTCTATTGAATAAGTTCTAAAGATAGCGAAAATGGCAAAAAATGAAATAGCCACTTTTTAAACAAAACTAGAGACTAAATTTTCTTTTATTGCCAGTAGATGATGCTCCACAAAAACAACATTTAAAAATTGTCCACACACAATTTTTTGAATTCTCTTCCGTTGAGAGGTTTCGAGCATCTTTTAATAATTGCTCTATTCGCTTATCCGAATCATCAGTCTTTATTTGATTCGTTCTTATGGTCGGATTGGTAGGATTATCATCATCGGCATAGAGAAAAAACGAAGATAACAATAGAATAAAGGCGTATTTTTTCATATCACTCCTAGGATTATCTCTCGACTCGCATAAAAATGCTCGCTCGAGATGAACGGGTTTAACACAAGAATTTATGCGCCACAATCGCACTGTTTATAGCGAGCCAAATAAAGCAAGAGTGCAGATAATGCCACAGATCCGGCAATAATTAGATAATTAAGATTTTCGGTGAGCGCAATTCCCCAAACAGTGATTGGTAATACATCAGTAAAAGCCAGAACAATGTGGCTTATCGCATGAAATGCTGCACCACCAGCCAAAAACACTAAAAGACATCGATTACACATAAAAAAAATCCTTTAATTTTTTGCTCACAAGATATTTATACCGCTACTTTTCCTCCACAGAGTGAGACCGCTTGGGCTATTGCATCGCGAGCCATAAGCATATTAAATTCTCCTAATGCCGTAACTTTTCGCGCATCTTGGCACGTATATTGAAAATTAAACGTATTGCATGACAAGATCCATGCATTTTTCAATGTCAAAATCATGTAAAATTCCATAAAGCTCTTGCATATCATCTTTATGGGCTTCAAGCAATGCATGATCAACCACACAGGGAATATAAATTACCACCGGCACATTCGGATCTGTATCACTTTTAAAAATACTCACTGCTTGCTTGCCTACCATCGAATAATCAATTGCAGGGAATGGCAGTTGATGGGCATGCGCATAATTCTCGACATTTTGCAATTCAGTACCAATAGTTCCTTCTGATGCATCGACAAAAATCATGATGTCCGCTTTGCGTGCCGCACGCTGCCCACTAATCGGCGGATAGGGCAAATTAAAATTAATCCCCGCATCAACAAACTTCAAAATTGGAAGCGTATTAAATTGAGTATTTTTTATACCCGCAACAAAATTAAGATATTCTGCACGAAATAGGCCGATCATTCCCATAGCCAGCCAAAATGCGCGCTACCAGTTTTTTTAAGAGCCCGATTTTCATCGTATCTTGTAAATTAACCTCTTGAAACATACGCTTAACCGTAACGCCGATGGCAAGTCCAAAAGTGCCGAGCAATGTTCCCATCGGCTGCTCAGGTGCAAATGTTACTGAAGTAGCATTCTTGAATTTTCTTCCAAAAGCCCATGTCGGCACATAGGCATTCAACCATTGTGCGCCAACTTCATGTGGTGTAAATTCATACCACAAGTTTTCATCCGCACTATCTTCGGCGCTAATTGAAGTATAAATAGGCATTGGCAAACTTCCATCTGCAATCAATTTACTCTGATCCGATATATGTACTTGCACCCTATCAGTTGTAAAACTATCAAAGAGATCATTGGCCAAACATGCTCCATAAAGATCAACAAATCCCAGAGGTTGGCCTGCCCAATATTTAGTGAGCAATGTTTCACTGATTACGGCAAAATCTTCCTCATCACAACTTTTCATACTCAAGCCAATAGTATTAATGAGCCAATCATGAAATTCTTCGATCGATTTGCCACTTGAGATCCAAGTACCAACTGCCCAGGTTGATCCGGATAATGCAACTGCATAGGTAATGGCATCGAGCAATTGCAGCTCATTAATCCCTTTTAAAGCTCCGGTTGCATAGAGCATAGCCCGAAAACCACCCCCACTACAAACTAATGCAATAGTTGGAATTTTAACACCCAATGGGTTTCCCGTGAATTGAACCAACGATTTTGCAACATAATTTGCTCGATTACTCAAAAATGCTTTTTCCTGATCGCATAAACCATTTCCATAACGCACGTAGGCAACCTGATTTTTATACGGATTATTTGCAATTGCAGGGACCAAATTAAGGAGTTGCTGCTGCGCATATTGTAACGGTAGTTGGATAGCCTTCCACTCAAGTACCGTGTATCCATAAATATCCCCATCATTATCACCCAGATAAAAAGTGCTGCCCTGCAAATTGCCAATATTTTTTGCATGGTACTGATTAAGAGAATCAGATGATAGTGTATCGGTAAGCAAAGCCGGATCTTCCACAAAAACAAGTTCTCGATCATATCCCAGTGAGAAATCTGGTCGAGTGAATTGCGCCGATTTTTGTGCATCAATACATTGAACGGGGGTAACCCGTTGTGCATCAGGCTGCGCCATAAAGGGAATATTTTTTTTGACGATAAATCGCGGCATGTACGTCTCGGCACGTTGTATTATTAACCGTTATTACATCAGCACAAAGTGCTGTGTTTAGAAGGAGTAATACAATGAAATTCTTCTGAATTCCCACCTCCCGTTGGCCTCGATGGAGCGCAAAGCGCGAGTGGAGAGGTTTCCATTCCGCCTTGCAGGCCTCCATCAACCCGAACGGAGAAAATGCTCTAATGAATTCATACATTCTCACCTTATAATTCATAGTATGATCCTTTATTATTTAGGTGCGGGTGAAACACCGGCTTTAATCGCAACCGCTTGTGCAAATAAATCTTTTATAGCCATCATATTAATCATGCCGAGGCCGGTCATTGCGCGGGCTTGCGCTTCTGTGTTTTTAAAATTAAAGGTCGAGCAAGGCCCTGATTTAATGCATTGTTCAACATTGAGACTTTCTACTGCAGGAATAATATCTTTAAATCCCGGCTGCGAACGTTTTTCATTAACAAGTTGCTGATCAAGAATACGTGGAACATAAATAACAATCGGTGCCTGATGATCGCGATCATCTTTAAACATGGTGGGCACCCTTTTAATGGCAGCGGTATAATCTATTGGTGGAAATTTAAATCCTTTGCTTCGTGCAAAATCAGCAGTTGCCTTTAAATCTTTGCCAATATCATCGCCTGAAGCATCAACAAAAATAACAATATCAGCAACGCGCTCAGGGCGTTCTCCCATGACCGGCGTATACGGAAGATTAATATGAATTCCGGCATCCACAAGCCTGATAACCGGTTTATCCGCATAGATACTGCCAGGCAGCTGATAGGTGTAATTAGCAAAATCTGACGAGGTTAACCGTTTATGACCTGCTTCGAGTAAAACGCGATCAATAATATTTTTAACAAACATTGTTTGCACTTTGTCTTTAAGGCCAATTTCCTGCACCAAACGAGTAATAGTAATACCAATGGCAAGCCCAAACGTAGCCATCAACACTCCAAAATTTTGCTCGGGTGCAAAATTAATTGACGATCCATTCTTAAACCGTCTACCGAATGCCCAACTTGGCACATAAAATCCCTGTGGTCCAATCCATGCGGCCCCGACTTCAACCGGATTAAATTCATACCAAAGATTTTCTGATTCTAAGCTTTCGCCCGATATTGCAGTATAGATTGGGAATGGGGTTTGCAAACCTTTTACTCTGGCCATTTGGCTTGATAAAGTCATCCGTTGTTTAAGATCTTGAGCTTGGGAAAATAGTTCATTGACCAGTAATGATCCATATAAATCAACAACATCAATAGGTTCGTCAAAGAAATATTTTGTTATTAAACTTTCTCCAATTAATCGCGCATCATTCGCACTAATATTAGTCAAACCATAGTTAATATTTCTTATTAACCAATCATGATGCTGTGCAATTGGCTTATTACTTAAAAGCCAGCCTCCTATTGCCCAAGTGGATCCTGAAAGCCCGACCATATAACTCGTGCAATCGAGTATGCCAATATTACTTGCCCCTAGAAGTGCTCCGGTTGTATAGAGCATCGCACGATAGCCACCGCCACTAAAAACCATAGCAACAGTAGGAATTTTTTTCCCATCAAGCTTTTGATTTAATAACTTTTCACTACTACTTTTAACCCGCTGCATACGTTCTGCAATATACTGTTTTTCTTCATTGGAAATTTGTTTTCCGGCTCTCACTTTTGCGGGAGTATTTTTATACGGATTTTCCCCAATGGCCGGAAGCTTTTGCAATACCGCTTCGCGTGCTTTGCGTATTGTAGGCTCAACAATATTCCATTCAACCGTGGTATACCCATAAAATTCTGCTTCTTTGTCACCAATATAAAAAACATCACCTTGGAGATTGCCCACATTTTTTGAATGGTATTTTTCAAGCTGTTCTTTGGTAAGCTCTGGGGTCAGAAGATCTTTATCTTCCACAAATACCAGTTCACGATCATAAGTAACTTTACGGGCTGGGCGCTCAATATTTCCTGATGAATCCGTTTCTAAAAATTGAATTGGAGTTGCTAGTGTATGCTTTAGGCTGATCCATGAATGGCAACTTCAGTGCCGATATAATAAATACCGATGTATAGATCACGTGGGGTTCTATTATGAACCGTAACTCGATCTGCATATATCGAAAAGCTGAGAATGCCACAAAGGCTCACCAATAAGAGTTTTATATTCTTCATACCCTTTTCCCTTTTTGCATAAAGTTGTAATTCAACTTAAAACTAGAAAAGGGTATGAGTTAAAGTCAAGGTGAGATTATTCTTTTTTCTTCAACGTCGGAAATAAAATAACATCTTTAATTGAATGCGTATTGGTCACAAGCATAGCAAACCGATCAATACCAATGCCAACGCCAACCGTTGGCGGCAATCCATATTCAAGCGCATGAACATATTCAGCATCATAATGATGCGCTTCTGCATCGCCACCCGCACGCGCACCAGCTTGTTGTTTAAAACGAGCTGCTTGATCAAACGGATCATTAAGCTCATTAAAGCCATTACTAATTTCCATACCGGCAATAAAAAGTTCAAAACGTGCTGCAAATTGAGGATTCTTTTCATCACGTTTTGCAAGTGGTGAAACTTCAATGGGGAATTCGGTAACAAATGTTGGCTGTATCAAACGATGTTCAACAATTTTTTCAAATAATGCATATATTTTTTCACCCCATGATGCATTTTTATTTGCCATGGTAATAGCATGTTCTTTTAAACGTGCATCAATACGTTCCGGCGCAATATCTTTTTGAGTATATTTGCCATATTCAAGCACCGCATCTTTAATGGTGGTTATTTTAAATGGTTTTTCAAAATCGATGGTAAAATCATCAAAGGGAACTTGTAAGCATCCCGCAAACTTGTTGCACCGCATCACGCATCATATCTTCAACAAATTTCATAATAAAATGATAATCGTGATGTGCCCAATACATTTCAAGCATGGTAAATTCAGGATTATGGCGCGTTGAAATTCCTTCATTTCTAAAATTTCGATTAATTTCATACACTCGTTCAAAACCGCCAACTACCAATCTTTTGAAATAAAGCTCTGGCGCAATGCGCAAATAAAAATCATTTCCAAGCGCATTATGATGCGTAATAAATGGTTTTGCTGCAGCACCACCCGGAATTGGATGGAGCATCGGCGTTTCTACTTCCATAAACCCATGATTATCAAGATAGTTCCGGAATGCGCGAATTACTCCCGAGCGTTTTGCAAAACGCTCGCGGCTTGCCTGATTGGTAATCAAATCTAAATAGCGCTGACGATAAATGGTCTCAATATCATGCAGGCCATGAAATTTTTCAGGAAGTGGAAATAGACATTTGCTGAGTAATTCAAACTTGTTCACTTTGATGGTAATTTCACCCATTTTTGTTTTAAAAACATTGCCCTGCGCCCAAACAATATCACCAACATCAATCAAATGCTTAAATTGCTCATATGCTTTATCGCCAATATCATCCTGCTTAATATAAAGTTGCAACTGGCCACTTTGATCTTGGATCACCACAAATGAGGCTTTTCCATGATGGCGAATAATACGAATGCGACCCGCAACCGCATATGCTTTGCCTTCCCCATTTGCACCCAGGATTAAAGGATCAAATTCTTTATGCACGTGCGCGCAGGTCGCTGTAATATCTTTTGCTTCAGGCCACGGTTTGATATTTACTTGTTCAAGTGATTTTAATTTTTCTAGCCGAATCTGATGCTCAGCACTATCATCTAGCGGTTTAGCTTCGATGGACTCAGCCTTTTGAATTCCTATTTGATAGGGAGATTCAGATATTTCAATCTTTCTGATCGGTTCTTGGGTTATATATTCAGTATTTTTTTTCAAATCAATACTTGGATGTTGTTGATCAAGAATTGCAACCGAAATGTCTCCATTGCAGAATTTTTGAATGAGTGCAGCAAGCTCGTGGGTTGCTGCTTCGAGAAATTCTCTTTTTACGGGAGGCAAAATTTCTAATACAAAAAAAGCATTTTTCGTATCTGGTGTAATTTTGGTGCGATCGGCCTCTTTCCAGTTCCAACGACGGCAAATAGCTCCGTTTTCATCTTTATAAAACACTTCGCCTTCATTGGGGGCTTTCGCTTCTTTTTCCCCCAGAAGAAATACGGCCTGTTCATTCTTTCCAGCAAATGTGAGCTCGATATCCCCTTTGATCGTATCTAAATCTTCTCCGCCTGCAGGCAGCATATATTTGAGAGAAACCACGTTATAAAGATCAACCAGGGTATTGATCGATCTGAAAGGCTGTCGCTTAATCACCCTTCGCAATAAATTTTCAATTGAAGATAGATGATCTTTCGGTTTTGCGCCAAATTTAGTATATGCTTGGCGCCATGGAGCAATATGAGCATGTGCACTTATTTGATCGGCATGTATCTGTTTTAAAACTTCATCTTGCTGCTTTTTCAATAAATCCATTACCTCTTTTAGTTCTTTAGAATTGTTAATGCCTTTGGCAACAACAACTCCTACAGAAGCCCCGGGGTATTCACTAAAAATTCGTGGATTTATTTTAAACTGCATAAAAGACCTTTAAATAGGAAATATAATAAATAGCATGATTCTAGTATCTCAAAATTAATCAATTTTACTATAACTAACGGGCATATTGAATTAGTTGCTCTTATTTTCTAGCTAACAAAGCATGGGTAACAGATAGAACCCGAACCGGTAAAAGTACCCTTTACTCAGCTGACTCGCAACTCATGGTCGCGCAATAATACTATTATAATTTAACTATCACTCAATAATTGATCGATAGTTCTCCTCCACCTGATCCCAGTTGATCACATTCCACCAGGCATTAATATAATCAGGGCGCCTATTTTGATATTTTAAATAATAGGCATGCTCCCATACATCAAGGCCAAAAATTGGCTGCAGCCCATTTATTAATGTTGCATCTTGATTTGGCATTGATACTCCAACTAATTGGCCGTCTTTATCTATCGCAAGCCATGCCCAGCCACTTCCAAAGACTTTTTTTGCCGCGGTATTGAAATCATTTTGGAAATACTCAAATGATCCATATTTTTGTTTAATCATATCAGCAACTTTACCTTTGGGCTGACCACCACCATTCTTTTTCATCAAGGTCCAAAAGAGTGAGTGATTAAAGTGCCCGCCGGCATTATTACGGACAGCAGTTGCAATCTCTTCGGGCAATGTAGCATATCCTTTAATAAGTTCTTCTAACGTTTTTTGCTGTAAGGCCGGATAATTTTTCAATGCGGCATTAAGATTATCAACATACGCTTGATGATGCTTGGTATAATGAATTTCCATGGTTTGCGCATCAATATACGGCTCAAGAGCATCATAGCTATAGGGGAGCTTTGGTAGTGTAAACATTTAGTCCTCTTTAATTTCCCGTTCGCTTCGAGTGAGGCCTAAAGCCAAATCGAGAAGTTATGTTTTATATTTCTCGACTCGCATAATGCTCGTGCGAAACGAACGGTTGAATAGTTATTTATTTATCAAATACACTTCGTCATCAACACGCGCCATTTGCAACTGCTCGCGTGCAATCTTTTCTTGGAAAAATGGGTGTTTCTTTTGCAATGCGATCGTTGATTGCAAATGAGATACATCGCCTTTTAGCTGAATCACTTGCCGATCCAGCACTGCAATATCTTTTTTCATATGCATGAGCGCCATAATTCCATTAGTGCCAAAAATGTAAAATCCTGCAAACACAATTATTTCACCACAAAGAAAAATCCGCGCAACATGCTGTTTGCCTAATTTCATTGTTCTCCTTGATTTTAGTGCCTTCTTAATTGTTGTACATAATCGCCTAAAAAATCAAATATTTTTGCGATCTCTTTCTTATTCATGTTCGATTATTAAAAATTGGTATATGTCACAATAAAAGCAATTATATTCGTAAAAAAGGAATTTACATGTATCTTCTTCTGTTTTTCGCATTTCTTGCCGGTATCTTCACCGTTCTTTCTCCCTGCGTACTTCCGGTCTTACCAATATTGCTCTCGGCAGGAATCGCTGAGGGGCGCTATCGTTCACTCGGGATCATTTTGGGTTTAGTACTCAGCTTTTCCTTTTTTACGCTTGCACTGACCAGCATCATACATCTAACGGGAATTTCTGCTGACGCTTTGCGCTATTGCGCCATTGCATTAATCACATTTTTTGGACTCACCATGCTTTTCCCCCGATTGGGAGACTGGTTTGCCGCCAAAACATCAGGGATTGCAAACATTGGATTACAAGTGCAAGAACAATCAGCAACCTTAGGCACCGGTTTTTGGTCAGGCTTTTTATTGGGGGTTGCGCTTGGATTGATTTGGACTCCGTGCGCAGGCCCAATTCTTGCGACCATCACCACACTCGTTGCAACCAATGCAATAACATGGGCGACTGTTTTAACCACGCTCACCTATAGCATAGGCACTGCCCTACCCATGTTTTTAATAATGTATGGGGGCAACAAAATCACCAATTCAACCTCTGCGCTTGCTCCCTATACCGAAACACTGAGAAAGATTTTTGGTGCTCTCATGATCGGAGGTGCACTGGCAATTGCTTTCCATTTTGATGTAACGCTGCAGCAAATTGCAGTAAAATATTTTCCGATGATCTCCATCGATTCAAATGAAGCAGTAAAAAAAGAATTAGAACAATTACAAAAAGAACCCGCGATGAATAAATTTTCAAGTTCGGCTCCCGGTGCCCATGCCCCCGATTTTGTGGGGATCTCTCAATGGTTTAATTCTCCCCCGCTCACACTTGAGCAGTTGAAAAATAAAGTGGTGCTCATCGATTTTTGGACCTATAGTTGCATCAATTGTGTGCGCACGTTGCCCTATCTAAAAAATTGGTATGCAAAATATAAAGATAAAGGATTTGTGATCGTTGGTGTGCATACCCCGGAATTTGAATTTGAAAAAAATCCTGCCAATGTTCAAGATGCGATTAAACGTTTTGGAATCAGCTATCCGGTTGCACTCGATAATCATTTTTCAACCTGGCAAACATATCATAATCGGTACTGGCCCGCGCATTATTTGCTAGACCAAAACGGCATTATTTCATATACGCATTTTGGCGAGGGAGAATATCTTAAAACCGAAAATAGCATTCGAAGCTTACTGGGACTTCAAGAAATATCCGAAAGAGAAAGCCGTGAACCCATCAAACCGCAAACACCTGAAACATATCTTGGCATTGCACGCGCATCGCAATACCATCCGGATATCAGACTGCAGGCAAATGCAACAAATATGTATGATTATAAAGGGCGTTTAGCGGATGATCAGGTTGGATTGCATGGCTCATGGCTTGTTGCTGATGAATCGATCACTGCAAAATCTAACGACGCACGATTAGATATTAATTTCATTGGTAATCGGGTATATCTGGTGATGTCTGCAGCATCACTCTCATTAATCGAGGTCTTACTCGATGGAAAACCGGTTGATAAGAAGTATTATACCGTAGATATGAATGAAGCTGGAACGATTCCTGTAAAAGATTCACGCATGTATGATATCCTCGATCTCAAAGGCGATAATGGCCGGCATGTTTTAACAGTGAAAGTGCCTAAGGATGTCACCTTATATGTATTTACGTTTGGTAGTGGTGAAAAATAATACTTCGTGATGCATCTTCGATGCTACTCAGGATGAAAAGGAACACCGTTCGTCTCGAGCGCACAGAGTGAGTCGAGAGATCTGCCTTCTCGATTCGGCAAAATGGCCTCACTCGAAGCGAACGGTATAAAAAAAGAAGGAAAAAACAATGAAGAAATTTGTGTTAATACTTATAGCCTGCTCACTCATCCATGCAGAAGAACAAAAAGACAAGCCGCAAAATTTTGATGAGATTGTTTATAATTGGTCCCGGACTTTTGCAGAAGTGTTTCAACTGACTAATCAAAAGCACTATAAAGTGAGCAATGCAGAACAATGCATGATCAAATCAATTGATACGTTTTTAAGCTGCATCGATCCGCACTCCAATCTTCTTGATCCTAAAACGTATAAAAATATGCTCGAAGCAACCAGCGGAGAATTTTTTGGAATTGGGGTGGTAATTGATAACACCCGTAACTCAAAAGATAAGCAGTTGATAATTATCGATACGATCCCCGATGGTCCTGCTGATAAAGCAGGGCTAAAACCATTCGATAAAATTGTGGAAATTGAAAGTAAAGCGCTCGAAGGCATGTCTACCGATGAAGCAACTGCAATGCTCAAGGGGGAACGCAACACCAAAGTTCATGTAAAAGTAATGCGAGAAAATGCCCCAGAAATTTTATCATTCGATATCACGCGCGATATCATCAAGGAGCAAAATTCGCTCTGCTTCTATTTGCAAGATCAAGATATTTATTATCTTTCACTGAATATGTTTACCGATACTTCAGCGCGCCAAATTGAACAACTGCTCACGAAGGCCCATGAAAAAGAATATAAAGGGCTTATTCTTGATCTGCGTAATAATAGCGGCGGATTGCTTAACTCTGCTATCGATATTGCCGGGCTTTTTCTTGATAAGGGAAGCTTAGTTGTGACAACCAAAGATAAGCATGGCACGGTAACTGAAGAATATCGCACCACGCGGGATCCAATCACCACCAACACTCCAATATTTATTTTAATTAACAATTATAGTGCTTCGGCAGCAGAGATTCTTGCGGGTGCATTAAAAATCCATGCGGATTCAATTAATTTGAATGGTAAAAAGAAGAAAGTTCATAATCCGATGGTCTTCTTAGTTGGAACCAAGACATTTGGTAAAGGCTCAGTTCAAGAAGTAATTCCGATCAGCAATAATTGCGCGATCAAAATCACCACCTCACTTTATTTCTTGCCGAATGATACTTCAATTCAAGCTGAAGGCATCACTCCCGATTTTGAAATTGAACGCTGCATGCCACCAAGCGAACAATCGCAATGGCTTGCAAAATTCTATGGCCGAGAACAAGCTTTGCCAAATCATATAACTTTAACCGATAGAAAAGATGAAGAAAAAAAGAATAGTTCAGCATCTAGTTCGAGCAGACAATATAAAAAATTGGACTGAACGGGCAAAGGCCACCCTTATTGCCGATAACCAATTCCGCGAAACAATCACGCTTATTAATCTTCTTTCAACGGCACAAAAAAAGTGCAACCTTGATCTGCATACTCGCCAACAAGCAATTGAATTTATTAATGATATTTTTGTTTCGAATAAAAAACTTAATTTGGTTGAAGTAAAGATCAATAGGAATGAGAAACAATAAAAAAATTACTGCTCTTCATGTGCCAATAAATTTTTAACATTGATTAATGCTTGTTTAACGGTATTCCACCATGTTTGAGGAGCAAAATATATCGCGGTTACTCCTCCCGAAATTGCAAGGCCAGTCATCATACCATTGGCCATTAATGTAGAAACATTGGGGAATAAAATCCCTAAATCTCCAATCTTGGTAAATCTTAAAAAGCGCTGTAGGCAGGGCACACGATTTTTACTAAACTGTTTAAATAATTTAGCTATCTCTTCTTCAGAATTTTCAAGATAATCTGCAGGGGCTTTACCTTCATAATTAACACAATCTATATAGGCACCTTTTTCGAGCAATAATTGTATTATCCCCTGATTGTGCAGCATGCATGCAAGATGCAATGGTGATGTGCCTCTACTATCACAAAGATTAACGTTTATATCTTTATCTATAAATAATTTTGCAATCGACTGATCTTTAATAGGATCATAATCATTCGGTGGACGATTTACGCAACGAAATAGCCACCAAACTAAGGGCGTCATCATAATATCGTAATTGCGCTTATTTAGATTTTTTTTACTAATTATTTTGCTTAGTACATATTCAATCACACCACTATTATAAATTGGCAAAGAAAATAAAAAATCTTCTTGATCAGCAGCTGACAACGTATTGTTACCTGGACCCTTTTCATCTAGGGCTTTTATTACATCAACGGGCAGGTTATATTCAAGTGCAACTCGTAATGCATTCCTATAATTATTACCCTCCAATTGCTTATCGGCATCTTTTTCCAAGAGCGCCCGAACAAATTGCACGAGCTGGCTATTTTTTGAACAATAACTCAATGTTTCAATGAGCGGTAGCGGTAGGTGATTATCTCGGTTTGGATGCAATCGATTTGCACCAAATTTTAACAGCAGTTTAAATGAACCAAGATCATTTGCTTGTATTGCACGCCGCAGAGGCGTTAATTGATTCGGATCAGGATCATTCGGATCTGCTCCATTCGCAAGTAATGATTCAATGAATTCAAGTCTTGATGATATAAGTGACCAGTTTTTAAGTGCAAGATGTAGTGGGCGATTACCTTTTGAATCTGCAATATTAACATCGGCACTATGGTCTAATAATGTCTTAAAGCTTGCAATATCAGGAGCATTCTCCTCATTCAACCAAGAAATAAGTGGCGTTTCACCTGAATGATCACGCGCATTTATAAGACTAGGATCTATTTTTTTTTATAAATATTCTAAGCTAGCTTTATCGAGGTAATAGCTATAATGCAATACATTTTTGGTGCTTCTATCTATCGCATTAATGGGAGCGCCATTCTCAACAAAAAATTTAATTGTATCAAACGGCACAAAGTTTTGTATTGCCAAATGGAGCAAATCATTGCTCAAAACATTCTGATCGCAGTTTGATATTTGCTCGGCTGCATTTTTTTGTAAAAGAAGGTCTATAATTCGAAAGCGATCGATATTGGGCAATTGTATTGATCCAAGTTCAAAAGTAAGTCTCAATGGTGTTTCACCAAATTGATTCCGCGCTAAGCGATTAGCTCCACGATCTAAGAGAAATTTGGTTAATTCATAATTATCAAGATGACAAACTTTCATTAGTAGAGTCCAATCTCTACCCTTTTCAGGGTAATCTATCGCTACACCATTATCGAGAGCAAATTTGATTTTTTTTAATAGCAGTTCTTTATTTGCGGAATTAGATTTAGCGGAAGTTTCGAGACACTTGAAACAAACAGGATCATTCTCATTCAAGCGATCTCCTTTGGATACCATTAATTCTGCAAGGCCAAAATATCCTTTTTCAACAGCTGGCGAAAGCGCATAACCAAACTGGCCACCGCGCGAAAAGCATCTGCCTTGATCCGAATTGACCGATGATGTATTGATAATTTTTTCTATCAAACCAAGAGCTAAAGTAGGATCATCCTTTTCTATAAAGTGCTGCAAGATCTTCCGATAATCAACCTGCGCGGGATACTTTTGATGCAACCATTCAATCACATTCATGTTTTTGCGATTTTTTGCTGCATCAAGCATCTTATCACACAAATCTAGCTCAGGATATTTCTTTTTACTTTTCTTTTCTGATGTTAGTTGAGTATTTTTCCAACGATCGTAAAAGGTATCAAGCACGTGCGAATCTGCACTTGATTCTGCTGCAATTGCGCATAATGCCTGTTCTGGAGTTTGGTGCGCATAATTGTTAATTGCAACTACATAATTCCGTAAATCAGATGGTAGAGTTTTGCAGTGTTTTACTGCAATTTTTTGTGCCACTAAATACTTTAATGAATCCGGCTGATATCGATCTGCGAGCATCGCCTCAAGGCCAAAGCAAAAAAATAATGGCATGCACAGCAATAAATGTTTAAAATTCATTAGTATCCAGAAGTGCTTATTTTTGAATTGTTGATTTAATAGATAATTCTAACCTTAATTTTCAAATCGTAAAGATTCTTTGCTCATTGCATCCTTCATACCATTTATGATTAAGTGGAGATAAAGTAAGTGCCAATCAAAAAAAGGATGCCTCATGAAAAAAGTGCTATTTTATTTTTTAATGTTAAGCAACCTTACGAGTCTTGCCATGGAAGAACAAGCTCAAGAGGAATCTTTTTTTCCCGAAAATGGCAAAAGCTACAGCCTGGCTGAACACATGCTCCACTTTGGAGGCGTATTCCCCGCTTATGACCATGATTCGCACTTTACTAATGAAATTCCATATCTACCCAAACTCTTTAAGGAATGCGGACACACCATTATTCAAAAAAAAATTGGCGCAACGGCTCTTACATTTTACCAATCGAAACCAACTGATGAAACAGCAAAAGTTATCGATCGTTATGCAAAGGCCGTCGCCTATCGCCTTGGTACCAGATGCCATTCACGACGAACCGATGCTGATCTCATTCATGCTGAAGCTCAAGTACCATTTAATCTGCGAGAACTTTCTTACATTCTTTACGGCAGAATACATATCGAAAACAACCCACCCATGGAAAAACTAGAAACCGCTGATCACCAAGATCTGCGAGATCATCTAAACAACTATTTAAAAATACTAAAAGAAAGCATAGAAAAAGAAAACTGCGAAAAAAGTCTGATCACTCAACCGTAACTGATTTTGCTAAATTGCGCGGCTTATCAATGGGGCAGCCAAGCTCTTTAGCAATTTGATAGACAAAGAATTGCATCAGGCCAGTCATGGCCAGATGGGCCAAGAAGTGGTTTTACCCGCGGCAAAACAAATGACTTGATCGGCAAGCGCTTGCATTTCATGTTGCCCTTCAAAAACAAAGGCAACCAAATGGCCATTACGCGCTTTTACTTCTTGCG
This sequence comes from uncultured bacterium, assembly GCA_963727255.1. Lineage (GTDB taxonomy): Bacteria > Babelota > Babeliae > Babelales > Vermiphilaceae > BTUB01. The sequence continues at coordinate 732,350 of CAVSFC010000002.1, read as the reverse complement.
CATTTGAAAGTAATTTTTGATAGATAAGTGGATCTTGATGGGAGAAAATAAATACCGGTGTTTGCGCATCAACTAAGTGCAAGCGGGCCATGTTTTAATTCACCTGCCGGATAACATTGCGCAAAGATATATGAAATTTCTTTTAGCTTGAGCGCCGCTTCTAAGCGCAAATGGATAACTAATATGGCGCCCCAAAAAAATTGCTTTTTTAAACTGCGCATAAAATTTTGCCAATTGTTGCATGATTTCACGTTTATAATTCTCTATGCTATTTTCAAGCACTTCAGCTACCACCAAAAGATCTTCTTCAGCGAGTTTCATCTGTTGCGCGGTAATAATTCCTTTTTCAAGCGCAATTCGATGCGCAAGCCAATAAAGCGCAGCAATTTGCGTTGAAAATGCTTTGGTTGAAGCAACGGCAATCTCTTGGCCTGCCTGAGTGAGCAAAAATCCATCTGCTTCGCGCACCAAGGTGCTTGAAGGAACATTGGTAAGGCGATAGTGGGCAAATCCATACTATTTACCAAGCGAATGCTTCTAGCGTATCAGCCGTTTCGCCCGATTGAGAAATAAAAATATATGCGCTATTTTTTTCAGGAAAAAATGACATATATCTAAATTCTGAAGCCAAATTGACTCGTGTTGGCAATAAGCAAATTTGCTCAAAGAAAAATTGCGCGATGCGCGCTGCATGCCAGGATGTGCCACATCCAATCAAATGTAATTTTATCAAGATTTTTGCTTGTTCTTTGGAAAGACCAATATGATCCCAAATACGATTACTGATCGATCGCAAAAATGCGACAGTGCCATAGATTGCATTTTTTTGATCATAAATTTCTTTGAGCATATGATGCTCATGCCCCTTTTTTTCTTGATCATCCCAATCAAGCTGCAATTCTTGCACAGGCAATGGCAATGCTTTGCCGGTAAAATCATACAGCTCAATCATATCTTTTTTTACAATTGCAAATGACTTTCATCCGGCATAAAAATTACTTTTTTTGTTTTTCCGGCAAATGCCATCGGATCTGATGCAATAAACATTTCATTATCACCAATACCGATGCACAATGGTGATCGTTTGCGCACTAAAACCATTTGATCAGGAAAATCTTGCAATACAACCACAAATGCATATGCACCTTCGATTTGGCTGCACCAAATCGATCAGTGCACCTTTAAACGTTTGATGAGCAGCAAGTAAAGATTCTAATAAGATGAGCAACAACTTCTGTATCAGTTTGCGAATGAAAAATATGACCTGCTTCTTGTAATTGCATAGCGCAGATCATGATGATTTTCAATGATACCATTGTGAACAATTGAAATAGTTTTTTGGCAATCAAATTGCGGATGAGCATTTTCTTGGGAAGAGATTCCATGAGTAGACCATCGAGTGTGGCCAATTCCTAAATGCCATCGATTGGATGCTGATCAAATTGTCGCAGTAAGATTGGGAAGCCTTCCGGGAGATTTTGCATATAGAAACCTATTATCGTTGGGATTAAGGCATGCAAATCCCGCTGAATCATAGCCGCGATATTCAAGCCTACTTAATCCTTCCATTACAAAGGCTCGACTATAATTTTTACCTATGTAGCCAACTATGCCACACATAGATTTTAATCCTTTCTGACCTTTCGAGTATCTGACGCTCAGATGACTTCTGACTCACTGAGTGAGAATTGAGAGGATCCAAAGATGATGAATGGAACCATAATAAATTAACGTTTTACGAATTGGAACTTACGTCGTGCTGCTTTTTGACCATATTTCTTACGTTCTTTAACGCGAGAATCAACGGTTAAAAGATCATGCTGACGCAATGCCGGACGTAATCCTTCATCTACCGTTACCATAGCTCGTGCAATTCCTAATTTAACTGCATCTGCTTGAGAACAAATACCGCCACCGATCAACATTTGCTTCAATATCAAATTGAGATTCAACTGGAAGAACGCGGAATGGAGTAGATGCTTTGCAGCCGAGTAACTTCAGTATCGAAATACTCTTTAAAATCTTTGCCATTAACAACAATTGCACCTTTGCCTGCACGGAGCCAAACACGTGCGACAGATGATTTACGACGGCCTACGCCATGTGCCAAAGGAGCAACTGATCGGACTTTAGCTTTTGGAGCTTTGGCAGCTTTCGCGTAGGAGCAGTAGTTTTTGCTTTGATCATAATGAATGAACCTAATAACCTTACTTTTTGCTGAAATATACATTATTTTCTAGAATAGCGCAGGATCAGCTAAAATGTCAATTTACTTGCGAGGTAACTGCAGCCTAGTGCCTCTTCGCTTTCACTTCGTTAATATCAAGCGCTAAAGAAGTGGCTGCTTCGCCGGACAGTCTTCGCATTGTGCTAACATCTCAAGTTCAATCCTTTAAAAAAATGGACTGCGTCAGGCGAAGCTCCGAAGGAGCGAAGACTGGAGCCGATGATCGGACTTGAACCGACGACCTACTGATTACGAATCAGTTGCTCTACCACTGAGCTACATCGGCGCAATTTATTCATTATTTTCAAAGTAGATTTTTCAGAAATAATTACATAGTTCAAGGTAAGGAAATATAGCAGATTTTAAAAAATCGAAATAAAAACTTATTCTTCGTACTGTTTTACCTTCTTCAAATGCTTCTTGGCAAGCCAAGCATCGGGTAGCATCGGGATAAAGTTTCAGTCGTTTTTCAGAAATTGGCAGCTCGCAATCCACACAGATGCCATAAGTCCCCTCATCAATCATTTTAAGTGCTTTTACAATACGATTAAACTCATCAATGCGAGTATCTTGCAATGAGCTACGTAAGCTTTCCATCGTAGAAGTTAGCGCCTGATCGCCCGGATCTTGCACCTGATCATCAGAGAATTTCTCTGTAGTAATGATTGAACCAAATCTTGCTCAAGTTCTATTTTTCGTGCTTGAAGTTCTTGTTTGATACGTCCTAATTCTTTTTGAGTCTTTTTTGCTTCATTCACTGCTTCTATCCTTTTTTTTTAAAAAATTGTTGTAATAAGCTTGCTGCGAATCTTCCTCACAAATCCCACCAATAATAGCAAGAGTATCTCTTTTGTATAGCCAAGAAGGCCCTCTTTGTCAACTTTCTGATAGCCAAATAAAGGAGATTCTGCGCCATAGACCACTCCCTCAAGTCGCGAAAGACATTATAGCATTCATACACATGGCGCATGGCTCCAAAGTTACATATAGCCAACACCCTTCTAGTCGCCAATCCCCTATCTTTTTGCCTGCTTTTGCAAGCGCAAGCAGTTCAGCATGGGCAGTTTGGTGTCATTGTGCATTCCACCTGTATTGATAGGCTCGCGCAATGAATTTTCACCTTGCGCTATTGACAATAATGGCCCCAATAGGCACTTCATCACGGCTAAATGCGCAGCTGGCTTGAGCCAAGGCTTTCTGCATATAAAATTCATGGTTAGGGCTAATCATGCATAGTCAAGTAGAAAAAAAATTTATTTTGTTATAATAAAATATATAGAAAAATTAACAACAATGTCTTTAGTATAGCATTTTTAAGAACTTATTTACATCAGGTGCGCGCTCGCCTTATGGTAAGAAAAAAATCTATCTACCAGGAGATTCGGTATGACCAATAATCCCTCAAATCGAGATTATAAAGCCTCTTCCATTCGAGTCATAGAAGGCCTTGAAGGGGTCAGAAAACGCCCTGCCATGTATATTGGCTCTACCGGAGTTGCCGGACTTCATCATCTTGGTGTATGAAGTAGTTGATAACTCAGTTGATGAAGCACTTGCCGGCCATTGCTGATACCATTAAAGTTATCTCTTCATGCCGATGGCTCATGCTCGGTTGAAGATAATGGCCGCGGTATTCCAACCGATATTCACCCAACTGAAGGAATCTCAGCAGCAGAAGTGGTACTCACCAAACTCCATGCCGGCGGTAAATTTGATAAAGAATCCTATAAATATTCTGGCGGACTTCATGGTGTGGGTATTTCGGTTGTTAACGCTCTTTCTAAGCGCCTTGAAATGACCATTTTCCAAGATGGCAAAATTCATTATCAAGTCTATGAACGAGGCAACCTCAAGGGCGCCTTAAAGTAATTGGTGAAACAGAAAAACGTGGAACACTTGATCCGCTTCTGGCCCGATCCTGAAATTTTCCAAGAAACAACTACCTTTAGCTTTGATACACTTTCAGCACGTTTGCGTGAATTAGCATTTTTAAATAAAGGATTAAAAATTACCATCACTGATGAAGCAAATAATAAAAGCCATGAATTCTATTTTGAAGGTGGTATTGTTTCATTTGTTGAAAATATTAATGCAAAAAAAGAACCGCTTTTTCCTGAAGTTATTCATTTTAGAGAAGATGATAATGTCAACGTGCTTGAAATTGCCATGCAATATAATGATGGCTATGGCGAACAACTCTTCTCATTTGTGAACAATATTAACACCACTGAAGGCGGCACCCATGTTGCTGGATTCAAATCTGCACTCACCAAAATTTGTAATAAAAAAGCTATCGAGCTCAACATTGTTAAAAAAGATGAAGGGTTCTCAAGTGAAGATGTGCGTGAAGGTCTTGTTGCGTTATCAGCATAAAAGTTCCTGAACCACAATTTGAAGGTCAAACCAAAACTAAACTTGGCAATAATGAAGTTAAAGGAATTGTTGATTCTTGGACTTTTGCATATCTTGATACCTTCTTTGAAGAAAATCCTACCATTGCGCGCAAAATTTTGCAAAAAGCAGAAATTGCACGCCGTGCACGCGAAGCTGCTAAAAAAGCACGTGATTTAACACGCCGAAAAACAGTACTTGAATCAGTTATCTTGCCCGGTAAACTTGGCAGATTGTTCAAATGAAAATCCTGCAGACACTGAACTATTCATCGTTGAGGGTGATTCTGCAGGTGGTTCTGCAAAAGGTGCGCGCGATCGCAATACTCAAGCAATTTTGCCATTGCGCGGTAAAATTTTAAACGTTGAAAAAGCACGTCTTGATAAAATTCTTTCTAATGAAGAAATTAAAGCACTTATTGCAGCAATTGGCTGCGGCATTGGCAAAGAAGAATTTGATGCTGAATAAAGCACGCTATCATAAAATTATTTTAATGACCGATGCTGATGTTGATGGTGCGCACATTCGCACCTTTTGCTCACCTTCTTCTTCCGCTATATGAAGCCACTGATTGAAAAAGGCTATTTATATATTGCACAACCACCACTTTATAAAGCAAAAATTGGCAAAAAAGAACAATATCTTAAAGATGATAAAGCCTTTAAACAATTTCTTTTTGATTGGGCACAAGAACAAACCAACTTTGTTTGTAAACAGTAAAGAACTTACTCAAATTGAATGGCATGCATTACTCGATGCGCTTAACGTGTATGATGATCTGCTTCAAAAAGCAAGCGCGAACTTTAAAATTTCTTATGAACATGCACATGAACTGGCGCTTATCATGCAGCAAGACCCATGGAAGCCAGCTGAAGGCGTTGAGAATTCATTGAAATCTTACAAAAACATATGAGAAATCATCTCATCTCGTCATGATGCTGGCCCATTGCCAGAAATTCCTGCCGATCAAGTTGTAATGCAATCATGGTTTATTAGTATTTAGATTGCTTAATAAAGAATGGCGCATTGGCATCAATTTCTTTACCAGCGCTGAACTTGAACAATCTAATTGCTCAATTGAAGTATCTTAGCCAAAGTGCAATTCCATGAATTTAAACTGCAAGTAATTGAAAAAGAACGCTGCAATCACCGATAAAGGAATTCCTGCTCTTGCTCAATGCAATTAAACAAATCAGCAAACCGTATATGAACGTGCAGCGCTATAAAGGTCTTGGTGAAATGAATCCTGATCAATTAGGCGAAACATCAATGGATCCGCATTCACCGCACAGTTGCTCAAAGTTACTATTGAAGATGCGCTTGAAGCTGATTCATGGTTCACCACACTCATGGGCGATGATGTAAGTGGTCAGCAGAACATATATTGAAGAATTTGGGCATTTTGCTAAAAACTTGGATGTGTAATTTAGTTCAGTAAAAAAAGAGCGGCATGATGATGATCATGCCGCTCTTTTAGTTTTATTTGAGCTTTGGTTTTTATCGCCAGAGAATGCGTGCAATTGTTTCTTTTGCCCAGGCAAGCCATGATAGTTTTTGTGATTCTGATTCTGAAGGCGTACCATTGAAATTGATGTTTTTAAAAGCTGCTTTATGAGAAGTTTTCTGTGCAAACTGCAACCATGTTGGTTGAGATACTTTCACCAAAGCAGTACTTTTCGGAAGCTCTTTTTCAATTTTAATCGTAGTTTTGGGAGCTTCGCCATAAAAGAAATTTTTAATGCAGGCAAACCATGATGGTTGTTCTTTTTTTTCTTTATACTGTTGTTCTATTGTTATATTTTTGTGCATTTGAAGCAACTCTTGGTCAACCATAGAAAGTGGTCGACGTTTTAATTCTACTACCTTTTCTTCAAATCGATTGCAAGGAAAATCAATACCTTTGTCATTTTCAACACTTTTCATAAGCTTTTTATAAAGTACTCTTAAAGCCAGCATGCGTGGCACACTCAAATCCAATGTATTAGTTACATCAAAGACATCGACTAAGTTTTCTTCAGCACAAGTCTCAAGCCAATAATTAAAGTTTTGAATTGCTTCCTCTTTAGCTCTTCTATTAAGGCCAGGCTCACTCAAATGATGATTGAGCTTTAAGCACGGCATCATAAATGCAAACATAGAAGTGTTAAATTTTTTAAACTTAACAAATGATTCTCCTGTCTTAGGATCAACTTTGATTCTTTTCAGTAATTCTTGAGATGCGTGCACATATTTTTGGTTTATTGGATATCGTTGATATACAATATCACTATATTTACCAACGTCTTTTTCAAATTTATCTCTAACAATGCAGGTTATGTCCTTAGTAGGATCTATAGCAGGATCTATTTCCATAGTCTGTATCGGACAAACAAAAAGCATCGTGATAAGAAAAAATAACATATATATCATAGTAAGGTCCTCCACCATGTATTTTTCGAAAAAAACAAGGTACACTTATAATAATATATAAATTAAAATAATTGTCAACCTGTAAAAATTTATGAATGCCATTTTTTCAAGAGTTTCCCGCTTCTGCACTGCTCAGAGCCTCATCCCTGAAAATGCCGCCCTGGTAATCGGCCTTTCCGGCGGCCCGGATTCTGTCTTTTTGCTCCATTTTCTGGCTCATGTGCAAGAAGAGAAGCGGCTCACCCTCATTGCCGCCCATTTGAACCATGAATGGCGCATTGAAGCTGAAAATGATGAGCAATTGTGCAAAGAGTTGTGTCAAAAATTGGGAATTCGGCTGATTTCCAAAAAAATGAGCGAACTTACCCTTAACCTCAAATTTAATGGGTCAAAAGAGGAAATTGGCCGCAAAGCGCGTCGGCAATTTTTTGAAACAGTTGCAAAGGAGCACAATGCTCATGCCATCGCCGTTGCCCATCATGCTGATGATCAAATGGAGACCTTTTTTATCCGCCTCATTCGCGGAGCATCGCTGGCTGGCCTTGCGGGAATGAAACCCAAGGATGGATTGTATATTCGTCCATTATTGGGGATTAAAAAAGCCGAAGTTCTTGAGTATCTGCACGCTCACCAAATTCTCTATGCGATTGATGCGAGCAATCAATCAGATGAGTATCTCCGCAACAGAATTCGCAACTCAGTTATCCCCGCCTTAAAACTCAGCGACGAACGGTTTGATGCGAGCTTTGCATCTACCAATGAACAATTGCAGCAGGCTGAAGAATTTTTGCAACTACTTGCAAAAAAAACATTTGAAGAAATCAGCGCAAATAATGAAATTGACATTGCAAAATTGCTTGCATTGCATCCCATTCTGCGCACTCGCGTTATTATTTTTTGGCTGCGTCAAGCAAAAGTACCCTTTGTACCTTCTCAAGGGCTATTTGATGAAATGAACAGATTTCTTCAAAAACCGAGCACTGGTGAACATGTTTTTTATGGCAAGTGGCAAGTTGTTAAGCACCATAAATTGGCTCAAATAAAAATAAAATAATGCGCATCAATTTTTATGGTCGAATTGATTTACAGCAGCAATCGCTTTTTTTTCACGCTCAGCAATTAATTCATGAAATATGATTAATAAAATCGGCTAAGAAAAATAAAACTTAATCCTTTTATTTAGTTTGGTATAATTTATATTCATTTATATTGTATAACCAATTAATTCTATATCGGGCGTATATGAAAAGTTATTTAAGCAGTATTATTTTACTCATTTTTGTAAGCAATGCTTATTGTATGGAGAAAGATAAAAACTATAATAAAAATCTTTTTTTAGATCAATTAGTAAACAAAACAGGAAAAAATTTAGGATTCTTCATAGGTGGACAAATAATTCCCATTGATAAACTTCCCCAAAAAATGGAACATAATTATTTTATACCGACAACAGGTGCTATTAGGATTGTTGGATGTCAAACATTACTAGAAATTAGAGATTACGATGATCCAAATTTAGTTCCTTACATAGAATTCGAACAATACATGCGTGATCAACATACAAATTTGCTTTATGCTCGGCTCTATTACAAGAGCAAAATAGGCGATCTTATTTCTCAATCAAGCATAAAAGCAATCGCCGAAAATAAAGAAATCACTCTTGATGATCAATATATATCTGTTTCTATAGTGCTAGAAGGCGATGCATTAGAAAAATCAACAATTAAAATCTGCAAAGCATTACAACCAGAATCATTAAGAAAACAAGCACTAAATTACATTGCCACCGCAATAACAAAAAAGAAACTATCTTTAGGCAATGCAAAACAAGTATTACCCCTTGAGTTGTATCAGCAGCTAGAAACATTGCTCGAACCAAAGAATGAAACAAACGGGGTTTGCAAAATCAGCTAGAAAGTTTGAGCAAATAACATTAGACAAAGGTAATCAATTCGATGTATTGCGTTAAAATTAACATCATGATACAAACTGATTTCCCTTAATATAATATCTCAGCAATTCATGAGCCGCTTTTGAAACTCCAACGCGCCCAGTTGCTATGATCTCATTCTTAGGAATATCCGGAGTGTCGATTACAAATAATGGGCCTTTCTTGGTCACGTCAATTCCATTCAAAGTTCTATCGATTGAAAATGCTTTGGTGAGTTTTCCGGGGCCACTCGTGAGTGCCTGCAATTTATGCGTGTTCCGTTTATGCTGCATATACTCAATCCCTTCAAGCGGTTGGATAGCACGAATTAATACCCCGCCTGCCGGAATTCCTTTGGCTCGTGAAACGAAATTTAAGCAAAAATACATGCCATAAATAAAATAGACATAGGCATGCCCGACCGATCCAAAAAGAGGCGAGTTTCGAGTGCGTTTGCCACCATACGCATGGCTTGCTTGATCATGAATGCCTATATATGCTTCGGTTTCTACAATGCGGCCTTTAAGAATTGTTGTAGCGTCAATTGTGCGCACAATAACTTTGCCCAATAATTCTTGAGCAACTAATGCTGTATCGCGTTCATAAAAGGCTCGTTTTAATATCTTCATAATTCAGAAGCTCTTTTTGCTCCTTTTTTTTTCAAAAATTCTTGGATAGAAACGGGGGCTGAAAATTTATCCCCATATTGCTCTGTACCATCAGCAATATCAAGGGCAGTCTTAGATTCTCTTTTTCGATTAATATCAATCTTTGCTTTGAGTAAAAGATCGATTATCTCTCTTGTTTTTATTTCATTTTCATGCCATTTGCCAGTGCAAATCATATGCAAAAAATTTCCTGGATCATTTTTCAAATTTAATGTGGGAGATCGAATCAGTAGCAGTTTTGCAATTTTATAGTTTCCTACTGCAATCGCATTATACAGCGTTGGATAAATCGAAGATCGCAAATGGCTAATTAACCTCTTAACATAAGTTGTTTGAGGTTCTTTATTATGCGGTATAGTAATTTCTTGTAGAGATTTTTCTAAATCGATTGTTTGCAGATAGTCATCAAAAATTGGCATAAATTGCTTAGAATTATCATGAGCCGCTGATATATAAACCTTTCTTCTCTTTTCATCAAGATCTTTGGAAGTCAAAGTTAATAAAAAATCGAATTCGCCCATACTTAGTAAAGAACTATATCCAATAAGCAGAATGCTCCATAAAAAATATTTTTTCCCCATACTTTATTTATACCTCTCAAAATCTTAAAATCCATCTAACTTTTATTAATTTCGCAGTTATTGTTTTTTAGAAACATCCCCATTTACAATACAATATATCTTACTATAAAGAAAATTCTAAAGGGAAGATGGTCATGAAGCATTTGAATATAAGTTTGGTTTTATTTTTTATTGGATCGAGTAGTATTACGATCGCCGATGAAAAAGATATCAAAATCTTCAAAGCAGGTCCGGTTCATATCATTAATAAAAGTACTTATCCACTCGAGATTGAAGTGCGTCAGGTGCATGATTTTGATCGAGCCGTTCAAAAACGGCCATTCGCACCCGAACAGGAAATTACTCTAGAAACGGTAAAACTTATTCAAAAGCGTGAAGAGGCAAAAACTGCGGTTTTAAATAATGGCACCGCCGTTTACGAACTATTAATTTACTTGCCTCAAACTTTGGGACAAAAAGAGCCCTTAAAATTTCCTATTCATGAGGCACTTGATCAAATTCAATCATGCACAAAACACAAGAACACCCAAGAAATTACCGCAATGATCTCTATCGAATCAAAAACAGGCATAGGATTCTATGGCCGCTACACCTATTACACATTAAAAACTGATTTTATTTGTGGTAAATACGTGAAAAAACCGATTGAAGAAGAATGGCAACTTATGAACGAACTTGCAGATGTCATAGAAGAAGTAAATATTAACGATCGCAACGTACAGCCATTTCTTTCCCAAGATATCATACACTTGCATCCTGGGTGGGATAAACAAAAAGCTGATGAGTTTTACGATCAACTCATTCAAAAATCGGCTGAAGAAATAAAAGCATATTCTAAATCATATAAACAATTTACTTCGGGACATGTAACCGATGACAATATAATAAAGAAAAAATATGATCAATTAGTTGCTCTTGCAAAAACCGATAATTTTTTAAAAAGCGATGCCAAGACTGATCAAAATTGGTCAACTTCTGACGGCACTGCCAGAATAAAATTTTCTGATGACGGCTATGTTCATTTTCTTTCGCCCGACTATCTCAAAGGCCCTCGCTCTTCTGCCCTCCTTGATGATTATATAAGGAATTATCAAAATCCTGAAATAGCGCAAAAGTTAGTTAAAACATACAAAATTCATTCTATGCCCGAGGATTCTTGGGAATCGCTTATGAGTTTTACCGATCGGTTTATAAAACTCTTAATGAGCGATAGTGAACTGCAAAATCTTGTGGGCGGATTTAAGGTTCGCATAGCACCAATACTTATCGGTGATCAGGAAAATAAAATCATCATGCCATATTTTGTGGTCTATATATTTAACGGAAAAGATGCAGCTCAAAAAGTCCTTGATAAATTATACAACGCATTCAAGGGAATTAAGGGGCTCGGGCTTCCTCCGCGCCATAATGCAATCGTTAATGATTTGATCTATGTGGCCCAAGGTAATGGGCAAGAAAAAGGAGGCAGCTATTCAAAATATTGGGAACAACCGCGGCAAGTGTATTATCGTAATGATATCACCGGAAGCAAACAAGATTATCATTTAAAACATCCGCAAACCGGAGCTGATTTATCATAAATCAGATGCGCCGTAAAAAAACTAGCAGCTCGTTTACAAATGCCCTAGACTGGTGCTAATAGTTTTCTGATTAAAAAAGGCAGAATATGAATCTACGGGCAAGAAAAATACGCATTATAAGCATTTCGCTCCTGCTTCATATTTTAGTACTCATACTCTTATTAATTCTTTATAATTCTCCTGAGCATGAATGGGTATATTTTGATACCACCAAAACTGCCATTGCTACCCCTGAAACTGTTTTTGCTGAAACACCACAGACTCATCCTGAAATTCAACAGCCGATACCTCAGATTACGCAAGAAGATAATTCGTGGGCAGAACTTAAACCAAGGGCTAGCACCCTTGACGCCTCTATGGAGATGCCAGATGAAACTATTGGGGTTACCGATGAAGAATCCCGGTCAGATGAATTAGTGGAGAGTGAAAATGATGATGCACAACAATCAGAAGATGAAACTTCTATGATTCGATCCAGCCGTCGCTCTTCCAGAGCTATATCGGACAGGTACGATCACTCCGGTGCCACTCACCACGAACGTGAATCACAATCAGAATCCATCCAAAATAATCTAGCCGAATCAAAAGAAAATTTACATTTAGAACAACCAAAGTCATCCCAAAAAACTCACAAAATCTCAGCTAAAAAACGCCAAGCGCAAAAAGCATTAGCAACCATCACGCGTGGGTATTTAGAGCAACTCAAGCAAGAGGGTGAAAATCTCATCAAAACTATTGGCGGAGATCCTAATAAAATGCCAACTGCTGAACAACTAAAATACGAACGGTATTTGGCAAAGATTCAATGGTGCTTGCAAAATACTCATGCTATTAACCGTGATAAATGCCAAACCCATGAACCGATAGAAGCAACGATGCGTGTCTACTTTACGCTTAATCGAGCAGGAAAGATGGCCGATCTTAAAATTATACAATCTTCCGGAAACGCATTTGTTGACCGATACATTAGAGAACTTTTCGAGCAGGCAAGTAGCTCATTCCCTCCCCTGCCTGCATATATAAAAGAAGATCCCTATCAATTATTATACTCAGTATTGGTATGCTGGAATGTGGCCAATCCTATATATATGGGATTAATGCGAGAATAAGATATTTTTCTTGATGACTCTTGCAGATCTAACAATAAAAAAAATATTCTAAAAAAAGTTACTAACACCTCACTATTCTAAGGAGATCTTATGAAACTTTTACAATCTGCTTTAGTACTGTGTACTTTGGTTGGCAGCTTAGCACTTGCTGAAGCGCCAAAAGATAAATGCGGATGCCAAAAACCAAGACCAACTCAGCCAACTCCTGCACAAGTAATGAAACCGGGACAAAAATCTGCAGCCGCTGCACCTGCACCTGCGCAAAAAGATTGCCCCGCGCAACCAAAGGCATAATGCTTTTACTTAATAAAATCGGGTGAGCGTAGATGCTCACCCTTTTTTATTGCTTTTTAGCATCAGAATATGCTTCCATAAAATTACTTAGGGGAAAGGGAGACTATGAATGATTCTAATATGTTAATTGATTATATCCAGAAATGGGGCAATTCCGCTTCCATTGCATTGTTCGATCCATTATGTAAAAGATTTTCTATTCCATCAATGGAGGGGTTTATAGGTTATCGCGACACCCTAAAATGCGCGGTTTCACTATGCGATCCAGTTTGTCCACCGGAAAATATCGAGCAACTTACCAATGCATTTCACGAGTATTGCAATGAACACAATAAAACCGTTATTTATCTTGCAGCTTCTGAAAAGTTTATGCAGTTGATTCTCGAGCATAAAAAGAATTGGACCGCATTGGAAATTTGCCAAGAAATTATCATTGATCCATCTCAAGACCCAAAAGCACGCACCGGATCTCATGCAAGCTTACTCCGCAATAAATATAATCAAGCCATCCGCAATGGAGTCGTCGTAAAAGAATATTCAGGATTCGATCAAGAATTAGAAGAAAAACTTGAACAATTAAGTGCGGCATGGCTTGCCAATCGCAAGGGCCTCCAATTGCATTATGCGCATAATGGAATATTCACTAATCGCTCAAATAAGCGATGGTTTTATGCGGAACAAAATGGGATTATTCTGGGCTTTTTAGTTATCAATCGAATCGATGCGCATAATGGTTGGGTATTAAATATCTTAAGAATTACTCCTGAAGCTCCTAAATTTACTTCCGAAGTAATTTTATTATCGGCGTTTGATATCTTGCGTAAGGAAGGCTGCCAATTCTTTTCGACCGGACCTTCACCAGCTCCTACGGTAGGCGAGATCAAAGGTGTTGGGGCCACTACTGAATGGCTTGTCCGCAAATCCTATCAAGTAGCAAAAAAAATATTTAAATTGAACGATCGGCAACGCTTTTGGAAAAAATTTGAGCCTCGCTTGCAGCCAACGTTTATTTTGTTTAGTAGATCACGCATAGGCCTTAGTGAAGTTTTGGGAATTCTCAATACCTATAATACCAATATGGGAAAGAAAAAACCGAAACGCATTGAACCCATATCAAGTTAATATTACTATATTGAGCGCAATTCTTCTTGTGCTTCGGTAAGCATTGCTAAAACTAATGCGCCCATGGCCATAACGGTATCGCGGACAGCAATATCATAAAATCCATGCGTGGCCAGCAAGTTAAACACGATAATGAGCAGCCAGGACATTGCCAAATATGCTCCGACCCTAGTCGCGAAAAGCAAGATAGCTAAACCAATAATTATTTCTATAATGCCAACCCCCCAAATAAACTGCTGCGCATTTACAGAAAACATTTTGAGCACTAGTGGAGAAACATATTTTGACCAATCGGTTACCAGATTCATAAATTTATCAGCACCGGCAATGATAAAGAAAAGACCATACGTTACCTTAAGCAACCACCAAGATTGCATCACTTTATCATAGGTAGATTGAGAAATATTCATAAGAACTCCTCATTGTAGGTAAACTTTATTTTCGTGTAGCAAAGTTAAATTCCATAGCACAATAATGCCTACAATCATTCCTAAATCATGGCCAATAACAAGGAGCGGTATGGGCACTGAGAATAGATTAATAAAAATAACCAGGAGCAGAGCCAGAATAAGATAAATGCCGTATTTAATCCATTGAGTAAAAAGAAGCAGACCGGCAGAAATTTGAATGACACCAACTAATTTGAGAAGAAGTGATGGATCGATAGGCAAAAAGTGATTAGTTGTGGCACCAATAAACTGCTGCCAGTTGGTAAGCAGGTTAAAAAATTTGTCTGCCCCTACCAGAATAAAAAGAGTCCCATAAGTAATTCGCAGAATAAGCCAAGATTGATAGAGCTTTTTACTTGCAGAGTTCATACTTTTTCCTTATTTTTATGATATACTACCGTATAAATCCAAACGTATCGCAACCCTATCAATGTATAAAAGTACCCAATCATGAGCAAAAAAGATTTTTATGAGGTGCTCGGCGTTCCTCGCTCGGCAACCACTGATGAGATTAAAGCCGCTTACCGCAAGTTAGCCTTAAAATACCACCCTGATCGCAATCCGGGCAATAAGGAAGCTGAAGAAAAATTTAAAGAAGCAGCTGAGGCCTATGAAGTCCTTTCTGATGCCCAAAAACGTAAAACCTATGATCAATTTGGGCATGCCGGCATGGGCCAACAAGGTGGATTCGGCCATGGCCCTGGTGGCATGAATATGGATGATATTTTTGCGAATTTTGGCGATATTTTTGGTGATATTTTTGGCGACCAACGCAGAACACGAAAAAAAACAGGCCCAGAACCGCGCCGCGGCCATGACCTGCACAAAGATATTAGCATCACCCTCAAAGAATCATACACGGGTCTAAAACAAGAGATTAGCTACTATCATTTTGAGATCTGTGATACCTGCAAAGGCAAAGGAACAAAAGCCGGCACTAAACCGCAAGTATGCGCAACCTGCAAAGGTGCAGGGCAAGTCCATTATAGCCAAGGCTTTTTTATGTATTCGCAAACCTGTTCATCCTGCGGTGGACAAGGTTTTACTATTCCATCCCCGTGCCCAACCTGCAATGGGCAATCCCGCAAACAAGTGTATGATAAATTTAGCGTTACCATTCCGGCAGGCATTTTTGATGGGGCCGAACTGCGCATCGCCGGCAAAGGGGATGCAGGAGTCTATGGCGGATCATCCGGCGATCTCTTTTTAAAGGTCACCGTTCAACCAGATAAGCACTTTAAGCGTGTTGATGATGATCTTCAGTGCACGGTGGTCCTCACCTATCCGCAGCTCGTTTTTGGCAGCCAGGTAGAGATAGAAAATATTGATGGCACTAAAGAAACTATTAAGGTGAGCAAAGGTTGCCCAGTCGGCGAAAAGATTATTATTGCCGGTAAAGGGTTTCCTAAGCTGCGCGGCTCCGGTCGGGGCAACTTAGTGGTAATCACCAACTGCGATATTCCTAAAAAGCTCTCTGAAAAAGCAAAAGAGCTCCTGGGGGAATACTCCCGTGAAATAGGCACCTCAACCCAAGGGAATTCAGGCATTGCAGGGTTTTTCAAGAAGTTTCTGGGCTAAAAAACATCTATTTTTACTTGACAAATTGGCATTTTATGCCAAAATAGTAAAGTACTAGTTTATATAGAATATTTTTTTGGAGGTTCTCATGAAACTATATCATATTTTGCTTGCGGCATTCGCCTTCTGTACAGTTCAGGTTAGGGCTATGGAAACCCCTTATCTATCTATAAATTCTTCGAATCAGCTCGATACAATGAAAATTTCTGCCATTGCGCATTCAGATTATTTACTTGAGCAAGAGAAAGCACTTTTAAGAAGTTATTCGCAAGCAAGAAAAGATATGACGAAGATGGAAAAAGATTTTAAGAATCAACTACTGAAAAAAAGAAAAGTAAGTGAAGTTATTGAGGAATTTAATAAGGAAATAAAAGACAAGAACAAAGAATGGCAACTTCCTTTGAAAAATATGAATATTAGCAGGCTCAAGTTTGATTTTAATGACCTCAATAATGCAATGATTATTCTTAACGAAAAAATTAATAAAAAAGAGCATATCAATCAAAAATATGAACATTTAAGAGATCGTTCACGGATCAGATGGGAAGCAGAGTGTTTGCTCAAACATTATCGGGATGCATTGAAGAAATCACCCACACCAGCAACTTACGCTAAATGCACGCAACTGTTCATAGAATCTCAAGTTAAATGGCAATATCCTATGGAGCTTATTACTGATATTAATAAGTTGCCGAATCTTATTGAAACTCTTGATACTATAATTGGGGTACTTGAGCAACAGATAGCTCCTTGCGATCAATAATTTTTCGCTCATTTAATAAAGGCTTAATTCTTGAAAATAGTATCACTTTTCATCTCTCTGTTTATTTTTGCCGAGGCTCTTTGCATGAAGCAACTTAATGAATATCCCTTATCAAATTATGCAACCATTGTGGTGATTGTTCCTGAAACGCACGCCGATGCCATCAGAGAAGCGATGGGCAAAGCAGGCGCAGGCAAAACCGAACAGTATGCGTTTGGCAGTTTCTCGGCAAAAGGCACAAGCCGCTTTATCCCACTTTCTGGATCCCATCCTTTTATTGGCACCGAAAATAACTTAGAAACAGTCGCTGAAGAGCGCATCGAAACAATCTGCTCGTTAGAACTGCTTGAAGATGTTATTAATGCAATCAAACTGGCTCATCCGTATCAAGAAACTATAATCGATATTTATCCGGTGTATCAAATTGGCATTAAAACTGCATCAGAAGATAGATAACCAATCTTTAAGCATCCTCTGAATTGACATCTTTTAATTTTTATCCGAAAATATATATTTATAACAGAAAAATACAACCCTAAAAATAGTAAGCCTAGGAGCTTTATGAAATTTATAAAACTTTCAGTACTGTGCTTGGCGCTTCTGGTTGCCATGCCGGCATCAGCAGACATAGCATCATTTTTTAATCCATTTGCATGGATTCGAGCAGCTCAAAGAACGTATCATTGGAAAATGAATCCTGCAAAAATGGTGGCTGCGCAAGAAGAACTTGAACGTTTACAAAAGATTGAAGTAGAAGCTGAAAATATAGCTAAAATTTATAATGTGCTAAATCAACCTGTAGAACAATTAAACTCTAATCTTGCAAGCGATTTGCAAAAAGATAAAGATAAGCTTGAAAAAGTATTTATGGAAAAACAATCAAAGTGGGGTTTTTCTAAACATTATATGATAACGAGCTTGGATTTTTTTAACAAAGATATATTACAACCAGCTATCAAAGAATCCTCAAAAGAAAATTATATTGCTCAACCAAAACCTCACGAATCTTGGCATGAAAAATTAAAAAAAGATGTACAAAACTTACAAAAAAAAGAACGCAACAAAATTGCGAAAGATCCTGAAACTGAGTTTAAAGACTGGCAAGAAGAATATGCTACTAAAAATAAAGTCGCTCAAGAACGGAATGCTTGGTTCGAGGCATACCTTCGTAGAACAAATTTCAAAACACGGCAAGAAAAACGGGGCGAATTGGAAGACCTCTATGGCATTGATTGTGAGATAGATAGTTTGCAATCTGAATATGAAAAAAAAATCAAACCTCTTTATAATAAGACGCCCATGAGCCCATCTGATCATAATGAGGCCTCAGAAAAAAAAGAACGACTCAACAGAACATTTGCGAATAAACAAAAAAATTGGTCGATTAGCAAACTCACATATGACCTTTCTGATCTCGTTGATTTTAAAAACCTAGTTGGGCAACAAATAGAGGAAACAGAAAAAGAAATTATTAAACTTGGCGATTCTTGGTATATGCAAACGCGAAAAAAAGCACGAAACCTTGCGGTTGAAGAGAGAATGAAGACCAATCAGCAAAGAGAACAAGAATTTAAAGCCTGGAAAGAAAAGAAAAACAAATCAAACGACGAATTAGCTAAAAAATTTCAAGATCGAAACGCTTGGTTTGAAGCATGGAATGCTAATGCAAAGAAAAACCCAAATTATAAGTAAAAAACTTTTTTAAAAGTTTCTAGCCCCCACAATAATTTGTGGGGGCTTTTTTTATATCCCCATTCCTCGTTTTTTCATACTCTTTTGCGATGAACTCAATTGCCGTTTGCGTTCAATACCAAGTTTCGTAATCAGATGGTAAAAGAATTCCCGATCAGGGCCCTTTACTACTGCCTGCTCATGAGATTCGGCAAGTGCTACTGGATAGCCCATTCCTTTGATCGATTGATTAAGAATTATTTGGGCAACGGTAGCTATTTTTTGCTCATCCTGCGCAATCCATGCAGGAATTTCTATGCGTGCAATCTCCGCCCCTACATCCATATAAAAAAAGTGCGGCACTAAATGGGGCGCATAACTTGCTCCAATTTTTGCGTTACTTTTAAAAACAATTGACCGAGAATGGGGTTTCAAAAAAAAACGCGCAACGCTCGCATCAACCAAATGATTTACCGCCTCTAATTCCTTGCACCCTTCTAATTTAAATTTGCACAGCTCAACACGAATAAGATTAACCAGCTCTTTGCTTTTGGGGAGACTAATATATCCGGCGCACAAAATGTTATTTTTATAGAGCTTATCGAGCAAGCTCAAATATTTGTTTAAGAAGAGCTCTTTTAAATTATTTTCTTTCGATTCTAGATGCCAAAAAATAAGCGAGCCATCAAAGAGAAACGCGAATGGCGTATCACCCATTTGGGTTTTTAATTCAATGCTTTTGGCAAGCCCGGTTTGCAGTTCCAATTCTTGCCGGCGGCAATTCACCCAATCTTGGCCACCCGAAAGTTCATCATCCGTATCATCACCGGTAAACACGGCGGGTGTGGAACTCAACTCCACCGGCTTGGCTACTTGATTTCCATAGTGCAAAACCACCGAACCGATATTTACCAAGAAGCATGACGTGCCCTGATGGCGATCGGGGTATACCTGTGAACCATCAACCGCAAGTACTGTATAGTGCGGCAAGGTGGGATCAATCATTATTACCTGGCCAAGAGGATCCTGCCAATCAGGCACAAGCCATGGAGTTGAAATCTGACGAATTTTATAGAGGAAGGCTGGATCATTAGTAATTCTTTGCCAAGATTGGCGGGCAATCTCAAATTCTTGGGAAATATCAAGAAAGAGATCATTGGAACGTGCTTGCAATTGTTCGAGAAGAATTGCCCGATTAAGCACAGTTATCCTTTTAAATGGTTTTGTAAACCTTCTTGTAAAGCATAGAGAGAAAGCAAGGCGCATTTAAGCCGCGTTGGCCCCAAATCCATGCCAATCAAAGCCAGAATATCTGAAGCGGTAAGCGCAATCACATAATGAATAGATTTACTTTTTACTAATTCGGCGATCATCGAAGCGGTTGCTTGGCTTATCACGCAACCAACCCCATCAAAGGCAACTTCTAGAATAATGCCCTGAGAAAGTTTTGCTTCAAAGGAGACCATGTCTCCACAGGAAGGATTATGCTGCCCGGAGGTGAAATCCGGGTGCACTAATTTCCCCTTGTGGCGGGGAAAACGATAATGGTCTAATAGTTCTTCTTTATATAACTGCATACTCTTCAGTATATGTTTAATAAAAAAAAGGTAAAATGCTTGACTTCAAAGCCTTATGATTAATGAGCTGCGCTTTCAACATTCTTTCTCTTATAGAGCAATAATGAGTGCTGGGTAAGTTTTTTGAAGAAATCAGAGTCTTTAGCTTTTTTACTGGTTTGAGTAGGATTTTCAAAGCTACTCAATTCTTGCAACTTATTAAGAAGCCCTTGAGCAGCACTCAAAACTTGTTTTGGCCTGCTTGCCATAGCATCAACGGTTTTAAAAGTAACTAAATCAAACTTTTCATACCAATGCTCAGCCTTATCCCACTCTTCTTGCGAAGTATTTTTATAAGCAAGGATAATCTCAGTGGTAGTCCAGGCAATCAAAGCAGCTGCAGTAAATTCAAGAACTTGCATGACTGCGCTCTGCTCTTCTTCGGGATCGTTATTGCTTTCAGTTTGAATTCTTTCCATAAATGGTGGTTCCTTATATATATTATCCTGGTCTGCATTTGAAAGATTTTCAGTAGAAGGAAAATCGCTACCATCAGTCGCTGTTTTTTTCCATTTTTCCGGTGCAATTATTGGCTCAGTTTCGGGAGCATTATTGATTTCTTGTGATTGGGAAGAGCTCCGAGCTTCTTGCAATATCGCCTCTAAATCATTAGTAGAGTCGTCTAAAACATCTTCGGCGGGCGGTAATGGTGGAGTTAACAATTCCGAATCTATTTGGTTGTATTGCTCGGGAGTCATTTCTGGACGCTGCTGCTTTGGCACATTTTCAAGTGCTTTGATAAGCTCATCTTTATCGACCCCCTCGCTGGGTTTCAATTCTTGTGACTGAAAAATAATCCTGGATCCATTTTCACTTGCCGATTCACTCGCGATTGACGATCCACTTTCACTTAAAGTGCTTTCAGATCGTGATAAGATCGATGATCCTTTCCCACTTTGAGCTAAAATTCCTGCAGAATTAGTAGACTTGGCATTAAATCGGGCCAAAGCTATGTTATAATCGGGCAACGCCGCTTCCTCTAACATCTTAGGATCGATCGCATTAAATTTTTCTCGTGTTAATTCTTCCCATTCAGCATCTGTTTTAGGTATCTCCATAGATTTAAGTGAAAAATACTCCAGACCAATTAAAATACCAAGACACAGGACCTGTTTTGTAAAATAAAGCTTCATAGTTTACTCCCAGTTTTTAGTAATGCGACCTCAGGCTAATATAAAGCTTGTGCAAGAACAAGTACAAAAAAAAAGCATGGATACCGAAGCATCCATGCTCAAAAAAATCAAAATAATAGGCGCAATTACGCACGATTACTTCGAACAATTGCTTTTACTTTTGCTTTTGGCGCGGTAAAAGATTTGTAAATTTTATACACTAAATATGCAGCGGTTGCAGCAACTACGGTTCCACCGATTACTACACCAGCTTTTTCTTTGGTTGTCCACTTACTCCAGCCACGCGCTTTCATATCGCTTGCAGCAGCAAAGATTTCAGTCTTTTTGGTGCCGATTGCAGTAGAGAATTTGTTCCAGGCTTGGGAGATTTTTCCAGGTTTTACTTCAGGGGTAGGTGTTACAAGATCTTTTGCTTCTATTGCAAGTTGTTCTGCTGAATTGAGAGCATCTTTTAGCACCGTTTCAGCAGCTGCTTCGGCATTTTTCGCTTCAATTGCAACGGTAGTTGCCGCGTTCTCAATAGTTTTTACTTGTTCGATATTTTCCATGGCACTAACCGAGACATTGCTTAATAATGCAACGAGGGCAAGAGCTTTGAAAGAAGTTGAGAAAGAATTATTCATGAGAGGACCTCATCTTTAAAAAATAGTGTTTTAGTTTTATTACCATGCTGTTCATTACCAACTTCTTTTTGTTATCGCCAAACTGGCTTTTATAACTTATTAACAATGTTATTAGTATAAAAGAGCAAAGGATAAAGTCAAATGAACAGAACGCATTCCCTCTTTTTTATTTCGAATTGAAAAGATCAATGCCAAGATTGTCTTCATTTAAATACTATTTTTACTATAATAATAACCTCTTTCTTGCATTTTCTGGCAGAAAATGGTTATATTAAAATGTAAACTCCAATAAAACTCAAAACTCTAAATGGAGCTTTTTAAAGGATCATGAAGAATCTCAAGGCTATCTGGTCATCATTCGGATTATTTCTGGCTATGCTGGGAACGCAAACCTATCCAGCCAATATTATTTTTGATCTTGGTGATGTTTTAGTTGAAACTAAATATTTTCGCACCATCTTCTCAATCGGCATTGAGAAATTCGCTTTTCATGCAAGCACCTGGAATAACCCATTTGGAATTCATAAAAAGCTGTTCCAATTTCTTGATGGTATCAAGCCAAGAACTGCCGGATCGCTCATTGTGCGTGATGCGCATGGTCATATTATGCCGGAATTAATGGTTGAATGGCTCAAAGGCACCCTGAATGCTCAGGATCTTCTAAAAATGATTCGAAACAGCAATGGCACCTTTATCAATTGGACCGAAGAAGCATTGGTCCGCGCACTGGCCGAGATTATTTTCAACCCCGAAACATTTGTTACAACGCGCCAGCTCATCGATGAAGGTGTACGCTTTGTTAAAGATTGCAAGCAGGCAGGGCATTCACTCTATATTTTATCTAATTGGGATCCAGCATCTTTTACCCTTATACAAGAAGAATATCCAGATTTCTTTAATCTCTTTGATGGTATTGTAATATCTGGCGATATCGGGCTGGTAAAGCCCGAGCCGGGTATATTTGAATATATACTGAAGAAATATGATCTTAACCCTTCAGAGACTATTTTTATTGATGATCAACCAGAAAACGTAGATGCTGGCCAAGCAATGGGCATTTATTCAATTCGCTATACGAAGAAAAAAGGCCTTTTAAAATCATATCATGATTTCGATTGTATTCGCGAAACGTTAAATAACTGGCTCCAATCAAAAAATCTTGCGGTAACGGCCTACTAAAATTGGTAAAAATGCCAATACAAGCACTATTACCAACGCGCCTAAAATAGGTATTGTAAAGATATCCCGCACTTGATCAATTGTTCCTAATTGTCTGCCTGCATAGGTAAAAATCACTGCAGTGGGAATAACTCCGATTGCTGTCGTCCAAATAAACGTAAAAGGCCGAATATTAGTAAGCCCAGCAAGTAGATTGACCATAAAAAAGGGAATCACCGGAATACAGCGGAGCATGAGCAAAAAGAGCCAGCCTCGTTTATTACACATCCGGTTAAATGCATGCAATTGAGTGGTAAAGCGTGACTGCAAATAGCTGCCGATAACATAGCGGACAATAAAGAAGAAAATCGTCCCGCCAATAAGAGCCGCAAGAATAATAAAAAATACCCCCTGAACCATTCCAAACAGAAAGCCGCCGATAATATTCATAAGCGCCGCAACGGGTAAGCCGCACAAAATGATGGTGATGAATATTCCAAGATAGATCATTACCGACCACCAATAATGCTGATCCACCTGTTCGCGCAACCAAACTGCATTACATTGTACCTGTTCAAAACTCAGATTTTTATGCAATCCGGTGTACCAAATAGTTCCAATAATGGCTAAAATAACTATTCCCAGAATTAACCGCTTTTTTGACCATGTTGTTTTAGACACCCAAAGACCCTTTTATTTTTCTAATTACTAACGGTGCTAAGGCGACCAATGCCAACAGCGCTAACAGTATCATAATCGTTGGAGAGAAAATGTCTTTAAAGGAATGGAGTGAGCTCAACTTTCGACCTGCAAAAACACATAGAACATTGAGCGGCAGCGTACCAATAACCGTAACCCAAATCACGGTACGAAGGGGAACTTTGGCAAGGGCTGCTAATAAATTAATTACGAAGAGCGGTATTACCGATAAAAAATGCAGCATTAACAGATAGCTATATCCGTATTTTTGTAATTTTTCATTGAATTTGGCAATGCGCTCATCATTCCATCCCCGAATCCAATGGGCCACTACATACCGTAAAATCAAAAATGAAATAATTGAACCAATCATGCAGCTTATTCCTGCGTAGATGAGTCCCCAGAAAATCCCATATAAAAATCCCCCAATCATTGATAAGGGCATCACCACCGGCATTGCGCACGCGAGCAATAAACTATAGATTCCGATATAGATAAGCACAGAAAACGGATAATTATTTGCAACAAAGCCGGTTAAATATCTATGATTTTCTTGCAATTTTTCTAGCGTAAAATAATCACTAAATTTAACATAATAAAAGAAGACCAAGCCCATTACTGCAAGCAGAATATAGATAATCAATTTGCGCGATGGAAGTTTCATAATAAATTCCTTTTTCAAGTTTCAATAAGTCTTTTCTATGCTTACCATAAATCTATGCTGTGCTCCAAGATCCCTTTAATGTTTAGCGTAAATTCAGGTTTAAATTTTCTATTTGTAATTTTATCAATAAGTTTTTGACATTATATTTTTTGATATTAAACTTAATAATATAGTCAAATAGAATAATAAATACTAGAAGATTAAAAAACATGAATATGCAGAAAAGAACTTTACTGTATTGGGGTCTCGCATTCGCAGTCGCACTTCCTTCTGCATATGCAATGGAAATCCAAGTCACCATAAATAAAGAACATAAAGAGAGTAAAGAATTTATAAAGCAATTGGTAGCACAATCGCGACTCAAACGTGTATCAAGCCAAGATTCCATTCAATTCCCAGAAAAACCTAAAAATGACGAACAAATAATTGATACCATATTTAAAGATAAAAAAAACCGTAAAGATTTTTCGAATCGAATTTTTGGAGCAGAATTAGCGTTAGTAAGAACTGAAAAAAAGCAAGAGCAAGCAAAAAAGATCGCGGCGCAAAAAAAAGCTGCAATTAAAGCGGTACAAAAACAAAAAGAACAAAAAAAACGTGATGCTAATGATCCCGAAACAGCTCTATTAGAAGTTTGCGAAAATCTTTTGGCCAAAAAAGAATACCCCCAATCCAGTCAGGGTTATTGGCGCCTATTACAAACGAGTAAAAATAAAAGTATTCAAAAAGAAGCGCAGGATGCTTTGCAAAAGTTGCATGAAGAAAAAGAAGACCGTGATGCCGCTTATTACCTTGCCGTTTTACATAAACATGACCCGCGCAAAATGATTAATCTCTTTCTACAAGCAGAAAATCGCCGTAATATTCTCAGAGAAAAACGAGAGGCAGCATCATTAGAACAGCAAGCTGATGCCCTCAATACTATAAACGAAGAATCTGAAACTGAGAGTCTTGTCACGGCCACTTCTGAGGCGATGATGATTGCTACAGCCCTTCTGATGAATTTTAATAAAACTAACTATCCAGAAGCGTATCATGCTTTAGCAACCTATTTTTGCGATCAAGCGCAAGTTTTCCCAGCCGCGCAAATAAGCGCACTTAAAGCAGCGGCTCATTACGCTGAAAAAGCTTTAACGAGTAAGGAAATACCCAACGGGTGCTACGATTATGCTACAATTACAAATTATTTGGGAGTCGCACTTTTTGACCATGCCAAAGTTATCAACTCCGAACAAGGTATAACGAATAGTTTTTTAAGCAATTTAAATGAAGCCGAAAAGTTCTTAAAAATAGCAAGCAACTATAATAACAATGATGCGCTACTCAATCTTGCTGTTCTTGAAGAATATTGTTTGTTGCATTTACATCAATCAACCAGGTTTGATATAGTCCTCGCCAATTACATCGCTGCATTAGAGCAAGGGAATGATGAGGCCCAAAAACGTATTGAGATTCTTTTAATCGAAGGCATTGATGGAATACCGTTAAGCATCACCCAACGTGATACTCTTTTTGAAGCCCTTAAAAAAAAGAATCCAGACTCTAAACTTTTCGACAAGAAAAATTTCACTAATTTAACTCCCTATGCGACTGCAGGAGGAAAATCAAATGCTCCCGGAAGCAAGCAATTTTACGAGGCACTTTATTGGTATGATAACAAAGATTTTGATCGTGCATCGGAATTTTTAAGCGAAGCCCATAAATGCCAGAATCGTGCGGCAAATGCATTCGGAATGAATTTATTTTTCCATAGCGACGATAGCAATGCTGCGCTTGCAGCAATTAAAAGCTTTTGGGAGCAACCATATCAACTTGAATATATACCCAAAACTATTCTTTACGCTGCTGCCCAAGATGCCTTAAAGCACATGGTCGCTGCCAATGATATTTCTGCAATTTATACCAGCATACAAGGGAATTTCACGGGAAAAATAAATGATGATGCATCTTCCATAGATCATATTTGCTACCTGCTGGAAAAGGGAGAAACCTATTTTACTGAAAATCCAAAATCTGAATTTCGAATGAAAATCACTGAGAATGAATTCATAAAAAACCTACTAGTTATTTCAAGGAAAAATAAAAGTCCTCTTGCTTTATATGAAGCCTTAAGCATTGCAGTTGCCCGGCTCGGCAAAACTAATCTGGAAACTGAAACAAATGAGTTAAAAAAATTAATCTGCACAATAGCTAAAGAACTCAACGCCGATCAAAAAAAAATAAAGCCTCTCTTTTCTCAATCAGTGGGTACCCGAAACAATGTAGTAAATCAAATAGATCGCTTTCTTACTACCAATCCGGAGAAGCACAATTTTTCTACTCTTATCGCTCTCCGAAAAGTACTCAAAGAAGGACCACAATCCGAAGAAAAGCTTTTCGCGCATCAACCAAAAGCCATCATAGAAGTTGCTAGTTCTATTTTATCTGATCCTCAACTTCAAGCGTCAACAAAAGATGTATCCGAGAAAGATTTGCGCTTTACATTTCTGCAAGAAACGGCAAATATATCGAACGCTCTACAAGCAAAAAATAAACCTCTATTAATTCAAGCATTGCGTTCTATTATTTCACAATTTAGATCATGCAATGCCATTGATCAATATGTTGAATTTACAAAGAATACCAATATATTTAAGCCCGTTGAGCGCTTTATAAAGAATAATCCCGCAACAAAAATTTCTGACGAACTATTTGTTTTAAACTTAAAATTAATATTGATTGCTCATAACTCGTTGTCAGAAAAGAATTATGATCTCGAATCAAACCTCCAAAATTTCTGCGCTCAATATCCTATATACGGAACAGCTATTGTCGGCCGTGAATTTGGGCTTAATGAATTCTTTGCCCAAGACAAAGCCAAAGCACTCAAATATCTTCAACAAGCACAGACTGAGGCAAAGGCAAGAAATGCAAAACAAGAGGTATTTAATTATATCAATATTTGCGAAGCTACGATTAATGAATCTTCGAGCCAATAAAAAGATTTTTGTTCGCTTTACACATTATTGCAACCTGCTAATTAACGTAAACTCGATCGCAGAATTTTAAAAAGTTAATCATAAACCCGCTCGTGGTGAGCGCAAGCTGTTAGCGAGCATATCGAATCATGCGGGTTAAATAGATATCACATCACATCAATAAAATCTTTTTTTTCTAACATTTTTAAAGAATCACAATCATTTTCAATAAGAGGTTTTTTTCTTTATAATTTTTAGGCCGCATGAATTTCGATACGATTTCTCGCTGCAAGGCTCGAAAATCACTCACCACGAGCGGCTTTTAGCCAATTTGTTCCCAAGTGTTTTTAGATCGAGTTCGCGCTAAATTATTCGTCAAAAAAATCTTGAGCCGTAAGCATCTGCCCATTTTCTTGCTCTTTGCAATTACTCAATTCATCCAAAATACAATCGATGATGGTTCCAATGCAACGCTTAATGAACATCGGGACAAGTATTCGAGTAAGAGCATAGGCCCAAGAATGTTGTTTTAATTCATACGGGTAATCACATTGAAAAAACTGCGCGCATGAGCAGAGCTGATAATAACAGGCATCGATACAGCCATATTTGAGCAATGCGCCAGGAATGGTATCTATCCCATCATAATATCCGGCCCATACAGCTTCGCAACCATAATCAACACACTGATCACCACTAACATGATAAAAGCTATATTTGTGGGTTTGAATAAGAATCGGCAGAATAAGTTTCGCGCATTCTTTAGCGATATCTTTTCGTGAAATGAGGCAAATCTTAAGAATCCGTTCAAAAAACATTTTTTGAATCGGAGCGATAATACATCTTGATGAACGGGCATCTGCAGTAATGAACGAGATACAAATAAGAGAGCCAATTATTGGGCACAACGTTTTTTTAATGATTGATACACCCCATTAGAAATGAAACCATAAGCCATATTTCCAAGACCCACATATTTACTAATTCGAGCAGCTGCCTGATTTCTCAAGGGCGCATTTTGTTTCTTGACTTCATCAGTGCTAGAATCGGGATATTTTTTATTTAATCTTTGGTTCGAGACAATAATAATATTATTTATGATTGCATATCTTAAAGATGCATGCAATCCTCCAAGAAGAATTTCTGAATCCAAACGGATATTAAATTTGCCCTCTTCATCCCAGAAACCATATAAAAGGCTATCAAAAGCAATTTTGCTCACTCCTTCGAGTGCGATGCGTCCTCCCATTCTTGAATCGATCTGCAAATAAGGCCAATCAATAAGCTTATATGAATCCGCGACATAGCTGGCTAGCCTATCGCAAGCTGCCGTTCGCGCGGCTTCGAGCAAAAAATTAACCAAAATTGGCATGAGAATAGGAGCCAGATTTATCGCACGCTTATTAAGGGTTTGAAGAAATGTCTCACGATTTTGAGATGGTTGAATCGATTTTTTTTCTTTTTGCTGTGCAACATAAAACTTGAATGCTTCTTCTCTGGAATTTATACCATTGGGACTTTCGCAAATGCCAAAAGATGGTACTAAGAAAAAAAATGCTAATGCGCTCATCCGTATATTCATAGTGGTATATCCTATGGAGTAAAAAATTCACTTACATTCATTCTTATAGAAGTTTTTTGACAGCTTTAATAAGCTGTTCAACTTCTTCTGCAGTATTATAAAGATAAAAACTTGCCCGTACAGAACCGGAAATATTTAACATTTTTGCCAGTGGCTGCGCACAATGATTCCCGGCGCGAACACAAATGCCATATTTACTTAAATGGGCCGCAACATCATGCGGATGCATATCTTTGACAGTAAAACTTACCAAATGGCCTGATTTTTTTAATTCTTTAAGCGGACCCAAGATAGTTACTTTTTTTAAAGGCATAAGCCCTTCAATTAATTGCGAGCATAATGCGGCCTCATGTTTCTTTAATGCATCGAACGCAATATTTTTCTCCATATAATCAATCGCGGCGCCCAAGCCTATTGCCTGTGCAATCGGAGGAGTCCCTGCTTCAAATTTTTGCGGAGATTTTTGCCAGGTTGCCTTAAAAAAATCTGCTTCATAAACCATGCCGCCGCCAAATTGATAGGGGGGAATCTGATCATGCAGCTCTTTTTTAATGTATAAAATCCCAATGCCTGTTGGCCCAAACATCTTATGGCCAGAAAATACTAAAAAATCACAGTTTATTTTTTTTACATCGATTCGTTCGTGGGGAGCAGATTGGGCAGCATCGATCAACACACGCGCACCAACTGAATGTGCATTTTCAATAATATGCTGAATATCATTGCGGGTACCCAACACATTCGAAACATGAACTACTGCCACCAGCTTTGTTTTTTTGCTGAGCAATGATGGCAATGCGTTATAATCAAGTACTCCATCAGCAGTTACCGGAATATATTTTAGAGCAGCATCCTGCCGCAGGGCAGATTGTTGCCAGGGTAGCATATTTGAGTGATGCTCCATCTGAGTAATCAAAATCTCATCACCCTTTTTAATCGTTTTTTGTGCCCAGGTGCTTGCAATAAGATTAATACCGGCAGTAGCACCCTGAGTGAATATCACTTCACTGGGTTCTGCATTAATAAAACGTGCAATCTTCATCCGCGCCTGTTCAAAAAGCGTGGTTGCTTCTTCACCAAATGTATATACTGCGCGATGGATATTGCTATTGTACTGCGTATAAAAATCAGTTACTGCATCGATAACCATTTGCGGCTTTTGGCTGGTTGCCGCATTATCCAAATAAACTATTTGATGCCCGTTAATTTTTTTTTGTAAGATTGGAAAATCTGATCGCACATTTTTCATATGGTTCCTTTTTCTCCCAATGCTTTATCTACCAACTGCGCAACTATTTTTTCTCGCAGATTTTCATCAAGCATACCCTCAAGCGCTTGCGCAAAGAAACTAGTTACTAACATTCGCCGAGCCGAGTGCAAAGAAAGCCCGCGCGATTGCGCATAGGTTAATTGATCTTCTTGCAAAGGGCCGACCGCACTTCCATGCGCACATTGCACATCATTGGTTTGCACCTCAAGCGAGGGAATAGAGATTGCTTTTGCTCGCGAACCGATCAATAATGTTTTATTTTCCTGCCTTGCAATTGATTTTGTAGCATTTTTTTGGATGCTTATTGCTCCATTGTATGTTACCAATGCGCCGCCTGCAGCAATTCCATTAATTACCAGATTACTGATGGAAGATAGTCCACAATGCATTTGCTGGGTAGTAAACGAGCATTCTTCTTTGCCCGTAAGCGCATATGCGCCAGCAACAGTCAGTTGCGCATGCTCATGCAATATTACCTCAAGTTTAAGCTCAGTATGCGATCCACCGATTATAATTGGGCTGTAGTTAAGTATACTCGATTGGCCAAGTTTAAATTCCAGGTTTGCTGCTACAGGAGCATCAGTCTCGAGCAGATGAATAAAGGTAACATTTGCATGCGGCTCTAAATGCCACTCAAAATTCCCGCTATGCAGCACATCATGCATCATAATTGGGCTCAAGGAAGAACTTAGTTTTATCACACTCATTATCCAATTGATCCTTCCATTTCATGCGCAATTAGCCGGTTAATTTCTACCGCATATTCCATGGGCAATTCTTTTACGAAGGCATCGATAAAGCCATTCACAATGAGCGCACGTGCAGCAGATTCGCTTAATCCCCTACTCATTAAATAAACAATTTGATCATCATTAATTTTGCTCACCGTTGCTTCATGCCCAACATCTGCCGTTTGATTTGCAACATGAACCGTTGGATACGTATCAGATCGAGACTGCTCATCAAGCAAAAGCGCGTCACAGTTTACGCGAGAATGAGCATGTTCTGCGTTTGCTGCAATTTTTAAAAGGCCGCGATAACTGGCTCTGCCGCCATTTTTGGAAATCGATTTTGAAACTATGTTTGAACGAGTATGCGGCGCTAAATGAATTACTTTTCCCCCCGCATCTTGATGCTGCCCATTCCCGGCAACGGCAATAGAAATAATTTGTGCTTTGGCGTGCGCTCCTTTGAGTATCACGCACGGATACTTCATAGTCATTTTACTGCCAAAATTGCCATCAACCCATTCAACGGTTGCATTTTCATGGGCCACTGCTCGTTTGGTAACCAAATTATAGACATTGTTTGACCAATTCTGGATGGTGGTATACCGAATATGAGCATTATCGAGCCCAATCAATTCAACGACTGCGCTATGCAAAGAATTTTTGCGATACAGCGGTGCACTGCATCCTTCTACATAATGCACAAAGCTACCTGGCTCGGCAATAATAAGAGTGCGTTCGAATTGCCCCATGCTGGGGGCATTTATGCGAAAATATGCTTGCAAGGGCATATCAATATGCACACCCTTCGGGACATACACAAAACTGCCACCACTCCAGACAGAAGAATTGAGCGCGGCAAACTTATTATCATGCGCAGGAATAACGGTCGCAAAATATTTTTTTACCAACTCAGGATACTCAGTAACCGCTTTGCTCATGTCGGTAAAAAGCACTCCTAAATCAGCCCATTTTTGCTGTAATTTTTTATATACAACTTCCGATTCATACTGCGCGCCAACCCCGGCAAGAAATTTTTGCTCTGCCTGCGGAATACCCAATTTTTCAAAGGTGGTTTTGATGCCTTGCGGCACAGTATCCCAAGAATTATGCTGGCCCTCGATTGGTTTTACATAGTAATGAATATCATGAGGATCAAGCTTACTCAGATCAGCACCCCAAGAAGGCATTGCAAGCCGCTCAAAAATTTCGAGTGCCTTAAGACGGAAA
This sequence comes from uncultured bacterium, assembly GCA_963727255.1. GTDB lineage: Bacteria > Babelota > Babeliae > Babelales > Vermiphilaceae > BTUB01. The sequence continues at coordinate 699,918 of CAVSFC010000002.1, read as the reverse complement.
TCAATCATCCAACCGGGCTCATTCTTTTGCTCGGCAATTTGCATAACGATCTTTTTATTAACCCCCTTGCTCGTCTTAAAAAAAGGAGTCTCGAATGATTTAACTGCTGATTGCATCATAGCCTCGCTGCTCAATCAGTTGTGCAAGTGCTGCAGCTCCCGTTTGCACAATAGTGCCATTGTGCATGATATGCACCCAATCCGGCTGGATATAGCTAAGCAGCCGTGGATAGTGGGTAATCATGATGATGCACAGAGTTGGATTTGCTATGCGGGCTGCGTGTAATCCTGCTGCAACAATCTTAATCGCATCAACGTCTAAGCCTGAATCGAGTTCATCCAGAATAGCTACTGCAGGCTTAAGAACCAGCAATTGCAGGAGCTCTAACCGTTTTTTTTCACCACCGGAAAAGCCGGCATTCAAATTGCGATAGGCAAAGGCATGATCAATGTTCAGAATATCCATTTTCTCAAAAAGAAATTGTTGGAATTCTTTTGCTGGCATCAGCTTTTTGGCAATCGCCGCATGTGCCTCTTTAAGGAAATTAAAAACGGTAACACCCGGGATCTCCAAGGGATTTTGAAATGCTAAGAAAATTCCTGCTTGTGCTCGTTTATCGATTGATAATGCCGTTATATCAGCGCCATTAAATTCTATCGATCCGGCCATTATAGTGTATGCAGGATGCCCCATTAATGCATAGGCCAGAGTACTTTTACCCGAACCATTCGGCCCCATCAATGCATGCACAGAGCCAGGTAGAAATTCCAAATCTATCGATTGCAGAACCGGTTTTTGTCCGATAGAAACTGCAAGATTTCTGATGTTAAGAGCTTGGTATATCATATTTAATTTCCGGAGAATCTATCATTATCTTGAACCACAAGCCGCAAATACATAAACCCGCAAATGCAAAGCGTAATAATAGGTAATGTTCTTGGCCCCAGGCAACGGCCTGATCAACGCGTTCATTAACTAAAGACATTTTTTTCGTAAAAGCAATTTTATCTGCGTATTTTTTCATGACTATTTGATTTTGAGAATTTTGAATAACCTGCGGTCGATCGCACTGCTTGCCAGCAGCATCGCAACATTCTAGAAGCTTTTCGGCAAGTAAACGGTTATTCGTCATTTTTGCTTGATAATAATGCCAGGTGATATCCTCTTGCATAGTTTCTGCATTTAATGATAAACCCAAAAATAAGGCAAAAAAAGCGAGAAGGAATAGCCGCATAATGAAAAACCTCTATTAGGTAGGGAGAAAAAGTGCCTATAAACCAGTATAAAAGCCTTTTTATTTAAATCCAGAAGGAGTAGCCCATATGAAGCATATACTGCCATTAATCATACTCGTAATAGGCTCAGCGGCAAATGCCATGCAAAAAGATAGTAAGAAAGAATTCTATCTAGCAATAACAAAGAAGAGATATGCTATAGCCCTGGACCTTTTAGATAAAAATAAAACACTCGCAAACGCCGATTTTACCAAGTTTTGCAAAGAGCATCATGATGAGACTGGGGATGATGAAACTCCTCTTCTGGCATCAATCCGCGATAGAAGACCTTCTCTGGCTCTCTTCAAAGGATTGCTTGAAGCCGGTGCAGATATTAATAAAGCATCGCGCACTCAGCAAACCCCACTCTTAAAAGCTATATTTACTCGCAATGTTACTTTTGCGCTTCTATTACTGGAAAAAGGAGCAAATACGTCCCCCAGAATCACCGTTTTTCGAGACGGAACGTTAAATGCTTTAGAACTGGCGGATAGCATGCACTTAACGATGCTCGTTAAAATAATAAATGAAAATAGAGATGCTGCGCAAAAGCTAGCTCACGCGACTACTCCATCGCAACTCGAAGCAATTCACAGCTAATAAAGAATAGATAGAGTTTTCATTTCAGTGAATCTTTTTTCAGAATTGCATAGAGCTTTGAAGTGCAGTACCCACCATTGACATACCCGCATTCTCTGAGAGTACCTTCATACACCATACCACACTTTTCCATCACTCGGGAACTTCGATCGTTTTTTAGTATAGAGTATCCCTCGATGCGATTAAAATTAATATCGTGAAACCCGCAATCAATAATTTTTTTAAGTGCCTCTGGTGCCAATTTTTGACCCCAGTAGTGCTTTAGAACTGCATACCAAATCATCGCGGTTCCAACACTATCCACAGAGCAAAATCCCGCATAACCAATTAACTTATTATCTTTCTTATGCACCAACCCCCAAGGGTTTGGGCTTTCTGAAGCTGCGTGCTGTATCACATCTTCAATAAATTCTTTAGTGTCCTCATTACTCTTGTGGACATTAATACCCAACCATTTAGTAATATCTTCATCTGCTAAAAGTGTATTAAGTTCTTCCATATCATTGGGCTGAATTTTCCGCAGAATAAGGCGTTCTGTTTCAAGTGTTGGCAATTCTTTAAAAATTTTCTTATTAATCACCGCTTTTTCGGCTACTCTAAACCCTTCCATAGGAGCACTATTATTACCCAAAAAGAGCGGCATAAGCCCTAACAAATATCCTCGATTCATGAAAATCTCCCAATTACAATGCAACCCGCATGAGCTCAGGCAAGCTAATTATTCCCTGCTCAACCTTTGCTAAGCCATCATGAATAAGACTCTTCATGCCATCAGCGCATGCCTGCTTATAAATATCTTCAAATGATGGATGTTGCACAATCAAAGAGCGCAAGGGGCTAGTCATCACCAGCAATTCGAAGATGCCAATTCGCCCCTTATAGCCAAGACCTAAACAATGTTGGCATCCAGCTCCGATAAACAATCGGTCAAATGCATAGCCATGTCTTTTGAGAATGGCTGCTTCTTGATCTGAAGGAACTTTTTCTATTTTGCATGCTTGGCAGATCTTGCGCGCAAGCCTCTGGGCAAGAACTCCGGTGATCGCAGCATTGATCAAAAACGGCTCAATTTCCATATCCATCAAACGCATGACCACACTTGGCGCATCATTGGTGTGCACCGTACTAAAAACAAGATGCCCGGTGAGCGATGCCTCGATAGCAATGCCAGCCGTCTGGGTATCGCGAATTTCACCCACCATAACGATATCAGGATCCTGGCGAAGTAATGCGCGAATTCCCTTTTCAAACGTAAATCCCGCATCCGGATGTATTTGCCCTTGTGTGATACCGGGCACACAATATTCAACAGGATCTTCAAGCGTAATAATATTCTTTTGAGGATTATTAAGGCTACTCAGGGCTGCATATAAGGTAGTCGTTTTGCCTGAGCCGGTTGGTCCTGAAACTAAAAAAAAGCCGGAGGACTTAGAAATCAATTCTTTAAAAGCTGCTGCCATTTGGGCACTAAAACCAAGATTATCGAGTGCAATGGTATGATCGGCCCGATCTAAAATACGAACAACAATTTTTTCGCCATGCAAAGCAGGAAATGTTGAAACGCGCAAATCAATCTCATGTCCATTAGAAATAATGCGAAATTTTCCGTCTTGGGGAAATCTTTTTTCAGCAATGTTGATATTAGCCAGCACTTTAAGACGCGCAAGCAATTGTTGCATAAGTGTAACATCAACTACTTCATGATCATATAACACTCCATCAATTCGCAAGCGAACGCGCAATTTATCAGCAGTCGGCTCAAAATGAATATCAGATGCTGATCGCATGATGGCACTTGCAAGTAAATTATCCACTAACCGTATCACGGGGAATTCTTGTTCACTGGCATAGCTTGTCATGGTTCTTATTCTTCCTCATCTTTATCAATTTCTTGTTTTATAGTCGGCTCAACATCTTCATCTTCATCACGCAACAAAGAATGATATCGCTCTTCTTCTTCAAGCTGTTCATCAACAAGATCTTGGTCATCAAGTACCTCCGCGGGAGATTTATCATAAAATTCTCTAATCGCATCGGAAATATCCCTGCCGAGTCCAACACGGAATTGTATATCTTCTGATGTGTATGCCCCCATAGTGGACAATAAATCAGGGTTATCTGGCTGGCTTGCAACTACTGTCAATTCATCGTCTTCCATTTCAAGAGGAATAATGCGATTTCGTAACAAAAAATCCTTAGGGAAATTACGTAATAGTTGCCTATCAAAAAAATAACCAGTCACATCAACTGAAGGAACTTGGTAATATTCAGCGAGTGCGCGCAAGAGTGGCGCCTCTTCGATCAATCCTTCCTCAAGCAAGAAATCATCAAAATTTTCTTTTTCAGAATTTTTAAATGATCGCTGCAGTGCGCGTGCCTTCAGCTTCATCAATTACGTTGTGCTTAACAAAAATATCGCACAATTCCTGCGCAAACGTTTCCCTTTTTTCCATTTCAATCCTTTCAGCTCACCTTAGCCCCAAAACAAAAACCAATGATAAAACTAAAAATGATGAGAATATTATTCTTTGACCAATCCCAGAGCATTGATAAAATATCTGCATCAGCTCTTGCCGGTTCAATACCGCAACACTCTTGCACCTTAAGCCAATTAATATTCAAATTAATGAGTTCGAGCTGATTGAAAATAAACAATACACCGATAAAAATCAGAGCTGCGATGAAATAGTTGGCATACCGTTTCCAAAGAAAACCAGCCAAAAAGCCAATTCCAAAGAAAAGAGCCATATCCAAGATTTTATGTTTTGAGAAATTGAGTCTTTCGCTGATCTTCTCGAGCTGCAAAGAATTTTTGAGCCTATCAAACCATCCAATTTCTATAGATTTTGATGATCCAACCATACCGTCTCCTTTTTAAAAAGATATGCTAGCTCGAGTATAGTTAGAGTGCGCAAAATGACGCAAGAAAAAAAAAGAGGCACCAAATTTTGGTGCCTCTGTATAACCTATTTTTTAAAGTAATGGTTATTTAACCATAGACTTTAATGCTTTACCTGCTCTGAATTTAGGAACTCTTTTTGCAGGGATTTGCATTTTCTTGCCGGTTGCTGGGTTTACACCAACTCTGCTTTTTCTTTTCATCACAGTGAAGGTACCAAATCCGGTAAGAACAACATCTTTATTTGATTTCAATGCTGAACCAACTGATGAAATGAATGCTTCTAAAGCATCTTTACAGTGCGATTTCGACATCTTGGTCATTTTCGCCATGCTTTCAACTAATTTTGCTTTATTCATGAAATTTCCTTAAATTAAATTTTTTGTTTCTACAATTTTTTTAGCCAACAAAAACTAATACTAGTTTGTACAATAGTAAGACAATAAAAATTGTCAAGTTTTTTTAATGCACTTATGTAAAAGATTTTTTAAACTCTCTTATCGCCAGCTAAAAATTTGCTCATGTAAAGACTGGCTTTGCCATCTGTCTTCGCTTTCAGCTTCCCGGCCGTCGCTTTTCCAGATCTATGGCTGGCAGGCTACCGGACTTCGGGCGTAGAAGACTGGTGTCAGCCAGGCCCTTTGACTCGCAATGCTCGCTCAGGATAAACTCGGCTAAGCACTAAGGTCAGCCAGGCGTAGCCATGTTCACACTTCTAAGCCTAACCCGCGTAGGCATAGCCTGGTGCCGAGAGCCGGACTCGAACCGGCACGAGATATAATCCCGAAGGATTTTAAGTCCTTTGCGTCTACCATTTCCGCCATCCCGGCACACAATTTTTATGTCTTTCAATTAATAATAAGTAACTTCGCTAGCCCAGGCTTCGCTTTCACTTCGTTAATATCAAAAGCTAAAGCACTTTCTGCTTCGCCGGGCAGTCTTCCGTCATCGCCTTTAGGGCTTCGCCGGACACAGTCGCTATTTAAATGAAAATTCATTTAATGTGACTGTGGCACCAGACATAGTTTGCCGATGCATCTACGCTTAAAGTTTCGCCGGACTTCGGGCCAGAAGACTGGCGTTAGCCAGGCGAAGCTCCGAAGGAGCGAAGACTGGAGGCGGCACCCGGATTCGAACCGGGGATCAAGGATTTGCAGTCCCATGCCTTACCACTTGGCTATGCCGCCGCTTGTTGAGGAGCTTCTTGCGCAGAAGCTTGCGCTAACAATTCCGCGTGAAGCCATTTTTTGGTGCAATTCTTCTGCAGAAATAATCGCTACTGCTGGATGACCCTCATCTGCAGGTTTTTCATTTGCCGCAGAAAGATATGAGGCTTGGCAAGCTCCTTCAACCGGATACTTACCTTCAGATTTCATATTCATTTGATACCATTCAGCAGTACCACCTTCATATGCCCAAACATTTTCAAAGCCCATATCTTTTAATTTTTGTGCGGCTGCCATACTTGCAGTACACATATAATTAGCACAATATACTACCAATTCAGCAGATCTATCTAAATCTTTTGCAAAAGTTTCAACTTGATCAAAAGGCACATTAATTGAACCCGCTATTCTGCAATCATCATAACTTTCTTTATCCAAGACATTTATTACATACAGCGATTGTTCCGCTTCATTGCTTGGCACGGTTTTTTTGTCGAATGGCCAGCATGCAGGAAGGAGAGCCAAAATACCCGTGAGCGCGAGTGCGGTAACTATTTGTGTAGGATTTGTTTTCATTGATTTTTCCATCTTTATTAATATCGATATTACTGTACCACAATTTTTTTTATCTGCAACGGCTTTTTTTACCGCTGGAAGCCATTCCAGGCTTTATGCACCTATTTCATTATTCGATGGGCACTCCTCTTTCAAAGCGAACTTTTTCCTTGCTTGACTACTACGAAATAACTTGGAAGAATCGTCCCCATCTGATACGAGTCCAAAAATCAAACGGATGCCTAATAAGATCTAAAATCCACCAGTCTTCTCCACTATCAATTGACCAAATACGGAATAAAATTCTACCATGAATCAGCCGGCCATCAATCGGTCCAAACATACGGCTATCACCACTATTTAAACGGTTATCTCCCATGAGCCAATATTGATTTTCGCCAAGCTTCACGCGGAAAACATCACCATCGTTCCAATATGCTTCATTGCCTGCAGGAGCCTCATTACCAGCTTTTGAATCTTCAAGCACAGTGCCCGGATATAAAAGAATAGGCTGCCCATTTGGTTTATATATCAATGATTCTTTCATGCGATAGAATGGTTGATCTTCATACGATTTTTCCGGATCATATGATTTTCGTAAAATATCCTGCACAAACTTTCTATTAAGGAATGCTTCAAATTGGGTAGGGCTCAATTTATTTTGAGACATCAATGAAATTGCTTCATCGGTAATATTTTTTGCAAGTTCATTTGGCTCTGTTCTCAAAACAGCAATGAGCGGATATTTATTAAGATATGGCTCTTGAAGTTTTTCTCCATTCCGATAGATAACCGGTTTTCCATCTTCTATTTTTCCTTCAATCAAATCACCGGGGATAGCAATGATACGCTTGGTCAGATTTTGCGGCCCCCAAACATATTCTTCAAATAATCGAATCAATTTATTATCAGAGTATTCATATAAAGGGCTATTAAGAGAAATAACATGGCCGTGCTTTGGCTTAGAAAATAAATAGGTAAATTTGTCGGCAAAAAAACGTTCGCCAACAAGCATAGTTGTTTCCATCGAACCAGTGGGCACTTGATACAGACCGAAAAAAAATGTCCTAATCAAAAAAACTACTAAAAGTATAAATGCTATTTGTTTTGCTTGCGCAAAAAAGCCACTTTGTTGGCTTGCTTTATGAGAAGAAGACATTTTTCATCCTACAATCATATTTGTATTATTTTTAACGACAAACGATAGTGTACCATCCATTTTAAATTCAAGCTAGAGGCTAGCAATCCGCACAACCAACTCAATTCAAATCCCTTAGCTTTGCGCGAAGTGTGCAGTGCGTAGCCGAGAAACAAACGTAAAAATTACCTATTTTAAAATGGTTCCATTAGCAATTTTTGCATTTGGGGAGAGCACGCTAAAATTTTGATCATCCGATGCGGTAAGCAACATGCCTTGCGATTCCACGCCCATCATTTTACGAGGTCTTAAATTAACTACAAACACTGCTTGGTTGCCGATCAATTCCTCTGGTTTAAAGTATTTACGTACGCCAGAAAGAATTTGCCGTTTGCCGATTGCCCCAAAATCAACCTGCAATTTATATAATTTATCCGAACCTGAAATCTCTTCGCACTGCTCAATAGTACCAATCATTAATTTTACTTTTGCAAAATCTTCGATTGCAATGCTATCATCTGCCACCGATGCAGCCAGTGGTGGCAAATCAGATTTTTTTTCTTCAGCCGGCTTTGCAAACAAGGTTTCAATTTTTGTAATCATAAATGTTTTATCCCACGAATCACGAGCAAGTTGCTCAATAGTATTTTTTTTCAAATCGAGAGTCATACCGATACTTGCCAATAATTGCTCCATTTTTTGTGGCATTATCGGCCATAGTAAAATTGCTACTGTGTTTAATGCGTGCACAGTCGCAGAGAGCATTTCCGCAAATGCCTTCGGATCTTTTTGAGCAACTTTCCACGGTTCTTGCGAATGGAAGTATGCGTTGGTTTGACTAATAAATTTCCATACGCGTGCCAGCGCCATATGAAACATGAACTCGCTCATTTGCTCATTATATTCTTTAATTGTAGCAATACTTTCTTTATAGAGCTCTTGCGCTGATCCAGACCAATTTTGAGGAGCAAGCAACTCATTTAAATTATATTTAAGTGCCAACGTAGACATACGATTGAGCAAATTACCTAAATCATCTGCCAAATCCGAAGAAATCTTCTGTTCCAAATCTGTAGTTGAAAATTCACCATCATGGGTTATGGCCATCTGGCGCATCAAATAATAACGTACCGGATCAGCGCCATATGCTCGATATAAGGTATGTGGGTCAATTACATTACCCAATGATTTAGACATTTTTTGCGCACCAACTTTAAACCATCCATGCACTAATAAATGTTTTGGAAGTGCCAAATCGGATGCCATTAAAAATGCCGGCCAATAGACTGCGTGAAATCGCACAATATCTTTGCCCATCACTTGCACATCAGCAGGCCACCAAAAATTAAATTCTTTTTCTTTTTCCTTTTGCAGATAGCCAATTGCAGTAATATAGTTGTTTAATGCATCCGCCCATACATAGGTAACATGTTTTGAATCATTGGGAAATGGCACTCCCCATTTAACGGTAGTCCGCGAGATGCTTAAATCTCGTAACCCGGCTTTTACAAAATTTATAACCTCATGCGCACGTTCTTTGGGAACAATAAAATTTGGATTCTCTTCATAAAATTTTAGCAAACGATCCTGATAGGCAGAAAGTTTGAAAAAATATGCTTCTTCAGAAACCCAATGGGTTTCGCGCCCGCACGAGGGGCAATTTGGCGCAACTTCACTCTTTTCAAATTCTGTTATAAAAGTTTCATCCTGGGTGCAATACCAACCTTCATAAAATGATTTATAGATATCTCCTTTTTCCATAAGCTGGAGAATCCATTTTTGCACCGCTTTTATATGAAAATCATTGGTAGTACGCATGAAGATATCATAGCCTATCCCATATTCGCGCCAAACATCTTTATACGCATCAATAAAGCTGTTCACAAAAGTTTGGGGGTCTTTGCCCGCTTTTTCAGCAGCTTGGGCAATTTTTTGGCCGAATTCATCGGTTCCAGTCAAAAATAGTGTTTTATCATTTTTGAGTTTATGCCATCGAGCCAAAACATCGGCTATCACCGTAGAATAGAGGTGGCCCAAATGGGGCTTGGCTGTAACATAATAGATAGGGGTAGTTACATAAAATTTATTATTTGGGGTGCTCATCGAATCATCTTTACCGTTACAAATGTCATAGTGGAGACTACCTAATTAGCATAGCGAAAATAATCATTGTTAGAAAGCAAAAAGCGCTCCTGACAGATATGCCAAGAGCGCTTTAACCTATAACTTCTTACGAAATAAACTTATCTTTTAGCTGTTCTCGATAGATGGTCTTGAGCCAAGAAATTATTGATAACTCCGCATTATCAATATCCGCAACGCTATTGAACTCTTGCTCGCCTACCGATTCATCATCAAGACTGCCAAGCACTCCGCGCTCTTCAATGAGCAACGCTATAAGTTTTGCCAACAATAACTCGAGCTGCTCTAATCGCTTCAAAGCTTCTTTACAGCATTCTTTTGCTCCATGATCATCCTGTTGAGCAACATTTAATTCAACAATATAATTTTGAATCTGCTGGGCCATTTGATTAAGTTGATCGATGGATCGCTCTATGCGCGCCATCGGTGTTTCCCAAAACCACCAGCGCGAATTAATTTGCTCCTTTATTGGCGCATCGCTACTGCGTTCCATTCCATCAATAAATTCGGTAAACATCTCTACCAAATCTTGTTTGTCTTTCTTTGAAAGACGGGTTGAACCAACTTTGCTATCCGCATACATATTAAAACTTGAAACCATTAATACGGTGAGTAAAAATTTTTTTATCATTTTTTCTCCTTTATCATTGAGTACGAAAACTATTTTAGTATTAACGAAAAATTAAAATAGAAGTCAAATAGTAACCATTACGCTGCCAACACTTCAATCCAGAGAGCATTAATCTCATCATCTGAGATCACATTTCTAAAGAAATCGAAGGTTTTAAATCGGTCAAAAGGGCAAAACTCAGTTTGTTCAGGCGCTAATGTTATTAATGGAGAACAATAGCCAAAACTTTCAACATGATGGGCAACCACTTCTTTTCTAAAAAGATAATTAAGAAATTGGTAAATCATTTCATCTTTTTTGCGTTGCTCGTAGGAATTGCCATCGAATCAATCACCACAAAGCTCCCTTCTTCGCGGAATCACCATATTAATATTAGGATTCTCTTTATGAAGGCGCGCAACCTCTGGGCTCATAATTGCGGCAAGTCCGCAACTTTTACTTTGCAATAAATTATCAGACCGGGAAATGGTATACACTTCAACCTGTTTTTTTTGCTTAATAAGCGCATTTTTTACTTGCTCGCGAGCATCTTTATCTTTGAGTGCATCGATGTCCCAAAAAGATATTGCGCTGTTAATAAAATCGCTTCTCGCGGATCATCAGTCATGCATACACGTGTAGATGGACAAATCTTACGGATCAAATAGAGTAGACCATTTTGCTGGCAGGCGGACCATTTTTAAAAAGATCTTGATCATAGCCAATGCCATACACGCCCCAATAATAAGGAATCGAATATTCATTTGCAGGATCAGCATACATATTAAGCAAGATTGGATTAAGTCTGTGCCAAAAAGTTAACATTGATTTGATCAATTTTTTTAAATAATTTCTTGTTGAATAAGTAATTCCAGGGAATGATCATCGGGAATAATCATATCATAACCGCTCCCTTTGGTTGCAACTACTTTACTCAAAAGAGCAGGGCCATTTTCAAAATAAGTAATATACAATTTTATGCCCGTCTCTTTTTCAAAATTTTTTAATATAAATCGGATCGAGCAATAAGAGGCCAAGAGAAAATGGTTAATGACTCGCTCATGGTTAAATCGCTGAGCAATCGTTGGCAACATGAGAAAAAAACCAATTATCGCCATCCAAAAAAAAAATATGCCCAAACGTACGAATAAGGAACTAACGGTATTCTCATTGTAGTAAATCCGTCTTTTTAATTTTAAGTGAAGAAAATAATAACACTAATAAGCTACTTACCACCAATAAAATAGTGGATAATGCATTAATCATCGGCGTTGCTCCTGATCGAATCATCACAAAAATATATATCGGCAATGTCTGCGTTGAACCACCAGAACAAAAGAATGAAATAATAAAATCATCAAGCGAAAGCACAAATACCAATAATCGCTGCTGCCATTAATGAAGGCAATAATAAGGGGACCATCACTTTTCGCAACGTTTGTCCTTCCGTCGCACCTAAATCCAGCGCTGCTTCCATATACCGCTTATCAAGCTCTTCATAACGAGACTCAAAATAGGAACTACGTACCCAAGCCCAATCAATGTATGACCCGCAATAAAGTGATAAGCCCAAGAGGCACTGAAAAAAATGAAAATAGGGTGAGCAATCCAACAGCAAGCACAATTTCCGGCACTGCCAAACTCGCATAAAACATAACAAAAAAACGTCCCAAAAAATTTCGTGAGCTATAAAATACAAAAAATAACCCGAGTAATAAACTTAAAACTACTGATGCTGGCAACAATCAATGAATTTTTTAAAGCAAGCCAAATATCACTCGAGGCCCAAAATGCATTATACCATTTGAGTGAAAATCCCTCCCATGCAAACGGCATATCTGATCTATTAAACGAAAAAATTACCAAAATAACGATCGGCATATATAAAAAAAAATAGGCAAAGACCGCAAAAAACGTAACAAGATAGGTAAGAAATATATTTTTATAACGAATCATCGTTGCCCCTTTTGCTTGCATACGCAATCCATCCGCTTGTAAAATACCAATAGAGCAATGCGATCGCTGATCAATAATATGAAGCCACTAAGCAGGTAAATGCAGCGCCCAAATACGGATTTCGCGCCGATAAAAAATATTGCGTAATAAACGATCCAACAAAAAGCTGTTTGCCGCCGCCCAATAATGTCGGCACTACAAATTCGCCAAATGAAGGAACAAATACCAAGAAAAAACCTGTTCTTAATTCCTGGCATCGATAAAGGAATCGTAACTCGCTAAAGCTTGCCATTGCGAAGCACCTAAATCTGCAGCCGCTTCAAACATCCTTCGATCAATTTTTTCAAGGGCGGTGTAAAGCGGCATAATCATGAATGGCAAATAACAATAAACCATTACCAAATAAATGGAAAAGTTCGTATTGAGCAAATGAATAGGTGGCTGAATTAATCCAATTCTCATAAAAATTGTATTAAGCAATCCATTGTGCTCAAGAACAAAAAACCATGAATATACCTGCACCATTAAACTCGTCCAAAATGGCAAAATTAAAAAAAATAAGAAAATATTTTTATATCGTTCAATCTTTACCGCCAAACACATATGCAACCGGATAGGCAAAGCAGTAAACAAATACAATGCAGTTATAAAAGCCAAAACAAGTGAACGCATAATAACCCAAAAAAAGAGCGGAGCTATAAAATATGCATAATGCTCAAGAGTAACGATAGGAGTCCCATGACCGTGCACTGTTTTAACAAAACTGACAAAATAACCAATGCAACCGGAATATAAAAAAATAAAATCTGCCATGCCACTGCCGGCATCGCCATAAAAAAATGAATTCGTCTGCGAAAACTCTTTTAATTGCTTATTCATTTTTCTAAAACCACCACATTTTCTTTTTGCCAATACAAATATACCTATCATCATAATCAATAACTTCTTTAGGAAAATGCTCCTCATTTTGCTCAAATACTTGCACCACTTGGCCATTAGTTCAAGCGAACATTATATTGCGTTGAACGGCCATGATAGACAATCGAAGCAACAATTCCTTGCAGACTATTTGAAAAACCTTCAAGCGGTGTTTTGCTGATATCAATTTTTTCAGGGCGCACACTCATAAATACATTAGCCCCTTCTTTTGCCCATTCTTTTTGCTTATGCGGCATTACAACTTCACAGCGCCCGATTCCTTCAATTTCAAGATACTGCTGCCATCTTCACTTCGCAATGTTCCTTTAAAAATATTGGTAGAGCCAACAAATTGCGCGACAAATGAAGAGACGGGAAATTCATAAATTTCTTTTGGCGTACCAACTTGCTCAATTTGACCATCAGGATTCATAATCGCCATAGTATCTGCAACGGTTAATGCTTCAAACTGATCATGGGTTACATAGACAAACGTTGTTTTGAGTGCGCTTTGCAAATCGATTAATTCGATAAGCATGCGTTCACGCAATTTTAAATCAAGCGCTGCCAACGGCTCATCAAGCAAAAGAACTTCCGGCTCATTAATAATTGCCCGCGCAAGTGCAACGCGCTGCTGCTGGCCGCCAGAAAGTTGCTGAATTGATTTATAGATATGCTTTTCAAGATGCACGGTTTTAATAACTTTTTGCACTTTTTGTTCGATGATATCTTGAGGAACATTTTTGATACGCTGGCTAAATGCAATATTATCAAACACATTCAAATGGGGAAATAATGCATAATTTTGAAAAACCGTATTAATGTGCCGTTCATTGATCGGCACATGAGTAATATCTTCATCGCCCAAATAAATCTTGCCTTCATCAACTTCTTCAAATCCGGCAATTAAGCGCAAAATCGTTGTTTTTCCACTCCCGCTTGGGCCAAGCAAAGCAAAAATTTTACCGCCGGGTATGGTGAGATTAATATTTTCAAGAATGGTTTCACCATGGAAACGTCTTTTTAATATTCTCTAATCTAATGCTTCTCATCTTTTCGTGCAACCCTCGCATATGCCATCGGCACTACCACATCTGATAAGGTACATGGTATCACTACTGCAATGATAATAAATAGAAAAACAAACCCGATATCTTTATACCAATCCATAAATCCATGGGACACTAAATAAAAAGTAGACGCCAAATGAACTGACAAAAATATGAACAAAATGAGAAAAAAGCGAATAAAATTTTTGATGTTCTTGACTATGTTTACTCAAAACATACCATTAATGATACCCACAAAAAGAAATGGCAAAACATTGGCCAATTCAGTAAAAAAGCACAAATGAAAGCTCATGGCAACGCCCAACGCGCGACCACCCAAATAAGGCAATATCGAATCTGAAAGCGTGCAAAAAATAACTGGGTGACCAAATACCTATCAATAAGCGCTGGAACCAAATGTTTTGCAAAAGCGGCGGAAAGTTACAATGGTACCTGTTGCCGCAAATACAATATGCATAAAGTGAAAGCTATGAAAAAGCATTTTTGCCCCACTTTGGGCGATCATATTGCTGCGCCATATTTTTAAGAGCAAGCGTTACAAAACTTAAAATAATAAGTGCAAATGCAACAGAAAAAATCGCATAGGGCAAATGATGAAATAAGCTCACTGCGATAGGCTATGCTCATGATCATGATAATGATCATGGTGATCGTGATTGATGATTGTCCATTAACATCCCCAGAAAAAGAATCTATATTTTAAATGACAATTTCTACATTAAGTCGTTTTCAAAATAAATCAAAAAAATCATGTAAAAACTCGTAAAGATAGCTATTCTTAGTTATAAATGCCCTATAAACTTACCCACCGAAGAGAAAAAAGCCTTTGAAGAATATTTTAATTCTATTGTTAACATTCTCATTATCAATAAATCCTATAACGCTGGAGGAGGCAAAAGAGAAAGCCGTTACTTGTGCCAATGCAACCCTTGGGTTAGCACGTTTAACCGTATCTGGATTAGAATATCTTGCAGAAAATTACGAGCGGGAGTTAACCGTTGCAGGCTATGTAGTTTGTTTGATAGGCATAGCCCATGTATACCATAAAGCAGATCAATATTTCGATGGCAAGCTCGATACTATTTTTGCAGGTACATTCGCCAAAATCGATGAAGAAAATCTCATATTTGATCAATGTATGGAAGAAGAAATTGCCAAAGGCGCCGATATTAAGCAAGCAATCTATCGATGCTATAAAATTAAACCAAGAGGAATATTAGGCAAACTTACTCAATAATGCGAAAAGCACCCCGATAATCTTTTGCTTTCACAAAAGGCTCAATGTTAATATCATTGATCCCTGCTTGGGCAGCATCCTTATGAACAAGATCAACGAATTGATCCACCTGCTCCTTGAGCCCGCAAGCGATTATCCTGAGTTCTTTATCGGCTGGCACAAATTGAATAGTCCCCTCTATTCCTAATTTGGTACCTTTTTTTTGAATTTCGCTAATTAGCGAACCGGGACTCGGTGTCCCAAAAGCAATTTTAAGACATTTCTTCATTTTCACTACTCCTTACTTTTTCAACGATCGTAACAAATGCGGGTCTTTGGTGTCAAAAAGTTGGTTAATTTAAATAAGAAATATTTTTAGAGCGGCTCCGCGCCGCATGCGCCAGTAAGGTTTTCGCAAACCCTCCTGGACCTCGTGCGCCAAAGGCTGGGCGCCTTTGTAATCCCCTCAGTTGCGTTGCAACTCGGATCCTCGCTCCCCTCCAGGAGCTGCGGATCCTCAAACACTCAACCGCAACATGATTAATTTTCTAAAAAAAAATTCTTTTTGTTTTCCTAAAGCGTGCCGTGAGCCTGGCGATGCGTGCGAGCCAAGGCGAAAGCCGCCACCGGCGAGGCTTGCCGCGTTAGCGGTTTTGCGTTACGTGGCAAAACCGAGCCAGGAAAGGATTTTTGCGGCAGCGAATATGAGGGTTTCCAAAGGGCAAAGCCCTTGGTGCGGGATGCAAGGTGCCCGCACTGGCACCTTGCCCCATGCGCCGGGCAGGTGCATTAATTTTTTGCACAAAAGCCCCTTGGCGATGCACGGGAAGGTATGATATTAAATTTTCAATATTTAGTTATACTAACTGATAGTTAACTTCAACAAATTACTTTTAAAAATAGTTATCATGAATACAAATTCCCCAATTCGTGTCCGTTTTGCCCCATCGCCAACCGGGCTTATGCATTTAGGCAATGTTAGAACGGCCCTGATGAACTATCTTTTTGCGCAACAAAAAAAAGGCACCTTTATTATTCGTATCGAAGATACCGATACCCAGCGCAACTTTGATCCACAGGCAAAAAAAATTCTAGCTGACCTGCACTGGCTTGGCCTTGACTATCAAGAAGGACCGGTAAAGGGCGGGCCGTATCCTCCATACTTCCAATCAGAACGCACGGCAATTTATGAACAGTATATTCAAGAGCTCAAAGATAAAAATAAAATCTATCGCTGCTTCTGTACACCCGAAGAATTGGAGAAAAAACGGCAACGGCAAATAGCACTCAAAATGCCCCCCCGTTATGATCGCACCTGCTTAAAACGATCACCAGCAGAAATAGAAAAACTTCTTGCAGATGGCGCTCCATTTATTTGGCGGGTAAAATTGGATGATAATGGCACAGTGACGATTCATGATTTAGCTCATGGCTCCATTACCTTTGAATTTAAGAATTTTGCTGATTTTCCCATTACACGCGCCGATGGCACGGTAACCTTTATCTTTGCCAATTTTGTTGATGACATGGTAATGAAAATAACCCATGTGATCCGCGGCGAAGATCATTTGACCAATACTGCCAATCAAGCAGCGCTCTATGAACTCTTTGAAGTTAAAATTCCCACGTTTTGGCACCTGCCCATTTTATGCAATGCCGAAGGCAAAAAGCTCTCAAAGCGTGATTTTGGATTTTCATTAACTGATTTAATGGATGCAGGATATTTGCCGGAAGCAATTGATAACTATTTGGCAATCATCGGCGGCGGCACTTTTGAACAAGAGATTATGAGTTTGCCGGAATTGGGACAGAAAATAAATTTTGAACATATCCATTCAACCGGCCATGTCCGGTATGATGTTGAGAAATTACGCTGGCTCAATCACAAATGGATTGCGAAATTAGATCCTGAAGATCTAACAAGCCGATGCATTCCATTTTTACTTGCCTCTTATACGCAAGCAGATACATTGCCCCGCGCAACGCTGACCGCGCTTATTCAAGCGATCAAAAGCGATTTGCAAACATTGGCAGATATTGGCCCGGCACTCGCATTTATATTTGATGCTCCCAAGATTGATAAAACAATTTTGAAGGCAGAACATCAAGCATTAGTAACATTGGTAAAAGATAATTTACATTTAATTGATCAACCGGAAGCATTTGTGACTGCTTTAAAAAGAGAAGCTAAAAATCACACTATTCCTCTAAGCCAATTATTTTGGTTTTTGAGAATGGCATTGATGGGCAAAGAACATGGCCCGGCAATTCATGAACTGATCACTATGCTTGGCACACCAGAAACGCGCCAGCGCATCGAGAAATTGCTCACCTAGGAATTTTCATTCTGTTTATCTCTTGTTCGTAATTCTATCTAAAACTAATTTGTTCAAGCTGATGCCATGTAAAGCTGCTTCTTTGGCTAGCTCAGAGTGTGTCTTTTTATCAAGTCTGATGCGAAGATTGCCTGAAAATTCTTTTTCTGGTTTTACGCCTCGCTCCTTGCACCATTCCAAGTATACATCAACTGATGTATGAAATTCTTTTTCTATGTCTTTGGCATTATCAGCCTGAAAAGTGATTACCGCTTTTAACCCTATAACTTCACCATGAAGAATTTTAGCTTCTTCATCATAAGTTACAACGCCGTAATAGCCTTTATATTTCATCATGATCTATCCCTGCATTTATTAGAAATTTGCGGACTGAAACAACCGCACCTTTATCCGTTTCCCTTCTTGGATGGGGCCGATGAAAAACTGCTTCTTCACCGTTTAGCTCAATCCGTACCCGTGACCCACGAGCCTCAGTAACATCTGCCCCCAGATTTAAACAACTTTTCTATATCATCCCATCTGATATTTGCCGGAACAGGAGTCTTAAAAATCTGAGCCAAGATTTTGCGATGCTTATTTTTCATCTTATTCTCCACATGCTTTATAACATGGTGCCATCTTGTGGCACCAGGGTCAAGCTTTTGGGCCATTTATCTTTATTGCACAGTAATCTTGGGCTTAGCTTTTATAGTATAATGCCTGCATAGGCATTGATGGGCAAAGAACATGGTCCGGAAATTCATGAGCTGATCACTATGCTTGGCACACCAGAAGCGCGCCAGTGCATCGAGAAATTATTATAGATGTTTGATCACTTCTTTGGAAGTAAAGCTGCTAATGCCTTGATACGATCATTAACTGGTGGATGTTCATCTGTAATATAACGATCAAAATTTTTGCAAGACAAATACGCTTTTTCAAAAATTGTTTGCTTTATTTTATTGGAAGCTTCATTTCTTTCATTGGATACCAGCTCAACAAAACCGGGTGTTTTTAGCTTATTAAAGAATGATATGCCGGCTTCAGGATTATTGAGCATTTGGGCAGCTTCATAATCAGCGCGAGACTCAATATATTTTGAAATTGTATTATTCAAACATACATTTAAAGCATAATGGGCAACCCATGATCGGCTTATGATTTTATTAAGCCGTTTGAGCCTCCAGAGCATTTCACTTGCGCTTTCATAATCTTTTGTATATTTATTCTGAATAAATTTAATGAATTTACTTGAAAAATATTCATAAGTCCGCATTAAGCCATAAGAAATAAAAGGAATACTTATGTTCAGTAACCCCTTAACATGCATGTCATTATGATTTATGTGGCTGCATTCATGTCCAATAATAAATTTATGTTCATCAGGAGAAAAAAAATCAAATACTCTAGAAGAAGGTGAAAGACACAAAGTCTTATGCCCCGCAGATGCAGGAGAGCCCCAGAAAGCGAGATGACTACTGTATCCTATTTTTGTTTCAGGTGATACATGCATAGCAGCACCAACTTCTTTGAATATTCTCATATAATCATCATTCATCGAGCAACCAGTTTCAATTGTAGTGAGTTCATTCCAAGAATGATCTTTTGAATAAACGTCATGAAGATCTAACAATCCTTCATAAAAAAACCGTGCACTTGGAACTAGAAAACCAATCGTTTTTCCTAATTTCTTTCTTAATTCTTTTGTCGTAAAGCCAGAATTTTGCTTCGGCAACATCGCTGAAGAATGTTTGCCTGCAAAGATAATTGATATGAGGATGAACAATAGTATAATTTTTTTAGTCATGTTTATCCGATCTAAATTAATTTCTTTATATTGAATATTTTCACAAGATTTTCTCGTTTTTTATGATCTCAAGCGAGTAAGCCATTGTGCCGCAAGTGTGGTATAGGTTTGTCCATTGTTATCTGTCATTTGCAAAAATGGCATGATAACTAACCGTGCGCCAATTGTCCCTAACAATGCCGCTTGGTGGGGTGAAAGATGTAATCGATGCGCAAGTTTTGAAAATAAAAAAGCGACTGAAGAATAATGTATTACATTCCTAACATTAAATTCAAAATATTTTGGCTGTTGCATTAACATACAATAGGATTTTTGCGCACAAAGAAAAGCAGTTCCTGTGGCAACGTGTATACTAAATACTTTTAAATTTTCACTGGTTACCGGATTATACTTTTTAATAATATTTTTTATCACTCTTGATGTCATCGGGAGTGTCTTGCGGCATATCGGGCATTTTTCATCACCAGCATTAATTGAGCTGTCCAAACATTCTTTATGAAAAATATGAGGCACATTTTCATCACAATTAAGAGTTGTTAACGATTCATTTTCTTTAAAATCTTCCAAACAAATTGGACATGATTTAGCAGTATTAATTTGCTCCTGCGTTGCTGCTTTTTGAGTTGTAAAACTTGGCAACCATGAGCGGGCCCATGCCATGCCTTCAACGGTATTCGAGAATGTAAGCATGGTTAAAAAACCAAGCGTTAGTATCTTTGATTTATTGACTAATTTCATGAGTAAAACCTCCATTTCCCCATTTAATTTAAATTAATTTTTGCCAAATAAGTTATACGTATACGGTGATGGATATTCCCATACTTTCTCAGTATTTTCTTGAGATTTTTTTGATTTAATCTGAATTCTGTACGGATCGTTCGACCTAAGGTTCTGCATTTCCGCTGACATTACCTCCTCCCACAGATAGAGCCCTGCCAATATCGAGCACCCATATCCAAGATAGTAATAAGTATTTTTAGCAATGTTACTGGCGCCGCCAAACACTCCCACATAAAAACAGAGTCCCAGGGAGGTCAGCGCATAAGGCGATGTTTTTATTGCTACTTTACTCTTTGCAATCAAAGATTGTCCCCAAGCAGCAATTCTTTGTTTGAGATTTTGCTTAAAGAGAGGAGCCTCTTTTAAATTATCAGTAATAATTCTCGTCTTGTTAAATTGCTCAGGATTGCGGATAGAGATCTTTTGTATTGGATTTCCTTCTAATCTGATCTCTTCTATATTCTCATCTATTAAATCTTCGATTTGTTTAATTTCATTATTTTTCAAAATAATAAATTTGAGAGACGGGAAAGTACTTTTAAGTTTTTTTACACTTCCCGATTCAATTTTATGCCCACTCAGATCAAGTAATCGCACTTTCTTTGCCCAAGGATATTCACCGAGTTTCTCTATTCCCTCTAAAGATACGATAGATTTTTTAGTTTTGAGTATTTCATCTGTTTTGTTGAAAGAGAGATCTAAATTGTATTCTTCTCCAAAGACAGCTCGCGCTAGAAAGGTAAGTTTGAGTAATCCTTTGTTAATAAAATCAGGCTCTTGAGTATTGCCTACTTTTGGAAAATGCTTCAGAAATGAAGCAAAACTTGGATAGATCGGTAAAGACAATTCAATTGTTTCTTTCAATAAAGCATAATCCAAAACTGCCTGCTGCAACTTTTTTAAACGTGGATTATTTTTCAATTTTTCTTGCAGCTGGTTATAATATTTCGTAATGGGTTCGCAAATCCGTTTTGCCAATTGCACCAAGATTTCCTTCGGCGCTTGCAAATAATCTGCCAATTTAAAAAGCTCAATAGATGTATCATCATTGATTGTTTCAAGATGTTTGGTATCATTAATCAGCTGTAATAAGTTTTCAAGATTGCCAGCGGTCATAAATGGAAGCTCTAAGCCTTCATAACTATGTTCACCTGCATAATTTGAAACAGCATGTTTAATGCCGCATCGCATAAAGGCATCCTGCTGCTCTTGTGTAAGAGTAATTTGTTTACCGGTAACATCAGTAATTTGCATTGCAGATAGTGCAGAGATTGCCAGCATTCCAGATATGAAAATCGACAGAAGCAGCATTTTAGTAGAATTCATTATAAAACCTCCATTTCCTTATTAATTATTTTTATTAACTTTTTTTACTTTGATATTTTAACAGCGCCTTTTTTTCTAATCTTAAATCTTCAAAACCACTTTTTATGAAAAATAAAGCTGGAATAAGCGGAGCCAAAGAAGATGAACCATTAGCTATAATTAATGTTGGAGATAATATGGTTAATCCCCCATCATTTTTATGGGTATAAGCAATAGGTTGATTATGATTTCCTTTTAATCCCAAATAGGCTGAGATTGCTGCAAAGCCTAATCCTGCTCCAATTTTTAAATACGGAGCCCAGCTTGATGCATAGGATCCATTATTGGAAGCAACTACATTTTTAGAATGTTTTTCTAAATATATACAATAGTTTTCCCACACATGCGAAACAAAATAACCTCCAATTCCAACTGCGAAAATTGCGGCGATCGGATAAACGAAAGATTTGGCCAACGCAACATCCTGCTTAGCAAGTTCAACCCTATAATCATATGCTGCATAATGATTGCCCATCGCATACACATTCATTGCTATCGCAGATAATACAATTATTGCCATTAACTTTTTCATCTTATCCCTTAAAATTTGATTTCTAATGAACAAATTATAATCATTCTCTTTAATTTTACCACCTGTAACAACCATGTCAATTATTTCTATTTGTAATAATTTCTACATGAAAAGATTAACTCTTAACGGTAGGCAATTCATGCCAACTGGTGGTAAAACAGGGTGATTTCTTCTCTTTTTTAACCTGCCAGGGATGGTCTACTCCAGTAGCGGCAAAGGTAAGCTTATCAGTCCCCCATTTGGTGGTAACCCGGTCAAAAGCAGCCATAGCCCCGGATTGCTTAGCAGTATCCCTGCCCGGCTCATAGAGGTTCATTTGCATGCAGGTTTGGTCAACCAGATCATTCAGGATGATGCCAACCTTTTTATAGATTGCCCCTGGTTTATAGAGCTGTTTTACGCACTTTTTAGCAGCACTAATAATGCTGGGCGAATAGGAGCTTGCAACGGGCAGATTTATGCTGGCACTATCAAAATAGCGCTGATCATCCTGATAATATCTGATCATTACAAATACCGTTACATGCCCGGCGATTAAGCCTTGCTGGCGTAATTTGCGTGCACCCGATGCCGCATGCGTAGAGGCAGCCTCCTGCAAATGGTGCAACGTAGTGACCGGTTTACCAAATGAGCGCGATACGGTAATACTCTGATTGGGCTCAACCTCTTCATCAACTTTATAGCAAGGAATGCCGCGCAATTCATGCACCATGCGCAAACCGTTAATTGTCATCTTTTTTCTCACCCATGCATCGGGCGCATATTTTAAATCACGCGCCGTGGTAATAGTGTGCCCAAGCAACATTTTTGCATAGCGCCGACCAACGCCCCAGACATCACCGACCGGAATTTTTTCAAGCCATGCATCACTATCCGGATGATCGGTGATATCGAAGCATCCGCCAAACTGAGGATTTTTTTTTGCAATTTTGTTAGCAATCTTTGCAAGTGTTTTGGTCGGCCCAATTCCTACTGAAATGGGAATACCGGTATATTGTTTAACTTTGCGAATCATGAGTTGAGCGCGTGCCGCATAATAAGCAGCATCGTGCTCATGGCCAAAGTCTACAATATGCAAAAAAGCTTCATCAACCGAGTATACTTCAATCTCAGTCGCTTCTTGCGCCACAATCTGCATCACGCGCGATGACATATCGCCATATAATGAAAAGTTTGATGAAAAAAGTATCACACTATGCTTTTTAAAAAGATCAACATATTGAAAGGCAGGCGCACCCATGGGAATATCGAGCGCTTTGGCTTCATTTGAACGTGCAACCACGCAGCCATCATTACTCGAAAGCACCACTACCGGTTTGCCGATTAAAGTCGGATCAAACACCCGCTCGCATGATACAAAGAAATTATTGCAATCAACCAGCACAATCCGTTTAGGTTTGCCGGATAATATAGGTAACAACACCCCACACCTCAAAATCTCGTTCTGCGTTTACCACCAATGGTTCGCTATTTTTGCTATCAACGAGCATTAAACAGCCATTTGCCAAAAGCACGCGCCGCACCACCAGCTCCCCATCCAATCGCGCGACAATAATTTTATGATTAGACATTGAAAGCGCACGATCAACCACCAAAATATCATCAGATGAAATTCCTGCATCGAGCATCCCATCCCCTTTTACGCGCATAAAAAAAGTAGCAGCCGGATGTTTAATCACCAGCTCATTAAGATCGAGCGATAATGAAAAATCATTTTCAGCCCATGAATGGAATCGGGTTGAGACGGAAATTTTTTTGTTCATAGTAAACTGATGATTTAATCTCTTGCTGTTTAAAATACTTTTAAGATTGGTGCTGCAGACTAGTCTATTTTTTTATGTTCGGTAACATTGTTTTAATAATATAAAGGATAAATCATGACTGAACAAATAAATCCGAAATATAAAAAAGAAGTGATTCATGCAGTAGAATATCATTTTCCTAATGCCAAAATCATATTATTTGGCTCGCGCGCATGGGGAAAGGCAAAAGAAGAATCTGATATTGATATTGCAATCGATAATGATGGCAAACCAATACACCCACGAGAAATAGTTCGCATGCAAAATACAATGGAAAATCTTACTATCCCGCTTAATGTTGATATTGTTGATTTAAACAGCATTGAAAAAAGCTTTAAAGAGGTGATTCTTAAAAAAGGGATCGTATGGAAAAACTAAAAAAATCGCATGATCTAGTAAAACGAGCATTAAAAACTTTACATGAGGCTTTTGCTGTTGCCCAACAAGCAGAAAAAGAAAATCGCCCAGAATTTATTCTCGCAGCACAAGATTCAATAATCCAACGCTTCGAATACTCCTATGATAGTTTTTGGAAATTCTTGAAGCTTTTTTTAGAAAATGTTATTGAAATGAACCCTGATGAGATAAAAAGCCCCAAATCAGTTTTTCGAGCTTGTGTAAGTCTTAGAATATGCTCTATCGCTGAAGGCGAAATTTTAATAAGAATGGCTGATGATCGAAATATTACTTCTCATTGTTATGATATTCAACAAGTGCGTCAGATTCTTCCTGACATTGAAGAATATCACACTTGCATGTCGCATATTATAAAAACAATAGAATCTCAAAATAAAACCTTATAATTCTTGAGATGGATCGGCCAATCGATTGGGCAGTTTTTGTAGATTATTTACTAAATGAAGTGCTTCAAAATAGCTCATCAATTTTAAAAATTCCTGTTCCCGAGATTCGGGCACGTAAAATTCAAAAAGATTTTTTTGAGTATCAAGAGTGCGATCAAAAGCCAGATGTTCGTAGCTTTTTAAGATTGCTACGACGTACCAACAAAATGTTTTATCGACAAGCGCTTGGTAATATAAGCAGTAGTTCATAATTTTGCAAAAAATTATTTGGATAAAATTCAAATTAATAAGAGTATATCAGTTTTTTATTTTTTATGCTTATTTACAATGTTACCTTTATATATTTGAATAGTCTTGTGCCTGCGCGGCGCATGCGGCAGGGATTTTTTCATCCAAGTTTTTTGGTTTGGCGCTTCCCAGCCTGTCCGCCGAAGCTTTATGCGAAGGCTGGACGCGTGGGCAAAGGGGGTTTTCATGCAAAAAACCCCCTTGCAACCCAAAAGTTGCAGCAAAGGGACGGTTCCCTTTGCCATCCCTAAACCTTGATCAACTCACGACCTCGCGCTTCGCGCTCCAATCGCGTCGATGATCAAGTATGGGAAATACTTATTTAATTTCCGTTCGTTTCGAGCGAAGCCTTTAGGCTAAGTCGAGAAATGCTTGAGGATAAAAGTTCCTACGCGTATTTTGCAAATTGCGAAGCAATTAAAAAATCGTGGGGTAACGTGCCCACGCAAAATCCCCAAGTCCTTAGCGTTCTTACTATAAAACGTTTAATTCCAATTCAGGCGATCGCGACACCGACTAAGGCAGCGGAGCTGCTGCAGGAGTGTGGAGAGGCGGCAAGAAAGCCTTCGGCTGTCTGTCGCCGGCATAAGCGCCGTTAGGATTCCAAAGGCGAAGCCTTGGTGCGGGGGATGCAAGGGTGCCCGCACTGGCACCCTGCCCCTGCGCGGGAGGCGCAAACTATTACTAAAAATAACTTTTATTAAAAAAGATTTGCATTTCTCGACTCAGCCTAAAGGCTTCGCTCGAAACGAACGAGAACATAAAAAAAACTTAATCATTTAACATACGTGGCGCGAAGCCACAACTGCAAAATTTGACGACTTTAGAATAAAGGTGCTATACCTAATCCATATAAGATTAAAAAAACAAAAGGATAGCAAATGTCGGTAGTAAAAAAGCATCGCCCGATCTTATTAATAACTACAATCTTTGCCCTTAGTTTCTACTCCGATACGCTTCACGCATGGGCCTCGAATGCACGCAATGATCCCTATCCCATGTATACTTCTGTTGACCCGCAATATTTTTTATACGAACGTGAAAAACAATTGATGTTTGGCATGCCAGATGAAAAGGGAACCCCCGAACGCATCATGATCTCAATCTCACCATTCGGCCAAAATGCAACAACTGCAAAAACTCTTTCTGGAACTTACTGCAAAATTCCTGATTTTATTACCAATAGCTGTGTTGGGCAATGCAATCAGATTATCTGCAGCAACTCGGTAGTTCCCTCTACCTGCAACTTATGCTCAAATGCGATTCCGCTTGGTGATATTGATGGCCGCTGGAATCTATTGGGTCTTCTCGCTGGTCAATTTCCCAATGAATTTAATCTTGCAAGCGATCCCTTGTATGCAACCGCATTTGGTGGATTATTCTCCGGAACTCCTCCTGGCCAAGTAACTTCAAATCAAATCGATATTACAACTAATGATCCCTGCGACCCGAGATTTGGGTATCTATCAGTTCCGCTCAAATATCGCAAACGGGGAATACGCTGGGATATAGAAGCACAAATTTGCGGTGACTTCGGACTACAATTTCAGGGTGGCGTGGTTGAAATTAGCCAAGTTCTCAATCCATGTTTTACTAATTTAACCACCGCTGGCAGTACTGGAGTCGCTTGCGCAGGGAATCAATTCACCGCTGCAGCCGTTAATTGTTATCTCTATGAACAACTTGTTCCACTGGCCAAACAACTGGGCATGAACATTTGCAATTTTACTAAATGGGGATTTGAAGATATGTTCGTTTCGCTCTATTGGCGGCACGCGCATGTTATCAATTTTAATCGTGATTTGAGCTGGGCTCGATTATTACTCATTCCATTCTTTCGGCTTGGCGGTGGTATCGCAACGGGTCACCCAAAAGAGCCGTCGGTAATTTTCTCATTGCCTTTTGGGAATAATGGAAGCAATAGTGTTAACTTTAACGTCGGTATGAATTTTGATTTTGCTGAAACAGTAGAAGTGGGCGGAGAAGTTGGATATAGCCACTTCTTCAAAAAAGATTTTACTAATTTCCGCCTAGCAACCAATGTGATGCAAAGTGGTATTTTCCCTTTTGCAACAAACGTGAGTGTGAAGCCTGGAGACAGCGCTTATGTTGCAGGAAAACTTGCGGCATATCATTTTCTTGATCGGCTTTCATTCTATTTCCAATGGGTGTATGTGCATCACCGCAAAGATTGCATAACGATTCTTGATAATGATCCGGCATTTTTAGCAATTGATGATCAGAACCCACAAGCAAAATGCCCGAACACGGTATGGCGCGTGCAATTGGGCAACATTGCGTTCACCTATGATATTTCCCCAAATTTAGCTCTTGGCTTCTTATGGCAGCAAATGTTCCATGTGCGCAATGCATATAATAGTACCACCGCATTATTCACGATGAACTTGATCTTCTAGCTTACTTTTAGCACATTTTTAAGAATATTCTCAATTGATTTACCAATGATGCCGGCACTCTTTTTTGTGTAGCCGCCAGAAAGCACCATCAGAATTGGAATATTGCGTTCACGTGCGAATTTAAAAACAAGCTCATCGCGCTTGATAATCCCCTGAGCAGAAATTTTCATTCTGCCAAGCGGATCTTCTTCAAAAATATCTGAACCAGCATTATAGATTATAAAATTTGGCTTGGATTCATCTAATGCTGCAGGCAATTTCTCTGCTAAAAGCTTCAAATATTCTTCATCAGCGATTCCGCTTGCAACCGGATAATTGTAATCAATTCGTGTACGCGCAGCATAATCATGCGGATAAATTTCAGAATTATACACATCAAAAATAGCAACACGATCTTCCTCTTTAAAAAAATCTTCATGGCCATTGCCTTGATGAGCATCAAGATCAATAATCATTGCTTTATAGGTAGGATTTTTCTCAAGAACTTTGGTTATGGCTAAAGGAATATCAGCATAGGCACAAAATCCACCGCCACAATCATGCTTTGCATGATGATAGCCGCCAGAAAGATTAATCGCCCATCCCTTTTCAAGGGCTAGGTCTGCACCAAGAATGGTACCGCCTGTTGCCATCTTCATCGCATGCAATAAATAATTTTTTAATAAAAAATTTGGCACTGAGGCAAGAAGTCCAATTTCCGTAATTCGAGCAAGCGTCGCAGAACTAGAAAGGGAATCCAAATATTCTTGCGAGTGTACTTTAGCTAAATCTTCATCTGAGACGATTTCAGGCTTATGAAAACGGTTTTTAGAAATACCTGCTTGTGTTATTAAATAATCATAAACTTTGCCATACTTGCATGAATCAAAGGGATGTAACTTTTCCAAGCCCAATAATGAGATATCGTAATCTTTATGAAAAACAAGCGGAACTTTATTCTGAACTTGCTCAGATTCTTTTGCAAAGAACTTCTTCTTTAAATTTTCTTTGATATCCGCATGAACGATCGTGCTCAGTGTTAACAAGAGAATAGAGAAATACCGTAAATTCATACATAACCTTTAACGTTTAGAAATTAGCTCAAACTGCCTTATTTACTAATCATAGCACAAATGCCAGTAATTTCTATCGAGCAATCAATTTTAATTTGAAAATATTTATAGATTTGCCTTATTTTACCAGCAAGTTAGACTTACTAATAATCACCATAAATGGTATTAATGGAAGGTTACTTATGAATCTCAATAAGATTTTCTTAAGCTGTTTACTCAGCTTATCTGCCCCAGCGATCGCTATTCTGAACCCTTTCACCTGGTTTGATCCTCGGTTAACTATCACTGATATAAGCCAAACAAGCGTAATTCCCATCGATGCACTTCATAAACCAACCACGCTGCCAGCATTAAAGAATGTAGTTACTTCCAGCACTAAGCCGATTGCTATCGCTGGTGGCCGCTATAGCCAAGGCGGGCAGATCGCCTATCCCGATGGGATTGTAATTGATATGACTGGCTTCGATGCGATCAAGCATTTTGATGCGGCTGCAAAAGAGATTACCGTTGAAACGGGAATCACGTGGAGAGCTATTCAAGCATATATCAATCCGCATAATCTCTCAGTCAAAGTGATGCAATCGTATAATGATTTTACCGTCGGCGGCTCATTGAGCGTAAACGTGCACGGCAGAGACATTCATCATGGCCCGCTTATTGAGACCATCAAATCAATTAAAGTGCTTCTTGCCGATGGCACTCTTGTTACTGCAAGCCGTACCGAGAATGCTGATCTATTTGCCGGTGCGATTGGAGGCTATGGCGCACTCGGAATCATTGCTGAAGCAACTATTTCTCTCACCGATAATTATGCTATCGAACAGGTGATTAAACAAATGCCAATCGAAGAATACCCAGAATTTTTCTTGAAAACGATTAAGAATAATCCAAAAATTGTTTTTCATAATACCAATCTCTATCCAACCGATTTTAAAATAGCTTCAAGTGTTAGCTGGTATAAAACAGATAAACCACTCACCATTACCCAGCCGTTGCAAGAGCCAAAACCATTCTATCCTCTGCATGCGCTGGGCGAGCAAGCATTGCGGCGTCTTGCTTTCTTGCATAAATTGCGGCCTTCCTTAGATGCTAAGCAAAGCAATAAGGTTGTTACTCGAAATCATGAGATGAGTAGCACCGTTAACACCTTGGAACCGGTGTTACGGTTTCCAACAACCACTGTATTGCAAGAGTATTTTATACCTATTAAACAGTTGCTTCCCTTTATAGAAGAAGTACGCTTTTGGGCCAAAACTGCCGATATTAATATCGTGAATATCTCTATTCGCTATATTCCTCAGAATAATGAATCACTGCTCTCATATGCAGGCAGTGAGCGATTTTCCCTCGTGTTTTATATTAATATCTTAAATACACAGGAAGGCCTTGCAGAAGCCCAGGCTTGGACCCAAAAATTGATTGATGCCGCCTTGGAGCTCGGGGGCACCTATTATCTGCCTTACCAGCTTTTTGGTACGCAAAATCAGATTGAAAAAGCTTACCCTCGCTTTAAGGAGTTCTTAAAGCTCAAGAAGAAATATGATCCGAATGGGCGGTTTAGCAACTGCTTACTCAAGAAATATAGCTAAGCATTATTTATTTAATTCTATTTGAAAACAAATAGCACAAGCCAACTCGATTGACAATAATCGTTCTCAATGCAATAATTAAATTAGAAATAATTTAAATATTTTTTAGAGGTTATATCAATGTTAGCTCAATTGAAACAATTGCTCGTACTGGCTATTTTTTGCAGCACCATTGCACTCCAAGCCGATCCTACCAAAAATCTGTTTACCGCAATCGAAAGCCATGATGTTCAGGCTGCACAACAAGCAATAAGCCAAGGGGCTGATATCAATGCCCATGGAACTACTTCAGATACAGATTTTGCTGCCACCGATTGGAACCCATTAATGCGATCTATCGCACAGCTTAATAGCACAATTATCAAATCACAATCATATATCAATACCACTTTCAATCTTTCTAAATATCTATTTGGCGCGGGTGTAGCACTCGGCGGTCTCGCTTCACTGTATACCGGATCTTGGTATCCGTTGGCAATCACTGCGGGCATTTCAAGCTTGCCGTTGCTCTTTGGACATCAGGTTGTAAAATCTTTCGATGCTGATGCTATTGATAATCAATTTACAATCACGCAATCTTTACTCTCTCACTCGAAAATCGATAAAAATTATAGTGGTCGCAATGCTATAAGCGCTTCAACGATTGCAAATAATGGTTATGAGCTTTTGCATTCAAAAGATATTTGTCCACCAGCTCCAGCACTTACGCCTGATAACAAATATGATGCTATTATGAAAACGATAGTATCCCAATTGCCAGCTCCATCACTCGCTTCTAGCTCGGCAAAAGATTCTAATTACTTTAAACAAGCGAGTGAGTTCAAACCCGTTAATAAGCTTGAAAAGCTTCCGATAATCTTTGATGCAAATTATGATATCACCTTCGGTGGGCTTGAAAATTTGCATCCTTTTGACACAAAAAAGTATGGAAAAGTTTCTAAGTATATATTGGATAAGTTCGCCTTAACTCGCCAGCAGTTCTATACGCCAACAAGCGTTACTGATCAAGATCTTCTCTTGGTTCATACGCAAGACTATTTAAACTCATTAAAAAGCTCTTTGACCCTTGGATTGATCGCGGATATGCCAATCTTAGGATTATTGCCAAATAGTTTTGCACAAAAAGCACTGCTTGATCCGGTAAAATTAGCCACGGGTGGTACTATTTTAGGAGCCGATTTAGCTCTTGAACACGGTTGGGCAATTAATCTCTCGGGCGGATATCACCATGCCAAGAGCACTAAGCCAGTAAACGGCGGTTTTTGCATCATCAATGATATTTGTATTGCAGCCCGTAAAGTGCTCATGAAACATCCTGAATTGCGCATTCTCATCGTTGATTTAGACGCTCACCAAGGAAATGGCCATGAAGAAGTTGCGCGCAATGATAAACAGATTGCGATTTTTGATATCTATAACGGCAAAACATGGCCTGGCGATTTTGCATGCCAAGAACGAATCAATTTTAATTTTCCTGTAGATGGCCGTAAAACTAACGATATTATCTATCTCAAACTGCTCAAAGATGAATTACCAAAAGCTATCGATCTGGTAAAACCAAATATGATCATTTATAATGCAGGAACTGATGTTTACTACCAAGATCCAATCGGCGGCATGTCCCTTACCAAAGCGGGCATTATCGAACGAGATGAAGTGGTATTTACCCAAGCGCTCTCGCGCAATATTCCAATTTTGATGGTACTTTCTGGAGGCTACCATTCTCAAAGCTATGCGATTATTAGCGAATCGGTAGAGAATCTTTGGAATAAGCTTCTTGCGTCTAAAATGGCTTAATTTACGAGCTAGGATAGACAATAGCCTTAAATTTACTTAAAATACAAAGAGTCATCAGAAATTTAACAAACTAAAAAAGAAAGGCCGACGACCTGCTATGTCAAAAAAGTCTAATATTTCAGTCTACGTAAGTTCAAACGTTGAACGTGCGCTCAAACAACTCAAAAAGAAAATTGAACGCGAAGGAGTTGTTCGCGATATGAAACGTACGGTCTACTTTGAATCCCCAACTCAAAAACGCCGCAAACGCTTGGTTCGCGCAATTAAACAAAATCTGATGCGTATGATCGGCAACAAACCTTCCTAAGCTCTCCCTGAGCTGCCCCGCAAAGCTCTTATGCAAAGGCTGGGAGCCCCTCCAAGGACTGATTCATGAGCGTATCCTCAATCAAAAAATCACAAAAAGAATCACTTCTTTTTCGTGCTATTGCGCAACTTTTTTCTCAGACTACTCTGGACGATAAACGCCTCCAAGGGGTTGCCGTTAACAGGGTGAAGCTTTCTGATGATAAAAGCCATGCAACGGTCTATTTTTATACGCCTGGTGGGCCGGCAGAATTCAAAGAAAAATTGCCATTTATCTTGCTATATAAAGCTTCATTACGCCGCGCGCTCGCGCAATCGATTAATGCTCGTTATACTCCGGAATTGGTCTTTAAATATGATGATCAATTTGAAAAGCAGCAGCGCATTGAGGGGATACTTGAAAAAATTAAAGGAGAAGACTCATCGGATTCTTCGGATTAGTAATAATTTCTCTTCTGCTTCTGGCATGGGGCTCTTTTTTAAATGTGGTCGGCTATCGGCTTATCCATTGGAAAAGCATCATCACCCCCGGATCATATTGCCCCCATTGCAAGCATCCGCTTGCTTGGTACGATAATATTCCCCTCTTTTCTTTCATCATACTCTGCGGAAAATGCCGTTACTGCAAAAATCCCATATCCTGGCTTTATCCATTCATTGAGCTGATAACGCTTATCGCTATGCTCGCTCTTCTAAATTCAGTGGATTCCCATTATTGGCTCGCCTATTTTATTTTCTTTTCTGCCTTGATTGTAACCATCCGCAGTGATTTTGAATCGATGCTGATTTCCCGATTTGCTACCATATTTTTAATTCCTCTCGGATTTCTTTTTGCCTCTCTGGGATTTTTACCAATTTCACTCGTGCACAGTATTTTTGGAAGCATATTTGGCTATTTGGTCTTACTTGGTTCTGCAAAATTATTTGCATGGTTTACCAGCAAACAGGGCATGGGTCAGGGAGATCTTGAATTGCTTGCCTTTATCGGCGCATTCATAGGGCCATGGGGCTGTTGGATTACGCTGATGCTAGCATCAACCATCGGTGCCCTACTCGGTATTATCTATATCGTTGTTTCTCGGAAAAAAAGCAGTATCAAAATTCCGTTCGGACCTTTCTTAGCAATTGGCGCAATCTTCTATGTTTTATATCAAGATCAACTGATTGCGCTGCTATTACGCTAGATAATATCCCAGACTATTCTTGTTTTAGAATCTGTGAAGCAGAAACTTCCAACTCAACATAGTTTGAATATTCGATAACACAATCAACCATTCCTTCAACTTCATCACTGCCATCTTTGTATTTTGAATACACCGATACTGTGTTCTCTTTATGGATCACTGCAGTCTCGAGAGTATCCAAATCTTTCTGCGAATGCGCAATTTTAATCATGGCGATCGCTAACTCTTTCTGCTTTTTATTTTCCACTAAATAAATCCGACCTTTTTGTATAAAACTAGTTATATCAATCTCATCCACAGCTGCCGATTGATAGGTATGCACGGTCTGATTAGTGAACGATCTCTTGTGATCAATATTTTGCAGATGTTTTTTACTACATTGTAAATGAATAACAGGATTTGAAGTGAGAACCTTTATCAACTTCTTTTTTTTGGGCTCGTAATTATACGCCACATACGCGCCAACAGCACATGCGGCACTGCAAGTAGCGATTGCTATTTTATGATCGATAAGCCATTGCACTAATCGGGATCTATTCGTTTCTACCCCGATTGAATGTTGCATAGCATTTGACTGATTTGAAAAAATCAACAGTGCAAGCAGTATACAGATAATAGGTTTCGTAAAAAACTGAGGCATGAATATCCAAACGATGTAATAGATAAATAGCAACTATTTTCTATTGGAAATCGTGCCAGAAATGCATGAAGAGTCAAATTATCAGTATTATTCTACAATTTGCACACATTCCATAAAAAATTTAAGATGTGATGGATATTCAACAATACACTCACCAGTTTCTTGTGCGCAAGAAGGGGGTGGAACAATCAGTAGATCTTCTGAATGAGGATAAAACTTAGCTCGCTCATTAATAACCTTCTTTAAGCAATCATCAGTAGTGAGTACTTTAAACGTAATTTCTAAATCTGCAGATCGTTTAGGAATAAGTTGGAGTTGCCACCCTTTCATGCAAATAATAAGATTAGTTATTAATCCTACTGGCGCACTATATTTAAGCTCAACACGTTGCGTGTATTGAGAATTCTTATTGGCCTGGTACATGATATCTTTAATTTTTATAATCTGGCTAAATTGATCACTTTTTTCATTTTGTTCATATTGTTTTCCAATGGCAAGTAAAGTTTCCCGAGAATACTTGCGAATCATGGCAACACACGGGCTCATCATCAAACAACTGAGCAAAAGAAACGCTAATTTATGCATTAGATCTCCTTTATGCTAAATCATCCTGCAAAATAGTAATGGTATTATTCTGATCAACTGCCAGAATATCAGGATAGCCGTCACCATCAATATCGCCAACCGCAATTGCAAGAAAGCCATTTTCATTCGCGTATGCTTGATTTAAATAATTGCTCGATGTGCCTAATTTACCGGTAAAATAGTTGGTTCCTTCAGAACCGCCAAAACCATACGTATAATAAAATTTTTCACCTGAACCGCCACCGGCATATCCTTCAGGGCTCCAACCAATGCCCCCTTGGCCGGATAACTGAGTGCCATATTTGCCATTTTCTGCCCAATAGGCTTTTTGCGCAGCATAGATCGAGCTTAATTGCATATATGCTTCTGCACGTTTTGCTTTCGCTAGATATTTCATAAAATTGGGAACCGCTATCATGGAGAGCACGGCAATAATAGCTATTACAATCATCAACTCAATGAGTGAAAAACCTTTTTTTCTGAACATTTTTATTCCTTTTTTTCTTAGCTTTAAGCCAAAGCATTGCTCAAAGTCAAGCATTAGTGCAAAGATGAAAAAGATATTTTTTAAAGGGAGAATACGTATGTTAATGAGAAAACTAATTTTAGTTGGATTGATTGCGACAAGTGCCAGTAACATGCATGCGGCAAGTACCCATGAAATTCGAACATGGGGAATAATGGGGGCCGGCCTCATACTCACTTCTATGGGAGCACATTTGATATACCGTTATCAGAATGATTTTAGCCACCGGCTTTTTGATACCATTCTTGGGGTGGCGCTGATTGCTGCAGGAGTATCAGGAATCGTCGCAAGTGATAAAGTTATTCAAGTAATAGAACGTGCATTCAGGTAGAAAACTTTAAATAGCATTTACCGATACCCCAATTGACAGCAGGTATTGCTCATTTGCGAATCTTATCAATACAAATGTTTCTAATAGAAAGTTTTTTTTGAGATTTTTGACTTTTTTCTGGCATCTAAAAGACTTGAATGCCAATCCTTTAAAATCTCCAAATAAGCCTTCCAGAGGCTATTATGAAAGATTTAATAACTCAAAAAGCTAAAGCTTTACTTTCTCTTTTTATCTTTTGTAAATAAACCTGTATCATTCCAATGAAAATTTATTGTTTGACATTTTTACCCTGAAGTTTATCCTAGAATATGTAACCATACTTACCCGGTAAGTAATGCGTAAAAATAAGTATTCTAACCATGGAGAATGATATGAAAACGAATACTAACAAACAGCTTTCTACCAAGGAAACGGTAGCGCTGGGCAAGCAACGCAGTTACAATGAAATTGTTGAGTTTTTAGATGCCAATTGGCAAACCAACACTGCTGATAAAAATCTTGCAGTGATTAAAAAACTCGATCAAGCATTTAGTAACCCGTCAAAGTTAAATTGTGTCTTAGTTGCTGGAACAAATGGCAAATCGCTTACCATCAACTATGCTGCCCAATTATTGCGCGAAGAAGGTTTGAAAGTTGGTACGTTCTACGCGCCACACATTCTTACCTATAATGAGCGCTTATCAATTAACAACGAAACGATATCAAATAAAACGTTTACCGAATTAGGTAACGATGTCATCAACATGGCAGAATCTTTGGGATTAAACCCAAATTCATTTGAATTTCTGACCATTATGGCGTTACTCTTTTTCAAAAATAATGATGTTGACGTTGCAGTACTTGAAGTAAGCGAAGGCGGTACTTTCAATGCAACCAATATCTGTTCACCAAAAATTGCTGCGATTACTCGCGTCACTTGTGATGATGAAGCATTGGTAAAAGATGCGATCATAGATATTTTTGGCATCGTTAAGCCAAATACGTATGTGGTATCTGCAGATCAAAGCAAATTAAATCTGCAAGTGATGCATGATTTAGTAAAAGAAAAAAATGGCGTCTGGTCCATGCCAATCCGTAAATTGGCAGCATTGCCCTATCCTATGGAACAATTGCATGGCCGTTGCGCAGCATTAGCTGAACGCATCGCTCATACCTATGTAAACGGCTTTATGAACAGCGAAACCGTAATTGCAAACACGTTGCTCAGCAAGCAAAAAGGCCAACGCGGTCGCCCAACCTTAGAAGCAAAACGTCAATCAGAATTGAACCCTAAGAAAACGGTTGAGCAATTTTGGAAAGAAACTTCTAATTTATTGCCAGCACGTTTCCAACTTCTTGATAAAGAAAAACCAAGCGTCTTACTTGATAATGCAAGTAATCTTGATGCATTCAAAAATCTCCTTCTTGGAATTCGCTTGCTCCATTACCAAAAGCCTATTAAAGGCATCACCTTGGTACTCGGTTGCAATAATCCAGAGCTAGATCTTACTGAGTTCTTGAAATTACTCCGTTATTTCTTCAAGAAAACTTCTGGTCAAGTAATTGTATGCCCAGTAACTCCGGTTCCTGGCCAACATGCAGGCGCATCATGGGATGTTGAAAAAGCAACCAATGATATTAAGAGCATGAAAATTAAAGCTCGCTCTGCAAAAACCTTTAAAGAAGCTTTCGAAGCAGCACAAAAAACCGTTGATGAACGCCATGGCTTGGTTGTTGTAACCGGCTGTCCGGCAATCGTTTCGGAATACTGGCATTATAAGGGCATTAAAAAGCTTTAAGGGAATTATTCCCACTCGAATCCTTCGACGAGCTCAGGACGAGCGGGAAATATAAACTCTGTCCGCTCGTGGTGAGCCTGTCGAACCATTCGAGCGAATTTCCTAAAAAAATACCTATGCTCAAGTCAATCTTCCTTTCAATCAGTGCCGGAATTTTAATCGGATCTATATATGGGCTCCTCTTCTTGCAATCAAGAAGGGGAGCTCCTTCGCTTTTTACCCATATTGCCTTCACCCTACTCCGATTTTGCTTTTTGCTGGCCGCAGGAATTTATCTGTTAGCATTACCTTCCATTCAGCCAATAACTCTGGTACTCTCTTTCTTGGCAACATTTTGGTTGGTAATTCTTAGGTGTAAGTTCCATGGATATTGGCCTACTCAACGGTAAACAGTGGCACCCGCTTTCCTATTTAGGTTTTAGTAGCCCTTTCTTTTCAATCAATTCCGATACCATTATTAATACATGGATTACAATTGCTGCGATTATGCTTTTCATAGTCCTGGCACGCTGGCTTTTGCGCTATAAATCAAACACCGGGCGCTATGTGGTGCTTATGTATGTGCGCTCATTTATCGATTTGTGCTCGCAATCATTTGGCTATTTCTCATTTGGGCATACCGCATTTATTATTTCCCTCTTCACCTTTATAATTTTTTGCAACTGCATCGCAATTTTACCCTGGGTTGATGAACCGACAAAAGATTTAAATACTGCGCTTGCGCTTGGAATGCTCTCATTTTCCTATATCCAGATTGCCGCAATACGAAATCATGGCTTTTTTGGGTACCTTAAAGAATATTTTTTACCATTTTTCTTCATGTTCCCCTTGCACATCATCGGAAAAATATCTACGATCATTTCAATCTCATTCCGTTTATTCGGCAACATTTTTGGCGGTGCGACCATTGTGCATATTTATACTGCGGTAATAGAAAAATCAGCATTGTTTCAAATTTTAGGGTTGGTTACCGGCAATAATCTCGCTATAGTGGGATTTTTTATTCTTTTTGAGGGATTTTTACAAGCATTTGTATTTACTATGCTCACCATGACCTATCTTGCAATCGCCTTATCTCATGAAGAGATTGATCATGATCTTGGGGAAATGACATGACAACCAGCATCGCAAACTATCTGATTGCTTCACTCACGATCATCGTTTCGGCAATTAGTGTTGGATTGAGCCAAGGATTAACCAATAAAGCGGCGTTCGAATCGATTGATATTCAGCCGCACATTAAAGATAAGATCAGCAATTTATCGTTGCTCAGCTCCGCGCTCATTGAAACTTCAGCGATTGTGAGTGTTTTTGTTGCACTTATTTTATTATTTGAAGATGTCCAAGCAATAAACCCATTCTATAGTGATCTTGCAAAAATCGGTATAGGATTTGCAATCATAGGTTCTGGGTTAATAATCGGTTTATTTTCTGCATGGCCAGCGCAAGAGGCATGCTATGCAACGGCGCGGCAGCCGTTCCATGCCCAATCGATTTTTAATTTTACACTTATTGTTTTATCAGTCATTCAAACTCCTTTGATTCTCGCATTCATCG
This sequence comes from uncultured bacterium, assembly GCA_963727255.1. Classification (GTDB taxonomy): domain Bacteria; phylum Babelota; class Babeliae; order Babelales; family Vermiphilaceae; genus BTUB01. Next base: position 660,920 of record CAVSFC010000002.1, on the reverse strand, counting down.
TGGCTCTTTTTATTAAAGTTCAAGCAACGTTAATCGCATCACTCGCTGATAGCTTGCGATTAATTGGCGCAGGTATTGCAATTGGCCTAGGGTCAATTGGTCCGGCGATTGGGCTAGCTCACTTTGCAAGAACCGCTATCAAGGGAATTGGCAGCAATAGAAATGCCTATGGTCGCATTCTCACCTTTACCTTTATTAGCCAAGCTATTATAGAATCACCGACTATTTTTTCATTAGTAACGTCTCTGTTTTTATTGGGCAGTGTTCCCAAAACCCTTATCGCCGGCATTGCGATGCTTATGGCAGGAATCACCACTGGTTTGGGCATGTTTGGCCCCGGATTAAGCTCGGGAAGAACTGCTGCAGCAGCATGCAAAGAGATTGCCACTAATCCTGAACAGTATTCTGCATTGGCCCGAACGAGTATATTTGCACAAGGGGTTATTGATAGTGCCGCTATTTATGTTTTATTGATTGCGCTCGGGTTTATTTTATTTGTGAGCTGAATTATCCCTCTAGGAAATTCACAGTGTGCTCAGCTTTTCAAGAGCTGCTAAAAGATCTTGCAACTTTGGAATAGGCAATTCAGTTGTTTTATAATGCGATGTTATTAAAAGAGACTTCAAATCCTCAGAACATTTACTAACCCCATTCTGAATCTGCTGATATTTTTCCTTCATAACAGCCAATTCTTCTAATCGTGCTGTAGAATTTTGAGCTTCCATTTCATATAAGCTCATTGCTAGCCCCTTTTGAGCCTCGAATGCCTGTATTATCTCCTGGCTCTCCTGCCGAACTTCTTGCTTTGCCTTTTCGATCGTCTGTTGCATGATAGTATCAGTATACAAAACCGTCGAAGAATTTAGGCGCATTTGGTCTTGCATTCCAATAATAATCGCACACTGAACGATTGTGAGCCAGATGCAATGTCTTATTCTCATATTTCTCCTAAAAATTATTTACTTATATAAATAAATAACATAATATTTGTAATATGGAATGTTTGTAATATTAGAAACGGGAGTTCTTTATGAATTTTAAATATATGCTTTTAGTTATAATCACTTTTCTAGCAGGCAATAGTATTCATGCTATGCAAAAGAATACAAATATCGAACTTTTAATCTCAAATACATCTCAAAATTTAGCACGCTTGGATATCAAAAAAGGTCCAAATCTTCCTGAAACTCATGAGTTTTTAGTACCTGAGGATAAAAAGAAAATTAATCTTGCAGGTCTTGCAGTTGGCACACCAGTTGAACTTGCTACCGAACAAGGATTTTATATGATACAATTCGAACCTTTGGGAAATGACGTTTTTCTCACTAAAAACATCGCAAACTTTCGCGCTCAAGCGAAAAGTTTAATTCACTCTGGATGGGAAACAAAAATGTCATTAATAAAGCAACTATCTGCTAAAGACAAAAAGCACTTTGTAGCTATCATAAAGCCCGATGGTACTGTTGTTCTCGATTATATTCAGCCATAAAAAATTGTAGTGCTAACGCAAAAATCAAATCAAATCTTATTTTGAGAACTTGTGGCTAGTCAAATTGCCACACATACAGTATATTAGCACTAGAGCTTTGCCAATTAAAATCTTATCGAAGAGGCCTCGATATCATTTCTTAGCCCTAATTTACCAAGCTCTGGTATTGTATTATTAAACTATTTTTATAAAGTGCGTATCAAATGAAAGACCACAAAATATCGCTTTCGACGGCTATCTTGCTAAACATGAATATAATGATTGGATCAGGAATCCTTATTGGTCCTGGTAAAGCCGCTGCCATTTCTGGCAACGCCTCCTTTTTAGCATGGCCTTTGGTCGCACTCTTATTCTTACCGATTGTGCTCTGTACGATTGAGCTATCGCAGCTTTTTCCCGGGGCTGGCGGCTTTTATTTATACGCCAAACAAGGGCTAAATCGAACTGCAGGTTTTGCAAGTGGCTGGCTCTATATTTTCGGCTACACCTTTGCAGCAACGGTTGAACTATTGGCACTTCAAGATATTTTGCTTAAAAAATGCGGAGTAAATGCATTCACCGGTAATCCGATCTTGTTTAATGCGGTTACGGTTGCAGCAGTTATCGCATTCAGTTTGTTGAGCTTAAAAATAGTAAGCAATTTCTTGAATTCATTAACTTTGGTAAAAATTATGCCATTGGTTATTTTGATTCTCTTGCTCCCATTCATTATAAATCCCTCATTCACCATCACTGGAGCAGAACTCACGTTACTGCCTGCCTCATTAACACTTCCTATTTTTGGCTATTTTGGATTTGAGTACTGTGTTGGAATAAGCCATCTCATAAAAGATAGTGAGAAAAACGCGCCAAAAGCTATTTTGATTGGATTCTTGGGCACCGGTCTTCTTTATATGCTCTTTCATTTTGGATTGCTCAACCTCATGGGCGCGCAAAACTTGGCATGCTTAGGGGCGCCTAACTTCCCAGATTTCATTACGTTACCAATCCCCTACCTCAAAACATTACTTTCAATATTAATCCCAACTGCTTCGATTCTTATCTTTATTGCAAGCCTCATTGGTATGATTAATGCAAATGCGATCTTATTGCAATCAATGGCCCAAGAAGGTCTTTTTAAAGGCGGCTCATTCCTGACAGCCACCACCAGCTTGGGAAGACCATGGGCAGGGCTGGTATTACAAGGAATCGTAGTATTTCTTATAGCAACATTGATCCCAAGTATTCCTTTAACTGGTGGACTTTGCATTTTCGGTGTATTCCTTTCTTTCTTCTTGCCATTTGTATCATTATTAATTGTTCACAAACGCAAAGAAAGCCATGGTAAAATTCCTCTAACCATTTTGGGACTTATTATGGTTATTGGTTTTTCAGCTTATAGCTGGTATACCTTAAGCTCTGATATGACTACTCGTTTTATGTATTCAGCTGTGCTATTGGCTGGGATTATCATCGGCATGATTCTTTATAATCGAAAAGAAAAGTAAATCTGCCTTCTCAAAAAACATAAATCATCATAGACTCAAAACTAGTGATTATTTTACTCATTAAAAAGGAGTCATGATGTTTTGCAGGCATATCCCAAACCGTACTGAAGTTGCATTATCTATTGTACGATGGACGCTTGGCGTTATCTTTATCGCGCACGGCGCACAAAAAGTTCTTGGTCTTTTTGGCGGACCTGGCCTGGAAGGATTTGTGCAATGGGCCGGCGGCATGGGCATCCCACCATTGCTTGCCTATTTAGCCGCTTTTGCTGAATTGATAGGCGGTTTCTTATTATTAAGCGGTATTGCAGCAGAAATTGGCGCCTTAATGATAATTCCGGTAATGCTGGGGGCAGTATGGTTTGTGCATTGGAATAATGGATTTTTTTCTCAAAATGGCGGGGATGAATATCCACTGAGCCTCGTATTCTTCTTACTGGCAATCGTCGTTGGCGGACCGGGAAAATGGTATGCATGGTGCGCTTGCAAGCTTACTGGTTGCAGTTGCAAACATAAGTAAAATTAAAGGGCACCTCACTGTGTCCTTCTTACTTACGAAATTATTGATTCTTAGATATAAAATTGATGCCACAATGACTTCATCCCTTTGTAGCTGGCATAACCTCCTCCTATCAATACAGCACACAAACACAATAGAGATTTGCCTGGATGACGCAACGCGCATTGTAACGCTTTTTCTTCGATAGTTGGTTGCGGCGCCTTTTCATTTACAAAGTTTGCAAGGTAAAAGCAGTCTTCACCAACCAGAGTAACTAACTTGAAACCAGATTTTTCATAGAGCTTTCGCGCTTTTTCATTAGTAACCTTGGTTGTCAAAAATATCTGGCTCACGCCTTTATCTAATAATTCGTTAATAGCATGAGAAAGCAAAGCATTGCCATAGTGCTTGCCTTGATGCTCAGTATCTATTCCCATTAAATGGATAAGCCCTATTGATCCAAAGTTTAAAAAAAGAAGCCTTTTATCAATTTTAATAAAACTCACAAAGCCAACTGTTAAATCATTTTCTTGTATTACGTGGGTAGTATATTTTGAATTATTAATGTATTGTTCAGTTGTCCCAACAGGAAGTCCCATGCTTTCATAACGAAGAAATTTAGGATACTGATCAAGAATTGCAATAATTGCCGTTTCATCCCGCTGTTTATCATAGTCTTTTATTACTGCTTTCTCGTTAAATTCGCTTGAATGAGCAATTGATGATATAAAAATTGCCGATGCAAAGATAAGACTTTTCTTATATGAGAACATTTGATCCCTACAAATAGAATTAATAATCAGAAAAATACTTACCTCTATTTTAAAGCATCTATGCAGTGAGTCAACCAACCAAATAATTATTGAAGGAACACTTGAAAGATTTTATACTTAAGCAGCGATAAAATAATACAATAATCTTCCAGGAAACTTCCATGAAACATTTTTTAAGCATTAGTTTACTACTCGTTTTTTTTACCACATCAGCGCTCCAGAATATTATTGAACATGCAGAATTCGCATCAATCTTTAACTATATAACCGAAGATGATTACCATAAAAACACCGTTGTAATTTTAGACATTGATAATACGATTGCAATTCAAGGCCATCCATTTCGAATGCTTGGCGGGGACATATGGGTGAATTATGAGATTGCAAAACTGATTGAGCAAGGCATTGAACCCAAGAAAGCGGTAGCGCAAGTCTTGCCATTCTATTACGAATTAACTCACATTGTTGATTTAAAACCCGTTGAACCATCCATTCCTGAGATCATTAAGCAGTTACAAGAAGCAGGAATCACGGTTATCGCATGCACAATTCGCTCAATCGAAATCAGTGATCGCACCATTGAGCAATTACGAGCGATCGACATTGATTTTGCGCATTCTGCCTTTGGATATAATGAATTACTTGGCCATGGCTCTTCTTTCCGCTATAAAGACGGCATTATTTTCTGCTGCGGGGGAGATAAAGGAATTACCTTAAAACATGTCCTTGCACATTTTGAACATACGCCAACCAAAGTGATTGTTATCGATGATAAAGAAAAATACCTTCATCAAATAAAATGCATTTTACACCCGGATATTGAATTTATTGGCATAAGATACTCGCATCTTGATGAAAAAGTAGCAAACTTTGATTCGGCATTAGCAGAACAAGAAAAGCAAGCCTATTTATCAGGATCGAGAGACACATTAAAAAAATTGGCATAAATTATTAGAACATCACTCTTTTTTATATCCGCAATTCTTATCTGAGCAGAACAGGGTAACTTTGCCTTCTTTATCTACTTTTTTGACTAAGAATGGCAACTTACATTTTGGGCATGGGGTTTCTTCAATATCCCCAAAGACTGCAAACTTACATTTTGGATAATTATTGCAGCCCCAGAAGGTGCCTCCGCGCCAACGCCGTTGCACCACTTCACCACCATCAAGTGGGCAGGGGAATTTTGCTTTGACATGATGAATATATTTGCATTCTGGATATCCGGAACATGCAATAAATGGGCCAAATTTACCTACAATCTGCCGTAATGGCTTGCCGCATTGCGGACATTTTTCATGCAAGCACTTGCGGTTCAGGAGCTTTTACCAATTCAATTTCACCCTTTTCATTACGTTTGAAATTGGAGGTAAAATCGCACTTTGGATATCCAAGGCATCCTAAGAATTCGCCGGCTTTGCCAAAACGAATTGCCAGTTTATGCTTTTTGCATTCAGGACAAGTAATCTCAGTTGGCTCAGCAACACGTTTGCCATCTTGGCCCTTAAACTCTTTGTACATCTTTAGTGAATGGTTCATAGAATCCGCGCAATAAGGTATCACGATCCAAGTTCTCCTTGCGCAACTTTATCAAGATGCTCTTCCATATGGGCAGTAAACTTAATATCCATAATTTTTGGAAGATTTTCTACAAGCATTTTAGTAACCGTCATACCCAATTCAGTTGGATTGAATCGCTTTTTGGTATCAACAACGGTATACTGCCGCGCACGAATAGTATTCATAATAGTTGCATAGGTACTTGGGCGCCCAATACCTTCTTTTTCTAAATCTTTTACCAATGATGCTTCAGTATATCGTGGTGGCGGTTGGGTAAAATGTTGCTTTGGATTAACTTTTTGCAGATCTAATTCATCATTTTTTTAATACCCTTTGGCAATACTACTTTGCCTTCTTTTTCTTCTTCATCTTCAGCAGCATTATATACTTTTAAGAATCCATCAAAGATTAAGGTTGATCCGGTAACTTTAAAGGTAAATTCTCCACCTTTGATTACCACTTGGCGTTGCGCATAAAGTGCTGGCTTCATTTGGCATGCAACAAAGCGCTTCCAAATCAGTTCATATAACGCTGCCAAATCTTTTGGCAAATATTTGCGTGCTTTATCAGGAGTGATAAAGGCATCAATGGGGCGAATTGCTTCGTGCGCATCTTGCGTAGTCGCTTCTTTTCTTTTGCTTTTGATTTGGCATAATAATTAGCTTGTTGCGGGCAAATATTCTTTATCAAAATTTTTATGAATATATTCACGAGCCTGTTTGAATGCCGTATCAGAAAGACGCAATGAATCGGTACGCATATAGGTAATTAATGCAACGGGCGTGCTTGGATCTTCTAAGGGCACACCTTCATATAACTGCTGCGCCAATTGCATGGTCTTTTTAACTGAAAAACCAAGCTGATTAAACGCAGCCTGCTGCAAGGTACTGGTCATAAATGGAGGCAACGGATTTTTGGTGCGCTCTTTATCGGTGATTGATTCGATGGCATAGTCTGCTTTTTTAATCTTTGCAACAATATCATCAGCATCTTTTTTATTTTTAATTTCAGCTTTTTCTTTGCCAATTTGCGTAAGTGCAGCTTCAATAGTGCCATCTGCATGCTTAAAGAAGCCGGTAATGGTCCAATATTCTTCAGGCTTAAAGCTACGAATTGCTTCTTCACGATCGCAAATTAAACGAAGCGCAACTGATTGCACACGGCCGGCAGAAAGTCCCGGAGCAATTTTTACCCATAGAATAGGAGATACTTCATAGCCCACCCATCGATCAAGAACGCGGCGCGCTTGCTGCGCAGCCACTTTATTCATATCAACATCGCCAGGATGTTCGATCGCTTCCTGAATAGCTGCTCTTGGTGATTTCATTAAAGGTAATACGATGAATTTTTGCTTTTTTGGTTACTTTTTTTACTTCTTGTTCAACGTGCCATGCAATAATTTCCCCTTCACGATCAGGATCGGGAGCCAAATAAATTTCATCTGCGCGCTGATGCTGCTTTGCAGATTTCAGCAATCGTTTTATCTTTATTTTCAATCGGAACATATTCAATTTCTATTGAGCCATTAATAGTAACCCCAGTCTTTTTTGGTAGGAAGATCCTTTACATGTCCCATAGTGGACATAATTTTAAAATCTTTACCCAAAAACTTGGATATCGTTTTAATTTTGGCCGGAGATTCTACAATTAATAGCTTTTTCATATCCATTTCTCATCATTTTTACAATTCTGGTTGCTTCATTATTCTAATGCATATTGTTATAACAAATCTGTTTTTTGCCTTATCAAGTCTCTTTTATAGTAATCAAAAATATTTACTAAATGTCAAATATTTCTTTGAGCTCTCTTGTAAGAGAGCTCAATTATGCTAATTTTGCCTACCTTAAAATTCAATTGACCATCCTAGGACATAGTCAAATTTAGATCGAACCTTTTAGGCCCTAGAATAGAACTCAATAGTAAGGGTACGTTATAAGGATAACCGTGTATATTTTTTCGCTCTTGGAAAGAATCATTATCGTTATTTACCCCTAAAAATGCAAAGTTTTTTTTCTGGTAACTCTAAAATCTATCATTGAATCTTATAAGCTGATCTTGCTGCATCTGTGGTGGTTATTTGCTCTGAGCTGTCAGCTCTGGATTTATGTTATTCGCGTATTTTGCCATAAACTGAGCTATTTTTGTTTAATTCCTCTTTTTGGATGGTTTATTACCATCTTTGGTATGTATCTGATTATTCGGCCATCTATGAAGCGCAAAAGATGGGATTATTATAAAGATTATTGGCTCAAATTTTTCTATTTTATCTTTTTTAGCATTCTTGCCTACTTAATTCCAATAGCTATGCTTATTAATTGGCAATAAGATTGTATTTTTAACACAAAATATTCATACCATATTTTATATACTTTTTTTACCCGTTCTTATTGATTCCTATTTTAGTCACATTCTTCATGCCTCCTGATCTTATTATTCTCTATGTTTCTCCATTACTCACTTTTGTAATATCTTTTTATTCTTGATAGTGATGGAAGTATTAAAAGTATCATGCAAATCAATGGTAAGAGCATTAAAAATGATTATCTACAATTATCCATTTTGTTTTCTGATATTTTGCTCTTTTTGTACTTTGCTCTATTCTCTATACGATAAGTATTGTCAATTTGTTTGGCCAGAAATAGTTTTTTACTCTCACCCATCATTTCAAATGCATTTCTGCCAATTCCTTTATGCATACTTACTAATTTTTATACCAAACGGCTTCATGATCAATTTGGGCTTTATTATCCTGAAACGGTAAAGGAATAATATGATAATGATCACCCCATTTAATGTTATTCACAGTTTGCTGTGCCGTATTCTTATTACTCGTTCTTTTTATAGCAATATCCATTCCATTATCGATCTGCTTTTTTCACGCCCAAAAACTTCTCGTTGATAATAAACTTTTTATGTTTCTCGAACAGTTTTTTTATTGGGCCTGCTATCAAATTCTCCTTTGTGCCAATCAGTTATAAAGGGCTTGAAAATATTCCTCATGAGCCCTGCATTATTGTTGCCAATCATCAATCCTCATTTGATATCCCCTTGGTTGGCTGCGCTCTCAGAAATAAGCCTCACATTTGGCTCTCATGGGCAGAACTTGCAAAATGCCCTTTACTAGGCTTTATTGTGCCACGCATTGCAGTGTTGGTTGATATGACAAGCCCCGTTCGAACGGATTGCGCACTCTGGTACAAGCAATTGATATTGTAAAAAAACATCCATGGGATCTGATTATTTTCCCTGAAGGCGGCCGTTTTACTGATGGCAAAGTACATCCATTTTTTGGTGGATTTGCAGTAATTGCAAAAAAAGTTGATCGGCCGGTGGTTCCTATTAAAATTATTGGTGTAGCATAAAGTTTATCCTCCACAAACCTTTTGGGTTTATCTATCATCCTATTACCGTGATTATCGGCAAACCCATGATCATACAACCAGATGAAACTGAAGAAGTATTTAAAGAACGTGTTTATAACTGGTTTATGCAGGATGCTAAGGAGCATTAATCGTGAACTATTTTCTTAGATTTGCCAATCTCACCGCATTCTTTATTGGATTATCCCTGCATTGCTTGTCATTATCATTGTCAAAAGAACTGGATGCCGCACGCCTTTTATGAGTATCCCTTAGTATCTTTCTTTCAAAGCTCAAAAAAACCCATGCCCCCGACTCATAAAAAAATGTTTGCCTTTATTACGAGTTATCGTACTAGCATTTACTTGCTATTTTTAATTGCAAAACCGCAACTGGTTGATAATCGTTCTAATATCATCATTGATGGTATTGATATTATGCTTGTGCTTGATGTTTCAGGGAGTATGCAATTTCAAGATTATGCATGATGATCATCGTTCTCGCTTAGAGGTTGCAAAAGATGAAGCAATTACGATTTGTGAACAAACGAACCAATGATGCAATCGGCTTAGTAATTTTTGGCAAAGATGCACTTATCTCGCGTGCCACTTACTCTTGATAAAAAAATTATTAATAAGCTAATCAGCTCTCTAGAAATTGGAATCATTGATCCGGATGGCACCGTGCTTGACAACAGCTATTATTACCGCTGCAAATCGTCTCAAAAATTCAAATGCAAAAAGCAAAATTATAATTCTACTCACTGATGGAGCACCCAGCGAAAATGATATCGATCCGGACCTTGCTATCGAACTTGCACAAAAAATGGGAATCAAAATTTACACCGTGGGCATTGGCAGCGATGAGGAACAATTTTTTATGCATCCATTGTATGGCATTGATTCCTAAACCAAAAATTAATAAAGCATTGCTTACTAAGATTGCACAAGAAACCGGAGGCAAATTCTTTCTTGGCACGTAATTCAAAAGATATGCGTGCTATTTATGATACGATCGATGCTCTTGGAAAAAACTACCCATGAAACATCGCTGTTTAACAAATATTATGATATTTTTATTCCGTTTGTATGGGTTATATATTATTGCTTTTGTTCACTGAACTTCTTCTTTCAACAACGATTTGGTTTGGTATATAAGTATGAATAATTGGTTTGGATATCACTTGGGCACCAGCCTGAAAATAGTATCTATTTTATTACTTTATTGCTGCATAGCGCTTGTTATTCTTGCTATCGCTGGTTGCGCAGTCATCAACTGATCAGAATCTTGGGCAAAACTGTTGATGGGCATGCGATTTTTGCATCACACTTCATATACGCGCATCACTATCAAAAGCATTCTCTGGGCACTCTGCACTATTTTTTATCTTTCTCACTCTGCTGCATCCCTGCTGGAATAATAAAGATGAAACAGTGATTCAAGAAGGCCGCGATCTTTTTATTGCGCTTGATATTTCTCGCAGCATGCTTGCCCAAGATATCTCTCCCAATCGATTGGAATTTGCAAAAACAAAAATTAGCACATTGGTTAATGCCCTTCCTTCAGAACGAATCGGACTTATTCTTTTTTCAGGTTCAAGTTTTGTGCAATGCCCACTCACGCGTGATCGCAGTGCATTTTTTATGTATTTAAATCAAATTGATGTTGATACTATTGCATCAGGCACCACCGCGCTTGATCAAGCAATCGCGCAAGCATTGACACGCATTTAAACAAAGCGGCAGCAAAAAAATAAACTGCTAGTTATTTTTACTGATGGTGAAGATTTTTCAAGTAATTTGCATCACTCTAAACAAGAAGCCCAACAACAAGGGCTCACTATTTTTACTATCGGCATCGGAACCGCACAAGGGGCACCAATTCCCTCTATTTGATCAATTTGGCAAACAATCAGGGCATCTCAAAGATAAAAATGGAAGCGTGGTGATTTCACAGCTCAATGAAGGAATTTTGCAAACACTGGCACATGATCTTGGCGGAATCTATCTTCATGCAACCAATGATAATCAATGATCTTAAAGCAACTCGTTCAATTGGTGCAAAAACATGAAAAAGAAAAAATTGAAGAACGCACAATGGCGCAACGCGAAGAACAATATCCGTGGTTTTTATTAATAGTTTTATTCTTTTAGCCATTGAATGGTTGGTATGAATATCATAAAAAAATATTTGTTACATGCTTTTTCCCCGTTCGTTTCGCGCGAGGGATTTATCCCAAGGCTAGAAATAAAAACAACTTCTCGATTCGGCTGGCGCTTCACTCGAAGCGAACGGATTCTAATAATTGTCATCTTATTAAAAACAACTTTTTTTACTCACGCCATTTTTGATTATGATCGTGCAATTCTGCAAAGCCAAAAAGGCAATTGGCAAGATTCCACCCAACAGTTAAAAAAAGTTTTAGCTGAGCAACCCGATCGGCCGGATATTCTTTATGATTTAGGAGTAAGCGCCTATAAAAATAGCGAATTTGATAAAGCTCTAACCTATTTTAATAAAGCAGCACAAGAGATTAATGCTCCACAAGCATTACAAGAACAAGCATATTTTAATGCCGGTAATGCCCATGTTCCTTAAAACAACTTCAAGAAGCAATCGATGCCTATGATAAGGTGCTCGCATTAAATCCTGATCATGAAAAAGCTCAGCATAATAAAGAAGTAGTAAAAAAAATGCTTGAGCAACAAAAACAAAAAAAAAAACAAGAGCAGGAGAAAGAAAATAAAGAAGAAGATAGGAAAGAGCAAGAAAAAAAAGAAGATCAGCAGAATCAACAGGATCAAAATAAAAAAGATGATCAACAAGAACAGCAAGATAAGGACAAAAAAGATAAAAATGACCAAGAAAATCAGAGTAACTCAAAAACAGCCAGACGAGAATTCTGATAAACAAAATAATGATATGAACCAAAAACAAAAAAAAGAACAAGAGAAGCAAGATAAAAGCTCACAGCAGAAAAATGAGCAAGGCTCAAAGGAAAAGAGAAAGCAACAGATCGGCAAAAACAAGAATCCGCCGGTGCCCCAGCCGATGCTAAAAGCGGCGGGCAGCAAAAACTATCTGCTGCTTTGGAACATGCACTCAATGAACGAGAAAAAAAAGATGCTCAGCTTAATAAAAAGATGATTAAGGCGATGGCAGGATCTCAGGGTGGAGGCAGCAATGGCATCAATTGTTGGTAAAATTTCGATTACATCTACAATCCCTCAGGATTTCGGATGGACTTAGTTCTTCATTCACTCTTTCCTGCCACCGTGAGCCTTAAAGTAACTACCATGGATCACGCTGCATTAAAAGCAGCAGGCGTTGGGCAGCCATTCTTACTGCATGTGAGTGTTCAGAATGCGAATAACACTGCCCAGTATCCCGTGTTAAAAAATGTTGAAAAATATGCTGTGCGGCGTAGTGGCTTTCAAATGAATATGGTCAATGGCGCCACCTCAACCGTCTATTCATACCAGATACGTATTGACGAACCAGGCACATATACCCTAGGCCCGGCGCAAATCACTGAGGACCATGGCATAGTGGAATCTGAACCGATAATCGTAACCGTAACCAATGAACAACAATACGTTGAACCAAAGCGCAACAATGATGGCAAATCTAAAGCAAGTTTTTTACGCCTAGTCTGCAATAAAGAGAAAGTTACTGTCGGCGAACGGGCACATTGCACCCTTACCTTTTATACGGCCGATCAATGTGTGAGCTTGCAAACACTTATCGAACCGGATCAAAGCAACTTTGCCAGTTTTACCATAAAAAATAAAATGGGGCCGATTACAGGAAACCAAACAATAAATGGTACCGATCATCGATATGCACAATGGAGCTGGGATATCTATCCGACTAAACCCGGCTCTCTCGTGATTCCCGCCTATGCGGCCGATTATAATACGCAAACAAATAATCATATGTTTGCATTCTTATTGCCTCATAATGATCTTAAACGCACGTATTCTAACACAATTAGTCTTAATATAGATCCACTGCCCCAGCATTCGATAAAACCAGCGCTCATTGGATCACTATCTCAATTTTCTGCAAAAATAGAACCTGCCAATGCCCGTGTAGGTGAAGGAATGGTGCTCACACTTTCTCTTGCCGGTGATGGAGATCTTGAGTCCATGCAGATGATGCCTCTTGCCGGATTGCCAGAACATTTAAAATGGTATGAATCAAAGCAGCAGAATGAACCCTCTAAAGTTGATCACGCAAATACTGTGCATACTATGGAGTATATTGTTCAAGCGTTGCAACCAGGTGATTATCAAATTCCCGCGCAAGAAATAACCTATTTTGATACACGTGATCGCACCTATAAAACGCGCAAGACTAATGAATTAACCATTCATGTCACCGGAACTTCCACATCACAATCGGCTAAAAAAATCGAAGAACAATCAAATGCCGAAGTTGCGACAGCAATTTCAGTAGAGCATGAGGAGATTAAACCGCTTGCCCAGAGTGGCCCTTGGGAAATGCAACCGATACATATGATCCCGTGGCAATTTTTTTGGCTCGTAACATCTGTTCTGGCCATACTGTGGCTCCTCTTTCTTTTGCTCACTACCAATCAGGCATGGTTGTATAAAACAGTTGCGCAATGGAATGCAAAAATCTCTGTGTATAATAAAGCGCGCAAACAAATTAAGGATGCTCATAGCAGTGGCAATTATGCCGCTTTTTATTCTATTTTTATGAACTTGCTTGCAGCCCATTATGGGGTTGAAGCGGCGGCTTTATCACCGGAAATAATTGAAGAAAAATTACGATCATCCGGCTTATCAATGCAAGCAGTGCAAGATTGGAAACTCTTTTATAGCCGTATCGCAGAATCAGGCTTTTATAAACAATCGAGTGACCCGTATTTTTATTCGCATCTCTATGAACAAGCATTGTATTGGATAGATATTATTGAAAAATTACCGCGAAGGAATCTCCCATGAAAACTTCAGCGCAAGAACTATTTTTACAAGCAAATCAATGCTATGCAAAAAAAGATTTTAAAGGGGCAGAGCATCTCTATCAAAAAATTCCAAAAAAAACTGCAGCGATTTGGTATAATCTGGGAAACTGCGCATATAAAAATGGGGATGAATTGCAGGCATTGCTCTATTGGCAGCGCGCAAAAAAAATCGGCAACAGCACAATAAGTAATGATAGCGGCTATAACTGTGACGTTGTATCAAAAAAGTTAAACCTTCCTCCATCATCTTATACCCTGATGCCAAATATTCCCGCGCTGCCGCTGCAAATTTTATTTTTTTGCACATTTAGTGTATTTTTGATCTTTAATCGCAAACTTTGGAATGCAAAACGCTTCACTCTACTGGTGAGCTTGAGCATACTGGTCATGGGAGCTGCGGCAATGACCTATGCATCTTACCGGAATAGCACCAATACCTATGCATTGATCATGCACGATGAGAGTACGATGTACGCGGGGCCCGATATCGGTTACCACGAGGTTGCGAAAATTCCCAAAGGGAACCGAGTCAAGGTCCTTGAGCAGAAAAATCATTGGTCAAAAATTTGCTGGTCAGGCTATACGGGCTGGATGCAAGATGAAAAAATTGAATTAATTTGAAGGATTTTTTATGCGTTATAATTTATTTTTTCTCTCATTTGCAATAATAGTTCCTGCTTTTGCGATGGAGAAAGAGGAATCAAAAGCTGATTTATTTCGTGAATTATCCCAAAAGCGCTTATTTCTTCGCAGCTGCCCAGCAGCACATCGGAATCTCAGAGCATCGCTTGAATACATGCGCGCGGTCATTTATAAGAAAAAACAAAGTAAAAATCATGCATTGATTGATAAAATTATTGATGGAGGATTTTTAAAACATCAGCCCGAATTTTTACTACTCTATGATGAGGTTCAAAATCATTCAACGGATTCTCAACAAAAAAAAGCTTTTGAAGCAACCTATAATCAAATTCGCAATACCACAAACTTTTTTTTGAAGGATGAAACTAAAAATTATTCAGATAATCCTGTGTCATCAGAATCATTTATCAAAAAACTAATTGAAAATTCTTCTGTAGTAGATGCATATCATAAATGGTATAAAAACAGCTTACCTGCGGAAACACTTGATAACACTATAAGCGAACATATACAGAAATTGCTTGCTGAACAAGGCATTAAATTTCCCGAAACTGATGGAAAGGGATCCCTCATTACATTTTTAGAGTTTAATGAAAATAATCCAGTAATCCACGATGAAAAAAATTATGCCAAAGTTGAACAACTTGCAAGAACCGGCCTTATCTTAGGCCTCACTGTTAAAGCCCTAAATCGTTCCAAGACTGACGTTGAAGAAAGGTTGGCATCAGAAAGCGTAGATCTGGAAAATATTACACGCGAAATTTATGACGCTGCCCGAGAATCGAATCCGTGCGCGATTCTCTAGAATAGTAATGGTTATCAAATAATTGCGGAGTGCACCCATTAAGTATCATACAAAACATCTCGGGAAAATTATAATTGGATGCGTGCTTTTGGCCATGCTTGGCCTTACCACTCTTTTAATTATTGAATACCGGTTCTTCCATGATCAAGCGCAAAAAATGCTTGAGCTCAAAGAAGAATATCGAGCGTATACCATCGCCGTAAAAAAAATTCTTAATGAATATAATGCGATGAAAGAACAGGCCGATGAAGATACGGATTATGCCGGTGCAAGAAACAAGTGAATCAAAAGATTCATTTATTGTGGTAAATCGCGAGCCCAATTATCTCAAGAAATCAACCATAGAATATTGCCGCAAACAAAATTTAGATTTCATTCTCAAGAAACTTGATCCGAATGAATGGCTTGATTATACCGATCAAATAAAGAAAAAAGCGGCAGTTGCGCAAGGCAAGAAGAAACGGACGCGCCGCGCACGCCGCACCGCGAATGTACCACTCAATATGCACTATGCTGATGCAGTATTAAATGCTCCAAGGGATTTTGATTTTGCATGGCCTATCAAACGCTCAGAATTCTGGCTCTCATCATTCTTTGGCCCCCGCAGAAAAACTGATCATTCCTGGGGATTCCATTATGGTATTGATATGGCTGCCTGCCGGGGAACTCCGGTATTAGCTGCCGCTGATGGTATCGTGATTCAAGCGCATTCTGATCCAGGCTATGGCAATACGATCTTAATTTCTCATAACAATAAATATAAAACTCGGTATGCGCATCTTGATAGGATGCTGGTCAGCGTCGGTCAAAAAGTTGATCAAGGAATGGTAATCGGCAAAGTCGGATCAACCGGGCATGTGAGAAAACGCAAAGGCCGGGATGCTTCGCATCTTCATTTTGAAGTTTCGGCATATGGCAAAAAAGTAAACCCACTCTCATTTTTTATGTGAGGAATTATGAAAATTAATTTAACTATATTCTGTTTATACATCCTATTTTCATCTGTTGCTCTATCAGCAATGCAAAAGAATAATCAACCAAATGCTGATAACCAATCATCTAAAACTTATCATATAACTTCTGAGGAAGATCTTAGAAAAATGTTTGCAGAGTTCGAAGAACGTAAGAAAAAAAATCCGGAACTTGTTTTATATATAGAATCTGATGACGAAGAACCATTATCACAATCAGCTGAAGAAGATTCTTCATCAGAAGAAAAACATGTTTCAAAAAAACCAAAGAGATAAGAAAAAATGAAACCATCTAAATTAGCTTTTCTGTTATTATTCGCAACATTGCTTGCACCCCATACCTTCTTTGCTATGCAAAGAGTGAAGTATTCCAATAATGTTTTGATACACAGGCATTATTCGTCTCGCTCTTCACAAAAGCTTCAGAGTATCAAACAAGAGCTTGCTCGGTGTACTCAGGAAATAAAAAAGTTGAACATGATGGATAGATTTTTGGTAAACACAATACCTGCCTGTGAAATATTTGGTTGCATTAATAATGACTGCTTAAAGACTGGATTAAAATGCGAAGAACTGTATGCATTAAATCGAATGCCTACTGCAGTTTCAGGCTAAAAAAACAAATCAACTATTGATGGAGATTATAACTCATGAGCAAGAAGAAAAATGAGTTATATTCTTTTTTTGCGCATGTTAATACTCTAACGGTTAGCTATACTATCCAATTATAATTTTTAGTAAAAGCACTCCCTAATGCAGATAAAAAAATCGCTCGTTCGCATATTGCCGGCATTACTCGCTATTTTATTTTCATTAATCGCGACTGCCGTGATCAGCTATGTAGCTATGGCAACGCCAATAGGGCCGTGGATGGAAATGACGTTGGTGCTTATTGGCACTATTATTTTTAGAGTCTGCGCCCACCAAATAGCATTAGCTACCCAAATGCGCTCACTTGCCTTTGCAACAGCCGCTGGTGGTATTGGCGGCGCTGTGGCAATGGCATGCGCATTCTCCTTTCCCACGCTCTATTTTCTTGATCCGCAACTTTTTAATGCATGGATGGTAAAGCCTTTCTACTTTTCAGCCATTTTAGCTGGATTGATTTTAGCAGCTGGAAGCTTTGGATTTCTCATCGCCCATCATTGGAGAAATCGATTTCTTACGGATGAATCTATGATCTTCCCTATCGGCCAAATGGTCTATAATATGATTGCAATTCAAAATCAATTCGGCAAGGCAGTCCAATTGGCCATAGGAGCCGCAACAGCCGTGGTTTATAGCATAATACAAAGTTTTTTAGGCATTATTCCTGCCCGATTAACCCTTCTGCCTACTTTGAACTGGAATATTTTTTCTATTCCCCATGTGGCTGCGCGCACCGATATGCTTCCCATGTTTTGGGCGATCGGATTCACTACGGGGCATGTAATTGCCATACCCTTATTAATTGCAGTAATTACAAAATTAGCTTTAGTTGATCCGCTTCATGAACTATTTTTTTTGCATCTTTCTCATACCGATTATGTATTGGCGTTTGGCGCAGGAATGGCAATCCAAGGTGCCTTATTGGGGCTCATAGATTTGCCTAAAATTTTACGCGATACGTATAAAAAATTCTGCGCATTATTTACATCCAAATCATCCGAAACTCACAATGAGAAAAATTTTAGTTTTTCAAAACGAAGCTTCGCTCTACTTATCCCCGCAGCAGCATTTCTTACCTATTTTAGATTCTCAATTCCCGCACAACTCTATCTAACAAGCTTTACCGTAATCTGCGCCTATCAACTGCTTATAATCGCCGGCAAATTGGGCATCGCACCATTAGGAAGGTTTGCCACCTTTGTCATGCTCCCCGGGCTCTTAATTTTTGGTTTTTCTGCAGTTCAAATCACCCTGCTGGCCGCTTTTGTTGAAATTTCGTGCATCGTGGCAGTTGATATCCTATTTGGCCAAAAGGTTGCCCAACTTGGCTCCCTTTCGCGCACTTCTATGATGCATTATCAATGGATTGGATTATTCATAAGCGCGCTTACAATCGGCACAATTTTCTGGCTTTTAATTTCACATTTTGAACTGGGTTCCCCTGAACTCATTGCCTCGCGAGCCCAAAGTAGAGCTGTTCTAATTCAGGCATTTAATTTTGATTATATCGTAATGCTGTTAGGCTTTTTGTTTGGCTATAGCCTCAAATTCGTAGGCATTAATGCAACCCTTGTATTTGGCGGCCTACTCATGGGGCTCGATACTTCTCTCATGCTCGTTGCAGGCGGATTATCGACCTATTTAGTTAAAAATAAAGAAGAGCATTATCCATTTTGGTCCGGGGTCTATGCGACCAATTCTTTATGGATATTTTTGAGAATGCTGTTTTGAATTTTCATCCAAAATCTCTCTTGACTCGCTCTTTCTGGCCTTTTATAATTAAGAAACAGCCAATCCTTTAGCTCAAGGCATCGTATTATGGAAATTGCTCTCCTCAATTAGCTGGCCCAGCACAGCTTCTTTTAACCCAGGCGCTCGCCGCTTTTTTGCCGTTCATTCTCTGAATGATGGCTAAAAGTCTTAATTTTGTTCATTTTTTGCTTCTTCTATTCTCATCGGAGACCTATCATGGCCATCCCTTTGCTCAGCATAAAAAATATTAAAAAAACCTATACTACCAAAGAAAAAACCATTGAAGCGCTCAAGGGCGTGTCTCTGGATATCTATAAAGGTGAAGTTTTAGGGTTGCTTGGCGTCAACGGCGCCGGCAAATCAACCTTATCTTCTATTATTGCTACGTTGCATCCTGCTTCCAGCGGGGATATTACTTATAACGGGGCTTCTATTTATAATGATCTTCCCTCATTCCGGATGCGTTTAGGATATTGCCCGCAAAAGCCTAATTTAAATCCCTATCTCACGCTGGAACAAAATCTTATCTTTGCCGGAAGATTTTATGGGGTCCCTGAAGATGCGATCAAAGAGCGTATTGCCATACTTGCAAAGCGATTCGGCTTGCAAGATTATCTGCAAGAAAAAGCGGAAATTTTATCCGGCGGGTATAAGCAACGGTTTATGATAGCGCGCAGTTTAATTCATCAACCAGAATTTATCATTTTAGATGAGCCAACCGTGGGCCTTGATCCGCACATTCGTAGAAATTTATGGACAATGATTAAAGAGCTCAAAAATGATGGGATTACCGTCTTGCTGACCACCCATTATCTGGATGAAGCAGAAAAGCTTTCTGATCGAGTGTGCATTCTCGATAAAGGTCTTATTAAGCTCATTGATACTCCCGATAAGCTCATGGCAGATTTCAAACAAAAAAATCTTGAAGATGTCTTTATAGAGCTTTTAAAAGCAAATCAAGAATAGGTGTTTTATGAATACAATATTTTATTGGAATGTTTGCAAGAATCTTATTCACACAGATCTCATTATTTTTAAGCAAACGTTTTTAAACAAATTTATCGATTTAGCAATTTGGGTGATATTAACCGTAGTTGTAACAGCCTATATTATGCCCTTTTTTGGGTTATCGGTAGATTTTGGGGTTTTCCAGTTGGCAGGCGTTATCGCTGCGGCAGGGCTTTTTGAACTGTATGCAAATGTAGTTGATTTAGTTTCTGATTTTGAAGGTGATCGCGTGATAAGCTATACGCTCACATTGCCAATACCATCATGGTTAGCGATTGCCAGCAAAGCGGTCTATTATTTTATTATCTACTGCATCTTGGCTATTCTTATGCTCCCGATTGGCAAACTCTGTTTGTGGAACCAATTGAATCTTTATGAGATTTCATATTTCAAATTTATTGTAGCCGTGATTTTTCAAAGCGCTTTTTATGCCTGTTTTGTATTGCTCGTTGCAAGTATCGTCGCAAACATGCAAAAATTAGGCATGGTTTGGGCACGATTTATCTTCCCAATGTGGTTTCTGGGCGGATTTCAATTTTCTTGGCTCTCATTTTATAAAGCGCTTCCTTGGTTTGCGATTCTTAATTTGATCAATCCGATGATATATATTACTGAAGCAGTACGTGTATCCATTCTTGGGCAAGCAAGCTATATCAATTTTTGGCTGTGCTTACTGGCAATCACGGCATTTTCTGTAATTTGCATGTATTTTGGAATTTCTAAACTAAAAAAACGCTTAGATTTTGTATAGATTTGAAGTTGGATATTCTCACGCCATTCATTCCCAGTTTCAAATTCGGGGGTCTTCTGCTTTCGACGAATAAATATTCAGATTGAAACAAATCATTAGATCTATTTCTTTACAAAGCAGCTTTTGAAGCTATAATCAAACTATAATAGTTCATCCAAACATACCTCATCTTATAATGGATATTTATATGAAAAGAACAATGCTATTGCTTTCCTTCCTTATTTTTGGCCCCTATTCTAATACCCTCTTAGCAGTGAAAGATCCTGAAGCACTCGATAAAAGCTTTAATAAATACATAGAGCGGGAAAAAAAGCTTAAGCGCGTGGCAGAAGAATTGCAAATTGAATTAGAACGATCTGTTAAAGCATGTAAAAGTTTTAACCCGCGCTCACGCAAATTTTTTGAGCATCATTGGTTAAAATCATTCGAACCTGACTCTAATAAATCTATTGAAGAAATACGAGAATCATGCATAGAACATGTAAAAGAAAAAGCAAAAACTGAGAAAGAATTACAAGAAAAACATGCATCTAAAAAACGGGATGAATCACTTATTGGTTTTGCTTTTTATGTATTGCGCGAACTTGCTGAAGTTATAAAAGAGCACTCAGAATCAAAAAAATAAATGATTAATTTTACTGATTATAGCGTAATTAATAGCCCAACTTAAGATTCCAGATCTTGATCTTTTGCCCGTAGTCGCTGATAATTGTGACTAAATTTATAAATAGGGACCATGATGGCATCTACTAATAAAGGCATTATCTCTCTTCTGAACGGCGCTTCCTCTTCAGGAAAATCAGCACTTTTAAAAGAGCTTCACAAATGCAAACCCGATCTTTTGCAATTAAAAGTTGATGATTTTTTTGTTAACGAATTAAAAGAAAAAGCATGCGAGCTTGGATGGCATGAACAATTGCAGGTTGACCCTTGGCTTTATTTACATAATTATTTAACACAAAAAACTGGCAAATATTATTTTGACACGGAATTGCGAGAAATACTTTTTACCAACATCCAACCGATGTATCGAATTGCAAAAGATTATGCTCTTGCAGGTAAAAATGTGATTATCGATACGGTTCTTGAATATGAAAGTGCTTATCAGCAATTATTTGACTTTTTTAAGGACTCGAGACTCAATACTTTTTTATTATATTGCCCGCTAGATATTTTACTCGAGCGAGTTAATACGCGAAATGCTTGCGGAAAACCTGAAGAATTCCGACATGCATTTTTATCATTTGAGCAATTCCCCGCAATGTATAAAGTGCGAGATAAAAGTTATCAACCAATAGTTGATAATGTAAAAACAGACTTAATGAAATCTGCGCTTGATGCGGCTATTCAAGAATTAATTGATCACAATATTCCCAAAGAATATTTCCCTAAATTAGAAACATTCAAAATTGATTTTGTTAAACAATTCAAACTTGATGAGCAGGATGAAATTCTGTTGGCACCACGCCATCGCTATGCATTGATTTTCAATAGCAAAATAAATACCCCGCAAGAGATTGCACAAGAACTTATGGAGATTGAGCTATGAGCTTCTTGGTGAAATCTATTTTTTTCACTGCACTCATCATCAGCATCCTCTATTTCGTATTTTTTAATAAACGCACGCTTATTGCGTTTACCAATAAGAAGGTGATCATCATTGGAGCGACTTCAGGAATCGGGGAAGCACTTGCAAAAGAATTGGCAAAGAGGGGCGCTCTTGTTGGATTAACCGGAAGAAGAAAACATCTTTTGGAAAAAATCAGTTCAGAAATTCCTACAAGAACATTCATAAAACGGATGGATATTGCTCAAGCTGAGCAAGCTCAAGCGCAACTCAAAGAGCTTATCGGCGAGATGGGTGGTATGGATATTCTTATCATCAATGCAGCAGTTGGCAATTGCGATTTATCGTGGGAAAAACAAAAAGAAATTATCGATATAAATGTATTAGGTTTCACTGCGATGGCCAGTGTTGCAACCGATTATTTTATTCGGCAAGGTCATGGGCATTTAGTGGGCATATCATCGCTCCTGGCGGTGCGCGGATCAAGCGCAGCGCCAACCTACAGCGCTTCAAAAGCCTATGTATCCAACTATTTGCATGGCTTGCGCGGTAGATTTATGAAACTCAATAAACCGATTCATGTTACCACCATAGAACCAGGACTTGTGTGGACGGCCATGCGCGGCAGCTGTGGCGCTGATCGGGAGCCATCAGATTTTTGGCGCGCAACGCCGCAAGAAGCGGCACAACAAATTGCCGATGCCATTGAACAAAAAAGAAAACATGCGTATGTTACCAAGCGCTGGCGCCTCATTGCATGGGCCATGAAGCTCATGCCAGAATCATTGTTTTATAAGTTATTCTAAATTCACTAAAGGCATTGTATGGAATACTGCGTTCAAGAACAAACCATCAAACCCGCAATTTATCAACACTATAGAACCGGCAAATACTATGAAGTGATCGGCATTGCGCGGTTTAGTGAAGATCCAAGCCAAGAATTTGTGGTGTATAAGCAATTATATGAAGCAACATTGGAGCCTGAAGGAACAAAGATTCCAGCGGGATCGCTTTGGATTAGACCAAAAAAGATGTTTTTTGAAATGGTAGATAGTGATGGAATACAAGTTCCACGATTTAAGAAAATAGAATAAAGTACTTTTCATCATGCAGAAATTGTTATTAACTCTCGGCTTATTCAGTGGATCTTCAATTCTTGGGATGTCTGAGGAAGACCATTACAAGCATTTAGACCGAGTTGAGAGATACGCTGAGGCTAGGATTCAAGAAGAGCAGAAGATTATAGCAGATGAAAAAAAGCATGAAGCTGAGGTTCTAGCACGAGTAAAATCGAGATATAAATCCGGTAATACCGGCGATATTTCCAGAAAACTTATTGAACAAGGAAAGTATGGGCAAGAATTAGCCGACCTTCTTGATGTAGAGTTTGCAGTTGCAGAGTACAGGTATAAAGGAAACGGCCTCTATTCTCATGCACGAGGTCCGGCTGTTCACAGTTACCCACGGCACATGTGTGAAGGAGTTACCGAAGAACAAGCAGAAAAGGCGCATTACAAACAGGAGACACCTTCTTTTGTATCACCCGATGGAACCAGGCATTATGCATTTCCACATTAGTAGTATGTAAAAAAGTTGATTTTATTGGCAATCCATTAAAAAAACTGACTAGCAATCAGACAAATTCCTTCAGTTCAAGGATCACCTCATCACCTCTTCTGACATCAAGATGATCATAATGGCGTTCAAGATACTCAACAAATTGCTTGGCTTCTTGAGAATATTTTTGAGACTGAGCAGCTAACTTTTTTGCCAGCGCATAATACGATCGTATATGTTTAAATTGCTTAGAAAGCTCAGCTTTCACCCGTATTTGTTCTTCTTTGGGCAACCTTTTAAAAAGATGCCTAAATCTATTTTTTACTTCTTCAGGCACATCTTCTCGGCGAGAAAAAAGCTTTTTATGGCTTTTCAGAATATCTTTTTTACCCTTTTGCACAGCTTTTTCAACATGTTTAAGCATCTCTTTTTTTTCAAATTTCAAACCATAGGTTTCAAATTTGATAAATGTTAATGGAATAGCTAAGTGCAAGAGCTTTCCAAAGAGAATATGTTGCTTATTGCCAGGCAATAAGGGCTGCAAGTTTCCTTCATCGTACCTCATATCAATTCCATAGTGCCCTTCAAAATTTTTTAATTTTTGCAATTCAACAAAATGAGTAGAAAGCCGAGAATAACCAAAAGGGCTATTGGAAATAATAAGGGACGGATTTTTACCGCTTACAATTGTCGGATTAACAAAGCAAACATAATTAAATAAAAAATTAAAGAGTGCGTACTCAGGATCTATGATAACAATGGTCCCTCCGGTAAATCCTTCCCCTTTTTCCACCGCCTTATTATAGATCGCCCATGCAATTGCAATAATCTGATGAAGCATCATTTTTTGCTGTGCTAGAAATGATGCTTCATCGAGTTCCTGCCTACTCTGTTGCATTTTCTTGCATTCAGCCTGCATTGCCCCCGGGTTAGCTGCAATTTTTTTGAGTATCTGATTTCCCTCTTGAATTTTTTCTCGAGCAAAATTAGTTGAACCTTCTTTTAAGCGAAATGGCTCTTCAACTTGTTGCAAAAATGCTATTGTATCGCGAGATTTACTCGTTGTCGGTGCTTTCTCCATGCCAAGAAGCGGAAAAATCCCTACAAACAATATGCTATAAATAATTCGCATCAATTTGCCCCATCAAAGATTTTTAATCCAATAGCATAATTCATGATCCTCATCCTTTAATGAGCCATCAGCTTGGATGGTGAGCCACGGGAATTTGATTATCATATGTGTTTTAGTATAGCCCCTCCCTAAAATAAAGCTCCTCACGCCCTTTATAACTGGCCGGCTTCAAGGGATGTTTATCATGGCTTTCTTCTGCAAAGCAGATACCTTTATATCCTAATGATTTTGCATGCTTTTCAATTAAAGCATGCAATTTTTCTATTAATGATTTTCCCCGATGTTCGGGCATAATAATTGCTTCGGGAATATATATAAAATTGTGTGGATCTAAACCATTATTCTCAAAGAGCGCTATCGATCCTTTAAAATGCACATCGAAATCGGCAAAACTTGTGCCGCTTACAAATCCCACCGGTTTGCCATCCAGATAGGCAACGGCAACTGCAGAATGAGGCAGTTGCGCAAACCATTGGCAATATTCAGTTTCTTCTGCAATATTACCTTCATATAAATAGGGATACTCTCGGAATTCAGAAATTCTTTGCTGCGCCATAAAAGGCACAATGGCTTGCACATCTTTGCCAGTAAATAATTTGAACGAATATTCTTGGGCCGGCAACCCTGCAAAAACAAAAATGAGTAAAACTATAATCTTTTTCATCATTTCTCCTATAATCTCTTAAGAGATCTTTATAATTTCTTTATCATGAATTTAGAGGAATTAACAATAAAAAAATCGCCAAGCAAGAGGAGTGAGGTATTAAGAACCTCTCTACTCGGCCTGCGGCCTCCATCGAGGCGAACGGGGAGGACCGTTCATTTCGAGCAAGCGGTTACGCGAGTCGAGAAATGTATTTAGAAAGTTTCGTAGAAAAATCATTGCGTTAATTGCAGACATTCATTGGAGCGAGTAATCACTTTTTCCACAAGTCTTGATAATGCGGGAATCACGCTCGAAAATGCATCAGAATTATTAAATGAGAGATATTCAGGAAATTCCGATTCAGAGACATCGGTGATGATCCGTACAAAACCATACACAACTGGGGCCAAATAATGAAATTTTCTATCGAGTGAAAAATTAAAGCTTGTTGCGCGAGCTACCACATTTGCAAGTACCGGTATATCTTTTACCTCAAGTTGGGCGTTTAAACTGTTAATCACCTTCAGTGCATCCTGAGCATTGCCCTTTGCCTGCTTGATCATCGTGATGATGCAATCTTTTTCTTCTTTCGTTCTTAATTTACTAAAATAAAATGTATGCCATTCTTGCGGAGTAAGATGAGGAATATTGCGCGCATCTATTTCAAAAGTAATAGTTGCTTGATTTGCATGAGCAATAGGAGATCCAAACATCATTAATAATAATAAGATAATTTTATTGTTCATAAAAAAGCCTTTTTTAAGTTGATTTGATCTTTATTTATCAGTAAAAAAGCGTACAATAGAATGCATTAAATTTCTAATTTAGGAAAAACTCATGAAATCATTACTCTCAATCCTAGCCCTTTTTGCAATCATACCACTCCCAGCTATGTTGAGGACCACCATTAGCCCAATGAATTCCCCTAGAAAAAATTCATATTTTTTCTTTAAAATAACTAATCCGGAATTAATACAATCACTTACTGCATGTAAGAAGCAGCTCGGCTTGCAAAAAATACCAAGCGAGCAAAAAAAATCACTATTTACAATTATCAAAAAACGATCTTCGTCTCTCATGGACATCTCCAATAGAACCAAATTCAATTATCTGCCAAAGAATATTCAGACTACCAACATCCAGCAGTCTCCTTCTATTGATCCCTACGAACCTGATTCAATCCTTGATGATCTCTAGAATGAAGCGCTATTTAACAGTTCTTCTCTAGTTAGTTTAATTTTTTGCTGACGCTTTTCATTAAGAAGTAAAAGTATTTTAAGCTCATTATGCAAAATTTGAGTTTCTTCGATCACCCGCGCGGAATCCCAATTTAATTGTCTTCCCAAATAACATGCTCTGTCATAGAGATTTCTATTTGCAAGATCCAGCATGTTCGGATTTAATTTTGATTCTTGTTTATTTTTAAAATAATTTAAAGTCTGCTCAATCGCTTGGCAGTGTTCATTATCGGCATTAATACGGCAGAAATCTAACACATTTTGCACTTTTTGGCCATTTTTCAGTTGTGCCGCACAATTTGGAAAAGCAATTCCAAGAATTGTGAGAAAAATTAGAGATTTAAATAATTTTAGCATATACAGGTCCAGTAAAATAATTATTGATTATCTTTTTTAAGATATTCATTCATCAGCAAAATAGTATCTTGCAGCTTCTTGCAAGGATCAGTTGCACAAGGCCAGTTACCCGTTCGCGCAACCCATTCCATTTGCATTTTACATGCACTCTCTGCCAAACCCTCAGCATATGCTAATGGCGATTTTTTCTTGTTAGGGCTGCGATCAATCCATGCGCCATTTTTCAAGAGCGCTTCAATGGTTTTGATATTAGAATCCGAATACAAACCCGCCTGGCATCCAACAGCATCATGGAGCGGCGTTTCACCAAATTTATTGTGCGCATTGACATCTGCGCCAGCTTTAATTAACTCATCGATAATCTGAGGTTTTTTAAGTGCCATATACGCTGCGCAGTGAAGAGGCGTTTGAAGATAATTTCCTTGAATCGTAATATCGGCCCCATGAGCAATTAATTTTTTAAGCATTTCCAATCGCTCAAATTGTATTGCTTTAAAAAGGGGCGTTTCACCTCTCTGATTTTTAATGTGATCAGGATGAATTCCTGAAGCAAGGAGAAAATCAAAAAGGGCTTCATCATTGTTCCCGATCACCGATTCCAGAAGCGGCTGATAGTTCAAATTAGTAATATTAAAATGGTATCTATTATACCATTCTTGTATGCTCCCCACTTTCTCAATAAGAGCGCGCAGCATCTCCAATCTATTTTTAAGATATGGCTTACTCGCTAATTCTTTGGTGATTGCTCGCAAGCTATCCCCTTGTAACACCGAGGCCTTAGAAGAAATGGGAATATTTTTGATACATTCAGGATCCTGCTGTTGAATACAACGAATAAATTCCTCTTGAGCATGCGAACCGCCCCACACAATTCGATTTCGCACCTTTTCCTTAAAATCTAATTCAGAATCAGTATGCATTACTTCGGGCCTTATTTGAGTACCAGAGAAGCTTACGAATACAAGAGTAAGAAAAATAATTTTTTTCAATAATTGTGGCATACAATATCTCATCAAAAGTCCCTAATAGATTGCTTTTTAGAATAACATTATTTAATTATACTTCTATAAATATCCATTAAGAATATTCCTTATTTAATCTTAATTAGGAAAAACCGATATGAATTATCAAGCAGCTCTCTCTTTCTTTCTGGTATTCTCGGCCCCCCTTCTTTCCATGAAAAAGCCTGATAAAGAGGTTACCAGCGCTCTTAAAAAAGTCCTTAATTTTCCGGGTAAGGATGGAAAGCCGGCATTCCAAAGAAACGTAAATTTAAGCGAAATTGAACCTATATGCAAAGAAAAATTTATACGGCTTATCAAGCGCCAAGAGCAAGATAAACGGGGTTTTATCTTGGCATATCTGTTTACTCGAAAAAACAATAAGACTTTTGAACACTCTTTTTCTGCTGAAATACTTAATAAATGGCTTTTTAATGGTATGCTCCTCCCTTCGAGCAATGAGATAGATAATCCGATTAATCCGGTAAATGGGGTGCATATAGCAACTGCTGAAGATATAAACTATTTTGCTATTAACGATACCGCTTCTGAATTTTTCTACATAGGAAATGCGCAGAATTTGATGACTCCTGATAAATTGAGAATCACGCTAAATTCATTATTCTTGGTATTCCATGATCCGCAAGAGGTAAAACAAAATCCAATCTGGCTCCCAAGCCTGGCAATAGCATATCTTCGCGGAGCTTACATCCCAAAGAATTTAAAATACAGCGAGCAGCATTTTAGAAATGGCGCAGCTCAAGATCATAATAAAAAAGCCCAAGCCCTTTCATACGTTGGACTTGGCCTACTGTATAGTGAAAGCCTACCTAAGAACCAACACGACTATCAATTTGCATTAGACTGCTGGCAAAAGGCATATAATCAAAACTCCTTTTTAGTCGCTCGTTGGCATAGCTGTATTGGGTTCGCTCACGCGCACCAATATGGAAAAGGTGTTCCGCAAAATGCTGAAAAAGCGATTTCCTATCTTAAGGAAGTTATTGAAGATAAAGAGATTAATCCTGAGCAAAGCCTCTGGATTTCTGCACATCAAAAGTTAGCCGATATTTATTGGTTAAAAGAAAATTATTCATTATATATAAGCTTTTTGTTACCCGTAGTATTCCAAGATACTTTTAAATCCGCCAAAGCGGACGCCCTTTGGGCTTTGGCCCAATTATTTTCGGGTAAAAAAAGCGTCGCCGCAATCGAAAAAGACATTGAAATTGCGCGATATTGCTATGAGCATTTTATTGAGAATGAATCAGTTTTACCTGCTGAGAAAATATACGCTCACTATGAATTAGCAAAGCTTCTTGCAACCGATGATACGCAATTACAAGAGGCGCACGAGCATTTTAAGATTGTTTCTGAGCAAAAAATATCGTCATCCTTATGCGCTCAAGCAGAATCACTTATGGCCACCTTACGAGCATCGCGCATTCCTTGAATATTTTAACGCGCGCATGAGAATATCGGTTCCTACCAAACTTTCTTTAATTTCATTATTTATTTTGAGAAGCGCTCTTGTACTTCTGCAGGAGATTAATCATGAGCGCATCCCCATTCATTTTGGCAATCGAAAATGCTGATTGCCCATGGTAATCCCTTATATGTGGGTAGGCACCGTTTTTTAATAAAAGCTCAGTGAGATTAAAATTTTTACGCTCAACCGCATGCATAAGGGCTGTAGCTCCATATCTCTCTTGCAAATTCAACTGTGCGCCGGCAGCAATCAAGGCTTCGCATACGCCATAATTTCCCCCCTCTGCCGCATTCATAAGACCCGTGAAATCTTCAGCATCTGCGCGATTGGGATCTGCGCCAGCAGCAAGCAATGCTTTCACAATATTTAAATGGTTTTTACTTGCAGCACGTTTTAATGGGCTGCCATCATGCATATCTGGCAAGTCAACAGCAGCTTGCAACTTTAATAATGTCTGAACTGCGTTAAACTTATCTCCTGATGCGGCCTTGAAAAGAGGAGTACTATTATATGCATCCCTCGCATTAATGTTAACTTTCTGCTCTGTAACAAGTTTTTCAATTTGTTGTGAATTATCGTCTTTTACTGCTTGAAATAAAAGTTTTTCTTGTACGCTTTGCTCTTTGAGTGCTATAAGCCATTGTAGGATTTCAGGATGTTGGGTTTTACTTGAAGTAATTAACCTATTTGCAATCAGAACTACATCATAATTGCCACTCTTTTTAGCAATACAAGCAACCAATTCTTTAAAAATGTTCAAGTTTTTAAATATTTGCTCCCATTCAGTATCATGGGCTGAGTCTGCCGCAGCAATCTTTGCAAAAAATTCACAAATAAAAGATACGTTACGATGTGAAACCGATTTCAATACTTGCTGCAATTTATGATTAAAATCCCGTCCATTAAAATTAAGTAATACTTTTAAAACTGATTGCTTGCTTTTATTGAGTGCTCTCTTAATAGGATATTCACCACCACTCAATTCTTTATACATCAAGATCTTATTTTGATTAAGAATTTCCGCAACCGTTTGCCCATCATCTTTTTCTATAGCTTCAATTAACTGGTATCTTTGTTGAATTAATTGCTTTAACCAATTTTGAACCACTTCAGATTCATAACCTTTCATATTACCCATTTCTTTTCTAATCCACTGTTCATCAAGCTTACCTTCCTGGTCTACCAACTGGATAACCAGTTGTTTAAAAATATAGGGATCGGCAAGCGTTTGATTCCATTCTTTATTAATGAGATTGAGATTTTTAAATGTCCTTAAAGTGCGTGTTTTTGTCGACTCTTTAATAAAACTGATGATATATGCTTTTATATCTTGGGGAAATTTAATTGCTACGGGTTCGCTTGCACATAATACTCCAAAGATGCCAGCTGCTAAAACGATGATTTTATTATGCATAAATATCCCTATGATGAATTTTTCTAAATGTAAATTAAATAGATACTGTATAGTTTAGAGTAAAATTCTTAAAATATAATGTGAGCGCAAAATTTCCAATAAAAATTAATGATCAAATCGCATGATCCAGGGAGAATCGCGTATGCCGGCAAATCATAATCAAAAATTTAAAACTTTCAAATTACTCATGCGGCTTTGGCCCTTTTTGTGGGTTCGCGAATGGAAGATGCGAATGCGGGTGGTCGCATCACTATTTTTTTCTGCAATCATGATTATACTCAATGTTTCCTTACCATTATTTTTCAGAAAAATTGTGAACGCACTTTCACTATGCACGCCACAGCCAATTAAATTAATTTCGGTGATCTTAATTGCCTATGGAGCACTATGGCTGATAAGCCAAATTATTTTGCAAGTGCGCGCAATTGTGCTCTATCGCTCCCTTGAGCGGAGCATGCGATTGCTCGCCTTAAAGATTTTTGATCATCTGCTTAAACTTTCACTGCGTTTCCATCTTGATCGCAAAACAGGCGCTATCACCACAGCCATCGAGCGGGCAGAGGATGGGCTTGATCACATCTTTTGGGGCATCTTTTTATTCCTGATCAATACGCTCATTGAGATGGTGATTGTGATTATGCTGCTTTTTTATCTCTATGGATTTTTATATGCGGGCGCGCTCTTGCTTGTTATGATCGGCTATCTTGCCTTCACGATGCTTGCATTGCGCAAATCAGTCGAAGTGCAAGAAGATTATAATGATAAGCGGCAAGAAGCGGGCGCCCGATTAGTTGATTCATTGCTCAATATTGAAACAGTAAAATATTTTGATAATGAACATTTTGAACATGAGCAATGCGATGAGATTCTGCAAGAACAAGAAGATGCAGGTGTGCTCAAATATCAATATGATAGCTGGCTGCAGATTGGCCAAAATATTATTGTCGGGCTTGGATTAATTTTTCTCACCTGGATGTCCGGCAATGCAGTTCTCAATGGCCAAATGAAGGTTGGCGATTTTGTTTTGATCAATGGGTATCTTTTGCAATTTATTTATCCGCTCAATCATTTTGGCTATATCATCCGATCGATTCGCAAAGGGCTTAATGATGTGGGGTCCGCCATGAATCTACTCTCACTCAAACCAGAAATTAAAGATATGCCCGATGCAAAAGATATCAAAATAGAAAATGCAGAAATCACCTTTGATAATGTGCAATTTGACTATGATGAGCGTCGCCGCATCTTAAAAGGAATCTCATTTAAAGTTCCTGCAGGCAAACAGTGTTGCAGTCGTCGGCGCGACCGGGTCTGGCAAATCAACCATTGCGCGTTTATTATATCGCTTTTATGATGTAACTGGCGGCAGCATACAAATTAATGGTCATGATATTCGCACGATTAAACAAAAATCATTGCATAGGGCAATCGGCATTGTGCCGCAAGATACTGTCCTTTTTAATAATACGCTTTATTATAATATTGCGTATGGCAATCCGCATGCAAGTAAAGAAGAGATCGAGAATGTAATCGCAATGGCGCATTTAGATAAATTTATTAAACGATTGCCAGATGGCTATACCACTGAAGTGGGCGAACGAGGATTAAAATTATCTGGCGGCGAAAAGCAGCGCATTGCCATCGCACGAGTATTGCTCAAAAAACCAGCAATCTATATTTTTGATGAAGCAACTTCGGCACTCGATACGCACACCGAACGAGAAATTCAAAATAATCTTGATGAGATTTCAGTTGGCGCAACAACGCTCACTATTGCCCATCGCCTTTCAACGGTGGTCAATGCTGATATGATCATCGTGCTCGATCATGGGGTTATCGCTGAGCAAGGGACCCATGCGGAGTTACTTGAAAAGAATGGGTTATATGCAAAGTTATGGCAACAACAGGTACAAGAGAGCCTATAAACCTGCCCAAAATTTCTATTTGCAAAAATACTATCTATATTTACCATTGACTGAATTTGTTTTAAATATATCATAAATTATGATAGTGATTTTATAAAAAAATTATTTAAGGAATTACATGAATCTATTTAAAATTTCATTAGCAGTTTTAACCTGCTTCTTAATCACGCCAATAGTTGGCATGGAAATAGTAGAAAAAAATAAAGATGAAAGACGCCAAATCACTCGAATAGCCCGTTCAAGAAGTCTCGATTCAATCCATTCCAAAGAATATGAAAAAACTCAGCTACTAAATGAATTAGAACAACTGAAGAATGAGATAACTAGGGCTAGAACATCAGAATTACAAAAAATACCTCAAGCTCCCGCTTTTAAAGCCAAAGCAAAACAAGCAACACCGCCAGCCCCTGAGCAAGCATCATTTATTTCACGCAATAAAAAAATGATCGCCGGATTAGGCGCTGCTAGTTTAATAACTGCAGGGATTATTTGGAAGATAAAACAAGCCAATGCTCCCAGAGATTATCACAGTGAAATGCTCTATAAATAATTTAAGAATCTTAAAAGCCTTTACAACTAAAAGAAGCCGTTCGCAAGAGCGGCTTCTTTATTGGCCAAACCGATAACTCTGTGCCATTTCTTGCAGCTTTATCATTTCTTCTCTAGTTTGTTACAAATCTAAGCTCGAACCATGATCCCGCGCATTGAGAAAAACAGCGTAATAAAAATGTAAAAAAATCTATTCGTGCATCGCCAATGCATCTTTTATGCGAATTGCATCAGTTAATAAAACTTTTGGTCTTTGAAAAGCGGCTAGGATATTTTTAATACAAAAGACCAAGCATGGTAATCCGATAAGAAGTGCAGCGGCCTTAGCAGCATCATTCGGTTTTGCAGATTCATCAAATGAATGATTTTTTTCATCCGTCAAGCTAATAATGCCTGCACCCGCGAATCCCCAAAGTGCTGCATAAAAAAGATCTTTGCCCACCTGAGGATAGAATGCATGCATGGTCATCCATTCTCCACGGACCATGATCATACGATTTGCTAAATCATTAAAATTCCTCAGCGATTCTTGCGAAAAATTGTTACTATTATAGATCTTCATAAAGCTCTCATAATCACTTTCGGTTATCGCATATAGTAAATCCTCGCGAGGATTAGCATGGAAAGTAAAAGGAGTAAAAAGAAGTACCGCAAGCAATGCTAATCGTTTCATAAAATCCTTAGTATGTAAAAATAAAAATCTATCGCACAAAAAAATTTCAGTTGACAGTAATAATAAACAAATATCCGGAAAAAATATATAGGCTCTATTTAATATTTCTTTCCTTGAGATCACACAATAATTACATTATTCTTTAAACGAATAAAATTTATATTTCTTCATTGAATATCTGTAAGGAAAAAAATGAGACATGCTTCGCTTCTCCATGCGATAGGCAATACGCCATTAATTAAAATACCTTTCGATATACCCGGATCAATCTATGCAAAATTAGAATATTTAAATCCAGGCGGCAGCGTAAAAGATCGCTCTGCACTTTTTATGATCGAAGAAGCCGAGCGCACCGGTGCACTTAAGCCAGGGGGCACGATTATTGAAGCATCATCAGGGAATCAAGGCGCTGCAACTGCGATGATTGCTGCCATCAAAGGATATAAAGCAATTGTTACTGTTTCTGAAAAAATTAGCCAAGAAAAACATCAGACCATTAAAGCATATGGTGCTGAAGTGGTGATGTGCCCTTCAACCTCATTCATTGAAGATCCGCGCAGTTATCACAGCCAAGCGGTTGCGATTCTTAATAAAACTCCCAACGCCATTATGCTCAATCAATATTTTAATGTGCAAAATGCTGAAGCGCATTACCGATCACTGGCACCCGAAGTGTGGAATCAAACTGAAGGTAACGTTACCCATTATTTTGCTGCAGCGGGCACTGGCGGAACGATTAGCGGCGTTGGCAAATATTTAAAAGAAAAAAATAAAAACGTAAAAGTTTTGGCAGTTGATTCTGATACTTCTTGGCGCACCACAAAAGGCAATCCAAAGCCCTATAAAGTGGAAGGCATGGGCATCGATTTTGAAACTCCGGTATTAAATAAATCAGTCATTGATGATTATTTGCCAATCTCTGATGATCATGCACTGGGGATGCTTAAAACAATGGCAAGCAAATATGGCTTGCTGATTGGCCCGAGCAGTGGCGCTGTTGCCTATGCCGCCTATGAATATGCAAAAAGGCATTTTAACGATGGCGATATGGGCGTAATAATTTTTGGCGATTCGGGGCGCGCTTATTTGACCAAGAATTTTTATTGGTGATGCTACCTATTCAAATAATGATCGATCAGTTCAAGCGAAATCGGTTGCGGCTTGCCTTTAGATTCAACAACATTCGCACCAATACCGCGAGCAATCGATGCCTTGATAGTTGAAAGCTCCGAATGGCTTACCGGCTCCCAATTATCAATTTTTTGGAGCAGATCATATGCTTCAGTAATATGCGTGCCACCGGCAAATGCAATCACTTTTTCTTTCTCTGATGCCTTAATAGTTGCATCGACAAGTTTAAATCCAATTAAAATGCCATCGAAGGTGAGTAAATTTTTTACTACTTCAAGCCGATTAGCAGGCGTTGTAGTGCTCGCCAGATATTCTGCGATTGATTTTTGATGATTATTCATGAGATTAAGATTTTCCATTGATTTATTCACCGTGCGCGAAATTTCCATAAATTGATTTTTAAAGCTGCTAGTCATACTGCTAAATAAAAGATCATTATACGTCTGCTCAATTTCTTGCATTAAATGGGAAACAGTCATGCGCTTCGTTGAAGGAAATGCGCTCGGATCTGCACTCAGATTATTTATCACCGGGCCAAGGGCAACTACGCGGCAATAGCGATATTCAACATTGGTAAAAGGAATATGGCAATCCTTGCAATAGCTTCCAAGCCCTGCCAAGATGCCTACTCGAGAATTAATAAAATAGGAACCACATCCTAAACGGCCCGTATCATTAGGCGAACTCAGATCTTCTACAAGCACAAGCACGCTTGCCGGATCATAGGCAGGTAATAATTCTTCAATACGTTTTCTTTGGATCGGGTTGGCAACATGGGTTTTATCATGAAAATCGCAACAGCCAATAAAATAATGGTATCGGTTATATTCCGGGTGCCATTTACGCAAGGCCTTAATATCATAGAGATATGCCTGCAGTGCAACTGGCAAAAGGCAAAAACCGAGTATTATACCCCCTAATCCCTTCATGGCTCCCCCTTAGAGTTCTCTTCCCTACTATCATTTTATTACAATCTGTAATTTTATAGCAAGAAAAGAGGGGAAATTACCGGGTTTTAGGGCCTTTTGATGGACTTTTTCATGGTTTTTGCCATATTAAAAGTATCTCATAGTTCGAATCAATTGGAGGTTATATGCAAATAAAACGATTTTTTTCACTTTCTCTTCTGTTGATGATGTTGACAGCCCTTTCGCAACCAACTTTTGCTCGTGAATCAAATAGAAAAGAGGCTTTTGCCTTTGGATTAATAACTGGGGCAATTCCCATTATTGGCCAATTTGTTGCCGCATTTAATTATGGGCTACCCGGGACAATGTCAATGAGCGAGCATGCATCTTTAATAACGGGCCATGCATTAGGCATGTCAGCCTGGGCGTTACCTTGGTATTTGGTATATCGTCATTACACTTCAAATAAATAAATTCTTAGGGATTAATTATGAAAAATAAATTATTTTTTTCACTCGCATTGCTCGTTGCAGCAAATGCATTTATAGCAACCCCCGCTTCGGCTATCACATTTAAACAAGCAGCGAAAGTTACCGGCAGAGCAATTCTTGCTACCGGAAAAGCAACGCTAGGATTAGCTGAGATCGCAACGGGCCTCGCACTTCCTTGTGCAGCGTTATGGATTGCAAGCAAACAGAATGAGATTAGTCGCTTGAACGTAAATGCAGCAGGTAGCCTTTCAATAGATGTGGTCAATTCACCTCATGCTTACCAGCCGTATCGATATGCAGGCTATGTCAACAATTTAGAAATAAAACCATCCGATGTTCTTCCCCCTCTTTATATTGGAATTGGCGCTGCAAGTATAGCAAGTGTGCTTCTTGGCAGTTATCACTTAAAAAGCGCGTGGAACGATTTCAATAATATCAATAACTAAGCTTATTCTCGAACTAAAACTAAAAGGGAAAGCCTTTGAAAGCTTTCCCTTTTTTATTTGCACTTGCTGTATAGATTAAGCGTTCTCTATAGCATCCTGCGTAATTTTTGCAGATTGATAGGTGCGCCATCCAAAATAGCCAACCGCCGCACTAAACATCAGCGTTGGAATATCTGCTTGATATTCCGGCTTTTCGCGGGGAGTGTTAAGCAGCGTATAGACTGCGTATCCCAATAGTGCTGTTATTGTAGCATTAATACCAACATCATAATATTTAATCAGTGTTGATCTGGAATCAGTGCCCACAACGGTATTTGCCATTCCAATCAATAAAAGAGAAAGAAGCAATGCCTTCTTCATAGATGTACCTTTTTGATAAAAGCGATTGATGTAATTCAACTAGAATCATCATACAATATTTTTTTCAAAAATGATATCAGATTTTAAATGTAGCCAAGGGAGTATATTCACTATTTGGATGAGATTCATACAACGTGATTGTGCTTGCAGTGAATGTTTCATTCAATTGCGCGCGCCCGCCAATCGGCGCTGGCAGCAAATCCAAAAAGCGTTTTGTATCGATCTGTTTTTTAACATCGATTGGAACTCTTCCAATAGTAACATGCAAGTTGAGCCCTTCATGCCGCTCAGCATGCGGAATCTGATATTGCTGAAAAACTGTAAGCAACGTTGCAATCAGGGATTCAATCAAATAATTATCGATCAATGAAAGTGCAACCGCATTTTTGCCCATAATTGCCGCGCCTGGTTTGAGCATCAATTGGCCGATACCATTAATAAGCCCTTGCTTTTGTTCATTGCTAAATTGCGCAACAGCTCGCTCAATAGCAATCTTTATTGCCGGCACCAGCGATTCATTAACAGATCCGATAAATACTAATGTGACATGAAAATTTTTGACCGGC
The DNA here is from genome assembly GCA_963727255.1 of uncultured bacterium. Taxonomy (GTDB): domain Bacteria; phylum Babelota; class Babeliae; order Babelales; family Vermiphilaceae; genus BTUB01. The sequence continues at coordinate 622,736 of CAVSFC010000002.1, read as the reverse complement.
CGAAAATTGGCTACCGCTTGGCTGATGAGCAATTGGGCATTAGCAAACTGAATCGGCTCATTTTGATCATTCACTAAAGGAAGATCGAGCGCTATAAATAGACGAATCTTTCCTTTTTCAGTAACGGTATTCACCAGTATCTCCTAAATTAAATCATCCTGAGTGGAACAAAATGCTTTCGTATCGAAGAATTTTATTGATCTTATTATAAAGAATTTTTACGCTTCCATTGAAATACTTTAATAAAAGGAATCCTAATGAAATGTAATAGCATGCTTTTTCTTGGTTTATTTTTCGCACAACCAATATGCGCGATGGAAAAAAATAGTCAGGTTGCCTTAACATCAGAATTTGCTCGCCGATTTGTGCAAGCAGCACAAGAAGATTGGAATGAAGAGACAAAAGCACTTTTGAAACACAGCAATTCTAATGCCGCACAGTCTCTTAACCGCTATACGCAATTATTTGTTGAAAGAGCAGATAAACTCAGCAAAGCGGGAAAATTAAATAAATATGAGGATATTATTAAAGAAATACAAAACACATTTCCAACACAAAGCGAACTGAGAATAATATTAAATCAAAAAGCCTCATGGGGCCAGTGGGCTTTATCCTGGGTCTATAACTCTGATCCTGTTTGCATTCAACAATGGAAAGACAAATTATGGAACTTGCAATATGATCTCACACTTGAGAAACAAAAAAGACAGTTCGATGCATTCGTTGGTCAATCTAACAATCAATAGGCCTGCTTGCAATTCTGATTTATGGTTGCGGAGGAGATTGACGATTAATCAAGCGATATAGGAATGAAAATACGAAAAGTATTAAGAAAATAAAAAAAAGTATTTTTGCGATCCCTGCAGAATCTGCTGCGAGACCAAAGAATCCAAAATATCCTGCAACTAATGATAGTATAAAAAATATTAACGCCCAATCTAATAACATGTAAGTTCCTTTTTAGAAAAAAGTTAATTTACTCTATGTATTAGTACCATGAAAAAATGCGGTAGGTTTTGTCAATATATTTTAATAAAGATGATGCTAAATAATAATTCGCTGGCCCACCTTAGAAATGGTGAGTTTTTTACGATCATGCAATTGATGATGATCCCATTCAGTTTTTAGGCGTTCAATAGGCCCATGAAAGGTATCAAGCCCAAATTGAAACGTTCCCCAGTGCATTGGGATAAAATGATGTGCCTTTAAATCAATAAAGGCTTGCACCGCTTCCTGTGCATCCATATGAGATTTTCGCATCCAGGGATGAGGTTTTTCTGGAGCGATTGGCATAAGTGCAGTGCTAATGCCAGAGAATTCTTGTGCGATATGATTAAAATGATCTGAATATGAAGTATCCCCGGCAAAATAAATGTTCGAGATCCCTCTGACAGAGCTCGAGATAAATTCCCTCTTTGGATCCTGCTCGTTATGAATCGGATTCCTATCCGCTCGTCCTTCGGAGCCTTTATTGAGGCATCATTGCCATCAAAGCTGATCATCCAGCTGCCCCAAAGGGATTTATTGCGATCAAAGACTCCTTGCGCAGACCAATGATGGGCAGGCAAGAAGGTAAACGTTACCGGGCCTTCATGAGTCTCATGGGTATAGCTTTGCCACCAGGTATGTTCAACAGCTGGCCCCAAACCCTTATTTTCAAGCCACTGCTTATCCCCTTTTGGCACCAAAAGCACCATATTCGGGTTCGTTTTTTTTAATGCCTACAAACTTTTAAGATCACAATGATCGCGATGATTATGAGATAAAATAACATAATCTATTCGCGGCAGATGCTCGCAGCGCAATTCCTGGCGGCAAAATGCGCGGAAAAAAAGCGGAAGCAGGCCCAAAAATCGGATCTGTTAAGATATTAACCCCCGCTCCTTGAATTAAAAAACTCGCATGCCCAATCCAAGTGATTACCGGCTCTTTACTCTGCTCAAGGGGGGGCACAAGAGCAATCCATTCAGATTTATTTTCAGGCTGTCTTTTTTTTCTGCCGTATAAGGAGCTAATAAATGAGGGAATTGTTTGAAATAAAAAGCTTTCAGGATGATCATCGGCACTATTATAATACCGATCTTTTTTGATGAGCGGGAATGGGCGATTGTTAGTTTCTTTATTCATTTAAAAATTTTACCCCCATCCAGACAGAACGTCACGGATAGGGGAAATGGAGGTTATCTTGTTTTTAGCTGTTAAGTTTTTAATCTCTTAACAAGAACAAATGTATATGAGCTGAAGAGAAAAATCAAACTTTTTCTGAAAGTTGTTTTCTTCAAAACCTTTTTATCAACTTTGCCGGTACCGGTCAGTGGCAAATTATGGGTTACGCAAACAAACTTTCGGGGCACTTTATATGCGGCAAGATTTCGCTCGCAAAGCTCTCTGAGCTTCTGTTCTATCCCCTGGCTCATTCCCTTTGATTTGAACATAGGCTACAGCAATTTCCCCCACGGCCTCGTCCATCTCGCCAACAACCCCGACCCGAATAACATTCGGATACATAAGAATTACGTTCTCAATTTCCTGCGGATAGATCTTAAAACCTTTATTCACAATGATATCTTTAAGTCTTCCGGTAACAATGAGTTTGCCATTTCGCGCGATATACCCTAAATCCCCCGTATCAAGCCATCCATCCTTGATCACTTCTGCGGTCTTTTCCGGCTCGTTATAATAGCCAAGCATCACGTTATCCCCTTTTACCCAGATTTCCCCAATGTGCCCATCAGCTAATGCCGATCCCTTGTTCATCCCGAATCGCTATTGTGACCCCTATCAATGGTCTTCCGACATTACTAGTCGGCTCAGTGATATCATCAAGATCGGCCGTGAGCACTGGGGAAGTTTCGCTTAAGCCCATAACCGGCGGCAATTTTGCGGCGGTAGATCAGCTCAAATCCTACCCTAATTTTATCCGGCATCGCATCACCTCCGCTGGCAAAATAATTTACCGATTCAACATCGGCATTTTTCATCAAGCAAAGAAGACCAAAAAGCGCGGGAACTCCGATAAAAACAGTCGGCTTATGCGTTAAGCCTTCGAGATATAAACGCCGCTCAATTTTATGTACAAGAATCACCGAGCAACCCATCACAAATGGCGCCCAAACACAAGCAAATTGCGCAAAACTATGAAAAAGCGGCAATACCCAAAGACTCGTTCATCTTTGACAAATCCCAAACGAGCAATGGTTTGGATACAATTGGTTAAAATGTTTTTTGAGCTCAGCATTACCCCTTTGGGTAATCCGGTAGTGCCGGAAGTATACAGCAATGCAGCCATCTCATCAGGCTTTAAATGTGGCACGGGATCGGCTAAGACTTTTCTGATCGATTGGAGACGATAAATCCATATCTTTTTCAGTAAGTATCGGCACTTTTGCATCGATATGATCCTCTACTAATTTTTCAAGCAAGATCGTCGAAGCTACCAGCAATTTTGGTTGCGAATCAGTAATAATATGCTGAAGTTCACGCTCCTTTAAGAAGGTATTTAACGGCGCAACAACCGCGCCCGAGTTGTACAATCGCATAATAACCGATATAAAATTCAATCGAGTTTTCAAAAAAAAGCAGCACCCGATCGTGCGGTTTAATCCCTTTTGCTTTCAACTGCTCTGCAAATAACGCAAGATCGATAAAAAAGCTCTCTATAACTTACTTTTTGATCTCCTGAAATCAAGGCACACATTATCAGGAAATTTCTTAAATGCATACCATAATAACTGCCCAAGATTTATAATTGATCCATCGGGATTGCTAATCGCAGAACGCAGCTCATTATAAAATTCTTGCTCATGAACTGGAATTGTTTGAGTATTCATTTTTTTTAAATCCTTATTTTGATCGCAGCGCCCCCCGTTCGCTTCCCAGCCTTCGCCAAGGCTTCGGCGGGCAGGCGAATGAGCCCGAATCTCGCCTCACCTTCCCGATCATCCTGAGCCTGTCGAAGGATCGAAACGAACGGATATGAGTTTTCTTTCTGAACACCAGAAGTCGAGCGACAGGTCTAGAATATTTTGCTATCCTTATTCTATTAAATAAGCTTAGTTAATCACAATAAATCTACCAATAGGCTGCGCTCATGCACAGATTAAAAAAAGGTATCTTAATCGCTATCGAAGGAATCGATGGCTCTGGAAAAAGCTCACTTGCAAAAAACTTGCATCAAGAACTCCTTAATCAAAAGTACGAAGTCCTTTTAACAAAAGAACCCGGCGGTACGGAATTCGGCAATTGTTACGTACAATCGTTCATGAAAAAAAAGTACATATCTGCCCTAAAGCAGAATTTTTGCTTTTTGCTGCTGATCGCGCACAACATTTTTTTGAAATAATTATTCCCGAATTGTCTAAAAAAAAAATTATTATTTCTGATCGCATGGCTGACTCATCATTAGTCTATCAAGGCTATGGAAGAGGACTCGATAAAGATGAAATTGCCACAATTAATACACTGGATAATGGATAATATTAAACCAGATATTACTTTATATGTTAAAGTCGAATCTAATACCGCACGAAATCGTATAAAAAAGCGAAATGCAACTCTCACTTCTTTTGAAAAAGAAAAACAAGATTTTATTCAAAAACTTATCACTGGTTTTGATGACGTTATACAAAGATAGAAAAGATGTTATCGTCATCGATGGAAATCAAACCTTAGAACAGGTTGTTCATCAAGCAACTACAGCGATAATCTCATGGATCAAAAAATCCAGTCTTCGCCTTCGGGCTTCGGCGGACAGGCAAATAGAATGATAGACATTTTAATAGATCACCCTGCATATCTATATATTGGCAATGAAGATGCGCTACTCGAACAGACAATCATTTAGCTCCAGAAATTTTTTTGCCAGTCATAATGGATGTCGCGTTTGCATCATCATGCCGCAAAATTCGCGAGCAACAGCATGAATCAGTTCTCTGGCTCTGCCCAGAAAAACAGTATGCGATTGATGATTTAAAGGTTATATTTTCTACTATTTCTTTTGCGCTCGATCAGGATCAACATTTTTTCTTTGTGCTACAAAAAGCTGATCTATTAACCACCACATGCGCCAATGCCCTGCTAAAATCATTAGAAGAACCGCCAGCTGGCTATCACTTTATATTGCTCGCGCAGCGTACAGAATTGGTTCTGCCAACCATTAAATCGCGTTGCTTAATAGAGCATTTGCATTCAGCAGAAGCCATTCCGCTTGCACCGCTCATGCCTTTTTTTACCACAACGAGCTTTCATGATCCGATTGCATTCAGTAAAGAATTGGAATCATCCAATCCTTCTGAATGGGAAAGTCTTGCGCTCATTGATCAATTGATACGGCATTGGAGTGACCAGTATAAAAAAAGTTTTATTACCCGAGATCTAGCCAAGCGCAATCAAGCCGAACGCATGATTAGTCATTTAAAAAAAGCGATCATGCAACCGCCCATGCCCGGCAGTGGAAAATTGTTTTGGAAAAATTTATTTTTACAGATTAAAGAGTTATAGTCCTTCGAGACGTCCCTTCGGGACTCCTCAGGATGAGCGGAGTCCCGCTCGTGGTGAGGAGCGACTGTAAAGGAGCGTCTCGAACCATAATAAATACAGGAGCCAACTATGAAAGATAACATCACCACGATTAATGATCTAAAGGCCATTGTTAAAAAGTTTGTAGAAGATCGGGAATGGCATCAGTACCATTCTCCAAAAAATGTGAGCATGCAGATTGCAAATGAAGCTGCAGAATTATTAGAACTCTTTTTATGGGTCGATAGCAAAGAATCGTTTTCTGAAGTTGAAAAGCATAGGGAAGCAGTTGAGCATGAAGTAGCGGATGTGATGGTGGGACTTATCAACTTTTGCATTCGCACCAATATTGATCTTGCTACCGCAGTTGAAAAGAAAATGATTCATAATTCTCAAAAGTACCCGATAGAAAAAGCAAAAGGCAATCGCTTAAAATATACACAGTTTTAAATTAACCATCGAGCTTAATTCGATTGGTTACCGGCTTTGATAAAGCTCGAATTTCTTCGCGATTTTCCAATGGATTGTTACTGAGATCAATGCATCGTGCTTGCAATTTAGTAAAGATTTTTGGATCAAGATATTTTATTTTATTGAAAGTAAAATTAATTGATTGTAGTCCAGCTTGTAATTGCGCATCACAAGTAACCTCTTCTATCCTATTACAGTAAAAATCTAATGATTTTAAACGAGGTAATCCTGCAAAAATTTCCAAATTAACCGACTGAAGATTATTATGTGCAAAATCAATTCTGGTAAGATTCGTAAGGCGTTTAATCACAGCTTTATCTATCTGAGTTAAATAATTACCGCTCAAATTGAGGTTTTCTACAGAAGTTAAATCTGGAACTTTTTCAATTCCGCCCAAACTACGTAGAGAAAATGTTTTTAACGATAGCATTTTACATGATTGAAGCGCAGTCATTCCAACTTCACGATGTTCTAAAACTTTAATAGGACGTTTATCAAATAATTTATATTCGGTAAGTGTTAAGCCTCCACCAAGTTTAATAAGTGCGTCCTTCAAAAGAGCATGCTGAACGCATGTCATATCATTTATCTTGGTTGCGATCTTCTCATTATTTTTTTGACTAAACCAATGCAACGCCCCCGGATTTTGCAGTTTATTTGCCATCATAAAGAAACGCCAATATAAAGAAGCCTCATCAAGAACTGTCTTGGGTGTACGAGTCCTCTTTTCCCATTTAACAATTACTTTGGCGTTCAAGTTTTCATCAGAATATACGTGCCAAAAATGGTTGCATGTCCGTGCGAGCGCCTTCATGTTTGCAACTGCTTTTACAAATGTTTCATCTTCAGAAAGAAATTCAAATATCATCCAATGTATATCTGGTGATATTGATTGGAGCGTATATTCTTCGAGCAAAAGTTTGCTCTTTTTTTTGGACAATTTCAGTTCGCTAAAAGCTTCTTCAAAAATGAATATATGGGCGGGATTCGTTAAATCGGTAACGGTCTGTTCATAAACCGTTACCGATTCAGATTGTTCCTGATCTTGCTCCATCGCACAGATGGTGGTCACACTTAATAAAAGATATAGTATTTTTATCTTCATCACGTGTGACTATACTCTAATCAGATAATCGCGCAAGTCCCTTTTGTTTGCTCTTGTTAAACAGATATACAAAAATAATTATCGCAAAAGCCGCATAGAGGCAAGGCATAGAAAAATAGCTTCGCATCGGTTCAAAAACAGAGCTCATTTTGGCAAAAGAAATTGCTAGAAAATATATTGAAAAATATCTATGAAAGCAAGACTATGATCAAAAAAAACTTACTCGAAATATGAATAATTGACCGTTGTTTTGGTCGCTTCAACTACTTTGCGCGCATACGGACTAATATCGATGGGCAGTTCATGGATATTAAACCAGCGAACTTCACTTGCTTGATCCGGTTCATTATTAATGGGTTCCCCCTGCCATTCACGGGCAAGGAAATAGAATCCTAACGTTCTCTTGTTAAAATGCTTAACATAAATTAATTGAACATGCGCAGGATCAACCGCGATTGCCAACTCTTCTTTTGCTTCACGAACGACGGCATGAGCCAACGATTCATTTTCTTCAAGGCTGCCGCCGGGAATATGCCAAAAGCCATCCATCCAGCCGGTATTGGCACGTTTTAAGAGAAGCACTTGCTTATCTTTTTCGAGAAGCAGACAGACATATACGGCGAGTTTATGAGTAGACATGATAGGTATCGTTTATAGATTGTTTTGAATTATAAGTAACAGATTAGCAAATAAAAAGAAAATAGCTAAAAAACAAAGTGAGCCTCACTAAAAATGAAGCTCACTTTATTATAAAAAATTATTGGCCGCTATACGCTTTCTTGGCGTCGTCATAAGCAGATTTAACAAGCCAACTACCTAAGATTGAGGTGGAAAGGGTAGCAATTGCTGCAGGAACTCCAACTAATATACTCGCAGCGCCTTGCAATTCAGACAAAAACACTATTGCTAGATTATTACTCGTATTAAGTTCTTGCGAAGCATCGTTAAATGCTGATACAGATCCTTTTGTTAAACGACCCATACCATAAGCAGCAGCAAAGCAGCCAATTGCAGCCGTTGCTTTCAATGTAGGCTTAATATATTTTTTTGCTGTTTGCCAGTTAAATGCAGCCACAGGATTTGATGCGAGCAAAGTAATGAGAGAAACCAAAACTAGTTTTTTCATATAACCTCCTTAAAGGTGTTTGAGTGAGAAAGACTATGAGCCCATTTTCACAGACTCATAGTCTTTTACTATTTTAGTATTGTTTATCAGTAAGCTTTTTGCTCTCTTTTCGAATGTTATTACATGAAGATGAACATTCGGTTGCGAGCCAATCGCTGAAATTTTTTTCGTGTTTAATGCCTCTTTCTTTCAGATAGTGATGAGAGAATACTGAAAATAAATTAGCTCTAATTAATAATCCTGCTGCAACCGGAAGCCAGGGATTAAGAACAGAGTGATATTTCATGGCAACTTGACGGAATGGGGCTATTTTTGTCGGAATAAATGGTGATATTCCTATTGCGGTTATAAATGGGTGCCGATAGATAAATTTAAAAGCGGTATCTGAAGCCTCAGTACCAGTATTAATTGCGCTATTTTTCATTGATTCCAAAGCTTTAGATTTCTCAGGATTATCCATTGCTTGGATGGGATTGATGGCAAATGCAACGATTGAGAGTGATAACAATAACGTCTTTTTCATATAACCTCCTTAAGGTTTGAAAAATAAGGATTAATAAAATATTACTAATAATCAATGTAATCTAATTGGCAATAAAATCAATCAAAAATAGCTCAAACAGGTGCAACGCAGGCTGAATGTTACAGGCAGAAATTATTCGGGGTGGCTTTTGGGGCGAATTTTTCTAGAAGCAGGCAGACATATATTGCAAGTTTATGGGTAGATGATATACATCGTTTAAAAATTGTTTTGAGTTTATAAGTGACAGATTAGCAAATAAGAAGCGGCTCCAATATTACAAGCCGCTTCTTTTTATTTCCAAAAAAACTTACTTATTTTTAACTTTATGGAACAGCGATTTAGCATTATGGAAGCCACGGTGGCCTAACGCATAAGAGACTAGTCCTAATCCAAAAGTAACAGAAGGTGTAAATCTTAAGCGCTCTGCACTATCTTCTCTATAAAAGGCATCTTTTAGGGTATCTGCGATTTCTGCATTGCGAGAAATTAGTTGTTTAGTAGCGTAGAAAGAACCGGCAGCCAATCCTAATTGAGTTGCACTAGCGATGCCTAATGATGTTTTAGGATAGAAAGAAGAAAAGATAGCACCTAATATTACAGATGATGGAATAGCTGCTGCTATCAATGTTCCTTTCAAGGAATATGTATAACCTTCTTTCATTGACTGCAAGAGAGTGAGTTTCTCAGGCTTTTCCATTGCTTGGGCAGGATTAACTACCAATGTAAGCATTGAGAGTGATAACAATAACGTCTTTTTCATATAAACCTCCTTAAAGGTATATTATATTAGTTAATAAAATATTCCCAATCTAGCCTAATTGGCAATAAAATCAATCAAAAATAGCTCAAGCAGATGCAACGCAGGTTGAATATTACAGGCAGAAATTATTCATACTAATTTTTGCCGGCCTCTTTAAATGTAGCGCTCACCGGCTTAAAAGCCGGGTATCGCGCGGAATTCGCCAAAGCCTTATCCAGCCTACGTTTATCCGGGCCTTTCCTCCTACGCTAAAGCTACGAAGGACAGGCCGGCTCGCTTGCTCTTCGAAGCCCGAAGGGCGAAGTAGAGGCAAACTTCGGCGGAAATTCTCCCGCCATTCATCCCCAGGCTTAAAAAGCCTTGTGGTTTTCTGGCGTCGGAGAATAAAACCTCATGAATATTTCTATATGAAATGTTCAACGTTTGACAAAGAAACGTATGCCATTTAGGCTATAAAAGTACTCTTAAATCATCATAAAATGGATGTTCTTATGAAAAACAAATTCTTATTTATAGCATTATCCCCATTTCTCTAGGAATTTTGTCCTCCTCTTCGCATTCTTTTTTATATTTATAGCAATTCAACCCATGGTTTTCGCAAACACAAAAAATGAAACGGTAATCTTGCGCAATGGCGCCTTAGCGAATTCAGAACGTGTAGAAAAAGTATGGCAATCATTGAATGATCTTTATCAAGAGAAATGGCATATGCAATATTTCTGGCTCTGGCGAACGGCTAAAAAATGCCGCGAACTAGGAAATGATAATTGCAAACTCGATACATTATTCCAAAATGCTGAGAAGCACTATTTGAAACCACTTGAATCTGAGACACTGGCTTTCCTTGAATCGCAAGGAATAACCCTCGATGGCAATCTTGATAAAGAGACGCAAGATATCATTATTTCTTCATATTGCGGTACAACTGACTCTAAAATAGTTCGAATATGCTATCCAGTGAATCACTTGGAAAAGGCTAAACATAAAATATCCAAATTATGGCCATTTTAAAAACGACCAGCAACTTTTAATTAAAGAATAATTATCGAAGAATTCAAGGACAATTCATGAAATAGCTCATGACTTTGAATTTCACAAAAACTGCTATAGGATTTTTTACGCTCTCTCTTGGATATGGCTTTGTATCCAGTATTATCTTTGCTTTCTTAAAGCCCATTAGCTTCTTCACTTTTCCGATCGGTATCCTAACCTGGAATTAGCCCAATTCCTTTTGCCATTTTATACAGCTTTCTGATTTATAGAGATAATTTCCCCTCTTCGATTAAATGGAAAATTATCCTTTATAACTCGATCTCTCTCATAGTCTTAACTATTGCGGTGTTTCTCTTTACCAAGCTCTACAGTAAGCCGGCAATTCTTTCTGAATTCTTAGCACAGAATGTAAGCACTTCCGACCGTGATCAGCTCTTAGAGTTAGATGTGAGAGATGTCGCCATCAGCGCTTATATTTTGAGTTTGTCAATGATTCCGCTACTTGTATTATGGGATTATATTTGCCTTACTATTGGTAACCATATTGGAATTTGGCTACTCAAGAAAACAAGCCAGAACTAAAACTGTTAGCGATTCGATTCTGATATTTGAGCAATCGATACAAAAAAAATCCCTAGAACAAATTATTGCATACTCTTGCGCGCTCTGTTAATACTATTATTCCAAATATACTAAACTATATTTGGAAGGCGGGGAGAACAGATGCAAACTTGTTGAAAAACTTCAATGTTCAATCATTTTTTTTATCACGTTTTTGGTATCGATGCCAGCTCAGGCATGTTATCATAACCCAAGGGAGCTATCAGCATTATCAGAGCGAATTCTTAAACATCATGGTAATCAAAGAGAAAGACAACAAAAATTAGTTCAGGCATTCAAAGATTCTATTCCTCTCTTAAATAAACCGTTAAAACCAGATGTCTTACAAAGAATTGTAGGAGCCGTTTCAATAAAAAATCCATTTCAAGGGATATAGAGAAAAATGAAAAAATTATCAATCATGCAATTGAAGAATTCCATGCAATTCCGGGATTTTTGATCGTAATCTCAAGGATTCTTGATGGCGCAATCTCAAGAAATACTGCCAACTTCTCCGCGCCTTAGGAGAATTACAAGCGGCCGTTGAAAAAAAGAAACAACAAAAAACAATTATCGCTTTTTATGAAAGAATAATAGACGATGCCGATGGGCGCAAATTAACAGAGATCGATTTAGTTATGCAAGATGAAAATGGCACTATAACTTGGCAAGAGATCAAGACTCGTAATAAATTACGCAAAGATGATCCGAAAATTCTGAATGCACAAAGGAAAAACAGAGAGATCTTGCAAGGAAAGCGAAGGTTAAGCACAATCTCGAAATACATTTTAATGGATAAATCTTATCCACCTTTAATTACTGCAAGTGGCACAACTTTGGCAACTTTACGCGCAAGCCCTGCTGGTGCAATAACATTTACTACCACATCAACATCTTTATAGGCAACAGGCGCTTCTTCAGCGAGGCCCGCATTGGAATCACACCGCACCACAATCCCTCGTGCTTCCAAGTTCGTGGCGCAACGTGCTTTCCACGAATCAATTTTTTCTGCTTTCGAGCGAGACATGGTTCTTCCTGCTCCATGGCACTATGAGCCAAATGCCTGCTCGAGTGATGAATCGGTTCCCGACTAACACATATGATGAAGTGCCCATGGTTCCAGGAATAAGCACTGGCTGGCCCACCTCTCTTTATATGCCAATGGAACTTCCGGCGCGCGAAGGCCCAAATGAACGGGCGGCTCCTTTACGATGCATTAAATAACTTCTTTTGGGACTCCATTAATCATATGTTTTTCACGCTTGCCAATATTATGAGAAACATCATACATCGTATTTAAGTGAGCGTCAGGGCCCAAAATAGTATGCCAGGCTTGCCGCACCCAATGGCCAATTAAATGGCGATTTGCCCATGCAAAATTTGCAGCAGCAGTCATGGCCGCGAAATACTGCTGCACCTTCTCGCGAGCTAAATGGTGCGCATACTAATTCGCGATCAGGCAAATTGATATCCCCAAGAAGGCAATTTTTCTATCATGATACGCACATAATCAGTGCATGTTTGATGCCCGAGCCCGCGCGAACCGCAGTGAATCATAACCGTCACTGCATCTTTTTTTAATCCGAATGCTTGTGCCGTTTTTTCATCATAAATTTCTACAACTCGCTTGCACTTCTAAGAAAATGATTTCCTGATCCAAGAGTGCCCAACTGATCATGTGCCGCGTTTTTTTGCTTCTTTGGTAATCGAGTCTGGATCTGCACCGGCCATATTGCCATTCTCTTCACAAAGATCTAAATCATTCTTCAGTGCCATAGCCCATGTTCAACCATACTGCTGCGCGCCATGCAGCAATACACGATCAAGTTCATGCGTATGCAAAGATTAATTTTCCGCCACGGCCAACGCCTGAAGGAATCGCATGGAATAAGTGCTGTTGCTAAATCTTCTAGAACTGCGGTTTAATTTCATCTATACGTCATATTTGCAACAGTCAGCATACGCACGCCGCAATTAATATCATAGCCAATGCCACCGGGCGAAATCACGCCGCCTTCAGCAATTGACAGTTGCCGCAACACCACCAATAGGAAATCCATATCCTTGATGAATATCGGGCATAGCAATTGCATATTTTTGAATTCCGGGCAACGATGCAACATTTATTAATTGCAGAAGCGAAAGATCTTCTTCAATATCCTCGGGCATCGCCTCCGCGTCAGTGCACAGGATAGCGCGCCCGCACGCGCATATCAGCACGGAACGATTGCGGAATTTCATATAAATATTCGTTGAGTTTAATGAGATCCTGCCATTTGGGGGATTGCAACATAAAAATTCCTACTTTTTTATACCACCCTTCGACACACTCTACTTCGTTCGTACTCAGGGCGAACGGATTTTGGTAGAACCGCTCGTGGTGATTGCGCTCGCAATCGTACCTGTCCGCCGGAGCTTTAGCGAAGGCTGGATCGAATCATATTTTTGTTATATATCAAAAACGATATCGGTTTGCCATATGCCATCTTTTTGAACAATCTTCAAATCATCATAGGTAACTGCTTTTATTTCCGACTCCTCAAAACCGGTAATTGCGACCCCTTCTACATGCGCAATGATACGAGTATCTGATAAGACATCAATAGCGAGATTTAAATATGCCTCATTATGTACATCGCTTAGATATAATGCCTCAGAAAGAAAATCAACTAAGAGCGACTCGATATCCGGATAATTCACCCCAATATCTCGGGTAATCGTCAAACGTGGGCATACTAATCGATCATGCTCATCATAACGGCATTCAGGCGCATCGGGCGCGTTGATTGAAACATACCAATTAACGCATTAGTAAAAAGATCTTCACGAGTTTTGCCATACACTCGAATCTTTAAATCGGCAGTGTGTGGAATAATCTCAAAATCTTTAAGCATTTGGAAAACCATAAATAAGGATCAATCAAAACTTTCTTCAGCTGGCAAACGGTGTTTAATAAAATCAATATCAGTTTCAATCTGCTTTATCGAATCATCTATTTCTGCTAGCTCTTTGCCTTTTCCTTCTTTGCGCAAAACGTCTCTGAATATTTTGGCCCTAAATAGTTCAGTATTTATTTTTCTAAATTCCGACTCGAGCTCATCAAATTTCTTTTCATCTGCCCATTTTTGCCATTTCTCTTTTTTTGTGAAGCTACCGGCTCTGATTTCTCAAACTTTTTCAAATTCTTTTTTTGTTCTTCTAGTCTCTCTTTTAATATTCTTCCTGTAGCCGGTGCCTCTTCTCGAGCTTTATACAATTTCAATTTCTTTTCTTGCTCTTTTTTCCCTTCAGATGGTGGAGGTGGGGGCATTGGCACCGTTTTTTTTCTGAAGAAAAATCTCTTGTACCGCTTCTTTTTGTGGGACGAGAGAGATTTTGGGGAGCAAATGCAGATTCTTCTCTGGCAGGCACTGGTGGTGGTAATAAAATATTGCTGGATTCAACTTGCTGATAACGACGTTTAATTTCATCAAATTCGGAGCTTAACTGCTTAATCCATCCTTTTGAAGCTGGAAGCTGAATAATTTTACCGAAAACATTTTTTGATCTTCTAAATTCATCAGAAAATTCTTGTTTCAATGCTGACATCGTTACTTCTGGCAGCATTGTTTTAACATCATAACCACCCTCAAATGGAGCAACTTTATAATCCGCTATAATACTTGTTTTATTAAACTTAATAAAACGATTTATCGCCACTAAAGGATAAACACTATTATCTTTACTAAATCCAAGTGCTAAAAGATCGAAATTAAGCTGATACTCATCTATTTGATCTAATAACGCAGGTAGGTTTTTCAAAGCTTTTACACTAAAAAAATCCTCATTATCATAGTTTTCAAGTTGCTTTTGAGCAATTTTAAACATGCGCACATTTTTAATTGGCATTATCAATTGATTATTTTTAAATTCTGCTTGCTGGCGATATTTTCTTTCAGCATAGATCGGATTATAAAGATGCATCACATACGCTTTTGTATATAAATTATATAACTTGCCAAATCTTCCTGGTTTTGAATGCCAATCTTTATTCTCTTGAATTCCTGTTGCAGAAAGATAAGTTTCATAAATAGTTGGTTGAAAATAGATTAATGAATGAATTTTGACTTTAGGCAAAATTGAATGGCTTGCTCTATTGACTACATCAGGATTTTCACCATGCGCAATGATCACTAATGAGATATCACCTCTCGATTCATATTTTTTGCCAAGCGCATCAATAAATCCAGCCAAATATCGCGCTGGATCCTTTTGATGCCCATATGCGTAACAGATAAATTCAAGACTCTGTATCTTTATCACCCGAAAGATTATTGATGAGAGATTGAAGTGCTTCTATTTTTTCTGAATTTTTACTTATATCTGCATAAAATTCATCACCGGCATAAACAAGAAGTCCAATAAACTTTGGTCCTTCACCAGGTCTTCTTAGCGCAAGCCTAAAGTAGGGAGTATAATTTTCTAATTCCTGCATAGGAATGGGATCCCATTGCACCGCGATAATTGGCATAGAAAAACAGAATCCAAAAAAAGACAAAAGGAAACCAAGAATTTTATATTTCATAAATAACTCTCCCGCGCGTATTTTTAATGTTACAATAAATTAAAATAGTCATCATTCTCAAGAGATGAACAAAATAAGATTTATTACTATGGCAATCCCAATCCAAAAAATTCTTGAAGAACTGCTGAGCCAAAATGATAATTGGCAATTGCAATTGTTGCAGAATTGGCCGGCAATTGTTGGTTCTATCCGCACTAAAGTGCAACTTCTCAAGATTCAGGAAGATACCTTGGTTATCGGCGTGCTCGATAGCTGTTGGCTGCAAGAATTATATCTGCTCACTCCCGTTATTAATTAAGACAATTAATGAAAAACTAGACCGGCCACGTATAAAAAAACTACGATTTAAAACAGTAGGAATCACTATAAAAAAGAAAAAAGGAAGGCACCAACAAAACGCATAGTTTCAAAAATTGTCCAACTTTCAGCCGAGAGAGCAAGAAAGTTTAAGCAAAATAAAAGATGAACAGTTGCGGCAAGTACTCAAGGACTATCTCATTCGGTGCCATCGGGAGAATGTATGGAAGAAATTATTATTTTTACTGTGCATCTGTTTTGGATTGCATCCCAGCCGATAAAGCAACGCAAAATCTTGCGCGATATTATGGCAAACTATTATCAGCTGGGTAATGATTTAAAAAGCAGCAGGATATTGGTATGGTAATCACACCCGATAAAGATTCTTTATTTGTCTATTCAGGATATATCCCCTACCTTGCTGCAAGCGGTTCATTTGCCGATATTGTAAAACTCATCCCGGAATTGGATGAAACATTCAAGAATAACCAGGAAATGCAACTTCTTTTTCGCAATGGCACTTGAACAAACAGGCAAAAAAAATGAAAAGCCCATGCCCGATTGGTTTTACTCAATGAACAATATAAGAGCAATCAAGAATTAGCATTTAAAGTGGTGCAAATGTATCTTGAGCGGTCTGAACCGGAAAATGCGCTTAGAAAGGTAATAAAAAATTTACTCAATAATTCCCCGGCGCCGGCCCAAACAATTTTATTTTCTTGTTCATGGAATCTCAAATCTATTTGCAACTCAATAAGAAACCAGAAGCATTTGGCCGCAATAAAACAATGCATAGAAACATATCCAAAGTTTGATAAAAGTTGGCTTTTGTATGCGGCGCTTCAAGGACAAAAGAGGGGAAAATAGAAGAAGCTATCAAAGGCTATACAACATTTTTAGAGGTTAGCCCGCAGCCAAATAGTGAAATTGAACGGCATTTGCCTCATGCTCGCATTTCTGCTGAAAAACTTCAAAAACAAAAAAATGGAAGCGAGACCAATACATTCCTTGACCCAAGCAGCACAATTATTTGATAAAAAAGAGGATGCCAAAGCTTTACAAAACGTTAATCAATTCTTGGCAAAAAGCCCAAATGATAGCGAGGCACGTCTCCTAAAAATTCAAATACTCGCGCATTTAAAACATTTTGATGAGGCTGCACAATTGCTTGAACAATGGATGAAAGAATGATACTCATGTTGAATTATGGCTTAATTAGAGCCCTTCACTTGCTCACCATTTATGTTCCTCCGCTAATTGAACAGCACGAAAACTATCGAATCACTAGAAAAGCATAAAGTATTCTCACCGACCGGCGACTCTCATGCAGCCGATTTGGCCTTGCGAATGCCAAATCAAGATAAAGCGCTCCCATTGCTTCAAAAAGCATATGCGGCCAGCACTGAAGCAGAATTAAAAGCTAAAATCGCATTGCAAATTGGTATTATTTACTTTACTCAGCAAAAATGGGAATTTGCGCAAAAAACACTCGAAGATGCGCTTGCATTTAAAAATGATTATGCCCCAACTTAACAATTTACTATCATATTTATATGCAACCAAAGGAAATAATCTAAAAAAAGCAAATGAGCTTATTGCTCTCGCGTTGCAAAAAGATCCGCATAATCCGCACTTTTTAGATACAAAAGCTTTGATACTGTATAAAGAAAACAAATTCGATCAGGCGATACCCATGGGGACAAAAAGTTGCTCTATGCACATCCAACTCATTATACAGTTCTATGCCATTTGGGAAAATGTTATTACAAAAACGGAAACACTAAAAAAGCCAGTCGATAATATGAAAGCTGCAGTCCAAATTGGCAAAAAATGATCATGACAAAACAAAAGCCAAAGCAAAATTAGAAGAATGGGGTAAAGTAAAAAAATGTGCAAACTTTCTTAAGATCGTGTTAGACTTGCTTCCAAAACTCAAAAATTCCAGTTCACACATGAGAAAAGAATATGGATAAACAAACCATTGCTTTTGTTGCCGGCCGATCAGGCGGACATATTCTCCCCGCCCTCACGCTTGCCCAGCATATTCAAACTTCCAATGATCAAACTGAAATACTTTTTTTTACCACTGCGCATCCACTTGATCAAGCTATTATCAAAAAACAAGGTAGCCATGTCAGCAGCACGTTGCGCTCAAACTAGGCAACATTCCATTTTTTAATATTTTTAAAATTCTTGTTTTTATTATTCATTTTACTCGCGCATTTATTCAGCGCTTTTTTATGGTTCGAAGAATATAACCTGAACACGTGATCGGAATGGGCGGATATATTTCTATTGCCGGTCTTTTGGCCGCGCGCGTACTGCGTATTCCGGTACATTTCTATGATCTGGATGCCAAACCGGGCAAAGCAAATAGATTTTTGGCAAAATATGCAGATAAAATTTATATATGCTTTGAACAGGCCAAAGAATTTTTGCCCGCCCATAAATGCGAACTTGCCCCTTATCCGATCCGCTTTAACGATTCCTCAAAAAATATGACCCAGATCTTGCCTTACTCAATTAAAACTTTCAGCAAATAAAAAAACTATTTTTATTAAACGGCGGATCGCAATGATCACTCTTTCGTTAACAATTGCATCAAAGAATGGCTCGACTTCAATCCTCATTTACATTCACTGATTCAGATTATTCATCAAACCGGCAGAATCGATACCTTTGATTGGAAATCACACTATCATGATCTTGAAATTTCTGCAGCGGTTTTTACCTATAAGCAGGATTTAGCTTCATGCTATGCTGCACGGATGTGATTATATTTGCCGCGCCGGAGCCGGATGACTTTTTGAAACGCTCTTTTTTAATAAACCATGCGTCGCAATTCCTTTAGAAACATCCTCAACCGCTCATCAAAAAGATAATGCGCGGGCGCTTTTCTCATCAGCAACCTGAATTTGTTCACCATGCTCACCGAACAAGAAATCAAACAGGATAATATGATTGCTGTTTTGGGTGCTTGATAATTTATCTAACACTAACTAGCCCTTACGGTTTAAACAGGCCTGGCATGCCTGCGCACATGCTAAATTTCTCAACACAGGCAAGACAATCCTTAATGCATTCAGCATTTTCCCCATGACATCAGTATCACTTTCTTGCACGCAGCAATACATGATTGACATGCCTTGATACATTCTTGGAATGTCGTATTGCATTTAGCATCATTCAATCTTTCAATGCTTTTGCGTTTCAATTGTTGGATGCATTTAGTAAAGCTTCAATTGATTGATTACAAATCCTTACGCATTTGCCACACTGAGCAGCACATTCTCTGGTAAGGCTAATACTGCACATCTCAATCAAATTTTGACAAATATCAATCCCTTTTTCACAGACCTCTATACATTTTTTACAAGCATTAACATGATCATGGCTTAAATGCTTCATAGTATTACTTCCAAAATAATTTGATTATATCTTGAGGGTAATAAAAAAAGGGTTACTCATGCTAGGTATATGAAAAAATTTTCTAGTTGTTCAATGCAAAATCTTTGGTCTCATACGGGGGTTTCAATCAGTCTTTAAACACATCATTATTTTTTATAAGATGTGCGCAAAAGCGTTTTATTCTTTCCGGTTTTATTTGGCACGAGCACTTGCAACACTTGTTACATATCTTTCGGGGGTTCAAAGTCCCCGATGTATTGAGGCACTGGATATATTGCGCTCTTGTCTTGGCTTGCTGATTTTTTTTTTTATCTTCATCAAAGTGTTCTTCCAAGGCTTTGCGGAACAACTCATTGGGTACGTTTTGCTTTGATTTTGAGTTTGATCTTTGCGTCCAATTTTTTATAAATATCTTTAATCTGCGCCGCAATTCTCATACGAATTGCTTCCGGTAGTCAAATGATCACTGTAAATTTTTCATGGCAGTGTTGCAAATTTACTACCAAAAGTCTTTTCTTAGTGAGTGTTTTCCTGGGAGTTTTCGCTTATGGGTTGCAACATTGCGCGCATGGAAAATGAACTCAATAGAAAATTAAACAAATTATTTATTTTTTTATTCATACACCCTTTCTTTTTAGTTATAGAAACAAAAAATATCTCGAACTTAAATGTCACTAAAAAAAATTTTTTTTTTAAAAAAAAAAAAAAAAAAAAAAAAAAAAAAAAAAAAAAAAAAAAAAAAAAAAAAAAAAAAAAAAAAAAAAAAAAAAAAAAAAAGCTTAGCCTTAAAGTCTCTTTTTATATACAAATCTCAATGCCATCCGGATCATCCTCACTGTAGGATTCTCCCGTCCATTGATTAATGCGCGCACTCTTTCGAATGATGAATCATAGCTAAATTTTTTGCCGGTTGGCTTGAGTTTACCATGAATGCCAAGCCATACCGGGAATGCGGTTTTGAGCGGGTATACATCTCCCCATTGAACGATTATCATCGCAGCCAATATACACCGCGGTTGTTAGTTCCGGAGTTGATCCTGCAAACCAGCAGGTGCGTGAATCATTGGTTGTTCCTGTTTTGCTAATCACATCATCTGCAAGAAATTCTTGCTCATATGCTTTGCGCCAGCGTTTGATTCCAATCTCAAGAACTTTTGATACTTTGCTTGTTATTACCGGGATGCAACACCTGCTCTTTAAGCGGAGAGGATTTCCAAATTTTAGTGCCCCAACTATCTTTTACCCATTTAATGAGATGTGGTTCAGTATATATGCCATTATTTGCAAATATATTAAACATGCCGGTTACTTCTTTAAGCGTTGCATCAATACATCCCAGAGCCAACGAAGGATATGGATGCAATTCATCTTCCAAATGGCAGGCTTTTGCAAGTGCCATTACCGGCTGCATACCCGTTTTGAGTAATGTTTTGATTGAAACAATATTATTCGAACGCACCAATGCATGCGCAAGCGTCATCTGACCATCAAAGCGATGATTATAGTTATTGGGCTGCCATAATGCATTATGTTGCTCAATGGTGATTGGCTCATCAATTTCTGTATCGCAAAAACGCACCGTTGGCAATTGCGGCCGCAAAAATTATCGGTTTAAACACTGATCCGATTTGCCGCCCGCTTGCCATGCGCGATTAAACTTTGATTGATTAAAATCAACACCGCCGATTAATGCCTTAATCTCACCGGTCTTACTATCAAGGGTGAGCAGGGCGCCATCAATTTCCGGCATGATTGTCTTTTTGAGTTCCATCATCTGCTCGGCAAAACTTTTTTCAGCCAATTCTTGTATATTCCGATTCAATGTTGTCTGAATAATAAGCCCACCGGTATACAATCTATTTTTGCCGATTTCTTGCTTCAAGCTCCATTCGAATCAACTCTTTTACATGTGCCGCAAATAATGTATTCTCTACTCCCTTAATACTAATTGGCAGCTGCATTGCATGTTCATATTCTTGATCGGTAATCAATTTCAGATTTTTCATTGAATTCAGAATAATATTGCGGCGGCGTTGTGCGCTAAGTGGATTAATAATGGGGCAATATTGGCCGGGGAGCGGATCACTCCTGCCAAGGTTGCCGATTCATCAATCGTTAAATTCCGATGCATGTTTACCCCAAAAGCGTTGGCTCGCTGCTTCAACACCATAAATACCAAACCCAAAATAGACATGATTTAGATACGTTTCTAAAATCTGTTCTTTGGTGAATTGCTGCTCCACTAAGAGCGCATAGAGTTGCTCCTTAATTTTGCGCTTAAATGTTTTTTGCGAATCAAAAAAAAGAATTTTACCAATTGCTGTGTGATAGTGCTGGCTCCCTGCAGCTTTTTGCCATGCAACACATTTTTTATAATGGAACGCATGATCCCTTTGATAGAAATTCCCGGATGGGAAAAAAATTGCCAATCTTCAGCAGCAATAAATGCATTAATGAGCGGCATATGATCATAGGCGATTGGTTCTCGCCGATCCAATTGAAACCTTGCCCATTCTTTGCCCTGATCATCAAGAAGAATGGAAGGATGCCCGGGATTATAATGCGCAAGCCGTAGAAAAATCTACCGTATGATGGGTAAAAAGATAAAAAGCGCCACCGGCACCGAGCAACAAGTATAAAAAATATTAAAAAAATACTGTGAATAATTTTATTTCATGGATCATGCAATATTCTTGAATAGTGATATGATCTCATTATACACTGACGATACAAATGTAATAAATCTAAAAAAAATCATCTATTATGATCCTCGCTCTTGATTTTACTCGGTTTACTTCCATTCATTTCGAGAGATCCCGAGTTCACGAGATAAATCGCCATACATGAGAAAAAAACGACCATTTCACCACTTCTTTTCTATAGCATCGCCTGCTTCTTTTTATTGTTGATTTAGCCGCTTTTTCTATTTTTGAAAAACCACTTATTTATAGTCTTCTCTGCTTCTATATTTTGCAACTTTCCCGGCCCATGGCTTATTCGAATCTTTTGCATGCCTTCTGCTTTCCTTTCCCCCTGATCCATTATGGCCGTTTTGGATTAGTCTTGCTCTACGTGATTCCTGCCACCCTTTTGGGCATCAAAATGAGGCATACCCTCTATGATTCCCTATGGCAATATTACCTGCTTTTGGCCGCTGCCTTCTGGCCCAAATTGGCCTTGTGGAATAGTGGATTTTACACCTGCCAATGAGCATTCCCTATACAATTTCTACGGTTTTTGCTAATCTGATAGTGATATGGATAATGAGCTTTGGAATCTTCACTAGACTTTGACCTTGAAATCGTACAACTAAGGCAAATGGGCAATCGCTCGCTCCTTCGAATAGCAGAGGAAAGTCCGGACTCCAAATGAATAAGGAGCCTGGCAAGAGCTTAAGGCAAGCCAGGGCAGTATAGGTAAAAGCCATACTGATGGAAAGCGCCACAGAAAATAACCGCCCTCAGAGCTTATTGCCTTCGAAGCTGGAAAATAGTGGGTAAGGGTGAAAATGGGTGGTAAGAGCACACAGTATAGATCAGTAATGGTTTATAAGGGCAAGCCCCTCCTGGAGCAAGACAAAATAGGCACGTGTCGGTATTCGTTCCGGTTAAACGTGCGGGTATGTCGCTTAGATAAATGGTTGCCAGATACGTAAGTATCTACAGAATCCGGCTTATAGTTTGCCTTAGTTTTATTCTTAACTTTTCTCAATTATTGAAGAAAGCAATAACGAGATTTTTCTTCTTTTTCTTGAGATGCTATCTGAACTTCTCGAATTTTTTTCCGTTTATTTTCAATATCCCAAATCCTCACATATGGCCCGGCATCAACTGCGCAGCAATAAGTACTCGATAAAATTTGCTGGCCATTCGGGTAAAAATGCGCATCAACCCCGAGCATTCCTGAATCGATATCCATCTTCAATTGCACTCAAGTCTCCCTTACAGATAAAAATATCACTGAGTGGGCCACTTGCTAAGACGATGCTATCATCAGCTGAGAAATCAAATGATCCAGGAATTGCATTATTTTTGACCCAACTTTACAGGCAATGCTAATGACCTAATAGTTTCTAAAGTACTCCCCTTGAGAATCTAATATGAGCTCCCCGGTAATCCAGCAATAATATTCGTTCCGGTATGATTAAAATTTGCAGTCCATCACTAGTGGTCTTCTGAGCAATTACCTTTACTTTGAGCTAATGACCATAACGTTAATGCCGCAATCCCAGAATTATTAACTGAAGCCACATTTTCCCCATCGGGAGAAAAATCAACGGAAAGAACTGGAGCAGAATCATTTAAAGTTTTGTGTGCATTTATTAGTTCGAGTATCGCCATATCTTTAGTGTTTTATCTTTTGATCCCGAGACTAAAATATATGAATTGCCAGGATAGAAATCAATGCCGGTTACTAAATCGGTATGCCCTTGTAAAAAACCATTTGATTTCTGAGTAGTAAGATCCAAAGCAGAATCTGATTACCTTGATCGGTAGCAACCGTATCCCCCAGATGATTGACATCCAATGCATTGATGCCATAGGGCCTGGCTGTTTCTTTGAGATTCATAGTTTTTTCAAAAGGACTCTGCGCTTGATAGATATCAGTAGCGGGCTCATCAAAATCGGCCAAAACAAAACGTTTGTCATTAATGCATCTATTGGCGCTGATGGTATCATACACTTGTGGCCCTTGATAGGAAACTCCTTGTTTTGTTTTGCCACGTTGATGCTCGGCATCTGCCTTTTTTTGTTCAAGATCTTGGTTTAATGCTTTTTTTATTTCTGGCATCGTTCGCGCTAATCGTTGCAACTGTCTCATTTTGAATGAATTTGATTGGGCAAACAACATTAAATCTTTATCATTTACTTCCATACCATTTGCCGTTACCATTAAAAAGCAGAGTGAAAGAAACATTATTTCAATCTTCATAAATTCCCTTTTTTTGGATGAGTAAAACTGCTTATAGCATAGTAAGCCAACAAATAAATTCAAAATATCTTAACGGGCATCGATTTAGCTGCTATCTTTACAAAGAGTTTGTCCGAAATTTATTATTTTCAATAAAATTTTTACACCCGCTCGTGGTGAGCTTGTCGAACCATTCGAGCGCTCGAATCCTTCGATAAACTCAGGACGAGCGGCTTTTCGAATTTTCGCATAAGCTCTTATTATTCACCTGGTATTATAAACAAAAGAATCATGATGCTATCCCGTTTTCTTTGGATCACCCCTTTTGCAACATTTATTTTAGGCTATCTTGCCATAAGCTTCATCTCTTCCGCACCCACACTGCAAGCCCCGGCATTAATTGGGCAAAGCCTTGATAAAGCAGCAGTTATCTTATCTCAAAAAAATTTGAACTTACGCATTATTGGGCATAAAGATGAGCCGGATTTAGTTGAAGGAACGATAGTAAGCCAAACCCCAAGCCCAGGAAGCGCAATAAAAGAACATCAAGCGCTCTATTTGGTAATTGCGCGCAAACCTATGCCATTGCAAATTCCTGATCTTCATCATAAAACTGCTCAAGAAGCTACTAAAATAATCGAAGGCCAATCATTGCATGCAAAAATTGCGCCACTTCCTGCAGATTATCAGAGCGAACACTGCATTGCGCAATATCCAGCCCCCGGAATGGCTGCAAGTGATCAAGGAGTAATTATATATACTGCGCAAAATCAAAAACCGGTAATTATGCCAAATCTTAAAAAGAAATCTGTCGATGAAGTGCTTTCATTTTTACAGCTCAATGGTTGCACCGCCGATATTCTTCATGCAACCCCTACTCAACCGGCCCATCAATGTAACAGTTGCATAGTTCTTGATCAACGTCCTTTGCCCGGATCACTGCTAATCATAACCCCCGATAAACCGCTTAAAGTTCAATTACAAGTGGGAGCATAAAGAACATTGCTTCTTCTTTTCAGAATATTCTACGATATTCGTAACAAACTTTTATGAAAGAGAACTATGAAACTGTATACAAGCATTTCTCTTTTAATTGCACTTATCTTTTGTGCCCCCACACACGCCCAAACTATTTTTCCACCGTTCGGGAAAGCGGAAAAACAGTTAATACAAATGATTTCTGAAAAAAAAGCTGAACACAAACTTGAATTTGCATTTGATATTCATAAGGTTTTATTACATAAAAAATCTAAACTCATTTGGACAATCATTCGCAATTATCCCCACAAAAGCCAATTCATTAAAGCACTTTGGAATATCCCTTTGATGGTTAGCCTCGGTTCAATTGTTTGGCAATCGGTGATCAACGTATTACCATGGCAAAAAAATAACTATCATGAGATTACTTCTGCACGATTTATTCATAATCTTTTGCAAGCGAAGGCGATTGATCTTGCGGAACTTTTCACCACGGTTGTCAATGCCCAGCGCCCCGATCCTGATGTGGAAACAATTCTCAAAGAGCTTAAGCAAAGAGGATATACACTTCATATAGCATCCAACATTGGTACGCAAATCTTTATAAAACTTAAAGAACAACTTACTGTTCTTGGTCAAAATATTTTTGTATATTTCGATAAAGATGCTGAAGGCATGGAAGGTAAAACGGTAGATTGTTGCAAAAATAGAGTTGAGAAACCGGATCCTGAATATTATAAACAATATTTGGATCTTTATGATCCCGATCGGAGTAAATTAATTATTTTTGTCGATGATAAGCTGGTAAATATACTGCCGGCAGTTGCGCAAGGATTTCTTGGGATCCATTTTAAAAATCCAGCGCAGTTCCGCCATGATTTGATGAGTTTGGGGATATTGTAAGAATATTTATTCATGGTGAACTTGTCGAACCATGCAAAAATACTCGACAATTCTAAGTTTCTATCCTTCGACAAGCTCAGGATGAATAGGACCATCTAAGCACCAAATCTGCGTTCACTGCTAATATATTGATCATATGCCTCTTGTAACTTTTCTTTAGTAATATCTGGCCAGAAACAATCGAGCATATATAATTCTGAATACGCTGCTTGATAGAGCAAGAAATTGCTCAATCGCGAAACATATCCGGTGCGAATAATAAGATCTGGCTCAGGAAGTTCTCGGGTCCACAAGTGATCGGCAAAGAGCTCAGGGGTAATATCATCCTCAGCAAGCTCGTCAATCTTTACCTTATGCGCAATATTTTTAGCCGCTGCGGCAATTTCTTGGCGTGCCCCATAGCAGAAGAGGAAACTTGCCTGCAGCGTTTTGCAATGAGCAGTTTCTTTTTCAAATTGATCAAGTAATGGCAATAGTTGCTCGGGGAATAAACTGCGATCTCCAATAAATCGGAGCCGAATATCATGCTTTTTAAATTCTTCTATGCCTTTATTGGCCTCTTGCAACATCAGCCCAAAAATAGATTTTAATTCTTGCTCGGTACGTCTAAAATTTTCATTAGAAAAGATGTATAAAGAAAGATAGGGAATCTTCTTCTCAAGGCAAAATTCGATTATCAGCTTAGACATTTCAATGCCTTTTTTATGCCCTTCAGTTGATGATAAGCCCCGTTCTTTTGCCCAGCGGCGATTGCCATCCATGATGCAGGCAAGGTGCTGCAATGGTTGCGCTTCTTCTATTTCTTGAGGCATGGGAACATCTAAGGAAGTTTTTTGCGTTTGAAGATCAACATCTGCTCGTCTGAGTTTGTGCCAAAGCAAACCACATACAAGAAAAATAGATACAGCGCCAAATGCCAAGCGAATATTCATAGATGCTTAAATCCTTGCACTCGTAATACGAACTGAGTGTTGAGAAAAGATGGATGTTTTTGCCAAACACCAGGCAATCACGGTATACCCTATTGCCATGCCAACAGTGAATAATGCTCTTTCAATACATACAACCGGAATGAGCGCAAGCCATTGATCAGGATTCATAGGAACCGTAAATAACCAGATTATAGAACCAACTGCATGGGCAGTAAAGGTGCTGCCCAACGCCCGGGTAAAAATAGTATCTTTGCAGAATAACGTGGTATAAACCGGAATCAGCCAAAAAAGGCTATATAACGCCGCCGAAGCTCCGACTGGATGGGCTATAAAAAGTGCCATACACAGAATAGCCGGCGCAATTCTGATCAGTTTTGACTCTGTGGCCCAGTAGAGCGATGCACATAATCCGGGAATATGATATGCTAAGAAATGAAATGGCAAAGAGCCAAAAAATAAAAATCGAATTAAAAGCCCAACTCCGAAGACGCTAAAGCATCCGGAAATTCCGGCAAAAGCACCTGAAAGAGGGGTCATAATTGCAACAGCTGAGAAAAAGGCAATCTGAGAACCGACGATGAAGCTGAGCTTGGCAATTCCCGATACTTTAATGAGCGTATTAAAGAGCAGAATATTTTGAAATGGACTGAGCAACTTCTTACTGACCATAGTGACCACCGTTGAATTAAAATAAATAAAAGTGATACGTTATGAATAGGGCTTACAACCGCTCATACTAGGTTACTCATAAAAATGGAATTATCAACCCGGCCTTCGCTTATTCCGTCTTCGCTAAAGCTATGCCGGAAACGGCCAGTCTGCAAGCGGAGTTTATCCTGAGGGAACTGAGTGAGTCGAAGCAGCGGGCAGGCCCGTTAAGTGGGATTACTAAAATAGAAAAAAATATGCAAAATCGATTCCCTCGCCAGAGGCGATGGCGGGCAGTTCGTCCCAATGGAGGCCAAGGGCCGAGTAGAGAGGGATACAACGACGGAAATAAACAATGCGGGCCAAGCAAAAGTATGGGAACAGGGCACAATTTAGGGAAAATATGAAATTTAAAGCAATTATTTTTGATATGGATGGCACCATCGTTGACACTGAAATATTGTGGATGCAAGCTTCGCATATCGTGATCGCAAAACGAGGCAAATCTTTAACCACGCTAGAAAAAGAACAGATTAATCAACAATTGCTTGGTTCAGGGTTGCCCAAAGCATGCCAACTGATTAAAGAAGTAACCCAATCAGATGATAGCGTTGAAGTTATCATGAAGGAGAAAGCGGCCATTGCAAATAAGCTCTATCAAACCGGTATCTGTTTTATCGAAGGATTTCCTGAATTTATTCAAAAAGTTGCCGCTTTTCCTCTCAAGGTTGCTGTTGCAACCAATGCCACCATCGATACTCTAGAAATTACTGATAAAAGTCTTAATCTTTCACAATTTTTTGGCTGCCATCTCTATTCAATGAACCATGTCAATAATATTGGCAAGCCAAGCCCGCTTATTTTTCTGCATGCGGCGCAGCAGCTGGGCGTAAAGCCAGCAGAATGCATTGTGATTGAAGATTCAGCGCACGGCATTATGGCTGCAAAAGCGGCCGGAATGTTTTGCATTGGGATCAATACAAGCAACCGCCCTGAGCAAATTAAGAATGCTGATCTGCAAGTAAATGGGTATCATGAAATTGATCTTCAAGAACTATTAACGTAAATTACTAAAAATATTAATGGTTATTCTTTTTCGAGATGGAGAGTATTCCTAAAATAGTTCTGAAATATTCTTTGATGCGGCTTAAAAAGATCTTGCGGCAAATTGGAAATATCAAAAAATTTCCATTCGGAGCAAAAATAAGGCTCCATGCAGCGTATTTCGCCTGAAAATTGTTCTAGCAAGAAAGATACATGAAGATAGTGCCCCCGTTCATCAATATTATCAATAACAGAAATCAATTTTAATTCTGCAACTTCAATACCAATCTCTTCCTTAATTTCCCTTTTTGCGCACTCAATTATTGATTCTCCATATTCTAAATGCCCCCCTGGCAAGCCCCATGTTCCATCTCCATAACAATTTTTCCTTCTGCCCAATAAAACCATGTTGTTCTTTATTAAAAAAACTTCGCATCCAATTTTGATGGTATTCATTTTTTTGATCCCCCTTATGCATTGCAAATAATCCTATAAGATTAATGTGCTCTTAATCTAAAAAAACAATACTTATTGTGCTTTTATAGCATCCTCTTTCATAAAATATCATTTTTTAATTTAATTTTGATTAGTGTAAAGCAATTATATTTAGATCAAAAATGGTATCATGAAATTGATCTGCAGCAATTACTTTTTTGATTTTTAATTAAATAAACATTATGGTATCCAAAAAGATTAATGTTATTTTAAGGGGAATTATGAATCTAAATAGATTGACGCTTTTAATTTTCATGACTTTAAATATCGCTGGAAGTGAAAAATCACCGAGCACGATTGTTAATGAAAGTCTTCTAGATCTTATCAGCACCTTCGGCGCTCTCAAATTCGAGGCTCTTGATTGCGATAACTTGGCTATTCAAGGATGCAGTTTAAAAATTAAATCAATTAACTCGTCCTACGTGAAATTTAAAAGATCGTTAGAACATGCAATCACCAAGAATGAAAATGATATATTGTTAAAGGGGTATATTCGAAATTGGAGAGATCATAATACCTCTCACAAAGGAATTCTTGAATCTGCGACTCTTTTTTTGGGCGCTCAACTTAAAACGCTTGGCAATAAAAACGTAGAACTTCGTCTAGACGGAAATAATAATTTTCAACAAACAAAAGACCTCATAAATCTCTATGCAAAAAATGCGGGCGCTCTCTTCTGCCAGGCACGCGAAGCACAAGAGCATATAAAAGATATCGAAAAACTGCTTGAGAAACATCATCTACCTTAATATTTCTTTTAATCTTGATTTATATTTCTAATCTATTACTTTGTTAGCAAAAGTATTTTAAATGGAAATGTACTAGTCTTATTAGATTAAAAGGCACCCTAAAATCATATGCTTGCAAAACAACCCCCCAGTTCGTTTACCATGCACAGTACAGGCCATACGCATGAAATTCTGAGGGCATTAATATGAATGTTGCTGTATGCATATCAGCTGCTTTAATCGCTTCGCTGGTTTACGGCATTTTTAATGTTTTATCCGCAAAGAAACAGCAAACGACTGCTTATATTAAAAAAAGCGTCTCTTTCATGAGCATCGTCTTCGCACTCATAGCCCTTGAGCTGGGCGGCAGCATGATGCTGGGAACCTGCCAAGAAGCATATTCGAGCGGCATTTATGGGCTTTTATATGTTTTAGGAATCAGTATCGGCTTTTTATTACTTGGCCTTGGCTTTGCCTCCAAAATGGAGGCCATGCACGTTGAAAGCACAATAGATCTTTTTGAAATTAAATATAAATCCCCTCTTATTCGCACATGCGCATCAGTACTTTCTATTATCACCGTTTGGGGATTACTCATGGGGCAAATCATCGCAACCAAATCACTCATTCACGCGCTCGGGATTAATAGCGATCTGATATTTATTATCGTTTCTCTATGCATAGTAGTATATGCCTTGCTAGGCGGATTAAGCGGCGCAGGCCTAACCTATCGGGCACAATTGATTTATACGATCATAGTATTTGGCGGCATTTTTGGGTTCTGCTTGCTCAAGGAGCCTCCCTCGTTCATCGGTAATGTATTTTTAAATCAGTCAATATTTACTGAAAGCAGCCTTTCTTTCTCATCAATATTTGCTTCACTGGTTATGCCGGCGCTTTATTATATTACTGATCAAGAATTCGCTAAGCCCCTTTTTAACATCAAGAATAAAGCAACGGCAGCCGCATCAGCTGTTGGCGCAAGCATGTTTATGCTTATTTTCTCTTTGGTCCCCATTTATTTTGGGATCAAAGCAAAAACATTGAATCTGACAATCGCCGAAGGGGTGAGCCCCTTGATCCCGGTATTAAAAATTTTGACTAATGATGGAGTGGTCATCCTGGCAGTTCTGGGAATGGCTGCCGCTCTCATTGCAATGATCGATTATTATTTATGGTCAATCAGCCTCAGCATTACTTATGAGATGAGGCTGGCAATTAAAGATCTGCCTGAAAACTCTTTGATAGATAAAATTATACTCGTGCTCGTTGGAATTGTAGCAATTATTGGGACTTTCTGCACCACCTCAAGTGCTATACAAATTTTACTGTATAGCTATGAACTGTATGATTGCTGTTTGATTGTCCCCCTGCTGATGAGCTATTTCCAAACCGATCTCAAAAAAGGTGCGGCAATCGGCGCGATTTTAACCGGACTCATCAGTTTTATTATCTTTAACATTTTTCCGATGCCCTTTTCTGGGCAGATTGCCTCATTTTCTCTTTCATTTCTTGGCTTTTATATTGGCGGCTGGATTGAAACGAGCATCCGAAAATTTCAAGATCTTAAACGATCACGAACCTGCTCGGTATAAAATTTTGGCTCGATTTCAAGCCCTTTGACGCTCATATCAAGCTTCAGCTTGATAATCAAAAATTTTAGTCTAAAATAGGAAAAGTTAGACTTCATGTGCCTATCGGGAAAAATTATGGTACTTATTAATGCGCCAAGCGCATATATGCAAAAAATCACTGCCTTCTTGAGTAAGCAAGGTAAAGCTACCCTTGCGTTTATTCATTCTGCCCATTCCCTTCATCCTCATCATCATTCTCATTAATGCTTTTCATAATCACTATCATTGAGTTATTGTAAATAAAAAATAAACTGGCAAAAACTTCTGCCCTACAATTATTTGTTGAGGAATTTATTATGAACCCACTCTTATTTTTATCACTTTTTTCTGCATTCGGAGCACTTTATTTTATTCTTGGAATCCGCGCTTCGCGAAACGTAAAAACGGACACCGATTATTTTATCGCCAATCGGCAATTGGGCATCTGGCAGATTTCCAGCAACTTGATTGCAACCCAATTGGGCGGCGGAATGCTCTTAGGGACCGCCGCAAGCGCTTACACTACTGGTTATTTTGGTATTTTCTATACCATCGGCATGGCCCTGGGGTTTGTATTACTCGCATGCGGAATTGCATCGCGATTGCAAAGCTTTAATGTTACGACTACCGCGCAGCTTTTTGAAACGCAATATAATTCAACCACACTAAAAAAAATTGCATCATTGCTTTCAATCATAACGCTTTTTGGAATTCTCATCGCGCAAGTTGTCGGCTTTAAAAGCTTGATGGCGGCGGTCGGCTTTGGCGCATGGTGGATTATTCTTCCTTTCTGGCTCTCAGTAGTTGCGTATACGATGATTGGGGGATTACGCGCAATCACCATCAATGATATGGTGCAGCTTTGTATTATTGTTTGCACGTTTACCACGATTTTTATTATTTCTTTGCTATCCAAACCTGCGGGATTATTTACTGCATCGCAAGAACTTTTTACAGCACAGCCGCTCACCCTTGCTATGATCACCAGTGGAATTTTAATGCCGGCACTTTTTTCTTTGATTGAGCAGGATTTGGCACAGCGATTTTTTGCATCACGCTCCAGTTTTGTAGCAACAATTTCTGCCCTGAATGCCGGAATATTTTTACTTGCATTTGCGTTTATTCCTGTATATCTGGGCATGCAAGTTAAAATACTTAATCTAGCGGTTCCTGAAGCCGCAAATCCGCTTATAATTTTCTTGCAGCAAAATACACCCGACATTCTCTTTGCGCTTGCACTGTGCGCAATCGTAGCTGCGATTGTTTCTACAGCTGATGCGCTTATGAATGGCATCAGTGCCAATATCACGCAAGATTTTAAGATCGGCCAATTCTGGAACAATAACCTTCTCATTTCAAAATGTACCACGATGATTGTTGGCATCTGCGCATTGATAGGTTCATATTTAGTGCCGCAAAATATCATTGATATCATCATCAGCAGTTATGAAATTTCTGTAAGCTGCCTGCTTGTGCCCCTGCTTTTTTGCTACTTCAAGAAAGAGGTAAACAAAAATGCAGCATTTGGGGCAATTGCATGCGGATTATTTGGATTTATTCTTTTTAGGATCTATCCCCAACCAATCCCCAAAGAACTTCTCACGCTAGGATTATCATTGATCGGATACGGCATTGGCTCAAGAATTAAATAGATTTCTAATAAAAAAGATTTATAATAAAGAGAGTTTTATTTATTTTTTTACACCTAAAGGATTACCATGAACAAATCTTTTTTTTGCGCGGCATTATCACTGGCAGCTGTTTCTCTCCATGGTATGCAGATGACCGGTGAACAAAAAAGTGCAAAAAGGTCTTTAGAAATCATAAATAGTGCGCTGGATGATAATCGTGCTCGCGATGAATTTCGAGAACTCGCCATTGCTGAAATTTCTAAGAGTGGACCAGGGAACCTGAAAGAATTTTGGCAACTTGATAATCCTAATATTCATGCATCTGTCACCGTTGAAATGGCAAAAATGTTTACCCAGGCATCTTGCAAGTTTGCTAACAATCAAGCTTGCTCAGCAGAAGAAAATCCAAAAATAGATGGACAAATTAAAAAGCACTTAAAAATGCACCAAGATCTCTATGTTAATGCTCTGCAAAATGCTGCTTGCGTTAAAGCACTCGAAAAGTTCCACAAATTAGGCGATGAACAATAATTTCTGTAAACATCAATGCCTTCGCAAACCATTGCGAAGGCATTGACTAAAGTAGAAAAGATATTAAATGAAGACATTATTAATTATTTCTCACTGCTTACTCATTTCTTCAGTTTTAATCTGCATGGAAAAATCAGGTAGCGAAAATCAAGATCCTGCAGATTTTATTTCCAATGCTTTAAAAGGAGAGATTGCAGAAGAAGAAACAGCTCCATTCCTACAAACATTCAACGAACTCTACAGTACGATACGTAAACAACTCCTTGCATGTGAAAATCCCGAGTTGGTTTCTACTTCATTGAATAATCTTGGAGCTTTGTGCAACAGCAAAAAATGGATACCACTTAATATAGAAATAAAAGCTGCTGCCAAAGTAGCCCGCGATCTGGCTAAAGTAGAAGCACAGTCTGCAGCTGTATGCGCAAATCATTATCAGTTTTTTTACCCAGATCAACATGCTGAAGCTGTACGCGTCGCTGAACAATATAAAGCCGTATATTTGAACGCTGCAATCAATAAAGGACATGTAATAACATTTGACAAATTAATTAATAATCAAGACTCAGATGAAGAGGAAGAAGCTAAGGATAATAAAAATTAATTCTGTTTAAGTATCTCGCATTTGCCAAGCACCCAGCAGTATGCTTCATCAAGGTTATCGGTGACATAGAAAAATTCGAGCTCTTCCTTGAGAATTGCACCATGTTGCAAAGCCTCATCTTGAATCCAATCAACCAAGGGCTGCCAATATTCTTTGCCAATTAAAACAACCGGAAATTGTTTCAAAGATTTTGTTTGAATTAAAGTTAGCACTTCAGCAAGCTCATCGAGTGTCCCAAAACCCCCAGGGAAAATCACAAAACCCATAGAAAATTGCATGAGTAACCATTTTCGAGCAAAAAAATACTCAAGCTCAAAATAATCTTGTGCGCAGACGTTCCAGCCTTCATCCAATCCACGAACTCCGATTCCCATGCTTTTGCCTTTGCCCGGACCCGTAACATTCAAATCGCAGATAGCTGCTTCCATAATTCCTGGCCCCCCTCCAGTCAGAACAGAAACCCCACTTTCCATAAACCGCCTTCCCAGCTCATGGGCTTTGTTGGTATAGGGGGTATTCTGGCGTAATCGAGAACTGCCAAAGATTGATACGATTGGCTGGGGAAGCTTGCTTATTCGCCATCCTCCATAGAGCATTTGAAAAGTGGTATGCAAAAGATGCCCAAACAGTACTGCGAATCGCTTAAGGCGGCTAAAAAAGATCATCGTTTTCTCCTTCTAGGGAATTATCTCCTAGAATATCCCCTTAACGCTCAAATCTGCAATTAAAACTTGGCGTTGCTTATGCAATAAAAAACAACACAAATATCAAATAATACCATATTCATAGGGTTTTTTAATTATATTTTTGTTTTCAGTTTGAATTTATATAGCTGTTTATGCTACACTCAATGCAGGATAAGGGAATATAGCACGAGGGGGCATAGGTATTTACCTATGCAGATGCTATACTGGTATTGAAAATAAGTTGATTTAAAGGGCTTTTTTGGTGAAGATCGCTGCCAATTATCATCGCGCATTATTTCTTGCTTTTTGGGCATGCTCACCAATTTTGGCTCACGTGAATACCCTTTCTCGAGAACCAGTTACCAAAAATCAGAATCTTGCTGCAATACCCCAAAGCAATGGCCAAGAAGTTTGGCTCAATGTCTATATTCATGGGATCATCAGCATAAAGCCCCATATTACCGTTTCAAATTTTGTTCGATTTTTAACCGACAATGTTTATGAATCAATGTACGCAGAGACAGTCGATCTTATGCGTGATGATCCATTCTTTTTCCAAAATCAACCCATACAAGCCCGCGGACTGCGCCCGATAGTTATGGATACCCATGAAAAAGGGGCAGCAGCCTCAGCTATGGCAAATGTTTTTGAGATGGTGCAGCAGATTAACCCGCTTACTCCAAGCAAGAATTACTATTATACCTATGGCTGGTCAGGCCTTTTGAGCCGCAGTGCACGGTATAATGATGCGCGTGATTTTTTATTTGCCCTAGAAAACGAGGTTGCTCGGTATAGAAACCAAGGAATTCACCCTAAAATACGCCTTTTTGGCTATAGCCATGGCGGTACGATTATTCTAAAATTGGCAATGGTCAAACAAAAAGAGGAGTTACAACCAAATTTTAGCGTTGATGAGGCATTCATATTCGGTACCCCTATCCAATATGATACCGATTATTTTATTAATGATCCGCTGTTCAAAAAAGTGTATAACGTATTTTCTCGCGGCGATCGGGTGCAGAAATTAGACTTTTTTTCGTGCGGTGAATTTTTCTCCGACCGCGCATTTAAAAATCATTATGATTTCCAGGTGCCGGATAAATTGATTCAAATTGAGATCCGAGTAATTCGAAAAAAGGGAGAAGGTTGCGAGCCGATCAAAGCTTGCATGCACGAGGGCCCGCTCATTTATGATGGCAAAAAATGCAGCCGAAATTTTCGTAATGTGTCTCCGGGACATATTGAATTATGGTTTTTTGGATGGACACCTTTAAACTATCGATCAACATTCCCTTTATACCCGCTGCCGATCATTGCATTTATGCCATTCATTGCCAATAGCATAAAGCCTTTTGAACGCAATTTTAAAGCAGATACCCCGATTACAATTACATTAGATCCTCGCCGCAATTCAATGGTGATTAATAATAATTTGAAATGCCCGCAAGTGTATAAATTGCCATTTATCGGAATCGAAAATTTCTTAGAGCTTAAGAATATAGCCCTCCAATTTAAACCGGATCCCGCATTATTTAACCACGAAATCTATAACGAACATATTATGCAAGCATACGAAAAGGCAAGCGTGATTTTGCGAGATAAAAAATGCAGACAAAAGATGGAAGCAAAAGAAGCTATCGCATGCAATAATAAATAATGCAAGTCCGACCTAAGAATTCATAAAAAAGCTTTAGTTTAGACACAATTTCTTCAGGTCGCTCGTAGTGAGTAGCCGAATGAAATAAGGCGTATCGAATCTATGCGGCCTTTTGAATAATAAAATGAATTCTGCCGTCCGCATGGTTCGATACGATTGCTTCGCAATCACTCACCACGAGCGGACATAGGTAAAATTTCTTAGATTGAGTTCACGTTAAATAAGCAATGGTTAGGCAGCCACTTTCTTGAGTTCTTGTATTTGTTCATAAAGTTGCTCGTCGCTAAAATTTTTATTCTCTTCAAGCCATTTCAGCGCATCATTTTTTTCAGACTCATATCTCATTTGGCTTGTTGTTCCTGGCCAACCCTCTTTTATATACTGTTCGAACTGCTTTTTAAGTTCCGGAGAAAATTCAACATAGGAACCCGGAACCGAAGAAAGCAGTTCCACGCTTCGATTCATCATGAAAGCCCATCGTTTGTAAAAGAATTCAATGTCTTTAATATTATACCCAAGTAAATAACCTCGCAGGTAATCATTAGCTCGAAAATCGTTGCGTTCATAAAATATTTTTTGCTTTATGAACAATAAAGCGTTCCGTTTATCTTCGGGGCGATATGATACACCATCCATCTCTTTAATATTTTCTGCTTGGGCAAGTTGGGCAAATGTAGAATATTCACCAATTAGTTCGCTTTTAACATCTTGTAATGTTGCCCATGCTATCTTTCTCGATCCTCGCAACAAGCATGCCATATCGAATCGAGCTGTTCCGACAATACAACTCTTTTTTGAAAGACCTACGGCTGCTCCGCATGTTGCTTCAGAAATATTGTACATCCCCATCAAATTTTCTTTTAATGCTCCTAGCATCTCTTTATCATAGAATGCGGTGGTAACGAAGGGATCAGCGTTATAATTTGAGTGAAGCTTGGTTTTTTGCCCAATAATTATAAAGAGGCATAGTATATTCGAAATTGCAAGCAATGCTATGGCCAAGTTCTTGATTTGCATGTTTACTCCTTTTTATTTAAGGCATCGCTATTATCATTGCAATGTTATTGATACGCATTCTATGAAAATCATTTTTCAGTAAAACTCTTAACCAACTTCCACATATCGATGAGATCTTGCATGCTCATCTGCTGCGCACGAAGTGCCAATGTCTGATCAGAAAAATGAATTAAATTATAATGATACTGTTGCAGATTATTCCTCAGGGTTCGGCGTGGTTGCGCAAAGCAATGTTTAATAAATTGCCAAAATTCTTCTTCATCAGGAATTGGAACCAGATTTTTTTTGGGCTTAAAATAAAGCAATCGTGAATATACTTTTGGAGGCGGGAGAAAAGCTCCGGGTGGTACTTTTTGCAACAACTTCCATTCAAAATAATATTGGAAAAATAATGAGGGGAATCCATATCCCCGTCCGGATGTTTTTACAATTTTTTGCGCAACCTCTTCTTGAATCATGATCACCCCTTCTTTGAATAGATCACGATTTTTTTGAAAAAGATGCAAAATAGGAAACGTAATCTGATACGGCAAATTAGAAAGAACCGTCCATGGCTTATACGGCTCAAAACGTGTAAAATCAACATCTAAAATATTTTCTTCATACATCTCAAGCCGTTTATCACGAACGGCATTTTTTACAAAGCCCGCCCATTGAGGATCAATTTCAAAAATCCAAAATCGCGCAAATGGATGTTTAACAATTTCTTGCGTTAAAAATCCATCTCCACAACCAATTTCTAAAACACTGCTTTGCGCCGTTAAATCAACCTGCTCAAGCATATGCTCAACCACTCGCTGATCGCGCAAAAAATGCTGGCCGTATTTTTTTTTAAGGGAATTCCGTGGATTGTGCCATAAATTCCTTATTTCATCAACGCTTCTCTAAACAGATCCAAATCTTCTAAGCACTTTGCCAACACCTTTTACCACGCAAAAGAGTGGATCTTCTGCAACGGATACCGGCAATCCGGTAACTTTTGAAAGCAAACGATCAATTCCACGCAAGAGCGATCCGCCACCGGCAAGCTTAATACCTTTATCAACCAAATCGGAAGAAAGTTCTGGCGGTGTATTTTCAAGCGCAACACGCACCACATCAACAATGCTTGCAATGGTTTCAAGTAACGCTTCATTCACTTCTTGGCTGGTGAGCGTAATTGTTTTTGGAACACCGGTTACTAAATCGCGGCCTTTTACTTCAACGGTACGCAATTCAACCAGCGAATCTAAAAGGGCTGCACCAATTTCAATTTTAATGCGTTCTGCAGTTCGCTCACCAATCAATAAATTATATTTACGTTTGACATATTGCACAATTGCGCGATCCATTTCATCGCCACCAACGCGCACTGATCGGCAAAATACTACTGATTTGAGTGAGATTACGGCAACTTCAGTGGTTCCACCACCAATATCAACAATCATGCTTCCGCATGGTTCTTGCACGGGCAATCCTGCACCAATTGCTGCAGCCATCGGTTCAATAATGGTATGCACTTCACCGCGCGCACCCGCTTGTTTTGCTGAATCTTTTACCGCGCGCTCTTCAACTTGCGTAATTCCTGATGGCACACCAATAATCATACGCGGGCGCACTAAGGTACGCCGATCATTGTGCACTGCGCGAATAAAATAGCGCAACATGCTTTCAGTGAATTCAAAATTTGCAATCACCCCATCGCGAATGGGACGTGATGCAACAATACTTTCTGGCGTTTTGCCAAGCATCTCTTTTGCACTTTTGCCTGCGGCAAGCACTTGATTAGTGCCTGCTTTAACGGCAACTACTGATGGCTCATTAAGAACAATGCCCCTACCAGGAACATATACCACGGTATTTGCAGTTCCCAAATCGATGGCAAGATCATTCGAGAAAATACTAAAAATTCGTTTTGCGGGAAAAAATTTCATACTGACCCTTACTTAAAAATTAAATTCTAATCCTAATGATACTTTGTATGAGTGAACAAATCGATGGCCAACAAGCAAAGTAAATGGAATATCCCATGCTGCGCGCACGATTGGCTTATTTGCACATTCTCGCGAGGTTTTTTCAAAATCATAAAATGCTGAGAGCGTGATATATTCAGATGCCCATCCTGATCGTTGATCAACCGGTTCTAAGTTAACGGGAATAGTTTTATCCACTCGCTCATCAGTCCAATTATCTTGATTATGATTAATCAAAGTATATTGCAAACGCAAACCAAATCCTTCTCGTAATCCTTCCATTTGGCCATAAATCGCAAAATATTTCCGTGAAACCTGGATCTATTTTTGCAAGTCCGGTTACCACGCCAAAAATTTGTGGCTCTTTATCGACCGGCATCCGTTTCATTGCGAGTGCGGGCAAATCGTTTGCTCACACGCAATAAAACTCCCACTTTCCAATCCTCTTTGATTTCAAATTCTCCATCGCCACTTACATATACCCCCCAATGCCCATTGCCGCCAAAGGGAACCGATGCCGGTTTATTTATTTCTCGTTTAACGCCCGTCGGGATTAAAAGCCCCAATCTAAGAGCATATTCTAATGAGCGCAATTTAAAATAATATTCATAGCGATCAAACCACCGCGCATAAATTTCAGTATCGCCAAAACCTGCTTGATGCACATGGTTGCATGCTAAGCCAAGCGTTGCCAACATGGCGCGACGCGTATCATCCAATTCTAAAATAGCACTTTCAGTTAAAATAGCCGACAATGATGAAGCCTTTGATTGATTAAATAGAAAATCAATATATGAATTAGAGCGCATTGCAAAACCCAAGATACCAACTGAAAAATTGCAGTTAAGATATTGGCGATATGAAAATGCAAATCCTTGCGTTTGCAATTTGCCTCGTAAATATCCATGGCAATTCACCATCAATCAAAATCGGGTGGCAGAGGATTTGGAAAGCCTGCCAACATCATCGAATATGCCAGTTGCGATTGATCAAAAGGCCCTGAAAGTTCTGCTATGCCGATTGCGCGATCCCGATCATCGGCAGCGTTGCTCGCGGTTGTTATAAAAAAATCAGCCGGTCAGATGCGATTCTCTTCCGGGAAAACTAATATAGGGATACTGAATGAGCGGAAAATAGCGATTATCAAAAACCATCGCTTCCAGAGAGTTTGAGACGGTTAATACGAGTAGTATTCCCAGTAAAAATCTTATGTTTCGCATTATCATGTATTAATCCTATCTACGCTATCCAATTTTCTTTATTTACAATTATTCCCTAAGTGCTGGCACTGCCGATCGAAGCTTGGTTGCCCAGGCTTCGCTTCCACTTCATTTAATGTCAATAACTAAAGAAGTTGCTGCTTCGCCGGGCAGTCTCCGCATCGCGCTATCAAGCTTTGATGGTATTTCTTTAAGTGATGGCGCAGCCAGGCGTAGCCCTTTGGGGCGGAGACTGGAGGAGAGAGAGGGATTCGAACCCTCGATTCCATTTACATAGAATAGCCGCTTTCGAGGCGGCCGCTTTCGACCACTCAGCCATCTCTCCGCTTTAAATCGATTGATATTAAGTATTAACGCACTATATAGTGTATAAGTCATTCATTTTTTTGCAAAAAATCTTTTATTTAATTGCGTTCATTCGATACACTCAGCACTGGCTATCCTCACGTTAAAACAGAAAAAAGTTAGTAATTTACCAAAAAATGCACCTCATAGACTTAGCCAGAGGATGTGGTAGAATTTTTCTGCCTGCAATCATCAGTGCATTACCATTTCCAATGAAAGGAGATTTATGTTTTCAAATAAAGCTCAAGCAATTATTCTTGCCGCGGGAAAATCTACCCGCTTTAATACCGGCAGAACAAAACTATTAGAAAAAATTTGCGGTCAAGAAATGATATTATATACTACCCGCTTACTCGAACAATTGAGCGTGCCAATCGCCGTAGTAGTGGGATACCAAAAAGATGCAATCAAAGAAACTATTACCCGTCATCATCATAATGCCATCAATTTTGTAATCCAAGAAGAGCAGTGTGGCACTGGCCATGCATTAATGTGCACGCAACCGATTTGGGATCGTGAGCATATTCTTATTATGAATGGCGATGTACCTCTGGTTACAACCCAAATCATTGAAAGCCTTTATGAAAAGCATTTGGCTACACATGCGGATATCAGTTTTGTCACAGCGCATAATGCTGATCCTGCAACCGGCGGATATGGCCGCGTCGTAAAAACTGGCGACTCAATCAAGATTGTAGAAGCACGTGATTTTGATGGTGATGCAAATGAACATTGCTGCATCAATGCCGGTATTTATCTGGTTCGTAAACAATTTTTACAACAATGCATAAAAGATATTAGTCAAAATGAGACAACTCAGAGAATTTTACATTACCGATCTGATTAAAATAGCAAGTGATCAAAAAAGAACTGTTACAACCACCTCGGCGCCGTTTGATCGGATTCGCGGGATCAATACGCTCCAAGAATTGTGGGCAGCTGAACAGATTAAACGTGCAGAACTTATTAAATATTGGATGGAAAAAGGAGTACATTTTTCTATCGCTCAAAATGTTCATATCGATCTGGATGTAACCATCGGGTCGGGAAGCTATATCGGGTGTGGCGTACATTTACTCAAAGGAAGCATTCTGGGTAAAAATTGCCGCATTCAGGAATTCGCATCGATTGAAGCAAGCCATTTAGGCGATGGGTGCGACATTTTACCCCATTGCATTATTAAAGATTCATCCGTTGGCGCATTATCGCAAATAGGGCCCTTCGCGCATATTAGAGAACATTCGGCAATTGGCGAGCAGGTTATTTTGGGCAATTTTGTCGAAGTTAAAAAAAGCACTATTGGCAAAGGAACCAAGGCAAAACATTTGGCCTATTTGGGAGATGCGCAAATTGGTTCTAATGTCAATATCGGCGCCGGTACAATTACCTGCAATTATAATGGATTAACTAAACATCAAACCATTATTCATGATAATGCATTTATTGGAAGCAATAATACCCTTATTGCCCCAGTGGTAATTGAGCGGGATGCCTATACGGCCGCCGGATCAGTAATTAGTGAAAATGTTCCTGCGGCAGCGCTTGCAATTTCACGTGCAAGGCAAGTGAATAAAGAAGGATATGCGCATCAATTGCGCGATATTAAAAACCCCGAAACCGGCGCGCATACTTCTGGACCGCTTCATTCATTTGTTGGTGCACTCAAAACGAAAAATAATGATACATCTGAGCCTTCATAACCCAGCCTACGCTTATCCAGGCCTACCGGCTTGGCAAGCTTCGGCGGGCAAGCCCTTCAAGGAAAAAGTGTGATTCGTTTTATACACACCGCTGATATTCATTTTGGAATGGAAAATTATGGCCGCATTGATCCCAAAACTGGTATCCATTCGCGTTTGCTCGATTTTCAAAAAGCACTCAATTTTTGCATTGATCAGGCAATTGCGCATAATGTAGATTTTTTTTTGTTTAGCGGCGATGCGTATAAAACGGCGCATCCAAGCCCTACGCAGCAAAAACTGTTCTTCAATTGTTTGATGCGTTTATTCAAAGCAAAAATTCCCGTGGTGATTGTTGTTGGCAATCATGATAATCCGCTCAGCTTT
The DNA here is from genome assembly GCA_963727255.1 of uncultured bacterium. Taxonomy (GTDB): domain Bacteria; phylum Babelota; class Babeliae; order Babelales; family Vermiphilaceae; genus BTUB01. The sequence continues at coordinate 579,414 of CAVSFC010000002.1, read as the reverse complement.
GGCAAAGCCAATAGCCTTGATATTTTTCAAGATCTGCCGCTTGATGGATTTCATGTTATTGCCAAGCCAACCATTCTGCCACTAAAAACTAAAAATGGCCTGATTAATATTGTTGGTATCCCGTGGCCAACACGCAACACATATCATTATGAGTAATCAACATCTCTATAAAACTGGTTTGGAAATCACGGAATATATTGCCAATGCAGTTGCAAACATTATTAATGATTATGCGCGCAAACTAGATCCGGAAATTCCGGCAGTTCTTGCTGGCCATTTAACGGTAGCTTCAGGAATATTTTCCGGCTCTGAAAAACGCGCAATTTATGGCAATGATCCGACGTTCTTGCCTTCACAATTGGCAATTGAACCTTTTGATTATGTTGCACTCGGGCATCTGCATCGATATCAAAATTTGAATCCTAACGGATATCCGGCAATTATTTATTCAGGCTCTATTGAACGGGTGGATTTTGGTGAACGCAAAGAAGATAAAGGATTTTGCCTGGTGAGTATCGAAAAAAAAGGCAAAACGTATCACGAATTTATAAAAACGCCGACGCGCCCATTTATTCAAGCTTGAAGTCTATCTGGAACCTGGCCTCGATCAGACTGAGCAAATTCTTGCTGAACTTGAAAAATATGAAATTACTGATGCAGTGATAAAAATTATCTATCACATCCCAGCCGGAAGAAAAGATACAGTTGATATCAAGGCAGTTGAACGAGCATGCTCATCGGCAATGTATTTGGTTGGGATTATCCCAATTCGCAAACCTGATTCACGCGATCGCCGGGCTTCCATGAAAGTTGATATGGATCTGCCAACCTTGCTGGGTACCTATTTTTTATCAAAGCCTGAACTCAAAGATAAGAAAGATGAGTTGATTGAAAAAGCTATGGATCTTTATGTAGAATCCCAAAAAGAAAACTCACAAGCTGAATAGACCTGTGAGCCCTCTATCATTTTAATGAACTCTAATTAATGAATCTCTAATACCAGATTCATTACAAAATCATAAAATTCGTGTGATGGCTTCACGTTATATTTTGCAACATAATGCGGGCCAAATGCATCGGTCCATATGATGGTACACCGGCCATCTGCAAAATGGAATTCCGAATTTCCTACAAAACATGATTCAAGGCGAGAAGGAGAAGATCCTCTCATGCACACTAATTGCACTTTATTTGAATCCTCGATCAATGTCAGTTTTTCAAGAAATTCTTGTTTGCCCGGCCATGGCTCTTTATACGCTATTGGAAATGGATATTTGCCATCATAAGTATCTTGTTCTACTAATGGGGATGTGGCCCAATAACCTTCTACCAAAACATCTTCATGATATCCTGAGATGCCTTTTACTAACTTGCTCATCGTTTGCTGATCAAATTCAGCGAGCTTTTGCCCGTTGGCTGAATACATTTGCTGAGATTGTGTTTCTGCAGTCACACAAAAAGCAAAACTCAAGAGCGAGAAAGATACAATAAACCTTTTCATAAAAACACTTATCTTTTTACAATGACAATATCTGGCGAGTTAGCAGTGCGCACTACTACCTGAGGGGCATTATGTGCTGAATGCCATGCCGCTCTGGCTTGGCTCTCAGCAGCAGCAGCCATACGCCCTTGCTGAAATGCAACTTCCTGCATATGATTTATGGTATTTCGTGTTACTAATTCTTGATGATAAGAACCATCGGTTTTAAGCTTGATCATCATAGAAATCAATTTTTCTTCAGCCGATTTAATTTTAGCCAAAGCCGCTTGCGCTATATTCACTAATGGATTAATTCCAGAATTTATCACAGTAATTAGATAATCTTTTATTGATCTTATTTTGGATAAGAGGGATTCTACCTGCCCATATGATTTCAGGGTGGGATATTGAGAATCGAATGCTAATTTCTTAAGATCACTCACTTCATTTGAACCTATAGCCGTATTGAAGATCACATCATGTTCAATTGAATTCAGCTGTTTTTCAGCGGATTCTAAATATTTCTCTGGTACATAATAATAACTGATAAGACCAGAACCAACGGCACCAATCACCGCAGGAATGATGGCATAATGCCACGGGAATGATTTAATCTTTTCCCACATAGTTTTATTTTGAGTGGCAGGATCTTGGCTTTGTTTGTAACAACCGGCTGCTAAACCAAGCGCGCCACCTACTAATCCACCAATTAATGATGCATTCTTTACTGATTGTTGGGATTCATAGGATAATGGATAGTGCGATGCATGAACGAGCCCCTGGGGAATTAAAAGCGATAGAGAGAGAAGCGAAAACAACTTTTGCAATTTCATAAAAACTCCATTTAGAATAGTATTATTTTTAATATAGATCAAAAAGGAAAAGTGTCAAATTTACTATGCATTTTATCAATAAAAATATTTACTATTTGAAATTGTATGGAATTGAGTTGCCTTGCTTGGAAAGGTAATTTTTTCAAGACCTTAGCAGGCTGCTTTTTATTTTTTGCATACGCCGCTCACAAAGAGCGATGCATCGAAATCAGAAATATGCTTATCAAGATCTTGCTGTAACTTTTCAAGACTCCGGACAAATTCTTGGTTCATTTGATTTTTTTTGCCTCATCAAGCGCATGCTTATCAACAAACCAGCATAGACAGCTCAAATCATGCAAGATTTTATTTTTATTATATTTATTATTACTTATCATCCATGAATTCATATTATTCAAATTTGAATTCACCTTCCGCAATACATTCTTTGAGTGGTTTGCGCCCTGAAGGAGTTTCAGATTTTTGGAATTTTTCCGGTAAATCTTCTTTTTTACCTAATTTTCCGATCGCAAACATGGCTTCTACCGTATAGCCATCGGGGACCTTTAGTTCTGTGCGCGCACGTTCGTAATCAAACCCCTCCATGCCGTGGCATACAATATTCATGCTGGCCGCCTGCAATGCCAGCAGCTGCGCAGAAGCACCCGTATCAAACGTATGTGTTTTACTTGGTGCGCTGTTATAATCGAAGGTCTTTTTAGAAACCAAAAGCAATAAAACTTGAGCTCGTTGGGCCCACAGTTGATTGGCCGGAGCTAATAAGTTTAAGAACTTCTGCCAATGGGCGGATCCATTACGCGCATAGATATAGCGCCAAGGCTGATTATTATAGGAATTTTGAGCCCAGCGAGCCGCATCAAACATGGTCATTAATTCTTGATCAGAAACCGGCTCATCCGAAAATGAACGGGCCGACCAACGGCTCAGAATTAATTCAAGAACCGGATAATCGGCTTTACGATTTGTTTTCAACATAGCAAGCTCAACGATAACGAATTGCTAACAATAACAACAATATATTAATGATATAGAGAGCTGTGCACAAAAGGCATAATGATTTAATTTTGAAATAGAGCAAATAGGCCATCAAAGCCGAAAACAAACAACCACAGACAGTTGCAAAAAGAAGTAACGAGTGCATGTTCAAGAGTGCAACTACAATGATCATAAGATAGTATGCAGCGCCAATAATGGCATTAGAAAAATAAAAAATCGCCGCATACCGGCTTTTCATTGGTTTAGTGCATGAAACGCGATCAGAAAGATCGCAGGCTGGTTTATAGTTGGGCTGCACTTTAATTTTTTGCTCAAGCAGATACGTATAGAGAGAAATACAAAAACCTATAACGGCTAGGATTAAAATAGAAATCATATATTACTCCTGATTCTTTTTTATTTTAGAAGGTTTGGGCTTTGCTTTACTTTTCGGCATTGCGCGCGAAGCGATTCCGGTTTCTCTTTCTATGCGTTCTCTACGCCCATGTTTTCTTGAATGTCGACCTTTATCTTTATTAATATCGGCTCTTCTGGGCATACAAGCTCCTTATTTTAAGCTTTATAAAAAACTAGTATCATCATGCCAATATTTAGTATGCGACAGCAATGATTTGAAGTATTATTTTCAAATTATAATGCTAAAACCTCTAGAAAAGGAAAAAGTATGAACGATCATTATACCGTAAAAAATTTCTTGCCCTTAATCACAATCATAAGCATCGTCATCGCATTTACTATTGCGAGGCAGCTCTCTGCAGGTTTCAATCTCACCAATGCAATGCTTGATTTTATGGCAGCATTTTTTATTATTTTTGCCACTTTTAAAATCATCAACCTTGCCGGTTTTGCTATGGCATATCAGGAATACGATTTAATTGCTAAGCACAGCATGCTTTATGCATACGCCTATCCGTTCATTGAATTGGCACTTGGCTTATGTTATTTATTCCGCTTTCAAGTAAGGATCGCCAATTGGATTACGCTCATTCTCATGATTATTGGTAGTACCGGCGTTGCAATTGAACTTGCAAAAGGCAGAGAAATTATGTGTGCATGCCTTGGCGCAGTATTTAAAATCCCGATGACCTATGTCACGCTTGCTGAAGATCTGATTATGGGCTCAATGGCGCTTTTTATGCTTATTTTTTAGTTTTTTTATCTATTAAATCCACCAACTCTTGGGCAGCTTTTGCAATATCATCATAATGATCAGAATGTGCTCGCTTTTGAATCTCCAACAAATCCGATCGATGCACTACATTAAAATCACCAATCGGAAATTCATATCGGTTTCGGGTATTTTCAGGGCGATCATAATGCGCGCCCAAATACCAAGCTCCAAACTCTTCCCAACTATGGGATTTTAAAAATTGTTCTTCTTGCTCGTTCGATGGCTTCGCGCGAGCAACCTCACCACTGCCCCGTTTATCATCAAATTTTTTTTCATGAATCATTTGTATTGCGAAATCATATGCTTTTTTATTTAATGTTACTCGCATCTCTGCTCCTTTTTTGTAAAAATAATTATTTTAAGTGGCTAAATTTGTTGAGGCAGATCAAAATAAATCACTGAAACGCTATCTCGAACCCCCTTTTGAAATGATTCCATAAGCTCAAGAAATTTTGGTTTGCGCAGAATGGTAACAATTTGGCCGTACCTTTCATCAAGTGGCTTCAATCGCTCTTCTTTTTTATTAACGAGTCTAAAAAATTCAAAACCCTCAAATGTTTGAACTGGCTGAGAAATTTCACCGATTGCCAACTGGCTTATAAATTTTTTATCAGCCGCCAATTCATCTTCCCGAATCCAAAAAGGCTCTTGCCATTTAAGCATATGCTGCGGATCTTTTTTACGTATAAGCGATTGCCATTGCTTTAATTGTTCTTCTTTGGTTCGTGAAAATGAAAAGGGAACGAATGCAAATTCAACACAAAAGTTTGCCGGTTCTATTTCAGGATTTTCATTATAATACGCAACTACATCAGCTTCAGGAACTATTAAATTACCCGTTACTTTAAAACTTACTAATGAGTTGATCGCATTCATCTGCGCAAATTCATTGCGGGCTTCTTGCGGTAGAAATCCTGCGGTGATTACCATATCATCAAGCTCTTTGGGAGTTTTTCGATTCATCTGTGCATTCATCATCCACTGCTTATCAATTTCTTCTGTAGTGGGCAATAAGCGATACTTTTTTGCCTCATTGAACAGGGCATAATTGGTTACCATTTCTTCAAGATTATTAGGGGTACCATCCAGCTTGAGCCGTTGTAGCTCTGAAGACATGATAAGATCGGTGCCTTCTGATCCGCGAACCACTGCTTTTATACCATCGATAAAAACTAATGGCTTTTTTTGTGGTGGATTTTTTGTATCTGCATTGATATTTATTGCAATGATTAAAAATGCCAAAATAAGTAGCCCGCAATTCATAAAAACTTCCTCACTAAACTTGCTTAGTATTAAAAAGGGGGAATCATAATGATTCCCCTCTCTTTTGCTTAGTATAGCAGAATTAAGATCTATGATACTAGGCTGCTTTAGTTGTAGAAGCTACGGGTTTGCCTTTGGCATTTTCTTGTGCTTCAGGCATCACCATTTCCAATTGTTCAGCATTTTCTACTTCTTGTGCTCCCGGCACATTTTTTTTGATGAAGTACTCTTCTTTGATTTCTACTTTATAATCCTTCTTGAGTTGTTCCATTGCTTTTTCCATCGCCTGTTCTTGCTTTTGAGCACTTAGGCGTTGTTCAATAGCTGGTTTGAGCTCTTCATATGAGCGATATTTTTGCTCTTCTTTGCCTGAAACATATACCACCCAGAAGCTGCCATCCTTTGCCTTGAACACTTCAAGAGCAGGGAACTTTTTAACCGCAACAATTTTATCACGCAATCCCGCATCGACTCCGATGCTTGCTGCATTGACCAATTTGAAGTCGCGGAACTTATCGCCCAAATTCGCTTCTTTAGCAACTTTTTCCAATGTTGCGCCTTTGCCTTTTGCTTTTTCTAGGAATGCTTTAGCATCAGCTTCTTTTGCAAATTCAACACCGGTTACATTCATGCCGCCCCGCGATAATACTGCTTCTGGCATATTTTCTTTGTTTTGATCATAGAATGCTTTAATTTCAGCATCTGTCACAGCCACCGGATGTTTCATTTGGAAGAAACGCGCATTAAGCATTTGCACTAATTGATCAAGATATTCTTTATATTCCGGGCTCTCATTAATGCGTTGCTCTTCAACCCAGCGATTCATAACTTTCTGGCTCACTAAACCTTCAAAAATTTTGCGATCAACGCCTTCCATTTGGGCCAAATATGAGCCCATCGGATGCTTTTCAATAAAATTCTTGAATTGTTTCTCAAATTCACCAGCTGTCATTAACGGTTTGCCATCGATAGTTGCGATGACCTCGGTGGTATTGCCGGCAGCTACCGCTGATGTTGTTACTTTTTTATCGAGTCCTAACTTCTCTTTAAGCCAACATCCGGGTAAGAAAGCAATAGAAAACATCACAAGAGCGCAGCTCATTTTAGATGAAAGATTCTTCATAAGCATATCCTTTTATGCAAATAATAGAGTTAAACATTTGTACCTGATTTCTTAAGGTATACCTCAAAATGCCCAGTCTATCAAGCGGATGAACGGTTAATAAATGAAAATACTCGCAAAAAAAATTGGTTGATTTCCATTTTTTAGTTACATATGCTGATCCTCAGCATTAGCAACCCTCACTTAAAAAAGGATCCCAATGCGTCCATTATCATTATTCATCATGATTAGCACATCATTTCCCTCTTTAAGCATGGAAAAGTTAATTCATTACTTAGATAAATCAGTCGATCCTATGACCTATATAACACAAGGAGAATCGATCAAGCATTGCCAAGAAATATTAAAATTAAATCCAAGCCATACCCACCATGAAAAATTTGAAATAGGTAAAAAATGGACCGATCCTAAAGAAGGTAATATTGGCAAAGCAACCAGAAGACAAAAACAATTATTGATAGAAGCAGAGGGATCAATTGTTGGTTATGATGATCGATGGTTTTATTTTTATGGCACTTATCGCAGTCCAAATCCTGCGATAGCAGAATCAATAATTCGGGCCCATGAGCAAATTTCTGGATATTTTTCTCCTCACTTAATAGCAGTACTACGAGGATATGCCACCTATAAAATGAAAAAAGACCAAAGTACTGCTCATATCCTTGATTCATTTCTTCGGAGTGCACAAAATCTACCGCCATCTCAAAATGAACCTACTACAAGTGAAACGCAAAAGAGAGAGTATACAGAAACAACAACCTATGAAACTTTCAAAGACAAAGTGCTTAAAGATAATTTTAATTGGCTCGAGGGTTTAAATAACTACTGGCGAAAAAATATGTCTGATACCTTGGGGCATTTAACTCATGATAAAACTAAGATGTTCAGTGCCCAATTATTACGATACGATCCAGCTCACATAGGTCATACGAGTGATTTATGGCATTTGAATCCTGATAATGATGTACATAAAAAACACATGCATAAAACTTTTGAACGAGAACGGTTATTATGTGATCTAGTTTGTGAATCAATTATCCATGATGACTATGAAACGTTACTTACCGTAAGCCCAGTCAATCCTAATAATCCTAATGCGGTAACAATCCCTGCAGGCTATTTTTCACCAGTTCTTATGGCTATAATTCTTGGCTATCTCGAAGCAAAAGCGACAACCACTGCCCTTAATGTGAATATAGGACTTGGCAGTAAGCTTTTAAATCAAGATAAATCATGTTCATGCAACAAATCAGATTGCAAAAAATGCACTGAAAGGAATAATCTTGAAAAAAATTGCACCTGCAATCCCTCAAAAAAGCTTAAGGATTGTGAACTTTGTTTAAAAATCCCAAAGACTCCTCCTCCTCCCGCTCCAGTAGATCTTGAATCAGATTGCAATTGTTATCCTCAAAAAAAATTAAAGGACTGTGAACTGTGTTTTAACATACGCGGGCTACTACCACAGCAGTAATAGATTGAGGATGAAGAGGTAGTAAAACTTTTGCTGCCGATACTAATGTTGATCCAGTGGTCATAAGATCATCAACGAGCACTAAATGTTTGTTTTGATAGATAGTAAGATCACTATTTTTTAATGCGAATGCTTCTTTTACATTACCCATGCGCTTATCATGTGCAAGTGAAGATTGAAATGGTGTATGTTTTACACGCTTGAGAATAGTGGTAACCGGTACATTTTTATAGGCAGCCAGCACTCGAGCAATCTCTTCCGCTTGATTATAGCCCCGCTTTGCATAGCGCATCCAATGGAGCGGAATTGGAATCAGAAAATCGCAGGGCATCTGCTTAAAATAGGTCATCTGCCAGATTAATTGTCCCAGTTGATTGCTTGCCACAATATCTCCCCACGATTTTGCCAAGATTAAAGATTTAAGGGGTTCTTGATAATCAGAAACCGCAATAACCGCCATGGATTTAGTTTTAGTGATCGGTATCTGCACCGAAACAATCGGATCAATTTTCTCATAGCATTCGATGCAAAAAATCATGCGGGTTGATAAAAAATCTTTGCAGTGTGCGCAAAATGGTGGCGCAATCAGATGGTCCATGCCGAGATTAAATGCCCGAGAAACTTTTTGTGAAATTAGTTTGAGTAATTCTTGGTGCATTTTTTCATTTTTCTCGATAAATGTGTAGCGCGATTAATCCTATGCCTATGCAGATGGCAGCATCGGCAATATTAAATGCGGGCCATGTCCAGTGGGTCCATGAGAGAACAATAAAATCAATCACTCCGCCATAAATAATACGATCAAAATAATTGGATACAGCGCCCGCAAGAATTAAAACATGTCCAGTAATCGGTTGCTTAAGTTTCCAACAAAAATAGGTATAGCCAACTAATCCGATAATCACTATCGCTATGGCGATATTAATAAAAAAAAATAATGCCGGATTAGTGGAATTAAAAAAACCCCAATTAATACCACGATTAAAGGTGAGATCGAATGAAAGAAATGGATTGATAATTTTTTCACCGGTGAGCTTAAGTGCCCAATCTTTAGAGAGCCTGTCGGCGAGAATGATTATGAGAGCAAGAATACCATAATTTCTTACTGATCGATTATTCATCTAATGGTAGCCCCTTGTTTTTGCAAGTATGCATTCACCGCATTCATAATGGTGTCTGCTTGCGCCGTGGTCATGGTAGCATTCGGATCAACTAAAGTAATTCTGAAAGTGAGCGATTTTTGATCTTTCCATTCAGGCTTTTCAAAGAAATCGAGCAAATCAACCTGTGAAATTTTAACATCAATTTTTTTCAGCGCATCGCGCAAGGATTGAACGGTGGCTGAAAGCGGGATAAGCATACTCACATCGCGCACTATCGTTGGATATTTATGCGCTGGCACAAATCGTTTAGGAGCAATCATATGATTAAGCAAGAAATCACCATCAAGCTCAAAAATGAACGCATCACCCGATGCAACTCTATTAAAGAAGGCAGGATTTACTTTTCCTGCAACGCCGATCAAATTCCCATCGCACATCAGATATCCGGTTTGATAGGGCAAATACCAGGGTTCAAGTTTGCTTTCATCAGCCTTAACCCAATCAAATTTCACACCGAGCAAACGGGCAATTTTGCAAAGTTGCTGTTTGCACTCATAAAAATCAACCGCTTGTTTTTGATGCACAAAAATCCCGGCCAGCGATGCTTTTTCTTCCAGCTCTTTTTCTTCAGGCCAAATACGCGCCCAATCAAAAAAGTTCATCTGATCAAGCTCGCTTGCATGCGCATGAACAACTTTTAATAAATTTGGAACTAAACTTGTCACCAATCGTTGCCAATTTTCTGAAACTGCTTCCTGAACGCGCAGTGTTTTGCCAGGTTGCCAGTTAATAATTTGCAAGAATGATTCATCAAAGAAGGCATAGGTATATACTTCATGCATGTTAAGCGCATAGGCAAGTAATTGCTTAATTTTTCTTTTGCGCATTACCGGTGTTAGATCAAACGGCTTAGTCTCGCGTGAAGGAAAAACTTCAGGCACATTATCATAGCCATAGAATCTACCTACTTCTTCAACAATATCTTGTTTGATACTGATATCTTTGGTTGCTCGGAATGAAGGCACACTAATATGATATGCTCCATCTTTTTCACTCACTGCAAATTCAAGCTTCTCGAGAGTTTTAATTACAAATTTGGGATCAATGGTAACCCCAAGCAAATTCTGAATATAGGCATGAGAAATTTCTAGCTTTTTTTGTGGAGCTTCCGGACCAACTATCATAATAGGATCACCGGTTTTGCACGCAACTTTTGCATCATCCATTACTTTTAAAAAACGCTGAATTCCAATACTTATTTGATTTGGATCAAGATCTTTTTCAAAACGTGCAGAGGCTTCGGTCCGTTTTTTTACACGTCCTGCCGTTTTACGGATCACACTCGGATTAAAATTTGCTGATTCTAAAAAGAGACTGTCTGTTGATTTTTTGGTATCAACCCCGGAATTATTGCTTCCCATAATTCCCGCAAGTGCAATTGGCTTCTTGCCATCGGTGATCACGCAATCATCGCTTGTTAGTTCTATAACTTGCCCATCGAGCAACGTGATTGATTCTTTATTTTTTGCATTGCGCACCACAATCGAAGGTGATGATAGTTTTTGAGAATCAAATGCATGCATCGGTTGGCTAATATCGAGCATTACATAATTGGTTGCATCAACGATCATATTGATCGGGCGACTATCAACTTTTACCAGCCGAGCGCCAATTTTGATGGTGCTTGCCAATGAATCAATGCGAGGAAAGTATAGGCCCGCAAATCTGCGGCATGATTCAGGATTTTCAACGGTGATACTAAAATCTTTTGATTGGGCAGTTTTTCCATTTTTAGGTTGTTCAATCGCATGAGAAATGAGCATATCATCAAGCGCTTTGAATGGCACTTTAAGCATCGCAGCTACTTCTCTTGCCACCCCACGATGGCCCCACATATCCGGCCGATGATTTACTGATTTATTATCAAGATGGAGAATTATATCTTCTTCTTCAACTAATTTTTTCCAATCCCCATGCAATTCTTTTTCTTCGAGAGAGAATGCGGGCAAGAGGCCTTCTTTTTCTGAACCAAAATGGCTTAATTTTGCCCATGCATAGCTTTGCCCTTCGCGAGCAATGAGATAAGTCTGATTAACTTCTGCTTCTGCGCGGATAGGCATATCGATGGTATGTTTCCATTCAGGAACTTCTACAATTATCGCTCGGCTATTAGTCTCTTTTACTTTTGCAGCAGCCAATTTTTTAAGATCGATTTTAACCTTATCAAATCCCTCAATCTCAGCCGTGGTTTTATTAAACAAATTCACCAACGCCGGGACATCTATTTTTCTCCAGTCAGCATCAATGTGATCGCAAAGCCAAGATAATGAGAGTTTCATGGTAAAAGTACCTTTGATAAGAATGAAATTGTTTTATAAGGTTTATGATACGGCAAAACCAAAAATGGTGCAATTTTGATAGCTCAAGAAAAAAATATTTCTTACAAAAACTCGGATCCCTCACTTTTTCAAAGCAAGGGATCCCAAATATGAAGCCACTCTTATTTTTTAGGCTGGCAAAAGAACCATTAGTTTATTGACCATCGTACGCAATTCTGAAATTTGTGCATTATACTGCATATCGCGCACTCTCATCTCATTTTCCATTTCCTGAATCTGATTGAGTAACAATGGAATCAGTGCCAGATAATTGATCGTGTAAATTTCACCCGCTCCATCCCGCACAATCATTTCCGGATACAGTTCAGCAACCTCTTCGGCAATCAAACCATATTGCTTGTTATTGCTTGTATCATGCTTATATGCAAAGGTAACCGGCCGCAACTTGAGCATTTTTTCCTGCTGCCCGCTAATATCGCAAATGTCTGTTTTATATCTGCGTGATGATGCAACCGTGCCGAGCTGGCCATTAGAACTTATATACACTGGAATTGCAGATCCGGTTGCCCCGGTGACACCAAAAACTCCTGCAACATAACAACTGGTTTGGGTACTTTGAGTACCCAAACGAATAACTCCTTGATCTCCGGCTACGCCATTATTAGCTATATCTATATTATTGCTTTCGCCGGCAACTAATGCAGATCCGGCATTATTGCCGATGGCAATATTTTTAGCGCCAGTTAAGCTATTATCAAGGGCATTGGTACCAATTGCAACGTTATTTGAACCCGTATTGCTATAAAGAGTACCCGCGCCTATTGCCACATTTGAATTTGAACCCATTGCATTCGCCATTGCTGCCGTTCCTATTGCAACGTTATTACTGCCGGTAAGATTTGTTCCGGTAGCAAAGACCATAGCATTCATTCCCAAAGCAACGTTCTGCGTTGAGCCACTTGCATTTGCCATCGCGTATTCACCTATTGCTACGTTAGTATTTGCAGCAATAGCAGACCCCATTGCGCCTGCTCCAATCGCAACATTTAAAGTTGCACTAGGAGCATTCTGCATTGCATTCTGTCCCAGAGCAATATTGCTGCTTGTACCACTTGCATTCGACATTGCGTTTACTCCAATCGCCACATTTGAGGAAGCATTAACTGCAGAAGACTGAGCTGAGCTTCCGATTGCCACATTGAGGCTTGCTGCATTTGCAGTGTTTAAAGCATTTTGCCCAACCGCGATATTAGAGCTACCCGAAGTTATGCTAGCCATCGCATCGGATCCAATAGCTATGTTTTGACTTGAGCTCACATTACTTGCTAAAGTAGCAACCCCAATCGCCACATTACCGCTACCGGAGGCACTAATCATCGCATCATTACCTAACGCCACGTTATTAGACCCATGCGCAGCATTCATGGCATAAGAGCCAATTGCTACATTAGTATTTGCATTCTTTCCATTTTGCAAAGCTACAAAACCAATTGCAACGTTGTTAGCACCGCCAGTTACCGATTGCATAGCATCGTAACCCATCGCCACGTTACTACTACCAACATTATTTGCATTCAAAGCTTGAAAACCAAATGCACAATTTTGATTGCCTGAAGTGAGTGCTCCTAATGCGCCAGCGCCAACTGCCGTATTATCAATACCAGTTACCGTTGCACTGGGTAATGCCGGGCTACCAAAACTATTCAACCCTACAGCCACATTATTACCAGTAATATCCTGGCCAACCAAAAATTGCCCACCCTGTTGATAAGCACCAGTTCCATACAGATTTAAATTACCATCAAAGTTCATAGTGGAAGATTGGTTAAATAATAAATATCCGTGGGTTCCGGTTCCTTGGAGAATGGAAGGAACTGAACTGGTTTGATAGGCAAAGATCATATTTCCCCCACTAATTCCATTCGAAAAATCTAATCCCTGCGACCCGTAAAGATAAATAATATTATCAAAAACAGTTGCTTGTCTTACATTAGAATTAGTGGTGATTTGCATAAGAAGAGGAACATTTGCAGCAGAAAAATTAATCGTAGATCCTTGCACACTAGGGGCAGCATAATTAGAAGCTACATCAGTGAGGGCTATAAGCGGCACGCCTGCACCAGCAGTTGATCCACCGTCAAAAAAAAGATCCGCATGCGTAACTACTTGTTGAAAATTTATATACTGTAAGAACTCTTCTGCATGCCCGTAAAATGAAGAATCAATGAGAGAGGCATTTGCTGTAATGCAAAATGTACCAGGATTATACGCCGTGCCTTCATTTAGACAATAAAACTGTTTAAAATTAATTTGGTCCATCGCGTATTGAGAAGGGCCATAGAGTAGAATAGCATTATATGATAAGGCAAGAAATAGACAACTTTCAAATTCAATCATAGAACAGGAATTTGGTCCTGCACTCGCAGTTGCATAAATACTATTAAAAGAAGCATTTACTGATTGGTTGGTTACGATGAGTGGTGTATCAGCCTTAAAGGTACAACTATCAGCAGTAAAAAGCTCTGCTCCATTATTATAAAATGCTACCGTTCCTTGTCCTCCATTTGCGGTGGGATTAGAAGGCATCAGAATACTCACATATACCATTCTATTTTCATCGGATGAATCTAATGTTCCTTCCTGCATGACGATACCGATAGTTGATGTTCCACCTCTCAGATTAAGATTCTCAAATAATATTGAACCACCCTCGGTACAATCAAACATCATATTAGGAGTATTACCAAGAATTTCACAGGTTGTAGTGCCTTGCGCTATACCTGCATTGCTTCCCAAAAAGCGAACCGGAGTATTCTGATCGATTATTGTACAATTGAGAGCACTCGTTATTTGAAAGGTGCCGCACGGGAAAAATACCGTTCCGCCGCCATTTGCTACTGCGCAATTAATTGCGGCTTGAATAGCTGCAGTATCATCGGCTGTGCCATTTCCTACAGCACCAAAATCTTTTATATTTATCCAATAATCATCAAGTTTAGATTGTACTGTCCTGCCCGTAACACCCGTACAAGTCGAAGAAAATTTATATGAAATTGGCCCACTCACACTGCCACACACATTCAAATTACCGCCAATACCAACTCCGCCACTCACGGTGAGTGCACCGTTAGTGCAGCCGGTGCTTTGGGTAGTATTACTAATACTCACTGGCCCACTGAAACTAGCCGGGCCGGTCACATTTAAATTATTCACTTTCAAAGTATTAAAAGCACCGGTACCGCCCGTAATCACGTTCACGGTTTCGGTATTAAGAGTGCTATTTCCCGTGACAGTCAAGTTATTAAATCCACCGGTTCCACACACATTAATATTGCCGCCAACACCAACGCCTCCTGAAACCGTTACTGCGCCATTATTACAACCCGTGCTATTAGTGCTATTACTAAAACTGACAGGCCCAGTCACATTTAAATTGTTTACATTTAATGTCTTAAAACTACCTGTGCTGCCCGTTATAGTATTTACTGTTTCATTATTTATCGTTGCAGTGCCGGTTACCGTGAGATTTGTGGTTGAAAAATTGTTTGTTGTAAAATTATTGGTGATAAGGCTATTAAATACACCGGTATTACCCGTAATATAATTTACCATTTCATTATTTATAATGGCAGTGCCACCAACGGTTAAATTATTATTAATCACAAAATTATTTGCAGTTCCGGTACCATTAATCGTTATATTATTTACCGATACTGGACCACTAAAATTAGATGTGCCTCCTACATTGAGATTATTAGCTGTTAATGTACCGGTTACCGTTAAATTATCGTAAGAAATCGTGCCAGTTCCTGTAATCACAATATTATTAATTGTACCCGTGCCCAGCACATTCAGATTTTGAACCGTTGCATTGTTGCACACATTAAGATTATTGCCAAAAATAGTTCCGCAGACTGTTAGATCATCAAGAATCCCTGCTCCTCCCAATACTTCTAAGGTAAGATTCGGGCCAGTGCATCCGGAAATACCACCCGAGCAACCCGGTACCGAGCGCAATTCATTTGCAAGAACACCATTTTTTCTGAAGCCGCCTGCTGTTATTGTTCCACAGACATTAAGATCGCCCCCGATTGCCTCTCCACCCGCAACAACGAGTGCGCCGTCAAAACAGCTGGTTGTTGGCGTTGTATCAGAAATAAAAACAGGAGCACTAAATGTTGCATCTCCCGTTGCTGTTATAGTTCCTACCGTAAAACATGGAGTTGTTAGCCCACAAGGGAAGGAGGCCGCTGGCCCCGAGCATCCGCCGCGCGTTAACGTTTCTTCTTCTACTGATAAAATATTTGTAGATGCACAAAATACAGAAATGCTATAAAAAGCTAAGAAAGTTGACAATCCAACCTTTTTCATTACTTTTCTTCCTTTTTAAAGAAAAATTACATTATTGTTTACAGTAAAATCAGATACCATTAAAAATATCAATGAATTGAAATATTTGATTGTGATATTATAGAAAAAAAGCTATAATTTAGGCATATTTTTCTTGTCATAAGGCCTTTTCTCATGCAACACATACTCTCGATACGCAACGTATCGAAAACCTATAAAACTGATCATCGCATTGTTAATGCCCTTAACGGGGTAAGCCTCGATATTCAAAAGGGAGAAATTTTCGGCCTTTTGGGGGTTAATGGCGCGGGAAAAACCACACTCTCATCAATTATTGCGACATTACATCCAGCAACTTCTGGTGACGTACTTTTTAATGGGGTCTCGATTTATAAAAATTTAATGCACTATCGCAAAGCACTGGGATTTTGCCCCCAAAAGCAGAATCTTGATACCTTTTTAAATGTGCGCGATAATCTGATCTTTGCCGGGCGTTATTTCTTATTACCCGAAGCAGAGATTCAAAAGCGGGCTCAGGAATTGATGGAGCTGCTTGAATTGACTCGCTATGCTGAGTTCCAAATTGACCAGCTTTCTGGGGGTACCAAGCAACGAGTGCTCATTGCACGCGCGCTCATGCATAATCCTCAAATTGTATTACTTGATGAGCCAACCGTTGGGCTTGATCCTGATATCCGTCGCAAATTATGGACGATCATCAAAGAGCTTAAGCAAAAAGGCATTACCGTTATTTTAACTACTCACTATCTTGATGAAGCTGAGCAGCTTTCTGATCGCGTGTGCATTTTAAATAAAGGAAAAGTGCAGCTTATTGAATCAGTGAAAGATTTAAAGGCACGCCATCAGATGGCCTCACTGGAAGAGATATTTTTAGAACTCACCAAGGAAGCCGATGGCCAATAAGAGTTTGCAATACCTGCGCACCTTTGGCGCGCTTGTATATCGAGATTTTAAATTCATACTTTCTGAATTATCAACGCGGGTTATTGATGGTCTGGTAATTGCTACTATGCAGATTCTGGTAATTGCCTATTTTCTCCCAATAATGGGCATGCCCTCATATTTAATCGGCCCACTTTTTATTGGTATGATTACTCAGATCGTATTTTCTGCAGGATATAATATCGCATTTAAATATGCTAATGATCTGCATCATGCTCGCTTTATTAATTATCAAATGGCGTTGCCACTACCAAAAATTTGGCTGTTTTCTCAAATCGTTCTTTCTTTTATGATAGAACTTCTGATGATAACTCTGCCAATTATCGTTTTTGGAAGCGTGGTGCTTTCCTCATCCCTGCCAATGAATCCGCCATCCTGGATACTTTTAATGGTAATGTATCTGCTTAACTTGTTATTTTATTCATTATTATTTTTGCATGTTTCGTTTAGTTCAACGTATACCTGGTTTCTTGATAATGTATGGGCACGAAGGCTCACCCCTCTCTTTTTTTTAGGGTGCGGCTATTATACCTGGAAGGGATTATTTATTTTTAATGAATCTATTGCCTATCTTTTTTACTTAATCCGGTTACGTATGTGCATGAAGGATTACGATCGGCACTTTTTGGACAGGAAGAATTATTTACCCCTGCTTATGTGCATGCTTGCTGTAAGCAGTGCGTGCCTGATGCTTGGATACCTGCTTGCACGCGCAATTTATAAACGATTAGATCCGGTCTGAGGGAGCACTGTATGCAATTAATTGTATTCCTGCCGCTTGCTTATGCGCTTGCTTGCTCGCGATTTTTATGTTTTTGGTAAACGGATAAGCAATTTTGGCATCAATTATCTTTTGATTTATCCGCTCTTGGCTATTATAACTTTTGGATATATTCAGCCAGGGGTTTATTTTGGCCCTGGGCATACTAAAACAAGCGTAATTTTATTGGTCGGAACGTTCGCGTATAAACATGCTTTCATTATGCTATACACTGATCGCATCTTTTGTTTTTGATCTTGAACATGATCGCTTTATTGACTATCAAATATCAATAGTGCCACCGCGCATTCTGCTTATCAAAATGATCCTTTTCCCGCACTCATTGCAAGCCTTATATCTATTCCCTATTTCCCGCTTGCTTATGCGATTTTACCAAGCTATTTTGAATCTCTTCAGAGCAGCTGGTTTGCTCTCATGATAGTAATTGTCGCC
This sequence comes from uncultured bacterium, assembly GCA_963727255.1. Taxonomy (GTDB): domain Bacteria; phylum Babelota; class Babeliae; order Babelales; family Vermiphilaceae; genus BTUB01. The sequence continues at coordinate 561,109 of CAVSFC010000002.1, read as the reverse complement.
GCATCATTATATTGCGCGTCATATATAATGATGGGGCTTTGCATTATTAAAAAAGCAACAAGCATTCGGCAATTTTGGCTGCGATTCAATTGGCCCTTGGTGGTACTTGGTGGGCTTTGGCTTCCCTGGTATTTATTAAGCAAAAATTATCCCACTGCTTGGACTATCTTTCACTGCTTGATCCATTTACCTATTTTACTGAGGGTGTTCGTTCTGCACTCATTGGCTCAGATCAGTTTATTTCGTATACAATCTGTATTGTTGCTTTGCTCGGCTTTTTTTGTATGTTTAGCGTAGTAGCAATATATTTTTTTAAACGAAAGATGGATCATGTATGATAAAGAAAATGATTATTATATTTTGCACGAATCAGCTATTTACTCTTCCCATATTGAGTATGGATAAAACAGTTAACTTGATGGAATATATGCAGAAACTGGAAAATAGTGGGACATTGCTTAAGACCGTCTTTTTAGAAACTGGTTATGGAAGAGAATCTCAAAAAGAAGAACCTATCGTAACCTCCAATGGTCCTCCGGCAACTATAATAGAAGATTATAAACGTTCACACGGTGAATCTACTACCAGTAGTACTACTAATTGGAAAGCCGATGAAGGAGCAGCTATGGACGTTACCTCACGCGGAACTGAATATCGTAGATTAATAAAAATTCCAATTTATGATAAACCATTAGAATCGAGCGAAATCGATAGCCAGCCGAACCAATAATTAATATAAAACAATCTAGTTACCATCAATGAAATTATGAAATCAATCATACTTTTTTATAAATATATTTTTATTGATCGTCCCCACAAAATACTCACTTGGCAAAAAGAAATCTGCGCGCGATTCAGATTAAAAGGCCGTGTGATTCTTGGGCATGAAGGAATCAACGGCACCCTTGGCGGAGATCATGAAAATTTAGAACTGTATAAGCAACAGATGCTTGAACATCCTTTATTCAATGACATTGATTTTAAAGAAACTACTCATACTGGTGATCACTTTCCCCGATTACGTATCGTAATAAAAAAAGAAATTGTGAATTTAGGACTTGATCCCGCAACTATTCGCGCTGAGCATGGCGGCATACATTTAGAGCCAGCTCAAGCTCATGAACTGATCGCGCAAAAACCTGAAAATTTGATTATTATTGATTGCCGTAATAAAGTAGAATCGGCGATTGGAACAATGTCTGGCGCCATAAAACCTGATGTTGCCAATTTTAGAGATTTTCCCGCTTATATTGATAAGCATCTTGAGGATTTTAAAGATAAACAAGTTCTTATGTATTGCACGGGAGGAATCCGCTGCGAGCGTGCTTCTGCGTATGTAAAATCAAAAGGCGTAGCCCAAGAAGTATATCAAATTAAGGGGGGCATTCATCGCTATATCGAACAATTTCCTAATGGTTTTTTTCGTGGAAAGAATTATGTGTTTGATGGGCGCACAGCAGTCAAAGTTACCGATGATATTTTAGGCAGTTGCTCTATTTGCAAGATCCCTTGCGATGATTATACCAATTGTTTACGCGCATCATGTAATCGGCATTTTATTTGTTGCAAAGATTGTCTGCAAAACTATGCTAATACCTGTAGCAAAATTTGCTTTGATATGATTACCAATCAGAATGCACCAAAACGCCCTAATCCCTGTAAGGTTTATTCACCACATGAACAAACAACAAATTCTTAAAGAGACTGGCGCCATTCCAACTTTCATCACTACCAATATTCCTTTAAAAGATAAAAATTGGTTTGCTACTGGTGGCCCGGCGCGCTTTTTTTGTGAGCCAACTACTGTGCAAGAATTTCAAAATGCGCTCGCTTTTGCGCAATTTCGGCAATTGCCCATTTTTGTTTTGGGCCAAGGAGCTAATATTTTGATTAGCGATGAGGGTTTTGACGGGTTAGTAATTCGGCCGCAATTAAAAGAAATGATTATTATCGTCCAAAATGGAGAATATTTTATTAAGGCTGGCGCTGGTATTAGCATGCATGATCTCATTCTGTTTTGCTTGCAAAATAATCTCCTTGGCTTAGAAGAGTTTAGCGGCATTCCCGGGACCGTTGGCGGATCGGTGTACATCAATCTTCATTACTTCCAATACTTGCTTGCCCAATTTATGATGCAAGCAACAATCATTGATCGTAAAACAGGAAAATTTGAAATCGTAGAGCCATCTTGGTTTGATTTTGGATATGATCAATCAAAATTGCATGATGAGAAACACTATTTAATAGATGCAACATTTAAGCTCAAGAAAGCAACTGATATTGAGACCGCATTTGCCAAGGGCCGACGTGTAGAAATTATTCGTCATCGTCATAGCCGGTATCCAAATAAAAATACTTGTGGCAGTTTTTTTCGGAATTTTCTGGATCATGAAGTTACTTGCATGAGCAACAGTAAAAAAATGATCTATGTTGCTTATTATCTTGATAAAATTGGCGTTAAAGGCCAACTGCAAGTTGGCGATGCGATTGTTTCATACCAGCATGCTAATATGCTTGTAAATCAAGGCAATGCAACGAGCACAGAAATTATTACTCTTGCGCGAACGATGCAAGAGATGGTAAAAAAGGAATTTGGCATCGTGCCGCAGCCTGAATGCCGTCTTATCGGATTCAAAGAATATCCCTTAATCGCAAGTCACTTCTGAAGCGCCATCACTTTTATAATGAGCAATTTGATATACATTCTCAACGGCGACGTTTGATTCTAGGCTGACCAAGTATCGTTTATTTTCATGATCCAGTTCTGCCAGTGGAGATTGGGGCCGTTTGACGAAAGGGGCCTGGCTTAATTGATTGAAAAGTTCGGTGCATTCAAATATTGTTGGTTGCTTTGACATATGTTGCAAACAATACCGATAAACCGCACCAATTGTTTTTGAATGTTCATTCGTCTCTGCATCCATTGCGCCCAGATTATGAATCATAAACATTGCTAATAATAAAGCATATCGATGAAGCATAGAATTATTTCTCCCCGAGATTTTAGAATATTCATTGAAAATTTATGGCCTGGCTAATTTAACCAATTTTGGATTCGTGTCAATGTTTTGCAAATACCATTGATCGAGAATGCCGCCATCACCATGCGTTTCAAGGTAGTTCGCATTAAACATTATTTTCTTTATTGTGTATTCGCATCGACCACTTATCAGTTCAGTCCACTGTAAATTTTCAGCAAAGTCAGATGATTTCTTACTACAGGCGACGGCAAGCGCGAAGTGCTTTGAAGCTTTTTCATGAGTCTTATCGGCATCAAAACATACGGCAAACCGCTGCCCTAAGGAGTCTGACAAGAGCCGTAAAATGCTTCCCGATACCTTCCCAAATGGTTTTATTTCAAGAGTATTAGGATTAGCAATCAATATGCCTCCGTTACTTTCACCCAAAAAGACTTGGCAATCATTGAATCCGATCATTTTTCCATAATTGAGCGTCGTAACTGTAGCCAAAGGTTCGATGGTATCGCTTTGATCTATGCCTTCTGGCATAGAAAACTCTTTTGTCTGTTTTTTGACCGCATCAACAACATAAAGCCTCTTTGGTGTGCATAAAAATCCTGTATCTTCTTTAACAAATATCGTCCCAGACTCAATATCTTGCTTGAACCATAATGCGGGCAAACTATTTGACCTAGTGCGGCTATAAAAGCTTAAATTTTCTTTGAATTTGCGCAAATTTTCTCGTTCCTGGGCATGTTGCATTACTATTTCGCGTATTGCTTGCGCGCAAGGCGAATTGGTTTTGGGCAGTTCCATCGCGCCGGTGAAAAAATAATTGCTGAATATTAGTACTAAAAGAACGGGTCTAAACATTGCGCTTGCCTCCTTCTTCTATCTTTGTTTTCTTGATGCATTTAAGTCGCGGATTGGTACTGGCATGTTTAATTTTCCATTTTTCTAAATATCCCGTTGCGCACTCAGTAATACAATATTTCTTTTTAACAGTAATTGCTTTTACTTCATGTTTACATTGCTCAGTAAAAAATTCAGTCCACTGCCAATTATTAATTGATCTCCATGAGCGACGTTTTTCAGAATCGGTAATTGTCTTTAATTCATTTTGTTTTTGTAAATACGCAGCACTCAATGCAAAGCATGGCACGGGTAGACCTTCTGAATCTTTGCCAGTAAATCTGACAGCTATGCGATCCCCCTTGCGATTAATTGCGAAAGAAAGGATTCTTCCCGGAACCTGCCCTAATGTTCTAAATTGACAATCTTCAGGATCAAGAACAAGTATCCTTCCCTTATCTTCCCCCAATAAAATAGTAGTTGTATGAGCAGCTCCGACCATATTCTTAATTGCAGTTACTGCCACAATGGCAGCGCCCGCATTGTGGGATAATTCAATGCGTGATTGCATTTGTAGTTTTTTAGTAATCGCCTGATTTTTATAATCAACGATAAAAACTTTACCATCAGCAACCATAATCCCTTTTTCATCATCAATATGGATTGGACCGGTATCAACCTCTGCTTTAATAAAAATTGGCCTAGCAACAATGACTCCAGAATTTTCGTAAGAACGTTCCTTTTCTTCAATGGCTTCTTGCACCAGCTGTTTTATTATTTTTTTTGCTTGCTCGCGAGAATTTTCTTGTTCCATTCCTTTCAAAGAAACAGACACCAAAAGAATGAGCAAAATTTCTTTCATGTAATCTCCCATTTTAAAGATGGCTCTTTTGTGATCGTGCGATATTTAGTATCATGATTGCTCATCCCATTACACAAGAGTTTTAAAATGAATGAACTATTATTTCTTTTTCATCTGCTCTCCATTACCGCTACCACACTCATTATGCTTAAGATGGGAGCAGAGGCTCTGGTAGCCTTTTTATGTGTGCAAGCGATTCTCGCGAATTTATTTGTAATCAAGCAAATTACTTTGTTTGGATTTACGGCTACCGCATCTGATATGTATATTGTTGGATCTGTGCTGAGCTTAAATTTACTGCAAGAATATTACGGCAAACATATAGCCAGAAAGGCCATTTGGATAAGTTTTGTTTTGCTTATTTTTTATACCATCGTCTCACAGATACATATTTTTTATATACCAAGCATGAGCGATTTTTCGCACAATTATTATTATAATCTGCTCTCTTATATGCCACGATTAACCTCAGCATCAATCATTGTCTATCTGATAGTGCAGCATTTTGACACCCATTTTTATGCGGTTCTTAAACGGCTTTTTGAAGGGAAGCGTCTTTTATTGCGCAATATTATAAGTATTACTGTTTCACAAGCGCTTGATACGATTCTTTTTAGTCTGCTGGGGCTTTATGGCATTATTGATAATATTGGGCAGGTGATGCTCGTTGCATTCACCATTAAAATGATAACGATGGCATTACTCGCGCCATTGGTGCTTTGCATAAAAAAATATATTCAGAGCGACAGAGTTTAATTGTCGCTCTGAATTTGCTTTTCTATTACTGAGCAGCTTCCTTGGTCAATGATTCAAGGTATGATTGCAATTGTCCCCCAATCATTGGAATATTCTTAGCGTATTCCAGAAGAGTCTTAAACTCAGGAATTTGAGTTACTTGGGATAAAAGTCCTTTGACCATTGATTGTGTAGTTGCATCTCCATTACTCAAAAGCGAAGTTGCAGAACCACTAATAGTAGTCAACTGATTAACTAAACCTTTTAATGCATTTTGTGCAACTGTATCTCCACCAAGATCCGCTGCACGGGCAAACCATCCAGAAATTCCACCTTGTGCGCCCTTGCTCGCTAATTCAACTACTTTTGGAGCAAGAATTTTAATATTTGCTATCAATCCTGGGATTAGATCTTTTAATTGATCGAGTACCGATGCTTGCTGGGTTACAGCTGTCCCGGTTGTTGCAGTTGCGGTGGTACTTGCAACTGGTTGCCCCATATATTGTTGAAACATTTCAGCCCAGGAAGCCCCGTTTGCTAAACTTACTGTTGAAAGCAATAAGGCAATTGTCAATATTCTTTTCATGATTTTTCTCCTTTTTTATCCTCATAATTTCTCTCGGAAATCCACTCTTCCCTTACCAGAGAAACATTTCTATCTGTAATATTATAATAGCCCAAAAAAGCCCTATAAATCAAGGGTTTTTGCCTCTTTTTTACAAAAAAATAGGCCCGACTAAACCGGGCCTATTTTCATCTTTTAATGCGATGCTATTTGTTATTATTCAATATCTGTTCTTTGGTATTCAAAATAGGGGAATTTCTTGAGCTCCCATACTGTTGTTTTACGTGAAATGCCACCTTTATGTTTGGCAATAATACGCGAGCCGTCTGGATTAATAGATAAATTTGCTATTGGATTTTCCAGAATGCCAAGCTCAATAGGCCGGTATACCGTGCTGGTTCTTTCTTCGCATTTAACTAGCCCCTCAGCATTCTTAGAGAGAGGAACCCAAAATGATTGAGCGAATTTTTTCCATATTGTTACCATGTTTTTGTTATCAGTCGAAACGATAGTGTCAGCATTCGGTGTAGTTGCAAATGCAGTAATTTTTCCGAACATTTTTAATATATAATTGCGAGAATAGCTACCACTTTTCTCAGTTACTTCGAGACTACCGTCATCAAGAGCGATGCATTGAAAGCGAATCTGCTCATTGTCTTTTTTTACAACTTCTTTTGCTAATTCCAATAATGAAGCAAAGTTATCGCTATCACTGCTAACTACTGAAAGAGCCCTATCAGGTAAAAGTGGCTTATTTGTTTCATCAGATTGCGATTGCGCTTTCTCAAATAAATTATTCAATTCATCTGCGACTGACAATTCTGAATCAGATTTACTTTTCCTCATTTGTTCATGCAATTTTTTCCATACTTTCTTTTTCCGAAGAGCATTGAGCGCACTAATACCCGAAGCCTCTTTAGTTGCCTCAGCAACTTCTATTCGGGAACTTTTTCTAATTTCTTCAGGAAGCTCAATATTTTTGCGTTTTTTTGGTGGTTTATCCATAGCCATCGCAAATGAACCAAGGTTCGCGCAAAACCCCAAAATAATCAATACATTTCTTATATTTTTTGACATGATATCCTCCATTTATTTTTACTAGTTTTCTATCTATTATTCTAACTAAATAATTCTATTTGTCAAATTATTAAATGGGCCAAAAACACTCACATTGCTCCCTTTGGCAGCCCCACTGGCAACCTTTTTTATAATTTTTTAGCTGTTATACTAGTAAAAATGCTTTTTTTAGGGATATTCATGGACTCCTTCTTTTTTGAACAAATCTATCAATCTAGCAGATCTAAGGCACGTGTTGGCCGTATTCAGACCCCCCATGGGGTCATAGATACCCCTAATTTTGTTGCCGTAGGCACCAATGGGACCCTCAAAGGGGTAGATAGCGAAGTGGTAAACTCTCTCGGACTGCAGCTTATGTTTTGCAACACCTATCACCTGATGCTGCAACCAGGTACCCAGACCATAAAAATGGCTGGAGGGCTCCATTCCTTTATTAATCGCTCTGCACCGATAATTACTGATTCAGGGGGCTTCCAGGTATTTAGCCTGGCCTATGGCACCGTCAAAGACGAACTTAAGAGCAAAGGGCAGAAAAAGACTGATAACTTGGTGATTAAAACCACCGAAGAAGGAGTTCTATTCCGCTCTTATCGCGATGGGCAAAAAATTCTGCTTACCCCTGAAACTTCTGTGCAAGCCCAAAAAGATCTTGGCGCCGATATTATTATCCCATTCGATGAACTTTTGCCTTATCACACTGATTCAAAAGCAGCCCATGAATCGCTTGAACGCACCCATCGCTGGGAAAAACGCTCTCTTGATACCCACCTTGCTCATCCCAATAATCAAGCAATGTATGCGGTTATTCATGGAGGCGTAGACCAAAAAATGCGCAAAAAAAGTTGCAATTATCTAACCAACTTGCCGTTTGATGGTTTTGCAATTGGCGGATCAATGGGCAAAACGCGCGAGCAGATGTTTGAGATGCTTTCCACGACCATGCCAGAAATTCCTAGGGATAAACCAAATCACTTGCTGGGGATTGGCGATTTAGAATCACTGGAGCAATGCATCAAATTTGGCATTGATACCTTTGATAGCTCGCATCCCACCCGTTGCGCACGGCATGGCTTATTATTCACCAGCACCGGAAATCAAAAAATTTTGAATAGCGCTAATCGGCATGCATTCGAGCCAATTGATAAAAATTGCGCCTGCATTGTGTGCCAAAAATATACTCGGGCATATCTGCATCACCTGTTTAAAGCGAACGAGCTTTCTGGCTACACCTTGGCAAGTATTCACAATCTTCATTTTATGGTCCAATTAATGGCGGATTACCGCAAAAAAATTCTTAATGATGAGTTATAAATAAATGAAAACCATTACCTCTAAAACAAACGAAGAAATTAAATCGGTCTGCGCTCTGCACGATCGCAAAGGCCGCGAGACTCAAAACAGATTTATAGCTGAAGGCCTGCGCACGGTTACCACCCTCATCAAAAACAGCATGAAACTTGCTCAGCTCTTTACCACGCAAGAAAATCTTGCTGAAGCGCAAAAGCTAGCTAATGATTTTTTTATCACGATTGTTCCAGAAACGGTGATGGAAAAGATGAGTGCTGCAACCTCACCAAGTGGATTTTTGGCAGTATTTGAAATTCCTGTTCAACCAAATTTCTCCCAATTAAGCTCGGGAATTTTATTGGCAAATATTACCGATCCAGGCAACATGGGGACCCTCATTCGCACTGCTTCTGCGCTTAATCTTAAAAGCGTTGTAATTGTTGATGGAGTTGATGTTTGGAGCCCAAAAGTAATTCAAGCAACTGCGGGCACTATTGCATTCATGAATATTTTTACCCCATCATGGCAAACCGTGGTTAAGTGGAAAAAAGATATCAAACTTTGCGCACTCGTGGTTAAGGGCGGCAAAAAGCCTGCAGATATCAATTTTGAAAAAACACTGCTCATTGTTGGCAATGAAGCAAGCGGCATTCCTCAAGAATGGCTTCGCGATTGCGATGAATTTATGACGATCCCAATGCCTGGCAAAGCGGAAAGCCTGAATGCTGCCGTTGCAGGATCTATTGGCCTATATCTTGCATTTGGCCAATAAGCTTCGTACACTCCTAAATAAAAAAATATTTTTACGAAAGAAAGTATATGGCCGCTGAGCATAAATTATCTCTTCCCACTGCGATTTTAATTAACATCAATATCATGATGGGCGCAGGAATTTTTATTAATACCGTCGAGCTCTCGAAACGTGCTGGCCTATTAAGTGGATTTATGTATCCATTGATTGGATTATTAGTTTTGCCACTTATTATCGCCATTGCATCGCTCATAAAAATATATCCATCCGGTGGTTTTTATATGTATGGCGAACAAGAAATAAGCCCGTTAGTTGGATATATTAGTACCTGGAGTTATTTTATTGCAAAACTGGCCTCTGCAAGTTTAATGATTCATGTTTCAGTTTCCCTGATCACTCAAATATTCCCCGCCTTACTTTCAGTAGGCCCAATACTTTTTTATGATTTACTTATTTTAAGTTTATTTATCTGCCTAAATCTTTTGAACATGAAAACCGGAAGCCGTATCCAGTTTGGATTTTTAGCACTCAAATTACTTCCTGTTCTTTTTGTGATCACAATCGGATTACTTTTTTTTGCTCCTGCACATGTTTTTTCTTTACCCGCAATTTGGACCGGTATTCCATCCTGCATTCCCCTTGTTCTTTATGCAGCAATGGGGTTTGAAGCAATCTGCGCCATCAGTAATAAAATTGAAGATGCAGAACGCAATGCCCCAAAAGCAATTATGATCTCATTCGCTACAATGATGATCTTGGTATTTTTATTCCAATTCTTATTCTATGCAACTCTTGGTCAAACATTGGCTGATCAACCAAATTATCTGGGTGCCTTTCCGGCATTATTGCAGAAGCTCTTCCATTTTAATCCTACTTTGATTCACAAGCTACAAGCTCTCTTTCATCTTGCAATTGCTGCATCTGCCTTGGGCGGATGCTATGGCATTTTGTATAGCAACAATTGGAACCTATATATTCTTGCGCAAAATAAAAAAATTAGAGGTTGGAAGATTTTTTCCGCTTTAAACGCGCAAGCAATTCCCTATTTTTGTATATTTGCAGAATGGCTCTTTTGTGTCGTATATCTTTTTGCTAGTTCAGGAAATCAAGTTATCTTGCAACAGCTTGCCGCTCTGGGTACGGCTCTTACGTATACTGTTTGCGTATTCGCCTTGATGATGGCCTATAAACGCAATCACTATCCAATTGCACAACAACTCATCCCTCATGCTGCATTGATCAGCTGTTTAATACTTATCGGCGCTTGTATCAGAAACTTTTTGATTGGCGGCATTCTGCCACTCATTGGCTTTGCTGGATTATTAGCTTTTGGCTTATTGCTTTATACAAAAGAAAAATAACCCAGCCCTTTAAAAAGACTCTTATTTTAAAAGTCTACCCTTATTTTAACCCATAAATTCTTGCTTTGTCCCTATTCTCATGCTATAATACAAATAGAATATATTTATGGTGAGTCTATAAAACCTCCTTTTAGAGTAAATAGTATGAAGAATTTTTTAAGAAATTTAGCATTGTTCGCAGTAATGGCCCTATTCAGCATCAGTCTTCCAGCAATGGAACAACCCAAATCTCTACAACCTAAATCTTTAACTGAAGCATCAGTCGATGCAACAGTAAAACTGGTGCTTAATGGCAGCAAAACACTTGCAGAATTACAAAGTACATTGCCACGGGAACTTTATGATAAGATCTATGCTAGGGCAAAACCAGGAATTACGGCAAAATTAGTATCACTCATACAATCTTCCTCAACACTTGATGAAGCAGTTGAAAAAATAAAAAAAGCTTCCAACGAATCAATAAATAATGATACGGAAATTGCAGGAGAACTTATTAAAGCCCTCGCGGATAAATATAAAATGGAATTTAACTTAGCGGCACAACAAGTAGTTCGTGCAGATTTATCGCAAGAAGATCAGAAAGATCTAGCGAAGGAGATAAGTTGGGGCGATGAAGATTACTTAGTTTTTGTTGTATCACGATTAAAAACTCCTGGCGCTCTACAGTGGCTTAAAGAATATTTTGTTAAAAATCCCACTAAAAGCCAAGAGGTGAGTCTTATCGATAATCCAATGAAAGAAACAGCATCAGAAATAGGATTGCCTACAACTTCTTATAATAAATTAGTTAAGATAAAATTATTAGGACTTATAAAATCTTCGTCAACGCTTGCTGAAGCAGTTGAAAAAATAAAAAAAGCTTCCGATGAATCGATCAATAACAATAAAGAAATTGCGGGAGCACTTCTTCAAGAGCTCGCGCGCTGGAAAAAATTCGAGCTTAATAAAGCGGCAGCGCAAGTACCCCATTCGAAACTTTCGTCTCAACAGGTGATGATGTACAATTTTGATGATGCTTATTACTTAATTTTTATGGAATCGCAATTAAATACTCCTGGAGCTAAAGCTTGGCTTAAAGAATACTTAGATAAAAATCGCCCTAAAGGCATGAAGCCTTTTGAACAATCACCCTAAACGCATGAGGCCTTTTGATGATCAAATGGAAAAATTCTATTTTAGAATCTTCTATTAAATGAAGCGCTCATCGGCTTAAAAGCCGATGTATCGCGCGGAATTCGCCAAAGCCTTATCCAGCCTACGTTTATCCGGGCCTTCCGGCTCGGCAAACTTCGGCGGATATTCTCCCGCCATTCATCCCCAGGCTTAAAAAGCCTTGCGGTTTTCTGGCGTCGGAGAATAATCTGAAAAGCGGGGCATGGCATATTGAGGCAGCCCCGTTTTATTCATTTTTTTTGAATAAATCATTATCGCAACTTCAACGTAATTAGTGCCAATAAACACAATACCAATGAAATAATTCCGAATCTGGTTGTTATTTTTGCCTCTGGCCAGCCCATTAGCTCAAAATGATGATGGATTGGAGCCATCTTAAAAATCCGCTTTTTCCAGCGTTTAAAGACAAAAACTTGAAGTATTACTGAAACAGTTTCAAGAACAAAAAGCCCGCCTGAAATTGCCAGCAAGAACTCCTGTTTAGCTGCAAGTGCCATCAAGGCAAGCGCTGATCCAAGGGCCAGAGAGCCCACATCCCCCATAAAAATCTGAGCCGGATAGGCATTAAACCACAAAAATCCTAGAGAAGCACCAATTAAAGTACTTCCCAGGACCGCCAGTTCGGCACTAGCAGCATAGGGTATGTTCAGATAGGCCGCAATTAAGGTATGGCCGGCTAAATAGCCAATAAGCGAAAATAGCACAAAATTGGGCAATAGCGAGCCGATAGCCAGTCCATCAAGCCCATCGGTCAAGTTAACCGCGTTGCTGCAGCTTACGAGGATAAACATGGCCCATGGGATAAACAAAAGACCCAGATCCGGGGTAAGGTTCTTAAAAAAGGGAAATACGAAGATAGTTTTAGTACCAACCCAAAAAACTAAAAGCAGGCTAATGAGGGCGGCCACCGACCATTGGGCAATAAATTTGGATCGAGCGTATATTCCCTTGCCTTTCCTGATCTTCTTCCAATCATCGGCGAAGCCTATTGCCCCAAAGCCAAAAATGCAGATCAGAAATGTCCAAACCAGGGGATTAGTGAGATCTGCCCAGAGCAGGCTTGTAACCAAGATGGTAAAAAGAATGAAAATTCCCCCCATGGTCGGCATATCATCTTTGGCCCGATGGCTTTCTGGAGTATCTTCTCGGGCTTTAGATCTAAAAAATAGAGCCCATGAGCCTATAAACCAGCCGCCACTGATAAGCGCAACCAAAAGAGCGGTTAGCAAGGCAGCGATCGCCCGAAAGCTTATATAGTGAAATACATTAGCAAAGAAAATGGTATCCCGAAAATAAGAAGAGAGCGTATAAAACATACAAATTCTTTCAAATACAATTTGAATAAAAAAAACAAATTTAAACCTGTCTTTTAAGAATAGTAGATGTGGTTTTTAAATCAAGAGAAGACCACCGATTTGACTAAATAAAAAGCTCGTTTAAACTTGATATTGTCAAGATGTAATATGTCTCACAACAATTTTTAACCGCAGACAAAGAGGTTTTGACATGAAAACAGATATATTGAAATTGAAGGCAGTAGTAATAGCCCTTGCTATTGCAAGTACTGCCCAAGCAAATCAATCAAGTATGCAAATCTTAGTAGATACAGCTCAAAATCTTAGCTCAAGCACTCCCATCTTAAAAGTAGATGCACCTCAAGAGCTTAGCTATAAAATTGGTCAAAATGACGATCAATTTTTTGAATATATGTTTATTCAGATCGGTGACACGGTAAATGCTATTGTTGATTTGGTTAAAAGCTTTATAGATAAAAATAATAAAGAGTCGTTCTCTGCATACATTAATCGTTGCCAAGTTCGGCTTTTACATATCGAAAAAAATATTTTAACACCGTTGAGAGCTGAGCTAACCAATTCCAGAAGCGTTCGACCTGGATCAGTCTATCATAAGATTCTTGAGGCAACGTATAATTTAGCCAATGAGTTGGCATATAAAGAGCTTCAAACGCTCTATACCATTCTCGACACTCACCGAAAATCGCCTGATGCTAAAAAAGCAACCACATTAGCAGGAGTTTTAAGACCGCATTTGACCAAGCTTACTTCGGTTGCTTCGCTTGATTTACTCGATCAGAAGCTTACTGAAATCTATAACTTGCTCATTCTTGAGAAACATCCCATGGTAACTCAAGAACTCGAAAAACTAAAAACCTTAGTAAAAGAGATCAAAGTTAAGACTGCTACGATCCAAAATAACGTAAATATTGAATTGCTGCCGATCATAAGTGCTAGACTTAAGAAACCGTAATCACCCTTTAATAAGGATTACTATGATACCAAACAGTACCACGCTGTAGGGGAAATAGAGGTTAATTAAGGAGCTTTTTGGAGCAACCCTAGTCGTCGCTCTCCGAGCTAAGGCGGGCAGACATCTTGAATAGTGAATAGAGACATAGTGAAGCCTAGTATTTAAGTAAAATAATATAGGATTAAACTATGAAAAGAATATTAGCAATTTGCTTATTAGTTCCAGCGTTAGCAAGCTCACTTGCAGTAAGTTATACTCCTGAGGCACCGCTTCATCCAAAATTGACGAATTTTCATCCAGTGCGGTTTGATGCTATGCCAGACAATTCTCTTTGTTATATCGTCGCGCAAATTAGCGATTTAGAAAAATGGGAGAATTTACCTGGAATCTCTTTCGTTTCTTCAGAAGAGTGCAGTAATAATACTTGGGCAGTAAATGCTTTTTTAAGAAAAAGCAACCTACAGACTATTTTGGATCTATCTTTTATACTATCTGTTGAAATCCGCAAAACACCTATACATCTACTGAAACAAGTTTAGATCGCAAAATATTGCTCATTTGAACAAACTGAAATAGACTAAATAACCAGATACTTTAATACGTATCTGGTTATTTTTTTAATCTAATACTCATAGAATATACTGGATTTAATGTTTGCACGTGATTTTGATGTAATCGTTGTTGGTGGCGGGCATGCCGGCATAGAAGCCGCTCATGCAGCTGCCAAGATGGGTTCAAAGACTCTTCTTATTACTCTCAATATTGATACTATAGGCCTCATGCCCTGCAATCCTGCTATTGGGGGCGTAGGCAAGGGCCATATTGTCTATGAAATTAGTGCATTAGGCGGATTAATGCCTAAAATGTGCACTAAAACCTATCTGCAAGCGCGAATGCTCAATACCAGCAAAGGATCCGCCGTCCATGGCCTTCGCTTGCAAATCGATAAGTATGCCTATAATAAACTTTCAAAAGAAACGCTAGAAAGAATGCCTAACCTCACTTTGCGCATGGGCATGGTGCAAAATATTTTGCACGAAGAGAAAACAAATCAGGTAAGAGGGGTAGTCACTCGTGATGGAGCAGAATTTTTGGCTCCCGTAGTAATTTTGACCACCGGAACTTTTTTAAATGGAAAAGTGCATATTGGCAAGGTTAATTATTCAGCCGGACGTCAAGGTGAAGAGGCAGTCACCAATCTTTCAGGAGTTTTAGGAAATCTTGGGCTTCGCATGGGCCGTTTAAAAACAGGAACTCCACCACGATTGCTCAAATCATCAATCGATTTTTCACGATTAGAATACCAAAAACCAGATAACTTAAACTATTTGTTTGAGTTTTATCCGCATAAAGCCAATAGTTCGCATGCATGCTATATCACTCATACCAATGAAAAAACGCATGAAATTATCAAAAAAAACTTGCATCTTTCAGCAATGTATAGCGGCAATATTAAAGGAATAGGCCCACGCTATTGCCCTTCTATAGAAGATAAAATAGGCAGATTTGCAGATAAAACATCCCATCATATTTTTGTGGAACCTGAGGGGGCCAATAGTGAGGAGATTTACCCAAATGGTATTTCAACTTCATTGCCCTATGAAGTGCAAAAAGCCTACGTGCAAACCATTAAAGGATTTGAAGAAGCGGTTATCACCCGTCCTGGCTATGCTATTGAATACGATTTTGTAATGCCTGATCAATTGCACCATTCCATGGAAGTTAAAACCGCGCCGGGCCTTTTTCTTGCCGGGCAGATTAATGGCACCACCGGGTATGAAGAAGCAGCCGGCCAAGGGATTATTGCCGGTATCAACGGCCATCTTAAACAGGCAGGCAAAGAGCCGTTTATTATCGAACGGACACAAGGATATATCGGCGTAATGATCGATGATCTGGTGAGCTTAAGTGTTGATGAGCCGTATCGGATGTTCACCTCTCGCGCAGAACGCAGACTCACCTTACGCCAAGATAATGCATTTTTACGATTGACCGATCGCGCCTATAACCTTGGGTTAATTGAAGAAGAGTTATACAATGATTTTAAGAAAGAAAAAGAGCTGCTCTCTACAACGTTGCAAGAACTTCGGGCCGGGAATAATAATACCGCCCTGCTTAAGCTCTATGGTGATCTTGAGTGTGATGTAAATAAGCTAAAAGAAGGCACTGGAAAGGATCTGCCTGACCGTGTAGCCCATAGTATTCATGCTGAAATCCGTTATGAGCCGTATCTGGCTCGCGAAGAAAAAGAGGCGCAAAAAGCGCAGATGTATAAAGCTTTAGAGCTTCCAAAAAATATGGATTATAGCAACATGCCAGGGCTTTCCAAAGAACTTCAGGAAAAACTTAAAAAGCATCAACCTGCAAACATCGCCCAAGCCTCATTAATCCCGGGCATGACCCCGGCAGCGCTTTCACTTCTTATCTTTAAAGTGAGAGAACTTCAAAGTAAGAAAAAATAAGTTTCGTGTTACTGAATAACGCACCAGCTTTTTTTCGTTACCGGATAAAGCAATTCTTTGACAGTATTATTATTACGTGCCCAATCATTTGCAAGATCCAGAGCAGTTTTCCCCTGATTATCTGTTAGATTAGCATCAGCTCCGAAATCGAGTAATAACTGAATTGCCGTGGGATCTTCTTGCAATGCAGCCCAATGCAAAGGAGTTGCCCCGCTCAAATCTTTCCCATTAACATCCGCTCCTTTAGCAAGTAAGAGCTTCATTACCTGTGTATTATTGGCATTGGTTACTTCAACAGCCTTATGGAGCAGACTATTGCCACCTTCATCCTTACTATTCGGGCTTTTAGTTTCTAATTCATTTTTAAGTTGTTCAATTTGGCCTGATTCCATCAGTGCAATAAGCGCATAGGCATCTTGATTTTCTTGTGGGAGAGCTGCGCGCCGGTACATTTCTAGGGTTTCGGCTACTGTCTTGCGCGGCTGAATGCCACGTTTAAGAAGCTCCTCATCCATTTTAATCTTCATCATCTTTTTATGTTCCATGAGCTTATCCGCTGCTGCTGCATTTCTCTCTAGAGCTTCTTTATTTTTTTCAATAAAAGCATAAAATTCTTGGTCAGCCATGGGCTGATTAGACTCTTCTTGCATCCCTAAAGCAATGCCTGAAGTAAGCAAAAATGGTAGGACGAATAATAACTTAATATCCATAAAAATTTCCTTTAAAACAATAATGGCTGAAAGAATATATCATATTTTTAGTATATAAAATTTCTAATAGAAAATCAATATCATTCTCGTTTTAAATGTAAGGTCGAGATTTTTAAAAGGGAGATAGCCAGATGGGCTCACCAAATGAAGCGCTCACCGGCTTAAAAGCCGGTGTATCGCGCGGAATTCGCCAAAGCCTTGTCCAATCCAGCCTACGTTTATCCGGGCCTTTCCTACTACGCTAAAGCTACGAAGGACAGGCCGGCTCGGCAAACTTCGGCGGATATTCTCCCGCCATTCATCCCCAGGCTTAAAAAGCCTTGGGGTTTTCTGGCGTCGGAGAATAAAATGTCAAAACGACGAAAATTACTAGTGCAAAGCGAAACTTTAGCCAGTTCGGCCCTTATTATCCATTTTAACGAATTTGACCTTCCAATCAGCATATTGATATTTTAAATTTTCAAATCGCAAATAAATAGGCTTTTATTTCACGTCTTGGGTCCTATTTTTGGTTATTAGGGGGGATTGTGGTATACTAACTAATGTAAACAGTATAAAAAGGTGCATAACCCGTATCTAGATTACTGGAGACATTATGAAACTATTAAAGCAAATTATTACTGCTGTTTTAGCAGTATCGCTAACGGCATCGAGCCTTATAGCGCAAAAAAATGAAGCGCTGATCGACTGTAATACTAAGTTGGCAGCCATTACGCAATCACTGCGCGAGCGTAATGCTTTTACTGAAAAAACCATTAAACAACAAAGTTTAGTGTCTTTTAATAACAATATCAGAGAACTGCTCGTGCTCGATGATGATCTTGCAAAAGATCCTGAGATGCTCGAAGCATTTGTCGATTGCTTGGATTTTATGATCGAAGATTATCCAATTAAGCCAGGCGAATCGAAATTAATTCCTTTGCACAAAGATAAACCCTTCACAATTAGCATTGTTATAAAACGGGGCAAAATGAAGGCCCTAACAGAACTGCTCAAGAAGCGGCAAGATCAGAAAAGTCTGCAATTGACTACTCAAGAAAAAGAGAAATCTGCCACAGATTATTTGGAATCATTAAAAATCAATGGCGCTAATCTATTATCCGCAGGAGTTATCTGGGAGTGTACACTTCCAGAGCAAAACCACCATTCTAATAATGTGCAATATATAGATGAAAAGATCATCGAACAACCAGTTATGATAAAGGCATTAAGCAACGTCAAAAACTTTGCTAAAATCATCTGGGAACATACGGTTAAATGGTCCGCTAATCCTTGGAAGTTACACATAAATTTTCACTTGCCCAAAATTGAACAATCTAACGCATAATGTAAGGCGCATATGAAGCTTCAGTAAATAATTAAGGATGAAAAATGAAGCATTTTTTTCCTCTTTTGCTCTGGGCAATTCCCGTTGCCGCACTTTCACAACAAGAATGTCCCACTACCATTAGCATACACAATAAAATAAAACCCAAAATGCTCGAATATACCTTTTTAAAGGTTGGGTATTCTCCCGATTCTTTTAAACTAAAAGTTAACGGAAATGAGGTAAAGCCCGGCAGCTCAATCAGCGTCCCAAACAATCAAAAAATGTTGATTGTCCGCTATGATTATAGCTTTGCAAAAGGATGGAGAACCGGAGCAAAAGAGATCACATTTGAACTCAATCCAAAAAACAAAGACTGTGATTTAGAATTTTCATGGAATAATGAATGGCGCGTTATGGCTTCGGGCGCTAAACCGCAAAAGGTTAAACGAGTAAAATATCATCCTTCGTGACATGCTTCGCACTCCTCCCAGCCGTCGCTCTTTCGGATCCCGCGAATATGCTTCCAGCCTTCGCATAAACGCTCAGCTCTCACTCCGTTCGTGCTGAGCTTGTCGAAGCATTTCTAGGCCTGTATACTTCATTACAAATTCACCCAAACAATTTATAAAAAAAGATACGCATTTTATGCATCGAGAATTAGTACATCTGTATGGCCCACTGGCCATCAATAGCTTCGGGTTATTTATCATCATTGGATTGGTGGTATTTAGCGCCCTGATACTTTCTGATCCCAAACGAACTCGATTGATCAGCACAGATCAATATTTTAATACATTATCGCTTGCTATTCTGGCCGCTCTAATCGGAGGCAGATCATTATTTGTGCTTAGCCATTGGAAACAGATTAAACCGTGGTGGAACATCTTTGCATTTTGGTTGGGCGGTTTTTCATTATTGGGAGCGGTCATCGCACTTTTATTGGTAATGCCCCTCTACCTTAAAAAAAGGAAGATAAAAATCGTAGAATTACTCGATTTAGCTGCAATCTATGCACCTCTCTTGCAGGCAATTTCTCGCATTGGTTGCTTTTTTGCCGGATGTTGTTTTGGATTACCAACCTCATTGCCATTCGGGGTAATAAATAATGAATGTGGGATTCCCGAATTCGCTTATAAACCACTCCATCCCACCCAGCTTTATAGCGCTTTTGGTTTGTTAGCAATCTTTTTACTACTCTATTTTGTGTTGCAGTATTATTTTAAAAAACCGGGCCAACTTATTTGTGCATATCTCTTCTTGATGAGCCTGGAACGTTTTTTTGTAGACTTGTGGCGAGCAGATCGAGAATTCTTATCAACTTCAGGATTGCAGTTTTTATCGGTTCCCCAATTAGTGGCGAGTATTATTGCGCTTTGCGCAGGCATTGTATTTGCCATCATAACGTTTGGTAAAAATAAGCGTGCACACTCATGAATCTGTTCAGTTATCTTAAAACACGTATTGCCATTTTGGATGTTGTGAGTGAATATGCAACATTAAAAAGAGCCGGTCTTTATTGGAAAGGCCAATGCCCGTTTCATGCGGAAAAAACTGCATCATTTACCGTAAGCCCGCATAAAGAAATATTTTATTGCTTTGGATGCCATGTTGGCGGGGATGTGATCGCCTTTATCGCGCGCAAAGAGCAATGCTCGCAGATTGAAGCAGCCAAACATTTAATTGAACGCTATCAAATCGAACTTCCTTCAACGCTGGCCACAGATCTGGGCAACAGCAATTCCGATGATAAGCGATATTATCATATTTGCCAACTGGTTGCTCAATGGTGCCATGAGCAGCTTCTCAAATCAGCTGATGCATTCTCATATTGCTCAAAACGTAATATAACAAAAAAAAGCATTACTACTTTTACTCTTGGCTATTTTCCTGGCGGGCTTGCCGCAGTAAAACGGTTTACTACCGATATGGCCAAAGAAAATATTTTGGTCGATGATCTGCTTGATGCTCATATTCTTTCAAAGGGAAAAAATATCCTCTTTTCACCCTTTGAAGAACGAATTATCTTTCCCATTACCGATCATTTAGGCAGATTTTGCGGATTTGGGGGGCGCATTTTTAAATCGAATGATACTCGGCCCAAATATTATAACTCGCATGAAAATGAACATTTTGCCAAAGGACATCTTCTTTTTGGGCTCGATAAGGCAAAAAAAGATATTCAGCAAACAGGAGCCGTTTTCCTGGTTGAAGGGTACACTGATTGCATTATGATGGCACAATATGGCTATGCCAATACGGTAGCAACCTTGGGGACCGCCTGCACCGTTGACCATCTGACCGCACTTTCGCGATATGCCCAGCAACTCTATGTATTATATGATGGGGATAATGCCGGGCAACAGGCCATCCTGCGCATTGGGCAACTCTGCTGGCAAGCAAGCATAGATCTTAAAGTGATTCGTTTGGCAGCAACGGAAGATCCGGCATCATTTTTAACCAACAATCTTTCTTTGGAACCCTATATTGCACAAGCAAAGGATATTTTTGCCTTTTTCATCGAAACTCTCGGGGCTGATTTTGGCAACCAGCTCCTTGCCGGCAAGCTGCAGGTAACCCGCAAGATCCTGGAGATGATCCAAAAGCTGGACGAGCCGCTCAAGCAAGATATTCTGCTGCAAAATGCGAGCAAGCATTTAGGAATTCCTTTTGAATCGCTCAAAAAAGAGCTACGCCGGATCGCAAGGGGGCCGAATCAGCCAAAAGCTTTGCCGAGCATGGGCCCTACCCCCCTCCAGCTAGCGAAGAGCGATGGAGGCGTAATTGCCACACTAGAAAATAAAATATTTTTTAGTATAATGAACAACATACAATTGATAAATAAAGATAATGAGGAATTCCTCATCACCTATCTTCCCCATCCATTATGCGATATACTAAAAAAACTGCAGGAAGAGAAAAAAAAGGTCCCAACATTAGGGTTTATTCAATTTTTTGAAATGCTCGATCAGAATGATCAGCAATTAGTGAGTAGAACTATTTTGGAGAACCAAGAAGACATCAGGGAGAGCCTTTTTGATCAGTTGCTAACCCAATTACAAAAGAAACATTGGAAACTCATTGTAAATAATATAAGAATAAAATTGGAAGCAGCTAAGAAAATTGGCAATGATGCAGAATTTGCATCGTTAGTACGTAATTTTACTGATTTACAAAAAAAAATTATTGGTAACAGGTTACCTGAGTAGGGGGTCATATGAAAACATTGTTTAAAAGAATAACCGAATTTGTAAAAGGCAAAAAGCAGCCTGCAAAAGCACCAAAAAAAAAAACCTGCACGTGCCAAAAAAGCTCCAGCAGCTCGCAAAGCAGGAAAACCCGTGCGCCCACAAGCAAAGCAAGCGCAAAAACAAGTTCGGGCCCCGCAGAAAACAAAAGCTCTGGTTGCTAAGGCAGCTATTAAGCAACAGGCAGGCAAAGCGACTACTAAACCAAAGCCGCCTATTAAATCTGCTCAACCAATCACAAAGGCTAAAACTGCTGCTCCAATCAAACAAGTAAAAACAGCTCCTACTCAATCACCTAAGGTATCCCCTTCAATAGTAAAAGCTCCCGTAGCCAAAGCACCGGCAAGCAAAAAATCTATAACTCCTGCTGCAAGAGCACAACGCGCGGCAATGGAAGAATTTGAAGGAAAGGCGGTAGTAAAACCACACACAACCGATCTTAAAAAAGAGCTTATTGAAGAGCTCATTGAAAAAGGCAAACGGGCCAATTTCTTAACCTATGAAGAAATTATTGAATTCGGTGACAAAAATCATCTGGTTGAATCAGAAATTAATGAGATCTTGCGCACGTTAGATAAAGAGCATATCGATCTTATCATGCAAGATGAGCTTGAAAATGAAGTTGCCTCTCTTGATGGCATCGAAGAAGAAGGCGAAGGAGCTCGCTTAGATGTTAAAACAAAATTAGAAAGTTCGCTGGATCTTCAAGCCGATCAATTTGATGAAGATGAAGCTGAAGAAGAGGCCGAAGAGGAAGAAAAAGAGGTAACCCGAGAAGCGGGCAGCTCGCAAATTACCGATCCGGTAAAATGTTATTTGCGCGATATCGGTAAAATTCCTTTGCTCAATAAAAAAACAGAAACGGTTATTGCAGAAAAAATTGCTTCAAGCAAAAAAGAATCTATTGATTCGCTTTCTCGCTTTCCAGTGATTCATAAAGAATTTGTAACGATCGGTGAAAAGCTCCAGCAAAATAGTTTACCGCTCAAAGATATCATTCAGTTCTCTGAATTTGATGAAGAAAATTCTCCAAATATTGAAGAAGAGAAAAAAGCACTTCTGCTTACTATCAATAGCATTAGAGATCTTATTGATAATGAAGAAAAAATCTATTTGAGCTACCGTGGCAAGCTTGATAGCGAAGCAAAAAAAGATGAGATGCTTAAGAAGGTACGTCTCAATAAAGAAAAGATTGGCGAAACCATTCGCACCATCAAACTTTCTAATAAGCTGATTAAAAAACTTGCCAAAAAGATTGAAAAATACATAAAGAAAATCAAAGAAAAAGAAGATATCATCAGGTTCTCCCAAGACCAGCTTAAGGCATATCAAGGCATGACCACCATCTCGGCTGAAGATCGATCAGTGATGGAAGAGCTTGAACGCAATTTGCGAAGCTCTGTTAAAAGCATCAAGAAGATTGAAACCGAAGTAGGAATGAATCAACCGCTGATGTTTAAAACGTTTAATCTATTAATGACAGCCCAAAATAAAGATAAACGTGCTAAAGATGATCTGGCAAAAGCAAACCTGCGCTTGGTGGTTAATATCGCCAAAAAATATGTGAACCGCGGGTTACATTTTCTTGATTTAATCCAAGAAGGTAATATTGGCCTCATGAAAGCAGTAGAGAAATTCGAATTTGAGCGTGGATTTAAATTCTCAACCTATGCAACATGGTGGATCCGCCAGGCAATTACGCGTGCAATCGCTGATCAATCGCGTACTATTCGGGTTCCCGTTCATATGGTTGAAACGCTTAACAAAATTAACAAAATTAAGCGCACGTTTATTCAGGAGCATGGCCGCGAGCCAAGTTATGCTGAATTGGCAAAAGAACTGAATATTGATGAGAAGAAAATTAAAAACATTATCAAGATTTCAAAAGAGCCAATTTCGCTTGAAACTCCCGTTGGCGATAGTGAAGACGCTTCAATTAAAGATTTCATTGAAAGCGATTCAGATTTCTCGCCATCCGATACGGTTGCCAATAATGATTTAAAAGAACGAGTGCGGGAAGTATTAAAATCGCTGACACCACGTGAAGAAAAAGTACTCAAAATGCGCTTCGGAATAGATGTCGCCTCTGAGCACACTCTTGAAGAAGTTGGTAAAGACTTTTCCGTAACGCGTGAACGCATCAGGCAGATCGAAGTTAAAGCATTGCGAAAACTCCGCCACCCTTCACGCAGCAAAAAACTCAAAACGTTCTTTGAAAAAGAATTTGATCAAGAATTTTTTGAAGATAATGCCCCTGAAACCGATGATGATGACGATTCATCAGTAGACATTGAATAAAATGAAGCAAGATTTGATACCCTGCCGTCGCTCCTTCGGAGCTATGGCGGGCAGGCGCGCACTAAATGAAATGTTATTCATAATGCGTACTTGTCCGCCAAAGCCTTGGCGTAGGCGGATCGAACCCTATTAAAGGAAAAATTACATAAACCCATGGATACTCTGAGTACATCGCTAACATTACCGATTATATTTTTTTTCATCGCGTTGAGCCTTCGAGCGCTTTTCTCATTTTTAGAAACCAGTGTCACAGCACTGCGTCTCTTCAAGTTAAAAGAATTGGCCAAGAGCTACGGCCGCTATGAAACATTATTTGAATCCTTAGAAACGAATCCGCATCGAGTTTTAATTACCATTTTGATTTGCAACTCGCTTGCTGATGTCACCACCGCGGCGCTCGCAACTCAAATCATGGAAACAATTTTTAAGCGGTTTAATCTTTCTGGCGGGCTTGGTTTTTCTTTCGGGATCGCCGTTGCTACCATTGCAATATTAATTTTTGGAGAAATCATCCCCAAAAATCTCGCAAAAGGCCGCAGTGAACGATTATTTAAATCAACCTTGTGGTTAGTTAACATTATTTTTTATCTCTTCTATCCATTAGTTACCTTCTTAAATCGCTTTACGAGTTTTGTGGTTGCAAAATTTGGCGGCACCAAAGAGATCGAAGCTGCCAGTGAATGGATTTCTTCTGAACGAGAAATACAATTCTTGATCGATTATATTTATGGCAAAGGGCTCATAGAAGAAGAAAAGAATGAGATGCTGCAAAATATCTTTGAATTGGGCCGCACTCCCGTAAAAGAGATAATGGTTCCAGCAACTGATATCGTGATGGTAAATTCCGATGCAACGATTAAAGATACACTCAAAATATTTGCCAATCACCCATTTACTCGATTGCCCGTGTATGAAGAAAAAACCGATAACATTCTTGGCATGGTGCACTTAAAAGATATTTTTATGCTGCTGAGTAAAAATGAGGAAAAGTCTTTGCAAGAGCTCATGCGCCCTATTATGTTTATTCCTGAATCTATTAAAGTAAGCCAAATGTTGCGTGAATTTAAAAACAAGCACATGCATATTGCCGTGGTTATTAATGAGCATGGAAGTATTACAGGATTGATCACCCTTGAAGATGTTCTTGAGCAGATTGTGGGGGAATTACGCGATGAATTGGAAGCAAGCAAAGAACATATCATTGAACTTAAGCAGGGCGGATGGCTCGTTGATGCGAGCACGCCCCTTGAGGATGTTACCGATCTTTTGCACATCTCTTTTGAAACAGAAGGCTCAGTAACGCTTGGCGGATTCATCACCGAGCAACTTCAGCATCTTCCAAAAAAAGGTGAACGATTGCTCTATAAGAATTATTATTTCCAAGTTCAGAAAGCAAGCAATAAGCGTGTATTGCAAGTTCTGGTTTTTGAAGAAAAAAATGCAGGTAAAGATCCAATAATAGATGAGTAATCTTCAAAATAAAAGGAGATCATGAAGCAATTATTTTTACTAATTTTAGTAAGCCTGACAGCATCTGCTGATCCAATCATACTCCATACCAAAGCAAAGCCTGAAAAAGCACAAACTCAAGTTGCGCAAACAGAAGTAGAGGATGATGATGTTGATGGTGAAGTAATTTTGGCCAACTTTAGCAATATGCTTGTGGCACTTGGTACCTTAACCACCGATCCAAAGAATCCTGCAGTCGCTGGGCCGGCGCTTTTTCAAGCCCTAGGCAATGTGATTAATATTATTGTGCAAGCATGCAAAGGGATTGAAATTCGTGGGCCAGTAACCCAACAGCAAGTCCAAGATTGGTTTATGAATTTGCCCGAATCAGTAAAAGTTAGGATTTTTCAGCTTTTGATTGAATATGCAAGCCGCGTTCGTGCGCAGCACGCTGGCACTCATGATGCTATTGCGTGATGCAATGTTCCTGAAATACTTCTAAAATTTCTTTTTTATCTGTTCCATCTGGCAATTGCTGCGCATACCAGAAAGCAGAATGCCCTTGCGAATCTTGTAAATTGGCATTAATGCCCTTCTCATCAAGAAGCAGCTCCACAATTGCAGGATATTGATTTTGAATTGCATACATGAGTGCCGTCATTCCCGCATTATCTTTACTGTTAACATCTGCGCGCGCACCAAGTAAACGCTGTACAATCGCTTCTTTACCTGTCATAGCCGCTTCTATCAGCGCTGTCATACCTAAAGGGCCTTTACCATTAATTTCAGCCCCCTTTTGTAATAAAAGATCAACCAGCTCCAAGTTATTGAAATCAACAGCTATCATGAATGCAGATACCCCATCATTTCTTCGTAAATTAATGTTTGCGCCTTTGTCTATGAGCTCGCGAGCAACGTTGGTATGTCTATTTGTGATTGCAAACATTAAAGCAGTAGTTCCATTGGTATCACTAATATCGAGATTGGCATTTTTGGCAATCAATCGTTTTACCATTTCATATTGGCCACGACTAGCAGCAATAATAAGTGCCGTAGCCCCGTCATTATTTTTTACATCAACCTGAATGTCTTGAGCGGTAAGTAATTCGTCAAAAATTGCAAGACTCTCCAGCAAAATAGCATACATAAGCGCAGTCCAACCGATGATACTACTTTTAGAATTACTATCTGCTTTATGCTCAATAAAATATTTAACAAGATGTTTATCTTCATTATTAACTGCTATTATCAATGGAGTATGCAAATCGACCGTTTGAGCATTAACATTTGCCCCTTTTCTTACTAATAAATCGACAATTTTTTCATTACCCTCATGCGTAGCGCTTATGATTGGAATAGAGTCTTCATACGGTTTATTTATTAAAGGGTCATTATAAGGCAAATATTGCACTAAGAATTTAACCTCATCAGCATGGTTCTCCCGGCATGCTTTATCAAGCTCACTGAGTATATCATCTTCTATTGAAGTTTCTTTACGATTCGAGGCAACCCATTCACTTGCAGCGCTGGTTCCCAGAGCAATCGCTGCTCTTACTCGATTATTTCCGGTATATCGCTCTGAAAGCTCTTTGATTAGATAGTCAGTTGTCTTTGGATCGTATAATAAAAATGCAAATTCAGGGCTGCTTGTTCCAAGCGCACGAATATTTTGCACCGCTGAAATTAATCTATTCAGTTCATTGGGGCCTTCGCCAACCGTAAGAGTTTTTACGATCTGCGCTTTGATCTCAGGCGCAAGCTCCTCGAGGCCAGAAAGAAATTTTGCCACTTTTACGGGAGGTTTAGCTTCCTTTTGTTCAATTTCCTCTTTTCTTTCCTGCTCAGATTCTTGAAGAGTTATTTCTTCTTCTGGCTGTACCACCTGTTCAAATATTTTTCGCTTCTTGGGCTCAGGTTTTGGGATCTCCATCGCATAAATATCAAAGCTAAAAAGCAAACTCAATAGAGACCAGTATACCAACTTTTTTTTCATAGTTTTTTGCCTTTTGCTTTTGCACGCGCAATTCCGTCACTTCTTCCCGGGGCAATAAGGCTCGCGCGCAAAGCAGTTGCCAAACTGGTCTCCTTCTTCTTGCCAACGATTAGTGGCTTTTCTTTTGTCTTCTTTTTTCTGCCCGTTCGTGATGAGCCTTCTCTTTTACTCTTTTTAATTGCCGCCATTAATTGCTCAGCAAAAGTATCTTTAAATTGGCCTAGATTAAATTTTTTGACAGTGATCTGATTAATTAATTGTTCAGCAAGTTTTAGCTCGGCCGCACTAATTTGTTTTGGCTCTTTCTCAAGATTCGGAACTTCTTTAAGATCTCGGATTTCATAGGCATAATTGAGGGTAGAAAGAAGCATGGTTTTATCATAGGGATTGATTACACACGCATATTCTTTATCGCGCATCACAAAGGTGCCAATTGCTACTTTGCCAGATTTTTCTAAGGCTTTTTTAAATAAATAAAATGCTGCTTCGCCCGCTTTCTCTGGTCCCAGATAATAATGGTGTTCAAGATAAATGGGTTGGATTTGAGAAGCTGAAACAAATTCCACTATGGTAATTGCATCACTTTTTTGCGGCCTGAGCTCTTTTATCTTTTCTTGAGTAAGCACTGCATATGAACCATCTTCAAGCTTTAAGCCTTTTACAATATCATTCCAGGGAACTTCTTTTTTGCAATGACTGCACCAGCGTAGATAGGTGATCGGTGTATGGCATTTATTATGCAGCATTTTAAAACCAAGCACATGCTCTTGTATAGCTGAATATAAACGGACTGGTATGCTTACCAACCCAAATGAGATTGTCCCTTTCCAAATAGACTTCATTATTTTTTCCTTTTTTATTTGGCTCCATATTTTTTAAGTAAGGCAATAAACATATCAATGTTCACATTGCCAGAACGCCTTGCCTGCTCTTTTAAATACCAGAGTGGCGTTCGGTTCGCATTATCTTTCAGATTTGGATTTGCGCCGGCTTCAAGCAGTTGTTTAGCGACAAAATACTGACTATACAAGGTAGCAACCAGGAGTGCTGTTTGATTCTGATTGTCTTGCGCATTGATTTCGGCCTTTGCACTAAGGAGCGCTTGCACGATATTTTTTAATCCTCTGCGCGCTGCAACTATTAATGCAGTAGTTCCATTGTTAGATTTGATGTTTGGATCCGCTCCGGCAAACAATAATAAATCTATTAATTTAACATTTTCTTCATCGATTGCCAATATCAAAGGAGTCGATCCACTTGCATCGCGCATATTAACATCAGCCCCTGCTGCAATTAACTTATTGATTATTACGTATCGATTTTTCAAGTCAAGCGAGAGAGCAATAGCTAATGGCGTGCGATTTAAATTATTTTTTTTATTAAGATCAATCAACGGAGCTTTCAACAATCGGTCTAAGGTAGGAAGATAATCTGCAAATATTGCAAAAATCAAAGGGGTCGTGCCCGCATCATTTTGCGCATTCACATCTGCTCCTGCTACAAGCAATAAATCAACAATTTTTTCATGTTTATTGCCTACAGCATACATTAACGGCGTCATGCCATTCACAATCACATCTACCCGATCTTTAGGAAGATATTTTAAAAAAAACTGTACCGCTTTAACATCGTCATATTTACTTGCTTCCACTAATTTGTCCGAAATAGCACCTTGGATATATGGATTCACTTGAGATGTGATCCATTCACTCGCTGCATCAGTTCCTAATGCGATGGCTGCTTTAACCAAATCACCGTCGGTATATCGGTCCGCTAATTCTTTAATAAGCTCACCGGTCAATTTTTTATCTTTTGCTAACACTGCGAATGTGCTACTCGTTACACTCAAGGCACGAATATTTTTGGCAGCTTGCGCTAATGCCTTATCTTTTGTTTCTTTTTCAACTGAGGTTAAGGCTTTGAAAATTTCCACCTTAAGCTCATCGGGTAAAACCTCAAGCAAAGAAAGCTGCTTGGTTGGCAATTCCATTGCCTGTGCCGAAAGCACAAGTATGCCGAGAATGAGTAATAGCCGTTTCATACCAAAATTCCCTTGGTTATTAGGATTGGTATGCTCACTAATCCAAATGAGATGGTTCCTCTATAAATAGACTTCATTATTCTTCATCCTCTTCAGCCGGATATTCATATTCTCCAACTTCGATCTGATGTCTTTTAGCCTGCGCTTTAACCCATGCAATAAGTTCATCTCTCGATGTAGTTGCTGGAAGATCCACCCTTTCTAGGAAAGAATACCCCAGATTATCTTCAATATTTGGATCTGCGCCAGCTCGAAGAAGCTGTTCCACGACATCAAAATTATCGTGGGTCCACGCTATATATAATGCCGTTAGACCATCATTATTCTTTTTATTAAGATCAGCTTTTGCATTAAGCAATGCTTGCACCATATCTTTGGCGCCACTCCTTGCAGCAATCATCAAGGCAGTATTTCCATTGTTACTCTGAATATTTGGATCTGCACCGGCAAAAAATAATAAATCTATTATCAGTATAGAATCCCCGGAGACTGCATCCATAAGAGGAGTCTCTCCTGAAAGATTTTTCGTATTTACTTCTGCGCCACTGGCGATTAGCTGTTTTGCTAATGAATATGCGGCATCTCCATACACTCCTATCACGAGTTGTAATGCTGTATCTCCGTTATCGTTTTTTTCATTAAGGTTAATCGATGGCACTTTTAATAATCGTTCTACTACTGCATTAACTGCATTTTCCTCATACTCCGGTGATCCAGGGTATGTACTGATACGTAATGCAAGGGTCAAAGGAGTTCCAAAAAAGCCTTGGGCATTAACATCAGCTCCTGCGGCAAGCAACAAGTCAATAATCTTTATCTGGCCCCAGGCTGAAGCAACCATTAATGACGTTTGACCATTTACCATTACATCCACTCGATCTTTTGGCAAATACTTCAATAAGAACTTCGCAACTGCTATATTTCCATCCTTGCTCGCTTGCATAAGCTTTTCCGATATAGCACCTTGAACAGAGAGATTCTCTTGAGATGTAATCCATTCGCTCGCTGCATCAGTTCCTAATGCAATGGCTGCTTTAACCAAATCGCCATCGGTATATCGGTCCGCTAATTCTTTAATAAGCTCACCGGTCAATTTTTTATCTTTCGCTAAAACTGCAAATGTGCTACTCGTTACACTCAAGGCACGAATATTTTTGGCAGCTTGCGCTAATGCCTTATCTTTTGTTTCTTTTTCAACTGAGGTTAAGGCTTTGAAAATTTCCACCTTAAGCTCATCGGGTAAAACCTCAAGCAAAGAAAGCTGCTTGGTTGGCAATTCCATTGCCTGTGCCGAGAATGTTAATGTTGCGAGCAGTAATAAATTAATATTTTTTTTCATTATTTTGCTCCATATTCCTTGAGCAATGTAATGATCGCAGCCCTCTTCTCAGGAGAGCTCGCTTTAGCCATCCTCGATGACTCTTGTAAATACCATAATGCAGTAGCGCCATTTTTATCTTTTAAATTCGGATCTGCACCCGCCTCAAGTAACTGGTCAACTATATCATAAAGCCCCCATCGCGCGGCTATAATTAATGCTGTTTGCCCTCGATTGTCCTGCTTATCAATACCTGCTTTAGCAGCATTGTTACTTAGCAACAATTGCACTAAAAATTGTGAGCTATAATTTGAAGCTATCATCAATGCAGTAGTTCCTTCATTATCTTGTATATTTGGATCCGCGCCCGCAAAAAGTAATAAATCTACGAGTTCTCTTGTTTTGCTTATATTAACCCCATGAATTAGATTCATGAGAGGAGTTTGACCGTCATTATTTTGGGTGTTAACATCCGCTCCCGCCCCAATTAACTTATTTACTATTGCATACTCATCACCTCGGGGAAATAGTATAGCTACTTGCAATGCAGTATTTCCGCGCCAATTTTTTTTCTTAAGATCAATCAATGGTGCTTTCAATAAGCGCTCTATTACTAAAAGGGCTCCTGGATATCCAGATCCAATTACTGCTTGCATCAAAGGAGTCTGCTTGAATTTATCATCTTGCGCATTAACATCTGCTCCCGCAACAAGCAATAAATCAACAACCTTTTCATCTCCCGATTGAGCAGCAATCATTAATGGAGTTTTACCATCCACCTCCACATCTACTCGATCTTTAGGAAGATACTTCAATAAAAACTGCATAACTTTAATGTCACCTTTCTTACATGCTTCCACCAATTTATCCGAGATGGCACCTTGGATATATGGATTTTCTAGAGAGGTGATCCATTCACTCGCTGCATCAGTTCCTAATGCAATGGCTGCTTTAACCAAATCGCCATCGGTATAGCGTTGAGCTAATTCTTTAATAAGTTCACCAGTCAATATTTTATCTTTTGCTAAAATTGCAAATGTCTTGCTTGTTACACTCAAGGCACGAATATTTTTGGCAGCTTGCGCTAGGGCCACATCTTTTTTTTCTGTTTCGACTGAGGTTAATGCTTGGAAAATTTGTACCTTAAGCTCATCGGGTAAAAGCTCCAGCAATGAAAGCTGTTTGGCCTCTCTCGGTGGCAATTCCATTGCCTGGGCCGAAAGCACAAGTGTGCTGAGAATGAGTAATAGCCGTTTCATAGCAAAATTCCCTTGTTTATTCTGAACTATATCTTTCTATTCCAAGGGTATCATTTATGATTTCTATTTGTAAATAAATATAAAGAAATGCTGTAATTAAAGGGTTTTCATAGAAAAATAAGACCTCCCATTGCCGGCATTAGCGCCAAGCCTCGGGAGGCCTTATAATAAATCGAATATTTTTATTTAATGTTTTCAAAAATCTTCTTAATCGAAGCCAATGATCCAACCAAAGAGCTGGCTTCATACGGAACCAAGATCATCTTATCATCTTTGCCTTTCATCATTTCAGGCAATGTTTTGATATATTGCATGCCAATAAGATACGGCATTGGATCGCCATTGGGTATCGCCTTTTGCATCATCATCAATCGCTTCTGCTTCAGCTTGCGCAATCTTTAAGCGCGCTTCAGCTTCGGATTCAGCATTAATGATTCGCGCTTGCGCTTCACCCTTGGCTTGCAAGACATCAGATTCTTGAACCCCTTCAGCTTTTAAAATTGCAGCCGCTTTAATCCTTCTGCTTCTAAAATTAATGCACGGCGATCACGCTCGGCACGCATCTGTTTTTCCATTGCATGACGAATATCAGCAGGCGGATTTACTTCTTGCAGCTCAACGCGATTTACCTTAACGCCCCATTTATCGCTTGCTTCATCAAGAATGATGCGCAACTTTTCATTAATATAATCGCGAGACACCAATGTTTGATCAAGATCCATCGCTCCAATCACATTTCGCAAAGTTGTTTGCGTAAGCTTTTCAATTGCTTCAGGCAAATTAGCAACTTCATAAATTGCTGCCTTTGGATCAGTAATTTGATAATAGAGCAATGCGCTGATTTCCATGGTCACGTTATCTTTGGTGATCACATTTTGCTTTGGAAAATCATAGACCGATTCACGCATATCAATACGCGTTACATAATTGCTGTAGCGCTGATAGCGCCGACCATCAATGTGCTCAAAAAAACTCCATAAAGCGCCACGAGGCCGTTCAATAAATGGCATTACCACATGCAATCCAGGCCCAAGCGTGCGATCATATTTGCCCAGCCGCTCGATGATTATCGATTCTGCTTGCCGGACCAGATATACCATTTTGCTTACAAAAATCATGAGCGCAAGAAATCCGAGCGCGAAAAGGGTCCCATATACCAGATACATGGTAAAAATATCCATAGGATATCCTCCTAATATTAATGAGTTTGATCAACAATCAGATGTGCCCCACGCACATCGATAACGGTTATCTTGCTCCCTTCCGGCAAAGGAGCTTGTGCAACTGAACGCGCAAGCCATACTTCACCCTGGATTTTGACGTAACCAGGTTGCTCAGGGCCCACTTGCTCAATAACAATGCCCTTCTTGCCAATCAAGGCGAACACGTTTGTAGCATGCGTGCCACGCCGCATACGTTTAACGCATCTGCGCAACAGAAAAAGTGCAACGATTGTTGCTATAAAAAAAGTTATTGCTTGAAAAAAAGCGGAATAGCCAAGAAATGCAAAGAGCGCAGCATTGAGAGCGCCAAAACAAAATGAAATGAAATAAAAAAGACCGGGATGACCAATTTCGAGGATCAGGAAGACGAGAGCTAGGATACTCCATAGCCAGATTTGGATATTCATGTGTTCACCTCTGGTGTTTATTTTTATTATAGCATACAAATCAGCCCAAAGATAGCAGATCTGCTCTCTGAATGGCGATATTGATCGCCTATTTAAACCCTTGATTTTCAAAATTGACAAGTAGTATAATTATATTGAATTAATAAACCTTTAACTAAGCCATCATATTTCTTTATGAATTGGCGCAAAAGGGAGCTTTTTGCTTATGAAAAGCCTAGTACTAAAAAGCATTTTGCTGAGTTTTTTGCTCGTTCCTGGCATCGTTCAGGGAGCATGCTTCACTTTGGTGGGCAAGCCTGCCCCCGAATTCAAGGCAAAAGCTGTTTTTAACGGGGAAATTAAGGAAATTTCACTCTCCGATTATGCCGGCAAAAACAAGATTCTTATTTTTTATCCTGCTGATTTCTCATTCATATGCCCCACAGAACTATTCGCATTCCAAGAAAAATTAAAAGATTTTGAAGAGCGCAATACCGTATTAATCGCCATTTCAGTCGATCAAATCTACTCTCATCAGCGTTGGCTTGAAGAGCCGCGCAATGAAGGCGGCATTCAAGGCATTACCTATCCGGTAGCTTCTGATATTACCAAAAAAATCTCTACTGAATATCAGGTCCTTGATGAAAATGAAGGAGTTGCACTGCGTGGACTGGTAATCATCGATAAAAATAATATTGTGCAGGCCCGATCCATTTACAACTTAAGCATCGGCCGGGAAATTAATGAAGTTTTGCGCATACTTGATGCCATTTTATTCACTCAAGAACATGGCCAAGTATGCCCTGCCAATTGGGCCAAAGGCCAAAAAGGCATGACCGCGACTGAAGACGGATTAAAAGAATATCTTAAAGAAAAAGAGGAAAAACAATGAAAATTAATGTTAAAAGAATATTTATCTCGACGATGCTCGGTTTAGCGGCGCTTAAAGCAGCCACCATGCTCTATGCTGTTATCGATAATCCCATTATCGATATAAAAACTTCCCAAGAACTTGATCAGTTCTTAAAGGCTAATCCTTTAGCAGTTGTTGAATTCCATGATCTTAATTGCCCCGTTTGCCAGGCGTTCCAGCGTAAGGGTATCTTCAAACAAACCGCTAGCGCATTGCCGCATATCAAATTTGCCAAAGTAAGCGTCCAAGATGGGCTGGGCCTCCACAAAGAGTATAAAATCTATAATTATCCAACGTTTATCTTCTTCAGAAAAGAAAAACAGGTTACTTTTACTCGTGATAACAAAAAAGTGGACCGTTTCCTTGGCTATGTTGATAACCCTAACTTCACCCAAAAAGTGAGTGGCGTTTTTGCTGAAGCAGAACTTGCTGATAAATAAATGCCCAGATAGAGATAGTTTACAAATTGCAAATATAACTTATCTGGCAAATTAAAATACTCCTGCTAAACTAAAGATATACAGGGGTATTTTTATGCAAAATAACGTATTTTTAGCTCTTCTTTCTACTACCTTTCTTATCCCAGGATGCATGCAAATCGTTCAAAAACCGATGGTGAGGCATTTTGATGTTAGAAATACTACAACTCCGGCCAAACCGATTCAAACTGCCATCAATATTCAAGAGGCTCAACCAGCACTCCCTTCCATAACAATTTGGGTTCACGGCACACGCTTATTGCCTGATGGAATGTTTGAGCAATTTTTCTTTAGCAAACCGGGATTGAACCATTACACCTCTATTGATGAAAAATATCATCAACGCAAATTAGCCGCTACATTAATCGAAGCTGATCCAGAGCAATTTTGCGCCGAATATTTTTACCTTTTTGGGTGGAATGGCAAGCTTTCATTCAAAGAACGTGAGATTGCCGCTCGTAAGCTGTATCTTGATTTAAAGCAAGTTCGCCAAGAATATAAAAAAAAATATGGGGTTGAACCATTTATACGAATGTTGGCGCATAGCCATGGTGGCAATGTAATCCTACTGCTTGCACAGGTTAAAGACTCTGAAGATACTTCTTTCTTTGTTAACCAGCTCATTTTGATGGGCACTCCGGTGCAAAAACAAACCAAGCAGTATGCATGTGCCAATTGCTTTGGAAAAGTATATTCGCTCTATTCAATGCTCGATATCTTGCAAATTATTGATCCTCAGGGTTTACAACAAAAAGAAACTCAGGCATTATTTTCTGAACGATTTTTCCCTGCTCATGAGAAAATTGAACAGGTGGCAATCAAGCTTAACAATCGCTCAATCATGCATATTGAATTTGTAAAACGGAAATTTATGGCACAAATTCCAAGCATTATCCAAGAGATCGATTCATGGAGGCAATCCGCTAAACTATCTGAGTCTGATTGGTCAAAAAAAGATAAATGCTTATGCATCAATACCAAAAGTAAACTAAAAATTTTAGCATGAACTAATCCAAAGAGGGCACCACAGCTATGTTTGTACTCTTCGTAACTTCTTTTCTACTCTTATCATCGCTTTGTATTAATGGTATGGAAAGCGAGCCCTTGCACGAACCTGAATCACAGATCTCATTGATTATGCAGGATTATGTTTCAGAAGAATTAAAAGTACTGTTTGCTCAAAATCAACAAATTAGAGCGCGAATGGCTCGAGAAGAAAAATTAGTGCCGCGCAAACAATATTTCTATGAATTAAGCGCTCGCAACAGAGCCCATGTTACAAAATTAAAAAAAATCATTGCGCAGTATGGTTGGCCCTGTATGCAAAAGTTTGATGCAGTGGCCGCTCATTCTGCCTGGATGATGGCGCTCAATGCCGATGAAGATCCAGATTTTCAATTTGGGTGTTTGAAACTCATGATAAAAGAAATGGAGCAAAACCATATTTTGCCCTATCAAATCGCCTTTCTTACTGATAGATTTCGAGTCAATCGTAACTTACCCCAAGAATATGGAACGCAACTCGATGAAAATGGTCAATTGCTATTACCAATTGCGGGATTCAATAGCGGGTATTTAACCGATGAAAATTTTGAAGCGCTTAATGAGAAGCGCGAAGTTATGGGACTCAATAGCCTCCAAGAATACTTGCTTGATGCATACAAAAATCGCAAAGGCTTACAATAATAATACTTATTTTTTAGTCAGCTCTTTCACTTTTTTCACAATCGAACTAGCATCAATGCCTGCCCATGCGAGTAATTCTTCAGGCTTTCCAGACATCGGCAACTTTGTTACGGCAAGGCAATGAATTTCCAGCGCAGTATTACGCAGTGCAAATGTTACTGCTTCGCCTAAGCCGCCTTGCAAATAATGATCCTCAACGGTGATGATGCGATCCCCTGATCGGGTGGCTACCTGCTCAATTGTTTTTAGATCAAGTGGCTTAACACTATATAAATCGATCACTGCAATCGAAATGCCCTCTTTAATGAGCAGATCATATGCCTTAAGCGCTTCATGCAAAGTAATTCCAGCCGCAACTATTAAAGCACTATCAGCACCACTCGATTTAATCAGCTTGCAACCACCGATGGGAAATTTTTCATTGTTATCATAAATTACCGGTGTTGCTCCACGAGTTGTGCGCAGATATGAAATACCACTGATATAATTTGCCATTTGATTTACTAATGCATAAGTGCTCACTGAATCGCATGGATAAAGCACAATTGATTCTGGAAGTGCACGCATCATCGCAATATCTTCCAATCCCATCTGGGAAGGGCCATCTTGCCCGATGGAAACTCCCGCATGTGAGCCGCACAACCGCAAAGGGCTTGTACCGATCGCAGCCATACGGATTTGATCGTGCGCGCGAGTCATGAAACATGAGAATGTAGAAATAAATGGAATTTTGTTGCACCGCGCGAAGCCGATGCCCATACCAACCATATTCTGCTCTGCAACAAAGCATTGGAAAAATCTTTCGGGATATTTATTTTCAAAAATTTCTGCAAATGTTGAATTCTTTACTTCCGCATCCAAACTCACCACTTGTTTGCATGCTGCTCCCAGAGCGGTAATTGCAAGGCCGTAGGCTTTTCGAGTCGCGATCATTTCTCCTTTTTTATAGCCAGGTTCTTTGATTATAATCCGCTCGAATGGTTCGACAAGCTCACCACGACCGGATTTTTCTTTAACTTTTGCGATATTCCCCCCCGCTCGTCCTGAGTCCGTCGAAGGATTCGAGCGGTTATTAACTTCCGGAAGAGTAGGCTCCCATTTAAATGAGCTGCCATTGGCAGCTGCCGAAGCAAATCGTTGTTCAAATTGAGGCAGAATTTCTTTTAACTCTTCGTGAGTAAATGCTTTGCCGTGAAATCCTTCTTTATTTTCAACCCGATCAACCCCGTATCCTTTAATCGTTTTTGCAATGATCATCGTCGGATGATCTTGGGCAGTCCGTGCTTTATCAAGAGCGGTAATAATTTGCTGCATATCATGCCCATCAATTACCAATGTTTTCCAGCCAAATGCTTCGAATTTTTGCGCATAACGTTGCGCATGATACCCGTGAATCGTTTCAGTGCTTTGCCCCAATCGATTGCAATCAACAATGCCAATAAGATTATGTAGTTTATAATAGGCTGCAATTTCTGCTGCTTCCCAAACTGAGCCTTCGGTGAGCTCGCTATCGCCCATCATCACGAAGATACGATTATTGCGCCCATCTAATCGGTCTGCAAGCGCCATTCCCGCTCCAATTGAAAGACCAATGCCCAATGATCCAGTCGCTGCTTCAGCATAGGCAAATCTGTGCGTTGCATGACCTTCAATTGGCGAACCAAATTGCCGATAGCTCATTAATTGCTGCTCAGAGATTTTTCCTAATTCTTTCCATGCTGCATATAACACAGGGCTTGCATGGCCTTTTGAAAGAATAAAATGATCATTATCAAGATTGTTAAAATTGTTAGGATCAAAATGCATTGCATAAAAAAATAATGCTGCAACGAGATCGGCAGCTGAAAGAGCTGAAGTTGGATGTCCCGATCCAGCCTCGGTTGTCATCTGCAAAGATTCAAGACGAATTTTATATGCTTTGTGTTCAAGAAATTTTTTTTGTCCGTGCAACATGTACCTATCCTTATTTCTGAAATACGTTTGTAGCTTAGCCGAAAATTCGAAAGACCGCTCGTCCTGAGTTTATCGAAGGATTCGAGCGCTCGAATGGTTCGACGAGCTCACCACGAGCGGATTATAAATTTTATTAAGACGATAATTTTCGGATAAACTCTTATTCCTAGCATATTTCATTTGACAAAATAAAATATCTTTTTAACCTCAATACCATTTAAAAACATTAATTGAGGCTCATATATGGTTCCTAAAATATTTTTTTCATTATTTTTAATGGTAGCATTAACTAATACGCTGCAAGCAGATCAAGTTACTATCCAAGCAGACCTTTCTGTTATTGATGAATGCCCTGATTATAGCACATGGAATATGCGCACATTAATTACTGAATTAAAAAAACTAAAAAATGATGTATTTTTGTATTGCGCCGGCCAAGTTCCCTGCGCATTGCTCACCTTACTTTCAGCAGCAGGGGTTTTACTATGCACTACTAATGTGCTCAATAAAAAATGGCATCCAAGTGCATCGCTGGGCATACTCGCATGCGCAGCAGCAACACCCACATTCGCAGCGCTTTATTTGTGTTTGGAAAATAAAAAAATTCTTGCACGCTATAATATTGATGAAATTAATGAGCATCTGGCACAAAATCCCGATGCATCGCTCATTGTTTGAGGAAAAAAACATGAATACCGTTATAAAATTTTCATTTTTTTTTAGTTTGCTCATCCCTGGTTTTTGCAGTATCAAAGCTGAAGAAGTCCCTCTGCAAGGAACTATTGTGATCACGACCACACCGCCTGATTATACTAAGTGGAAAGCAAAACGAATTTTTATGCAATTAATACGTGAGAATAATACCGTAACGATCAGTTCACTTTTACAACCTGCGGCAGTTATTGGCAGTATTTTATGCGCGACATGTGGGGCGCTTTTTTTAATCAGAGCAGTTCATGGTCAGAGCGATCGAGAAAATGTAAGAGATATATTCCGAACAATCGAACTATTAATAGATCTGATTAAAGCTCCATTTACCTTGCAATATGAAAAGAATAAAGCACGCGATCGTATCGCT
This sequence comes from uncultured bacterium, assembly GCA_963727255.1. GTDB lineage: Bacteria > Babelota > Babeliae > Babelales > Vermiphilaceae > BTUB01. The sequence goes on along the minus strand of CAVSFC010000002.1, from coordinate 521,416 downwards.
GAACTGAGCGAAGAGCTGGCAAAGCGTAAGCCTACTGAGATTTCTTAGTATTTCGGCGCCATTGATCTTTGTGCGCTGAAGTAATTAATTTATTACTTTCTTGCGCGCCTTCGGACATACTCTTTTCATTAGAGTGATTCATCACGCGGCGCCAGTATCCTGACATCTTTTCGCGGGCATTACCAAATTTTTTACCTACCATATCAAAATACTTTCTCATGACAATTCTCCTCATTACACAGTATTAATATCCTTCGATAAACTCAGGATGAATAATTCATGGTGAGCTTGTCGAACCATACTCAGGATGTGTGCTAGGTACACATATGCGTTTACTCTAACTGTAATTATATCATAGTAAATAGCATAGATTCAATAATTTTGATTATGTTGAAAAAAAGAGCAAAAGCACGTAGAATCTAACAAGAGCTCGTGCCCGTTGATAAAGGATTATCCATGATATCGTATAAAAAAATTCTTTTCTTACTCATCTTCAACATATATGCAAGTACAAATGGGTTCTTATCATCGCTGCATATCAGCTCTAAAATTTCCCCTGAGCAACGGGCACTCATAGAAAAGCAAATTAGTGAAACCCAAAAAACAATTGAAGATTACAAATATACGCAAGGCATTACTCTAATCAACGCAGTTATGGCTTCGTTAGGATTCATACTTTATGGATATGCGCTTTTTAAGGAAGGCACCGGTTTACAGAATGAATTTTTAATAAGCACCCTTGCAACAGGAGCAACGGCGAGTCTTTCTCTTGCATCAGTCGCCTCGCTTGAGTATGAAAAAAATCAAAAGAAAGAGCTACTTGCCGCTTTGCAAAAGCAAGTGCAAGAATCTCGCATACCTAAGAAAAGATGAATTTACTATCGTACTTGCAAAGAACAAAAAAACATCTGGTCTCATTTATTCATCTCCAGCTTTTTATCACGCTCATTTCCATTCCCATTTTACTTTCATGGGGAATGCCCATCTCGCTGCTCACCTTTGCAGGAAATTTTCTATTTAGCCCGATACTAACGGTTTTTTTATTGCTTTCCTCACTTGTGTTTTTTTGTGAAATACTCTCTATTCCAAACGGAATTTTGATCTGGTTTCTGGAAAAAATAACTCATTGGTGGCTTTGGCTTATGCAATTTGCCGGCCATAGTGTTTTACTTCCTTTTGCAATGCCATCAATAGCAACGCTCATACTTATTTTTCTGCTTACGCTCGCCATTCTGCACTATAAAAAAATACAAACTCCCTTTAAAGCTATTGCATGCTATAGCATTCTGCTTGGCCTCACCTGCGCATATCTTGCACTGCCTGCTTATTCGTCTAATCGGATGACCAGCATTGATTGCAACAAAGGAACTGTACACATTTTTAAGCATAATAATCAAATCGTGATAATTGATCCGGGAGTAATTGGTCGCCGATTATCAGCACCATCCTGGTGCGAATATACGCTCATGCCCGCGCTTGCCAAACAGTTAGGAACAAATACAATCGATCATCTGATTGTTTTGCAACCCAATCGAATTATTTTTGAAGTACTCATAAATTTGCAAGAAAAAATCTGCATCAAAAATATCTATATTCCCTTCTGGCAGGGAGAACTGCCTTCATTTTGGGTTCGGAGTTTTATGACTTTAAAACGAAGTTGCCAAAAACATGCTTGCACTCTTATACGTTTGGGCAATAAACCAATCACTATCAGCAACTGCACAACTATCACGCCACTTAAAAATCAAATTATGGTGAATGAATTTGGTTATCCTGCTTTTCATGTTTCTGTTACCATTGACAAGAAAACCGTCTCTTTTTATTCTGCCAAACATAAACCATCTCAAAAAAAGGATTGCAATGGCGCATCGCAAAATTCTCATGATAATTGCCCATGAAGGGTTTCAACAAGTTGAATACGGAATTCCTAAAAAAACATTCGAACAAGCTGGGTTTACTGTGGTCACTGCAAGCAATAAGCCCGGCATGGCAACTGCAAAGGATAAATCTCAGGCAAAAGTTGATCTGACTATTGAACAAGCAATCGCAAGCGATTACGCTGCAATCGTGCTGGTAGGCGGGCCGGGCGCGATGGATACTCTTGATAATGAATCCACCTATCAGCTTGCTCGCGAAGCGCATGATCTTGGCAAATTGATCGCAGCAATTTGCATTTCAACCCGCATTTTAGCCCATGCAAGCTTACTTACTGAAGTGGCAGCAACCGGATGGGATGGGGATGATCAGCTGGGTGAAATTTATGATGAGTACGGAGTGACCTATGTTCAAGCGCCTGTAGTCAGCGATCAGAATTTTGTCACTGCCACTGATCCAAGCGCCTCCCAAGAATTTGCCGATACTATCGTTCGCAGTCTAAAGGTCAAATAACCACCCCTTAAGGACGAGAACCCATCTTCAAAATAATACGCTAAACTATTGCTTTTCTCTGTTTTTAATTGCTATTATAAAATCGTAAAATAGTAAAACCCTCTAACCGTATGAGAAGAGTATGAAGTTTATTCGTTATGCATTAACAGTAGCACTTTTAAGCAGTGGCGGCTTATTTGCGGCTACAACTACAATCAAAAAACCTGCAAAAAACGCCAAATATAAAAAAATAGAATCGAAAAAGCAGACCCATCAAACCTATGCCAAAAAAGAGCCAAAATCTACAGCAAAAGATAGATATGGCAAAACCAGCGGCAATTATAAAAAAATGGAAATGAAAAAACATGAAAAAGGTTTACGTAAACCCACAACCAAATCGGCGGCAACTAAATCTGTAGCAAAAGATAGACCTGAAGCAGCAGTAGCAAATACAAAAACCGCTGCGCAGCCTACAGCGATGGAAAGAGCAGCCGGATGGCTCGGGCTTGGTGCTGCAGGAACCGCAGCAACAGCAGCAGTAGCAAGACAAAAAGATGTAGTACATCATACTGGTCCACGAAAAGAACCGTGGCATCATAATTTCCACACATGGTGGAAAGATAAAGGTTTTGAAATAGGAGTAAACCCTGAAGGTAATTGGGTATTCGGAAGTTACCGCCCAGAATTCTGGGAAAAAAACTACCCAACCTACTGGAAAGATGTTGTTGAACCACTCTATAAAAAATCTGACGAATACAAACAATTGCATACTAAGTAAAAAATATGAGGGCCGCTACTAAGCGGCCCTTTTCTCATTCCCAAGAGTTATTCTTTAAACCCAAATCTCCCTTGACAGACGATCTCTTCCATATTTTTTCGCGCAGATGGCTTTTCAATATCTTGCATATAATTTGGCAGATTTTTAGGATCGCCGGGCTTGCCAATTACACACATAGCCTCAATGGTATACTCATCGGGAATTTGCAGGGTTAATCTGGCCTTTTCTTTATCAAACCCTCCCATCCCATGAACCACGAGCCCTTTTAAATGCCCTTGCAAAGCCAGATTTTGCCAGGCTGCGCCCGCATCATAACTATGAAATGTATTTGATCCCCCGTGATCCGAGCCATTTTTAGAGCAGATAACCACTAAAACAGCCCCATTTTTGCACCATCCTTGGTTAAAGGGGACTAAAAGATCAAAAAATGTGTCCCAGTGGGGGGTATCTCGCAGAGCATATAAAAAGCGCCAGGGTTGCTCATTATACGAAGAAGGAGCCCATCGGGCAGCCTCAAAAAGGGACATTAATTGGCTCTCTTCAAGAGGTTCTGCTGACATTGCCCGCGGCGACCATCTTTCAATAAAAAGCGGGTCCATTCCAGCATATTGAGCCGTTCTACCGATTCGTTTTTTTGGTATTGGCAAACGAGAATCTGCTCCTGCACTCAAAAGACCTAAGAACGCAATACATGCCAGTTTTTTGGAAATCATAGAAAATTCCTTTTTTTATAGTTTTTATGGTTCTGCCCCGGATTTTAACACATTTTTAAGGTTAAAAAAAGCCACCTGAAACTCTTGTTTTCTCTTCATAATAATTGCTATTATGAAATTGTATAATAGCTTATTTTGCAAAATAGTGCGATTTTGGAGAAAAAATGGTCAAATATGGAAAAGAACTCATGGCAATTTTGCTGCTTATCAGTTCATTTAGCCTTTATGGTGCCTATGAGAGTTATTATCCAATTCGCCGATGCTGTACCGATGCATCGAGCAACTGGTATTCAGCAGGGCCGGATAGAGTATGGCGGGAAGACAATATCTCACCTGATACTTTTAGTATCTATCGCAGATCGGAATATCGCCCGGTAAGTTTTCCTGATCTTTCTGAACAGCCGGCTATTTCTGGTTTTGAACGATCAGTTTACACAAGCCCTAAATAAAGATGTTTAAATAAAAAAAAGAAAAAAGGAGAAAATATGAAATTCAATATGATATCAAAATTAATGCTAGTCCTTCTTGTTGGAATGAGTTCACTTGCGATAGCACGTGGTGGCGGACATGGCGGAGGCGGCTTTGGCGGCGGTCATGGCGGTTTTGGTGGTGGCAGAGGTTTTGGCGGTGGTTATGGACGCGGTTTTGGCGGCGCCGGGTATCGTGGTGGCGCATATGGTGGTGTTGGTTTTTATGCTGATCCATTCTATGGCGAGTATGTAGATGGAGATGATTACCCATATTCATATCCAAATCCATATTCAAATTACGATTCAGATAATAATCAAAACTATAATCAAAGTTTTACAGATGATTACGAGTAATAATTAAGAGAGGAGATAGTAATGAAATTTAATAAAATAATGAGACTCATGCTTACCCTTCTTGTTGGGATAAGCAGTATAGCGGTCGGTCGCGGCGGCGGCCATGGCGGTGGCCATGGGGGTGGCGGGCGTGGCGGATTCAGAGGCGGCGGACGCGGCTTTGGAGGCGGACGTGGCTTTGGCGGTGGACGCGGATTTGCTGGCGGCGGATACTATGGTGGGGGACGAGGTTTTGGAGGTTACTCAGGTTATCGCGGCGGCGCTGGATATCGTTCAGCGGGCTATTCAACCGGACACACTGGTTATTCAAGCGCAGCACGTACGAGTGGATCCTATAGTAGAACTCCCGGCGGCAAAGCAGCTGGTACCCATACTGCAGGCAGACAAGCTGCAACTGGAAGAGGCGCTGGCAAAGGCACTGGCCGTGCAGCCAATCGTCAGGGCGGCAGAAATCGTGGCTATAATCGCGGTGGCTGGAATAATGGTTGGGGTTGGGGATACGGCGGCTGGCTCTGGGGAGCAACAGCAGCTCTTATAGCAGGTATATGGCTCTTTGGCGGATGGACTTATGCTGAATGGGAAGAATTGGCCGCGCAAGACCCAGAAAGACAAGTATATTTCCAAGAAGTGGTGCAACCGGCTTATCAACAATATCAACAAGATCCTAGCTCAGTACCAGTGCGTGAATCTGCAGCGGATGCAGGTTGATTCATGAATAGGGAAAAAAAGAAAAAAGAATAGCTGTTTCATACAATAAGGGCGGGTAGCAATACCCGCCTTAATGCTGGGGGGAAGATATGGGGAATATTAAAAAAAATGGTTCGATACGATCGCATTGCTCGTACTCACCACGAACGGTTCTTCTAAACCCGTTCGTCCTGAGTAAAGACGCAGTCTCGTATCGAAGGATTCCAATCCAAGAAAACACATTTCATAAAATCATGAGAGTTTTGCAATTCGCATCACTCTCATTTTTATTTATCACGAGTCAATGCGCTGATGCCATGCTTGGTGAAGGCAGTTTTGTAGGAACCGGCGGTTATGCAATTGGTGGGACGCCCTACTACTACGCCGGATTAAGCTATTATTACGATCCCGAAATGGACTATCTCTGGGACGGCCAACAATGGATATTTGAAACGGGTGCTCAGTGGCCGCCTCGCTGCTGCAAACCAAATCCCTGCAGCTCCTGCGGCTATCGCAGAGCACGCGCATGTGATGAAGAATGCGCAACAAGTATAGAAGAATGTTGGAAAGTATATAAAAACCATAATGCCAAAGGATAAAACTATGAAAAAGCAATTGCTGCTCATCATCTGTTTAATGATGCTGCCAATGCTGGCAGAAGCACGCTGCGTTAATCGCTTACGATGCGGAGGAACCAAAAATTGCCTTGATCTTTCATTCTGCTCATGGCAACCAAGCTGCGGTTCATCATGCGCTAATGGAGGCACAAGTAACTGTGGACTTGCCTGCTGCAATGGGGCTCCCTATTGTGGCCCATTCCCGCGTCCATTACCTGGCCAATATGATTCTTTTAGCGATAATACCAAAATTCAATTTTTGAATATTCCACCCTGCGCTCCTCGCAATGATTCAGCGCAACGGGGATATCTGTATAAAGGTATGTGGTGGGATGTGAGCGGAGTTCGCTATTGGGCATTCCGCAACAATACGAATAATACTATTACCATAGAAGGCCTTGAGGGAGGAGAAATGAAGGATCTTCCTGCAGGAGATGTGGTTAATATAGCCCGAGGAGAAAGCTATAGCTTCCGCGTTCAGGCTCCCGCTCGCCGATTTGAGCTGTTTAACAGCGATGCTCATGCTATTGAGGTCTTTATTAACCTTCGCGGAGATATTGATTATAGGGTAGAGCTTCCGCCTACGGCTAAAGCAGGTTCAGCAAAAGGCGAACCTGAGCTTATAATGCCTAAATTCTAACACCTACAAAATAATAGAGCTTATTGGTGACCCCCTCTGGCCTGCCCGGGGGGGGTTTTTTTGGGTCTTTTACCGCTTTACATTTTATTTCTATCTGATAATATTTAATTAATAAGGCCTTTAGTCGGCTGAAAATAACAAAATGGAGGTATTTTATGAAATTCAATAAACTTATGATATCTGTGCTCGCAATCCTTGGATTAGCTGCATCAGTTGCACAAGCCCGTCATCATCGTCATCACGGCCCACGCGTAAGCTTCGGCTTCAACTTTGGCAGACCGATGGCATATCGCCCGGTTTATGCAGCTCCGTGCTGCGGCGGCTATTGCGCTCCTGTTTATGCAGCGCCGGTCGTATATACTCCGTATGTTCGCCCATCACTGGGCGTTTCATTCGGTTCAGGTCCGGTAAGCTTCGGATTCGGCTTTTAACGATAATAAAAAGTAAGGGCAGTTTAGTACTGTCCTTTAGATTTTTGGGGGTTATCTTGAATTATTTTAAACTTTTACTAACAGCACTTCTTGCAACATCAGCTGCAACCTCGTGCATGGAAAAACCAACAACCAATAATATCATTAATCAGCAATTTGACTTACGAATCAAAGCAGGTATTGATGGTGAAGAAAAATGCGCACTTTGCCGAAAAAAAGCAAAATTTTTAGCCGGTGATTCCTTACGCTTTACTAAATGTTGTTGGCAATTTATTTGTGCGCATGATTTAGAATTAAAAAAAGAGCTGTTCAAGGATGAGGCTGATCAATGCCCTCTTTGCCACAAAAATCTCAGTGTAGAAAAAATCGCACTATCGAATGAAAACATCTCATTTCCAATTATCGATAATTATGGAGTTGAAGTTGATATCTCTAACTTTGCCGATTGCCAAGCCATTAAACAATGCTCTATGATTGCACATGCACGTGCCGGTGGGCAGGGAATTTTCGACTTTAGAGAAAAAAATGCATCAGCAACATTCACGAATATTAAACTTTTAATTGATTACATTAAAAATCCAAGAATTATAAAATTTCAAAGCTTCTTAACAAATCAAGAAATGCTCAGATTGGCAGATTATCTGGGTGCTCCAGAAAATATTCTTTTTGAACTTGCGAATATACTTTGGGAACATTTGCAAGATAAAGAATCTGATTCAAAAGAAATTAAACAAGAAAAGCAGGCATTGCGTGGGATTGCAGAACCTTATTTGAACTGCCCTGCATATTTCTTTCAATTAAGCAAATCAAAAATGGAAATCTTAGCACAGTTGCCAGCATTAGATCTTTCACACGCCACCATCTCGATTTTATTTTTCGATCAAGCATGGGTTCCAGATGAGAATGGGCACTTGTATTATATTTGCCATAAATTTGTGACTTTGCGTGGTTTTAAAGAACTAGCTCAACATCTTCCCAAACACTTTTTTGAAGGATCAAATCTTACTTTATCCGGACACCGTATCCAACATTTTTGTTTAAATGATATCTTTGGTAGTTATGATAAGATCGATTTATCCTCTAATCAAATAAGCACTCTAGATATCGCGTCGAATGTTGATAATAAGTTCAAAAAACTCAATTTACAATACAATAAAATGTCTTCTCTGGATGATAATTTTTACAAATGTATCCGTGAATTGCGAACAAAATGCAAACATATACAAATCAATATACGTAATAATCCGTTTTCTAATGAACAAAAAAATAAGATTCATAACCAATGGGACAATGCCATTACTATGCTCCCAGAGAGAATATATTGGGCGGCCAAAACAAAATACGATAATTTAATTAAGCCGCTACTACGATTGACTTCTCCCATTATAGGAGGCTACATGTGGGGCGCAGCTATGGATGAATTGGCTACAAATAGTTCACCATTGGTGCGAAATTCAAGCATGTTTGCCGGAATCATAGCGGGCGGTGCATGGGGTATAGGCATAAGTTTTTTTCTGCATGATGCCCATAATCTTACTGATCATGAAACAACGAGCATAGTATCAACAACAACAGGAGGTTATTTAGCTACCCGATATGTATTGAACCGAGTATATGCAAATTCACCGGTAGATATTAAAATGCTCGCATTACCAACGGTATTATCACTCGGTGGAGCAGCTGGATTCGCTACGTATGCGGCAGCAGGGATTTTATGCAGGTTAGCAGCCCCGACAATTGCTCGAATTACACATCCACAATTAACTGATTATGAATCTGTATGGACCCGGAATAAACCAGAACTATTGCTGTAAAAAATACTTTCAAAAAGCCCTATTTTGCTCATATTCAAAAGTAATGCTACAATGAAATAAATACGAAAAAATGCATTAATTAATAGAGCTTCATGAAAAAAATAGTATTTTTAAGCGTAATCGCAGTAATTGCCATCAGAACAAACGCTATGGAAACATCACCAATAAAAGTGATGACAGGAATGGAACAATCCAAAGAAATTTATCAACCGCAGTCGCTCAAATATCTTGCAACCTTAAAGCTTCCAGCAAAATCATTAGAAAATAGACCATATTTTAAAGATCATGCTAATAGAATTTTGGCCAGCATAATAAAAGGTTTGCATCGGAAAAAAAGAAAACTGATAAAGAATATCAGAGTGGTCTGGCAATAATTGCCAATTTGCTTGATGCTGGCACAGATCCAAATTATTTTTATCCTAAATGGAGAATGCCGATACTCAATAATGCTCTTCAGTGCTCCAAAGTATATTCTGAATGGCAGCCAATAACCAATATTGCCGATCAAAGATTTGAAATTATAGAATTGCTGCTTAAAAAAGGCGCCAATCCTAATCTTAAAACGGCAGCTATGCCACAACCCTTTTTATTCCATGTCAAAAAGCATAAATATCTTTCTTGGCTTTTTCTTCACTATGATGCTGATCCAAATACCTTCGATCAAGGAAATACGCTATTATGCGACCTCGCTGTATATACAAATGGCGAACCGGTTGAATTGGTAAAACATCTTCTTGAACATGGCGCAGACCCTCGGTTAAGAAATGCGGATCATGAAACAGCATTATCCTTAGCAAGAAAATATAACAATCATTATATTATTCCACTTCTTGAAGAAGCAATGCCAAAAAAATTGGTCTAAACTAAATTCCTTCAAGCAGCACTGCACGAGCCGGCGCTGCTTCCAGCCCAATCGTATATAATGGCAAAAGAAAATTGTATTTTTATGATTTTTTATATCACAATAAGAATTACTTAGAAAAATCATAAAGGACCACTATGGAATCAAGAGAACTTCTTAATCGAATTATTGTCGATCCTAAAATCATGGTCGGTAAACCAATAATCAAAGGAACACGATTAACTGTTGAAAGAATTTTGGGATTGCTTGCCCAAGGCATGACAACAGATGATCTTCTTGCAGAATATAACAAGTTAACTAAAGAAGATGTCTTAGCATGCTTAGCTTTCGCTCAAAAAGCAGTTGAGAGCTCATCATTTGTACCATTAACAGCCTAAAGTATAACTATGAGATTTATAGTAGATGAGTGTATTGGCACAAGCTTCGCTCAATGGCTTAGGCAAAATAATTATGATGCAATATCAGTTTACGATTCATTATAAAGCTCTAGCGATTCAATCGTATTAGAAAATGCGATACAAGAACAAAGAATACTAATCACGTGCGATAAAGATTTTGGAGAAATGATATTTCGGCATAAAATGAAACATGCTGGGATTATTTTATTTCGCTTGACAAACGATCGACCCAATAATTTAATTTTATTTATGCAAAATATTCTAAAAAACTATACTTCAAATGATTTATCCAATAATTTTGTGCTCGTAACTGAAAAAGCCGTCCGAATTATTAAACAATTCGAAGTATGATTCAGATTCCCTCAAGCAGCACTGCACGAGCCGGCGCTGCTTCGAGGCCAATCGTATACAATGGCAGGCAACATAAAAAATACTTGCCTTGCTTAATAGTCTGCAGACGCAAGCCTTCAATGATCGTGATATTATTTTTAAATAATTCCTGATGGGTTAAATGGCCCTGCTGGCTCCGCTCAATTCCCAAATAATCGATGCCCACTGCGCGCACTTTGCGTTGCACCAATAATTGCGCGCCTGAAATTTCTAGATAAATAAAGTGGGGCGTAAATTTATCAGTCGGTTGATTGGCGCTATTATTTGTTTTGAATAATACAATATCACCGGCAGAAATTTCTAAATTTTCTAAGTGATCGCGGGTGATACCATCATTAACAACTGACATGTCAAAAACTTTGCATGGCCCAATGATACTCGATAGCTCAATTTGATCGATCGTTTTGCCGTCACGAATAAAATGGGATGGCGCATCTATATGCGTGCCCGTGTGTGAATCAAGTGTTATTGTTGTTTCGCGAACATTATCTTTGTCAATCGATTTTACCGGTTGGAAATTTACTACTTTTTTATCTTTGTATCCGGTGGTTGCAGTACTAATCGGCCAACTAATATCATAAATTTTCACGCGAACTCCTTTTTGTTCAAAATATAATTTTTTAAATTATCTCATATAGTCTGGTATTTTTGCAAAAAAAATAAAATGCGGCTCCGCGCCGCATGCGCCAGGAAGGTTTTCACAAAGTTTTTCTTTTTGCGCTTCCAGCGCATGGCCAAGGGGCTTTTGTGCAAAAAGCCCCCTGGACCCCAAGTTGCACCTAAGGGAAAATCCCTTAGGCATCCCTTAAAGGCGGCGTAAGCCCTTGCGGCCCTCTTGGTTTCACCAATCGGGTTAACCCGCTTTGGGACTATGTCCCGGCAGCGGTTAGCTGACGCCTTACCGGAAAATACAAAAAAATTTTAGTTGCTTTTCATACAAGCCGCATACAACTTTAGGAAAAATTATTCATGTAATTCTTATGAGCTTAGTCGCCGAGCTCGAGCGCGTTTTGAGCGCGGTAGTGGCCGGCGTATAAGCGAAATGAAGGGATTCCAAAGGCGCAGCCTTGGAGCACGGGGTGCAGGGGTGTTTGTGAAAACATCCCTGCCGCACGCGGCGCGGAGCCGCATTATAATTTTTTGCATGAAAACCCCCGTTGCCCACGCGCCGGAGGCGCAACGAAACTATATATGAAAAATTATTTTATACCTGCGATGAACTAACAAGCAAAATTATTAATACGGTTTTCTTTGAACACTATGACCGCCAAAAGCATTCCGTAACATTTGAATCAATTTAGTTGCAAAATTGCCACCGGTTTTGCGTGATTCAGCCCGCACCTTTAATGATGCTTCAATCACCGGAACCGGAATTTTATTTTTATGAGCATTCTCAACCGTCCATGCACCGGTGCCTCCTTCTTGAATTTTGCCATCAACACTGGCAAAATTTTGATCTTCTTTAAACACATCATGCGCAAGTTCAAGCAACCAGGAGCGAATCACTGCACCATGCAACCATAATTTTGATATCTGCTTCCAGATCAAGATCTTTATAATGCGCCCTCGCGCAAGAGATGAAATCCTTCTGCATAGGCTTCCAGTATGCCATATTCAATGCCATTGTGAATCATTTTCACATAATGCCCGGCGCCTGATGGCCCAACGTAAGCGCAGCCATCTTTGCAAGCGATTGCTTTAAGCAATGGCTCAATTTTTTGATACGATTTCAAAATTGCCGCCGACCATCAAACAAAAACCATGCTTTTCTCCATGAATGCCACCGGAAGTGCCACAATCAAGAAAATGCATTCCTTTTGATGCGAGTTCTTTTGCGCGGCGCACTGAATCAACAAAATTGCTATTGCCCCCATCAATAATAATGGCATCTTTTTTTGCCGCATGCATTATATGCGCAAGTGCTATATCCACTATTTTGCCCGAAGGCACCATGAGCCAGATCACGTCCGCTTCTTGTGCGAGCGCGTCGGGCGATTCATACATTTGAATTCCTGATTCTTGTAACTCTTTTTGAATTGTACTATTTGGATCATATCCTAATGCACAATGGCCTGCTTTTAAGGCCCGATGGGCAATTGCAGCACCCATGCGCCCCAGACCGATTACCCCTAATTTCATTTTTTTGTTCCTCCGGCTTTAGATAAATTTACCCAACGCATTCCATGTTTTTTTTCAAACTGAGCAACTGATTCTTGCGGCCCCTTTGATCCATGTTCATAGGTATAAAGGGCTGGTTTAAGTGCACGAATTGCATCAATAATTTTCCATGCATATTCAATCTCATCAAAACGAACTGATACCGATTGCTCACCTTTTAAAATTTCCTCAAAAAGTGTTTCATATGCTTCCGGACTCTGATTGCCAAAGGCACCAGTCTCAAACTGTCATTTGCACCGGCGTTACCTCATCACTTTTGCCCGGAACTTTTGCATTTAACGTAAGTGCAAAGAGCGGATTGGGGCTAATTTCGATCGTCAAACTATTAGTTTCACTCGGGCATGCTTTGGAGAGCAAACAATCAACATGCTTAAATTTGATATAAATGGCAGTCTCTTTTTTATCCAAACATTTGCCTGCTTTTAAATAAAATGGCACCCCGGCCCAACGCGGATTTTCTATTCGCAAGTAGACTTGCGCAAATGTTTCTGTTTTTGAATCGGGCGCAACTCCATTTTCTTGGTGATAGCCATCATATTGGCCCAGCAACGCATCCACAACCTTTACTTTTTGCAACACTTTTGCCCGCTCGGTGCGAATATAGTCTCCCGTTAATTTTTCCGGCGGTTCCATGCCGATTAATGCAACCAATTGCATCATATGATTTTGCATCACATCGGCGAGTGCACCATATTTATCATAAAATGCTCCGCGCCCATCGAGGCATAGCTCTTCATCAAAAATAACCTGCACTTGATCAATATACCGATTGTTCCAAAGTGGCTCAAAAACAATATTGGTAAATCGCACCAAAGCAATATTACCAACGAGCTCTTTGGTGAGATAATGATCAATTCGAAAAATTTGATGCTCTTCAAAATGCTCCGCAATGCATGCATTAATCTCATGCGCAGATTCAAGATCATGGCCGAATGGTTTTTCATAGATGATACGCTGGAAGATATGGTTCGATACAATGCCTGCGGCATCACTCACCACGAACGGGTTTTTATTCGCTCGCCCTGAGTGCTCACTAAGTGAGCGTATCGAAGGGTCAATTTTAGCAGTGGGCATTCGTTTAATTAGGCCCGATTTTGCTAATCCTTGCGTAATCGCTACAATAAAAATAGGGAGCCGTGGCACAATACACAATGCGATTTCCCGTGATTTTTGCTTTTTTTTCTTGCGCAGAAACAAATGTGGCGAGCGTATTAAAATCTCCTTCGTGAGAAAAATTAATGGCTACATATGAAACACGTTTGCCAAATTCCTGCCATTGTATTTCATCTTTTGGTCTTACAAATTTCTTGGTGTTTTCGAGCAACTGCTCAGCTGTGACATCAGAAAGTGCAGCGCCAACAATAATTGAATTACCCAATTTATTTTTTTCGAAAAGGGTATAAAGTGCCGGGAAAAATTTTACGCTTTGCCAAATCCCCTGTTGCTCCGAGCAAAACTATTGCACAATCATTCATTTGCCAAAATCTTTCTTGTCTGAGTTTTATATAATTCTACCTGCGGCTGATCAAATGGATTCACTTCAAGCAAATGCCCAAGCATAATCATTTCAATCATTTGGGATTGTAAAAATTGCCCTATATAGAATGCACTTTTTTTTGGAAGCATGTAAGTAATATACGGGATCTTGCTTTGCGCATACGCTTTTTGTGTCCCCTGGAAAATTGCTTGCATCACAGCAGCCAACGATTTGCCCTGCAAATGGGGCACCAGCGCATCATATTCGTTCATGGTGGGAATTTTTATATCATGTTTTGCATGAGTGACATACATAAATGTTGTTGTTTTATCATGCGGGCCGCCCAAATAAAGCTGCGCAACTGAATGCAGATCGGTGCTCCCGACCGAAACGGTTGGGGTAATTCCTTTGCCAGCTTTGCCAAGGCTCTCACCCATCAATTGGCGATACCATTTGCCCAGTGATTGGAGCGCAGTATCAAAAACAAAAAAATCATGAATGTTTTTCCCTTTGTCATAATGATATGCGATGATGCTTGCACTTGTTGCAGCTCGAAGTGCATCAGCAGCAAGCGTTCCTTTAATTAATTCTTCAATATCAACTTGCGCGAAGCACAATGGGAATAATCCCACGGGACTCAATACTGAATATCTGCCACCAATTGCAGCCGGAATTGCTAACCGATCAAATTTCTCTATTGCAGCAAGATTCCAAAGTGCAGAACCCTCATCAGTAATGGCAACCACAAATTCATGATAGGTATTCGGATGATATCTTTTGAGTAATTCCAAAAAGCATTCAAAATTTGCGATAGTCTCGGTAGTGGTTCCTGATTTGCTGATAACACTAATAAGAATATTTCTTTTATTTTTTAATGCATGCTCAGCCCGCTGCAGCAAAGCATGGATATAATCACTATCAACCGTATCGGCAAAATAATAGCGGAAAATGCTGGTTGCCTTCTTTACCATAGAGAGCATCATACACTGCCTGCGCGCCAAGGCTTGAGCCGCCGATTCCAACCACAATCATCAGGGCCGGATTATGTTTAATCTTTTTCTCTGCCAGCTTTTGCACCGATGCGAGCACTTTTGCATCGTGAACAACCCTGGAAACCTCCAGCGAAGGAACCTTATTAATGAGAGGTTCAAGCGCCTGTATACTTTTTGAAATCTGATCAGCCGGCACTAACGCGTGATCATACAAGAAATCTATGCTACCCATTTGCAATCCTTTAACTAATGGTTTGATATAACCATACCTGAATGAATAAGAAAAGAAATCGACTTTCTCTATTTTGAATTTTCTAGTTGAAATTATTAAAAGCGGGCAAATGGCCAATCCATTCGGATTTTTTAAATTTTCAATCTGGCTAATCAATTTGAAATTTAAATTGACAATCATGGCAATTATACTATTCTTATATCAGGTCGACTTTTTTCAATAAACCTGTGATTTTATTGCTTTTTTCATCGCAGGAGGGGTTATGTTCAATACATTCTTAAAACCTATACTTGTGCTGGTAATTACCGGCATAGTTTTACTTTTGCCCGGCTGTAAACAGCCTGCGTATCACCCCAAATCTCTTCAAGAAATTCGTTTAAATAACGCCTCTTTGCAAACTCAAAATAATGTTACAGTTCATTGCAAACTTTTGAACAAACAAGAAACTCATATACTTTTTGATGGCAGAGGGAGCCGATTATTAAACAAACGCAAACCGATCTACGCTCTTTATTTATACATCGAAAACAAAAGCCAAAAAAATCTTATTTTAGATCCCGGCTGCATCGGTTTAAAATTGATCAATCCTAAAATGGTTGCGCAACGGCTCTATTCCCATACTTCTCGCAGAATCATTGTACCCCTTATTCTTGGAACCTTGTGTACGGGAACAGTCTTTCTGGCTGCTGCATACATCAGTATTCTTGGTGCAATTGGTTCTATTCCGGCGCTCGTAAAAGGCGGGTATGCCGGGCTTGGCATTGCAGGAATGGTAGCTGCGGGTACTCCCTATATTTGCTATAACCAAGGCAATCAGGCTTTAACTACTAACACTTCTATACAGCGCGATATTTTGCAAAAATCATTGCACAAGCCGACTATTATTGAATCGGGCACTTCACTAAACACCCTTTTATTTGTGCCCCATAAATGCTATAATTCCTCTTTCAAAATAAGATTAATTGACGCCTCCTCAGAACAATCGCTACCGTATACTATAGCGATAGAAGAAGGAGAACGGTCATGCAAAAAATAATGAGATCGATTGCGCTCGTATTTTGCTTATTTGGCTCTCAAAACGCAGTAGCTGATGAGATTGTATATCTTTTTGCTCATGGACTGTATGCGAATCAGAATCTTGCGCGCTATTATGCTCAACTGCCGGATATCTCATTTCAAATTCTAAACGATCAGCTGCATGCACAAACTAAATCAGGACATAAACATATCTGGCAATTGCTCAATCCTACTGATGATTTTTTTGGAATCATTAAAGATCCATTCTATACTTTTAATTTTCCCGATGCTATTCGGGGCTTTGATGGCACTCAAACAAGCTTAGCGCAAGAAAATGAGATACAAACTCTTGCGAATGAGTATGAAAAAATTAAACATAATAAAGTTGTGCTCGTGGGCATGTCTCGAGGGGCATCTACGATTCTTAATTTTTTAGGAACTCGCACTGCACGATCAATTGTTGCGGCAGTTGTTGAATCACCCTTTGATTCTGTTATTGAAACGTTGGACACACTATGCAAAATCGCCGGCGTTGATTGGATACCGTTGCTCATTCGGCATACATCTCCCAATCTCTTTTTTAGCAAGTATGATGCCAAAGGAGTATTCCCCATTAAAGTGGCACATAATATCAATAAAGAATTGCCGCTTTTAATTATTGCATCATTAGAAGATACGCTAATTCCTGCCGCAAACAGCGCATCGATCTATTTTAAATTGCGCGATTGCGGGCATCAAAATGTTTATTTCTTGTTGCTTGATAAAGGTTCACATGCCTATTTATTAGAAAATGATGATGCACCCACTTATTTAAATACGGTGCAAGCATTCTATAAAAAATGTGGTTTACCGCATAATTCAACCTTCGCAGCACAAGGCGATGCAATCTTGGCGCAATGCCAACCTTCAAAAAAGATTGTAGATGATGCATTGAAGAATAAAAAAAGTTTCATTCAGCGATAACATTAATATTTATCCAAGTCTTCTTAGAGGCATCATTTCTGATGCCTCTTTTTTTTGAGTTTTAACTTCATGTTGTAAATCAATAAAATACCATTACATTTATAAGAATGTTTTTATTGCAGGTATGAAGGAGCTAGATGAAACAACCGAAACGCAATCGATTTCTGATCAGTATCATTCTCATATTCTCATCTATATCAATTTTTGCTACGCCATTGGCAATAGTCATTCCAATGATACAGCAAGCCTTTGAAATCGCCATCCAATCATTTCTGAGTATGGCCTTAGTAGCATCCCACTATGTGGATGTTAAACCTCATTTTCCATCAAAGGCAGAAGAATCTGCGTATGTCCAGATACTCATCAACCCGTCAACTCAATCTCTATTACAAGAAGTTTCTATAAAAACCGGCATCATAATAAAGCCCGATTTTTTAAAGCAACTTGATGCTGCGGGTATGCATCATGATTTTCATAAACTGGGCCATTTACTATCTCATATAGAATCTACGCCAGGAACTCAGATGGCATTAAATAAGGAAAACTATGCAAGAAAAATTACAAAAATGGCTCAGTGAGAATGGCATAAAATTTTTCGAAGGATAATTAATGATTTCACCTGGTAGATTTTTTTATATAGAAATAAAATTAAATATTCTCAAAACTAACAATAATTTAGAGAAAATTCTTAATTACGGGCGCAGCTTCAACTCTGAATATGTTGACTGGAAGAAATGCATTGAAACAGATAAAAAAACTTTTTTAACAATCCATCAAGTTATAGAAATATTAAATCAAGATCTCAGCGAAAACAAATTCGTCAGCATTATTTTTAAAAATACCGATATAGATATGTCAATTAGCAGCGAAGACCCAACAATCACTTTATGGCTCGGATTTACTTCTGAAAATTTATTAGAAAGAAATTATTCACCCGACAATGCTCAAGATGTTGATATTTCCTTTTATTTAAATTTTATACTTAAATGGCTAGAGCCCTTTGGCATAGAACAACTACATGTTGAATTTTGCAAACCCTAAAGAGACTTTAATGCATTCAAATTTTAATATTATTACAATAATCAGAGCCTCTTTTGAACAAGAAAATATTCGCTTTTTCTTAGAGCGTGGACATAGACTAGGCTTAAAATATTTTAACCATAACATTCATGAAGATTCTAACGAACTTACTATCGATCAAATAATTGCAAGCATCAGAACTCCCAATAGGCAATCAAAGCTAGAAATTAAAACTAAAACCGATTCGGTTTGCTTCTCAATTATATTTGAACATGCATATTCTCCTAAAGCCGATGAGCTCGGATTAGGATGTCATTTTAAAAATATTACTTTTGAAGATCCCCTCACAAGAAAAAACAAGCCCGAGAAAGTCAAATTCATTAATCTTATGTTAAGTCTTATAGCAGATTATTTCATTTACGAGCTCCATGCGCTAGAAGGCGAATATAATCCAAAAAATGATTATTAATTAAAAAGTACTTTTATTAAAATCGAAATTCTCCGAGTCTTATTAAAAGGAAATTTCCATGGAAGAGAAATGGATCAGATGGGAGCCAATTCCTAAGCTTTCAAAAAAATATTACGTAGAATCAATAATAGATAATATAAATGGATTCAAAATTCTATTGTCCGAGGAAAACAATACCGAAGAAAAAGTTCTAGTGTCGTTTCCGGATACAATTCGAGCCTATCGAAGTACTAGTGATAGCTTCTTAATACAAACTATAAGCTATCTTGATAAGACTTATGGCTCTAACTTTTATGGAAATTGGACATTTTTTAAAATTAAAGATTCAAAATACTTGGAATGGCTCAATGAAGAATCTGAAGGCATATCAAAAGATTATATGATGAAACATTTTTGCATTTTAGCCATGAATTCTATGATTGATATTGTTACCGGTTCCGAACCTACAGTTGTACATATACAAAAATAAAAGCATAAAGTTTGTCTCAAAAAAATTCAAGAAAGGAATACCATGCAAGAAAAATGGATTCGTTGGGAACCTGCTGCAAACTTATCGACCAATTATTATACAAAATCAATCATCGATACTCCTGAAGGATTTAAAGTAAATTTATTTGATAACTCTGGAAAAAAGATTTTAGTCTCATTTCCAAACTCGGTTTTTGCTTATCGAAGCACTGATGAAAGTTTTATCTATGACACTCTTGATTTCCTAGAAAAAAATTATTCAAAAACCTTTTATACTGATTGGTCATTTTTTAAAATTGAAAACTCAGAGTATTTAGAATGGCTAAAGAAACAATCAGGTGAAATGTATGAGGTGTATAATTTAAAACATTTTTGTATTTTCACAATAAATTGCATGATTGATATTGCTAATGATAGTGGGCCAGAAATTTTCCATAATGAGTAATCAACCAATCAAGGAATCCAACTTAAACAATCACTCGATTTTTCGTTCCAACTTTGTAGTATTGGTCTCCAATATTTCAACAAGCAGAAAGGGCATCTATGAAACTAATTCGTCTACTTAGTTTATGCATCATCGGTTTAAAACTACAAGCAACTACCGAACAACAAAATACTCAATGATATGAATTCTGATCATGATCGACTCTTTAATCGATATAATGAACAACTAAAAGCCTCTAAACAAATTGATAATAACAAAAAACAAACAACTTCGAGTCTTAAATGTGAACATGAAAAATTAGATCCTGAGCTAAAAGCTTTAGTTCTTGATCTTGCTCCTAATCCTGTTAAGAGATTAGTCGAAAATATTAAAAATTACGCACAAAATCCCGATAATTGCACAATGCCATCTTCAGCTATTTTCACAGGCATTCCCGGAAGCGGCAAAACCACCATTGTTCAAGCAATTGCCGAAGATGCGAATGTTGATTTTATTATGCTCAAAGCACCTTACACCGCAGACCAACTTAAAAATTCTGGGCCAGAGCAATTAAGAGAATTTTTTGATATTTTTATGAATATTGAAAAACCAACTTTGGTAGCTATCGATGAATTTCATCGGTATACCGATGGCTATAAAAAAATTAATGAACCCGATCCCGGCACTGCAGAAACTTTTTGGCTTCTAATGGACGACTGCAAAAAAAATAAAAATCTTATAATCATTGGGATAACAAATGACTGTTCTGACATGGCACCCCAGATAGAAAGTAGATTTGGCAACCGAATTTATGAAATTAAACCGACCAATGAGAATATTTTTCGACAACGTGTTTTACATTATTGTCTGAGCAAAAATAAAGTTCCTAACAATTGTGATCAAAAATGTGAGAAAACAATAGCTAGTTTAATAGAATTCAATGATGTTCGAATCATCCAGGATCTTGTTATTTCAGCATCAGAGATTGCAACTGAGCGGAAAGAAAAAATTAAACAAAAAGATTTAGAACAATCAATTAAAGAATATGGCACAAATAAGAAGCTAATTGAAAAAAAGAAAGAAGAACCTTCAGTACGATCTTTGAGTAATTTGGAAAAAGCCGGGATATCAACAGGCATCGCATGCGGCGTGGCAGTAGCAGCAAACAATTTAGATCAGGTAGCTCAACGGCATGGCGGATGGAAAAATTTTTGTGAAGAAAAAATTATACCTATCGTTAAATTTTTCTCTGGAATTGTAAAATAAAACTCTTCACAATAAATAATAGGGTTCCTAAGATGATATTGTTAATGGTGTCAGATTATGAAAAATAAAATTGTCTCAAGATTGGTACAAAGAAAGATAACAACAAGTTTATTAACAGCTGTGCTGCTGTTTTCTTTTTCGGCAAATGCAAACGTTGAATCAAAAATTAACATTTCTATGGGTTTTGGGATGATTGTATTAGGTATTTTAAGTGCTTGCACATCATTTCAAAATTGTCCGTATCTATATAATAAATATGAATATAAAACTCCGGAAGAATACCTTTCATTTTTAGAAAATAGAATAAGTAATTTGCTATTCTTAACTGAGCAAACAAACGAAGAACAGCTTAACTCGTTCAGACAAGAACTAATTGAACATTATGAAGAAATAATTAGTAAGAGAGGCCCTTTATCTATGCTCTTTGAAGCTGGGGTGCCTCATCAACCATGGGCATTGCTTCGTGAAGAAATTGAACAGCATATTTGGCACTTAGACTCTTACAGGTTTGATCGTTTCTTTCAAAAAAATAAAAATGAAATGTTTAATACAAATGTACCAATTTACTCTCAAGCACTAATTGATAGAGTTGACGGGCTAAAAACAATCTTAATAAAAATTAAAAAATGCATACAACCATGGCCAACTTATCAGAGTGAATGCTCACAAGCTCGACAAGAAAGGTTGTTATCAAGCACTTATTGTTTTTTTGGAGCATTTTATTGTTTTTACTATGCAAACAAACTATTTAAGATGGCCCATAATGCTTCAAGCTATTAGATAAGATCAGCATAACCCTTCAAGCATCATATATTCTGCGGCGCCATAGAGGCTCACATTATAATCAGTGATTACATAAATCGGAATCTGCTTGATTAGCTCTGCCTGTTTGCCGCAATTAAAAAATTCATTCTTGAATGCGGGCAGTTGGAATAGTTCCAAATTTTTTGCGGCGATGCCACCGCAAATATAAATACCGCCAAGTGCGAGCGAATCGAGTGCAAAATTTTTTGCACAGCGTGCATAAAAGGTGGTATACCATTCAAATGTTTCCCAACAATAATGATCTAGCAGCCGATTTTTGAAGATTTCATCCGGACGTGGGCCATGTACACTTGTTTGTTTATTAACTTTTTGCTTCTCATCTGAATGGCGCAGGAAATGATAAATGCGCTGAATACCATTGCCCGAAAGCAAGTCCTCCCACGAAATATTGCAGGTCCAGTTTTCATATTTTTGAATATATTTAGTCAAATCAAGTTCCCGCTGATGCAACGGAGCAAAATCCGCATGCCCGCCTTCAGAGGCAATCGGTACATAGTGGCCGATGGGTGCATTATAAAACATAATGCACTTGCCAAGCCCGGTACCGGCACCTATGATTGCTTTGTGCGCATATTTTTGGGGCTGCCCTGCATTAACCGCAACCAAATTTTTAGGATCGAGGCGTTCAATTCCATAACCGATGACTTCAAAATCATTTACTAAAAATGCACAATCCAGATTTGCTTTCTTGCAAATTTCTTTAGTATCTAGTGCGACCGTTAAATTGGTCGGTTTCACAAAGGTTCGATCTTGGCTAATGGGTCCCGCTGCTGCCAAGCATGCGCGCTTAATCTCGATATTATATTTATCTTTTATGTATGCGAGCACTTCGGCGATGAGATCTGCAAAATTGGTAACTTCTTTACTTTTTGCATGCAATGAAACCAATAATTGATACTTGCTATCGATTAATTGAGAAATGCCAAAATTACTATTGGTTCCACCAATATCGCTCACTAAAATTGCTCTAACATGCTCAGGCACTGAAGGTACATATACAACTTCTTTCAAGGGCATCATTGAAAACTCTTTTATTTAATGGTTCCAGATGCGCCTAAAGACGCTCTTGACCATGGATGGTTTTTTCTTTCGCTACCATCGAAGGATAATAAAAACTAAATGCATTCTGCAAGGAAGTTTGCAGCAGATTTGACAATCGGCACCACGAACCAGTATTTTTATAATCAGATTTTAAATTTAGGAGCCACCATCATGAAGTTTCGCCTATTTATAATAAATTTTTTTGCTTTTCTTTTCTTTGTTCAAGCCACCATTTGCTATGGTGGGCAAGAACCCATTCGCGGTAAAATATTCAGACCGGGTACTATCGAAAATTTTGAACTCATGCTGGAGCGTTATGATCTTATTTTAGTTGATTTTTTTGCGGACTGGTGCGGCCCATGCAGGCAAATGCATAAAGTTATCGAAGCGCTAGCGCAAGATAATGATCTCGATCAAGTATTGTTTATCGAAGTAAATACTGATGAACAACGCGCGCTTTCAGCGCGATATCATATCTCAACGTTGCCAACGCTTATCATTTTTCTTGATGGCAAACCATTGGTTACTTTATACGGGTATCATGATAAAAAAAGTCTCAAGAAAATTCTACAAGAGGCTCTTTTACAATTAAATTAACCTCAATGTTTTTTCGTTGCCAAATAGGTAAAGCCTGCGGTAATAGCCGAAGAACCCAAGGTGCCTATAATCCCGCAAATTGCTGCAAATTTTGTATTTCCCTGCGATTCTGTTAATTTATCATTCAATAACTTATTAACCACAGTGTTAATCTCAGAAAGATTATCCTGAATATCAGGATCTGTATTTGCAACTAATTCTTTGGGTTTTGGGTCACGCGTTACTTGAGCAACAAGCGGACTCTTCTTAGCAATTTGTTCCCGATGTGTGCCTACATTTTTCTGCTCAAGAGTCGCTTTTCGCAACGCCTGAACTCCTTTTTGTATTTTTCCATTTTTTTCAGGATCAGAGATATTTTTGGGAGTTTCTGAGGGATTTTTATGTATGCCCACCAGCAGCTCAACTAATCTATTTTTAATTTTTGAAATATCTTGCTCTGTTAATTTTGCATAAAAATCTACTGTCTCTTCAAGATCTTTTTTAGATAATAATGCGGCTTCTCCTTTTTCGAGATCCTTACTTTCTTTTTTATCTATAGCTTTTAAATCGAGCTTTGGCAGAATATCATCAGAAGGCGATTTCAATACGACCGATACACGTTTTTGTTCTATATCATCAAGGGATATTCCATGCTGTTTAAATAAATCATTGAGCTCTTGTTCATTACTCACATAATATTTCTTTTTGATTTGCTGATCAAGAGCGATTGAATCAAAAGGTGAAGCGCTCGACGAACTGTTATCATTACTTTTTTTAACTTTTTTATTATTAAGATTCCCTTTTTCAGAAGACACTCGCTCCATCCCATTGAGCAGCAAACAGATAACGCTAAAAAATAGTATATAAATCTTCATTTCCCTATTCCCTCTAAAAATTGAACTGTCTATTCAAATCAAGAATAAATAATTACAAACATGAAAATCAATAAATGAGGGAGAATTTGTTTTTATACCATTTAAGAGCGGCTAAAACATTTTTAAATCGGCAATCGATTAGAAAAACAACCAGTTCACAAATAGCTTAAATGTTACAAATAGAAAAGGCGGGTTGAAGCCCGCCCTATTCTTTTTAAAAGACTCTGTATCTTATTCCCATTCAAGTGAACCGGCTGTTTGATATTCGGTCACCCGTGTTTCAAAGAAATTCTTTTCTTTATTCAAATCAATCGCTTGCGACATCCATGGGAATGGATTTTGGTGCCATATACTTTTGGCAAATCAATTCGTTCTAAGCGGCGATCAGCAATATATTCCACATATTCGCAAAATTGTTGCGGATTAATGCCAAGCACCCCTTGCGGGCACGCATCAATTGCATATTTTTTTTCAAGAATAACTGCTTGTTTAATCAGTTCAACAATATCTTCTTGGAATTCAGGCGTCCATACTTGCGGGATTTTCTGCTTTAATCGTATTGATTAAATCACAACCAAATGCCAAGATGAAGACTTTCATCACGCATAATATATTCAAACTGTTCACCAATACCAACCATTTTACCTTGACGCTTTAATGCAACATCATTGCAAAACCGGCATAGAAGAAGATTCCTTCCATGATCACATAATATCCAATCAGATCATGTAAAAATTGTTGAATATTTGGCAATGCCATTCGGTGTAAAATTAGGATCAAAGATTGATGTGGTTAATTGAATCACAAAATCATCTTTCTCTTTAATTGAAGGAATAGTTTGATACATATTATAAATTTCATCAGGATCTAAGCCCAAATGAATCGCAACAATAAATAAAGGTATCGGTATGTACCGCTTCTTCAAATGCCTGACGCAATAAATATTGGCGGCATTCAGGATTGGTAACATGTTTATAGACTGCAAGCACCAAATTATTTGCGGTTAATGATTCTGCCGTTGAAAAAAAACCCAGATTATAAAGTATTATGCGGCGTTCTGTTTCAGTTAACACCGTCGGTGATTTCCATTGCTCAATATCTTTTTGCATTGAAACTTCTTCTGGGGTCCAATTATTTGCAACACCATCTTTATAATGTTGGCGCGCCCATAGATAGCTCATTGGTAAAATTTTATTCGGATCAACTGCTGAATTATTTAATAATACCTTTTTTTGCCATAGTTATTCCTTATATCTTTATATTATTGACATAACATTCACACTCAGGATCTGATCGAAATATGAACATGAACTCATCATGCAGACTGAGCTCTCGCTCATCTACCACTTGCAGATGCTGCTGCATTCATTGATTGGCTACTTCGATATCAGTTGCAGCATTGCATGCTTGGTATCTCGCTGATCCATATTCACGCTTTTGCGTAAACCCATATTTCTTTGCATCAAGCGTTGATTTTTCAATCTGAGATGCACCAATGTGCGCAAATAATAGGTTGTCTTTAAGTCCAGCTTCCATGCTGTAATATAAATATCATTCAGCTTTTTGCCTGAAACACCTTTCATAAACACATTATGTGATTGACTTTGATCAATCCATTTGCCACGCGCTGCCGTAATTTCAATCAGCCATTCAGGATCAATTTCAAATACTTCTTTATATTTTTCTTTTAAGTGATGCTGGAATTCTTTCAATCATCTGCAAACTGCCATCATAATATTTGAGCAGCTCAAGCATCTCTTGATCCCAAAGCCCAAGCTTTTTCAAATCTTCTACCAAGATATTTATTAACGACGGTAAATTCACCACTCATATTTGCTTTTACATAAAGATTTTTATAAATCGGCTCAATGCACGGGAAGCAGCCAACAATATTAGAAATGGTTGCCGTTGGTGCAATTGCCATAGCAATTTGAATTACGCATGCCATATTCTTTCACATGCTCGCGCACTGGAGTCCAATCAAGTTTGCCACGTCTTTGATTATCGGAATTGCTATACCGCGCTCTTGCTCAAGCAAATGCAAGGGTATCTTGCGGGAAAATATTACGATCCCATTTTGAACCTTTATATGATTGCATATGCACCGCGTTCTTTTGCTAATTGGATGAAGCAAGAATTGCATAATATGAAACCGTTTCCATAATATCATCAGAAACTTCAATGCGCTTGCGCGATGCAAAATGTAATATCAAGTTTATACAATGCATCTTGAAATCCCATAATGCCAAGACCAACCGGGCGATGGCGGAAGTTTGCATTTTGCGCTTCAATGGTTGGATAAAAATTAATATCAATCACATTATCAAGCATACGCATTGCAAGTGTCAATTGTTTGTTGCAAGCATTTGCTTCATCAAGTTTGCCATCAACAATATGCTCGCTAAGATTAACCGAACCTAAATTACATACCGCTGTTTCTTCTGCTGAAGTATTGAGCGTAATTTCTGTGCATAAATTTGATGAATGCACAACGCCAACATGATCTTGCGGAGAACGAATATTGCAAGGATCTTTAAATGTGATCCATGGATGACCCGTTTCAAATAAACGGCTCAACATTTTACGCCATAATGCTGTTGCTTGCGAATCTTTTTAAATTTTTTAATTTCACCACGTGCTGCCATTTGTTCATACTCATCATAGCGTTCTTCAAATGCTTTGCCATAAATATGATGCAAATCAGGCACTTCTTCAGGAGAGAAGAATGTCCATTCTTCATCATTGAGCAACACGCTTCATAAATAAGATCAGGAATCCAGTTTGCGGTATTAATATCATGAGTACGGCGACGTTCATCACCGGTATTTCTTTCGCAAATCAAGAAAATCTTCATAATCCAAATGCCATGTTTCCAGATATACACATGTTGCACCACGGCGACTTCCACTGCGATTAATTGCAGCAGTTACATCATTGGCAATTTTTAAGAAATGGAATAACGCCTTGGCTTTCTGTTTTAATAGTTTTAATCATTGCACCAGTTGCACGAATATTGGTCCAATCATTTGCAACACCGCCCGACCATTTTGAAAGTTGCGCATTATCACCTAAGACATTTAAAAATATGCTTTAAGATCATCTTCAACAGTGGTTAAAAAGCATGAGCTTAATTGCGGGCGCGCCATACCCTGCATGCAATAATGTTGGCGTACTTGGCACATAGCGCATGGATGAAATCAGATTATAAAATTCAAGCGCGCTTCATTTTTATTTGCTTCATTCAATGAAACGCCCATTGCAACGCGCATCCAAAATGCTTGCGGCAATTCCAAGCGCTCGCCTTCAATCTTATTAAAATAACGCTCATTGAGTGTTTTAAGACCCATATATTCAAATAATGAATCACGCTCTAAATGCAATGCTTGCGCAAGCATATTCAAGATCAAATTCCAGCAATCGCGTATCAAGACCACCTTCCTGCAACACCTTCTTTAATACTATCAATAAATGATTGGCGATATAAGCTGATCATATGCGGCAGAACGAATGGTAGTACCGGTTACTTCTTTAAATAATTTTTTAAGCAATAATTGCGCCGCAACATAGTTATATGCCGGATCACGCTCAATAAATGATGACGCCGCCATAATTAATGCATCAGCAATTTCACGCGAAGAAACACCATCAAAAATAGTATTAATCACTTCTTGCAAAATCAAATCAACTGATACTTCTTTTTCATGGCCAATACATGCCCATTCAATAGAAGCACGCAATTCATTTACATTAAATGATAAAAATGTTCCATCAGGAGATTTCACCCGCGCAATGCGCTCCATTTATCATTAAACTCTTTTTCATTGACATATCGACCAAATGCAGCATATCGATTTGACCTCCATATTATTTCTTTGTGCTTCCATGGCAACCCTTTCGTTTTTCAACCGTCGTAATTCTTCCTTTTTTCATTCTTATTTTTAGAAAAAAATGGCACGAAGTGGCTCTATCACGTCTATGTTACGACGCTATCCGTAACTCTACTAATCTTCAAAAAATTTTAAAATGATTTCTATATGAAACAGCTTTTTAAAATGCTTATCACCTAATGTAACGGTTTGATCTCGCAGAATCAATCATTTTTTTATTTTTTTTATAGCTATATATTCATCATTTTTTATTCAGTAAGAGCCAAACCAATTTTCATATTGAAAATAAAATAGAGTGATAGTATCATGTAATAGAACACTTTATTCATCTCCTGATATGCGCAATCAATATACTGTGCGATTCTTATGCATTTAATAAGTAACATTTTTTAAATATTCTAAAAATCTATCAGCAATTTTATACCTATTGACACATCACCACTTTTTTATGATAGGATAATCTCCGTTATAAATGCCCCCTTCTTAACTAAAAAAAGGAAGAATCTATGAATTTTGCAAAAGGCATGATCGCTTTCTTGTGCACTTCATTTTTATGCAATGCTGAAGTTCTTCACATCAGTTCTACAGATCAATTTACGAGCTCAGTATTAAATAGTAATAAACCAGCAGTAGTGAAAGTTGGCGCAAAATGGTGCCCTGCTTGCTTACGTGCAGAAAAACCATTTGAAAATATATCTAAGGATCCGCAATTTGCCGGAGTTGTTTTTGCGCAAGTTGATGCTGATACCAGCCCAGACATTGTGCAAAAATATAACGTTCAATCATTACCAACCTTTGTCTATTTAAACAAGGGCAAGCCAGTTACAAGCACGTCAGGATTTTCAGAAAATCTAAAAAATGAGATAAGCTCAACCGTTTCACGCATGAAATCAACTGGCGCTGAAGGCGCAGAACCTGCAATGGAAAAAAAAACAGAAGAAATGGCCAAAGGCGGCAAACCAGAAGCCAAAGCCGAGACTGAAGCATCGGGCACCTGCCAAACCGTGCCGGAGAACTTTTTAGAACGCGCTTATAATGCAGTACGCGATTTCTTTACATCAGTTGCCGATACTGTTCGCGGATGGTTTAAATAGATTCATTTAAATAATAAAAGCTGGATGAGCCATAAATTCACCCAGCTTTTTATTTTAATTAAATATCAATTCCGGATGCGGCAGATATTTAAATACCGATTGTGCCTTTTGGAAAAATGCCTGCAGGCCACTATTAACTTCGTTGATCATTTCTTCATAGGTCATGATGCCCATTAGGAATAATCGCACTTGTTTGCTGCCGGCTGCTTTATCAAAAATCGGCTTAAAATCGATAGGGACACCTGCTTTTTTCATAGTAGCAACGGTAGACAAAAATGCATTAAACGCATTCACTTGATTAATATTTGGCATTGATAGCTTCAATCCACAATGGGTCTCTTTTTTGCGCTCACAGTAAAATTTATATGCGGTACAATTAATACCATACGCTTTTAATTGTCGCAGCCAATTGTTGCCATACTGCTTGCGGAACTGCCAAAGATTCAGGCAATGTAATCACCTGAAATGCATCGGGCGTCCCCACTGCCACATCAAACGGGCTCACTTCTCCCAGCAAACCTAAGAAGCAATACCCATGGCAAGATGCCTTACTTGCAATGTTGGGCGAAAGGGGCGCATGCAGATCGGCAATGCCATATGCCCGATCATATTCTTTCATGGGCACAACCATAAGATGTGCTTTTTTTTCCAGAACATGCTAATTAAAATATTCTGCAAGCTCGCCAACCGTCATACCATGCCGCAAAGGAATTGATGCAATTGAAATAAATGAAATTAAGGTTGGATCAACCAGAGGGCCTTCCATCGTTTTTCCTAATGGATTAGGCCGATCAAATACCACTACTTGCTTTCCTTCTTGGGCAGCTACCTGCAAAATCATAAACATGTTGAAATATAGGTATAATGGCGCATGCCAGAATCTTGAATATCAAAAAAGAATGCATCAATATTTTTGATCATTTCAGGTTCAATTTTTCTTCCCGTACCATTTTTATATAGACTAATTACTGGAATTCCTGTTTTTATATCAATTCCATCTTTTACATCTCTTTCAAGCTCTATTTTCCCCTCAATGCCATGTTCAGGCGCAAATAATGCAGAAATCTTGAATCCTTTTTTTAAGAGTACATCAACGGTACGATTTCCCTTTTGATCTTTACCGGTTTGATTGGTAACTAAGTCAACTGAAAGTTTTTTATTAGAATAGTGCTATATCATTTTTTGGGAATGTTTTCTATTCCTAATTTGAATTCTGGTGAATGCTAACGAAGGAGAGCAAGAAAAAAAATAATAGTATAAATTTTTTAATAGTTGCCATTGCTCTTCCCCTTTTTTATAAGAGCACTATTCGCGGTGCAGGCTTATAGATAAATGAATGCTGCGCTTTGTTATAAAACGTTTTTAAATTTTTGTTCACTTCATGTTCTAAATCATGGCGTGAAAATTTACCATCTAAAAAATCTCGAACTTTTTTTCCGCCAAATGCACGATCGAATTCTGATGAATAGGTAAGCTTTATTCCTGCATCTTTAAAGAAATGCAGAATTGTTACTATTGTTGCAAATGGTGAAAATTGATCAATATTTCGCACCATCAACCGCAATCCGGCAAAAGTAGCTTGCTTTTTTGCATTCGGATACCGGTACCATGATGTTTCAATTCCTTGCTGCTTGAGAACGGTGCGCAATTCAAACCATTTTTGTTTTGGAAATCGCAAACTTTCTGGCAATGCCAAACATTGAAATGCCATATCAGTACCTATACCAATATCAAATGGCCCCACTGAACTCAATATAGTTAAAAAACTTGATCCATAATATGCATCAATATTTGTAAAAAGAGAAGGATGCGTGGTTGCCATTGCATCATCTAAAGAAACACGTTTATAATCTTGCATCGGCACCACAAATAATCGCGCCGATTGGCTCAGCACGGTAGTATTGCAATATCGCGCGAGCTCGCCAAATGTCATGCCATGGCGCATAGGAATAGAAAGAAGCTCCTCTGCTGGCCCACCGCCAGTCAGCGCTCCTTCCATTGATGAGCCCATCATATTGGGCCGATCAAGAACCACAATTGTTTTATTTTGCGAAGCTGCGCTTTGCAACGCTTTAACCAACGTTGCTAAATGAGAACTTGGACTTATGCCATTGTCTTGCAAATCAAAAAATAGCACGTCCACATCTTTAAATGAATATTCTTTTGATTTTTTTAATGAATCAATATGGGGCAATAATACAAGAGGAATATGCGTATGATCATCAATCATTTCCCAATTGATCCCTTTTTTATACGTATAAAAATCATCTTCTGGAATATAAATTTTTTTGAGCCGAAGGCCCTTGGAAAGAAGAATATCAATATTCCGGTTCCCGCTGCTGATCCAAACCGCTATGATTGGTTATAAGCCCAACGGTATATCCATCGATACTGCCTTTGCTGCTCAAGCTCCGCAAAAATTCCGCTGAAATATTTTCTAAACCGAGTTTAAAATGAGAAATGTTGGATTCTGCGGATCCCCATTATTTAAAACTAAAATTGCTTTTTCATCATGAAAAAAGAAACGAGGTAATACCAATGCAACAAAAAGAACAAAGAATACTCGCAAAAATGAAATAATATACGTCTTTTTGCAATTTTTTCCCTTGTCCATTGCTGGCCCCCTTACTCCTACTCACTTTTGCCCTAATCTAGTTCATAGGTAAGATTAACAAGGTTGAAATTTATATTGCAAGAAATTTCTAATAATCATTAAAAAAATAAATTGGACTTGTGTTTTTTTCTTTTATTCTCCGACGCCAGAAAACCCCAAGGCTTTTTAAGCCTGGGATGAATGGCGGGAGAATATCCGCCGAAGTTTGCCGAGCCGGCCTGTCCTTCGTAGCTTTAGCGTAGTAGGAAAGGCCCGTATAAACGTAGGCTGGATAAGGCTTTGGCGAATTCCGCGCGATACACCGGCTTTTAAGCCGGTGGGCGCTTCATTATACTTTCGAAAGAAAAACTTTATGTGTGTTAAATTAAGTAATTACTACTGGATCTTCAACAGTAAATTCATCTCCTATTATCCTAACTGAACATTTTATAATGTTAGCAACCGATGCGGTCATGGATTCTTGGGGATCAATGAAATTTCTCTCCTCTAAAACGTCTCTCGACCAATCAGCAAATGTAAAATGAGCCATCAATGCTCTTGCTCTTAAAATGAGATTTCTCTCCTGTAAAATGTCTCTGGACCAATCAGCAAATGTAAAATTAGCCATCAAGGCTCTTGCTCTTAATGCGCAGAATAACGTAAATTTAGTGCCCGTGGCCAGCCTTTCATCTTTGGCCAAAGCCTTGAGATTTTCCGTCACTCGAGTTACTTCATCGAAGGGAACTAGAACACCATTTTTTAATTCCACCATTTTGGGAGCGGATACTATAGATCCTGGATTACTATCCATACCAAAGGCAGGAATTATAGAACCGCACAGAAATGAAAAAATTATTTTATTCATGGCAAATCTTTATACGAAAGAATTTTTCTTACCGGATTCTGGATAATAACCTTTCGCAATTCATTATTCGTTCTAACCGCAGATCGTATAACATGAGCAGTGATTTGCGATATGGAGTGCTCGAGATCTATGAGACTTTTCTCTTTTAAAATAGGTATATCAAAATCAAAAAATACATGATTAGGATATCGTGGAGATTGCATACAATCTATATGCTCTTCTAATTCACAAAATAACCAATATTTGCTGATATAGTCAAATCTTTGATCTTCGTCCAAAGCTTTAAGATTCGCCATAACTTTAGTTACTTCATCATAGGGAACTATCATTCCACTAATTAGTTCGACATCCTTTGGAACAGGCATAAGGAAAATTTTTACTCCGCAAGATTTGCTGTCCATTGCGCTCGCAAAAAGTGCGTTGCAAACTAATATGAAGAATAACTTCTTCATTGGCTTTAAATCAATACCAATAGCAATGAAATTACCGACATTAACTTAATCAAAATATTAAGTGCTAGGGCCAGATGTATCTTTGAATGGATCGCCCACCGTATCGCCAATGAACGGCAGCTTTATGCGCATCAGATCCTTTACCACCAAAATGACCTGCTTCAATATATTTTTTAGCATTATCCCATGCACCGCCACCATTTGCCATCATAAGCGCAAGTAATACACCAACCACTGTTGCGCCAACCAAGCAAGCCGCCAAGCGCTGCTTTGCCCAAGCGTAAAACGAACAATAATTGGCAATGATACGGTAATAACGACCGGGAAAATCATTTCATGCAATGCAGCTTTTGTACTGATTGCAATACAACGATTATAATCAGGTTTTGCTGTGCCTTCCATAAGGCCAGGAATTTCTTTAAATTGACGACGAACTTCCATCACCATTTTAAGTGCAGCATTCACCAACTGAACGCATAGTTAATGCAGATAATTAAAAATGGCATAGTGCCACCAATAAACATACCAACCAAGACATATGGATCTAGAATATTAATGCATCGAAATGAGCTTCTTGTGAATATGCAGAGAACATTGCAAGCGCTGTTAATAATGCTGAACCAATTGCAAATCCTTTACCCATTGCTGCAGTTGTATTACCAAGCGCATCTAATTTATCAGTAATTTCTCGCACTGATTCACCAAAGCCTGCCATTTCTGCAATGCCGCCAGCATTATCAGCAATTGGGCCATATGCATCAACGGTCATGGTAATACCAACGGTTGCAAGCATTGCAACTGCTGCAATTGAAACACCAAATAAGTCCACCGCCATAAAAATGAGCAAGTAATACAATGAACGATAAGATAATTACCGGCAACCGTTGATTCCATACCAACTGAAAGACCATAAATAATATTGGTTGCTGCACCAGAACGAGAACTTTCTGCAATTTTTCTCACCGGTGAGCCACCGGTATAATATTCAGTAATTAAACCAATAATAATTCCTGAAACACATCCAAGAACAATTGAAATAAAGAGTGCCATGATCAATACCGGTATATGCAATATAGACATAGTGATAGCAATTAAGAAGAATCCGATTGCAATATAAGTTGCATTACGCAACATTGCTGCAGGTTCAAGACGCAATACTAAATTTGATGCAAGCCCAGCAACTGAACCAATCAGACCAAATGCTGCTAACATAACCGGGAAAGTAATATACATTAAGATTGGTACCATAGGTTTCAATACCCAAAATAATAGAAGCAACCATTGCACCAACATATGATTCATAAATATCTGCACCCATACCGGCAGTATCGCCAACGCAATCACCAACGTTATCAGCAATAACTGCAGGATTACGTGGATCATCTTCAGGAATATCCTGCTTCAATTTTACCCACTAAATCTGCACCAACGTCAGCAGATTTGGTATAAATACCACCGCCAACACGCGCAAAAAATGCAACTAAGCTTGCCCCAATGCCAAAACTGGTAATTAATAATGCAAAATCTGGGTGATTCAACAAATAAATAAAATAAAAGTCCAAGACCAATAAGACCAAAAGCTGCAACGGCAAAACCCATCACCCCGCCACCAAAAAATGCAACTGAAAATGCAGCGTGCTCACCTTTATCTTTAGCTGCCATAGTGGTTCGCACATTCGCATCAGTTGCCGCATTCATGCCAATATAACCGGCACTCATAGAAAGAACGGCGCCAAAAATAAAGCAGCCTGCGCTGAAGTCAAGGCTCACAAAAACGCCGAGCAATAGAGTAACCAAGGCAACCACTATTGCAATAATTTGATATTCTTCACGCAAGAAAGTCATAGCGCCGCCACGAATAGCAGCAGCAATTTCACTTGCTTTGGCATTATCAACAGAAATACTCCGTATTTTAATCAGCAAAGCAGCCACAACGGCCAGCCCCAAAAGAGAAGTTGCTAAAGCAATAACAAAAAACTGGAATATTTCCATGAAATCTCCAAAAAAGAAAACTAATGGGTTTTATCTGTGAAACAGAATTATAATGTACCCAAAGTGCTCTAATTTGTCAAAAATTAGCTCCTTTAATAATTATCTGAGTTTGGATATTTATCACTTTTTATCTTGGGATCCTTCAAAGTAGTTGTTTGCTCATCCTGCTGTTTGAGAAATTCAAAAAAGGTGGGGTATTCTTCTTTTCGCTTTTTGCGTGATTTTTTTGATACCCCGGATCCGCCTGGCTTTAAGGCATCTGGATTCTTTGCCATACAACTGATAAATAATCCAAAAAAAGTCTTCTTATTTTTTTTACTTGGAGCTGGTTCTTTTACGGCTGCCAGGATTTTGGCGTTTTTCTCCATTGCAAAATCTGGAGCAAGCCAAACAAATGCTACCAACATTATGCTTATTATCTTTTTCATACTAAATTCCTTCTTTAAAAGGACAATAAGGCATACCGTTTTGATGCTAGAAAAAAATTAGCAGCTCGACAAGCATTTATAGATTTATCAAAAACAACGGATGCCAGGAAGGTTCGCGCAAGTGCAAAGTAAATTTTTATTCATAGCTTTTATTGCGCTTCCAGCGTGAGCAGAAGTCGCCACAAAAACTTTATAGTTGAAATTAAGCAATCACAGTCTTAATAAAATATTCTTTTCACTAAACGGTATTTTATGCGTGCCAATAATTTGATACTGCTCAGGCCCTTTGCCCAGCAAAGCAATAATAGATTTCGCTCGCGATAGTTCAACCGCTTTCTTTATTGCTACTTCTCGATCCAGCTCGCAAATTACTTTATCTTTTTTATCAGCAGGAACTCCTGCATAGATTGCTGCAATAATATCGGCAGGATTTTCTGAGCGCGGATTATCGGTCGTAATAAAAACATGATCTGCATATTCAGCCATTAACTGGCCAAGTATCGGCCGCATTTGCGCATCCCGATCGCCGCCAGCGCCTGCGACTAGAATCAAATGATCGGTGAGCGAACGCAATAATGGGAGCACTGCATTAAATGAAAGAGGATTATGAGCATGATCAATAAAACAAACGGCACCGTTAGATAGATCATAACGTTCTAAACGGCCTGGTACCCCTTTAAAACGGTGCAAGGCATGTGCAATACTTTCGCGTGGAATGCCTAATTGTAATGCCATGCCACTCGCGGCCAAAATATTATATAGATTAAAATCACCTATAAGAGCCGGGCATTTAAAAGAAAAGCTTTGAGAGCTAAATGAAATAATCGCTTCTATTCCATTAACATCGCTCTTACTGTTTTGCATTTTGATTGCTGCGCTTGCTCCAAATCCAATGGCGCAAAATTCTTTTAAAAGCTCGGCTCCCTTGGCATCATCAGCATTGATAACCATCGGAACTCCAGTCTTTACCTGCTTAAAAATCGCAACCTTTGCTGCATAATATTCTTCAACAGATGAATAAAATTCACCATGCGCCTGCGCAAAATTGGTAAAGATGATGCCATCAAATTCTAATCCCGCAGTGCGATGAAGCGATAACGCCTGTGCAGCAACTTCCATGACCACATATTCCATATCAGCATTCACACATGCGTGAAAAAAAGCATGAAGATAATCAGGATGCTGCGTCGTAAGCTCAGTGGTAAACTCTTGTTGACCAATTTTATTTTTTACTGATGAAAGCAATGCAGCTTTATTTCCGGCACTATCAAGAATATGATGCAAAAGCCAGGCAGTGGTTGTTTTGCCCTTGGTGCCGGTAATGGCAATAATCTTGAGTTTCTTTGCCGGATAATTCCATGCTTTTGCCGCACGGAACGCGAGAGCACGCCGCGCATCGGGCACAAATTCCAAATGCGCCTGGGCCAACTCAATTTCTTTAAGAATTTCTGAAGGGATATCGGCAGTATGCTCCGCAACAATCGTGGTAGCGCCTTTTTGCAATGCGAGTGGTATAAAATTAATGCCATCTTGCTTTTGGCCTTTGATTGCGACAAATGTTGAATTTTTGCCAATTGTATTGGTATGACAGCTCACCGGCCAAAGTGTTGGAAACGTTATTTGTTTATTCATAAAACTTTTTCTACAATAATACCGTAATTTTATTGCACCTTAGTATGCCATTTTTTTTAAATCATAACAGTATATGTAAAGGTTTGTACGTATGAATAAAAAGAAATTGGTTTATTTATGCCTCGCTTTTGTATCGACATCATTGCTTGCGATGGAGACGCCGAATCTCGAGCCATATATAGAAAATGCTATTCTAAATGATAATCTCGAGTGCTTTAAAACATACACGGAAGAAGGAAAATTCGCGCTCGATGTTATTGAAAATAATAATTACAAGATTTTTAAGCAGTTGAAGAATGAAAAAAAAATTCGATGGGATGATGAGCAGCAGCACTATTTGTTTATCGCATCTCCTGACGATGAAAATTGTACGCCCGTTCCAGTATCAAGCTTTTTAATGGCTAATGATCTCACCATCCGAAATCATGGCAAAATAGTTGAACATCCGAATTTTATAGGAAATAAACCTTACGTTTATTGTGATCTAAGCGAGGAGGAATCAAAAAAACACTTCGATATATTGCAGCATGAAGGCCATATCACTTGGGATGAAATTCAAAATAAATATATTTATTCCCCATTTCCATTAGATAAGAATAAACCAACCGCAGAAATACTTACTGCAAAATGCCTTTTAGAAAAGCTATTTATTCCATTGCATAAGGCGGCTGAATTCGGAGCAGTCAAAATTATTAATTATTTATGCGGCCAGAAGAATATTGAACCAAATATGGTTGAACCAAAATACAATGATACTGCGCTCAACCTGGCCCTGAAAGTAAAAAGTTTGAGAAGCATTGCTGCACTATTGCAATATGATATTCGATCATCGCTAACAATTAAGGATTATCTTAATAATACTCCTAATGATTATGCTGCTAACATTCCTGGAGCACAAGAACTTTTAGCGAAATATAAAAATACTAAACTTGAATGAATTATTTCTCGTGTAAAATATTTTTATATGATTGCAAGCCTTTTCTGAGCTGCGGCAATAAGCATACAATCCCAATCAAATTGATACTCACCATGCAGGCAAGCGAAAGATCAACCGCTGCCCATAATGAAGTTACTCTGCTCGTATATGCACCAAAAAATGCGCATGCGCAATAAACAGCAATAAATAAATAAGTAAATCGATTTTTGGTGATGGTATCCCACGCAGCTTTGGTAATATAGGCATATGAAACTAAAACGCCGATACCAAATGCGGTTGATAATAAGGCAACCATCCAACCACCAATGCTTCCAAATACCGTATTATATGCCGCAATCGTTAATGCGGTGCTGGTTTGCCCCGAGTTCCAAACACCACTCGCCACAATGCACAGTGCAACTAAAAAGCAGACAAAGGCACTTACCAATGTTGAAGCCATTGACATGATACCATCGCGCACCGGGTGTTTGCTGCCTGTAGCTCCAAAAAGAATTGCAGCAGTACCAAGCCCTGATTCTGTGGCATTAATTGAACGCAGAATGCCATAGCGCATCGCCTCTTGCATGGTATAACCAAGCGCCGCCCCGCCAAATGCCTTTAGATTTAAACCACTTGCAAGAATAAGTTTTAGCGCAGGAATAATAGCTTGATAATGATAGA
This sequence comes from uncultured bacterium, assembly GCA_963727255.1. Taxonomy (GTDB): domain Bacteria; phylum Babelota; class Babeliae; order Babelales; family Vermiphilaceae; genus BTUB01. The sequence continues at coordinate 482,532 of CAVSFC010000002.1, read as the reverse complement.
GAAGAATAATTAATGCTGAGATGAAAAAGAGACCAACTTTGAGCGGCACAATTGTCTCAGAAAATTTTACAATCCGTTGAGCGCCGCCGATAATGGCATAAAAAACAAAAGCGGTAAGAATCACTGCCGTTACCATTAATGGGATTTCCCATGCGGTCTTCATACTTAAGCTGATTGAATTTGCCTGCATTGCGCTGCCGGCGATCAAGCCAAAGAAAACGCAAAATGCCGCATAAAGCCATGAAAGAATATTGCCGCCCTTAATCTCTTTAAGATAGAGCATGGGCCCGCCAATCTTGGTATTTTTTGGCGCATATTCAGCATAATGGGTACTCAGATATACTTCTGAATAACGGACAGCCATTAATAATAAAGTAATAATAATGATCCAAAGAGCAGCTCCTGGCCCACCTGAATAGATAGCAGTTGCCATCCCTGCCAAACTTCCATTACCAATACTCACATTGAGGGTATTGATAAATGCCTGAAAAGGGCTCATATCAGATTTGCCCACTGATTCTGAGGGAGTAAAAGTATATTTCCATGCCGCGAAGAAATAACGCAACTGAATAAATCCAAGTGAGAGAGTAACAATGATACTAACACCAATAACAAAGCAAATAATTGGCCAGCCCATAATCACATTTACCAATGATCCAGCTTGAGAAATAATGGCATTCATAGGATTTACCTTTAAAAATATGTTTCGATACGAACTCTTCGAGTTCTACTCACCACGAACGGAGGGGAGCGCCGTTCGCCCTGAGTGTTCCGCAGGAACGTATCGAAGGGTCTTTCAAAATTATTCTTCTCTCCCTCTCATCCTGAGGAGCATTATTCAGATGCGCCTGCCCGCCATCCTTCGATGCGAAATCTTGGATTTCTACTCAGGACGAGCGCAAGGATGCGTTTACTCCCGCGTGCCCGCCGAAGCTTTATGCGCAGGCTGGGAGCATTAGTCGAGGGATCCAAAGGAGCACCCGCCGGGTCTTCGAGGATCATGTGCGCCGCACATGAATATCGAGTATACTGAAACTAAAAGAATTTAATATGGGGAATTTATATGAAAATACTAGCCCTGGATATTGGGGACGTCTGGACTGGCACTGCCCTCTCTGATGCGCTCGGCATGTTTGCAAAACCATACCAGACAACTGAGACCAAAAATTTAAATGCATTTTTGCGCGATCTCTTTCTAAAAGAAACCATCGAAACTATTATCATCGGTCATCCTCGGACCATGAAAGGCACTGCAAGCGATCAAACTAAAAAAGTTGAAGAAGCTAAAGGAACACTTGAAAAAGAATTTCCCACTAAAAAATTTATTCTCTGGGATGAGCGATTATCAAGCAAACGGGCAGATGCACTCAAAAAAGCAACCACGAAAGAAGAAAAAATTAAATCTCACTCAATCGCCGCTGCATTTATCTTAGAAAGCTATCTGCAATTCGCACATCCGACTGAAATGGAATGAAGCACGATTAAACCAACATTATTGACAAAAACCAAAGAAATTTACTATTTTTTTTATAAAGCATTACAATAAAGCTAATGAAATTATTCTTTTTGCCACTGAACTCATGTAAAAAGGCGTGGGACGTATGGCGGGAGAAAAAAAAGGTAATGAAGCATTCCGCATTGAAAATAATCACTATTTGCCAGAGGCAATAGTTTTACTATAGTAAAAAAGTGCGGTAAAAGACCACCCTCTAAAAAAAGGAGCTGTCCGATGAAGTGTAAAAAATGTGGGGGACTGATGGTTTTACAGTCCTTTTTTGATCATTTTTTAAATTTCGATGGATGGAAATGCCTCAATTGCGGTAAAATTGTACTCAAAAAAGATAAATCCATCGAGTTTGATACCTTTAGTATATTTTATCAACAACAAAAATGCCGGAATAGACATTAGTATATGACCCATTATCTCGCAATTCAAAATACCTATACAAGCATGCAATTGGCAATTTACAGCGATATCAGCGCGTGCGGTTTCGTTGAACTTGATAAAACCAAAGCAAGCAAAGAATGTATTATCGCTTTGCAAGAGCTGCTTAAACAATGCAATCTCCATTTTGAAGATCTGGCATTTATTGTTGCTAATCAAGGCCCCGGGCCTTTTACAACGCTCCGGGTAGTAATTTCTACGATTAATGGGTTAAGTTTTGCCACTCAAAAGCCATTCATCGGCATCAATGCTATTGAAGCATTTCTAAAAGAATATGAACAAGAGCCCTATAAAAATAAAGTTGTTATATTAAACGCATTTGGCAATGATCTTTATTATGGCATTCAAATCGATACAAGCACCATAGATATCGGATGCGCATCCGCACAATCTTTGCTACTGCAGATAAACCAAAAAATTCCTCCGGTCCAATTCTCTTTTTGGGTAATGGTCTGCAACAACACCAAACGAGTATTCAAGAAATGTTTGGGGATCGAGCGCAATTTCTAAATCCAAATCCGCAAACAGTATCTCTTAATCAAATTGCGCAGATGGGATTGCAAAAGTGGGCACATCAGCAGGATTTGAGCTTTCAGCTACAGCCGCTCTATTTTAAAGCCGCATTCGTTCAGCAATAATTATTCGTGAGCGCCTTTGCTCCGCAATAATTCTTCAATTCTTGAATCTTTTGTCTTTTTTTGATTTTGCAAAGCAACTTGCAATGCGGTGCCAACGGCCGGATCCACAAAGGTGTTTATTGTTTTTTCGGCACCATTTTTAAGCAATTCAGCAACAAGAGGTTCTTGATCTAATTCCACCGCCGCAATTAAAGGAGTGCGCCCTTGCAATGCATCATTTACATTTGCTCCTTTTTTGACCAGCGGTGCAATAAACTCGGCACTCTTTTTCCCTTTAATCACTTCCCAAAGCAATTTGGTTGCCAGCTCAGGCGGAATTGTGAGAAATCGTGATAATAATTTGTTGGCGATTTCCGGCTTATTTTCTTTGATTGCCTCAAGAACTCCTTTATAAAACCAATCGCTAAAAACGTCCGTATGCTGCGAGAGCCAATCTGCTATACTTACAAGAAGATCCTCATAATTGCCCTCGGCTGCGATAAAAAGTAACGGTTTTTGTTGGGCAACCTGCTCATTCACAATCAAGGCATTATAAAGCGCAATTCTATAATCCTGGCTTCCAGTTTTACGCGCAAGTTCTAATAATAATCTAATTTTATCGGTCACTTCTAAGGGATTTTTTTGATCATCAAGAAGCTGATTCATTATTCGTAATTGCTGCGGCTGCTGCAGGTGTGAAATAAACTCTGCTATTTTTTTGACATTGCGAGCCATTAACAAAGGCGAAATTTGGTTCAAAACAGTTTTATCTGATTCTGTTGGCACAAGATGCGAATTTTCTGTTTTGGCCAGTAGACTAACACCCGCGCTCAGTAATAACAAAAAACCCAATAATAGCACTATATCGAGATATTTTGGCTTCTTCATACAACTCCCTTTAATTACCAGTATGTAATTTGAGGATAATCAAAAAAGTATCTGGTAATGCAAGCTTAATTATCGCAGATAGGATCTCAGAATGCCTGCTGCAAGGGCTGCGGCCTGGCAAGCACGCAGAATGGTTGGCGTGAGTGCACTGAAAGTAAATCCTGTTTGCTTAAGCAACTCTTTTTCTTGTGCGGTTAAATCACCTTCTGGGCCAATAGCCAGAATGATAGGAAGCTTTGCATTTTTTAATTCCGCCAATGGTAAAGCGATGTGAACACCTGCCGGATCAAAAAATAGTTTTTTGGATTCTCGCGGCAACTTATCAAGCGATGATGAAATTGATTGCGGAGCATGCAATTGTGGATAGCAAAAATTTTTTGATTGCTCTGCTGCAGCAATAATAATCTTTTGAGCCCGTTCAAATTCTTTTTGTCCCCACCTTTGCTGGCTTTTTTGCGTATCGATCAGCTGAATAGTAGTGATGCCCATCTCAGTAAGGCTATAGAGCGCCGTTTCTAACGCTTCTTTTTTCAACAAAGGTAAAAGAAAAATAATTTCTGGCAGCGCTCTGCTGTTTTTATTTTTTTCTGAAAGTATTACTTTAACTAATTTATTCTTAACTGAACCAGAAAGGCTAACAGTCGCGTGGATATTTCTATCGAAAAGAATAAAGGATTCGCCAACCGAAAGGCGTAAAATTGAAACAACTCTATGCGCAAGATCCGGATCAGCAATAATTACTTCTTTGCCAACTGAGGCGCTTCCAATTTCTTCGATCAAATCAGTATGATGGAGAGCAAAAAGATGCTTTTCATTCAGCTGGTGATTCTTCATAGGCTTTCGCATCGGATTTTAATCTAAGAAATGTAGCAATTGTATGAATTGACTGGCGCACAACTCTTCTTACTGCAAAATATGCATTGGCCACCGGGCATCCAATAATACGAATCCAAACGATAATTGGATGTGGTGGTATTGGTTTAATAGAATCGATAATATTCATCTTAACCATCTCTTCCTCAAGCTCATCGAGATTAAGCACCTTATCAAAATCAAGCTCAATCTGGGCAAGTGAATCCTGCGCAACTGATGAAACCGGTGGGGTAGCCCCATACTCTTGGCAATATGAGTAGGCTGGATTTATCAATAAAAAAACTGATAGTACTAAACAAACTATTTTCATACATCTCTTCAATAAACACATGCTATCGTAAATAAGTGGCTCTGTGTAAGGTAACAATTAGAATACCTTTAACCTTAGCAAGTATCACCCATATTGGCAAATCAGAAGGATCAGCAATGAAACCAAATCCCTTAGCCCTTATAATTCTTGATGGCTACGGCTATAGCCCAGAAACAGCCTATAATGCAATTGCTCGGGCTAAAAAGCCAACACTCGATTTTCTTATGGCCCATTATCCACATACTTTGCTGCAAGCATCTGGGAAGGCCGCCGGACTTCCTGATGGATATATCGGCAATTCGGAGGTAGGGCATCAAACCCTGGGAGCTGGACGGATTATACCATCATCTTTTTTGCGCTTATATACCTCAATCGAAGATGGTTCATTCTTTACCGATCCCACCCTAGTTGCCGCGCTTAATGAACTTGCACAAACGCAAAAACGGTTACATATTTTAGGCATTCTTTCCGATGCAGGGGTTCAATGCCATACAAAAATCATTGAAGCGCTCATTTTGGCCGGCATGCAACATAAGGTAAAAAATATTATAATCCATGCCTTTTTAGATGGCCGCGATGTGCCGCCCAAAACTGCAGCAACTTATTTGCAAGACCTTGAACGGTATTATAAACAATTTCAAAATGTTACCTTGGGATCTATTACGGGCAGGTATTATGCAACCGATCGTGATAATCATTGGGATCGCACTCAAAAAGCTTATGAAAATCTTGTAACCGACAGTATGCCAGAATTTTCATCCTGGCAAGAAGCACTTTCTTATTACTATGGCAACGGTATCACCGATGAATATATTCCACCCACAATCTTGCGAGCAAATACCCGAATACAACCAAACGATGGAGTACTATTTGCAAATTTTAGGGAAGATAGAGCACGTGAATTAACGGCATGTTTTGTGGCACCTCAATTAACTCCTCTTGCCATAAAAGAACCTTTCCCCTTACTATTCTTTATCAGTGCCGTTCGTTATGATTCTCGCTTTAAAAATCCGGTTTTACTTAAAACTCAACCGATACCAGATACGCTCAAAGAAATTTTGAGCAAAGAAGGTAAAACAATATTTTCGGTTGCTGAAACTGAAAAATACGCGCATGTTACCTACTTTTTTGGCGGGGGTCATGAAAACCCATTTCCTGGAGAAACGCAAATACTAATTCCTTCATTACCCTTAAAAAATTTTGCGGATCATCCTGCAATGTCAGCACAAAAAATTACTGATGCAGTACTTAACTCGTTGCAAACTAATCCCTGCGATTTTTATCTAATCAATTATGCGAATGCTGATATGGTAGGCCATACGGGAAATCTACAAGCAACAATAAAAGCCGTTGAATGTCTTGATCATCAAATTGCACAGCTTTATGAACAAATTGTAAAAAAAATGAATGGCACACTTATCATAACCGCAGATCATGGCAACGCTGAATTAAAATTCGATGAAAAGACAGGGCAACCCAATACCGCTCATACTACCAATAAAGTTCCTTTTATTTGCATCAAAAATGATTTGAGAGACAAAAAAATTGATTTGCGGCTACATGGACTTGCGGACGTCGCTCCGTTCATTTTAAAACAAATATGACAAACTATTGTTTTTTAAACTTAAAAGGCCTTATATTTCTGACATAATTATTTTAGTATTTAAATAATAAAGGGGGATCTTCAATGAAAATAAGATCACTGGTATCTCGTCTTTGCTTGATAGTTTCCGGTATATTCATAGCAACCATGGTCATAGCCATGATTCCTCCCAGCAGTTTGGCTCAAAAAGCTCAAGATCCGGAATTAATCCAAGAATTTAATGCAATTGCTGCTCGATTGCCAAAATCTGCTACTACCATTAATCAATTAAATCAATTAAACGCCAGAGTTACTGTTATTCGAACCCTTCTTTCCCAATCAAATTATCAGGGGGCAATGAACCATTTAAATGCATTCACAACGGGTAGCCTCAAAGATGTAAAATTTCCGAGCGAATTCGGTGATATAAAGGGCCAGCAGATTCCTGAATTTTACTTTACCGATTTTATGCACAAGCTTGAAGAAAAAATTAACGGAACCCCTCAAAAAAAGCCGGCTCCTCCTACGCCGCCTTCTAAGCCAGAAGAAAAACCTGCCGCAAAAAAATTAAGTGCACAATTTGCAGAAATTCTGGAAAATTTCCCAAAAGCAGGCGAAGGCATTCCGAAACTAAGACAGACATTGGATATCATACAAAACTTGCTTAACCAATCAAAACTCAATGAAGCTTTACAAGGATTAGAAAAAATTAAAAACAGTGCTTTAAAAGATATGATGTATAAACCTGAGGATTTTGGGGATATTAAAGGAGCAGACCTTCTTTCAATCTACTTTGATGATTTTATTACTATGCTTAAATCAGAAATTCAGGGATCCCAACCGCATGTTGCGGGAAAACCACATGGCCTGAGCAATATCGGAGCATCATGTTTTATGAATTCCGCTATTCAATCGTTAGCATCACTCGATAAATTAAATGCAGTGCTCCTTAAGGGTGCTAATAATGGTTTTTACAAGGCTGGTAGCCTTTCGGCCAATTATATTCAGCTTCTTCAGGCTATGCAAACTGAGAAAACTTCAGTAATTACTCCCACGGCATTCTGCTTAAAGGGATGGGAGCAACTTAGAGTGCCCGCAAAAACTCAGCAAGATGCCCATGAATTTCTTGGAGTGCTGTTAGCACGGTTATCAGAAGGCGATGTTGATAAAACACGAAATCCAAAGGGAAAGAACGAAGAGCTTATTGCATTATTACAAACAAAAGTTTCCGAATCAATTTATGATGCCGATCACAAAGTATTGAGCACAAAAGAAAGTAATGATATCATTCTTCCTGCAATGAGAATTGAGAGCAATGATAAAACGCTCCTCAATTGTCTACACAACTATTTTACTTATGAGCAAAATCCAGCAAACCCGAACCAAACAAAACACACTGCCTTGGTTGATGCAAGCACCTATTTTATTGTAGCGCTTAATCGAACTGGGCAAGATCCGAAAAAAGGAACATATAAAATTGAACAACCAATCTCATTTCTATTAAATGATTTTAATATCTCAGAGTTAACCAGTGATAAAGCTTTGCCACCCTATCGATGCAAAGCATTTATCGCTCAGTCTGGTGCCCTTGATGGCGGCCACTATATTGCCTACGTCCGCACCAATGATAAATGGTTTAGATGTGATGATAGTACTATAACCGAAGTGAGTGCTGCAGAGATTCAAAAAATCGCACGGGAAGGAAATACTGGCCCATTTACTCCAGTTGTATTCTTTTATGAACGGCAAAATCCATGATCATTCATGGAATGCATTTTCTGTGACTTTATCGAAATCTAATGCAGGAACTTTAATTCCAGCGACTGCATTCACCGTGTATACCTCTTGATCTTTCCATACGAGTGATTTGTCTTTTACCGCGTTATTTGGCACTACTTCGAGATCTTTAAGGATGTCGGCAATAAGATTCTCATAATTGGTTTTGTTCATTTCTCCTTCATTCCCTTCATAGCCTCCAAGATGGACCATGCCCTTGGGCGTTAGCAGCGTAAAAAATGGGCATGGCTTTTCTTTTTTAGCAATAAGAAGCAATAATCCAGATTTTGTTGCGCAGCCTTTTTGGTTAAACGGTCCATGAAATTTGATGCGTTCACAAGCCTCACCATACGAATTTATCTGACTCACTTCTCCTTTACCTTCTGCAATATCAAGACGGGTGTTCACTTTTTGTATTAGTGCCTTAATTGCCGGCGATACTGCATCATACGTATTTATTTTTTCAGCTGTTTGCTGTTTATCTTTAGACCATTGCATTGCAGAAAGTGATGCGCCCATTAACAACAAACACCATACCAATTTCATCAGAACTCCTTGATTTTAAAGAGACCTATACTCTCAGATCAAAATAGACAAAACCATCTTCTTCAAGTGTTTTAACAAAACCCGTTTTCTTATAAACGGCTTGCGCAGAATAATTTTCAGATCGGGTTACTAAGGTGATAATACTTGCGCCCTGTTTTTTGAGTTCATCAATGGCATAGCGCATAAGTTTTTGCGCATAGCCTTTGCCGCGAAATTCAGGCTTCACATCCAAGAAAAGCACCGTGCCAATAAAAAAGTTTTTCATATAATAGGCAACAAAGCCCACAAATTTATCTGCTTCACGCACAACTTTTATATGTAACTTGCCAAAGTAACGCGCATCATCTTTATTAGGGGATCTGGTTGAAAGCATATGCTCAGGCGAATAATTTGGGCTTGAAAGAAGCCAATAGCGATCTTCTTTGAAAATATCCAAAATATCTTGAGTATCACGCGCCTCATTAAAATCTTGAATGAGCTCAGTTTGCGGCGATTCTTGCGGTTGCGGAAAATAATAATAGAGTGCTGTTGCTGCAAAAGAAAGCGCAATTAGGATTGCAGCTATTTTTATCAATTTTTTGGTCATTTAGGATCCTCTTGTTTGTTTTCTTGCGTTGGAAGTATAAGTTCATAGCGGATAATATCAATAGTTGCTAGAGGATCATGGCTCAGAGGAACTTTCGTTTCCTCGCTTTTAAAAATCATGCTTGGATAATTTTTCTTATACCATGCTCCAATCCAAGCATATAATTCAGGAGCTCCGGTGTTCATTTTTCGCGTTGATGCGCGCCATCTGCTTGCATTATGCAATAATCCGTCATCAATAGCTGCCCAAATAAGACGTTTGGCATACCCTTTTCTTCTGCACGCTTGTTTAACTGCCAATAAATGCCCATCAACGATGCTTTGATCGGCAAATGAGTATGCGATAAACGCTTCTAGATCACATTTACTACGGTTATCAACGCAATCTTCATATATTACTTTGATTTTCAATTTTCCACGGCTTTCTTCAATATGCGGAGTAACTGTTTTCAATTTGAGCATCGTATCTATGCAATAATCTGGCCGGGCAAATAAAAGCGATTTATTTTCTTCAATAAGTTTTTTTAAATCATCTTTATGACGAGTATCATCATAATCTAAAATGATGGAATTACATTGCCGATCTGAATACTTATCCATCGGATACATGCAAGTAGAAGCTAACAATGATAAAATCAAACCTAATCTTTTCATCGTTTTCCTTTTGATCTTATTCTTGGTATTCAATATTCCAAAGCATCAATCCCTTGGCGGGCGCTGTCGGCAATAATTGTAAGGGATTTTTTTCCTCTAATGCTTTTTGCAAATCGTTCAGCGTAAGGCTATCACGCGAGGCAATTTCTAAGCAAGCGCCAACAATTCTGCGTATCATATAGCGCAAAAAACCTGGCCCCTTAATAATAATCCGATACGTTTTGAAGTGGGGCAAATATTCAACTCCAACCTCATCTATCGTGCGAACGGTATTTTCATATTCATCGCCGGTACAAAATGATCTAAAATCATGAGTCCCGACGAAGACTGAAAGTGATTGTTTTAATTTTTCTAGATTTACCGGATAGCGGTAATAATACCCGTAGCGGGAACCCATTGGCAGTGGCCGCTCTTGAAAAAAATGATAATAGTATGTTTTTTGTTTTACGTTATGCCGGGGATTCCAATCAAGGGGAACTTCATCAATACTGCGCAATACAATTGATTCAGGCAGTATATTTTGCCATGCATGCAGCAAATCTTGGGCAGTAATATTGAGATCAACGGTAAATGCGGCAGTCTGCCCCAGCGCATGCACTCCAGCATCGGTGCGCGAAGCGCCTGCAATTACTATTTCTTTGCCAAAGACATCTTTAAATCTATCCTGCAAAACCCCTGCGATGGTTGGATGGCCGGCTTGCACCTGCCACCCATAAAAATCTGTGCCATCATAGGCGACTATTATTTTGTATTTTTTCATTCTCCTCCAGAGCGAGAATAAAGGACAAATCTTTCAATTTCACCAGCCTGCGATTGCCATAATTCCGCATGCAAAGCTTCAATCTGCTTGTCTTTTTCGGCTATAGTTCGCTGTTGATTTTCAATTATTTGCTTTAACTCTTGCACCGATGGCTCTTGTTTCTTTTCAGCCATCGCAAATACATTACTAAAACTCATCACAATGATTGTTAAGAAAATGGCTCGCTTCATAATATGTATTATAATCCTAAAGATATTAATAAATCGTGAATCGCTTTTTTTAATGAATGATGGCGATGCTCTTTATCTAATTTGTGCTTAATATGTTCAAACTCAGCCTCAAGGCATACTATGCTTTGTTTTTGAAGCTCAATCACCTTATTTTGCGTTTCAATTCTCTTATTTTTTTCTTCTAGAGCCTTAGCCTTTTGTTCAAGCACACTTTCTTGGGCTTCAATTACTTTGAGCAACTCTTCACGGCAAAGATGGTGATGATTATGAGCAAATGCCCCTGATACACAAAAAACCATGCCAAGTGTTAAAACTGAATGTTTCATAGTAATATCCTTTCTAGAAATGTTATTATTTTTTATCGAGTGATAATGTAACAAATTGCTGATACGCTTAACCCTATAACTAACCCAACACCCAAACCTTTTTTTATATCTTTCCAGTTAGTTTTGCATTCACGGGCATTTTCAAGCGCCTCTGCAAGATGATAATTTTCATCACATTTAATGATATACGCATTCACAAGTTCTATTTTTGAAGCATTTTTAGCAAATTCTTTATCAATGTGATGAAGAGGATATCCAGCATTCAGCTGTATCGATCCTGAAAACAATAATGCCAAACAAATACTTGTTACTGATCGTTTTAGTAATCGCATAATTATCCTGTATATAAAAAAATAAACCCACTATCTAAGAATAATGGGTTTACCAATTTTTGAGAATACCGAATTTGGCAATGCTTATTTTCTCAATGCAGCTCGTAAAATTTTCTTGCGCAAACGAATATGCTGCGGAGTTACCTCAATAAGCTCATCCGGGCGAATCCATTCCATGCACATTTCAAGATCCATTATCTTGTTTGGCGCAAGCTTAATCGCATCATCAGAACCTGAAGCGCGCATATTGGTAAGTTTCTTTTCTTTTGATGGATTCACATCCATATCATCATCACGGCTTGATTCACCAATGATCATACCTTCATAAATCTCATCGCCGGGTTTAATAAAGAGCGTGCCACGTTCTTGCAAGTTATTCAACGCAAAACCTGTAGCCACACCTTTTTCCATAGAAACAATCGCACCTTTATTACGAGTTTGTATATCACCTTTATACGGTTCATAGCCATGGAAACTAAAGTTCACGATTCCATTACCGCGTGTATCAGTTAAGAATTGGCTTCTAAATCCAAGCAATGCACGCGATGGGACATGATATTCAAGACGCATACGGCCATCATCATACAGATGCATGCCGATCATCTGCGCTTTTCTGCGACCCATGTTTTCCATAACCACACCTTGATTTTCTTGCGGAATATCAAGAAGCACATACTCAATCGGTTCATTTTTTACACCATTGATTGTTTTATAAATAACTTCCGGTGCAGAAAGTTGTAATTCAAATCCTTCACGGCGCATATTTTCAACGAGTACGCCTAAATGCAATTGGCCCCGGCCTGATACTTTGAATGATTCGGGAGTATTGGTCGGCTCAACGCGCAATGCAACATTAGTGCGTAATTCTTTTTCTAAACGATCCTTTAAATGGCGCGATGTTAAGAACGTGCCATCTCTTCCGCTAAAGGGAGAATCATTCACTGAGAAATAAATCGAAACGGTTGGCTCATCAACCTTAACATACGGATGCGGCAATGGATCACCAACATCACAGATGGTGGTTCCAATGGAAACTGGCTCATCAAAACCGGTAACGGCAACAATATCACCAACGCCCACATCGGTTGTTTCAACTCGATTAAGGCCAACGAATCTATAAATTTTGGTAATACGGATTGGAGCGCTCACCTTATCATCTTTGCAGCAAATTACTTGCTGGCCAACTTTCATGGAACCACTAAAGATTCGGCCAATCGCAATCGGCCCTAAAAAATCTGAGTGATCAAGATTGGTGACTAAAAATTGTAAATTATCAGCTTTTGCTTGTGGTGCAGGAACATGCTTAATAATCGCTTCAAAAAGAGGCGTCATGTCGCCTGAACGCGCATTTTGATCAGTAGAAACATATCCTGATCTTCCTGACCCATATAAATGGGGGAAGACAAACTGATTTTCATTTGCTGCTAAATCCAAGAATAAATCTTGAATTGCAGTTTCAGTTTTTTCAATATCCGCATCTTTACGATCAATTTTATTGATTAAAACAATCGGCTTTAAATCTAATTGGAGAGCTTTTTGCAACACAAATCGCGTACCGGGCAAAACCCCTTCAGCAGCATCAACTAATAATAAAAATCCTTCAACCATCTGCAGAGTACGTTCAACTTCACCGCCAAAATCACTATGGCCGGGAGTATCAACAATATTAATTGCATAATCTTTATATACCACACCGGTATTTTTAGCCAAAATGGTAATACCACGTTCACGCTCAAGATCATTTGAATCCATTACACGCTCAGCTGACTCAGCTTTAATGGTTCCTGATTGCTTAAGCAATTGGTCCACCAGGGTAGTTTTACCATGGTCAACGTGGGCTATAATAGCAATATTGCGAATATGTGAACGATCTGCATTATTCATGGTTTATCTCAGTATTATTATTAATTAGCGGGGAATTGATCAGCATCACAAGATACCAATAACCTCTCCATTTACTCTTCAATATTTACTTTATCAGAATATTTCTATCTGTCAAGCTATAAGGCCTATAAACAGACCTTTGACAAGCCGGGAATAAACGTACCCTTCCGCTCATCCTGAGGAGCATCTTTAGAGATGCGTCTCGAAGGATTATTTCAATTTGTTTCAAATTTCTTAAATCTCATTGCATAGCGCTGTAACTTATTCCAATCTTGTTGAATTAGAGCTTCTTTTTTTCTACGGGACCACCCTTTAATTTGCCTTTCCGCGGCGAATGCCTCATCTCGAGTTTGGAATTCCTGAACATGAACAACGTTCACAGGAAGCCGATCGACAGTATAACCGCCAAAGGAACCATCATCATGAGCTGCTATACGTGATTCTAGGTTATCAGTATGCCCAGTATAATACGATCCATCACTACATTTTAAAATATATACAAAAAACATTTCACAAATAGATTTCGCTATCCTTCGAGACGCAGCTGCGCTGCTCCTCAGGACGAGCGGTTTATTAATACGTCATTTTCACGGACAAACATAATTACATGTCAAAAAAATAGCATCTTAAAACGAACGGTGGCAGGCGTCTCAAGGAGTAAATTCCTTATGCGAGTCAGCACTGCCACACATTTTTAAGTCAACTGAAAACCATCTTTAGCGATGTTATGCGTTAGAAATGCCCCGCTGAATATGGCAGAAGCGCCATTACGCGTGATTTTCTAATATTTCGTGCCAAATCTCGCTGGTGCAAGCTGCAATTGCCTGAGATTCGTGCTGGCAAAATTTTACCGCGTTCAGTGAGAAAGTTCTTTAAGAACGTGCCATTTTTATAGTCAAGATAGGTTTCTTGCTCAGCATTTCCGCAGAATCGGCAGTGCTTTTTGCCACCAAAACCTTGCTTACGGAATCTTTTTTTGAGTAAACGAGCATTAATCTTAAGTTTGATTTTCTTTGTCATGGGCTAATCCTCTAGAGCTCTTGGCCGTTATCATTATCATCTGAGAGATGATCCATTCTGTTTTCTTTCAAGAAAGAACCAACTTCTCGAGCTGGCGCTTCTTCCAATGATTGCGGGCGCTGATATACCAAGGATTGTTTTGCTCCAAGCTTGGTCATCATAGAACGCATGATAAGTTCATGCAATTTTACTTCCAGCAAGTTTTTTACCTCTTCAACCACTTCTGGCTGAGCAGATTCAAAACGAGCTAAGAAATAGACGCCGTATTCATTCTTTTTAACGGGATAGGCCAAACGGAATTTGCCCCATTTTTCAAAGGATATAATTGATCCTTTTTTGTCTGCAACCAATCGATCAAATTGCTGTTCGATCGATTTTGCTTCGTCCGCGGTAATTTCCGGAACGGTAAGCATAAGCGCTTCGTAACGATTCATGTAAAAGCTCCTGTGAACCCATCCGTCTTCGCCTAAAGCTACGCCGGACAAGTCGCTAAAAGCGGAGTTTATCCTGAGCATAGTCGAAGGGGCGGGCAAGCTAATTGGAAGTGTTTTAGCACTATAAAACAGCACCATGCTGTTTTATTTAGTCTTATGGTTCGATACATCCAGCCGACGCTCCTCCGGAGATCTGACGGACACTCACCATGTGTAGAATACACATCCTGAGTAATACTGAGCAAAGCGAAGTATGTATCAAAGGATATAAAAAAAGTACCAGAAATACGGGAAAAATCCAGTATTTCTGGCATTTTCATACTTTTATAGTATACATTATTGGATATCTTCAGGAAGCTTAAGCCTTCTTCGTTGCTCTGCAACAAATTCAGAAAGCACTTGATTTATGAGTTTTACAAAAAAAACGGCTAAAAATAACTTTTTAGCCGTTTTAATTTATAGGTTTTATGCTAATTTTTGATGACGTTCAATCACGCGACCAATAATTCTAAAATGATCTTTACCGCGAACTAATGCAATTGGCGGAGATTTATGGTTCACTGATTCAAGAACAATGAAATCATCGGTATACGTAACCTGCATGATTGCTCTGATCGTGGTATCATTGCCATATTCTACTGCCGCAATATCACCTGAACGGGTCCATATTTCTGGAGATACAATCAAGCAATCGCCTTTAACAAAGGTTGGCGCCATAAGATTGTGATCTATGCAAAGTGAGAACATTGAACTATCGGTGGTATTGAGAACCGGAATAAAGACATCTTTATAACCGGTGGTAATTTGCATTAATTGGTTGTTATACGGTGATGGGTTTGATGGAATATCCCCTACAACCGGGACGATTTGCACTTTGAGCTCTACATCAGATTTCTCTGGCATGCTCACATTGCTATCAATATTATCGGTACGCTTGCGACGTTGCGCAAACAGATCGATAGGGCTAATTTCAAATGCGTTGGCTAATTTACGAAGTGAATCTTCGTTCCAACGACGGGTTCCATTTTTAATGTGAGTTAAGTAACTTTCAGACATTCCGGTCTTTTCAGCCAAAGTTTTGGTTGTCCAACCCTTCTCTCTCAAAAGCTCTTTTACTCGCAATTCTGTTGATCTAGATGACATAACGTTCTCCTCCTGATATCATATTTCAATATCATTAGTTAATTTAATTTGGTTAATACAACTGCGCTTAATTCTAATAGTACACATTATTGAAGACATGTCAAATGGAAAACTATACGCCAGAAACACCTAGGACAATCAATCGGATCAGAGAGCGTTTCAATAAGAATTATTTTGAAGAGCAAGCTTGGCAGGCCAATGAGGTGATTTGCGGGCTTGATGAAGTAGGTCGCGGATGCCTGGCAGGGCCTCTAGTAACGGCTGCCGTGATATTGCCTCCGGGCAAAACCAGCCGCTTGCTCAAAGATTCCAAGCTCATGACCCCTGAAGAGCGGGTTGCCGCCTTTAAATGGATAGATAAGCACTGCTGGTATAGTATAGGGATCGTTCACCATCGTACCGTTGATGAGCGGAATGTCTGGCATGCCACGCTTATTGCCATGAAAAAGGCTTTGGTCCATTTATTAGCTACCGCACCGTATAACCCATCTAAAATCATCACTGATGCCATGCCTCTTAACTTATTTGATACTACTTATAAAGAAATTCCGGTCCACTATTTTCCCTTCGGAGAACGCCGCTCAAGCACCATAGCTGCCGCTTCCATTGTGGCCAAGGTAAAGCGGGATGCCATGATGCGGCGCATGGATACCATATTCCCCGGATATTTACTGGCCAGCCATAAAGGATATAGCACTCCACACCATAAAAAGATTATCCGAGAAGGCAAAAGCCACCTTATTATCCACCGGGATACCTATCTTGCCCGCCTCGATTCACTAGGCCAGGATGATTCAGAGGATCAGATCAGGCTCCTTCAGGGTCAGCCTGAACTGCCTGAACAGGATCCACATGAATCTGAATTCCTGGAATCAGCAAGCAAGCCACAGACCTAAGCCAATTTATTGACAGCCTGAATTTTTAGGCTACAATTAAAGATAGAGGTTACTAATAGAAAAATGGAGATTATATGGAGATTATCATGAGACGTCTATTTTTATCACTTTTAGCAGCATTATTTTTAAGTTCGAGCATTTTTGGCATGCAACCACAGATTGCTGGCCAAAATAATCCGATTGCTGCACAATCAAAAAATAGAAGCCGAGAGTTTATCATCAAAATGTTGCAACCCAAAACTGCAAGACTAATGGATCAAGCTGTAAAAGCAGAACAAAATGAATGCGGCATTTGCAAAGAAGATTTTAATGATGATAGAGATATTAGCATTTTAAAATGCGATCCAAGAGTGCCTCATATTTATCACACCGAATGCTTAAAAGAATGGATAGCCCAACATCCTAATTGCCCAACATGCCGTAAAGCAATAGATTATCAACCGTCGGTTTTCAAAAAAAATATAATGCCAATGCTTAATGATCATCTTAAGATATCGCGTTGGGAAATTTGTCTTATTCTCTTAGGGCTTTATCAGGGGTACTTTAATCATCTGGCCAATCAATCCTTACCGGGTATTTTGATCGATTCGTCGGCTATTTGCGTAACTGGATATCTGATACCTGGAACTATAGCTCAGCTCGTAAAAGAAGCGAAACTCGAGGATACTATTAAAAAATCATTGCGTGGCCTAATATCTCTTGAACAACTTAAGATAACCTTATTTATAGCCATCTATATATGGGCCATTTCACATAGTTTACCTGAAAATAGCCAATATAATTCCTATGATGGGTTTTTAAAATGGTATGTGTCGACAGCATTTATAGGTTTGATAATGGGCAAAACTATACTTAAGTTTTATATTTAAATAAAAATATGGAGATATCTATGAATAACAAAATCTTATTCATAATGTGTTCTTTAGGTTTTATTGGTGGGGCCAATGGTATGAAGCATCATGCCGAATCTTCAAACAAAAATGGCTTTTTCTATAACAATTTTAAGACAACGATCACCCAAGAAGATTTGATCCATCGATATTCAGTTGATGAAAAAACCAAAAAACTCTTCGATACCAATTTGCCCAATGAGCGTGATATTAATCGAACAGTGCGAGAATTTGAATGGCTGCCAGAATACGTAGTAAAAAAGGGCAATGGAAGAGTTCTTGGTACACTTTTAATTAAACAATGTGCACAAGATAATCAGTGTGATACCATCGGAGCATTGCAAAAGAGATACTATCAAGATCCATCGGGCAATCTGCTTACCCTAGTTCCCAAGGTAAAAGCAAATGAATACAAGAAGTTTAATTTAAAACAGATCCAGCAGATCTATAAAATTGCCAAAAAAACCGGATATGAAGATATTCATCGTGGAAATGTTAAAAATACGGATGAGGGAATCACCTATTTTATCGACACTGAACATAAATCATTTTCTCTAAAACAAGAATCAGAGTTCCGCGATAGTTTTGCCGATGTTATTAGAACTATTGCAATGCTTCCGCTTGAAGAGCAAGCAGAGCGATGGCTTGGTGCAAAAGAGGTGAAATATGATCTTAAGGCACGAAGAAAAATGATGATGTCATAAAAAAATGGAACAAACACCTGTCTTTATCTATAATCATAACTGGTAGAAATTAGTCTAAAATTTGCAAAAATAGCAAAAATATGAATAGAGCTCCTTTTGCTGAAATTATAGAATCTTCACTTCAGAGTTTTCTAGGCCAATGTTGGCAATGGAATCAAACCCCGGCATTTGGCTCCCTGGTAGCAATAGAAGGCAAGAATAGAACTATTTTTGGCATCATTTATCAGATTGAAACGGGCTCGATGGAGCCGGGCCGCTACCCCTTCCCCTATCAAAAGACCCATGAAGAGCTGCTTGCTGAGCAACCGCAAATTTTTGAATTCTTAAAGACCACCTTCAAGTGCATTTCTCTTGGCTATGAGCAAAAAGGCAGAGTCTACTATCTTATGCCTCCTGAACCCCCCTTAATTCACTCTTTTATAGCTCCTGCCACCCCTGAGCAAATACGGCTCTTTTTTGCCCAAAATAGGTATTTAAACCTGCTTTTTGGGGCTGGAAGCCTGATTCCGAACCTAGACGAGCTTCTTTTGGCCCTTCTGAAGACTCAAAATGATCAAAATTTGATCAAAAACGACCGCCTTAACGATTTTCTTCAAATTTACTCCTTATTAACAAATAATGATTATCGGCGCTTAAAACTGTTTTTAGCTCGAATTGAGGGCATTTTATAAGCCATTTTGCAGCATTTCTATTTGTAATAAATTTGACAATTCTAAGAAAGCGGGTATGATTATGGATAGAAAATAAATATATAGTTTCTCAATGGAGGTTTAAATTATGTTTAAAAAGTTATTATTTGTTCTTGTATTAGTAAGTCCACTATTCTGCCAGGGCATGGTTGTTTATCCTGCTGGAATGAATAAAGAAAATACTTCATCATTAAAAAAACAATTTGGTTTCGATTATCACGGTGTTGCTACCAAAAAAAATAAAGCTGCTTATTATTGGGCAATAGCAAAAGCTGCCCCTGCACTCGCGACTGCAGCAGTCAAAATGGGTTATACATATGTTACCGGAAAACAAACCAAAGTTTCCCAAGCGTATAAAGAAATAAATGAAATAGGATCTAAAGAAGCCAAATCATCAGGCGAAGCACTCATAAATATCTTTCAAAAACATGGGCTAAAATCATTAGCACAGTTTATAATCGACATAAAAAATTCATACAAGCCGTATGAGCCTATGATCGCAATCATGAAAAGCCTTAAAGAGAAAGATATTCCAATGAGACTTGCTTCTAATATGGGCCCGCAAATATTAAAAAGTTCGCAAGACATGCTCAAAAATCATTCTCTCTTCAAAGGTGAATTGCTTGAGCAAGGGCAGATTGTGAGCTATAGCCAATATGGCAAAAGCAATCCAGTTGAATGCACAGAAATTCTTTGCGAAACACCCAAACCCGCTGGGCAATATTACGATTCATTAAAAGCAAACTTTATCAAAGATCCAGAGAATGAGATTATGATTGTGGTCGATGATAAGAAATCAAATGTGGAAATGGCAGCACAGCAAGGATTAATTGGTATTCACTTTGATGATAAGAAAGCGGATGCCATCGAAACATTTAAAAAGAACTTAAAAGAATTAGGCATTAGTTTATAAACCACTGTGGTATGAAAAACTTGCAGGCTGGAATTCCAAACAAATTTTAGCCTGTATAGCAAAAAAGCATTTTTAGTAAAAAGTATGGAATTGGAGGCTATATGAAAGTATTTAGAAAATTTATTATTCTCGCATCCCTTATTGGAATTTTCGGGTTATTTGGCTATCAGCTTTACTGATGCTCAAAATTTGCAAAATATTGTTATCGCTCGGCAAGAGCTATACAAAAATTGGCACGAAATTCATGCGATTGAAAATGGCCAAATCGCAGGCTCCATGCAAATTATTTCACAATTAACAAGCGGCAACTGGAAAATTCGCGAACTATACGTTCACCAAATTATCGAAAACATGGTTTAGGAACGTTGCTCATATCGAATGCTATTACACATATGCTGCAAATTGGATGCGAAAAAATCGAATTGGATGTATTGCCCACAGATCCTCGGGGGCCAAACATCGATGAACTTGTTGCCTTTTTATACTAAAATATTTAACAAATTTACCCCCGCACCGATGTATAGAATAATAACCGCACACGAGGAAGAATGCCCATGGTTTGCACTCGTTAAAATGACCATCACAAAAACCGTAATTAATATTGACAAATCGACAATAAATGATAACTTGATCGGTAGAAGTTAAGAATTTTTTAAACCAAAATTGGAATAAATACCATGAATACCATCAATAGAATTTTTATGATCTTAAGCCTCAGTGCAATTTTACCTCTATCAAGCCTGTGGGTTAACTGTACAATCGGCATGGAAATGCCTGCGAGCTTAGAAATTTCAGAAGAACTTCCAAGAACCAAAATTGAAATTATGGCGGGCAAAAATTGCCAAAAAAAAGGAAAAAGATTTAATTGTGAGATTTGGATACGATCCTAAATTTGAAATAATTGCTGACTCTAGAGATGCTAACGATGATACGATCCTCATCGCTCCTCATGGCTTTGGCGGCACCAAGGATCAATCGAAATATTTGGGATACGGCAATCGAATAATTTTTAATTTTCATGATGCACCCGATTCAACTGATAGCAATGTGAAACTAGAGACATCCATGCTTTGCACAGCTTCCTGAATTAAAACCTTTTTTATATGCATTGCTACACATTCAAAAAGCAGGCTTCAAAAAGTTGACCTTGTTGGTTATTCACGCGGCGGGGCCGTGGTAGTCAATGCTATTGGCTTATTGAATAATAATAAAATTTTTTCAGGAGGCGGAAATCTTGATGATATGAGCTTGAAAAAAAATTTGGAATATCTGGGGATTACTAATGAAAACCGCGAGCAGCTTCTGAAGATTATCCAAAATGGCCACCATGTACTCATTTGCCCAATGTTATCTTTGCATGCTGCTGTAGAACAAATTATCAGAACAGGGGCAGCCACGATTTCAGATGCAGTAGTTAACGCTGCACAAGAATCATCGATAGTAACAACATCATCAAAGTATCTCCAATTGCCCATAAGAATGGCGCAAGGGGCCTGGTATTATGTTCCTGATATTGTAAAAAATTTCTCAATCGCTGCATTGAAAAGTCCAAGCGATATTTCTGCAAATGAAGTTGCAACTTCTACCGTTGATTATGCGCTCCCTCATATAAGTGAATATGATCCCAAAAGCTTCGATCCTATGAAATCGGTTGAATATTTTAAAGGACTAAAACTTAAAACCTTAATTCACTTTGGCATAGATGATAAAATCGTGGGAACTAAATATACTAAAGAATTTTTTGAGAAATTAAAAAGCATTAATCCAGATACAACCTATGTGCATAGAAGTGAAGATGGGCATCAAGTGGGTGGTGAATTCATGGAATTAATGTTTTCCTTCAAAACAGCCCCTAACGATCTAAAGCTATACAAAAACTGGTTATAATTAATAAATCAGGTTAATTTTCAAAAATGAGGTTAATATGCGATCATTACCATTTCAAATCGTGTTATATGCACTGGCACTTGCGAGCATAAATACATGCTGGGGCATGCAGCCAAAAAAAGACATACTCAAAGATGTTACCTTTATATCTTCTGTCATCAAGACTGAAAAAGGCTATTACAAACATATCAGGGCGGAACTACCGTCAGATAGTTATGTAGGCTATATAGAATACGAACCAAAAGACTCGGATCCTACTTGCTGGAGAATTATTAGAACTATAGTCTATTCGGAATATAGAAATAATGGTATCGGGCATAATCTTTTACAGCGCTGCATACATGATATTCAAGAGCAAAAAGCCAGAAAGTTATCATGGGCGGTCATCCCCTGGGGACCTTATCCACTGAGTACTGAAGAATTGCTAGATGTTTATAAGCGCATGCTTGGGAAAATAGATAACTCTTTTCTTGCGAAAACCACTGTTAAAGCAAGAGAGAATGGACTCTCGCCAAAAATGACTCTTAATCTGCAATAACAACTTTTCATTTACTATCTAGCCCGTATACTAAAAGAATGCCCATTCATTAAACACCTGCAGGAGACGATACATGGTATTCGGGTTTATTAAAGACGCCTTTTCAAAAATATATACTGCCGTTAGTTCCCCAATCAAGGCCCTATTTGCACGGCCAATGGATGAAGATACCTTACGGCAGTTAGAAACAATTTTATTGAGCGCCGATTCGGGAATTGCAACAACGCGGGAAATTCTTAAACGAGTAAGAGACGCTTGGCAAAAAGGAACACTCAAAGATGGTGCAGATCTTAAAGATCTTTTATCCAAAGAACTCTTGCAGCTTCTGGAAACTCAACCATTCCGGGGATTGGGCTCGATCATACTCTTAGTTGGCATTAATGGAAGCGGTAAAACGACCGCAGCAGCCAAACTTGCTGCCAAATTAGCAGGAGAGGGAAAGCGCGTTCTTCTGGTTGCAGCCGATACGTTTCGCGCCGCAGCCACCCAGCAGCTAGAAACCTGGGGAGACCGATTAGGCATCCGGGTAATCTCGGGAACCCCCAATCAAGATCCAGCTTCATTAGTTTTTAAAGGGATCCAACATTTTAAAGAAAATGCCTATGATGTTCTTATAATAGACACTGCCGGCCGACTTCAGACCAAAATAAATCTCATGAAAGAGCTTGAAAAAATAAAACGAGTAATAACTGCCCAAGCCTCAGGCCAGAAAATCACAACCTTGCTCACCATCGATGAAATACTCGGCCAAAACTCATTCGATCAAGCAAAATTATTCCATGAAGCTACTTCACTTGATGGAGTAATTCTGACCAAAATGGATGGCACGGGTAAAGGAGGCATTGTTTTCGCAATCACCAACGAATTAAAAATCCCAATCGCCTATATCTCTTTTGGCGAGCAACCGGAAATGTTTAAACTCTTTAACGCACAAGAATATGTGCACAACCTTTTAAACGGTTAAACAACCACAAACCCAAGAATAAGAGAAATTAAAAGCCCAATCAAAAAAATCGCAAATAATATTTTTGCTATTTGTGCACTCTCAGCAGCAATTCCGGTAAAACCAAAAAGACCTGCAATAATTGCTAAAACAAAAAATATAAGAGCCCATTTTAAAAACATATCATCTCCTTGTATAATTTTTTTATTAACTTTCACGGAAAACAGTCTTATATGTCAATAGTTTAAAAATAATACAAATAGGATCGTAAGCTATAGAAGGAAGCAGTTTGAAGTTATTATTAGTAACCATACTTTTCATGTATCCTGCAAGAGCAATGGAAACTAAGCAAAATCCACCAACAATAGTTCCAAACCCAAAATTGCGAACATATTGAACAGATTCTTAAAACAACGCCCGATGAAGAGCTTTTTACAATATTTCAGCCCCAAGAGCCACAAACAATCCCTCTTCATTGGTATACCTGTGCCATCTGCAATAAGAATTTTACTTCGACGCAAGAATTTGAAAAACATAAAAACTCTAAATCCCATCTAATTAAGCTTCATTTAATTGACAAAAGTAATGAGATAATCAAACAAGCGAACCAAAGAAAAAATGATCTGAAAATACAAGAAATAACCTCAGAAAACATTCTAGAAAATTCAAAAAAAGGTCCTAATGAAAAGAGAAAATCCTCATTCTCCAGATGATACAAACTCTAGAGAAGAAATTATTCCCGAAGTTTAAGGATAAGACGCTTTGCATTCAATATAGTTGGTGGCTCATTGAAGCAATAACCGGGAAAAAAGAAATTATGCTCATCAGCGAGCAAGAAATTAATTGGACTGATGCTGATCAAAAAAAACTTGATGATTATCTTGATAAGCTCATCAATAAAGATATGCCGCTGCAGTATCTTTTAGGCTCAACACCCTTTGCTGATCTTGATATTATATGCAAACCTCCAATACCTTATTCCCCGCCCAGAAACTGAAGAATGGTGCATGAATCTCATTGAGCAATTAAAGCCATTGCGTGATCAGCAACTATGGATTTTAGATCTGTGCACCGGAAGTGGATGCATCGCGTTGGCACTCGCCCATGCATTGCCCAAAGCACAAGGTCTATGGCACTGATATTGCCGATGCAGCGCTTGCTCTCGCACAAGAAAATGCTGCGCATAATCATATTCAGCAATGCCACTTTTTTGCGTTCTGATCTTTTTGCACAGATTCCACACGAATTTACCTTTGATTTGATTGTTGGCAATCCGCCTTATATTCCTGCAAAAGATTGGGCAACTCTTGATAAATCAGTTTCACAATGGGAAGATAAAAATGCATTAATTGCAGCAGGATAATGGACTTGCACTGATAAAAAAAATCATTGATCAAACACCAAGATACATCAAAAAAAATGATGCGCTCAAAAAACTGAACATCCCGCAATTAATGATTGGAAATTGATAGTACCCAAGGCAATGCTGTTGCAGATTATATGAAGCAACACGGCTATAACCAAATCGAGATTCCTAAAGATCTTGAAGGTAAAGATCGTGTAGCAAGCGGGAGAGTTGATAATGTGGCCATTACCCAAAATTCAGTATGAGCAAATTTGCATATCAGTAGTGCCATGCAGACGCAACCTATTGCATGGATAAGCGCATGCATCGAAAAATCTTACTTTAAAAGCCTATACAACTATTGGCTGGGAAGGAAGTTTTCATACTCTTGCACACGAATTATACAATTTTGTACATACACATAAATTGAATAATGCATTGCTCAACATTGCTCTTTCAGCACCACTTATTCATGAACAATTATTACGATTATCAACCGCATCACCTTCAATGCATGTAATTAGCAAATCCTGCATTAAAAAAAATGCTCTGGGATTATCGCTACTTGCATACGATGGATGATGGGCAATCATTATTTTATTTGTGAGCCTTTAGGCCCGTTCTATTTGGCCAGCAGCTTTTAGCTCAAAAAACAGAACTCAATTTGATGAATATTACCAGCAGCTACATGGCATTAATCCAAGCCTATCGCATGCTTTTTGGGCATGCATTCAGGAAATCGCAATTAGCGCTCGATCTTATCACACATAACTATGCATTAGAAAAAAGCATCAGCATCGATAGTGTTGCGCGACTTCTCAAGATCAGCCCTGCGCTTAATCTTGATATGCAAGAGCATAAAAATCATTATTAACAATGATCGGCCTCTTTAACCAAGAAAGAAACTAATGGAACAGATTAATTTTTATACCAACGGATCCCCCAAACGCTATAAAGCAATTTCGCAATGGCTTTTCATGAGTAACTTACTGTTTTTAGTGATGATTATCGGCATGGCAAGCTTATATTTACAACAATGGTATTCCATTCGTGCCTTGAAGCAGAAAAAAATTTGATTAGCTCTGAACTTCGCAAATTGGATCATATTGCTCACCATCATCAAAGCCAAAAAAGCACTCCGATTAAAACTTGAGAAAAAAGGCAAACTATATGCAACAACACTGCAAAAGTCAAAAAAATCCACTTGAATTGCTCAAAACTATTAAATTAGCCCTTAAAAATGATGCAAGCTTTGAATCGCTCTCATTTAATGAAAAAACTATAGAACTAAAAATCGCTGGTGAAAAAACCAAGACATTAATGCAGTGTGCTGAAATTCTCGCAGAAAGTCCTATGCAAATCTGAGCATCATCGCATTCGAATGCAAAGAAAAAAATCGCTTTATCGCCACACTCAATAATAAGCAAATATAAATTCTTCAAAATGCCGCGATTCTCCAGCATAGTTAAGACCAGTTAAGCATTGGCTTTTTTTTTAATGGAAAGTATTCTATGCTCGAAAAAATAGTATGCCATCTACTTTTAATACCTATCATATCTTTTTCCTTTTCTATGGAAAAACCGATTGAAGTCAATGAGCCTGGCCCATTTCTTTATTTAGAAAAACAAAAACAAGATACTATGCTCGAATATTTAAATGATCTGCAAAAATTAAACGAGGAATTAGCGGTATATGTTAAATCGCACGATAATTCAAGCGATAGTAGCAATCCGCCAAGCCTCATTCGAGAAAATTCACGCAGAAAATCCTTAGATACTCCAAAAAGAACGTCACAGGCAATCATCCAAATCGGTGCGCTTTCAGCTTTGGTAGCGCAAGACAAATTAAAGAATGAGAATTTTAATGGAGGCGTATCAAACTATGCAAAAGCCTTAGAATTATTCATCCAAGCTTATAAAAATGATCAGGCTAATGCTATTAAATATATTTGTGATACGATACCTGAACTTATTGCTGCAGAAAAATTACGACAACAAAATGATCCGCTTATCCAGCAAATTAACAATCTCAAAAACTCTCTAACAGAAATAATTGAACAAGAGAATACTCGCTTAACTTCAAAAAAGAATAAGCTCATTAGGAGAGCTTCAACGGGGATGAAGCTAGAAGAGATCCCGATTAAAGTAGTATCGATTGATGGAAAATTGACAATCATTACTCAAAAGCTTGATATCGCAAGAAATATCAACCGAGAAAATAAAAATTTAAAAGAAGAGTATCAAAAGAGCAATAGCCAAGCATTTGAGATTTTACTCTTGTTTTACTATCTATTATGAGATTGCCAAAAGTAAAAAAGTATATGAAAAAATGGAAGAGGCCGTAGAAATAATATGCAACAATAATGCGCGCCTTGCAGAACTTGATCCGGCTCAATATGTTATAAATCCTAGGTTTGCAAAAGCCATGGCAAAAGTCCGAACGATTAGAGAGGAAAGAGATAAGGAAGGCCCAAAATTGCGCCCTCAAGTGCCCGATATAAATCAAGAAAATGCAAGCCAAAATAAAGAAAAAAACAATGAAACAGCATCGCAAGAAACTCAAACCCCAAGAAAAGAAGGTGCAGCAGAAAATAAAGAAAAGAAAGATCTGTTATCTTGGAAGCAAGCATTGCGAGAATCTGCAAGCCCACGAAAAAGAACCGATTCTCCTCTCAAAACTTTGGTAAAGAAATTTAAAAAAAGCGAAGAAGATAAGCCATGAATGGCTCCAATTTTTTTGTAGCACTTCTGGCATTCAATAGTTTTATCCTTTGTATGGAACTGCCTCCAAATACCAGTCTTGCAATTTCAAACAATACATTTAAGAAGTGCCAATCTTTTGAAAGAGTAGCCCTTGAGCTCGATGCTGTTTATCTTTTAACTAAAAATCTTATAGATGCCGATGATCTTAAAGTAAAGCCAAATAATCTTGAAGCAGCTTACATTAAAGCAATCAAATGTTTTAGAAGAATATGAAAAGAATAATAAAGAAGCGATTATACCGGTAATCAAAATGTGGCACTTGCTTATGCAAGTTGAGCATGAAAAAAAAGAAATTGACAAAAACTATCTGATGCCTGCAGAAGTAAAGCAAATTGCAGATAAGGTGAAAGAAATTTTGAATTTATATCAAACAAAAAAAAAAGCCGCGACCGCCGCAGGAAATAAAAACTCCCCTTTCATCAAAACACTCTTTACAAAAACTCTTTCAACTAAAAATAGCAATTGATGAATTATCTATCCCGCAACTGGTACAAGAAGAAATATCAGGATCAAAAATTAAGAATCTCAATTGCAGGCAAGGGCACTTGCTCTATAATCAAGCAAAAAGAGAATTATCAATCCGATCAAATGCAGCCCGATCCTGATAAACTATTCATCCATGCAGAAACCAATTTTACGCAAGCGCTCAAATTCTTTATAGCGGCGTATAATGAAAATTACTTCCCAGCATTTTATGAAATTCAAAAGACTGTTAAAAATATTCTTGATTTAGAGCAAGTACGGCAAGTTATCGAAGATACTGCCTATACTATTCATGTCGATTACATTTCCTTACAAGAGGCACTCAATCAAGTGAAGGATACAGAAGAACAGCGATTTAATTTAAAAATTCTTGATAATGCCGAAAAGATATTAGCTCATGCTCGCACACAAAAGGATTCTTTAAAGGATTTCCCTAAAGAAATTACTGATCGTAAGTATGAAGAAATTGAAACCAGCTACCTGCAAGCAACCCATTTATTTTTCAAAGCGCATGAGCAACGAAAAGAGAATGCGCTAACGTTTGCAAACAATGTATTAGATGAATGTTTAAAATTTGATAGATCACGAAAAAGCGGCTCAAAAGTATATTTTCCCTCCGCTCAGATGAGCACTGCGCTTGATCAATTAAAAAAATATCAGCTGAGTCAAAAAAAATTCGGCCTTAAAATTAATTATTTATTTTTTTAATGGCATAATAGGAGGGTATATATTTTTTTAAATTCTAAATCTAACATTTAAAGCACCATGGCACGCATCAAACAATTATCTCCACAAAAGCACAAAAAATCGCCGCCGGCGAAGTAGTTGAAAGACCCGCAAACGTAGTAAAAGAGCTTGTTGAAAATGCTCTTGATGCTGGCGCCACATATATCGCTAATCTATATTAATGATGCAGGAAAATCGCTAATTCGTATCGTTGATAATGGATGCGGCATGAATGAAGAAGATGCGCACGCATGCTTTAAGCATCATGCGACCAGCAAAATTACCCGCGTTGATGATCTGCCAACACTAACCACCTTTGGCTTTCGCGGCGAAGCGCTTTCAAGCATCTGCGCGGTAAGCAATGTCACATTAATTACAAAAGAATCTGAAGCCTCAACGGGCACTAAACTTGTACTGAACCAAGGCACGGTGATTGAGCGAGAGCAAGTTTCGTGCAATGCGGGAACTGATATCAGCATTGCAGATCTTTTTTTTAATGTTCCGGCGCGCAAAAAATTTTTAAAAACTCATGAGACTGAATCGCGGCAAATCACGCTTTTATTTCAAGCATTCTGCCTTGATTATTTACCGGTACATTTTAAATTATTCACTCAAGGCAATCTGCAGTATAATTGCCCGCCAGCAAGCGATTTGCAACAACGAATTGCGCAACTCTGGGATCATACTATTGCGCAACAGATCATGCCACTTCATGCGGAGAAAAATGGCATAACTATCACCGGGAATTATTTCTCATCATACCTATTCACGGTATGATCGCTCAGCTATTTTCTTTTGTTAATCGCCGCTGGATAAAAAATCATGCACTCAGCAAGGCCTTGCTCAAAGGATATATGAATGTTCTGCAGCAGGATAAATTTCCCCTTGCATGCATCTCTATTACGCTTGATCCGGCATTGGTGGATATCAATATTCATCCCCGCAAAGAAGAGGTGCAATTTTTGAATCCTCGCATTATTGAACAACTATTGCAAATTACTGTGAAAGAAAATTTAGAAAAGCATTTTCTGCACAATTGAATCAGAAAGTTAGTTTTTCGCAAATCAGATGAGTGGTTCGCCACACGAATTTCATTCGCACTCACCACGAATGAATCCTTAAATGTCACCGAGTCCTAATGTATCTTCTGCGCAGCGCCGCGACCATTCAAGAATCCTCAACTCCATTTGTCCCCCCTCTTCTATTGCGGTCGTGCAGGGTTCATCATTTCATCCAGAGGATAGCAAAGGATCTTCAACAGCATTGCAACTGAATCTCCTCAACCCATTAGTGAAACACAAACAAAAAGTACCCCGAACACTGAATATCAAATTATCGGCCAATTCCATAAAACATATATTCTTATCGAGCAAGAAGAGAGCCTCTTTTTAGTTGATCAGCATGCTGCTCATGAACGAATTTTATATGAACTATTTTCAACCCGATTTGATGAAGTAGCCACCATCGGGCTTTTGTTCCCTCAAATTATCACTTAAGTCCGGATGAAATGCAATTGCTTGAAGCACATTTACAGATTTTTACCAGCACTCACATTGCACTTGAAATTATGGGAGCACAGCAAGTAATAGCCCAGGCGATTCCAGTACATTTGAAAGAAGTGAATATCGAAGAATATAGTTCGCCAAACCATTGGATGGATCATCGAATTCAATACTATTGATGCAGACGATTGGTATAAAAAAGTTCATGAAAAACTGCATGCGCAAATGGCATGCAAAGCTGCAGTGAAAGCGGGCGATAGTTTAACTATGGTTCAAATGCAACAACTTTTGAAGGATCTTGAAAAAATAGAAAACCGATTTACATGCCCCCATGGACGACCTACCGGCTGGGCATTGCCGCTTTATGAAATTGAAAAAAAATTTAAACGGAAAATTATGATTTAGATTTTGGTATAATCGGTATGAATTGATTCGGTTTTATTGATTCTTTGATAACATAAATTTCATTAAGATTGTCAAAATTAACGGTTGGGTTATAATGTCTCTTCAGTTCATGAAAAATAGGATCCATTATTTCAGATACATCCCAATGATTACTACCGCGAATTATCATACTACCATAGTGCCGACCGGAAAGTTTTTGTAGTAACAGAAAATTTTCTAAATACAATTTCTTGCATAATACAGCTTGATTTGCAGCTTCCTGTACATTTTTTTGCAGTAAGAACATAATGTTGTTCTTTAAAGCAGCGACTATTTCATCTGCGTTTAATGCAAAAAATTCTTTAGACAAGTTTTCCTTGCTTATTTCAAGATCCCAATTTGCATCTTCCGCATTGAGCAACAGACTCAATTCTTTTTTCTTCGCATCTTTATCAGGCATTGTTTTTGACTTTATCCATACGAACTTTAAGTCTACGGATATTAGCCTTATTGTTTTCAATTTTATCGGACTCATTTTTTAAATGGGCTAGCATTTCTTTCGATTCCCGTTTCCCCAATGATTTTGATAATTGAAACCGAGTGGGACTTCCGCTGAGAGGCGATGGTTTTCTCGGACTGACCTCAGGATTTAGCGATGCTAAATCCTCTTCCACGGACGGGACTCGCATTAGGGCTATTCGTCGCACTTAAAGTGGCCGCTGCTGTTTTTGTTTCATTAAACAAATGCGAAATAGAAGTTTCGCAATGGCGAATCTGATTTTATTTTTTTGGCTCATCGCTCTTTTTCTTGGATTATCTTATCATCAAAAACCAAATTGGGTTATCCCTAAGAAAATAAAAATTAATAATTTTTTCGTTTTTATAGCCCCTCTAAAATAGTAATGTCCTTATTTAGAGGATAAACAGAGCCTAATTTTTTACAATAGGCGTGCATATTAACTAATATTTGCTCATCATATAAAACATTTTTACTTCATAAGAGGTATCTATGAATGCACAACGACTGCGAGACCATGCGGGCATATTTATGGGGCTCGGGCTTGCGCTCATTGCACTAGGCTCACTGGCAATTTTTTCAGTGGTTTTTGCCACCTTTGCTTCGGTGGTTTTCTTTGGTGGCTCTTGGTGTTCTCCGGATTCATTCAATTTGGGCATGCATTATATGCTCGTAAATGGAGTGGATTTTTACTCCAATTACTTTTGGGCATTTTTGCCCTGGTTGCGGGCGCATTAATTCTTTATAGACCAACCGCAGGCGCTTTATCGCTCACGCTCTTTATTATCATTTCTTTTTATCGCACAGGGTGTAATGCGGATAGTTTAGCACTTACGCGCCGTTTTGAGCATTGGATATGGGTACTCATTAGTGGAATTTTAACTCTCATACTCGGTATTTTGATTTTAATGCAATGGCCCTATTCAGCACTCTATATTATTGGCTTATTTGTGGGCATTCATCTCATCTTTAATGGATTGGCTATCGTTATGGTGGGCTTTGTAGCAAAAAGATACATTAAGTCGAAAGCCTTATCGTGCCGGATTTAATTGGCGATATGCATGTACCATCATGAGCACAGAAACTGGTATAGTAATAATCAAATTAAGCAGTAGCCCTGCGATAATAAGCAGGGCCAACAATCGCCAAAAATTATCTTTAGTAGCATTATAGCTTTTGCGAAATGCCTCAATCACACCACAATCAATATCTATGATATTAAGAAATACAAAAATAAACTTAACTGCCAAGTAAATGCCAGGAATAATTAATAGAATCGTACCTGCCGCCACGAGTAAATTGAAAAGAGCTGCTGCGAGCAATAGTTTGATTAGCATGCTCAAATTAAACTGTGAAAGAAATAAACCTAATAGAAATGGCTCGGGCCCTTTATCATAAAATCGCAATAATAGCTTTGCGGGCAGAAACCATATGAAAACACCAAAAACATACAAGATAAAATAGCCGATTATCAATGCAATCAAAGAAGCATAATTCACTGCAAGAAGACCGAATGCCAATGCAGGGATGGTTAGAAAAAGTAGAAAACCGGAGCCATCCAAAGGTAAGTTTTACAAAATACCAAGGATTTGAAACTACCGGAATTAACGGCATATATAATGGCTTTTTTTATCGATAATTGATTATTCATGCAAGGTTCCCCCTTTATTATTCTTTTTAAAAATAATCCCATCCTATAAAAATGATAGAGATTATGGTTTTGAAACGTTTCTAAATGCTTTAAAAGCACTGTTTTAATTTTGAGTCTACAAATATCGGGATATGCTTCTTCTAAGAGATAGGCCTTAACATGCCTCCAAGGCTCCTTATTTTGATATTGACGGAATATTTCGTCGCAGCGGCCTTATGATCTTTTGAGATCTCTGCAATATACGAAATAAGCGGTTGATCGAGCCAACAACTCTTGTAAAGCTGATTTTTTGATGCTAAATGTGCAAGCAATATTGAAGGCGTTTGCTTATTATCACCATCAGCCATGAACATTTTAATAATCAATGGGATTACAGTGCATAATCACGTTTGATATTTCTAAAATCATTCTCTCCAGACTTAACCGCCTCCAGAAGTTGGTTATCTTCCATTCCAAAAGCAAATAAGGGTAAAAAAAGAACAAAAACTATCTTTTTCATAATAACCCTCAAAAGTACCTAGATTTTATGTTATACATTTTTGTTAGTTAAAATTAGCCAAAAAAATATCCTGGCAAGAGCATTTTTAAAAAAGTTTTTTTATGAGATTACTCAAAAATTCTCTTAAAAGTCTTGTTTTGTTTTTTCTTGCATCGCATACATAGCATTTCCGCAAGAAAAAACAGATCAGATTGTGCAAGAAATATCGTTAATCGAAAGCTTCGTGACGGGAAAATTCGCTCTGAAATGCTGGTGCCATTCACTATGAACATTTTTATGATGCAACCATTACCTTTTTCGGGAAAAAGAAAAGAGGTTCATTCCCGCTTGGAATTATAAAAATCAGGCGTCTTCATGCGAAAAAGAGATACTCAATTCCACAGATTTGGTGCCACACCTTCTAAAAGTCAAAGATCATGAATCATATGATTCGGCTATCAAAGGCATACCATTACGCCTTATTTTCTGTATTCAAGCGATTCGTCTTCAGCAATTTCTTGCAGACCATTCAGGCGCGAGCAGATTCGGCTTGCTTTTGATAACCGTAAAAAATTATTTAATGCGCTGTTATCAACCTCGAGTGAAGATTTTAATTCTCTGTCCAAACGGTATTTTGCTTTTGCATCTTTGAAAGAGTACTTTCTTACAACTGCAAAACTTTTAAAATAATACAACACTAATTTTGATATACTTCAGAAAGTTTGTAGGTAGGAGTTTTTATGCACTTTAATTTCTTACTATTTTTGGTTGCCTTCAGCTATCATGCCCAGTCGCAAGAATATCAGATTATTTATTTGAATGGATCCACAAGTTCGGGCAAGTCAACGCTTTCGCACGCTTTACAAAAAAATCTTGCCCAACCCCATTTAATCATTACCCTTGATCATTTTATAAGTATGATACCCAGCTCATACAATGATTGGACAAACGATCAGCCTGCGCCAGGATTTTCTTGTATACCGATACTTGATGATTTTGGCCAAACACAGTATTCATTTCACATCGGTGAGTTTGGGCAGAAAATCCGTGAAGCATTTATGCTTACAGTTGCAACGCTGGCAGCCCAAGGGCATTTTATTATCATAGAAGATGTTTCTTTGGGAGAAGTAGCGGTTAACCAATGGAAAGATGCACTATGCGATTGTAAGGTATTATGGGTAGGCCTGACTGCGCCTAAAGATATTCTTGCGGCACGTGAAAAAGCCCGGGGCGATCGCCGCGTCGGAGCCGCCCAATGGCAGGCGTGCCATGTTCATACTGGAGTAACATATGATCTTATGATTGATACGCATGCCTGCAGGATCGAAGAAAATGTCCGGATCATTAAGGATTATCTATCAAAATAAGTATTATTCTGAGTCTATCTATGGTATAATTGCATTATAGAATTTTGCTTCAAAATACCATTTAATAAAAATTTCAAAAAAGCTATGCAGCCGCTCGCATCCCAAATTCGTCCTCTTTCCCTTGATCAGTTTGTCGGCCAAACTCACTTAGTAGGCCCGGGCAAACCCTTGCGTATTGCTATTGAAAAAAGGCATCTTTTTAGCTTTATTCTCTGGGGACCTCCAGGAGTAGGCAAAACAACCTTTGCCCGAATATATGCTAAAGCACTAGATGCTGATTATTATGAACTTTCTGCAGTTTCAACCGGCAAAGATGATATTAGAAAGATTCTTGAAACAAAGCAAAAATTTACGATACGATCAAGCAGCCAAAGTGCTCTTTTTAGATGAAATTCACCGCTTTAATAAAGCACAACAAGACTTTTTATTGCCCTTATGTGGAATCCGGTGACTCACTTTAATTGGCGCAACGACGGAAAACCCAAGTTTTGAAGTAATTCCGGCGCTTCTTTCTCGCTGCAAAGTCTTTGTCTTAAAAGAACTCAGTCGCTGACGAAATGACAATTATCATTGAACGCACTGGCATGCTATATGACTTGAGGAATCAAAGATTGGCTTATTCGTATGGCAAATGGGGATGCACGCCAAGTAATTTCCACACTCGAAAATACCCATAAACTCTATAAACAGATCACGGTAGAAAATCTAAAAAATACCATACAAAATACTCATTTACGCTATGATAAAAAAGCAGAAGAACATTATAATACTATTTCGGCCTTTATTAAATCTATGCGCGCGAGCCAACCCGATGCAGCTCTCTATTATCTTGCTCGCATGGTGGAGGCGGGAGAAGATCCAAAATTTATTGCTCGTAGGATGGTAATATTTGCATCTGAAGATATTGGCCTTGAAGATCCATAGCGCTTAACTATCGCTAACAATGTATTTAGAGCGGTTGAAATTATTGGCTATCCTGAATGCGGCTATTAATTTAGCTCATGGAGTTTGCTATTTATCACAAGCGCCTAAAAGTAAAGCTTCGTATTATGCCTATTTTGAAGCTGTGGATGATGTTAAAAAATGAAGGCAATCTTACCCATTCCTCTGAATATTCGCAATGCGCCAACTAAACTTATGAAAGACTTGGATTATGGCAAAGGGTATGAAAAATACACTAAAGAATGCTTATTGCCAGAAAAATTAAAAAATAAAAAGTATCTTATTCAAGTCGATTGAAACCGCTATACTGAACGGTATGGATATCGCACATTCTTCAAAATTTTTTTTATTCGTAAAACGTTTTCTGGCCTTTACCGGGCCGGGATATTTGGTTGCCGTCGGATACATGGATCCAGGAAATTGGGCAACTGATATTGCCGGCGGTTCACGGTTTGGCTATGCCTTGCTTTGTGTAGTTTTAATTTCCAATTTTATGGCAATGCTCTTGCAATATTGTGCGCTAAAACTGGGTATTGTTACCGGCAAAGATTTAGCGCGTGCCTGCCGCGATTATTATTCAAAACCCGTTTCACTTCTTTTATGGGTTTTGGCAGAACTCGCTGTTATTGCAACTGATCTTGCAGAAGTAATTGGTTCGGCCATTGGCCTGCAACTTTTATTTGGCATCCCTTTAACATGGGGAGTTTGCATAACCGCAGCTGATGTTTTATTATTGCTCGCTTTTTCGCAAAATCATGTAAAGATGCTGCAAATAATAGTTACCGCACTCATCGGCGCAATTTTTGCTTGCTTTGCCATTATTATCTTTCTCGCTCAACCATCATGGAGTGGCGTTTTACTCGGATTTCTACCATCGCCAGAAATTATAAAGAATCCCGACATGCTCTATCTTGCAATCGGTATTTTGGGAGCTACTGTGATGCCTCATAATTTATATCTTCATTCGGCATTGCTCAAAAAGGATCCAGAAACTCCAGAAATACAAAAACAAGAATCTATCTTTTATTCGACGATTGATTCATGTAGTGCGCTTACTTTCGCTTTTTTTGTAAATGCCTCAATTTTGATTGTTGCGGCCGCAATTTTTTTTGAACGTGGCTTATATCATGTTGCCGAAATTCAAGATGCCTATCATTTACTTACTCCCCTCTTAAGTACCTCCGTTGCCAGTTTTGTTTTTGCATTGGCATTATTAATTTCTGGCCAAAATTCTACATTAACTGGGACATTGGCTGGACAGATCATTTTAGAAGGATTCATTAACGTTAGTCTTCCCGCATGGATTCGCCGTTTAATCGGCCGAATAATCACGATAATCCCCGCTTTAATTGGTATTTTTATTTTTGGCGAACGATGTTTATCGCATATGATGATTTTTAGCCAGATAATTCTGAGTCTCCAATTACCTTTTGCCGTTTTTCCACTCATTCAATTCACGAGCAATCCTCAGATTATGGGCGAATTTACCAATTCTAGAACAATCAAAATCGCTGCCTTTGGTGTTGGATGTTCGATTGTAATTGTTAATGGGCTTTTAATCTTCTTTTTATTTGCATAAAAATACTGGGGGGTCACGTTCTTAATCTTGACACCTGTCACACATATGTTACACTTAGAGAATGGTAATAAATACAAAAGTTTATAAAACAAATTCAGGCAAAAAACCATTTACGCAGTGGCGCAAATCTCTTGAGATTCAAACGCAAGCAATTATTGCAGGTCGGGTGACTCGAGTTGAAGGCGGCAATTTGGGAGCCTGTAAGCCAATTAGCGGGTACCCGAATTTGTATGAAATCGTGATTGATTTCGGCCCTGGATATTAGGATTTATTATTATCAAGAAAGCCCTAAAAAAAACATATGGCTATTTACTTGATCATACCGGGGGAAAACCATGACAAAAAAAAGACAATCCAGAGAATTCAAAGATACCATTCAAAAAGAATTAAGAAATCCTGAATTTGCAATTGCATA
Organism: uncultured bacterium; assembly: GCA_963727255.1. Taxonomy (GTDB): domain Bacteria; phylum Babelota; class Babeliae; order Babelales; family Vermiphilaceae; genus BTUB01. The sequence goes on along the minus strand of CAVSFC010000002.1, from coordinate 445,016 downwards.
TCTTAATGATGTATTAGCTTCTGGGGATAAAAAAGCATTTTTAATCGCTTTAAAAAATGTTATCGATGCTCAAGGCGATATTACAGCATTTGCAAAAGCCGCAGATACACCTCGTCAGAATATTTATCGTATGCTTTCAGAAGAAGGCAATCCAACATATGATAATCTTACTTCTATTTTTAATGCCATGGGTGTACAAATGCAACTCTCATTAAAAGCATCTTAGCCAATAGAATTAGAGCTTATTCGAAAACTAAAACCGTTCGTTTCGAGCCCAGCCTACGCACAAGGCTTCGGCGAGCAGGCCGAGCATTCTTGACCGCCATAGCCTCTGGCGACGGCGGGAGCGAGCGCTACGAGTCGAAGGAAGCGAACGGGGGGGAAGTCTGAAATTCGAAATTTCGAATAAGCTCTTAATGAAATTGTCTACAATGCCTCGCAATAAGTTTTTTATTGCTTTTGCAATTCATAAAATGCCATTATTCCCATAGTATTAATTATTTTTAGGGGAGTTTTTTATGATTAAATATCTTATATTACTGATAAGCATGTCCTCATGCATTCTTATTACAGCTGAACCAGAAAAAAAATTATGCGGCAGAGGTCAATGCGGCAGGGAAAGAAATGCGTGCAGTTGTTACTGCTCGATAAAATGCGGGCCACGAGAAATTATGCCTGAAGATACACCAAAATATGATGAAGAAGACGGCCAATGTTTTTGCCGACCGCGAGATAAAGCGTTATACAGAAAAAATAGCTGCGATAGAAAACAATCAAAATAAGATTAAACAAACAAGCGCGCTGATTAAAGGCGCGCTTGTTTGTTTAAATTGATTCACTCGTATTCTTCTCGAGAAAAAGGACACTCTGGCTTAAAGCAAATAGGGCAGAGTACCATTTTTTTTCTCTTTTGATGCTCTTTAACAAAAATATCTACTGAGCCACTTTCTTTAATAATAGTTTGCATGGCTGCGGCCATATCAGCTTTCAAATCAGCCAATAAAGCATCGTCGAGCCGAGGTTCTATGATAGCTGTAGTTATCTCATCATCATGAGAATGCCAGTGTTGCTTCTTTTTATCTTTTTTTTGCTGCTGCTGCCTATCCGCCGACCTGTCCGTCGAAGTTTTAACGAAGTCGGAAGCCTTCTGGCGTAGACTGGGCTGCATACCGATAGCATTAATAGTTAAGAGCATGCTCAGTAATACTACTATTTTTTTATTCATGATAAGTTCCTTCTATTTTAAATTTGTAAACCACCACAAATAGGGCATCCGCAGAGCATGATATTGCCATGGGCTATTCGGCCCCGATCAGCTTCACAAACTTCTGCAGGCCTACCGCAAGTTGGGCAGATCCGCTTATGCTCTTTTGGGTCATCATCCCTTGCACTGAGCCATAAGTCTGTTCAACAGCATGGACGATCGCTGCCATCTCAGCATTTAAATCATCTATTTCTGGATCAGCAGTTGGTTGCTCCACAGGATTTTTATTATCCTGATTATGCTGCTTTTGCTTATCTTTCTTTTTCTGTTTTTGCTGCTGCTGCCTGTCCGCCGAAGCCTCTTGGCGTAGGCTGGGTTCTTGTTCTTTCTGGCGTTGCATGGCAGGCGCATTAATACTGGCCAACAGTAGTAAACAAAATGTTATTTTCTTATTCATCGTGAACCCCTAAAATTGAACCAATTTTTCTTACTGCGGCACCAGCCACGTCTTTAGCTGCATATGCGAGGACAATTAAAGCAACCTTCAAAGGTTCGTCTGAACCTCCACATATGATGCATCCACATGTTAAATTCCATCCCCGTGCCAATCTTTTGAGGTCATCGGGGCAATTAACGCTATAATCATGGCAACACGGGCAAATCCGCTGATGATCTTTTTCTATAGATGGCTCAGCAGTATTAATAGCCGCCACATCATTTTTATTATTAAAGAAAACGGTCGTTGCAGCAGCCATATCAGTTTTTAAATCAGCTAACAGCACTTCTTGTTCCGATTTAAATTCAGAGGTATGCTTTATATCTTTCTTTTTTTCTAGTTGCTGCTGCTGGGCATGCTCTATTTGGCGCTGCATGGCAGACGCAGAGCCTGCCATAAGCGTTACCAGTGTTATAACTGTTTTATTCATAATTAGAATACCTTATCGGGCAGGATATACGTGCCTTTCTTTTGGCCTTCAGCAGCTTTAATTTCAGCAAGTGCTTGATCAAAATTAGCTTGCGTCACCGTTGTTTGGCGTGCTCTCATGGCAAGTTGTGCCGCTTTATCAACCAAATTCTTAATATCCGCCGCATTGCATCCTTCCATTGCGGTTGCAAGGGTAATCGAATGATTTCGAGAATCCATTGGTTTGCCTTTGCAGTAGAATGCAAACAGCGCTTTTCGTTTCTCAAAGTTAGGAAACGCCACTTCGATCATCGTATCGAATCGACCTGCACGCATTAACGCAGGATCTAATAATGCCGGCGCATTGGTTGCTGCCATCACAATCACCGATTCATCTTTATAGAAACCATCCATTTGCGTGAGTAATTCGGTGATCGTTTGTTTCGTTTCAGAATTATCGGCAGTTGCACGAGATCCGACCGCATCAATTTCATCGATGAAGATGATGGTTTTACCAAATCGATTACCTTCTGCTTTTGTACGTGCATCATTAAATAAATCGCGTACACGCTGCGCACCGACACCGACATATTTTTCAATAAATTCAGAGCCTTTTGCTTGAATAAATTCGCATCCGGTTTCTTCAGCGATAGCGCGGGCAAGTGCTGTTTTACCGGTTCCTGGAGGGCCTGCTAATAAAACACCTTTTGGAAATGGAACGCCAAATTTGGCATAATTATATTCGCCTTTGATCATCTTGACCAAATCTTCAATAGCAGGATCAATTCCACCGACTATGCGCTTAAATCCTTTGGTGGTTTCTTTACCACCGAAAATCACATCAAGAGCATCCAACTGTTGCTGAATATCTTTATCGCCTTTGATCATTCGTTCTTTCAGCGTTTTCTGATCGCATCAACAAAATGCTTTTGCTTGTAACTTTTTAATATCTTCTTTTAATGCAAACGCTGATGCTTTTTGAACTAATTCTTTTAAATCTGCAGGACTAAAATTATTAGTAGCTTCAGCTATCTTTCTTAAATTAACATCAGCATCAAGCGGAATACTTGAAGTATAAAGTTTTAAGATTTGTTCACGTTTGTTCACATCAGGAAAGCCAACTTTGATAATCTTGCTAAATCTGCCGGGACGTAATAATGCAGCATCAATATTGTTCGGGTGATTTGAAGCAGCCATGACGATGATAGAATTGTCTTCTTCAAAACCATCCATTTGGGTTAATAACTCGGTAATAGTTGAATCAAAAGAATTACCTTGGCGTTTACCAATAGAATCAAGCTCATCAATAAATATGATTGTTTTTTTGGATTCGCTATTTGCGCTTTTTGGCGCGCTTCTTTAAAAAGATCACGAACTTTTTGCGCACCGGCACCAACGAACTGATCAGCAAATTCTGCGGCAGAAACCGCCATAAATTCGCAGCCCGCTTCTTCTGAAAGTGCTCGCACTAAAGAAGTTTTACCCGTTCCTGGAGGCCCAGAAAGCAAAATACCTTTGGGAAGTTCAAGATCCATATTTTCTATACACTTCATCATTTTTAATCTGTTTTACTAATTCAGTAATTTCATCAGGCACTTCGCCAACTAAACGGGCAAAACCTTTCTTTTCATCTTTTTTCTGACTGAGAAGGGCTAACATAACTTTTACGCGTACTGATACATCTTTATCGATGCGGCCCTTAGCTTGAAGCACCTTTATTACTGCTTCGATCATATGCTTTTCAGTAATTGCCGATGCCTGATCTCTTTTAGCAAAGATGTGGGCATAGTTGATTAACTCTTTTAAATCAGCGGGCGTAAAATTATAGGTAAACTGTGCAATCCTGGTCAAATTAAGACGCGCATCAAATGGAATTTTTGAATCTTGATTAAATTTCTTAAGCATGGCTTCTCGTTCGGCAGGATTTGGCAACAGCATTTCAACCACTTTATCAAAGCGGCCCGAACGTAAAAATGATTTTTCAAAATTTTCTGCACGGGTACCCGCGCCAATGACAATCACTGAATCATCTTTGGAAAATCCATCCATCTCATTCAACAATGCAATGGCATCATTTGAAAGCTTTTGATTATTTACATTTGCAAAAACATCGAAGTCATCGAGAAACAGTATCGTCTTTTTATGTCTACTCGCTTGTGCTTTGTTTCTTGCTTGAGCAAAACATTCTTGAATATCTTCTGCAGTTAAACTTGCAGCACTTTGATACATAAATGGGCAATCTAATTCTTCCGAGAGCGCCTTTGCCATGGTAGTCTTACCGCTACCCGTTTGCCCTACCAAAAAAATTCCACGAGGCTTAATGCCATACATACTATTATAATTAAGGTTTGCGTCTTTAAAATGATTTGCGAATTCAACCAATTCTTCAGGCACAGATCCTGCTAACGCTGCGAATCCTTTAATCACAACGGGAGCAACTATATTTCCGTTTGGATTATATGGCTGTGGATTTTGAATGTATCCGCCGGTTCTGATTACCGTTTTGATTATTAAAATTATTAGGATTGTTTGAATTATAGGGCCTATTCATTCCTGCATGCGCCGGGACAATAATCATTGCGCTTGCAAGAATACTATATAATAAATAGCGGTTCATATGTGTTGCCTCCATTAGGATACAGTGACTAAATTTTTAGTAAGTAATGTTTGTTGAATTTCATGAGTTTGCGCATTAAATACTTTTCTTAAATGATCGGTATTGATTGGCAATGGCTTTTTGAGAGTTTCTTGGTAAAGATGCACAAGCACAAGAATGCCGAATATTTGATAGTTACCCTGATTCTGACCATCATTATACATCGAAATCTCTTTGCCTAGATATTTAATAGAGATATTTTCCAGCATTCCTGAGCCATCATTTCGCGCGATCCAAGATTTATAGCCGATAAAAGCTTTAATGATATCTTTCTTAGTTTCCGTAATTTTCTGAAACTCAGGATCTTTGAACATTTTATATTTCAGAAATTCGGCAATTCTTCGTTCTTGGATTCGATTGTGTATATAAGCAGATCAATCGGAACGCTTGCTCATCGAGCGAATCGATAAAATTAAATAGAGCAGCATCATCTTTTTTTGCCAACTTCACCATAAATGCAAATGTTTTTGCATCAATCAATGGAAGTTGTGCTTTTTTTTCTTTGTTGGGCACTACTTCCCAAGAGGACCCATTCCAAACTGGGTAGTCGATGATCACCTGCTCGATGATCGGGCTCCTGACCATCTTTTAAATCTTCGCTATCGTAATTCACTGTTTTATCCGAAAACTCAAGAGCAATAGGTTCAGCAAAAGCCTGCATCGATAGACCAATAAACGAAATTGCTAATATTTTTTTTACAAAATTCATGTAAACCTCTATTTACGGGACAATGACTAATTGCTTTTTGAGCAGTTGATCCTGAATAAGCGGATCCAAACTATTAAATACATCTTTCAAATGATCGGTAGTAATCGGCAATGCCTTTTTCATTGTTTCTTGATAGAAATCGATCAATGCAAAAAAGGCACGCCCATCATTGGTTATTGAATTTGTAAATGATGCAAAATCAGAACCACAATAGTGTTCAAAAAGATTTGTGTTCTGCCATCGAGATATATTGGATTGGGAATATTCACAATCTTAAAAATAAAATATCTTTTATCTACAAAATCTCTCATATCTTTATTGGCATCTTGCAGCCCATATTCTTTGAGATATTTAATTTTAAACAGAGCATCGAATTCATGATAAACACACAAATATTTTGCATAGTAATCAAATACTTTAAACTCATCCGGTTTTAATGAATCGATGAATGTAAAAATTTTTGAATCATCCAATTTTGAAAGCTTAATAAACAGCGCAAGCGATCGGGTATCAATATCCGGAAGAGAACAAGCTGTTATTTGCAAAGGATCTCTGCTCAAAGCTGATTGCGTAATTCTAAGGCACTTCGATTCGCGCAAATCGAGAGCGCAAACTCTGCGTTACCATTCGAACATTCAACAGTAATCATTTGAGCATTCGTTAACGAAAAAGAAACAAGCAAAAGGGGAAATAAAAACCGACTCACGCAATCCTCACATTTAATATAGGAACCATTTCTATACCTATACCATGAGGATAACAAAATAATATTTTTAATCAAATAATAAAATTTATAATTTTATATTAATTTTTATTTGTAATATTACTGGAGGCCCTCATGAGTTTTTGTAGGCCAAAATATGGATTTTTTATATTCTAATAGAAAAATAAAACGCTCACCAGCTTAAAAGCCGTTGTATTGCACGGAATTCGCCAAAGCCTTATCCAATCCAGCCTACGTTTATCAGGGCCTTTCCTACTACGCTAAAGCTACGAAGGACAGGCCGGCTCGGCAAACTTCGGCGGATATTCCCCGCTATTCATCCCCAGGCTTAAAAAGCCTTGGGGTTTTCTGGCGTCGGAGAATAAACTAAGCGGCAAAATGCTCGATTGCTCCCTGCAGATGGGCCAATTGGCGCTCATAACTCTGAGATTTTTGCTCGAGCAATTGAATCTGTGCGAGTAAGAGCGGAATCAAATCCATATAATTTACCGTATATATTTGCCCTTCTTTATCGTAGACTACCAAGTCAGGATAAATTTTGGCTACCTCTTCGGCAATAAGACCATAGTGATTTTTATGATTTTTATCATGCCTATAATTAAATGTAACCGGTCTCAATTGCATCAAAAGCTCGGTCTGATCAGGCAATAATTCTATATTTTCTTTAAATCGTTCAGAAGAAACAACAGTTCCCAATTGCCCATTACCATCAATAACCACAGGAATCGCATCCCCCAGAGTAGTGGTTACCCCAAAAATACCGGCAATAAAACATTCTGATTGGGCAGCTCCGATTCGGATAATATTATCATCTGCCGCCGTTCCCAGGCTGCCGATCATAATAGCATCATTCGAGTTAACAAGATTAGATCCGGCAGAAATCCCTACAGCGATATTACCATTACCTGTCATAAGCCCATCCAATGCTGAGCCTCCAATGGCAGTATTTGCAAGTCCTGAAGAATCAAATAAGGCAAAAGGCCCAACCGCCACATTATTCGCGCCGGTCACATTGGCGTATAGTGCTTGATACCCAAGGGCAACATTATCATCACCGCTCACATTATTCATGAGCGCCTCAAAGCCGCAAGCAACATTTTCTATACCATCAACATTACTGGTCAGCGATGATGCACCCATCCCGATATTTTGGCTGCCCGCCATATTTGCTTTTAATGAGTTTTGGCCAAATGCGATATTATCAATTCCACTCGTATTGCTCAGCATCGCACTATTGCCCAGTGCAATATTATCCGTGCCATCTCCATTGTTCTTTAAAGCATTAAATCCTAAACCTATATTATCGCTACCCATAGTGTTAGCAAAAAGTGCCTGCTTTCCCATTGCAATATTATTGTTTGCGCTGGAATTCATAAAGAGTGCTTGGAAGCCAAGCGCAATATTATCTTCACCCGTGATGTTTGAAAAAAGAGCAGAAGTACCTAATGCAATATTATCCGCCCCAAGAGTATTGGTAAACAATGTTTGAAACCCGATGCCAATATTATTATCTTCAGTGTTATTAAATAATGATTGGAAGCCGATGGCAACGCAGTTATCACCGGTGATATTACTGGCGAGAGCTGATGTGCCTATTGCGATATTTTGAATACCCATTGTATTTGCCAATAATGCAGCGAATCCAAATGCTATATTATTCGATCCACTGGTATTACTTGTCAAAGCAGTGCCAAGGGCAATATTATTGATGCCAGAGATATTACTAAAAAGCGATTTAAACCCAATCGCAACGTTCCCTGATGCAATATTATTAAATAAAGCCTGGGTACCTATCCCTATATTATTTATTCCGAGAACATTATTTGAAAGAGCAGCAGTACCTACCGCTACATTATCTGAACCGGAATCATTATCAGCAAGCGCGCCTGCTCCTATCCCAACATTATTTTCTCCAAACGTATTGCTGGAAAGCGCCGCACTGCCAAGAGCCGTATTATTTATTCCGGTGGCATTTACAGACAATGCATTAAATCCGACCGCAGTATTTTCTACTCCATTGGCAACATTGTTTGTGCCAAAACCAACTGAAAGATTTCCATCGTCAAGCAGATCTTCTTTAAGAATAATTATCTGGCTGAGTCTAAAATCGGTATCGCTGTCAATGTAACCACAAACACTTAAATTGCCAGTGATGCCAACATTTCCTGGAAAAACAAAGTTACCGCCCGTGCAGCCAGTACCACCGGGACCAGTCACATTAAAAATTACTGGTCCATAAAATGTTGAAGTCCCACAGACAGAAAAATTTCCTTGCACTGATAAATCATTTTTAAAGCATCCCGAACAAAAGGTAGCAGCAACGGGTGAACATGCTGGGCATACCATATTTGCAGTTACTGGAATAACCCAATTAATTGAAAAAAAAACTGCCACAAATGCCATCAATAATTTTCTTTTATTCATTGAGACTCCTTTTCTTATTTTTTTTATAATAAAAAAAGAAAAGCCAAACAATCAAGATTGTGTAGGAATAAATCATGCTAAAGAAAACATTAGTTCCGTATTATGATGAAAAAATTGAATTGCAAGCGTTTTGCGCATATCAATCTGAAAGTAAACGGCCTTTGGTAATTCTTTGCCATGCGTGGGCAGGCAGAGATGCATTTATACAAGAAAAAGCGGAACTTATCGCCCAATTAGGATATATTGGCTTTGCGCTTGATATGTATGGCAAAAATATTCTTGGCAAATCAAAAGAAGAAAATGCTTCACTCAAAGCACCTTTTATTGCAGATCGCGCGTTACTCCAAAGAAGAATTTTAAAAGGCTACCAAATAGCTTGTTCATTGCCCTCTGCTGACACATCAAAAATCGTAGCTTTAGGCTACGGCTTTGGCGGAATTTGTGCACTCGACTTGGCACGAAGTGGCGTTTCTCTAAATGGGGCTATTAGTGTCTACGGACATTTCGATGCACCCGACCATGTAAAAACACATCCCATTAAAGCGAAAATTCTCATTCTTCATGGATTTAATGATCCAATTGCCACTATCGAGCAGCTAAAAATATTGGGCAAAGAGCTCGATGAATCGAATGTTGATTGGCAAGCAAATTTGTATGGAAATACGAAACATGCCTTTGTAAATCCTCAGGCAAATGATGCGAAGAATGGGCTTTTATATAATCCAATCGCAGCAAATCATTCATGGAATGATATTGAGGCTTTTCTTCAGCAATTATTTAAATAAAGCGCTCACCGGCTTAAAAGCCGGTGTATCGCGCGGAATTCGCCAAAGCCTTATCCAGCCTACGTTTATCCGGGCCTTTCCTACTACGCTAAAGCTACGAAGGACAGGCCGGCTTGGCAAACTTCGGCGGATATTCTCCCGCCATTCATCCCCAGGCTTAAAAAGCCTTGCGGTTTTCTGGCGTCGGAGAATAAAAGAAGGCACTCAGTTATGAGTGCCTTTTAATTCTGTTCTAAGAGATATATTTTTAATTTTGCGAAGCTTCCCAATCCGAATGCTGAGCAAGATACTCTTGCGCTGCCTTAATACGCGCTTCATGAGATGGATGAGCTCCCAATGGAGTATGCGTATATACATATCGATAAAATTTATCGAAACAATGCCCACCCTTACTAAGATAATACCTGAACATTAATGCGAAATAATCAAAACATGAAATCTTAGATTTAGCATTTTGCAGATTTGCATAAACTGTATTAAAATCTTCATCATATTCAGATTCACGCTCTATAAAACCTTGGAAAACGTCAGCCAGCCCTTGCGCTCGTCCATTTTCAAAGGCAAAATGATCGGCTTGTTTTTCGAAACGTTTGTTAACGATAAGGCTCGGGCCAGTCCAGAAAGCAATAAGCGGAACCCAGACTTTTAGCCACAATTGATTTTCCGTGTAAGGTATTTTATCGGTATTAGTGATTTGTCTATAACTTTCAACAGCGAAATTGGTGAGTATCTCAGCGCCGAACCAAGAAGCAAATAGTAATGCAATATTCTTATTAACATGATTGTATTTAATATGGCCAATTTCATGTGCGATAATTGCTTCCAATTCTTCTTGGGTAGTTTCATAAATCATTTTTTGACCAATAATAATACCACCGGTACTCGTAAATAGTTTTGCTGCAGCCGCATTAAAAAACCCATGTTTATCTGGTGTAATAAAAATGATTGGGGTTGCAATACCTGCTTTTTTGCACACATTATCAACATATGCATGCAACTTTGGCATTGTTGTAGCAGTAACAATAACCGGATCCAGCCTCATAAACATGAAGCGAGAAAGACGCCCCAAAAAAGAAAGATCTTTGCATATCTCAAGAGATTTCTGAATATGCGCCAATCCGGGATTCACATCTTCATTGAAGATAAGCTCATTGTCAGGGGATTTTTTGAAACTCTTAAGTTCTTGGACATAGCAACTATCTTTTTTATAGTGAGAGTTGCCATTTACCAGAGAAAAACAAAGTAAAAGCATAAATGCATGTATCATTTTACTCATTCGAAAAGCCTTTCATAGATGAGATTGTTTTAAAATGTCTCAATCATAAGCCTTTTAGGTTTTTTTGCAATAAAATATGATTGAACATTGTTAATTCTTCATTTTTACTTTTCTCATTTTGTATCATTCCATCAGGCTAAATATTTAGAGGAGTGCATATGCCTGAAAAAAAAGATCTCAAACTTCCGGCCGAAGGCATATTTAAAAAATACGCCGCACAATCAATCGAAGAACTCATTTCATCATTAAAAACTGATCAAAATCGTGGGCTCTCTTCTGCACAAGTTGCTCAGGCTCACAAAGAATTCGGGTTTAATGCAATCACCGGGCATGAGATTACCGCATGGAATATTCTCTTAAATCAGATAAAATCTCCTTTTATTTATTTATTGATTATTATTGCCTTAATAAATTTTATCCTCCGAGAGCCGCTTGATGGTTCGATGATTCTAATTTTAGTGGGAATCAATACTATTTTTAGTTTTTATCAAGAGTATCGGTCCCATAATTCACTTCTTCTTCTCCAAAAATATATTGTTGATACAATTCGAATTGTCCGCGATGGGAAAGAGGTAGAAATAAATACTGATCAACTTGTTCCGGGCGATGTTATAAAATTATATCCTGGCGATAAGATTCCGGCTGATGTGCGCCTTATCAATACCGAAAATCTAACGATCGATGAATCAATTTTAACCGGTGAATCAGCCCCCGTAGAAAAAAATAACGCGGTTGTTGAAAATAAAAATATTACTGTATTCAATGCATCAAATATTGGATTTAGCGGGACAACTGTTTTAAATGGCAAAGGAATTGGTATTGTTATCGCAACTGGCAATAATTCATATTTCGGCTCGATTGCAACTACTGCAAAAGAAGCTACTAAATTAAGCAGTTTTGCTAAAGGAATTGCCCGATTTAGCCGATTTATTCTATATATGATTCTCATCACAGTTGCATGCGTCTTTATTGCACATCTACTTTTGAACAACCAAAAACTCGATATTATCAATTTGATTATTTTCTCAATGGCTTTGGGTATTAGTATTATTCCTGAAGCATTACCGATTGTTATGACCGCTTCACTTTCTCGAGGTGCATTGCATCTTGCAAAACATAAAGTAGTGGTAAAAAGGCTTTCTTCTATTGAGGATCTCGGGAGCATGGAAATATTATGCGCCGATAAAACTGGTACCCTCACAGAAAATAAATTAAAGCTTGTGACAATCAAATCAGCCGATGAAAAACAAACAATCATCTTCGGCTTATTAGCCTCAGGTCTGCCTTCTTCTGCATTTGCAAAAGATCAAGGTTTTAATGGCCCACTTTGGCGAGAATTAACGGAAAAAGAACAAAAATTACTTGACCAATACACGGTAATAGCAGAACATCCTTTTGATCCATTATTACGCTACTCGTCAGTACTCCTCCAAAAAAAAGATGAATATATATTACTTGTGCGAGGAAATGTACAAGAGGTTATTTCTCGTTGTCCTCAATTGAGCGATGCAAATAAAGATGAAATAAATACCTGGAGCATTAAAGAAGGCCTCTTGGGCCATCGTGTACTTGGCTTTGCAAAAAAGGAAATCTCAAAACCGCTTACAACAATCAGTAAAGATGATGAAATTAACTTAGAATATATCGGATTAATTTCTTATGAGGATCCACTCAAGCCAACTGCTGCCGCAGCCCTCAAACGGGCGCATGATTTAGGAGTTATCGTAAAAATTATTAGCGGAGACACCAAGGAAGTAAATTATGCAGTTGCTCAAAGCGTTAAGTTGATAACCAATGAAAATCAAATAATCAGTGGCGAAGAATTATCGCAGAAAGATAATACTGGAAAAGAAAAAAGCATCGAACAATGTGTGGCTTTTGCTCATATTGTCCCTAATCAAAAGGTAGAGATCATTAAAACATTGGAAGAAAAATATGATGTTGGATATCTGGGCGATGGAATAAATGATGCGCCGGCACTCAAAATCGCCTTTGTCTCAATGGCTGTTGACACTGCTGCTGATGTCGCCCGCGAAGTTGCCGACATTATTTTACTCCATAAAAGTTTACGCGTTATTGTGGATGGCATTCATGAAGGCCGAGTAATTGTAGCCAACATGGTTAAATATATAAAATCTACTCTGGCTGCGAATTTTGGGCATTTTTATGCATTGACAATCGCATCGCTTTTAATCGATTTTTTACCCATGTTACCGGTTCAACTTTTGCTCGTAAGCTTGCTCACTGATTTCCCGCTCATCGCAATTTCCACTGATTCGGTTAGTTTTCATGATATTAAGACACCTAAAAAATATGATCTCAAGGATATCGCATTAGTTACAATGATACTTGGCCTAGTGGTTATGGTCGCTGATTTTATTATTTTTAGCCTCTTTTACCATGCGCAACCGGCAGTATTACAAACGAATTGGTTTATAACGAGTGTTTTGGTGGAGGTAAGCTTCTTCTATTCAATTCGTACCACGCTTCCCTTTTATAGAGCACCCGCTCCTTCATGGATCGTAGCAACACTCTCAACCCTTGTTGCGTTAAGCACCGTTGCATTACCCTACACCTACTTTGGGCAAAAGTTTCTCCATTTTACCCCACTATCCATGCACAACTTGCTTTTTATTGGAATCATCGTAATAGGCTATTTTATTATTACCGATATAATCAAGGTGCTTTTTTATAAAATATATAAATCAAATAATTAGAGTTTTTTATATCGATCCCACAAAATTTTGTGATAGCTATTATGCCCGCCATACGAGCCGATTACTACTTCAGTTTTTCCATTGTTCGCTTTTTTTAGGCAGTCAATTAAAAGCTGATCATCGCGATTACCCAAAATATCATCAGGATTCTCAAAATAGAGCAGAATAGTGAGATTTAAACCATCTAAATTTTTTACTGCATCAATCGGCCGCATACTATTCTGCGCATACCTCTTGGCAAGAATTTCAAATTCCTGAGATTTACCATGAGCATCCATAAGCTCTTCAACTGATTTCATTGGGCATTCAAGAATGATGACACCCTTTTGAATCGCTGCGCGAATTTTTTCCTTATTTTCAACTGTAATACCAATATCTTTGAGTTGCTCATCATAGGTTGTATGGTTCAATACTGCCAGCATATTAATAACTGCGGCCCCTCCAGCAGAAAATCCATAAAGATTAATTTTTTCCTGCTGCGCATCGATGACGCATTTTTTGAGTATGTAAAAGAGGGGCAAAAGTTCATTAATGCTCCCAAAAGTACTCTTTTTTGGATCATATTGCTTTGCGACACAATCAAAATCGGGAAAATTAAAACTCACGATATGATCGAGTACTGCACCGGTTGAATAAACCGCATCACCAATTTGATTATTTGCTCCATATCCATGGCAGCAGATCATTATCGGCGCTTGCTTATGCCTGCTCGGAAGCACTTTGAGCCCAAGATTATATGAAAATGGAGCTTTTGCTTCATGTAAAATTTTAGTTAATTTTTCTGCCGGAATGCCATGCATGCAAGTTACTGCAATTATCATGAGTGCTAAATATCTCATAAAATAATCCTTTTATTATTTACCGTGAGCCAAAATTGCCCGAAATATGCCAATACCAAATGGAAGAATTAAAATCCCGATGAGAAAAATATTCCATGGAAATGAAAATTTTGCCAAAATGAATCCAATAATAATAAAAGAAAATATCGCATCAAAAAGTTCAATAAGAAGATTTGTTATTTCCGACACCATTTGAGATCCTATTTTTTATAAAACTAATGTCATTTTCAGTTGTCGACAAATTGTTGATAACTGAATTCTCAATTTATCATTTCAGTGCGTGATGTTTTGACACAAACTCAACTTAATTGTAATTCGTGACAAACTGTCGACAGTTCGCTTTTATATATCCAACAGCGGTATTTCTAGCAAAAATATCGCATACCATATTATTTTACTGCCCATTTACGCTATCATACTATCACTATGAAAAATGATGTACCTGTTAAAAACGGAATTATTATTCCCGAACATGAGATTGAGATAACCAGCAGCCGATCTGGTGGAGCCGGCGGACAGCATGTTAATAAAACAAGCACCAAAATCACCGTCCGCTGGAATGTGAAAAATACCGCTGTTCTCAATGATGAGCAGAAGCACCGAGTGCTGGAAAAACTTGCAGCGCAACTAACCGCTGAGGGGGATCTTATTATTCATAGCAGCGCAACGCGCAGCCAAGAGCAAAATAGAAAAATGGCGCTCATACGCCTGGGGCAGATTGTCAGCAAAGCACTTCATGTTCCTAAAAAAAGAATGGCAACACGAGTATCTAAAGGAGCTCAGGAAGCACGATTGGAAGAAAAATCCCATCGTGGCATGATTAAGAAAATGCGCAGCAAGAAAATTTTTGAAGAATAAGAATCACGCTGGGCTATTTTTTTCGTTTCTGCTCTGCATCTTTTTCCACCTTCATAATATTCAGATGATTTGTTTCATATTTTTTTCCAGGTTCTTCGCTCATTGCCATCAATTTAGCTGCCAGTTCATGCACGTTAAATTCTTTTAATCGAGCTTCTTTTTTTCTGCCCGCTCGATCACTGCGCTATCACCAGTGTTCACTTCGCCCTCTTTTAACACTGCCAAAATAAGCCCGCGAAGATGATCATTTTCACCATGGATCAAGCCGCGATCACTTTGGTAACCATTTTCATACGCTCCTCCGCAATTTAAAAAATCAAACGCTTCTTGGCCGCAGCGCGCTTTGAGCTTCCAACAGGCATGATGAGGAATATATGTTTTAAGCAAGATCGATTTAACCGTTCCTCGACGACGAATAACAATAATATCGCCAGGACTGATATATTTTTTTCCTACGCGCAACCCTTCGATATGAATAGTATCTCCAGGAATATGCGCTCCCCCCAATGCTTCAGAAACATCGGATCGCATTAATGCTATCGCGCCTAATTGCATTTCATTAGCATTCTCTTTAATACAATTTTTATCCCCCTTAGCACCAAAGCAGGTAAGCTCGAGGCTATCAACTGCTTTTCTTTTACTAACATCCGGGCGTATGATCAGATTGGCAATAATCCCTTCATCTGTTAGTTCATTTTCAGTTTTAATAGCCAATAATTGCTCCGTTGGTGTTACTCGGAAGACTTTGTTTGCAATAGCAGGAACATCATAAATATATTCGTTT
The DNA here is from genome assembly GCA_963727255.1 of uncultured bacterium. Taxonomy (GTDB): domain Bacteria; phylum Babelota; class Babeliae; order Babelales; family Vermiphilaceae; genus BTUB01. The sequence goes on along the minus strand of CAVSFC010000002.1, from coordinate 429,136 downwards.
TTTTCTATGTCCATCGCAAAACTGGAAGCGTCGGCAATTCCGAGAGAAATTAGATAGGCATATAACAATTTTTTCATAAAAACCTTTTTTTCTATTTTTATAGAGAACCTTAAAATAAGGTTGCCAGAGATACAATGATACTACATTGTTATACAGCCATCAAACTCTGTTCTCTCAGTTTGCATCTGAGCATAATCGCTTTTACACTAAAAGATGCGTTTAGATTTTTGCTATTCTAATTTGACAATTTGGGCATTATCTTTACATTTTTATTAAATAACATCTTTATTTTAATTTATGAAAGTTTTATACATGCACAGATTTTATCTTTTAGTTATCGCGCTTTTAGGAATAATGCCTTTCAAAATTACCACAATGGAAAAACCTCTGCTTGCTAAGAGAGGTTATGAGGCTCGAAATTGGTTGTATAATGATATTGTTGATATGATTAACAATAATCAAGATCTCAATGAGCGCAAATACTGTAATAACGATAGAACTACGCTGTGCCATGTGGCTTTTAATAATCGTTTAGAGGAGGCGGAACTATTGCTTACGCATAACGCGGATCCTAATGCGCCATCAGCTAGCAAAGCAAGCCCATTGGTATATGCTGTTGAGGGAGACCATCCTGAAATGGTTGACTTACTTCTGGGTTTTAATGCGAAACCAAATCTAGATGGATGCTTTCCGCTTCATGCAATGTGCTGGCGGGTAAAAGATACCCTCGATGATGCAAAAAGCAATATCAGATTAAAAATCGTTCAATCTCTTATGAAGGCTGGTGCAGATCCCGAAAGAAAAGATAGAGGCAAAACAGCATTAGAGCATCTTATGGAAACCTCAGATTTTTGCGGCAATTCTGCGATGGCATTATGCAACCTTTTAACGCTCCACGATCCCTCTGTGGACGATCCAATTGCACTGAAAAATTGGAAGATAATATTAGAACAGCGCACGAAACTTATGCGAATATTATTTTATTATCACACCTTCAAAAATCCATTCCCGCACGATAAGAACGGCAAAACAGTTGTTGACTTAGCAAATAAAGCAACAGGTCGCCCATTTCTTGATATGCAAAGACGAGAACTCGCACGAGCTGCTCTAGGCCTTGCCGCTCTGCAAAAAAAAGGCGCAATTTAAGGAATAGCAACATAATGCTAATCACAGCTCAAGATTGATACATGTATACTTATTGCCGCATGCGGAAATAAATTTTAATAAATCTTTGGGCGTTATTGTTACCGTCATATCATTGCGCAGAGGATGAATTTGAATCAATGGCAAAGCCATCAACTCCTCATCTAAAATTACCCGAACATCATGATGCGCATCATTAATAAGAGCTAATGGTGTAACAGAGCCAGGAGTAATTTGCAGATACTGCAAGAGCTGTTCCGGTTTTGCAAATTGCAATTCAGATGCTTCAATAAGAGCAGCCAATTTTTTTATATTCAATTTTTTATAATAAGGTATAACCACCAACCAAAACTGATTTTCCTTATCCCGCAAGAAGAGATTTTTTGCAGCGAGTCCGGGAATTCCAGCAGCATATTTAATGCCATCTTCTGCCGTAAATATGGGCATATGCTCATAATAATGAACTGCGATACCCAAATCATCTAATTTTTTTTTCAAGTCTTCAAATGAGTGCATTATGTTACCTTTTTTGCACGCATAAATTTTAAAAACATTATTTTACATATTTCTAATTTCTATTGCAATTACTGCTCCAAATACTATATCATTTTTTTATTATGTTAAAAAATATCCGTAATAAAATAAGGAGTTTATGGATATGAAAATTTTCTACATAAAATATGCTTTGTTAATTTTTTTTGCTTGCACAGCAATAAATCCAATTCGCGCGCTTGATTCTTTTGAAGTCGAGAACTGCTGCCTTTCTCACTGTTATGAATGCTCCTGCGAACCCTTGTATTGTGGATCAATCGGATTGATGGTCCAGGCAGGAATACGCCCAATCATTTGGAGAAATCGAGGCACTATCTATGGAGTAAATTGTGTCACTGCTCCGGCTTCTGGGCCAGTAACAGCAATAGAAACGGTCCCCTCATTTCATCATTTTTATCGTTTGCCATGGCAAGTTGGCGCACAAATAAGCTATGCGCTCTCATGTAATACAAACGTATTTTTTCAGTTTAATTATGCACAAGCTAGATCGAAACGGAATTGCAGTGCAGTTTCTTCTGTTTCAGGATTTCAATGTGGTGGAACGGTGGTGAGTGGATTGGCGCTCAACCTGAGCGGATATAAACTATACGATGCATATGTGGGTGTAAACTATTATTTTAATAGATGGTGCGATCGCGTTGCATTCTTCTTTGGAGGCAAAGTAGGATTATTGCATCATAAAAATGCTAAATATTACTCACTCAGTTCAGGTTTTAGTTGCATGACTGGGGCAACGACAGTTTTTTGTGATACTCCGCAAAATTTTTCAGATCAAACACAGTTATAGCTGGCGGCGCCCAAGCTGGATTTGATACTGTTTTTGCGGAAATTGGTCATTGGTTATAACAGGAAATGTCATTGCAAATTGCGTCCACGAGCTGCTGCCCCAATAGCACTCAACACCACAGAAATACTTAATTTAAACGGCGTATCTTCTCTCATTCCAAGTGGCACTGGAACAGAACTTGCTTTCCCGGCTAATGGTGGGAATTAAATACAATTTTTAAAAAATTAGTATGAAATTAAAGGAGTGTTATGAAATTTCCGATATTGTTTTTACTCTTGTTTTATTGCACGGGACCCGGCACTAATGCTCTGTTGTTGCCAAAAGCCTGCTAATTGCACCACCATTGAACAATGTATTGCAATTCCTGCACGAGATCGTGCGGCCTAATACCCGCTGCAAGTATTTTTGTGCGTAAGAATACGCTAATCTTAATGCCCCTGTACTATTTTTTGCACATGCCCGGTTGGCTGGGATGCAGATCAATGGCTTATGCGAACAAGCATCTATTTTGTCACTGTTTTAAACAGTAGCTATCGATTTGCGAGGACATGGAAATCCACACCTTGACCCCAGCACTTCCGGCCGCTAGGAGGCATCAATTATACTCAAGCAGTATTTGTAGATGATATCAACGCAGTGCTATCGATCTTTAGGAATTACCAATTTTATCTGGGTAGGCTAACTCTATTGGCAGCTCACTCGGAATCAACTACAATGCAACATTTCCCGGACAAATTACTAAATTAGTATTGACCGTCTTTCAATCCATTTATTTATAATCCTGATCCGGCTTCTTCAGTGGGAATCGCCCCCTCCGTCAAACTGCTAGTTTCGCCAATTCCAAGCTGCTATCAATTCCCTTGACTTACCATTTGCTTATACAATTTTCTGCTACACTCGTTACCGAAATTCCATTTCCTGCATTTGCAGCTATTTTAGCTACACAGCTTTTTTACCGTACCTAATTGCCTCAACGCAATTACAAAATGCACATAAATTCATATATTCGAAGCTCAAGTACAACAAGGGCAAGACATTCTCTTTAACACCATTAATAACGCCTTTACAGAAGATTTAAGACCATTATTCCGAGCTATTACTATTCCGGTTCTTATTTGCCAGGAACCGCCGACCATGCCAAATTCAGTCTGGCTTAGCCACATTTGTTCAAAGCCAAATCCCAAATTCTATCTTGGCTCTGTTTGAAAATCAATGACCATTATTTAGTATCACAGCCTATCTCAGCTTTGATATCTCATGCACAATTTATCAATGGCTGCACATTACCATCAACAATAACCATACCTGATACCAGTTGTAATATTTGCCCATTAATTACCCCTGTGCCTGCCTGTTACATGCACAATTCCAGTATAAATCAATTTAAGCTAAAAATAAGGACCTGCAGATAATGCGGGTCTCTTTTTTTTGTTCAAAAAATAATCTTTTTTCTTAATAATTGGTATATTTTTAGTAGAATTATAACGCTTTAACTTTATACACCCAAGGGACATAAAAAATGAAAAGAATAGCACTTTCTCTTCTTCCAATGACTAGTATTTTTTCCATAAAGCTCTTGGCTGCTCATTCTTCATATGTTATTCGCACAGAATTGCCTGAATCCAAACAATCCAAAGATGAATGCTCAGTTGCACTTGAAAAATTGCATGCGATGATAAAAACATGCAAACACCATAGATGGCCGCATAGGACTGTTGATGAAAATGAGCGATTTAAAACAAAGACAAGCATGCATCACAATTCTATTTGAAAAGTATGCTAAAGAGTGCAAAGAAGAAGCAGAAAATCTCGCTAGAGCGAAGGCTGGATAGCCACTTTTTGCAAGTAAAAAAGTTGGCGTCCCCAGGGAATCGAACTCTGGTTTTCGCCGTGAAAGGGCGATGTCCTAACCGTTAGACGATGGGGACGTATATTTTTGAGCCGGCACATAAAGGAGTTTAGCGACAACTTCTATTAAATGAGCTTCGAAAGGGAAAATTCGACTTTTCAATCTTATAGCTTTTTTTTCAATTCATCCTTTAAATAGCTGGCCGCGCCCGCCATAGCCCAAAGGCGAAGGCTGGTGAGCCGCGTTGGAATCGAACCAACGACCCACAGCTTAAAAGGCTGTTGCTCTACCGACTGAGCTAGCGGCTCGTACTAATTCAATTTTAAATTGAAAAGACAATTATAGATGTAGAGATTCAGGGCATTTTTGTCAAGCAAAAGCAATTTGTAATGAAAAAAACGTCGATTTTAAAACAAAATCATTTTTGCAATGTAGCAATAGATCAAGAATTCCCAAATATCCATGAGGGTGGCCAAGAAAGGGCCCGGCAGAGAATGCCGGATCAATATTCAACGTTTTAAAATAAGCGGAATCAAGCTCCCAAGCATCACTGAAACCATCACAATTACCGCTAATGATACACTAATTGCCAAGCTTTCAATGAATGTTGCCGAAGAAATATAGGCGCGAATAAATGCAATTGCCCCTAAAATGAATGCCAAAATTCCGGACATTAACAATTCGCGGCGCAAAAATTTGAAGATATTCATTGGATTCAATTCACCGGTGATCAATCCCTGAATCACCAAGGCAGATGTCTGGCTACTGGTATTGCCCCCAGTAGAGATCAGCATCGTGGTAAAATAAAGCAAGGTGCCAATCCAAGCGTCGCATGATATGATTTCATGATGGTGGTGGAAAATGATTGGGCAAGAAGAAGCGCAATCAAAATATAGCCTCGTTCAAAAAGCAGGCGAAAAAATGAGGTCTCAAAATAGGGATATTTCATCGGGGCAAGCGCAGACATTTTTTGCACGTCCTCCGATGCCTCTTCTACCAAGACATCTACCAGCGTTTCACTGGGAATAACCCCTAAAAAGTGATTATTTTCATCCAACAACCGGCACCGTCATCAATCTATAGTGCACCATCTTTTTGGCGATTGTTTCACGATCTTCATCTGCATGGGCCACCAATTCATTCGGGCGCATAAAGTGATGAATGCGAGCCTGGGCATTTTGCAACACTAAATCTTCTAATTTAATATAGCCGACCAATGATGATCCTTATCGGTGATATAAATTTGCTGATAAATATCCCGATTTGGCTGAATCGCTGCAGAACTTGATGCTTTTTTCAACAGTGAAATCTTGCATGAAGACCAGCACTTCAGTATCCATGATGCCCCCGGCCGATTCGGGGTCAAATTTGAGCAGAGAAAGCACCTTTTCTCGGGCTTTTTATTGAGAAGCCCAAATATACTTTGAGCTCTTCATCAGAAAAAAGATCAAAAAGATCGGTGAGCTGCATCAACCGGAAGCGTAGTTGAGGCATCAACCCGCTCCTGCTCACTCATAAAGGAAAGGCTATGGACCTTCATGACATCAGAAAATTCTTGAAAAACCTCAATTTGCAGCGCTTTGGGGAATTTGGATAAAGTTCCTGGAATTGATCCCAATCAATATCAGTAAAAAAATCAGCAATATCAGCCGGATGCAGCTGTAAAAACTTTCCCAAAGGCCCTTTGCAAAATGCAGTATCTTGGGCAATAACCGCATCAAGATGATCTTTGATTTCATGCAAAAGGTATTGACCATCCATGAGCATTCTCCTAACAATCAAGTTTTTCTATGCCGATTTCCTACTCACTAGCCGCTTTTTTAGAGGCCACCCTCATAGTAAACCATTAAAAATGGCTTGTCTACTAGGGTTTTTACTTTTGAGCGTGTTTTCTATAAGTGCGAAGGCACAACTTATAAATCACTTTTTGTCAGGGTTTTTCATTCCGAATATTCAATCATAGTAGCCAGAAAAAGGCTAGCCTTGATTTTCTAACCCACTATTGATTATAATTAGAAATAATAACCATCTGATGCAATGAGGCATCAAATGGAGACTACATTTATCTTACCCAAAACAATACCTGCTTATTCACCACTTTCACTTGTTGTTGAACGAATCCGCAGGCCGGCCAAAGAATTGATAAATTCTTATCCAGGTGCTTGCCTCATTATTCGCGCAGCTTTTTCCAAAATTTGATTGCTAAAGGGCAGATTATGATCAATGGGCAAAAAGCAAAATCAAGCATGGCCGTAAAGGCAGATGATACTATTACCATCATATTCCTGATAGAACAATCCAACGGCCTCTTTTCAATCCCAGTAAATACCGATTTGGGCATTGAAATTCTTCACACCCATGAACATTTTTTTATCATCAATAAACCGGCCAACTTATTGGTGCATCAAACAGAAGTTCCTACCTCAGATCCAACCGTGGTTGATTGGCTTCTTTCCAATCATCATGAATTAATTGATGTGGGAAGCATTGAGCGGCCCGGGGATTGTGCATCGCTTGATAAAGAAACTTCAGGGCTTTTGGTTATTTCCCGCACCAATTATGCGCATATGATCTTTGGGGATATGTTTAAAAAACGCACCATTTCAAAAAGCTATTTGGCCCTTGTGGATGGCCATCCGCCTGCATCCGGATCGATCGATCTTTCTATTGGCAGACATCCAACCCATACGCAAAAAAATGACTACTTTTATTCCGGATAATAGCGCACTTTCTACCACCAAAACAGCCAACATGCGCAATCAAACAAGCATTCGCAATGCAATCACTCATTATACGGTAAAACAATATTTTGCTGATTACAGTTTGGTTGAAGTGCACCCGGTCACCGGCCGCACTCATCAAATTCGCGTACATTTTGCAGCAATTGGCCATCCATTAGTGGGAGATTATCTGTATGGCACCCCATCAAAACTCATTGACGGACATGCTTTGCATGCTCACTTCTCTCTCATTTACCTTTCAAGAAACGCCTTTTCATTTTGAAAAAGAAATTCCTGATGATTTTAAAAGGCTTATCTCATTTCTTGAAAATTCTGATCAAAAATTTCTTGCTTTTTTACTAAAAGACGAATAGCCTGTTGCTCGAGCTAGGAAGGAATTGTAGTAATGAAGCGTTCTTCAATATGTTCTTTGCGCTCATTACCCATCTCATCGTTCTTTACTCAGCACAAGTAAGTTTTTATCTATGCAAATATCGCAGATGTTTTACATTTAGTGTTTCGCGCAAGAATACGTTTGCCCTTGTGTGCTAATTCAATCGGTTCTTTACCTTTAAGCCGTTGTTTGAGCACTTCAAATTGTTTTCGATACCGCTCAATCAAATGCATTTCATCAACTATGATAATATTTTCTTGATTATTCAATCGTTGCCGATTTAGTAAAATTAAATGAACCGGTCCAAAGCAATGATTTCCCGCCCACATTCTTGCCAAATAACACAAATTTATTATGCATAATATTATTAAGAATCGTAGTATTTCGTGGATTATAAACAAATATTTTAATCCCTGCTTTTTTGAGCAACTCTATTTTATTAAATTTATCTTTCAGGCAAGAAATATCAGTAACAATCTCTATCTCAATCCCCGCTGATGCGCGCGCAATGAGTGCTTGCGCAATCTCACCATTAGTGAATGAAAATATCGCCAGCTTTAATTGATTGCTGCTCGACTTCAATCAGTTTAATTAAGAGTTTTTCCAAATCATCATCAGGAGAAAAAAATGCTTGCTTAAAACTGCCATCCACGCAACGCAATAAAGCATTGGTCAAATCATCCGCTTGGCAAACAGTAACCTCTTGTTCTTTTTTTCTTCGCCAACCCGCATACCAAGAATAAAATGAGTTTTTCCAAGATCCGGGGCATTAAATGGGATTGTAGATGGATTTGAGATGAGCTGATTTACTGCGCATGCAAGTAAAAGAGATACGATATACTTCATAAGCACCTTTTTTATAATGCTATTTACTTAAATAAGGAACAAAATACATAATTAATGCATACTAAAAGCCCATTATTATTTTCATTACCTTAAATAAGCGTGAGATGAATAGTATGTATAAAACTTTTATTATCCTGAATTGTACCGTCTTTTTTTCTGTTCAGCTCATTAGTATGGAAAAACCTTCCACGCAAATTGATTTAACTAAAATTGTTCAAGAATATGATCCGCAAACTAATTGCTCATTGGCTCAGCAACTTTTTAATGATTTTCCTATGAATGATCCCCTGGAAAAAGAGTTTCATACAGCATTGGCAATGCGAGCACATGATCGACTAACCGCAATCTTAAATCTCAAAAACTGTTGCCTGTTGAATTCTTAATGCCTGAAGAAAACACTACCAACCTTAATGCATTTTATAATGAAAATAATGGAATCTATTTAAGACGCAAAGATCCTGAAGATGATATGTCTAACCATTTATATTTGGGCCCGTTCAATTTATTCCCGATCCATTATTGCCAAATGCCCCGCGTGCATATTATAAATTTCATCCCAGTCCAGATAGGAAGCTTATTTTTCAAGATTTTGAAGATGGCAGCAAAATTTGGGACTTGCAATCTGGCCAATATTTGATGATTGCACTGCAGCAGCCAAAAAATTACAAAGTATTTCCCTACGCTCAAGAATCTTGCCTTATGGGTCAATGGAATTTCTCACGATAATCAAATCGCCTTTGCCCAATTTTTTATGCGCAATTCAATCGTTACGAAAACAGGCACCTGTGCTTTCAATATTGCAACCAATGAGATTCTTGATCTTCAATTTAGGAACTCAATTGCAGAAGTAAGTCTTGATGGCACCAGGTGATTATTAATCAATATTATAAAGCGCCAGATTTAAAAGTTGTTGTATCTGCTACCCAATCGGCATTATACCGACAAAAAATAAACCAAATTGTACAATTGTTGCCTCCTCTAATACATTGGATGAACCGAATTTGATTAAGAATGCAAATGCCGAAGCTATAAGCCCGTTAAGTAACTATGTGTTAATGCATCTTGAGACGCATATCGAATCTTTCGATCTTAAAACTCAAAAGCATAACAAGCTTCGACTGACCGATTTGATGGATACTCAGCTCAGCCCCGATGGGCAACACTTAGCACAAGTTAAAGAAAACTATATTACTGTTCTTAATGTATTGAGAATAGCGGTTAAGAAAACTTCCCTCTGTAATCACAATCAAATGCTATATCCGAACTTTATTTACTCCCGATGGCAAGCAATTATTAGTTCTAGATCACTATCATTTGCAGTCAAAAATGCCGATGAATCTTAAAACCTATGATTTTGAAAAAAATTCCTGCGTAGATGAATCTACTTTTGAAGGACCGTTTGAAGATCTAGATTATCCATTTACTTGGAGCAATGATAACCAATATTTGCTTTTGCCATCGGGCCACTTACTCATGCAGCCCAAAGGCTTGGCTTCTCATTTGAACTGCAAAGAGCTGCTTGGGCTTCTAATTCTTGAGCAACAACAAAAAACTCAGCAGCAGCCACCAGAAAACGTTCTTAATTACTTGCTGCAGAACCGTTTTCCAAAGATTAAAGAATTAATCGCCGCGCGATATGCTATAAAATAAGATACCATTTGCCGTCATACCGATATTTGCGTAAAAATGAAACGTGCGCAACTGAACATGAGATTGCATAGAGCGCATTAGAATCGGTCAGATATACAGTGCCGGAACTTATAATGCCATCGTTTGAAAAAGTAATAGTATTATTTGCAAATGTTATGGGCTCATGCAAACTATTTTGCGGCGATGATGGCGGCCCTTTTGCTTCTGGAATAATACCAAATTTGAGCGAAGGGGGCAGTGTATGGGTTTGGCCGTTAGAAGAATAACTATTAGTAACACTGTCAAAAACTAATTCTTGCGGTTGATTGCTTGCCATCGCTGTTTGCTGCAGATAATAGCAGGTTGCATGCAAAAGATTGAGCTCTGATAGCAGTATTGTTCTATTAAAAAATCGAGCATTGATGGTTGTTAAACTTACTAATATCATTGCGATCGCAACAACAATCATCAGTTCTAGTAATGAAAAGCCCTTACGAGCGTTCATACAATCCAATAATTTCAGCTTCAGAAAGCTTATGCCCATTCATTGCTTTAAGAAGTTCTTCTTTGGTCGCTTTTGGCTTGAGATTAAGCATGCTATCGAGCGCATATAATTTAAAATGGTAATGGTGAATGCCATGGCCCTTGGGCGGACAAGGCCCATCATAGCCAATCTTTGGCCATGAATTGGTTCCTTGCAGAGTCCCATCTGCTAATTTTTCAGAACGATCTTTAACATGATCTAAACTTCTTTTATCTGCAGGAATATTATAGATAACCCAATGCACCCAGGTGCCGGCCGGCGCATCCGGATCATCGCAAATTAATGCAAAAGATTTTGTGTTGTCAGGCACATGCTCCCATGCAAGTTTGGGAATTTTATTCATCCCATCACAGGTGAACTCCTTGGGAATTTTTTTGCCATTTTCAAAATCAAGAGAAAAGAGTTTAAATTCGGCTGACTGCATGTTCATCGTCAAAGCTCCCAGCATCACTAATTTCTTCATACTCACCCATCATATAGAATATACCTAATCAATACTCTATCATGATGCAAAAATGCCATTCTTTCTTTTTCTAATCATTCTTTCCCTTCTTTTATCACATTTTCTACATCTTATAAATTAATATTGATTTTTCTATCTGAAATTTATTATGATGCAATGAATACGATTTATTAAAAATACATTTTTGATTAGGAGTATATATATTCCTATGAATCTATAAAATTTGGATTTTTATTAGTATGTATTAGCTTTTATTTGTATCCCATGGAATTGCCCGAGGAATCTAAAGGCACCAAAAGAAAGGAGACAGAAAAGCCAGAAGAAATTACAGAATACAACAAGAAGAAAAACAAGAAATCTCCAAAAATCCAAAAAGCAATATAAAAATATATTCGAGCTTTTGCCTGCTGAAATTAGAACTCAAATTGCAGAATATTTAATAACCGCTCCGGGGGCAACCCAAACCGCTCGATTGTTTGCTGCAGGTCAAAATATTCATAATTTATTGGTTAGCAATAATCTATTCGCAGCGCTTTTAAATGATCAAAAAATGACAGCCTATTTTATTGATGAACTCGCTCGGCGTTATGCAGGTGGCAATAAAGCGTTAGCGGCAGTTGCTTTGGCAACCTCTGGAGCCGGAGCCTGGCTTACCAGTTATATTGCGCAACAAAATGGATTGGCAGAAGCTGGTAAAGTTTTAAAAGATGCAGCAGGAAATGGGGACATCGGTATAGTAAATTTTATACTCAAATATGCCCCTTCTACGGCCAATATAATATATGGGGACGCTAGCGCCCTATTGAAAGCAGCGGAAAAGGGCCATACTGCGGTCGTTGAAAAATTATTAGCAGCTCCTGGAGTGAATGTTAATATTAAAAGCAGAAACGGCGGCGCGACTGCTTTATATATTGCGGCACAAAATGGCCTTACTGCAATTGTTGAAAAATTATTGGCAGCTCCTGGAGTTAATGTTAATCTTCAAACTTTAATGGGCGCAACTGCTTTATATGTTGCGGCACAAATGGGTCACACTGCAATCGTTGAGAAATTGTTAGCCGCACCCGGCATTAATGTTAATCTTCAAGCACAAGCTGGCGTAACCCCTTTACTGGCTGCTGTCTGGAATGGTCATACTGCAATTGTTGAAAAATTATTAGCAGCTCCGGGGATCAATGTTAATCCGCAAGCGCAAGGTAATACAACCCCTTTAATGACAGCAGTAACTAAAGACAATGCCGCAATTGTTGAGAGATTAATTAAAGCTGGCGCATCAATAAATATGAAAGATACTACGGGCAAAACAGCATTATCACGTGCACAACAATCTACAAGTCCAAATAAAGAAGCGATAATTAAATTATTAAAAGCAAATGGCGCTGTTTAATTGCTAGAAAAATAGATTAGTTATTCAACAACCTCTTGCTCAATAGTCGCAACTGAAAGCACTTCATCGATCGTGGTGAGCCCTTCCTTAATTTTGCGAATACCATCATCAATCAAAAGCGTCATGCCATCGGCAATCGCTTGCTTGCGCAAGAAAGAAGTATCAGCGCGTTCCATAGTAAGCTTTGCAATTTCTGGGCTCATCGCCATTAATTCAAATAACGCAAGCGCCCTTTATATCCTGTTTGATTACATTCTTCACAGCCAACTGCTTGATAAAAAGTAATTCCTTGCGCAGTTTTTTGAGTAAGGCCAATACTTTCAAGCAGATCAAGCGGTGGCGCATATTTCTTTTTGCAGTTCGGGCACAAACGGCGCACCAAACGCTGGGCCATAATAAGAATTACTGAAGATGCAATTAAGAATGGCTCAACGCCCATATCAAGTAAACGAGTAATACTTGCTGGAGCATTATTGGTATGCAACGTACTAAAGACTAAGTGGCCGGTAAGCGCTGCTTGCACGGCAATTTGAGCAGTTTCAAAATCCCGCGTTTCACCGATCATGATAATATCAGGATCCTGACGCAAAATTGAACGCAATGCAGCAGCAAAGGTGAGCCCAATTTTTTCCTTAACCGCAACTTGCCCAATTCCTGCCATTTGATATTCAACCGGATCTTCTACCGTGATAATATTTACTTCTGGAGTATTCAATTCGCCCAGAATGCAATAGAGAGTACTGGTTTTACCCGAACCGGTTGGACCTGTTACATAAATAATGCCATTCGGCTTTTCAATATTTGTTTCAATGAGCTTATAATCGCGCTCGCTAAATCCAAGATCTTGAAGTTTTCCAAAGCTGCGGATCTTATCTAATAAACGCATCACTACCCGCTCACCAAAAACTACCGGTAATACAGAAACACGAATATCAATGGGGCGACCGGCAACTTTAATATCAATTCTTCCATCTTGCGGCATCCGCTTTTCTGCAATATTAAGATTTGCCATAATTTTAATACGAGAAATCAAAGCCCCTTGAATTCGCTTTGGAGGAGTCATTACCGGATACAGTACTCCGTCAATACGATAACGGACCTCTAATTCTTTTTCAAAAGGCTCAATATGAATATCAGAAGCGCCTCGCTTTGCAGCCTGGAATAATATGTTATTAACCAGTTTAATAATCGGCGCCTCAGATGCCATGGCCATAATATCTTTTTCTTCAATGGCCCCAAAATCAACCTCTTCAGGGCCAAGCTCTTCTTCTTTTTCAAATGCCTCGATCATCTGCTTGCTACCCTCAAGCGGATAATAACGATTAATGGCATCATTGATCACTTTTTCAGTGGCAACCGCATAGCGCGCATTTCCGCCCAAAAGCATATTAATATCATCCAATGGCTGGAAGTTGCTAGGGTTTGCAGTCAGAATGGTAAGCTGATTATCTACCATTACCGGAATCACGGTATTATCTCTGAGAAATTTGAGCGGGATTTTAGCCAAAACAGCCAAATCGGCCATGGCATCAGTCACCTTTTCAACCGAAGGAAGACCGGCCCTTTCTGCAGTTGCTTTGGCAAGATTTTCCGATGTTATATAATTCTTTTCCAAAAGGCACTGCTCTACGCTCTTGCCGCTCTCTTCAGCCAAGGCTTGGCATTCGAGAGCCTGGGCACTCGTGATAATCTTTTTTTCAAGGAGAATATCAACAATACTTTTTGTGATCATTAAGTCACCTATCTTTATATCGATATAGCACTTGGCATCACCCACCCCGTTTGCTTCGAGTGAGGCCTATAGGCCGAACCCGGCCTTCGTAGCTTTCTTCGTTTAACTCATTGACTTCGATATTCTACTACGGCGGAGTAGGCTCTAGAAGTCTTTCCATCTCTCGACTCGCATAACCGCCGTCGCCTAAAGGCTATGGCGGTCAAGAATGCTCGCTCGAGACGAACGGGCTTAAAAACCCGATCATGAGGGAATTCTCTTTTATCATATTTCTAGTATAGTATTTAGTATACTACGTTTTTATTGCAATCTTTCCAAGGAAACTTTATGACCCTTTGTATGCGCTTATTATTTTGCGGGATTTTCCTTTCCCTGGGCGCCCCTTTGGCTGCTATGGGCCCGATGGGCTTTGGCCAAAAACCAAAACCTGAGGAAAAAGAAAACAAAAAAAAGCCACGCAAAAACCCCTTGGTAGAAAAATCTTTACCGGAACTCAAAAAAGGACTTGAACAAGCATTAAATTCTAAGGATTTTGCAACGGCACTCAAATATTTGGATGCCATGCGCATGGTTTGCACTGATCATGAACAAATAAGAGAAATTTTGCTGCAAATGGCCGATCTTTATTATCAACAAGAAGAATGGACAAAGGCGGAACGCGCCTATAATGAATTTATTCTCCTTTATCCGGGAGCCGCACGATGCGATTACGCTCATTATAAAGCGGTTGAATGCGGTTTTAAACTAACTTCCGAGCCGGATCGGGATCAAAGTAAAACACAAGAAGTGCTTAGCCTTGCTAATCAATTTATAACCGATCATGGTAAATCAGAATTCTTGCCGGCGGTTACCAAGCTTGCAACTGAATGCCATGAAAAACTATTGGCCAGTGATACGAATATTTTCAACTTCTATCTCAACCGGAATAACTTTAAAGCTGCTCAAAAACGGCTTGATCTTATTAGTAAAGAACATGCGCCTAAACTTTCTGATGCCCAACCAAAAGTGCTTGAAATGACTATTCAACTTGCTCAAGCGCAAAATGATCAGGTTAAAGTTTGGGAAACGCAACTGCAATTAATTAACAAGTTCCCTGATAATGATATCACCAAACGGCTTGCTCTTTCACCCGAGCAACTACGCGCGAATCTCGAGCAAACTATGATTGCCAAAGAAGCAGCATCTTCAACAAAATCCTCAAAATTAGCATAATTTTTAGAAAGACAGCACATGCATTTTCGCTCGCATCTTGGTAGAGAAGCTGAACAGAAAACCGCTCATTATTTATTGCAAAATGGATTTTCAATTATTGAGCTTAATTACCGCAAAAAGCGTGGAGAGATAGATATTATTGCAAGCACGCATGATTTATTAGTATTTGTAGAAGTAAAGATGCGGCAAAACAATTATTTTGATCTCTCTGATGTTATTACCCCCGGCAAACAACGCAAAATAATCGCCGTCGCAAAAGAATATATCGGCAGAAATGGTTGGCAAGAACGCTCATATCGTTTTGATGTTGCGCTCATGCATGGGACAGAAAATAATTTAGAACTAACCTATATTCAAAACGCCTTTAATGAAGGTGATTGCACATGGTAACGCTTTTTACCAAAGAAGGCCTTACAAAATTCGCTAAACGTTTAATCACCGGCCTGGTATTAGGCATCATATTTTGGACCCTCTTTGCATACCTTCCCCCCATCTATTTTTCTTTTGTACTCGGCCTCATTCTCCTTTTGATTATTCTTTTTGAATGGAAAAACTTCTTTAATATCAACAAAATTTCTTATTGGCTCATCATGCCATTTTATCCGATTCTGCCTTTTGCATTGTTAATTCTGATGAACCAAAACCCGCAGTATCATGCGCTTCTTTTTGTTTTATTTATTATTGTTTTTAGCTTTGACACCGGATCTTATTTTATTGGCAATGCTATGGGATTTCATAAATTAGCGCCCTGCATAAGTCCGGGCAAAACATGGGAAGGAGTTGCGGGCGGGTGGATCTTTGCAATGGTTGGGCTTTATTTAGTTCTCTGGGAGCTCGGCAAAACAGTTTCATGGTGGTTTATTGCCCTATTCTCATTATTTGTTTGCACACTTTCTCTCAGTGGGGATCTTTTTGAATCTTGGCTCAAACGAAGAGCTGGCATTAAAGATTCTGGCACCTTGCTTCCTGGCCATGGTGGATTTTTAGATCGTTTTGACGGTATTCTTTTTACCGTATTTTTTTTCTATCTTTTTAAGGATTATCTCATAACATTATTCAATATCTAAAAGATCTTTGCGACAAATAAGCAATGTTTCTTTGCAAACAGATAGAAATTCATATTACAGTATGTTCGGAACATCCCAAAAAGCTTACATAAACCATGATTTACCATAAAACAATGCAAAATTTATTTTCGATTAAAAAAATCTGTATTCTTACTGTTCTGAGTAGTTTAAAAATAATGGGGATGCAATCACGTCCCCCTTTAATGCTCGCGCACAAAAAAATCAGGCGTGATTCGCCCGTTGAACAATTACATCGCTCATATGAAGATAAACCGATTAAACAATTAATTGCACTTACAGAGCAAGTTGATGAGTTTAGTTGCGGACATAGGATGTTTTTTCATGCACGATGCATAGATATAGCACTAAAAAGAGTCAAAAAAAACGGAGCTTTCCTCCATGAGAGTTTGCATGAGATACTCAACAATGTAGGAATGCTTAATCAAATACACGCGAAAATTAAAAGTTATATAGACTCTCATGATACAACCTTTGATCAAACGCATGGAATAGACGTATCTCATATCCCAGGAATCTGCGCTGTTAAATTACCCCAATTAGCGGGCAATATTTTACCAATCATGCTTGAGCAAGATAAAACAATAACCGTATTATATGATCAAGCAGCTCACCCTGATAATCCCTTGGTCTATTCATCAGATTTCATAAAAGATTGCGGGGCTAGAAAGCTGCCTATTGAAGCGTGTAGCAAGCAGATAGATAATTCCCCTGAACTTATCTATCAACTTGAAAAATTGAATGAACCATTTGCAGTGGTCCACTTTGCTTGCCACTATCCAAGCCATTTTTTTTTAGCGTCAATGATCAGCAATGAAAATAAGGAAGTTATGCTTTACGTTATTGATTCTGTTAATAATACAATAGACACACATACACCAATTAAACTTATAAGCAGCAAGCTACTCACATACGTCCAAACGATTAATAATCGAAACAAGAAAAGAAAGAAAATGAGCTAAAAATTTTTATAAATTACAGGCATAGTATGAAAAAAATAATATATATACTCATCTTTGTATCTCAGATTCTTTATGCTATGGAGAATACAGGTATCCCTGATTATACCCAATTGCCCATCGAGCTCTGGATGCAAATTATTCCTGATTTAATTATTACAGAAAAATCAGGAATAAAAAATTATGATGAGATTAAAAAAATGAAAGGGGTCTCAAAATATTTTTATTGTATCTGCGACTCTGATCTCATACACAAATGCATCTCACCAGATTTGATAAAAAGTGCTCTAATTCTTAATACCAAAAATAAATGTAAAGAATTTGATAATTATTTTTACGATGAAAATAACTTATTGCCGATCTTTCAAGCTGCAGTGCGGTATCGCATACTACCTATTATTCAAAAAGCGATCGATTGGGGCGCAGATCCTAATACAATATATGGAGATGAGTATCCAGAAATCGGATTAAATTTTCAAACTACTGCATTATGCCGTGCTGCAGAAAAAAACGATTTAAAAATGGCTGAAGTTTTGCTTAAACATGCGCTGACTGACCCGAATGTTGCGGGTCAAAACGGGGAAACTCCCCTTATAATCGCTGCCAAAAAAAATCATGATGCACTCGTTAAACGTTTATTAAAGCATCCATTTATCGATCCGCAAAGAGTTAACCGTGAAGACAAAATAGCCTTAACGGTCGCACTCAATAACTCTTCTGACAAAGCGGCAAATATCCTGATACTCGATCGAGAGCGCAGAAAACAAAAAGCAAAACAAATTTGTTTGCGTTGCGCAATTTTATAATTTCAGAACTATTTTTGTAAATAAGCGACCATTTGAGCTGTAAATAGCAACATTACTGGGGGATAGTTTCTTGGGCTCCCGTAATCATATTTTTTACTGTCACCTGATTTTTTTGCTGCTCATCAGCGCCGAGAATGAGCGCATATGCAGCTCCAAGCTTATTAGCACGATTCATCATACTTTTAATGGATGCGCCTTCGAGCAAAACCTCAGCGCATAATCCGACCGCTTGCAATTCATCTGCGAGCAAAAGTGCAAGCATTTGTTGCTCGAGGGCCAAGGGCAAGATTGCATGTAATTTGGGTGGATGCGGCAACGCCAATGAATCCTTGAATGGCTCAAGAAGTAAAAGCAACCGTTCAATACCAATGGCAGCACCTATCGATTGCTGATCCGTTTTGCCACCAATTTGGGTTACTAATTGATCATAGCGGCCGCCCCCACAAAAAGTATTCTGTGCTCCAAGAGCGCCGCTCACAAATTCAAATACGGTCTTATTATAATAATCCAATCCGCGTACCAGCTTAGGCTGTACTACAAACGTTACGGAAAGCAATTCAAGATCATGCTGCAATGTTTGCCACTCTTCCTGGCATGTTTTACACAGGTAATCAATAATATGGGGCGCATTTTGATAGATCTTTTGATCTGCTTCAACCTTACAATCAAAAACCCGCATTATATTTTTTTCTTTGCGCACCATGCAATCGGAGCAAAGACCGGTTTGCGCATCGAGAAATTTTTTTAATTTTTCTTTATATACTGCTCGATCGGCTGGACATCCTAAATAATTTATGAGCAATGCATAATTATTAAATTTCAAGGTTTCATGGAACAATCGATCGAGCATTTTAATCATTTGAACATCTTGCGCAACGGGCGCTGATCCAATCACTTCCATGCTTACTTGATGGAACTCTCGGAATCGGCCTTTCTGCGGACGCTCATAGCGGAAACACGGGCCGATGGTAAAAACTTTCCATGGGGTTATCTGAATACCATTATCCACAAATGCGCGTACCATTGACGCGGTAATTTCCGGACGCAGGCATAATTGCTCTCCTTCGCTTTCTTCTCCTTCGAAAGCCTCATGATGAGTTCGCGCATGCGGCTTAATCAAAAACATCTCTTTATTCACCACATCCGTATGCAGCCCGAGAGTGCGCTTGAAAAGTTCCGTGTGTTCCAAAATTGGAGTTTCTATTTGATTAAAACAATAGATTCCCAGATGTTTGCGAATCTGCTCGATTACAAAATTGTAAAGTGTGAGATCTAGAAAATCATTAGTGCCTTTTACGCGCAACATGAAAAACCTTTAAGGTATTTACGAATGCCGCCCGAATGGTTCGACAAGCTCACCACGCGCGGCTAATTTTACATCTAGGTAGCCTTAAGCATATCCAGCCTCCGTAGCATCTTCGGCCAACTCAATGATCTTCGCTGCATACTTCGGCGAAGTAGGCTCGAAAGATCAGCCCATTGGTTTGTACTTCGACAGGCGCATCATGAATATAAATCATCATGGGTTTATCTAAGAACACTCGCCATGTGAGACTACCCGCTCGCCCTGAGCTTGTCGAAGGGTGCGAGCACATATAATTTATGCAGTTTTATACAATATACAAATATTGCACAAATTTAATTTTTTTCCTACCTACTATGAATGGAGCAATCCATTGACACCTTAACCCAATACCTGATAGGAACCTAAATAGACTTCTTATCCATTGAAAGGGGAATCCCCATGAAAAAATTATTACTCATAGGCATGCTCATCAGCGGCTCAGGCTCATCGCTTCTAGGTGAATGTATAAACTGCCCGCAAACCAGCTGCGAGCAATCTACCTGCAACTGCCGGGCTACCAGCCAAACGTTTTTTTCAATTCGCCCAGTATTTACGATCAATTCACCGGAATATTTAGCCCATAATCGTGATTTTTATAAATCGGTTGCAAATGGTTGGGGGTCAACTATTCAAGCAACAGTTCTGGGCGGCAAATCAACTCATGATGATGCCATCGCCCGCTTCTTCTTGCCTTTCTGCGGTAATACAATAATGGTAAGCGAACAAGGGTTACCCGGAACCGAGGTCCTTGCTAATTATCTAAATATTTATACCAAGAACGGCACATTTGAAAGTACTGTAGAATTTAAACCGATGCATAGTTATATCGGTGTTGGGATTAATTATCAGCAGCGCATCTATGAGCGTTGTAATGGCCATGGAGTATGGATCAGCATCTCAGGCCCCATATTACGAGTGCACAATCATATTAAACTTGTAGAAACAATACAGAATGATGGCGGAGGGCCGCTCAATAGCCCTGCAGTAACGCCGGTAGTTCCTTCATGCCCTGCCACCTGCCCCAATCCATGCAATGATACTGATTGCACACTCGATCCGGGGCAAGCATTACAGCCGGTCGGATCTGTTGTTGCAGCATTTAGCCAACCCGGATGGTGTTTTGGCAGAATTGATAATGGCGGGATTGGTAATACATGTCAGAAAAATTGCCAAAAGATAACTAGGGTTGGGGATGTAACCATACGCCTTGGCTATGAAACGGTCAACCGTGATGATGTGCATCTCGATTCATTTTTCGGAGTTATAATTCCCGGGGGCAATACTCCCAAAGGAGTAAATGTTTTTGAACCGATAGTTGGCCACAACCATCACTGGGGATTTGTTTTAGGCAGCACATTTGGACTCGAAATTTGGCATAACGATTGTGGAGATATAATAGTATCGGGAGAATTTGATTTTAGCATCAGCGATTTCTTTGAACGCAAAGAACGGCGCTCATTTGATTTAAAATATAAGCCCTGGAGCCGTTATATGCAATTTTATGTGAGCCAAGCACAAGCGCAATTTGCTGCCGATACAATAATCAGTGATCCGCAATATGCACTTATTTTGCATACTCCCGGCATTGATATACTTACGCAAGATCTTAAAGTAAAGCCGGGCTACTATCGCACTTTTAATGCTGCATTTATACTGGATACCACCTGCTACGAGCTTGAAGTTGGCTATAATTTCTTTGCACGTCAAGCGGAATGCTTAAGACTTGCCTGCCCATTCCCAACGGGAGCAGCGCTGAAGGCAATTGCAGTTGGCGGTGGAGCAACGGCTCCATTCCAACTAATAAACAATGATTTCGGGAATAATTGCACTGGTTCTCCAATCGCTGATTATGCTGATAATATTATCACCGAGGCTGATCTCGATCTTGAATCAGCGTCACATCCAGCAACTCTTACGCACACAGTTTATGGATCACTGGCATACCAGTGGAATAGCAGTTGCAATTATCCAATGTTCATCGCAATTGGCGGATCATATGAATTTCCACCCGATAATGTTGGCTTAAATCGCTGGATGGCCTGGGGCAAATTTGGAATTGCTTTTTAACCCTTCGTGATGCGCCTTTGGCTCTCTTCAGGATGCAAATGAAAAATGAATTTAGAAAACCGTTCGTTTCGCGCGAGCAATATGCGAGTCGAGAAATGGTGATGAGTAATTGCGAAGCAATTGTATCGAACCACACAAAAATATAGGAGTCATTATGAAAAAAATAACACTGATCGCACTTATATGCATCATGCAAACCATTCATGCCCAGCAACTTTCACCAGTACAACTTCAAAAAGTAAAAACTCAATTTGATCAAGCACTCAACGCAAAAAAATTTGATGATGCGCAAACCTATTTAAAACAGATTGAACAAGGTGGCCGCCGCTCTTATGCGCAAGAACTCTCTGCAGAATTGGCCAAGGCGCAGCAAAAAGATGCTGAAGCTAAAAAGCTTGCAGGATTACATAAAGAGCACAAAGAAAAAGCAGAAGACGTAATGCGATTACGAAAACTTGAACAATTTCAGCTGGGACAAATGGAAGAATTTTATAAACATCGCAATGATAAAGAATTTGAACATCTTAAAAAGCAGAAAGAATTAGATGAAAAAGAAATTCTCCAAATGCATCAGACCGAAATGGAACAAAAAAGAGCAATGAGAGAAATCCAACAAAAATATGAAAAAGAAATAGCAGAACTCAAAAAAAAATTGGCTGAGAAAAAGTAGCAAAAAAGATTCTGAAGCAGCAATAGCTTTTATGCTTATGCATTGCCCTTCTTCTTCTTAATTAATATATTCTCTTAAAAGGGCAATAGAAGCTGAAAATATATTTCCATCTTCACTGAGCCCTTCTTCTAGTGTAACTAGTTGACCACTTCGATTACTTTTATATTTTTGATCCAATGAAACACCTGCTTCAAGAAGAACTTCTATCGATGCACGGTTGCAAGATATAAACGCATTACAAATTGGTTGACTTCCTATACCATCATTTGGAAAGATGAACGGGAATTTTGCTTTCTTGATTAATGCCTGCAACAACTCAGGTGATTCCAGTGCTGTTAAAAGCATAAGATTTTTCTTGTCTTCAACAGATAATACTTGAATAGAATTTTGGATTTCAGGTAATAGCGATGGGAGGGCATAAGATACTAGATGCACAAGATCTTGCTTTTCCTGATCAGATAAATCTTGAATACCATCTTGCATTGAATAAGCATTAGCAAAAAATAAAATCAGAATTAATAACTGTTTTTGCATGCGTTTTCCTACGAATTTGTCTTTGCGGAATCAGATTTATTTTTATGTTGATCCAGATATTTTTTTAAAAGTTCGCGAGACTTCGATAAATCAAGATTGTTCGTTAAGAAATTTTTTTTAAAGGCATCCTCTAAGGTAATAAATTCATTACAATGATCAAGAATTCCTTTATACCTTTGATCGAGCTTAACACCTGATTCCAGCAGAATTTCTACAGATTCGCTATTTAAGGAATGAAAAGCTGCATAGATTGGTTGGGCACTGATAACTTCATTTGGAAATATAAATGGGCACCCTTGTTCAATCATTGTGCGCAATTGTTCTGGATTTTTAGAAGCTGCGTCAAGCGCTGGATACACAAAATAAATTCTATTAGGATCTTCCATTGAAAAGCTATTAGCAACAATAAGTAATGAGAGCCATAATTGTTTTTGCATGAATTGTCCTTTGATGTTTATATTTTATATTTAATCGAAAATTATTTTCCAGCACCATGGCATTTTTTGAATTTCTTGCCGGAACCGCATGGGCAAAGCTCATTACGCCCGGTAGTATTTTCAGCGCGAGCCTGCTCGCGAGGAGCTGAACTGCCATCGCCTTCGGCACTTCCATGGCCGGAAAGCAAATTAATTTGATCAAGTTCACGTTCACGCTTCTTCTCAAGTTCATGCTGATCAAAGCGCTCAGTATTCAGATGGAAAATATGATGCACCGTCATGCGCTGGATATCTTGCATCATTTCTTGGAACATCGCAAATGCTTCACGCTTATATTCAATGAGCGGATTCTTTTGGCCATAGCTGACGCAAACTGATGCCTTCTTTTAAATGATCAAGATTAAGCATATGCTGCTTCCATGCCTGATCAATTGTTTCAAGCATGAGCCATTTTTCTGCATTTTGAATAATTTCTTGATTTTGGCGCTGACGATATATGTTCATATCTCTCAAGCACAAATTTGCTTAAATCAGTTTCAAAATCATCGCGATTGCTTGTGCTTAAAGTTTGCAGCTTCAAAATCAGCTGGCTTTGAACCGCGTCAGTTGCTGCAACTTCATTAATAATTGCTTGAATTTGTTCAGCATTAATTGAACGGCTCGGGCAATGGCGCGCAACCACATCTTCAATCAGTCTTGAGAATCATATCACGCACCAGTTCAAAAATATGCTCGCTCGCCTTCAAGAACATCGCGGCGAATACGATAAACCACAATACGTTGCTGATTTAAAACATCATCATATTCAAGCAAGATGTTTACGAATTTCAAAGTTTTGTTTTTCAACCTGTTCTTGCGCGCGTTCAATAGTTTTTGAAATAAAAGGAGATTCAATAATCTCATCTTCTTTCATGCCAAAACGTTCCATATTTTTCTTGAGATTTTCGCCCGCAAAAATACGAATAAGATCATCTTCAAGTGAAATATAAAAACGAGATTCGCCCGGATCGCCTTGACGGCCTGAACGTCCACGCAACTGATTATCAATACGTCGGCTTTCATGGCGCTCAGTGCCCAAAATATATAAACCACCCGCTTTGACTGATTCAGGAGTTAATTTAATATCAGTACCACGGCCGGCCATATTGGTTGCAATGGTAACTCTGCCCGGTTCACCCGCATGCTCCACAATTTCTGCTTCGCGCTGATGATGTTTTGCATTAAGCACATCATGCGGAATACCATTTGCAGTTAAAACATCGCTTAATAATTCTGATGTTTCAATCGCAATGGTACCAATAAGTACCGGCTGGCCCTTTTTCATGGCGCTCTTTAACATCTTCAACAATCGCTTTATATTTTGCATTTTTAGTTAGGAAAATAAGATCCGGCTTTATCATCACGAATCATCTGTCTTATTGGTTGGAATAGAAACAACATCAAGTTTATAAATTTTATAAAATTCTTCCGCTTCAGTTGCTGCCGTACCGGTCATACCAGCAAGTTTTTTATATAGTCTAAAATAATTTTGCAAGGTGATGGAAGCAAGTGTTTGGCGTTTCTTGTTCAATCTCAACGCCTTCTTTTGCTTCTAGTGCTTGGTGCAATCCATCGCTATAACGGCGGCCGGGCAAAATACGGCCGGTAAATTCATCAACAATAAGCACTTCACCATCTTTAACCACATAATCAACATCGCGCTTAAATAATGCATGCGCGCGCAATGCCTGATTAACATGATGCAATAAATTAAGATTTTCAACCGCATAAAGATTTGGAACTTCAAGTGCTTTTTCAACTTTATCATTGCCGCTTTCAGTCAGCTGCACACTGCGTTGCTTTTCATCAACTTCATAATCTTCACTTTTTGCCAGTCGGCGCACCACTTTATCAGCAGTTACATATAATTGACTGCTTTCATCCGAGGAGCCGGAAATAATAAGCGGTGTTCGCGCTTCATCGATCAAAATCGAGTCAACTTCATCCACAATTGCATAAGTAAAGCTCGCGCTGCACATAATCTTCAAGCGGAATTTCATATTATCGCGCAAATAATCAAAGCCAAGTTCATTATTGGTCGCATATAGAATATCGCATGCATATTGCTTTTTGCGCTCATGATCATGCATATGATTTTGCAAACAACCAACTGTTAAACCAAGGAAAGTAAAGATCGGGGCCATCCATTCAGCATCACGGCGAGCCAAATAATCGTTTACGGTTACCAGATGAGCGCCTTTGCCCGGCAAGTGCATTTAAATAGAGCGGCAAGGTTGCGGTGAGTGTTTTACCTTCACCGGTTTTCATTTCAGAAATTTTTCCTTGATGCAAGCACAATTCCACCAATCAGCTGCACATCATAATGGCGCTGGCCCAATTTTACGTTTTGATGCTTCACGCACAACCGCAAATGCTTCAGGCAAAATATCATCAAGCGTTTGGCCTTTGGCCAAGCTGCTCTTTAAATTCAATTGTTTTGCTTGCAAGTGATTCATCACTCAAAGCGCTAATGGCTGGCTCAAGAGCATTAATCTTATCAACAATGGGCTGAATTTTGCGCAATTGGCGCGCATTATTGGTGCCCAGAATTATGGCTAAAATACGTGCTATCATTTTAAAGATTCCTTATGCTCTTCAAAAAAACTTTTTAAAACAGTTTTTATCCTATCATAGAAGCGAAAAATCAACAAGACGTGCGCAAAAAAACCATCTTGTTTTTTTACTGATGGGATCTTATAGCTGAATCATTAATCATTTACAATTAGGATATCTTATGGGGAGCATTGGCATAAAAACATTCGAATAATTAAGCTAAAACAACAATAGTTGCTTGCCTGCTTGGAATCCCATTGAGGCGCCTGCTCGAAAAAAAACGATCATCGCACATTGTGCAAAAATTGTATTCGCGAGAAATAGCATCTTCTGGGACTCCTGCCATCTGCAATTGCAATGCGTTAAAAAGAGGCAAATCAAAATAATGGGAATCGCCTATTTTCTTAAAGACCTGATTGCTATAGGAGCAACCAGTTAAATTATTAGAAAAATCAGCGCTCACTTGATAACATTCCACATTCGCGCTCGGCCCAAAGAAGACTTGCAGATCATTTGCCTGAGTTCCAAATTCTTGCTGCATAGCCTTCATTGCATTTTGCGCAACTCCTGCAAGTGAACCTTTCCAACCTGCATGCACAATCGCCGCAACATGATTTTTTGGATCATACATTGCAATTGGCAAGCAATCGGCGCTCAGGATACCGATGCCAATTTTATTTTTTGCGGCTATTAAAAAATCTCCATCATGATCAAAGGCAGGAATCCGATCTTTAACAATTAAACCATGATCACTATGCGTTTGATTTAAGAAAGCAAGATGCTCAGCCGCAAGAAGTTCGCTTATGCGATTAAACTTTGCATCTGCAACAAGCGGAGCTTCTCTGGGGATCGCATCGGCAAGCTTATCGATATCGTCTTGGACTCCGCCAAAATATATTTTTATTTTTGCGTCGCGATAGATCATACATATACATTAACTTGGGGCTGGGGAGGGTTCAAGGCATTTACGATCGTTTGAGTAGCCATGATTGCGTTACGTTCGGAGTCAACACGAATTTGCTGTGCATGCAACTGATTTTGCTTTTGCATTTCCCATGCTTGATGTTGCATTGCTGCCGCTTGCGCAGCCGCTGCAGCTGCCTTTGCACGCTCAGCATTGATGCGTTCTTTCTCTAATTGTTCTTTTTTATAGGCCAGCACTTCTTGATGATAGGCATCTTCAGCAACTACGATCGTGTGAATTACTTTTAGATTATGCAATAATACTCCGGCTGCTCCAATGCGATTTGCATAATTATAAGGAAGACTACCCAGTGCACCGCCGAGCGCATTGCAATCTGCTTGCGCACGATCAACATAATGCATATACGCATATCCAGTGCGAGCAGAAGCCTGGCGCATAACGCTCGCTCGTACTGCCTCGCGCACATAAACAGGGTTCATTTGGCTTTGATTAATTGCATTTAATTCGAATTCATATGCATGCAACAATCGTGCTTCTAAATCAAACAAATGATAGTAACTTCTATGGTGCGAAAAATATTCATGCACGAACTCTAATTTGCATAAAAGCCCAATAATCTCTTGATCAACTTGCTGCATATTGGTGATCATGCTTTGATTTCCATCATTGTTGCGCAACTTTTTGATACGCTCAGCCAATGAAGTATGCGCTGATTGCAATGAAGAAATTACACTGCCCATATTTGTTAAAATGCCATTTATGCTGGTATCTTTTTTATAAGAGATTGCATAATCATAAAGGACAGCTTCATTAACGCTTTGGATTAATCTTTTTTGATCCCGCACATTATCAGGAATCGCTGAGTAATGGAATTCCATGAATCCAATCGCGCCATCATAATGAAGATGGGCATACTGCAATTCATCAATACCGCGCTGCAATACTTTTTCATCTGATGGAGTAAAGAGCCAATCGCAAAATTTATAAATTCCATAACCAATCGCGGCCAAACAACCAATGGCCGCAACAGTCTCAACTGCACTCGGACCATTTTTATAATGCTCTGAAGGATCATATCTTCGGCGAGGATAACCATAATGGTTTCCTGCAAAAGCAGCATGTGAAAATAAGAGCATCAACACTACTAAACGTGGAGCAACCATCATAAGAACCTCGTAATTTAAAATGTTAAGGATTGCATTAGAAAGCGTAGCTGATAGTATGAAAAAAGCAAAAAAGGATATCTTTATGGTTAAGAATTTTGCATTTTCTATCTTATTTTTTCAAGCAATCATATGCGCACAGCCGATAATAACTTCTTTTAATTATCAAACTGATATGCCAGCGGTAGAACAGATACTCAAAAAAGAATGGCACACATTGTTTTTAACGCCCGCCTATGACCAAAATTTGATTAGTATTATTTTTAAAGATCAGAGGCCGGGCGATATTACCATGCACCATAAACGATTATTTATCACTACGCTCAAAGAGAATACAACGCTGCTCGGCTTTATTACCTACTATCAAGCAGATGCAATCACTGGGCACGTGGAATTACTCGCTATTGATAGCCCTTATAAAGGTCTTGGATACGGCAAAAAACTGATTACCTATGTGCAAGATTGGTTTTCCCGTTTGGGGTGCAAATATATCCAACTCTACGTCTACCCCAACAATAACCCCGCTATTCAATTTTATAAGCATCTCGGGTTTTCCATCAAGAAAATGTTTCCGGCTTACTTCTTACTTTCTAAACAAATAGGTTAATAATAACATTGTTTTATTTCTTCGATGTTAAAAGCGCAATTAGAGCATGATTCTTAATCTAAATAAAATCTCATTAAGGAGATCTTTCATGAAAATCTCTCTTTTAGATAGTTTGCTCTATTGTGCCTTATACTCGTAAATCCATGTTATCCGGAAACGGCATCGGAGATTTACTATAAATTTTGCTTGCATGTTACTCATTCTGAGCAATATTCTCATCAAAAATGGAAAGGCTGTGAGTCATTGATTTCTTCACTTATTAAGCAATGTGAATCCACAAAGGATGATACTAGCGCGCAAGCATTTAACGCCTCTCAGCAAGAAGCGATAGCTACCATTAAAAAAATTTGCGCGCTTTGTATCAATGAACCAAGCTTGCAAACAGCTATTATTTTAGATATTTCATCAACTACATTGCAAATGCCTCAAAAAGGTCTCTTGATATTGCTTGAATATCACATTGCCCAAACAACTCCAGAAGAAAACAAAATTAAAATCGATAATCTTATAAAAAATTTGCAAGAAAATAATACCTATGAAAAGCGCGAAATTTTATTAGGCAATCTTTCTCATCTAGAAACTATTTTTAATCTTTCGAGTGGAGAATCTCGTCTTCTAGTGAGAAATTTCGAAAATAACGCTTCCTAGGAGAAACTGGGGGGCAAGACCTCATGTTTTTTTATTTCTATTTGTCAATTTATATATCAAGATCTTGCTATTTCTCTATTTTCACCTATTCTTAAGAATGTACCATTAGATTATCTTTGGAGGTTAAATCATGGCACATTCTATTACTCAGAAGCTTTTATTGGCTTCTTTATTACTTGCTTCTTTTGCTGCAAAAGCAGAGACTTCTACTATTCCATTCATAACTCTTGAACAAGACACTAATCAAGTAAAAGTACTTGATTATGATATTGCTCGTGATTATGAAGCGGTTAAACAAATACTAAAAGATAATTGGTCAGTTGTATCAACTGATCCTTCTTTTAATGAAAAAGAATTTGAACGATTATTCTTAGATTGCCAATCATGCAATCGCCCTGGAATGAAGACAACTGTTAAAGTTATTCGCGTTAATGGCCAAATAGCAGGGGCGATGAGCTTTGTCCCGGGCAATTATGGCATGGTCGAAATTTTGGCAGTCGATGCAAAATTCCGCAATATGGGATTAGGTTATCAGTTACTCGCAGCGGCGCAAGAACTGGCACAACAATTAAAAGCCAGTGGGCTGGAATTATATGTTTTAGCGCATAATACGCCTGCAATAAATTTGTATAAAAAATTTGGTTTTATTCAGGAAGCAAATATAGGGAACAATATCTGCCTCATGGCCAAATCATTCACGCAACCGCAAACTCAATTCGTCTGCGGAACATGCGAACGATTGAGAGCTGCATAAACTGATTAAAAAATAAACCCGCGCGAATGCTTCATGCGCTCGAGCGGGTATTTTTTTAGCTATTCTCTAATTCAGATTTCTCTTTTCTCATAAATGCAGGCACATCGAGCGCATCGTCACCGCCAAGCAAATCATGGGCCGGAGCCGGTTCATGCATTGCCGGTTTTTTATAGTGGGATAATGCAGGCGCAATAGTTTGCTTGTGCGGAATATGTGCATTATGCGCCGCAGCCATCATTGATTCAGCCATTTCTTGCGTAGGAGCTTCAACATGCACTTTAATAGTCTCCACCACATCAAGCACCGTCGCTTTTACCTTAATTTCTTGTTCTGCTTGTGCCGCCGCTTGTTGCGCTTCTTCAAAACCAGTTGCAATCATGGTTACCAAGACATCATCGCCAAGGCTTTCATCAATCACGGAGCCTAAAATAATTTGCGCATCAGCATCTGCTTGTTCATAAATAATTGAAGCTGCTTGGCTAATTTCATGCAAGCTCAAATTTTTGCTGCCGGTAATATTTAAAAGCACGCTTTGGGATCCTTTGATATTCATATTTTCTAGTAATGGTGATGAGATTGCAGCCAATGTTGCTTCTAATGCACGATCTTCCCCGCATGCTCGCGCAGCACCCATAATGGCAAGTCCGCGATCTTTCATAATTGCCCGAACATCAGCAAAATCAACATTAATATGGCCCGGTTTTGCGATAATATCAGAAATACTTTTTACTGCTTGGCCAAGCACGGCATTGATCATATTAAATGCATCAATCATAGAAGTGCTTGCATCAACCACATTAAGCAAGATTTTGATTTGGGATCACAATCAAACGTATCAACATCTTTTTTGAGTTGTTGAATCGCCGCTTCTGCAATTGCAGCGCGTTTTTTCCCTTCAAAATTGAAAGGGCGTGGTAACCACCGCAATAGATAAAATACCGCGCTCTTTTAAGTGCACGCGCGATGACGGGCAGTGCTCCTGATCCGGTTCCACCGCCCATATCCAGCTGTTAAGAAAACAATATCAGCATCTTCAAGCTGTTCCATAATCTCATTTAATGTTTCTTCAGCTGCGCGCTTGCCTGCTTCTGGATTTGCGCCGGCGCCAACCCTTTTGCGGATCGCGCACCTAAGCGAATTTTTGTTGGTGCCTTTGAATTTTCTAATGCTTGCGCATCAGTATTAACCACTAAATATTCAATTCCTTGATATCCTGATTCAATAATACTATTCACGGTATTGCCGCCAGCACCGCCAACGCCCAATACTTTTATTTTTGCCGAATTTTCTCGGGCAAGTTCTGCGCTATCAAATTCAATCATCTGCTTCTCCCTAGATTTTATATTAAAAGAAATCTATAACCCATGATTTCATACGCATAAATATTCGTGTTAAAGCAGGGCCTCCAATGTGTGCCGAGCGCACTGTTCTTGTTGCTTTATCACCTGCTTGAGTAACCCATACCCGGTTGCATAAATTGGGCTTTCTAAGTGATTCAGGCAAATCATGCGCCATTCTGACCATACCAATACGCACCGGCACACCAAAAATTTCTTGCGCAAACTCTTTCATCCCCGGCAATAATGCTCCGCCACCGGTTAACACTAATCCTGAAGGCATCATCGATTGCAATTTATGCTTCATGATTTCTTCATGAACCAGAGTCAATAATTCTTGCGCTCGTGGTTGCAATAATTGCAATCAGATCTGATATGATTCACCAATCTGCGTTTCATCACCGTGAGCCGTTTGCACTTCAATAACCTGATCATGCTCCAGTAAATCAATACAGGCAAGCCATATTCTTTTTTAACACGTTCAGCATCTTTGATTGTGGTACGCAATCCAACCGCAACATCATTAGTAAAATGATTTCCTGCCACGGGCAATACATACGTATGGCGAATATTACCATTTTGATAGATTGCCAAATCAGAAGTTCCGCCACCAATATCAAGCATTGCAACCCCAATTTCACGTTCATCATCAGAAAGAACCGCTTGCGCAGAGGCTAATTGCTCTAAAATAATATCAGTCACTTTTACGCCGGCCATTTCGCAACATTTAACTAAATTTTGCACCGATGCAATAGCGCCCATAATCACATGCGCCTGCACTTCTAAACGAATGCCGTGCATGCCAACCGGATTTTGAACTTTTTCGCGAGTATCAATCACATAAAATTGGGGCATCACATGTAAAATTTGCATCCCTTCAGGAATCGCAAATGCCCGCGCCGCATTCATCACATTGGCAACATCAGAATCTTTTACTTCACCTTGCTTGATTGCAACCATACCATGTGAATTGGTTGATTGAATATGCCCGCCAGAAATACCAACGGCAGCGGTATTAATGGTAACATCTGCCATCAATTCAGCCTCTTTAACTGCAGCTTTAATTGATGAGATAGTTTTTTGAATATCAACCACCACTCCTTTGCGCAAGACCATCCGAAGGAGCTTTGCCCACTCCCAAAATCTCAACATGATCTTTATCAAGAACATGAGCAACCAACACGCAAATTTTGGTAGTGCCCACATCGATTGAGACCACAATGTTATCCGCAAAAACTTTAGCCATGACAAGCCCCCCCTTTGTGCGAGCATATAATTATTTGTTTTTCAAACCGTATATCAGCGGTATACCCATATTTGCGTGCCGTCCCTTGCGCACAAATAGTTTTTTCTTCTATAATCCGCTGGCATAATTCTCTTA
Organism: uncultured bacterium; assembly: GCA_963727255.1. Classification (GTDB taxonomy): domain Bacteria; phylum Babelota; class Babeliae; order Babelales; family Vermiphilaceae; genus BTUB01. The sequence continues at coordinate 396,568 of CAVSFC010000002.1, read as the reverse complement.
ATGATTTATCGGGCGCAGTAGAAACACTGCACAAAATGGTCTGCTGATTATTCTGCTTATCATGCAATTGAATAGAAAAATCATCAGTCCAAACAATATCGTAAGAGGCAAAGACGGATGGATCAAGCTGTAAAAGCCACTGCTTAAACTCATCCGTGATGGTTGCTTTGCCAAACAAATTTTTTTGCGTAACAACCGGCAATGGTTCGAGCGCTGTAGGAGTAAAACATGCGCTATCCACTATCGTGCCGGCGGTAGTCAGAACTTTAGTGTCAATACACAAATATGGTTGTTTACACGTCACGGCGATATATAGCTTATTATTCGCTCGCCGCTCGATACTTATCTGCTCCAAGGCGGGGCATGCATCTTGCACTAAGCCACAAAGAGATGCCAAGGCAGTAATATATGATTCATAGACTGCTTGCTTGATAGCTTTATGCATCGCCGGAGATAATTTTGGATCGAGAGAAAAATGAAACTGCTGAGCACCAAAAATTTGCATGCCCATTCGATAGGTGCCAAACCCCGCAACCGCTACGAGTACCGCAACTAAAAAGACTTTTTTGCCACCACTCTTCATCCCTAATTCCCTTTACCACCAAGCCAGTCTATTATCCGCGCCTTTCCTACTACGCTAAAGCTACGAAGGACAGGCCGGCTCGCTTGCTCTTCGAAGCCCGAAAGGGCGAAGTAGAGGCAAGCTTTATATTGCGCAGTGCGCAATCGTTCTTCTTTTTTCTAACGTTTTCTTGATAGAATAGTCAATAATTTTATGATTTTAATCAGTTTTAATGTCAAGAAAACTAAAAAAGGCAACAAAGAATGAGGTTTTTAGATAGCAAACCGTCTTAGGGTTGTGAATAGAGAGCAACTGTGCGGCGCTGCTCTTCTATCACTTTCTTAATTTCTGGAGATGGAATTTTTGCTGTTCTTCTTAAATATAATCCGATCAGCTGCGCGGTAAGTTGCATAAAAGGAAGACCTCCGCCAACGCACATTAATGGTATCCATGCATTGAGCATTTGTTTAGGATAAACATGATCGTTATATTTTTTTGCTTGGGCATAGCATTCGTAAAAAACATAATTAAAGCAACATTTATCAATGTTCAGGCCTATTTGAGTAACATTACACGGCACACTAAAACCTTTGAATTTTTAAGACAATTGATCATTGCCAAACCCGTATTTACCGTTACTTCTGCGCATCCACATTCTAACTCACAAGCAAACGGAACATTAGTAATAGAGGCCATAAGTGATAGAAAAAGAGCTACGCCGGATATTCCGAGATTAGTCATGAACGGCCCACAGTTAGATTCTTCTGGCTTAATCAACGCTAAACAATCATCTCCCCAACTTTTCAATTTTTCTTGCTGCTCAATATGTTCATCAACATAAGAAAGTACCGCACGGGTAAATAACTCTTTATTTGCCAGTGCATTCAGTTCGTCTTCTTTTTCATTTCCTGCGTTAATATGTTCACGGCGTAACGCTTCAATCCAACCCATCTCACGATTAAAATATTGCCTTACTAACTCGTCTTCATTGCGATTTATCCTCTCGATTAACGGCGCTGCAATCATTTTTGCATTAATCTTTGATTTATCTTTAGGCAATGAGTTGAGAAATTTAGCATAGCATTCATCGGCATGAGACTTATTTACCAGCGGTATAAGCTCGGTATTTTTTTTATTCTCTATCAACTCCATACCAAAAATATTCAAAACAAAAAAAACTGACATGGCTATTTTCTTCATATTATTTTTTCCAACGCGAGACTTTTTATTCTTTTACTCGTTAATCTATAGTAGTATTAATAAAAAACAAAATTCTCTCTAAAATATATACTGCTATGTACATTGTATTATTACTCTTCATTTTTTCTCCGATGCTCACGGGTATGGAGAAACTATCAGTTCACCTGAAAACAAATTCTGTAATGGAATCAGTAGATAATGTCTGCTGGCATCCGAACGCTGCCCAATTGATGATATCACGCAATCGCACGCTCACGCTCTATACAATTACTCAAAGAGGAATCGAGCCGGAATGTGTGCTTGAAACAAACAAGCAACAATTGATTTCCCAACAATTTAGTCCTCAGGGAAATTATTATTGGGGCATTAAAACTATTCCCTATTCACTGATGAATAGTTTAAGCCTATGGAGTGCAATTTCGGGCAAACTGTTAAAAACATACAAAACAGAACTTTTGGATATTCACCCTATAAGTCCCCACGATTCACATGTTCTATGCCAGCCAGATAAAGATACTTTAGAAGTTCATGAAATTTCCGGAAAAGCAGAACAAGCTCCGCACATCATCCTTAAAGATACGGGTAAAACCTTATATACTAAGAACAAATTTGCAATTGTTTTTAGCCCTGATGACACTTTTCTTGCATGCGAAAGCAAAGATACGAGTGAGAAGATTCATTGCGCCGTACTGGAACAGTTGGTTCATATTATTAATTTGAAAACTAAAGAAGAAAATGCAAAATTAATAGGAAATTCACCGCGATTTAACGCCAGCGGCACTGAACTTGCGGTAAATAAGGATAATTCATTGTGTTTTTATGATACTAAAAAATTTTCTTTGCTAAAAAAATTTACCAATTCTTTACTTGATATTCCTTCGGCTGCTTTTCTTAATCCTGATTTTTCTTTTCTTCATGTTAGAAAAGCGCTCAAACCTAACCGATATGCAGATCGCGGAATTCCAACTGAGTATCTTTTTAAAATTGATCAATCACATGGAAAAAAGGAGAATACTTTTACATATCAAGATACTTTTCCATATCAAGATGTCTTAGCGTCTTCAGTAGATCTCGGTAAAAGCATCATACAGAGAAATGGTAATCTTATCCGTTATGATAGGGTAGAACTAAATAGCATCTACAAGGAAACTGTTTTTAAACATCTTCCTGTTGAATGTAAACCTAAAATTGGTTACTTCTCTTCACAAGAAAAATATCTGATTCTTGAAGACCTGAAGAATCTGTGCATTTTAGATGTTGTAACCAATAAATTACTTAAATCTTTACAGAAGGATGCAAGTATCAAAACAAGCTCAGTGAATTCTGATGGTAAATATCTTGTTTGGCACCCGACCAGCACAAGTCTTCAGGTTATCGATTTGCAAACGTATAAACCAATAAATTTCTTTTCCATGCAGCTCAAAAAAAAGGGAAATCTTGAAACTAATAATGCGGAAAATCCCAATAGTATCATAAATAAACAAAACATTCCTTAAAGCATACCCAAATGTACATTGTATTATTACTCTTCATTTTTTCACCTGTGCTTATGGCAATGGAGAAAACCCCGAAGCGCTTAAAGTCTGATTCTTATCTATCATCAATCAATCATGCATGCTGGCATCCGAAAAATTCGCAATTGATGGTAGCAACTGAATACGCACTAGCACTTTATAAAATAAGCCAAAATAAGATCGAGTGGGAACATTCGCTTGAAATAAACAGGCGACAATTGCTTTCACATAGATTTAGCCCGCAGGGCAACTATTATTGGGGCCTGGAAACCGCACGTTACCCAGAAAATAATTTACATATCTGGAGTACAATTTCGGGCAAACTATTAAAAACATATAAAACAGTACTTTTTGATATCCCCGGCATTAGCCCGAAAGATACATATGTGGTATACCAGCCCAATAAAGATAGTTTAGAAGTTCATCAAATTTCAGCAGAAGAAGAAGTTCTCGCCCTTAAAGATTCTTCCGATGCTTACTTTGTTAAAAATAAATTTTCAACTATTTTTAGTCCTGATGACAGTTTAGTAGCTTGTGAAATCAGAAAAAAAAATAATCAAGTGGTTAGTATCATTAATTTGAAGAACAAGAAAGAAATTGCAGCATTGGAAGGAAACTCGCCACTCTTTAATACCGAAGGCACGCAATTGATAATAAAAAATGGCATCACACTATCTTTTTTTGAAACAAAGAACTTTACTGCCCTAAAAAAAATTAGCCATGAATGTTTGTCTGCTGGTCTCAGCTCATTTCTTTTTAATCCTGACTTCTCACGAATTCAAATTAAAGATGATAAGGGGATAGGCGAGCTTATTTTTCCAGCGGGAAGAAAAAATGAGAAATCAGGCCGACATTTAGCCTCAACAAAAAATCTTGATCTGTGCATCATGCTAGAAGATTCTATGTGCTGGAAATGCTCTGCACAAAGCGGTGCCGATATCAAATCTCTGGTCACTTTGAGGGAATGGTCCCCCAAATCTACCTATTTTTCTCCTGATGAAAAATATCTCATTCTTGAGGATGAGAAGGATATCGATATCGTAAACCCCAAGACAATTATTTTACTAAAAAGCATCCGCAAGCCTGAATCGAATAGCAGGACAAGCTCTTGCAGCTCCGATAGCAAATATCTTCTCTGGCATCCCACCTTCAGCAGCGCTGAGATCTTAGATTTGGAAACTCTAATACATTTTTAGATTTTCTTCTGCTGGGTTCCGATCAAAAAGAGCAAAATTCCTGCAGCAACAGAGGCATTATAAGAAATTTCGGCCGTTCTTTGGGGCAAGGTAACCTGAATTCCGGCTTTTAAGACTGCCGGTATAATCCCTTCCCCTTCACTGCCAATAACCACGCACATTGGTTGCTCGAATGCAACTTCTTGAGCATTTTTTCCGCCAAAAGCAGCGCAATAGATAGTATAGCCGGCAGCTTTAAGATTTTGGATGATTGCGGGAGTCGTTTGAGCAACCATGATTTCTAGATGCTCTGCAAGGCCTGCCGAAGATTTTAAGGCGGCCGAATTTAAAGGAGCCGCAAACCGTTCTACTAAAATTACTCCATCAACTCCCGTGCAATAGGCAGATCGCAAAATCGCTCCCACATTCCGAGGATCTTGAATCCCATCAAGGAGCACTAAGAATTTGTGCTTAGCAGGATCAAAGGCCTTGCTGCGGAAAGGAAAATGTTGCACCCAGGCAACAACCCCTTGATGATCATCAGTCTTTGCCATATTACTCAAAACATCGCGGCTCACATATTGAATGGGAATGGGCCGTTCTGGCAATAATTTTTCAATTTTGGCCCAAGCCTTAGGAGTTGGACGCGTGGTGTAAATTGAGATTACTTTGCGGCGTTTTGCCTTAAGCACCTCGATAATCGGGTGAATCCCGTAAATGAGTTCGCCTTGTGGTTTATTTTTTTTATCCATGAAAAGTTCCGTTTATATGCGCTTTTTATAAGGGTATCAGAGATTGTAAAACATGCTAGCTAGTTCAGCATTAGAATTATTGAAAAAGTAAAAAAAAAGGGAGCACGGCTCCCTTTTTTTTTATATGCTTATATCTATGTCTTAATTTTTTGGGGAGTAGAGTATTATTTATTTCCTATTTATAAAAACTATTGATTTATTCATTGCCAATCTGCTATTTTAGTAATAAATAGGAATATTCCTTAGTAAGGAAAAAATATGAAGCATATAATAAGAAATAGTTTTATCGCAATCTTTTTATCCATGAGTGGCTTTGCATTTCCTTTAATCGCTGATTCAAACTTTGAGCTTTGGAACAAACACAATGATCCGCTCTATTACAGCGTGAGCAATTCTCCCGAAGAGGCAAGCCATAAAAAATTTGAGGAATTGCGCCCAGGCAAATGGACCCCGGCTAAAACTATCGACACAAGCAAGCCAACTATCATTGCAATAAAATTGGGCAAAATGCCAGTTGCTGGCGATCGGATTGACACCTATATTATTAAGCCAAACAAAAAAATTATCATTCGCGTCGGGCTTCCGGCTGAAAAAGAGAAATTTAAAGAGACGCTCAAATCGCTCTTCGGAAAAACATCTATTGAAGCGAATGGTTATATCTTTGGGCCGCAAACGGGGCCACTTCTTGGATTTAGATCAGCTGAGGGAATTTTACCTTTTGATTGGAGCAAGACCTCCAATGAACGGGGTTTGGCATTAAAGGGGAATCTCACCAAAGAGGATATTACTAAGGGCTCAATGATCTATTTACCGAAGTAATATTTATTTTCCTCACATCGCCATGCTAGAGTAATCAAAAAGTCTTTCGCATGGAAAAAAATAAACTTAATATCGGAATTATTGGCGCCGGCGCATCGGGGCTCGCGAGTGCATGGCTCCTTGACCAACATCACCATGTTACTATTTTTGAAAAAGAAGATCGGCTTGGCGGGCATGTCTGCACTGTCCCAATAACCATTAAGGGAAAAACTATTCCTGTTGAAGCGGGGGTTGAATTTTTTTCTGACATGATGTTTCCGCAGTTCAATAGATTATTAGAGATCCTTAACGTCCCCACGCGCAAATATCCGCTCACCTATACCTTTTATCATACCCATAATGGCAAAAAAGTATCATTGCCGCCAATTCATGATGGTGCACTCGCGTGGCAATCGCTGAATCCGCACACACTTTTTGATCTGACGCAGTTAAACCATTTTATTAGCGCAGGCGCAAATATTATGGCAACGGAGGATATTGGAATCACATTAAGCGATTTTGCCGACACCATTATGCTCACTCAAGAATTTAAAGAGCATTTTCTCTATCCTTTTTTTGGCGCATCGTGGGGAGTGAGCCCCGAAGATATGAAAAAGTTTGCCGCATACGATATCATCAAATGGGCGCGGGTCAATGAGCCGGCTCATATTGCTGCTGCCCAGTGGAATGAGGTTGTTGGGGGCATGAGCACCTATATTAATGCACTTGTAGCAGAATTAAAGCAAACTACTATCATTCATTCAGCAGAAATTATTGACATCGCTTATGCAGACAATCAATACAATATCACGCAAGCAAATGGCCAACGCCATTCTTTTGATCATTTGATTATTGCAACCAATGCAATGACGGCAAAAGAGCTGCTTAAGAATATCGGCCATGCAGAATATTTTCGGGCAGCCCTGGCATTAGTAGAATATTTTTATACCACGATCGCGATTCATGGAGATCGGCGATTGATGCCGCCAGATGAAGCCGATTGGGCAGTGGTGAACATTCGCTATGATGGGATCAACAGCGCCCTTACTATTTGCAAACCATGGATGCGAGAAGTAGGAGTTTTTAGAAGTTGGATCACCTATCCTGTGGGAGTTCCGGCAGAAAATCCGATGCCGCACCCACTCTATGATCTCAGGCATTTTTACCATCCCATAGTAAATTATGGCTATTTTACCGGGCAAAAGGAACTCGAATCTTTGCAAGGGGATCATAATCTTTGGATTGCCGGATTTTATACTCATGATGCCGATTCGCATAATAATGCAATTGTTTCTGCAATGAGTATTGCAAAGAAACTGGCACCTAACTCAGAGCGGCTAAGGGCACTAACCACTTGAAATTCTAAAAAAAATTTATTACTTAATAATAATAGAAATCACAACCATTAACCTTTAACTATAGGAGGCATTAGTATGCTCAGTCTTAATAAACAATTGCTGCTTTCTTTACTTATCGGCACTGCCTGCGCTGCGGCACCAAAATCATTTTTTGAAGAAATTATTAATGAGATCGATGAAATGCAGATGCGGTTTGAGCAACGCATGAACCGCATGCATGAAGAGATGAAAATGGCGTTCACTGCTCCACCAAATAATGATATCAATTCGCCCGTACTTACAATCCATGAAAATAAAGCAAATAATTGCTTAGAAATCAGCATTTACCCTCTTGATATTAAAGAAAAAACTTTTGATGCATCCATGGATCAAGATACTAATACCATGACAATCTCAACTCCGGTAGGATCCCTGCAAATTCAGACTGATCGCCATTTAATTTCTGTTGGATTTAATCATCTGATGAAACAGCAACAGGATCAAAAAAATAATAAAGCACAGATTTTGATCAGCAGTTACTGCCAAAACGCTCAAAGACTAAGCAGCGAAATAGCGCTTGAAGAATCGCACATTGAGTATGATCAAGCAATGCAAAAACTGGTTGCTTGCATACCGTTACGTAAAAAGCCAATAACCAAAATTCCGGTTATAATTAGAGAGGAAAATAAATCTGAAGATAAGTAACGTATAGCGCTTATACAAACAAAAAAACCCCGGAAATTCCGGGGTTTTTTTGTTTGTATACAATAAAACTTAGCCGATTTTTTCTAATGCCAATGATGCCGTTCCTGTTATTGTACCAGCTGAGGCAGAAGCAAAATTAATAATAACTGATTGCCCAGCAACAACAGCAACAACAGCTTGCCCAACTACTGCTCCGGTTTCAGTAGCAGTTACAGCAAATTGGCTACCTGCAACTGTCGCGCCATTCACAAAAATTGAGAATGTACCGGCAGCCCCGATATCAGTTGGGTTTAAATCAACAATATAACGAATTAAATAGATTCCAGAAATCAACGGCGTTAATGCATCTGCTGCAAACGTTGTATTTAAGAGAGCGCTGCTGAGAGTCAAATCGACTGTATTGTTTCCGGCCGTAACAGCTTGAGCAATAGCAGGATCATAAGCAAATCCGAATGCTGATAGGGTTGAGAAAGGAATAGGGCCCGTTAATCCCGCTCCACCCGTTAGTGATACAAAGCTGGTTCCGGTTCCGCATACTGATAAGCTGCCACCTACTGACTCATTTCCCTGAACGCATAAGCTACCTGCGCTTAAAGCTCCTGTTACTGCTAAGCTGCAAAAACGTGGAGAGCCTACGCCGGTTGGGCATGTTACTGGGCATGATGCTTGCACGAGAGAAGCAAACAGGCAAAGTATTGCTAGTGCGAATACTTTATTTTTATTAAATAATTTCATGAAAACTCCTTTTAAAAAAATTAATTAAAATTTATATTCGAGGCCAACGGTAATAGGGAAATAAAATTCATTACCAATACTACCAACAATGAAGGCATCAGGTCTTAATTCAGGCAATACTAAATCCGCTGTGCACGGAGCAAAGGTAATGAGTTGATTTCCGCATGGACCGCATGTTGCAATGAATTCTGCCATTATTATAAACCCAAAGCAACCGCAGAAACTATAGTCAAATCCGATGCTCGCGCCACCTGCAATTCGAGTATTTTTTCCAAAAAGAACATTGCAGCCGGTGGTATACGCTGGATTACAGGTATTGGTAAGCGAGGAAACAGTAAGCGTGAAATCTACTTCTTTATGATGAACTAATCCTACTTGCCCGCCTAGAAAAAATGATGAATCGCACCAGCACATATCAAAATAATGGCGTGCGCCTACAAAGAAATCATAGAATTTATATTTTGTTGTAGTGCCAAATACAAATTGCGGCTGAAGTGCAAAAAGAGGAAGGGTTATCGTTGGAGCAATGGTATAATTATTTTTAGCTTTTGCCTGACGATAATTACCTTCGATATACACTTGATCGCAATCGCTTAGCCAATATCCAATCAAGCCGCCAATCGTCCAGGGAAGTTTGAATAATTTATTGAATTTTGGCATTTCAAACAAAGGAATAACAGGGCTTGCCGTAGTAGGGCACCCTAACGATGAGTTACAACTTATGACACTAAAGTTGTTTCTTTTAGACCAAATAACCGGAGCAATACCGGCTTGAATTTGGATGCTAAAGCCTCCTAAATCGCATTCATTACAACTATTATCTGTGGTTGTATAGTTTTCCCATGCATGCATTTCAAATGCAACACATGATAAAAACAACCAAAGAAATAGCTGTTTTTTCATTAAAACATTCACAACAACTCCTTCCTTATAAAAATTAAAGTTACCTCTTCAAGGCTACTTCATTTTTTTTGATAAAGTCAAATTTTGCTTTAGGAGTTATTTTTTTAATAATTAGAGTATAATTAAGTACAATAAAAATTTTTTCTATCTTATTCAAAAAGCATCGATTTTTAAAATTAATGGAAAAATCATGATACAAGCTCCCCATACATGGATAGAAATCAATAAAACTGCACTAGAACATAATTTTAAATGGTATAAACAATCTATTGGCAATCGCTCTTTGGGCATCGTAGTAAAAAGCAACGCCTATGGCCATGGAATTATAGAGGTTGGCAAAATTTGCCAGCAAAGCATATCGGTTGATTGGCTCATCACCGGCACTCTCTCAGAAGCGCTTGCTTTGCGCGCTCATGGGATCAAGAAACCGATTCTGGTTGTTTATTTTATTGATGGTAATCCTTCTCAACTTATCGAACATGGAATTTCTACCATGGTGGCAGATCTGCAAACACTCGAGGAACTTAATCAAGTAGGTTTAGCTGCAGGCAAAAAATGTGCTATCCATATAAAAATTGATAGTGGCATGTCTCGCTTTGGATTTTTACCCGAAGATGCGCTTGCGATAATCAGAAAAGCATCTGCGATGCCCGGCATTTATCTCGAAGGAATTTATAGCCATCTGGCGCAAGCAGCTAATAATGATCAAAGCTTTAATCGAGAACAAGAAAAAACATTTAGCGCCGTGCTCGATGGCATTGAACAAGAAGGCATTACTATTGCATATAAGCATCTCTCCAATAGCGCCGGCTCAACTGCCCTACAAACAAAAAACACCAATCTTGTTCGCGTCGGATTGGGCGCATATGGTTGGTGGCCTTCAGCTTACATTAAAGAAATTGCACAAAATAAGATGCCCGAGTTTGATTTAAAACCGGTACTCACCTTTAAAACTAAAGTTTTTCAAGTGCGGCATTTGGAGGCGGATCGATTTGTGGGATACGATCGCACCTATAAAACCACGAAACCTACTACTATAGCGGTTTTACCGGTTGGCTATTTTGATGGCTATGATCGGCGCCTGAGCTCGAAAGGAATCCTGCTTATCCGTGGCCAGTATGCACCGGTAATCGGCATTATTGCTATGACAACAACCATCGTTGATATCACCCATATTCCTGATGTGCAGCCGGGCGATGAGGTGATCATCATGGGCGATTATGAAAAAATAACTCCAACTCACTTGGCAAATATCGTTGGAAGCTTTAACCCACGAGAAATTTTAACACGATTAAATCCGCTCATCCCGCGCATTGCTATAGAATCAGAATTACCGCTTGTTTATTCTCAAAATACTCACCCACAATATTCCACAAGGCATATCGTATGAAACGCTTACTATTTTTGATGATATCGTTATCTACCGGCTATTCCCTTTCTGCCATGCACATTGATCAGGTGTGTTTAGAAAAAGTTGATAAGATAATCAGACTCCCAACCGGCAAACGGCTTACGGTCCACACATGGCAACGGTCATCAGATGCACCTGTTAAAAGTAAAATAAACTGCGAGTACTGCGATAAAGAATTTTCAAAAAACTACATTTATTCTCATCAACAATATTATTGCTCTCAAAATCCCGATCGCAGAAAAGTCGCAGCAAGAGACACTGCATGCCGGTACTGTTCACGCTTATTTGCGGCAAGTTTCATAATGGTACACCAGAAACGGGATTGCAGCAAAAGGCCTCGTATAAAATCCGTGATTGCTCAAGAACCAAACAAAATGAGTCTCAAATATATTCTTAACGAGTCAGAATCGTAAGGGATTCTCTAAACTATTGTTTTTTAATTATTCGCTCTACTCGCTTCTCACCAAACAGCAATGGCTGCTTACACAGTTCAATCTCATCCATTAAAGTAAGATGCAATAGGGGCTCATCTTTAATGTGAAGATCTTTTTTCATTGTTTCTTGAATACGATCTGGTTTTCCGCCGATAATGGAGGCCACATATGCCAATCGGTGTGCTGCTAAGTGAGTATAATTTTTCTTGTTTTCTTTTCGTTTTTTATGATCGGCTTGTACTACTTTGCGCAATTGCTCAGTTTTTTCATGATCTTTGCTTTCTTTTAGCTGTTTTCTCTCATCTCTAAGAAAGTCTCTAGCATCTTTGCTTATTCTCGCAATATCTTTGATTTCCATGAATGCGCGCAAACGATGAAGCTGCCATTTATATCTATCTCTCTCACTTAATTGGGCGAGATCTTTTTTTGCAACTTTATCTAGAACCGCTTTAAAAATTTTCTTATGTTTGGGATCAGCAAAATCTAACTGCGCTTTAACTAAATATCTTCCTGCTTTATGCAATTTGAGCGTATATAATTCCTTATCATTTTCATAATCACTAAATTCAATTGTCTGGCCATCAATGCCACCCAATTTAATTTTGTTTGCATCGGCTCTGATGACTGTCTCGAGCAAAGATGTCTTTATGCGGAGCTTTTTCTTTTTTTCTGCTTTAGCATCTTCTTTTTTAGAATCTACGGATAGCTCTATTTTGGCAGGAGGAAGCTGCACAATTTCGAGTTTTGCATTGTTTGCTGCATTTGGAACTTGAGCAGGTTTCTCCATGGATTGTGTTTTGCAGTTGATCAATAGCAAAAGACACAATATTCGAATGCAATTCATACTCGTCTCCTTAAAAAATTTATGATGGAATATGCGCTTGTCTTATTTACTTAACAATTTTTAAAATAAAAGATCAATCTTTATGCAGATCTTGCAAAATGTGAATGAGAGTGGATCGCTTCGAGTGCCTTCTATTATTCTTGATGCAATCCGCTGCCTTATTTAAATCGAAAGCATGATAAAATCGGGCTAATCGAGCTATTTGAAGCAGGTTGAAATCGCCTTCATTTTTATTAGGCTGGGAAGCCAACTCTTTAAGCGTACTGATACTACTCGGTGCCCCAAAATCATATTTTTTTATTTCGTCCCGAGCAAGAGCAAGAATTAATGCGGCACTTGCTAAATCAAGCCTATGCGTTTTGCTTGGTTCTCGATAATCGCTAAAGATAAGTGCGGGACTCTTATCAGTTAGTTCTGCACATTGGATTGAATCTTTTGATGCTTTGAGAAAAGCATCTAATAGTGAAGTACTGATTCGTGCATCATTTTCTGCTTTAGCAGCATCGGCTTCTCTTTCTTCTTTTTCAACAATATTCATTGCCTTTGCAGAAAGAGATACGAGAATAGTTAAAAGTAAAAAGCCAGTATTTTTTGAGCATGTTCATAAATGGCCTCTTTTTATGATTGTTAATATTTTCACCCTCACTATAATTAATTTCTATAAAAGGGCTAGTAAATCTTCTTTATAAAAATTCCCAACCCATCGAACAATTTCATTGCGGTTTTTTATTAACAAAAAACTTAGATCCCCTTCGGGTCATTTTATCTTATAAATCCGATGTTTGCCAACCTTAATAATCATGCCAGCAATCGGATGAATCATCGCTTTAAAATCATCAATCACTGCACCATCAACATGGACCGATTTAGTCTCAATCAAACGCTTGGCCTCTGATGATGATCCAATTGCATTCAAAGCCTTTAATAGATCAACAATCCAGATCTCTTTATGCTCGATGGAAACTTCAACTGCTTGGGAATAATCTTTTTTCTGGAACAGTGCTTCGAATTGCGCTTGAGCCGCATCTGCCTCTTTTGATGACCAAAAACGCGCAACAATTGCATGCGCCATATTTTTCTTGAGATCCATAGGATGGGCTGCATCATCAGAAATCTGTTTTTTATACTGTGCAATTTCAGCATCAGTTTTATACAAAAGAATATGCATATAATGCCACATCAGCTCATCAGAGATTGACATTAATTTACCGAAAACTTTATCAGCCGGTTCGGTTAATCCAATTGCATTACCTAATGATTTTGACATTTTTGGCCCGCCATCAAGCCCCTCGAGCAATGGAGTGGTAACAATTACTTGCGGCTCTTGGCCATACTGCTCTTGCAAATATCTGCCCATGAGCAAATTAAATGTTTGATCGGTACCGCCAAGCTCAATATCCGCTTTTAAAGCAACCGAATCATATCCTTGAAAAAGAGGATATAAAAGCTCATGGAAGCTAATTGGCTGATTATTTTCAATGCGATTGGCAAAATCTTCCCTCTCAGTGAGCCGCGCTAAAGTAACTTTTGCGCAGAGTTTTACCATATCTTTAATGCTCACCGCATTCAGCCATTCAGAATTATAAACAACGGTGAGTTTTTTTGGATCCAAAATTTTAGTTACTTGCTCAAAATAGGTGCGGGTATTGCTTTCAATCTCTTTCTCAGTAAGCGGCGGGCGCGTTTTTGATTTGCCCGTTGGATCACCAATCCGTGCCGTAAAATCACCAATGAGAAAAATTACATCGTGCCCAAGATCTTGCAATTGCTTCATCTTAGAAAGCACCACCGCATGCCCAAGATGCAGATCTGGCGCCGTTGGATCCATGCCAAGTTTTATGCGCAGGGGAACTCCCCGCTCTAATTTTTTAATCAAATCAGCTTCGGGAATCACCGAACTGGTACTTGATTTTATGATTTCTAATTGTTTTTTAATATCCATATTTTTTTCTTAAACTATTGTATGATACAGGGCAATGCCGGAATCCACCTTTTATATTCATCCATATCAGCTTGCATTCTTTTATCTAATTCAGCAATCGCCAGCGCTTCGCCTGTTTTTAAAAGCAGCACAAACTTTTGTAAATTCAATGATTCATGCAACGGCAACTGATTAGCAACTCCGATTTCGCCCTTCTTGCAATCTTCAACAGCCTTATAATTCTGATCATATAATGCTTTTATATAAGCTATTCGATTTTGGGCAAACTGCTCGCGATCCGCGATTGAGATGATTTCGTTTGATTGCAAATAATCTTGGTTATCACAAAAATTATTAAAACTAATAAGCTGAAGCACATATTTTTCAGTTTCGCTGAAGCGAAGATCTTGTTTTTTAAGTTTCGTACTCAGCATTTCATTAAATCGTGATTTAGCGCTCGCCCAGTTATCTCGCCCTCTTGCTTCTACAAGAATTTTGATAACTTCAGCCCACGGCTTGCTATATATTATTTCAGTATATTTATAATGATTAAATTTCACTAAATCCTGAGTAGCGTTAAGAACTTGCGGGCGCATTAATGCATCAATGAGAGAATTTTTCATATGATACTCAGCATCTTTGCTTTCCAACGCTTTGAGCCTGTGCGCTTGCGCAAGTTTTTCATCCACTTCAGGCTTTACTTCAATAGCAACGTGCTCCATAGCACAAAGCGTTTGAGCAAATAAAAGAAAACTTATTATCAGTTTTTTCATTAAGCCTCCTAAGGCTGCTCTGATAGAGCGAACTTTGCCAAACCATGTTTTATTCTTCTGTGCATCTCATTTTGTTGCGATTTTGTAATTTGCTCTTTTAATAATTCATATGGCTTTTCGGGCGCATGGAACAAATTATGTTTAGCTTTTTCTATTACATCAACTTGTTTTTCTGCCCACGCATAAAAATAGTTGGCCCTATTAGCCATAATCAGATTTTTTTCAACTATATCAATTCCATTTGGAAGATCCCCGCCTCTTAAAAAATTAACAAATTTTACAAGCTGGACGTTTTTAGCATCTTCTTCACTAAAGTTGAATGCATCATTATATAATTTATTGAGCGATAATTTTGCTATTGCAGCTTCATCTTCAGAAATTCCCGCTTGGATCATCTCATGAATTTGACTCATAGCAGAACTAATAGTTTCTAGCGGAAAAAAATATATCGAATTAGGATCATTATAATCAGAAAACCCAGCTCGTTTTTTATAGAGGATCATTTCTCCTTGCATATAGGAATCAAGCATTGATGCAATAATTCGATCTTCAAGCTCTGTTTCACCCAATGTTCTTGGATCTACTTCCATAGAAAAACTGCAAGAATGCATGAGTAAAAAGAGTATGGATAGTGACTTTTTCATAAAAAACCTTTTTTTTAAAACAGGTGTAACAATGATGCTATCAAATAACACGCCTTTTTAATCAGGGAAAGGATCAACATAAATAAAATGCCGCCAAATATATAAAACAGCAACACTTGAATCACGAGCATAATAAGACTGGTATATCCCAAATACTCCGGATGTTTTTCAACCCAGATCATCACGGCCAATCCACAGATATTTGCAATACAGGTTATAACCGCGAGAATCACATTTATAAAAAGAAGCGACATTAAAATAAGGCCAACCGAGAGGGTGTATGATGAAGCAAGAGGATAGGCTACCGCAAGCGGCACCACATTACTCAGAATTTTATCCCCAAAAATCAAAATAAGTAAAATCAATGCAAAAATTCCTAAAACACAATGAGCAAATGTCTTGGATAAAAAAGCAACTAGAATCTTTATGACTCTGAATCGGCCATGCATATTAAATGGATTCATGGGAATAAATTTTCCCCATCCAAATCTATACAGCAAAAGAAAAAAAGTGCCCAGAAAATCGATGTGCGCCATTGGATTAAGCGTAAGAAAGCCTTCTTGCTCAGGCGTATCATCCCCCATTCGCAAAGCAGTCCACGCGGCAAACCATCCGGCAACCGTTACTGAAAAGGCATAGGCAATTAGCAATGCAATAAGACCACTAATAGTCTCTGCAATTTGAACATTGAGCATAAAAATCTCCGGATCTCCGTTCATGGTGAGTGCCGCCTTATGGCGCTATATCGAACCATCATCAGTGTAAAATAAATGCTGCAGAGGGTCAAATTTCTAGTGGGCAAATATTTGCATAGCTTTATTATTTTATGCTATTCTAAAAAATAGGATTATAGGACAAAATTATGAATTTAGAAAAAAACACTCTCCTGCCTCACTCTATTCGCACTTCAGTAGTGCGTGGCTGCACGTGATAACTATATCCTTATGCCTTTTTGGCATCTTTTCTTAACAATTCCCCCAATAATAACTATAGTAACTAAAAGATTACAAACTATGATTTTGGATCAGTGATGGATAAACAATATAATCATCAAACCGCTGAGCAAGAAGCCCAGCATAAATGGCACAGAGAAAAAACCTATAGTATGGCCAATAATCCCGGCCCAATTTTTAGCATCGATACCCCACCTCCCACCATCTCGGGAAATTTGCACATCGGCCATATCTTCTCCTATACGCAAACTGATATTCTTGCGCGCTATGCCCGCATGAGCGGCTATAGCGTCTTTTATCCGTTTGGGTTTGATGATAATGGATTGCCAACCGAACGCTATGTTGAAAAAAAATTAGATATTCGCGCTCATGCAATGTCCCGATCCGAATTCATCGATGTTTGTTTAAAAGAGACGCATGCGGCCGAAGAGCAATTCCAGCGACTCTGGCAACGCATGGGGCTTTCAGTTGATTGGGCTCACTGCTACTCCACTATCTCTACTTCCACTCGAAAAATTTCACAAGAATCCTTTTTACGATTATTAGAAAAAGGGTTTGTTTATCGCAAAAATGAGCCGGCGCTCTATTGCACCACCTGTCGAACCTCAGTCGCTCAAGCAGAGCTTGATGATGCGGAAAAGCCATCAGTCTTTTATACAATCGAGTTTAAGGTAGATGACCCCGAAACAAAAAAAATCGCCATTGCAACCACTCGCCCTGAGCTTTTAGGGGCTTGCATTGCAGTTTTTTATAATCCAAATGATAGCCGCTATCAACATTTAGAAAAAAAATTTGCGTACACACCAATCTTCAATATGCCCGTTCCTATCTTGGCCGATGAAAAAGTAAATCCTGAAAAGGGAACCGGGCTGGTAATGTGCTGCACCTTTGGTGATAAGACCGACGTTGAATGGTATAAAAAATACAAACCACTCTTCTCTCTTTATATTGAGGCAATCGGCCGCGATGGGCGCATGATCTCGCCATTCTCCTGAAATCGATCTTAATGGTCTCACCGTTGCTCAGGGGCGCGCAAAAATTGTTGAGGCATTGCAAGCGGGCGGATATATCATTGATAAAAAGCCGATCATGCATACGGTAAATGTCCATGAGCGATGCAAAAAAGAGATCGAAATTCTTATGTTGCCACAATGGTTCTTGAATCTTAAAGATCATAAGAAAACATTTATTGAACTAGCCGATCGGATTAATTGGTATCCAGCCATATGAAATCTCGCTATGTAAATTGGGTTGAAAATATCGGTTGGGATTGGTGCCTCTCTCGCCAACGCTTTTATGGCATTCCTTTTCCTGTTTGGCATTGCAAAGCTTGCGATGAAATTATTCCGGCAACAATTGATCAGCTTCCGGTTGACCCGCAAGAAACTCCTTATACTGGCAAATGCCCAAAGTGCGGAAGCTCAGAAATTGTTCCGGATACTGATGTTATGGATACCTGGAACACCTCATCATTGACCCCATATATTTGCTATCAATTATTTAACCCCAAAGCCGCGTCCGTCTTTGATCCTTCGAGACGCACTTCGTGCTCCTCAGGACGAGCGGAAAATAAGAACGAGGCCAAATCATCCGCTCATGGTGAGGAGAATGCGCAGCATTCGTCTCGAACCATGAACCATTCGAGCGAAGCAGAATCATTCTTTCCCATGAGCATGCGCCCGCAAGCGCATGATATCATTCGCACCTGGGCATTTTATACCATTGTGAAAGCATGGATGCATAATCATGATTTACCATGGCACAATATTGTAATTTCGGGCCATGTGCTTGCTGATAGTAAAGAAAAATTATCCAAATCAAAAGAAAATGCTGCCACTTCTCCGCAAGGATTGCTTGAGCGCTATCCGGCCGATGTTATTAGATATTGGACCGCATCAGGCGGCTTAGGGCATGATATTGCATTCTCTGAAGGTCAATTAAAAATTGGCCAGCGATTAGTAACCAAAATTTGGAACGCATTTAGATTTATTCATGAACATATTAGTGTTATCCCGCAAGAGCAGCCAAAGACCCCTTTATGCATCACCAATGAATGGTTCCTGCATACCGCAACCGAAACATTTACACGTTATAATCATATTTTAATGAAAATGAATTTGGCCTTGCACTTGATGTGGTCGAAAAATTCTTCTGGCATAATTTCTGCGATAATTATTTAGAACTCATCAAAGATCAACTATTTAAGCCTGAAAATTATACAGAAGTTGAACTCAAGGCAACGCGTTGGACGCTCTATCACGTTGGATTGCGCATCTTGCAAATGTATGCGCCATATTTGCCGCATATTACCGAAAAATCTTTGATATTATTTATCAAAAGCAATTCTCTTCCGATCATGCTAAAAAACATGAAAGCCTCCATCAAACACGCTATAAAGATATCCAACAAGGCTATATCTTTGAAGAAAGCGCAAAGATAATGGAAGTGATCATTGAATTGATTACTCAAGTGCGTAAACTTAAAACTGAAAAACAACTTTCATTAAAGGTACCCTTAACTGCACTCACCATTACAGCTACTGATGAACATTTGTTGCATAAAGTTGAAGCCATACCCAATTAATTCGCGGCATCACCCATGCAGAAAAATTGCATTTCAAGCCAGAGAAAACAAAATCTATGATCGAACAATCGGGCGACACATGGAGTGCAACGGTGAATATAGGATAAATATGATCACTATTCGTAATACCCAACGCAAAATTAAAATTGATACCGCGCACCTTAAGCGCGATGCGCAAACAATTCTTGATGCGCTTGATTATAGCGATTTTGATCTGGGAATCTGGCTCACCAGCAATAAAACGATTCAAACATATAATAAAGAATATCGGCATAAAGATAAACCCACCGATATTCTCTCATTTCCTTATCACACGCAATTAAAAGCGGGCAATCGCATTAAAGTAAAATCTGAAGAGGATAAAAATTTGGGCGATCTTATTATCGCACCAGAATATGTGATGCATGATCTGCCCAAATGGAATACCACATTTGAAAAACATATGCAACGTCTGCTGGTGCATGGCATTTGCCATTTGCTTGGTTATGATCATATTAAAGATGAAGATTATAAAATCATGCATAAAAAAGAAGTACAATTGTTGAAAAAATTAGAATTATAAAGGAAAAATATGCGATTTTACATTCTAAGTCTATTTTTTTTATTTAAAACTTCATATATGATGGAGAAACCCAATCTTCTTATAAAAAGCAACTATGGCTCTACTCTAATGCGCGCAAAGGAAGAAAAATCCAATACTGAATCGCCCGACTCAGTTGCATCAAACCCAATAGATCGTGATATTTATGGAGGAGATAGCTACGCAGAGCAATGCAGAAATGTCTTCCTATATAAAAACCCAATTAATGCGGATTTTCTTCAAACTGAAGCCTTTAAAAAGCTTTTTGCGGATGCAAATACGTCGCTAGAATTTGAACATAGACGCATCACACTTGAGGAAGGTCGAGATGAGGTGCGATTTATCATCAATTTATTAGAGGCATCCAATCAAGATGGGAAAGAAACGCTTGCCCCACTTAAGATTGTTAAAATGCAAAAGTCTCAAACAATAGATGAAGTTTTAAATAAAGCCTTGTTCAAGAAACGAATCCTGCAACTTCACGATTTAGCAAAACGCACACCAACTCCCTTTAAAGACTCTTCCAGCTTTTCAGAAAAAATGACTTTAGTAGGTATGAGTATATTTTCAAAAGTTACAAAAAACATTGCGGATGAAATCGGAAAACATTCAGGTGAATGTTTTCTAATTCTTTGTGGCATTGAGGATCAAAGCGATCAAGAAATGAAGGAACCAAGAATCAACAAAATCCTTGAACAACATGCTCCTATAGAACAAGCGTTCAAGCGATTTATAGAAAAGCATGACGATCTTCAATATGAACAAACCCTTGAAAAACAAAATCCTGAAGAACTAAAAAAGAAAAGATCCGGAATTAACCAAGAGCTTACACATTTCATTGCACTATTAAAATCATCATATGAGGTCCTATGAAAAAAATTATTATGTTTTATTTTATGATTCCAGCTTTTTCGCTCAATTTTCAAAGTCAGGCACTTACCGAATCCGAATTGACAGCAATTAAAGACTGGCTAACCTCCCCAGTCGCGTTACAAATTTATGTCAGTGCTGGTACCATGATAGCCAGCAACGTAGTTTTAAATTATCTAAAGCCTGTATTGCAGGACACTAGACCAAAGACTGATTCAGAAAAGCGCCATGAAGAGCAAGAAAATTTTGTTATTGCGCTCGGCAGGGTTCAAAGTTTTCAAGCAATGTACCAAGAAAAAATTTACCCATATCTTAATGAAAATATAAACGCATTACAAAATGAAAAGGCGGGTCTCGAGAAACTTGAAACACTTGATGATCATGAGAAAAAGAAAAGAATTCAAGAACTAGAAACAGAAATCAGCTCCTTGCGCTCACAACGCGCAGAGTTGAAGGGCATGTCCACTCAATTAGTAAATCGGCTAAAAAACCAGATTGAACAAGCCCACTAAGCTCGCTTAGCTAAAAATGCCAATGCATGGCGCACCAGCTGATCAAAGGCGACTTGGGTTCCGGGATAATTATCATTCAGATAATTCATTGCCGCATTTATTTCTTGGCGTGAATAATTGAGCGATTTGAGCACTTGCGAAATCTCATGCCGCTTTTCCAATGTTGCAGATGCGCCAATATGAATGCCGCTCTCTAAAAGTTTTGCCACCTTATGCTTGAGTTGCACAATAATTTGCTCCGCCTTTTTTGCGCCAATGCCGCTCACATCGCTGAGCGCATCCTCATTGCCGGCTTGCACTGCTTCTAAAAATTCTGCCGCTCCCAATTGCGCGAGCACCGCCATCGCCAGTTTTGGTCCAAGCCCTGAGCAGCTGGTAATCATAAGAAAAACATTTTTTTCGAGCAGAGTGGCAAAACCAAATAGCGAAGGCCCGTTTTCTTGATTCCAGTGCATCTGCACTAAAAGATCTACCTTTTGCCCAACGCTAAATAATGATTGGGGCACTTGAAGCCCATATCCGATTCCATTCACTTCTATGGTGAGTTGATTTTCATTTACTTCTTTAACAACACCGGAAATACTATTAATCATAATTTTATTCACTATTTTATGGTTTTAACTCTTCCTGATCACCCTACAAGAAATTGAAGTAAAAAACTAGGATTTCACACCTGAGATAAAGCCCATCTGCTTGACAAAAGCCCATCTCATGATACATTTGCTTCATGTTATGAAATATACGCGGGAATAGCTCAATTGGTAGAGCGTTGCCTTGCCAAGGCAAAGGTCGCGGGTTCGAGTCCCGTTTCCCGCTCCAGGCTTGCCCGTCGCCAAGGCTATGGCTGACTCGGTCGCCCAAGCGGAGTTTATCCTGAGCAAGCATTGCGAGTCGAAGGGCCTGGCGCGGCCAGTTTTTTAAATGAAATTCATTTTTAAATATTTCAGCGTGAACTAAGAGGGATCAATATAGATTCAGCTTAAAGCGCGGTGTCCGGCGAAGCTGAAAGCGAAGACGGAACGACGACGGAATAAGCGAAGGCTGGACCACTTCAATTAATTCAAGCCCTAATCCATTGGCAACCATGAAAAAACATGATAAGGTCAAATAAAAAAGCCCGTTTAAACGTGCAAAATTGGCCAAACACCATCCACAAATAAGCCGCATCAACATACAACCAAAAAACCAAAAGGTTCTAACGAATGAAATCAATAATGGAAGAAGCTTCAACGATTACCAAAGCAATTGAAAATGCCTGGAATCGTGCCGGTCAACCGCAAGAATTCACAGTAAAAATTCTTGAACTTCCAAAAACTAGTTTTTTTGGACTCAAAACTGCAAAATCAGCAAAAATTGCATTGATTTTTAATGAGTTGACAGTTAAAGCTAAGGAGCAACCGCAAAAGCAGGTGCGTCCTTTAGCTCCACGGCAACCCCAAGAGCGCAGAGAGCAAAGAGAATCCAACCTGCGCCAGGAGACCTCAAAGGAGCAACCAGAACGCAGCCAACATCCGCAGCGTAGACCTTGCAGCCTCAACGTGATCAACAAAGAGATCAGCAGCGATCGGAACGCTCTCATGAAGGTCGTCAAGCTGGCAGGCCAGATCAACGCCGCCAACAAGGGCAACGCCAGCCATATCGCTCAGAAGGCCAAGGGTCTGATGAGCAACGTCGCCACGAACCAAGAACTCATGAGCGAGAAACTTGGTCACCAGAAATGGTAGAAGCGGCACATGATTGGGTAAAAGAAACATTGGTGTTAATGGGGAAACCGGATATTAAAGTTACTCCCCAAGTTTCTCATAATTACTTGAAACTATATTTAGATCAGCAAGTTATGGACGATTATAAACAAGAAGAAACCCAACTTAAAAGCTGGGGCAGTTTAGCTATGGAAGCAGTACGAGAAAAAGCAAATCAACCATTGCGTAGCTTACGTATTATTTTGGAAAGCAATCCTTCGAGACGTACCTAACGGTACTCCTCAGGATGAAAGGTTTTTTTGATGGCGGTTCATGTTTCACTCAATTGATGATCAAACTATTATTGCACAATGCACGCCCCGCGGAAGCGGGGCGATCGCCTTACTCCGCATTTCTGGCATTAATGCCATAGAGATTGCTGAGTAAAATTGCCAAATTACTCGGGCAATAAATCCCTTATTGATCAGCCAAGCCATACCATTCATTATGGCAGCATCGTTGAGCCGGATGGCGCTCTGGTTGATCAGGTTATGTTTTTGCTCATGCGCACACCTCACACCTTTACCGGCCAAGATACGGTAGAAATTACCTGCCATAATAATCAATTTATTATTGAACAGATTATTGTTCTGGCCATCGCCCATGGTGCCCGCCTCGCGCAAGAAGGGGAATTCACCAAACGCGCCGTTCTTCATGGCAAAATTGATATTATACAAGCAGAAGCGATTAATGAACTCATTCATGCCCAAACCCAAATGGCATTAAAGCAATCCCTTTGCCAATTATCAGGGAGTTTTTCTGCAGTGGATCGCTCATCTGGAAAAAGAGTTGCTTAACGCCTTGGCATTATGCCAGGCAAGCTTT
Organism: uncultured bacterium; assembly: GCA_963727255.1. Lineage (GTDB taxonomy): Bacteria > Babelota > Babeliae > Babelales > Vermiphilaceae > BTUB01. The sequence continues at coordinate 372,795 of CAVSFC010000002.1, read as the reverse complement.
GAATTTCTAGATGAAGAGATGGAATTTGGCGATCAAATTAATGCCATAATCACCGCGACACTCGCTACAATTGATAGCATCAAAAAAACATTTAATCAGCAGCAACACATTCGCCAAGGAATTCGCATTGCAATCATTGGAAGTGTTAACGCAGGAAAATCATCACTCTTTAATGCGTTGCTCAATCAACAGCGCGCAATTGTAACGGCAATTGCCGGCACCACGCGCGATAGCATCGAAGCAGGGCTTTATAAAAATGGCAATTTCTGGACACTAGTAGATACTGCAGGCTTGCGCGAAACTGATGATATCATTGAACAAGAAGGAATCGCCCGCTCATTCAAGGAAGCTCACTTGGCAGATATTATTCTACTTACTTTTGATGCAACCCGACCTTTAACTGCTGTAGAAGAAAAAGTGTATGCGCAATTACTTTCAGATCATGCAAAAAAAATTATTGCGGTATATACAAAATGCGATGAAATAGAAAGATCCTCATCACGCATTGCCCATGCAATGGGCGTATCGAAGGATGCTCATATTGCTGTCTCAAGCAAAACTAAAATAAATATCGATACACTCGAAATGCTCATCGAACAAAAAATTAAAAATCTTTTTGATGCAATCGAATCCCCATTTTTACTCAATCAAAGGCAGCACAATTTATTGCTTGCATTCGAGAAAAAAGCCATTATCATTAAACTAATGCTTGAGGGAAAAGCAATTGCATATGAATTGCTTGCCATACATTTAAATGATGCAATTGCTCATTTAGCAGAACTTTCCGGGAAAGAGATTAGTGAAGCAAGCATGGATATGATCTTCAGAACATTTTGCATCGGGAAATAAGATGAAAAAACTCTTTCTCATTAGTTGCACTCTTTTTGCAATATCTCTTCAAGGCATGGAAAAGAAACAACTTGTCACTTTAGCGCAGGAGAAAGCCAAGCTTGAGCAAGAACTAATCAGCATATGTTATCCAAAAGATGAAGCTGAGTTGATTGAACCGGGCCAGAAGAAACGAGAAGAAAAAGTCAAAGAATTATTAGCAAAAAAAATTAATCCAAACTGCAGTCGCCCTATAGTAAGGACGCCACTTGCTGGGCTTCTATTGAATTATCCGACAACTGAAATTGAAGCGCTTTCAAGCAACAATTTAGAGGAAGAAGAAGATTGGCGCCCTTACATGCCGCATGTTAAAAGACTCATAAGTAAACTTATAAGAGCTGGTGCAGATATAAGAGCGGAAATAGGGGTACAAGTTCGAAAATCTGTGATAAAAAGGGCCTATGAAATCGATCAGCCATATTTCTTTGAACTGGCACATTTTGCGGAAATAGAGCAGCGCTCTATTTTTTTATGCACTATCCACTATCAAACAAATGTATATCGCCAGGATTCCCCATATTTTTCCAAATTACCGGCAGATATAGTTAAAATAATAACTTCTTTTGCATTTCCAGTAAATAAAGCAAAAAGCCCTGCTACCATCGGACTTGCCAAACTTGATCTTAATGATTAAACCGATTATTGCTTCCAGGCAGGAAAAAAGCCATTATTATTAAAACAGTAGAACATTTTTGCATTGGGAAATAGGATGAAAAAATTCTTTTTCATGAGCTGCATTCTTTCAGCAGCCTCTCTTGCAGGAATGCAGCAAGAAAAAGATTTAATTCGAAGCTTGCATTTTTCCGCTCAATCTGATGACCATTTTTTGGATACCTGTGAGCTCATAAATAATGGGGCCGATGTTAATGCTAAAGATAAATTTAGCAACACTCCTTTAATGGTAGCAACGCAAGCATTACAACTAAAAACAGTAGAATTTCTTCTCAGCCAGGAAGGAATTGATGTAAATCATGCAAATTCTTCTCTTGATGGGGGCTCCGCGCTTCATTTGCTATGCATGCCAAAAAATAGACTTTTATTGTATGAAAACTCTAAAAATGGAGCTGATCAAGCCCAGCATATAAAGCAACAAGTGATCGATCAGTGCAATAAAGACCTGTGCAAAAAGCGTGAAACTATTTTAGAAAAATTGCTGCAAAATGGCGCAGCCGTTAATATAAAAAATCGCTGGGGATATACTCCACTCTATTATCTTCTGAATCGTTACCCAACAATCATTACTGATAAGCTAGCAGTCGCACAAAGAACAGAAATTATTGATAAAGAAATTAGAATCGAAAACCTCATTCCTCACGTTACAAATCTTATTGCCACGATTATTAAAGCCGGCGCTCATGTAAAGTTAGTCGAAGGCCTGGCGCCAACAGGCAAATCCGCCATAGAATGGGCTTATTCTAAAAAAATCCCCTACTTTACACAGCTTGCCGATTTTGCGATTAAAACTGCTGATTCAATAAAATTACAACAATAATTTTGCCTCAAGGAGCATCTATGAAAAAAATATTTCTCTCAAGTCTGACTTTTTTCACAGTATCATCGATTACAAGCATGGAAATCGGATCAAACTATGAATCTGACGTTGAAATTACACAATTGCTCTCAGATGAGATAGAAAAAGCTCTCTATGGAATTGATAGTAAAAATCCTGACGCCTCAATTACTATTATGTGCTGTTTTACCGGCAGGCCATATACCACTATTCCGTTACATTTTGCCGCGGAAGAGAATAAAATCGGATTGATGCGTTCACTCATTAGCAAAGGCGCTGATATCAATATTAAAGATGCGCAAGGAAGAACACCACTTTTCAGAGCTGTCAATGAATCGAATTTACTGGCGACCCAAGAACTATTAAAGCAACCAGGAATCGAGATCGATTCTATCGATAGCAATGGCAACTCTCTTCTTCATGCTGCATGTGCCGCAGGAGTTGCATTCTCAGAAGATGACCAATACAACCAAACTATGTGCAACAATCGAGAAGCCATTGTGCAATTGCTTTTGCAAAGAAAACTGAAGGCTACTCAAAAAAACAATTTTTTGGATACACCGCTTGATTCCCTTTTTGCCTCGCCATTTTGCATCATTAAACCGCTATCTCCAGAGATAAGTAACGCAGTTTTACATTATTTTTCCGGAAAAGATCTTGATCTGGTTAAAAAACTTTTGGAAGCCGGCGCAAAGCCAACAAGCCAACATCTTGCTTTTTTAGCTAGTTCACCGTTTAAGAGCCTCGAAATTCAATGTGCTGAAGAACTTCTTAAACATGGGCTTGATCCTAATGAAGCCTATGGAGATAGAACGGCTTTATATAGACTTTCTACTGCCAATCTGATGGTTACTCCACAAGATCTTATTCGTTTTGTTGAATTACTATTGCACAAAGGTGCAATAGTAAATATGTATAGCAAATACCCTATTACAGCAACTGATTTTTTGGAGCTAACTCCACTTTATCAGCCCATATTCCAACCCTGGTTTTATACATTAACTCCTCAAGAAAAACAAGTGAGGAAAAATCTTATTCATAAACTTATTTTTCATGGAGCACATCTATTAACCATAAAAGATGATCCGCGATCTCCAGTGAAGTATGCCCAAGATGAAAAAAGAGATCCTGATATTATGGATTTGGCAAAGTATGCTGAAGAAAAATATGTTTTGCGCATGCTACAATTGTTGTATAAAAGTAAAGAGCCCAATACTATTAAGAATATGCCAAAAGATATATTGCAATATATTGCGGATCGCTGCTAAAAATTATGGATTTAAGAATGAAAAAACTATTTATTGTTGCGAGCCTACTTTGGCCAATACAATCACATCCTATGGAAAGCCAACTTTTAGATAATAGTGTTGAATTTTACGATGACCTATTAAATGAAGAATATTCAACCGAAGTTGAAGCAAGAATTGCTAATAAAAAGAATATTGATGCACTAATAAAAGATACCCACTATTCTCCATTATTATGGGCCTGCAGATTTGATCATCGATTTCATTTTACTCAGCAACTTCTAGAATTAAACGCAAATCCGAATCACCAAGTACTTGGCGATACTCCCTTACTTATTGCCGCAAGTTATCTCAGCCAAAAAAATGTTGAAGAGCTGCTGAAGCAGAACAATATTAATATCAATCCGCAATTTAGATATACTTCCAACGTGACACCCCTGCATGCAGCATGCCTCTCTTCTGTTACCGTTAAAGAAGAAGCAATCAAGCAAGAAGCTATTGTCAAAGCTCTCTTAGATCATGGTGCCAATCCTAATTTGAGGAATAGAAGTGAGCATACCCCACTCTATGAAATGATCTGCCTGCGCTTCAGGGATCACTGTGATATACCTGCAAAATTGGAAGCATTCGTTGCACAACGTAAAAAAATTATCGCGCTCATTGCCCCAAAAACAGATTTGGCTTTAAAATATAAGAGTGGGAAAACTCTCTTTGAAGACGCTTATGCAATCAATGATCCGCTATGCGTTGAATTTGCCGAATTTGCCAAGCAAAGCAGCAGAACCTAAAAATAAAATATCATAATCGATGCTAGAATCGGACTTAGAATATGCAGTTTAAATATGTTTTTGTTGCGTTTTTTGCCCTAGTAATACCGCTCAATGCGATGTTCCTTGACAATTCTGATGGCTTCACATCAGATCCCACAGAAAGTCCTGAGCAAAGAATGCAAAGAGAACAAAAAGATTATGAAGAGCTCTTTTCTATGTGGAGCCGGTTGAGTGCCCGAGATAAAACTCCCTAATTCTGCTATACTAGGGCTATAGTTCTATTGAATTCTAGAGAAAAAATAGTAAAAATACGCTCTTATTACCAATATATGAAGAAAAAAATCATTATTTTCACCAGCTCCGGGGGCAATGGGCATATCAGTGCCACCAAGGCCCTGCAATCCTATTTATCGGATGAATATGAGATTGTCCCAGTATATATTTTTGAAGAAGTGTTCAAGGGTATCGATCCGGTAGCATTCTTAACTTTTGGCAGAATGAACGGTGAAGATGTCTATAATTTCTTCCTGCGCCGCCGCTGGTATTCAATTCTTAATGGCATCTATAATTTGGGCAACTGGTATTTTGGCACCCGCAAAGATTTTATGATCAAAATTGCTAATGCTTATTTAACTGAGCAGAAGCCCGATCTTATTATCTCAGTAATTCCGGTGGTTAATGATGTAATTCTAGAAACAGCAGAACATAATAATATCCCATTTTTGCTTATCCCCACTGATTTTGATGTTACCAGCTTTGTAACCGGGATTAATCATCCAAAATTCCCTAAATTCTTTGCCAATATCGCCTCAAATGATCCTTTGGTAAAAGCCACGATCGCTCCCGCAAATATACCTGCAGCACAAATTTCAGTTATGGGCCTGCCCATGCGCAAAGATTTCTTTGAGCCCAAAGATAAAGATCTGCTTAAAAAACAGTTTGCAGTTTGCCAGGGCAAGCCGGTTATTGTGCTCATGATGGGCGGCCAAGGGAATAATGCTATTCTAACATTCGCCAAGCAGGTGGCAGATTTGCCGATCCCGGCACACGTTATCATCTGCATCGGCAGGAATAGTGAAATTAAAGAAACAATTAAAAAAATTAATTTTGAGCCGCACATCTCAGTTACCATACTTGGATTCACTGAACGGATTTCTGATCTGCTTGCAATGGCTGATCTGCTTATCACTAAATCGGGATCGGTAAGCTTTGCCGAAGGAATCACCATGAATGTCCCCATGATTCTTGATGCGACGGCAACTTTGCTTTATTGGGAACGGCTCAATCATACCCTTTTGACTGCGCATGATTGGGGCATTAGCCTTAAAAAAGTTGGTGAGCTTAACCAAGCAATTCTTACTATCTTAGAAGATCCGGCAAATTACGAAAAAATAAAGCATAATTTAGAAACATTTCATAAAAATCGGCTCGATCTTGAAATAAGACCAATTATAGAGGAATTAATTAAGAATTATTCTTAGAACGAGGCGCAGAGCTGGTTATCGGTGCTCTTACAAGATTTTTTATGACATCCGTAAAATCTGAGATGGTGATCCACTTAACTTCCCTTTTTGATCCCCATTCTTCTATCCATGTACCACTTATACCCGCTTCTTCTAAATAGTGGTCAAATCGATCAAAAGGTTCTTCTTTGGAAACTCGTTTATACCAAGAGCCGATAAATTTTTCGAACAAGATCGCTCTTTCTTCCTTGGTTTCAATCATTACACATTTTGTTCCATGATCCTGTTCAACCATGCTCAGTGCTGCAATGAGGCGATTTTTATCTTCATTGCATTTTTTCTGATTGGACGCTTGCGCAGGCTCCATGCTTACCATTGAAAAAGAGGTTTGTGAAAGAAAAATAAGAATTACTAGATTTTTACTATTCATTATCTGTTCCTTTAAAATCAACAATTTTAAGCATTTTTTTGCTTTACTCTACCTACCGATCCAATAAAAATTGTTTTGAGTTAATAAAATTCTCTAGCGCGCGGCTTTCCATTTGTGTGGCATATTTTTCTGCATCTTGCACAGACAATTTTTTTCTTCCTTTTCGAAATTTATAATCATTTACGATCCATCCAATATGAGAGGGGCGCAGGGCAACGCATGGGGGGGTATGGCGAGTTGTGCGCTTCCTATAGATGCGTTTAACAACTGCTAAGGTACCATTCTTAAGAATTCCATGCCAGATCAGATCATCATCTTTTCGGCCAACTTCTTCAGCCGAAGCAACTTCCGAATCTTGAATGCTCGCAACATCATTTTCTGAAGACTCCATTGCACAAATTGATAAATAGCTTCCTGCAAAAAGTACAGCAATAATGCACAATTTATTGATATGCAACATTATACAATCCTTTATTTTGGGTTTATTTTTTAATTGAATCCAAAAATGTTTTCATAATCACAACCACATTGATAGACAAGCCTTTGTTTCTAACTCCTTCGCATATTTCTTAGCCTCTTTTCTTGATAATTTTTTTCTTCCTATTCGGGCCTTTAGAGATGGGCACGTGTAACCCTTATAGCGAGGTTCCAATACGCGTGGCATGGGAACTTTTCGTGTTTTTCTTTTGCGATAGAATTTCTCTACTAGTATTTCCCTATTATTATCAAGCTTTCCCTGCCAGGCAATAATAGTATTTTGATCTGTTTTACGAAAGGCTTTTAAAGATGCAGCGACAACTTTGGCACGCCCATTTTGTTGAAGTTGCATAGCATAAGAAGACGTTACACTTGTTGCAAAAACAATTGCGGCTAATAATTTCATAAAAGTTCACCTCTAATGAAGCGCTCATCGGCTTAAAAGCCGATGTATCGCGCGGAATTCGCCAAAGCCTTATCCAGCCTACGTTTATCCGGGCCTTTCCTACTACGCTAAAGCTACGAAGGACAGGCCGGCTCGCTTGCTCTTCGAAGCCCGAAGGGCGAAGTAGAGGCAAACTTCGGCGGATATTCTCCCGCCATTAATCCTCAGGCTTAAAAAGCCTTGCGGTTTTCTGGCGTCGGAGAATAAAAAAGGCCCGATTAATCGGGCCCTTTAGTTTTTTTATGGAACAAACATTATGCGGCAACCGCAGGAATCACTTGGATCTCATCGCGGCGGTTTGGCCATTGTTGATCCTTATCTCCGGTGCATGGTTTTCCATTTACCATCTCAGGTATATCCGATCCTCGGCCCACAATCTTGATTTTGTTGGCTGGAATACCGGCCGCAACGGCACAATCCTTAAGTGTTTTTGCTCGTCTTTCGGAGAGACAGCGGTTATAGAAATCTGAGCCTGCAGCATGATCAGCATTGCCATTGATCACAAATTGCACTACTTTTCCATCCCTTTGCTCTTGCGCCATTAATTCTTGCATGCGGGCGACATCGTGCGCAACCGCTTCTTTTTCACTTGTTTTGATATTGGATTTATTAAAATCAAAATATACCTTCTTGAATCCATTGATTTTTGCCTGCTTGATCAATCCAGGCATATTGGGTATCATCATTTTCAATGCGGCAACGTTTCTGCTAGGGCCAAATCACCCATATCTTCATCAAAGAAGTTTTTTACGCTATCCTCTGCAACCGGGATATCCACATCGGTTATAACATCATTTTTGTTTACCCTTTTTTCCGCATTTTTTTGACGGGAAAAACAACCTGGCATCAAAGCCAATACGGATAAAGCCACGAGAAATTGTTTATTCATGAATACTCCCTAGTTGAAAGTAAAAATTGTTAATTTATATAACAGCATAGGGACTTTATCACAATTTTAGCCAATTTTCTACTCATTATCTGCAAAATAGGCTATAGTTAATGAGAAAAAAGAATTTCAAAAATGGCAAAAACAGCATGAAAAAAATTTTAATAAATGAAAATCCTTGGCAAACCACGAATTGCCATAACCACGGATGGATTGTTGCAAAACGTCTATTTTACCGGCCATACGGAAAACCCTCTTGAACGAGCCTTTTTTAAAGGGGTTGTGACCAAAGGTATTGCCGGGAATCCAAACCGCATTTGTGGATATTGGCCAAGAAAAAGCCGGATTTCTGCATATTTCTGAAATTGATCGCGATCTGGCTATTGAAAAAATCAGCAAGACATTCCCAACTTGATGATGAAGAAGCTCCCGCTCCCCGCATCAGCCGTGAACAGATTGATATCAGCAAGATCTTCAAGGAAGGCGATCAGATTTTGGTTCAGGTGAGCAAAGAGCCGGTCTATGAAAAAGGAGCCAAGCTCTCCACCTGCTTTACCCTGCCGGGCCGCTTTATTGTCTTAATGCCCAATATTCCCCGCATTGGCATCTCTAAAAAAATTGAAGAACGGGAAGAACGGGCACGGCTCAAAGACTATTGTGCGAACAAGCACTTCCTGAAGGCATGGGCGCTATTATTCGCACCACCAGCGATGGGCGCCAAGAATCAAGAAATCGTAAAAGATATCAATTTTTTGCTTGAAACCTGGAATCATATTCAAGATAAATTTAAAGCAGCCGAACCAAAAGAAAAGATTTTTCAAGATATTGAGCTTCCACTGCAAATTGTGCGCGATCATCTTGATGATGATGTTGAAGAAGTTATCACCGATAACAAAGAAGGCCTTAATAAGATCTATAAATTTGTAAAAGCAATTGCGCCTGAATATAGCCAACGCATAAAATTGTATGAAGGGCCTTCGCCGATCTTTGATCATTTTGGCATTGAAAAACAGATTGAAGCGGCGCTTGAGAAAAAAGTTCCATTAAAATCAGGCGGATCACTTATTATTGAAACCACTGAAGCTATGACCGTGGTGGATGTAAATACCGGAAAATTTACCGGCAAAAAAAACCTAGAAGAAACCATTCTTGCTACAAATCTTGAAGCAGCACAAGAAGTTGTGCGGCAATTACGCTTGCGCAACATTGGCGGACTGATTGTAATCGACTTTATTGATATGGCTTCAGGCGCCAATAAGCAAAAATTATTTCAGTTTCTTTGAAAAAACATTGCGCAGAAAGAGATAAATTCCAATCAGTGGTGCTAAAATTTCTGAGTTTGGCCTAGTGCAAATGACCCGTAAACGTTCAGGCATCACTCTTCTGCAACAGATGATGCAAAAATGCAACTGCTGCAAAGGGCTTGGCTATGTGAAATCATTGAAACCGAAGCCATCTCATTTTGCGACAGTTGCAAGAGAAATTAAAAGAGATCAAAAAGCGGCGCAAGAAATCGTTATTCGCTTAAACCCTGAAATATTTGAATCACTTGACCAGTATTGAATACAATGCCATTTTATCACTTGAGAAAATGTATAAATGCAAAATTACGTTAGTAAGTGATAAAAATTTAAGCATCAACCAATACAAAATCGAAAAAAAATAACATGTCAAAAACACCTTCGGTCTTGGATCATTATCCAGATTATGAACTTACTATTGGTATTGAAGTTCATGTGCAACTTACCACCAAAAGCAAAATTTTTTGCTCCATGCGCAAATCAAATCGAGCAAAACTCCCAACACCAATATCTGCAATATTTGCACCGCTCAACCGGGCTCACTGCCGGTATTGAATAAAAAAGTAGTGGAATATGCAATTAAAGCAGGGCTTGCAACCAATTGCGCACATTGCACGCAAATCGCACATTTGCGCGTAAACATTATTTTTATCCTGATTTGCCCAAAAATTATCAAATCAGCCAAAATGAAGATCCTATTTGCAGTAATGGATCTATGTGCCCATCAGATTGAAGATGGCTCCATTAAAAAATATTCGCCTTATTCGCATTCATATGGAAGAAGATGCGGGCAAAAATATTCACGTCCAGCGTCGCCCAAGGCTAGCCGGACAGCCTCCAAGAAAATGCAAGCTTTGTTGATTTCAATCGTACCGGCACTCCACTGCTTGAAATTGTAAGCCACCCAGATATTTCCAGCACCTATGAAGCAAAAGCATATTTGCGTGCATTGCGCTTAATTGTGCAATATTTGGGCATCTGCTCAGGCAATATGGAAGAAGGGGCTTTTCGGGCCGATACCAATATTTCAGTTCGCAAGAAAGGTGCAGAAAAACTAGGCACCCGTGCTGAACTTAAAAAATATTAACTCATTCAAATTTATCGGCGATGCGATTGAATATGAAATTGAACGCCAAATTCAATTACTTGAAAGCGGCCAAAAAGTTCGCCAAGAAACGCGGCTTTGGGATACCAAAAATAAAAAAACAATCATGATGCGCTCCAAAGAAGAAGCCGCAGATTACCGCTACTTCCAAGATCCGGATCTGCCAATTCTTGAAGTGAGCACCGAAATGATTGATGCAGCTAAAAAGCACAATGCCGGAACTGCCGTATGATCGCTTTGATAGCGTTATCACAACAAAAATGGTTTAACCCCTTATGAAGCAGAAATTTTGATAGATGATATTGATCTTGTCCAACTATTACGAACAAGCGCATAAGATTAATCCAAGCAAACAGATTGTTAATTGGATATTGCGGGATGTTATGGGCTATCTTAAGGAACACAAAATACCTCTTAATGAATTTAAAATGACCCCTGACAAATTAGCAAAGCTTGGTTACTCTGCTCGAGAAGGGCATTATTAATAATCGTGCAGCTCAAGAAGTTTTTGCGCAGTTTGCCAAACCGGGCAATCCCCGGAGCAGATCGTTAAAGATAAAAGGCTTAGAACAAATGGGTTCTGTCGAAGAACTTGAAGCAATGGTTAAAGAATTGCTTGCCGCCAATGCGGCGCAAGTTGCTGATTATAAAGCGGGCAATGTAAAATTGTTTGGCTTCTTTGTGGGGCAAATGATGCAAAAAACCAAAGGCAAAGGCGATCCAAAAATAATCCAAGAATTGCTCAAAAAACATTTGAGTTAAAGCAAAAGGATTTTCATGTATTTCAAAATCTTACTTCTTTCATCGCTCATGACCGTTAATATTTTTGCAATGCAAACTCTTGATGAACAAACAGTAGAGGATATTCATCAAATAATTTCGAATACTTATGGAGATTTATCGGCCTTGCATATCTCAATGCATTCGAAAGAATCTCTAGTAGATGTTCTCAAGAATTGTAAAGCAACAGATTATTGGCTTAGTAAATTATCGAAGAATAATGCTCAATTTAAAAACATGCATGGACTCCTTTTAAACTTTAAAAATCGTTCCTTCATCTTTCACGCAATGATTAATGAGGCACTTGTTTTCTATAATGAGCAAATAAAAACCTGTGGCAAACAAATGGTAAAGCTTAACATCGCAATCAAAGACCGTTCTATTCTAAAAATACAAGAACAATCATCAAATGCGGTCTATAATTATGGGTTGCTTACAGGTATTATGTCAACGCTCCAAGAAATAGAATCCTTGATTCCAAAAGATATTGAATAATTCTTCATCATAAACTCAACTTCGGTTTCCATTTTGCCCAGATGGTATCGTGAAAATGAGGCGATATATGTAATTCTGGATGAGTCATCTTTGCTAATAAAAGCGCACTCAAACAGGCAAAACCCGGAGTTGCTCCGCCCATTGCCGCCCCAACCAATCCTCCAACTTCTAACACTGCACATAGCGGCCAATGTTTCTGTCGCAACGCAGAGAATAGCCACATGCCTACCGGCACTCCTGCAAGCACTACTGAGCCCCATTCTTTAAGTGTGGGATTGATCAAAAATTTGATATTCTTTAATGAAACGTATCGTTCTGGGAATGTATGGGTGGCATAATACATTTTTTTATGCATAAGAGTCTTTTGGTCTGGTGAAATCGGATTACCTTCTAAATTAAAATGCATATATCTTCTATAACTTCGCATTTGCCTAATACCTTCAAAAAAGCTCTCATTCAAATGGGTGATTTTATTGTTGCTCATTCGAATAAGCGATACCGTAGGATCGCCATCAAAATTTTGCAACCGCTCTTGCGTGAAGCGAGGAAAATCAAATTCAGCAATTTGATTATTTTCTAGGAAAATATAGTTAATCTGGGGAAATACCTCAAAAATTGCATGCAAAAGTTTGCGATCATTAATGGCATGACTATTAAGATACAGTGATAAAATTTTGTCATAGGGCCAGTCGCTTTTAGCAGTTGGGAGTGCATCTCTCAGCTCTTTTAATCCATTGAGCGATACAAACCGATAGCTAACATCATAAAAAATTCCGTCACCCTCCTCATACCAAGGCTCGATATTTGCTTTTTTGATTTCAGCAAAAAAACGCAATACATGTTCATAAGAAAGATTTACTTTGGTTGTATCACAAATTTCTTTTAGTCCGACTTCTATTGTAGACTTTCTTTGCTCTATAAATCGGGCCAAATATTTTGGACTAGCCAAATAATTCTGAGCAATACTTCTTAAATGCTTTTTATAGCTCTTTATGCCATCTATATCACTTCTTTCCTCCTGCAATAATGGCCATGCTTTATTTGAAAATGCGTAAAGAATATGCTCAGGAGCCTCTATATAATTGGCAAGATCCAACAATGTGCAAAAATCATGCTCCTTTTCTTTCGTTTGAGTACTTTTTATATCATAGATATACTTTGCCAGCAAACAGATTTGCTGAGCAGTTGCAAATGGTTTATCCCCAGACATGGGCAAAACTTTCCTTGGTTCTTCTTCTGCGCCACGTTTAAACAATGGATCATCATACATTCCTGATACCAATTTGCATCTGAGCAAAGCGGTTACATATTTTGCGTTTAAAGTGAACTCAACCCCTTCAGCATCGATAATCTCCATCGCCGTGGAATTTGTGGATACAAAGAAAAGTAAAATAAGAGTAAATATATGCAATTTCACAGTGATCTCTTGGAAGTTAAGATTATTTTTTCTATTTTATTATACCCAAAAAAATTCATTGAGATATTTTATCTGCAGCATGAGCCAATTGAAAATGGGCATAAAATACGCTATTTTTACACTAAAAAGGATATTCTATGAAAACTCAGTATCAAATTTTGGCTCTATTCGTACTGCTTGCAACTAACGTGAGCAAAGCCTCACTTCCTCCTGCTAAACCGCCGGTCCCGGAAGATTCATTGATCCATTCATTTCCCGGTATAAAGCATATGACTCAAGATGAAATTGCAAAATTATATACAGAACAAATCTCGGCCGCAAAAAAGCAAGCCTCTGATAACAGCTCAAAAATTGATGACATTTTTGAGAAAGACCCGCAAAGCCCAAGAAAAGATAAATGAAAAAACTTGCCCGGGTTTTAAGTCCGGTCAGAATTCTTCAAAGCTCTGAAATTTATAATCGATCCATTAAAATCATTCGTTCACATCTTTGAAATCATACTAAGCAGATCAACTTGCTTGTTATCATTCATAATTTCCATTTGCTCATCTATTAAATACTGAGGCAAAATATCAATTTTCACTTTTTCTGCTTTTAACGTTGAGAATAGATACCCATGAACTGGTTTTAATTTAAAAGCGGTATATGAATACACCCCAGGGTAGCGTTTAGGCGAGTTAGGATGCGGTCTATCTGGAATTCCATATTCTGTATCAGGAGCTACACCTAATGTGGTAATTGCATTGCGCTTTATGGCCGCATTTTGCTCATTTGTTTTTTGCCCCATAGTAAACACACCATTATTATTTATTATCTGCTCCATTAATGGCCATTGATTATACTCTTTGGTGTTATTAACATGTTGATGTCCGCGGAATATGCCCACTATTCTATGGCGCCAAGTACCAAATAATGAAAAAACAGAGGCTGTAAAAAGTTGATTATATTTCCAAGCATATGCCATGGGTTCTACAATAGAGAGAGGAGTTGCATAATGGCCTTCATCTTCATTAAAAAGATTCCAATTGTACCCATTGCTCATGCTGCCATCTTCGTAATATCTTGGATTTCGGCTAAGCACTTCCATTTCTTTATCTCCAACTCCAACTTTTTCATTATGCTCCACATACCCACTTTGAGGGCTGATCGGAATAAATTTGCGTAATTGTCGTTGAAGAATATCATTACCCTTAAAAGCATCTTGAATTGTTTTTTGGAGTTTTTTTGGCAATTTTTCAAAATTACTTTTTCGGTCAATTATCACAGTATGTGCAAAAGCTGAATCCTCTGCTAATTGACCAATATGTTTAAAGGCGATTTTATTTGTAGCTGCTAATAATTGAGCAACATTTGCATCGCCTAATTCAATTCCACCGTGGCAAGCCAATCGCCAATCAACAAAATGCTTCAATAGTGGCATTATTCTGCGCGCCGTTGGGCTAAATCGCCGTTGCCCGACCCACAATGCACTTGGAAGAAAATCATAAAATCGTGCAATTTTATTTGCAACTTCCTCGGTTACTATCCCTGGATATTTTATTTTTAATTCATCCCTAAAACCTTGCTCGTTGTTGAGCTGAATATCTTCATGATTACCGCGTATAACATGCACATTTTCATTTTCTTTTAATAAACGATTCAAGAGATAAAGAACTTCCGTTCCTCTTGTTCCGCAATCTACTAAATCACCCAGAAAGACTAAGTGAGTTTTTTCATCTTTTAATTTGAATGAGTCAGGATTAATATATTTTTTTATACTCTCAACTAAAGATTTGGCTCCTCCATGCAGATCGCCAAAAAAAACAGGTGTTTCATCATCACCAAGAATAAGCGTTTTTTCGAATGGCACATAATATTTATAATGTATTGGCGAAAACCGAATCTTGGGTACCGGCTGGGTAAAAAAACCTTTTTCTAGAGCAGCATCTATCCATTGCGAACTGCTTACTCGCTCGCCAACTACTTCCGCAGTTTCATCGACTGCTTTGAGCAATTCTTGCAAAGAAACTATCGGCTTTTCACTTTCTTGTTGTTGCAAGAGAAGAGCTCTATGCATTTTTTTTGAAATATCCCAAATTGTTGATCTAATGCGCTATCTAAATCTTTTGTTTTCTCCTTAAATTTATCTTTATCATCAATGAGCTTACCTTGTTCATCATGAGTAAAATCATAATAATGCTCCGGATATGTTTTCACGCCATTTATGCGATTTGCAAATTCACTAAAAGAGTTAATAGTCCAGTTATTGGTTTCAGATAGCTCCATGGCATAACTGATTGATCCAAATAACGCACTGCCTAAAATAAGAGTTTTTATATTTTGATTCTTCATGAAATTATCCTGTTGGTTAAGATTTAATTAATCATGCAATTTTACTGAGCAATATGCCATTTGTCTAATAAGGACGAAACCGCTCAGGAGTCGCCAAAACCTAGTTTTACATTTGTCAAATTGCAACAATCATAAAACTTACTTGATTTTACTCAAAAAAAGCCCAAAAAGCCTTAATTCTAGCTCATTTTGGCCTTGACAAAGTTTTCTATCTGTATTAGGGTGGTAATAATACTATTAGGGCAGTGATAGCGGTGCCCTAGCGCTTAACAGCATAAGTATCGTCGATAATCGCTATCACAAGCGGCTTTAATGGCCATAAACCCTAATAATATAAGAGTAATTTATGATTACTTCCTTTAAGGAACTCCCTTTACATCCCCAAATTTTAACTACCCTTGATGGTCTTGGCTTCACCCAGCCTACCGATATTCAAGGTAAAGCTATCCCTATGCTTTTAGGCTCCAAAAGAGTCGATTTCTGGGGACAAGCCCAAACCGGTACGGGTAAAACCCTTGCTTTTGGTATCCCTTTAATTCATGGTATTAACCCGCAGATAAGACGCCTTCAGGCTCTTATTGTGGCTCCAACCCGAGAATTGGTGGTCCAAATTATGCAAAGTTTACGTCCGATTGCCCAGCCTATGGGCATCAGCTGTTGATGCCATTTATGGTGGCGCTTCAATGCGTGATCAAATTAACTCCCTCAAAAGGGGCCTTCATATTGTAGTCGGAACTCCCGGCCGTATTAATGATCACTTAAATCGCAAAACGCTCTCTCTTGCTCATTTAAAAACACTCGTGCTTGATGAAGCAGATATCATGCTTGATATGGGCTTTAAAGAAGAAATGGATGAGATTTTAGCAGCAGCTCCGGATGAACGCCAAATTTGGCTTTTCTCTGCAACGGTTAAACCCGGCATTAATCAGATTATGCATGAACATATGCAAAACACCGTAAGCGTGAGCGCAAGCAAACAACAAGTTGGCGCTTCAAATACCAAGCAATATTTTTCTATGGTTCCTCATAGAAATCGCTTTGCAGCATTATGCCGCTTTATTGATAGCAATCCAAGCTTTTATGGCTTTATCTTCTGCCAAACCAAAATTTTAACCGCTGAATTAGCAGAAAAATTAGCAGCAGCCGGTTATCCCGCAAATGCACTCCATGGTGATATGAGCCAAGGATTGCGAAATGCGGTAATTAAAAAATTCAAAAATAAAGAATTTAACATCTTGGTAGCAACTGATGTGGCTGCCCGCGGAATTGACGTTTCCGATCTTACCCATGTAATCAACTATTCACTTCCGAATGATCATGAAGGCTATGTTCACCGTATTGGTAGAACCGGCCGCGCAGGAAAAGAAGGTATCGCAATCACTTTCATTGGTGGCAAAAATGAATTGCGCCATGTTAAAATGCTTGAACGCAAATTTAAATTGATTATTAACCCAATCGATGTGCCAACTGCTCAAGATATTCAAAAAGTATATCTGCAAAAGAGCGTGCGATTATCTTGAAACGCTCGCACAAAAAAATAGCACCGTTGCGCCCGAGATTGAAGCAGCAGTCCGCTGCTTTGAGCCAGTAGAATTAACTAATATTGTAATTGCAACAGTGGCAGAAAAATTCTTCCCGGCAACCAGAAAAGATGATTTTCACTTTACCAACATCAGCAACCAATCATTTGAAGATGGCCACGTTGCTGATGATGGCTTGCAAGAACTCATGATTCACTTGGGAACCGATGATGGTATCTCTCGTGAAGATGTTGCAGATTTCCTTGCTCAAGAAGGCGGCATTGATAGCGATAGCCTTGAAAAACTCAAAGTAATCAAACGCCGTACCTTTATTAAACTTCCTGCTGAAATGGCAGAAGCTTTAATGCAAAAACTTAAGGGCAAAAGTATCAACGGCAAAAAAACTCGCATCACCGTAGCACCCGTTTCAGATGATGATTGGGGCTCAAATCCTCGTGACCGCCGTGGCGGAAGAAGAGGTGATCGTGATCGTGGAGGACGCCGTGGTGGCGACCGTGGCCGTAGACGCTACTAATTGATTTAGAATCTCAAAGGCTGAAGTATTTCCTTCAGCCTTTTTTCATTTGAGCGAATCTAAATATTCTTTGAGCTTCCCTTTGGCTTCTCTTTTTGCATCCGATTGAAAACTATGTGATGTTTGAGCATATTGAGATCCTTTTTCTATTGATAAAGTTTCCTCAATAGAAAATTGCGCCAAAGGGCTTGCTCCCATTTCTGTCAAAATTTTTGCAATTTTAATTTTTTCTTCATCCATAGCAATAGCAGTTTGTGCAAGCCTAAAAAGCGCCGCATTTAAAGTTTCTAGAAATTTTACATCGATTGTTTCTTCAAACAGTGAATCATCTAAACATTTGCTGGCATCACGGATATCCTTTTCTGTAATTTTTTGCGCAGAAGATGCAAGCGTTTTAATAGCATTTTTCTGCTGATGGATAATGCTGGTTTCAGGCGATTGCATTCCATAAAGCCCATTTATAAAAATAAGAACTCCATAATTCACGCGGTTACTTATAATTTTCAAACTCTTCTCCTTTTTTTAAAAAAATTATGCATCAATAGCTGAAAAATTTACAATCTTTTATATCCCTTTGACAAGGTTAACGTTTTTCCGATAGATTTTGAGGAATTTGTGGTCTTTTAACGAATTCTCAAAAAAAGGGGAAAGAAAATGAAGAACACGCTTCATTATAACTCTATGGTCCGTGCGTTGCGCTATTTTTTCCAAGAAAAAAAAGGGTTCATAGAAGTTCCTGCGCAATCTCGCCTTTCAATTTTGGCTGCCTGTGAAGATCCGAGAACCATTACCGAATTCACTTTAAATAATACTCCATATCCCCTTCCGCAAACTGGGCAGATGTGGCTCGAGCATGAAATTCTCCTCAATCCTGACTGGAAAGGGGTTTTTTGTGTTACAACCAGTTATCGGGATGAACCAAATCCGATAGAAGGCCGCCATCTTCGCATTTTTCCGATGTTTGAGTTCGAATCGCACGGAGGGTTTAATGAACTCAAGCAACTTGAAGAAGAGCTGCTTTTATTTTTAGGTTTTGAGCAACCAATTCCAATTTTATATGAAGATGCCTGCAAAAAATATGAGACTGAAACGATCGAAGCCCATCATGAAACAGTGCTGGCTAATGAAATTAGCACCGTTATAAGTCTTGAAAAATTCCCTTCACGCACTCATCCTTTTTGGAACATGAAATATAGTGGCAACGGAGTTTATAATAAAATAGATGTCTTATTGCATGGCATGGAAACGATTGGGGGCGCAGAGCGCGAAACCGATAAGGAAAAGATGCGGGAAGGCTTTTTTGCCATGACTCAAGGCAAATATTCGCAACTGCTTTTTAATAGATTTGGCAGAGAGCGCGTGCTTAAAGAGCTTGATGAATATTTATCATTTGATATGTTTAAACGTTTTGGCGCTGGAATTGGTCTCACTCGCTTGGCCCGTGCGATGGAGCTAGCCGGAATGTTTGAAAAACCAGCTGAATATCTTCCAAAACAATTTGTAACGCAACCCCAGCTGAATATATAACGAGAATAAATGTTTAAAAAAATAATAGTCGCGGATGTTTGATAACTGCCTTATGCTCAATACACGCACAAAGTATTTAATTGTAAAAGAGGAAAAAGGAACTCAATGAGAAATTTATTAGCAATCTTAATGGTGATATCTGCAGCCACATGCCATACGATGAATCAAGATACCCAAAAAAAATTTGATGAAGAAAAAAAATCAATCGAAGCCGATACACAAAAACCGCAAGCTCTTAAAACATATAAAGATCATGACGATCATGATGACTGGCATGAATTTGATGAAAATACCGAATCACTTTCAGCGCGAAAATTATCACGTTTTAGAACAAATCCTAAACCATCACAATCTGCTTCAGTTAATCATTATAATTTAGTGAGCAATATAAAAGCAAATCCCGATGCTTTTTTCTATGATAGCGATGAGATGCCAGAATTAATAGACCATTTGGAATCCAAAACTCCTGCCAAAAACTGATCTTATCATGAAGCAACACCAAAAATCGTTATTTATTTTTCGCCGCGATCTCAGAATTTATGATAATCGCGGGCTCTTACGTGCTTTGCATGAAAGTAAAGAAGTTGTGCCGTGCTTTATTTTTGATCCAATCCAAATAGGCAGCAAAAATCCCTATCGCAGCATGAATTCCATTCAATTCATGCTGCAGAGCCTGCATGAACTCGATGAACAGCTCAAACAAAAGGGAAGCCAGTTATATATCTTTTATGGCGATACGCATCAAATAATCAAAAAATTAATTTCTACGCAAAATATTGATGCGGCATTTGTTAACCGAGACTATACCCCTTTCAGCCGCAAGCGGGATGAAACGCTCGAGAAACTATGCATTCAAAATGGTGCGGTATTTTCTTCAAACAATGATTTATTACTGCATGAGCCAGAAGAGGTTTTGAGCGGAAAGGGCACCCCCTATTCAATCTTTACTGCATTTTATAAGCGCGCATTATCTTTGGCGGTAGAAAAGCTTGAAGCCACGGTTCATGATAATTTCTATCGCAAATCTATACCCGATAGTCATGGCACCGAGATTTTTAAAAAAATACTAACAACGTTGAATAAAAATATATGGATAAAGGGAGGCCGCTCTGAAGCATTGGCAATCCTCAAAAAAATAAATTCCCTTAAAGATTATGCCAAAACTCGGGATTTTCCCGAATTGCCAACATCATTTTTATCTGCACATCTAAAATTTGGAACCGTTTCAATTCGCTCTGTATACTGGCAAATGGCAGAAAAATTGGGCCCTAATCATCCCCTATTGAGGCAATTATATTGGCGCGATTTTTTTACTCATGTTGCCTACCATTTTCCATCAGTATTCGGGCATGCATTCCATGAAAAATACAACAAATTGCCCTGGAAAAATAATAAAACAGAATTTGAAGCATGGTGCACCGGCACTACCGGCTTTCCGATTGTTGATGCGGGCATGCGCCAGTTAAATGAAACTGGTTGGATGCATAATCGAGTCCGCATGATTGTTGCATCATTTTTAGTGAAAGATTTGCATATTGATTGGCTGTGGGGAGAGCGATACTTTGCACAACAATTAGTTGATTATGATCCTTGCGTTAATAATGGCAATTGGCAATGGAGCGCCTCAACTGGTTGTGATGCGCAGCCCTATTTTAGGATTTTTAACCCGTGGCTTCAGCAAATCAAATTTGATAAAGAATGCAAATATATTAAACAATGGATTCCTGAATTGAAAAATGTCGATGCCAAAACTATTCACACGTGGAACAATTCGAAAAATGGATCAATAAAAAACTATCCTCGCCCAATTGTTGATCATGCAAAAGAAAGCTCAAAAGCCAAATTACTGTTTAAGAATGTATGAAGCATACCGCAGTACTCATCTTTCCAAACCAACTATTTGAGCATCACCCGGCTTTGACTCATAAAAGTATGGTGTTCCTCATCGAGCATCCTCGTTTTTTTACTGAATTTCACTTTCATAAACAAAAACTTATATTGCATCGGGCAAGCATGAAGGGCTATCAGAAATTTTTGGAAGAAAAGGGACATCGAGTTTTTTATCTTGAATTTTCTGATAAATCTGAATTTGAATTACTGCTAAAAAAAAATGAAGTTTCTCTCTTGGAATGCACTACTCTTGACGATCATCGCCTTGAACAAGGGTTAAATAAAATGTGCGAAATCCATGACATCCGCTTGCGCATCCATGAAAGCCCAGGCTTTCTGGCCGATCGGCAATGGCTTGCGCATATATTGCCAGATCAAGACCATTATCTCATGAATAGCTTTTATATCGCGCAACGCAAGCGCTTAAATATCTTGATGCATGGGCCAAAGCCAGTTGGAGGGCGTTGGAGCTTTGATGCTGAAAATCGGCAGAAGCTTTCTAAAAATATACAAACTCCAGAAATCTTTCATGCAAAAAAAGACTCTAATTTGAAAGAGGCGCACAACTATATAACCAACCATTTTTCTCATAATCCCGGCTTGGCCGACGATTTTATATGGGCAACTAATCATGCTCAAGCAAAGAAAGCACTGCATGATTTTTTGGAACACCGGCTTGCGTATTTTGGGCCATATCAAGATGCAATAGATCCGCAAAAGCACTTCTTATTTCACTCTTTGCTTTCATCCTCATTGAATATCGGCCTCTTAACTCCAGCATATGTTATTCAAACGACGCTTGAATTCACCAAAGAGCATCGAACACCACTCAATTCTTTAGAAGGATTTATTA
The DNA here is from genome assembly GCA_963727255.1 of uncultured bacterium. Classification (GTDB taxonomy): domain Bacteria; phylum Babelota; class Babeliae; order Babelales; family Vermiphilaceae; genus BTUB01. The sequence goes on along the minus strand of CAVSFC010000002.1, from coordinate 350,925 downwards.
GGCAAATTATTGGCTGGCGAGAATTTGTACGGGGTATTTATTTGGTTAAAGGGGAATATCAGCGCGAAAGTAATTTTTTTGGCCATAGCCGCACATTGCCTTCCTCTTTTTGGACCGGAACCACGGGCATCGATCCGGTTGATACTACTATAAAAAAAATTACGCATACCGCTTATGCGCATCACATCGAGCGATTAATGATTCTGGGCAATTTCATGCTCTTGGCCCATATAGATCCGAATCAAGCATATCGCTGGTTTATGGAACTTTTCATTGATGCCTATGATTGGGTTATGGTGCCCAATGTTTATGGCATGAGCCAATATGCAGATGGAGGACTGATGATTACTAAGCCATATTTTTCCGGATCACATTATATTAGAAAAATGAGCACCTATACAAATGGGCCTTGGTGCCAGATCTGGGATGCACTCTATTGGCATTTTGTGTTTAAAAATAGGAAAATAATTACATCCAATGCAAGGCTAGCTGCAATGGGCTTTTATCTAAAGCGAATGAATCCAACAGTACTAAAAAACTATAACAATTTGGCAGTTGAGTTTCTCAATACATTTTAAAGAATCTATCAAAAGAGCTCTGTGCATTTGACCTCAAAGGCAAAAAACACTACTTTAAGGGTATTATGATTGCCAAAAAGAGGAAGCAATGCGCATATTTATTCTTGCATCTCTCATATGCATCCAAATGCTCAATGGCATGGAAAGCGAAAAAAACGATCTTGATGTGTGGATTAGTGAATTAACAAATCACAATCCAATTGTAGAACAAGGCTTATTCCGCGATTTCCTTATCAAAAGAGAATTGTTTGAAAAATATACCCATGTACATGATCTTTTTGCACAATCTCTGGTAATTGCAGAAGAAATAAACCGTATTTCTGCAGCGCCCGAAGCAAATAATGCGTTGCGCGCTTTTAAAGCCCTCGCAACCGATCTCAAATACGGCAATAATTACGTCATACCGAATTTATTTGCTCTCGATAACTCATCAAAAGAATACTGTTCACAAGTTATATTTGAAAAAATATGCAAAGACCATAATCTTGCGCAAGCACAAGAAAATTTTAAAAAAAACAATGATCCCCGTGAATTAGCATCTAAAATTTTTTGGGCATATAAAGCTGAAATGAGACGCTATGGGCTAGTAATTAATCCCCCCCCCGCTAATACCGATGAGCGTACAAAACTTGGCCATTTTTTGGCACTTAATAAAAATTTGGACATTACTGATATGGAAAAAAGCAAAAGAGTCCTCGGGGCAACGTTAATCATTCAAAATTATATTGATTTTCTTTCTTCAACAGAGCCATTATTAATGAAATTGGAAATTTTATTGAGACAATTACACTAAGGCGAAAATTATTATGACTCATTATGCAAAGATATTTTTTTCCAGTTTAATCGCACTAGCGCTCGGTTTTGCCTGCGGCTATTTGTTTTCTTCAAAGTTCTGTTCGATAAGCATCGGCAAACGAGTAGAAAAAATAAGCACACTCAATCATACGCTTCGCAAATTATTGTGCAACAATGTAATTTGGACCCATGAATATTTAAAATCAACATTTTTTTTTATTGCTGATAAAGATGCAGCAGCAGAAAAATTATCAAAGAACAACCAAGAGATCGGAGCAATCATTAAGGCTTATTACGGCACCACAGCGGGCCAGAAAGTGTCAGAAATACTCGATAAACAAAAACCGATTTTGAATAAAGCAATGGCAGCGGTAAAATTCCAAGATGACGCTAAAAATGATCTAGCAAAAATAGCATCTTCTCTTGCTGAATATCTCCAAGAATTGAATCCTAATTGGAGTAATGCTCCAGATTTTGCAGATTCAATGATTACCAAAACCGGATCAGCATTTATTCAAAGTATGCAAGAATGGCATAATAAAAATTGGGGGCAATCTTTGGCTCTTTTTGAGAACAATCTTGATCTTTCGCGGGCGAGCGCAGATGAATTAGACCGGGCAATTACTCAGCAATTTCCCCATAAATTTTGATCCTTTCATTTGACAACCAGGTAAGAAAGCCTTAATTTACTAAGGAATTTCAATTTTTTTCAAGGACACCTTATGAATCTTACTCATTCTATTTTTTTATTTTTATTGTTAACGGTTAATTCAGTTTTTTTTGCAATGGTAGTACCACAAGTTAGCGAACGTATTACGATTAAGAAAATCGCATTTGAAGAGCGAGAATCGACAAGTCTAAGCGCGCACAGTAGCGGCAGCAGTACTTTACCGAGCAGCGCGGAAGCAAGTCCAAAATCAAGATCCCCAGAACGAAGAAGCTGGGATAGATTGGAATTGGAAAGTGTAAAGCAGGTATTCATCGATGCTTTACCTCTACTAAAAACTAATAATCCACAAACAGAATTCAAAATTAACCAACTTTTAGAAGAAAAACTTATGGAACTTGCCCACTCGATGGAATTAGAAATTGCAGAAATAGAGAGAATAGAAATCACTAAAAATGAAGAACGACTCGTGATGAAAGATGCAGTCTACGATTATCCTGGATGCGCTGCAAAATTTTGCAGCCTCGAAGAACACAGAGCCGCTGAAAGCGCTGCCTTGGTCAAATACCTAGCTCTATTAGAGGGCCAGTAACTAAAACTAGCTTATCTTTAACCATCTGATCTATAATTTTTGAAACACGCACGGAATCTTTTTTGGTGAGCGCAATAAGAACTTCCGATAAAATTGGGGCCTGTTGCTGAGTTAAAATTCTCAGAATCATGCCCCTAATTTGCCTATCAGACCCTTCGAATTTAGATTGCTTAGCGTGATGTTTGCTTTTTCTACTTGGATTCACCAGAGTCTTTTTTAACATTACCCCATAATCCATCAAAGCATAATACCAATCTCTTGAATGCTCCTTATCCAAACTCTCTTCCAGCAGTGGCATAATTTCCTGATCATGAACTGAATCTTTATTTGCAAAAAAGAAATGAATAAAAACAGCCCGAATATTGGTTTCAATAAAAATGGTCGGCGAGTTAAAAGCAAATGCGCAAATTGATGCAGCGGTCGCTTTTCCAATCCCGGGCAGTTTTATCAAAACTTCCGGATCATTGGGAAGAATACCAGCATGCTCTTGAATAATGGTTTGCGCAGCGCGTTGCAAATACATGCCACGCCGATTATAACCGAGTCCTTGCCATTGCAGGAGCACCTCTTTTAATGGAGCATCTGCAAGTATTTTAAAATCAGGAAACGCTTCAATAAAAAGGGGATATTTTTGCGCAACACGAACCGTTTGTGTTTGCTGAAGCATTACTTCTGAGATGAATACCTTATATGGATCATCAACATGACGCCAATCAAACAGGCGGCCTTGCGTTGTATAATAGTTCCAAATGATTTTTTTAAAATCGTTGATTGAAGGTGGCTGCATTTTATCGTAGTATGTTAACAATTATTAAAGGAGAATCAATATGCTTTTGAGTTTCAATAGCAATATCTGCTCTTTGTGTATGGTAATCTACAATGATAAGCGCAATTTTATTGTCGAATCATATTTAGTAATAATGATACAAGCATTGTAAATGGGATATCCTTGATTTGCGGGGGCCTTGGCGTTTTGTATTATCTCATTGGTAAAATCTTGGATCACTACTTTTTGTTACAAGCCTCGGATATCATCCTCGAAAGCCACTGGGAACATGTCTTGGTTATCTTCTGGGGATTGCGGCTTTCAACGAACAAATAATCAAAGATATCATCGAAAAATTGTGCTAAAACGGAAGCTATCCTCGCTATGGTTACAACAGTGGAATCTTAGCCCTGCATGCACTCAAACTATGTGGCCTTAAAGAAATATAAGTATTTGGTTTATAGCTATTTTCTATATTTTTCTCGCGCAAACCTGTTGCCGATGTTTGATTATCGCCTATCCCACTCGTTCATGATTAATGCCTCGGATGCCCAGCCACGGCTTAATAGTCTTGATTTGCTCGGCCTCTTGCTTTGGGGAATCGGGTTTTTATTTGAATCGATTGCCGATTGGCAACTCTATTCATTTCTTAAATATCCTCTTAATACAGGGAAAAATTATTGACCTCAGGCCTTTGGCGCTATTCGCGCCATCCTAACTATTTTGTGAAACAATACTATGTGGTGGAGCAATTTTTTTGATCGCTTTGAATTGCATCTATATGCGAAAATATTACTGCGATCATAAAGCAACCGTTCTTAATTTCTTGTATCTATTAAAGAACTTTTTGTTTCTGGTATTCCGCCGCGCACTTGAAAAAATGGGATTGGAAAACAATTCGGACTTTATCTCCTACAAAAAGAGCAGCAGTTATTTTGTCAATCTCGGCCCCATTAAACAATGATTATAGACTATTTCGTCTATTTCTTCTCTTCCAATCTGCCCACTTTAAGCGTAAACATCGATTCATTGCGCAACACTTTTTTAACTGCCTCTTTCATTTGATCAAGTGTAATAGCCAGAAATTTTTTCTGCTCGAGTATCATAATAATCAGGTGGAAATCCATATCGATCAAGACTTAAGAAAACCTGAGCCATGCCTGATTGGTTGCAAAATTATTCACAATTGAATTTATAATCGCATGTTTTGCTTCTAAAAATTCTTCATCAGATAATTTCATTAACCGCTTTATCAATAACATCTTTTATAGCTTTTTCTGCTTCATGCAAGACGATCAAGCGAGACAATTGTTTTCACAATCACCATGCCCGGCTGTTCATTTGCACCTGAAATCAATGATCCGCTTATAGTATAAAATAAGCCTGATTGCTCACGCAATTGATATAACTTCGAATGCAATGAACCAAGTGCTCCGCCGCCAAAGATCTGATCAAATAAAAAATTTATCAAAATCAGGATTTTTACGTTCAACAGAAAGCCCTGCAAAACATAACACCGCTTGATCACGATTAATCGGATGAATCTTTTCACATGGCTTTACTGGCTGCAATTCAGGGAAATTCAATCGCTTCAACCTTCTGGCCCTTTCAATGGATCCAATAGTCTTTTCTAAAATATTTTTTAAATCATAAGAACCAATATCACCAACAATTGCCAAGCGCGCTCCATCGCGGGCTAAAATATTTCTTATGAAACTCTATCAGATCTTTTTTTGTTATTTTTTTAATAGACTCTTCCGTGCCTAAAATATTTTTGGCAATACGGATGACCTTTATAGATATATTCTTCTACCAATTGATTTGAAAAGCTGCTGCGGATCATCCCAAAAATGTTTTATTTCCGCAAGAAGTTGCTCGCGAACTTTTTCAATTTCTTTCTCATCAAATCGTGGATTGTGCAATAATCTCTTCTAAGAAGCTCAAGCCCTTTCTCAAAATCAGCCGCAAGCATACTCATAACGATAACGCCCGGAGAAACACTTACATTACATGCCGCGCATCTCAAGTTCATCAACCAATTGCGTGGCAGTATATTTTTTTGTTCCTTCTAGCAACATTGTTGAAACAAAATTATAAATGCCCGGCAACGCTTCGCTATCATAATAATTTCGTGCCTTAAATTCTAAAATTAAATCTATTTTTGGCGTATTGGGATTATCATAGTAAAGCACCTTGATTCCATTATTGAGCATCATGGTTTTATATTTTGGAAAATCAAAATGAGTCGCCTCTTTTACCTTTAATTTTTTTTGCATATGATGGCGGTTCAATCGGCGTTGTGCGTGGCCGTGCTGCCAAGAAATTTAGCATCATATTCATCAGATTTTTTTTGCATCGCTGCCCATTCTTTTTTATCTTCTTCAGAAAGTGGCAACAATAATACCGATATTCATCAATGATGGTTTAAAATAATTTGCCAAGAGTTTTTTTATCTCTGTTTCTACTTCTTTTTTTGGTTTATCTAAGAAATGAAATGCAAAATTTTCATCGCCGGTTGCCAAATAGGCTTTTCCAATTTCACGCGCTTGAGCTTCTATGCTTTCAAGCAAATTATAATAATTGCATGCAATGCTTGCTTAAGCGCACGAGTATATTCTTGATCGGTAAGCCCATTTTTTATAATTTCATCGATCTCTTTTTGAATTATTTCCTGAATTTGCGGAATATCTGCAACATTTTTTGGCTCAAACATAATAAAGAAAATCCCATGCTCAAAGAAGAAGCCACGGATAAGCGCCCAAATCAGTCACCATCTGCAATTCATCAACCAATTTTCGGTATAACCGCGATCCTTTTCCGCTCCCAGGATCAGTGCAACTACATCAAGCAAATGTTCATTCTTTGTTTGTGCTCCCGGAATCATATATCCAATCACGGCAAACGGCTGCTTGTACATCACGATAGAGAGTTACCGAATGAGAAACAATATCTTTATTAAAATAAAATTGTTCTTTTTTATAATTTTTATTTGCAGGAATTTTTTCAAAATATTTTTTTGCCTGAGCAAATGCATCTTCAGGATCAACATCTCCAACAATTACCAATGTTGCATTATTTGGCCAATAATGTTTTTTATAAAATGCGCGCAATCGATCTGCATGCACATCAAACAGATCTTGCTTAAACCCAATTACCGGATAATGGTATGGATGATCAGGGAATAATGCTGCCATCAACTCCATAATTAAGCTGTCGCGGATAATTATCGCGATACATTTTTAATTCTTGAATTACCGCTTTCATTTCAGAATTAAATGATCATCCTTAAAGGTAACATTCTGCATGCAATCAGCTAATATGGCCTAATGTTTGATGCCAATTTTGCACCGGCATATTAAATAAATAGCCCGGTATAATCATATGAAGTAAATGCATTGGTAGATCCTGAAAGCATATGCGTAATCACATTAATATCGGATTCGGAGAGGAGCTTAGTTCCCTTAAAGATCATATGTTCAATCAGATGCGCAATTCCTTTTTCATTCGTTTTTTCATCTTTCGATCCAACATTATACCAAATTTGCAGTGAAACTTTGGGCAATGTGTGGACTACGCGGACCAATATAGTCATTCCATTTTCAAGCACTCTTTTATATACATGTGGCTGATGGTTTTGTTCGGGGATACTATTCATATATTCCTGATTATTTATAATTAAATCTTGCGATGGTGATTCAATTTTCATATCGGTAAATGCAGTCAAGCTAAAGCATGTTAACCCAAAAATAATTACTAGCTGATTTTTTGCTATTCTTAGTATACAATTATTCATTGAAAACCTCTTGATTATACTCAACAATTTTTTAATCATTGATTAGTCTACTATATTTAGAATTCATTTTTAGAGGGTTTTTAATGATCTTTGTTTTTATTCCCCTAATTTTACTCTATTTTTCAGATATAACTTCAATGGAAAAACCTAATTATATTATACGCTTGTCAAGAACTACCAGTACCGGCAATTTTAAAGAATTCGAGGAAGATCTTCAAAACACTTATTATATGTCAAATCATTTGGAAGATTTGCGCTTCAAAGAGGCCTCCCGGGCAGCGTTTGCTTGCAATATCGAAAAATTAAAAAAGCTGGTTAATAGAGCAAATATTAATCAAATAAACAGTAAAGCAGAGCCAATCATATTCGCTACATTGCGAAGAAGTTTTAAAGATACAAATGCCCCAATAGAAAAAACGCTCAACTTTCTTTTAGATAATGGAGCTTATCTTTATATAACCGAACCAGGCCAAGCAATGACTGCTTTTGAGTATGCTGCATTACTTTCAGCAAAAAGCAAAACACACAATTTCCGTGCACTTGATTTTTTTATTTCTCAGGGCGCAGATCCTTTTATTGCATCAGTAAATAAACCAAGCCTCTTCGATACAGTTTCACACTTTTCGAACTACCCCAAAATATACCCCCAAGCAAATGAGGTACTTAAATTCTTTAAAAGCAAAATTACCTCATTGCGGCAGGCTGTTCTTGCTTGCGACGTTGAAAAAGTTGAGGAGTTTGCAAATTCTATAGCAAATGATGAGAAGGATGAAGATGCAAAAACTCCCCTTTTCAGGGCAGTTTCCAGATTCGATCTATCAAATAAAATCGCAACAATAGAAATAATAAAAAAATTATTAGCAAAAGGGGCCAAGCCGAATGCAGGTATAGCGAATATGGCATATCCCTATCAAACTATAATTGCCTTCGCTACTATTGTATCGATTCAGCAAGGGGATTCCGGCATGATTCCTCCTCTACTCGAGCATGGAGGAGATCCCAAATATTCTCTGGCGCCTCAATTTGGCCCAACCGCATATGAGCTTGCGTATAGAGCTGCAAATTTGACCGAAGAAGATTTAAAAAAAGAAAAAGAACTAGTGCAAATTAAAAAAAATGCATCTACCGCTCATGATATTCTAGATCTTTTTCAGAAATATACGCAAACCGAAATATTCGACCCTTTTAAAGGAATCTATGAAGATCACTCAATTTAGCCTTCCCCTTTTATTTTTATTAATTTCCTTTTCTGCTAACAGCATGGAAAAAAATGTTACCGTAATCCACCTTGGCCCCGATGCAGATTTGCAAAGTATCTTATCACCACTTAATTTGCAGAGAGAAAAAATTATTCAAGCTGCACAAGAATGTGACCTGAATACATTAAAAGAATATGTAAATGAACAAAATGTGAACACAGTTTATTGTGGAAGGAATTTACTCTCACATGCACTTGAAAAGTTGGCCTGGAAATCGGATTTTGATAGATCGGTACCGGATTATTTACTATCTAAAGGGGCAAAAATAGATAAACTTGCACCGTTTGCACATGGTTCAGCATTGCTATATACGATTGGTGAAGCAATTTACAATAGCAATTTTGGTCCACTTGAATACCTTTTGGAAAAAAATGGCAATCCATTTTTAGATTGTCAAACTCCAACTGGGGGGACAGCTGCTAATTTTGCAGTTTCCACAAGAGATTTGCTAGCTGAACAACAGAAAAATCGAATGCTTGTCTTAAAGCGTTTTTGTGAACGTGCAAAAAATCTTCATGAAGCAATGGAAACTCATGATATTGCTACGATTGAGAAATTTCTGAAGCCTGAACTAGTAAATGTGCCCGATAACACAGGAATTACACCCTTAATCCGCGTTACCAGCAACTGCTATCCGCACCTTAAACAAGAAACCATCGAAATTTTAAAACTTCTTTTTAAAAATCAGGCAAATGCTAATCAGATAGGAATTCTAAAGGATAGAAAATGTTTGCCTCTGCTCTGCGCTATCGATTATGCAATAGAGAATAATGATACTGATATTGTTCAGCTATTTTTAGCAAACAAAGCTAATCATCTGCTTAACCCAGACCCTGAAAATGATCTTTCTGAGACTCCAGCAAAACGCGCAATCAAATATTATACCAAAAAAAATGAATGCACTTGCTTTACACCTGAAGATGATGACAAATGTCTTGGATGTCTGGATGAACTCAAAAAAGAGCCTGCTCAAAAAGTTGTAAAACTATTTAATAAACACTCTGCACGTAAAAAAACAGACACAAAAACTCAAACTCTATAAGAGAAAAAATAAAGTATATTGTTTATTATCCGCGTTGGCTTTTAGTGCTGAATCAATTTGCTCAAAAAAACAAGCGCAATAGCCAAAATGCCATTTGCAAACATACCCCACGCCAAATCGAGCATGGTAATAGAAAGCAGCCACGATGAAAGAATGGCAAAGTTGGTTAAATCGTATACGCCATAAAGGATCAATCCGTAGAATGCACCCCACATAAATTGCCGAATCAAAGGAGCACTTTCTATCTGCGGTAAAACAAAAACTAACGAGCCTCCTACAATAAGCAACCAGACTAGTAATGATGCAGGTATATTCGGCCTTATTGCGCCGTTGCTCATGCGAGCAATGGCTGACAATTTTTCTTTATAAATGCCATTCATTATAAAACCGATCCAAATAATATCCATGCAAATAAAAAATGGATAGGCGAGTCCAAAAATTTTCAAAAATCTTAGACTGTTTATCATCGAAATCTCCTTTTTTTAACTTATCGATTTTTAAATGCTAATCTGCCTATTCTTAATCGGATGAGCCGATTGGGATCAAGAATCTCTTCTACTGCGGATTTTATCTGCCCATTACTCATTAATTTTAAATTTTTCAAACGATTATCAAAATAATCAGCAGGCAATCCAAAGCGATCAAGAAATAAAAATGCTTCTGCCATACTATAATTAGATTCAAAATGATCGACCAGTGAATTCACCAGCGCATTGCGCGCATGCTCAATATCCAGATCATTAATACGCTTTTTGCATTCTATTATTGCTTGTTCAATCAAGCGCTCTGCTTCATCCAAGCGATCATTAGAAACTATCGTACGCAAAAAAACCATTCCTGGCTGCTCATCTGCACCGGCCACTAATGATCCGCCAATCGTATAAAAGAGCCCCGTTTGTTCCCGTAGCTGGAAAAGATAGGAGCTCATTGAACCCAAAACTCCGCCTGTAAAAATTTGATCAAAAAGCAATAATGCATCAAATCTTGGATCGAGGCGCGAGACAGAATGGCCGGCAAAACAAAGCACCGTCTGATCACGATTCATAGAGGTGTTTAAATCTTTTTTAGTTACTGTAGGCAATTGTGGAAATTCTAAATCCGGAACTGAAGCACCTTGCCAATTGCCAAGCATCTTTTGCACAACAGCATTAACATTGATGCCTTCAAGATCTCCGATTATGGCCAAGCGTGCTCCCAAGGGGGTGCTATATTTTTTATAGGCGTTGATCAGATCTGAACGTTTTATTTTTTTGATCGATTCTTCACTGCCCAAAATATTTTTGTGATACGGATGATACTTATATAATTCTTTTCGTGCTAATTGAGCAACGAATTCTGTCGGGCTATCCCAGAGTTGTGCAATATCAGCATCGATTTGGGATCGTATTTTTTCTATGCTTTTTTCAGGAAATGTTGCCTGAGTAACTAATTGGTCCAATAAATGTAACGCAAATTCAAAGTCTTCTTTTAATGTGCTGATTGTAAGCATTCCTGCGCGTACATCAATGCCCATGCCTCGCGATTCAGCAGCATCGGCAAGCTCTTGATCGGTATAGCGCTCGGTTCCTTCGAGCAACATGGTACTCATAAAATTGATGAGCCCCTCCTTATCCTCGGGATCATAAAAATGGCGCACTTTTAGATCGAGCATTAAATCAATTTTTGGAGTTTGTTTATTTGAATGGGTTACAAGCATGAGCCCATTGGATAATGTTGATTTATCAGCACGCGGATATTTAAATGATGCAGCCTCTTGCGCGATAACCTGCTCAACATAGACCCCGCATTCAACGGTAGATTCACGTATTTTACGCGAGAGAATCCGCTCATCTTCTTTATCAGATTGCTCCTGCAAGGCAAGCCAATCGGCCATTTCACGTTCATTGAGCGGGAGCACCGCTCCTTTGCTCATAATCGATCCGCGCAGATACTCCTTAAAAAACTGATCCACTGTTTTTCTATCAATCTTTTTTTGTAAGGCCGGATATTCTTCAAGCGATTTTTCATTCTTGGTTGCTAAAAATGATGCACCAATTTCATAGGCAAGCTTTTGATTGTTTTCAAAAAGACTCAAATGTTCCATTAATGATTGCTTGCAAGCACGCTGCAATTCATGCTCCTGAACCCCATTTTTGTGCAAGAGATCAAGTTCATCCTTAATTATTTGAGAGATGGTATCAATTACTGTTTCATCTACCGGATCAATGTGAATAAAGAATACACTTTGATCAAACATCTCGTATAAATCAACCTGCAAATCGGTTGCTAACTCTTTTTCATCCACAATTTTTTTAAAAAGGCGGGATCCTTTGCCTTCTCCAAAAATCCAGCGGACCGCATCAATAATATGCGATTGCTTTGCTTTTAGGCCCGGAACAACCCATGCATACATTAAAATTGGTTGTTGCACGTCTCGTTTGATTATCACCGAATGGGCACGCATATCGGGCACATACTTATAAGTATCGCGATGGTAATTAGGATCAGCGGGTATTGCATTAAATGCTTGCTCAGCAAGAGTGATCGCTTCTTGCACATCGATATCACCAACAATCACTAAGGTAGCATTATTGGGCACATAATGCTTTGCATAAAAAGCAAGCAAGCCTTGCTGATTGATGCCCCATAAATCTTGCTTATACCCAATAATCGGATAATGATACGGATGTTCTTTAAAAAGCGCACTGAGCATCTGCTCGCATAAGCTTGTTTGATAATCATCCTTATACATCTTTAATTCTTGAATAACCGCTTTTAATTCTGCATTTAAAAGATCTTCTTTGAAGGTGCATTTTCGCATGCAGTTAGCGAGCAATGGAAGCGCAATTTTCCAATTTTGCTTAGGAAAATCAAAGAGGTAGCCAGTATAATCATGGCCAGTAAAGGCGTTGCAATTTCCTGATAATTTATGCGCAATCAGATTGATATCAGATTCAGAAAGAATGTCGGTGCCCTTGAAAATCATATGTTCAAGCAAATGGGCTAAACCTCTTTCGCCATCTTTTTCATCTTTTGAGCCAACCTCATACCAGAGTTGAACTGCAACTTTGGGAATTGTGTGTAGGGGATGTACTAAAACAGTAAGACCATTAGATAGAATGTGTTTTTGTATAGAAGACATTTTTAACCCGATTTTAAAAAAGAATTTTTAATCAGTATGCCGCACCATTGCTTATTTGACAAACAATGCTCTTATATCTTAAAGTATTGATTTAATAAATAGTTTTTAAACATTAGGTTCTCATTGTGATTTCTTATTTTTTTATTGTGCTTCTTGTGTGTTCTTCAGTTTTTGCTATGGAATCTAGCAAAACTCCCGAAGCATTGGCACAAGAATTGCTTGCTCTCCCACTTGGTCAGGATTTAGAAAAATTATGCCAACGTGCTGATTCTCATGAAAAAAAACAGGAGATTAGCAAGATCTTGCTTGAAAGATATCTAGGCACGTTCTATCAAATCAGCGGATTGGTTAATGCAAACGTTCAGAAAATTCAAAAAGAAGAAATCGGGCCAACTTCTATTTCAGAAAGTTTTGATTCAGGTTCCGCACAACTTTATCATATCAACTGCCCAGCGCAATCAATATCGCTCGATCATGATGGCAGCCATATGTCGCTTACAAAAACTAATAATACATCGGCATATTTTACGGAAAAAGGGTTGGTTTGCGCCATCAATTACTTGAAGTCAACAGTAATAGCCTCAAAATGTTTGGATCAACCGGGACTTATTTTAACAGCTTCAAAAAATTGTCTGAGTAAATATAACAACTATACCGGCACAACTTGTTCTAATGACATACTTTCACAAAATGTAAAAATGCTCCTTCTCACATCTCGTGGAAAATTCGCACTCTTCCATCATTATGATGAGGAGCTAGAAATTGTAAAAAGTGATGGAAAGGAAAGAAATACATTCCCTAATCGTTCAAAAACTCCTATAGCATTTGCAATGAGCGATGATGGCAGCTGGGGGTTGATCGCATATCAAAATAAATTGAAAAAATTTCACTATAAGGATAAGAAACCTACTTTGAGTGATTTTAAATGTCAACGTAAAAATTTTGTTTCCGTTGATATTACACCTGATGGCAAATACGGCCTTCTTGCAACTAACCAAGAAATCGTTCGGGTATCGACTGAAAATTGTCAAGGAGAAACCGCAAAAGAATTAAAGACTATCATTGCGGCCGCAATAAGTAGTTGCGGAAATTATGCCGTTACCGGGCATTGGGATGGGCATGTAAAGTTAGTAGAATTTGCAAATAAATCATGCCTAGCACAATTCGATGCCCCAGGTGAGCATTTTTCTACGGTAGCAATAAGCGGCGATAATTATACTATTGCTGCTGGGTCTCAATCATTTGTATATAAGGCTAGCTGCAAAAAAATCATTGCGGTGCTCTCCAACGAACCACCATCTTTAATACTCAGTATAATTTGTGCATTCGCCGATAAACAATTGTTAACCGATTACCCTTTTCTTCTCGAAAAGTTCTTAATGGCTCCCATCCCCTATAAAAAACAACTAATCGCTAAGTATGAGATTGATCCTGAAACAATCAATGCAGTTTGCCCGGTATGCTTTGTAAACTTTGCTGACAGCGTTACAAAATGTAAGCATATTTTTTGCGGCGATTGCCTAAAAAAGCTTGGCCAGAGCAATAATAACAATTGCCCAATCTGCCGCCGAGATTTAAGCTCAAACAATCCATAATACAGCCCAGAAAAGTGGAATATCTTTGCGTTTTGGTTCCCAATTTTTGTACTTTAAATAAAAAAGGGGGACAGATAATGATAGTAAAGATACTGGTATTAATATTGTTTTGCAGTTGCTCTCTTGATGCATCGGAACATAGAGATATAAGCAGCCCTGGATGCCCACGACAAAATTCCAATGAGCTCATAAGGGATCTAATTTTTTCCGCAATTGATCATCAAAATTTTGATTTTTTGCATACACTTCTTGATAAAGAAAACGCTACACTGAGCGATGCCAGCGGAAAATCGATTATAGAACGCCTTAAAAATCTGGAAAAGTCGCATAATGTTGATGTTTCTGATATTATAAAGCGCATAGAAACTCTTAAAAAATAAAAATTAACATACTAAGTTGAGCCACTATGAAGACAAAATCTATATCCATTTTTATAACACTATTTGCGCTTTTTACGCTCTCGCTCTCTTGCATGGTTGATGAACAAAAACACAAAGAAATGAAATTAAAACTCATCAATGCCGGAGATTTAAGAACTTCAACTCCCGAGCCGGAAGAAAATCAGCTAAAAGCGCTCGCATTTACTGCTGCATCGAGAAGCAATTTAATATGTTTGCAACACCTAATAAATGAAGAAGGCATTGATCCAAATTCTCTGGATAAAAATGGGACATCACTCTTACAAGCTGCTCTTTGCGATGCTTTTGAACGAAAAAACCCAGCAGCAAGTAATCCTGTTCTAGAATTTCTTACTCAAAAAAAGGCGTTTATAAATCGATGCAAACCAGGCCAGAATATTTCTGCTATAATATTTGCAACAAGTATCGCAATGCGCGAAGACTATCTGCCACCATTAGAATTTCTCCTCTCGAAAGGCGCAAATCCTTTTTTTAAGGAGCGAAAAGAAAAAAACTCTGCAGCATTCAATTTGACTGTAGCTCGCACCGTGCCTCCAGATCAAACCAAAGGACTCAGTAAGGTTGCCGCTTTATTTGCAACAAAAGCAACAACTCTTGCCCATGCGCTTGAGCTTTGTGATCTTTCCTTAGTAAAAAAATTCGTGACACCTAAAACGGTGCATGAGAAAGATGCGGCGGGAAGGCTTCCCTTGGAAATCCTGGTTCAAATATGGGATAAAAAAATTCCCTATTGTACTGAAATCGCTGACATGCTCTTTGCAAATGGAGCTAATCCTTATGCCATAATAACTGAGATTGGAACTCCCTGTTCCATATTTGCAACATGCAAAACAATAAAACAGGAAGATATCGATCTTTTAAAACTATTTCTCAAAAATGGTGTAAATCCAGACTATCGGCCTTTTGCTAGGTCTCCATCTGTATTGGATATGGTCTTTGGAATGGAATCTCTCAATGGAGAATCGCCTTTTATTCAAGAAGTAAAGGCTCTTCTTGCAAATCATAGATAATAGATTCACAACTTTGACTAGGGCATCATCACAATAGGTATTTTAAAATATTTCACCTCACATTTTATGTTCCCGCGTCTTCATTATTTATCGCATGTAACGCTTTCCATGATGGTGGGTATCACTTGCCAGTTTCTGCGAGTCTGGCTTTCGGTACAGCTTGGTATAGCAGCACTGCTTATTATTTTTGGTATTTTTTATCGTTGGGCCAAGGGCTACAATAAGCCACTCTATACTATTGTTGCGCTATCATTCCTTGCAGGATCAATTCTTTGTTACATGCAACAAAAAACTCAAAAGAATTTTCTTAATCTGGTTGCAGAGGATGCCATTACCTTGCACGGATATATTTCCAGCATTGAAAAAATACAAAATCCTCGCTTTTCATTTCGCATGATCATAGAAACTGATCAAATACAAAAACAGGATACTTGGCATCAATGCGGAGAAACTATTGCATTGTATATAAAAGATAAACCCGATCTTTTGGTCGGAGATCTCGTTGAAATTAATGATGTTGCCTTTAAACAAAGTTCGAATTCTTCTTTTAACACCTATCTGGCCAAAGAAAAAATTTCTGCAACGCTTTTTCTTGAGAATCTAAAATATACCCTCATAGAACGGCCCAATTTTAGTTTTATGCGTTCGTTGTTTTATTTTAAAGAATCTCTTTTTGCAACATTGCGATCTAAAATAAATCGCGAGACATTCCAATTGTTTTCTTCGATATTTCTTGGAAATCGTACTGCGGTAAAAAAGCAAATGGATTCAACGAAAGAACCATTTAAGATTTGGGGAACCAGCCATTATCTTGCCCGTTCGGGTTTACATTTGGTTATCTTTGTGATTGTTTGGCATTTTATTTTAAGCTTACTGCCACTTTCCTACCTATTTAAGCAACTGTTTTTAATTATGCTTATTCTTACCTATGCAGTTCTTTCTTGGTCGAGTGTCTCATTTGAACGTGCGCTCTTAATGGTCCTCATTTATAAATGGTGTTTGTTAGCGCGATCTCCTTCCCATTATGTTCATCTGGTTGTTTTAGTGACCGCATTAGTATTGTGCATAAATCCGTTGCAATTATTCTTCCTCGATTTTCAACTGAGCTTTGGACTCACCTTTGCGCTCGCGTGGTTTAACCATATAGAAGCGCGTAAAAAACAGGGCTATTCATAAAAATATTGTGCCATCCCTCCGACTTTGAATACCTTAAGGTATAGGGCATATATACCATTAAAGGGGAGTAGGGATTATGGTACGCTTGCTAAAAGATTGCATTTTCTTTCATTTTTTTATCATCATATTTTTGCTATTTGGTTCAACTAATCCAAAAGAAAAAAAACCCTGGACATTTATTGTCTATGCAGCCGCAGATAACAATCTACGCGATTATGCATCGCGAAATATTAAGCAAATGTCGCTTATCGGATCGAATCAGTATGTAAATCTCTGCGTTCATTTGGATATCCGTATGCATGGAAGCAAAAAAATAACCCGCCGCTATTATGTAGAAAAAAATAATCCGGTCCAAGTTGAGATTCCCAATGAAAAAACTCCGATGGATAGCGGCGACCCGGCAACCCTTGTTTCTGCGTGCCGCTGGGCAATAACTAATTATCCGGCAGAGCGCTATATGCTCGTGCTCTGGAATCATGGCACCGGAATTATTGATCCGTATGGCCGGCGTCAAATTGATACGAAAATGCTCTATACGTATAATTCCCATACTAATGTTTTTGAGCTTGATCGAACTATAGGATTCCTTGATTTGATTGAAGCGCTTAATGATCCCAAAGGAATTTGCTGGGATGATACCACGGGCAATTATTTGACCAATCAAAAACTGGAGGCCGCTCTCTCAGAAATCAAGAATACCATTCTGGGCGGAAGAAAATTTGATATTATCGCCTTCGATGCATGCCTGATGGCAATGATCGAAGTTGCAGAGATCACTAAACAGTTTGCAAATATCCAAATCGCCTCACAGGAAGTTGAGCCCGGGCCAGGCTGGAGATATGATGAAGCGTTGCTGGCATTTCTGAGAGGAGCGCCCGATGCCCATGGTCTTGCATCCCATATTGTAGATGCCTTTGCAACCGCATATAAGCCCAGCGGAAATCATCCGGGATTTGTTGATTACACTCAATCGGCCCTTGATCTTGCTATTATTGATCAGCTTGAAGCAAATGTAAGCCAATTGGGGGATGCACTAACGGGCGCACTATCAACCGATCAAGCAAGCGTTTATAGAAATATACTTGCTCATAGCAAAAGAAAAGGAAACTGCACTCACTTTAATGAGCCAACATATATTGATTTACTTCATTTTTATAAAAATCTCTCTAAGGCGTTACGGGATACTTTCCCAAATCCAAATCTACTCGCTTCGGAAATTATACGAATACTGCAAGAAGGCATGGGAATCATAAAAAGAGTAGTCATCAGAAATGTCTGCGGTTCAAATCTTCCGTATGCATCGGGAATTTCTATTTTCTTCCCAGACAGAAAAATTCATCCTTCATACAAAAAATCTAACTTTGCAAAAAATAACTGGACAAAATTCCTAACCGCCTATTTATTAAACGGATAAGAATCGATAACCTAGTCTTAAAATATTCGCTCCCGGTTTTTGCCGGGAGCTTTCACTTGAAGGCAAACTCACGCGATGGATATTAAAACATATAAACAAGAACTTCTTAATAAACTGTATGCGCCGTATATAAAATGCGTCCAGTGCCCGTTAGGCAAACTGGGAAGAACCAATGTAGTATTTGGATCAGGCAACCCCGATGCCAAGCTCATGTTTGTTGGAGAAGGCCCCGGACAGGATGAGGACCGATTAGGAAAACCATTCGTAGGCAGATCGGGCAAGTTGCTCGATAAGATTTTTGAATGTGCAGGCCTTGAAAGAAGCCAAGTATTCATCACCAACGTAGTAAAATGCAGACCTCCTAATAACCGCAAACCCCTTGAAAATGAAGTGCTCACCTGCACCAATCTTTTGCTCTTTAATCAGATCAAAATCATTCGCCCTAAAATCATTTGCAGCTTAGGGGCTACCGCGCTTCAAGGATTGCTCAATGATTATCACATAAAAATCTCAACCGTTCGAGGCAAACCGATTGTCGCTGCTAACCTCCCGGAATATATTATTATGCCTACCTATCATCCAGCCTATATTCTAAGAAATCCCAAGGAACTTAATACCCTGTATGAAGACATTGCAAAGGCATACCAATTGGCCCAAAACTAGCGCAACGTTTCATTTTTTTAAAACTCAGATGATTCTTTATCCCGATCAGATAGTTATTACAGCAGAAATGCAACACGCTATACGCGGACCTTGCTCCCTAATTTGCAACAGATTTACCCGTGTTGCATTTCTGATTCAATACAAAAAGAGAAGCATTATGCTTTTTAATAAATCATTCAAAAAGAATTGCAACATCCGCTCAGATATTAAAATATTTCTCTCTGAATGATGACATTCAGCAAAAACAATTTGTTTTAAATGAGTCTTGCAATTAAATTTTTCAGACTGAAATTAAGCACGAGCATTTAACCGCTCACTCCTCATCAAATCCTGTATGAATACAATTGATTTATTTGGCTAATTAATACAGTTTTACATACACAAAATCTGGTCGTCTTTATTGTTTTGACGATTCTTATTATACAAACTACGCCGTCAAGCCCCTGCAACAATGGAGAAAAGTATTCTGGCTGAATAGAAAAATGCCTTCCCGATCCTGATATTTCATATGTGTCTGGTGGATAACTTGGTGGATAAGTGGTGGATAAGTGGTGGATAACTCATTGCGCAACATCCAATAGTATCGCCATGAAAGGCGCTTAGCCAGCAAAACCCCTTAAAAGCCTATCATTCAAAGCGCAATTTCAAGCGCAACAAAAAGTTATCCACAAGTTATCCACCACTTATCCACCAAGTTATCCACCACTCAATGCTCTTCGAAATGCTTGATTAGATCAATAAACAGATATGGCCATCAAGGTAAGTTATCCACCAAAAACCGGCTCACCTATTATTATTATAAGTATTAATATATATATAAATATAATAATAAGGCGGATGGCAGAAATGAAGGCTCAAATTGACGACCTAGAACTTGATAATGTTGAGCTTGCGCTAAAGCGTGGGTTTGTAATACACTTACGTATATGTACGATTGTCATAATTAAATCTTTATAATTTATTCGACAACACAATTTTCATCAAACAAGCAACTCCTATTTAGAAGGCAATTAACAGTGAAACTCACTGAAGTTATTGACGAACTCGTTGAAGAGCGTGGTCTAGACAAAGACATTTTAAGTGGCATAGTCTGCGAAGGAATGCTTGCTGCATATGAAAAAAATATCCTGATCTTACCCTTAAGGTTGAATTCGACAAAAAAACCAATGAAATGGTTATTTTGATCGAAAAAGAAGTTGTTAATACTGTTGAAGATGAAGATCGGCAGATCAGCCTTCGCAAGGCACGGGCTATTAGACGAAAAGGCTGAGCTTGGCGACAACGATCAAGGTTCCCTTTGATGGAAAAATTGGACGTATTGAGATTTTGCGCGCCAAGCAAGTTATTGCCAACAGCATCAGAAGAATTGAAGCTCAGCGGTTTATGAAGAATTTAAAGACAAAGAAGGCACCATTATTCATGGAATCATTCATAAATGTGAGCGTGGTGGTGCTGCCGTTAAGATTGGCGATACGCTTGCCTTCTTGCCTAAATCTCTTGATGATTCCAGGCGAAAAATGCGCTGCCGGTTACACGATCAGAGCATTGCTTAAAGAAGTTTTGCCTGAGCCTCGCAATGATAATCAGCTTGATTCTTGATCGCGCTTCTGAGCTTTTCTTGCAGCGTCTTTTTGAGTTTGAAATTCCTGAAGTTTTTGAAAAATTAGTTGAAATTAAAAAAATTGTAAGAACTCCTGGCTATAAATCAAAGGTTGCCGTTGTTTCTCATGATAAAAATATTGATCCAGTTGGTACTTGTGTGGGTATTGGCGGGGCGCGCATCAAGCCAATTCTTAAAGAGTTGGGCGGCGAAAAGATTGATGTTATTGTATGGAGTGATTCTCCGGAAATTCTGATCAGAGATTCCTTAAAGCCTGCGCAAATTAACAGAGTTGAAATTATTGATGATCAAAATTGCAATGTCTGGCTGAATGAAGATCAGCGCTCTTTGGCAATCGGGAAAATGGGACAAAATATTTCACTTGCTTCTCGCTTGAGTGGCTTTAATATTCATTTGGTAAAAAGCGAAGATCGGGACAACAAGGAACGGAAGAAATTGCCATGGATATGGAAGAATTTGATTGATGATTTTATAAAAGAAAGAGCTATAATTGCCAATGCGTGTATATGAATTTGCAAAAGAACATGGATTATCATCAAAAGATTTATTGCTCTTCTTAGTAAGAATGGATTCGAAGTTTCAAGCCATATGGCGGTTCTTTCTGATGAAGCAATACAATTTCTTAATAAAGAAGTTGTAAAAAAGACTCAAAAAGCTCCTGCCGTTCAAGTAAAAGAACCCGCATTGAAAGTCAAAAAGTATAGCCCCTGTCAAGAAGCAGCAAAAGCCGGTGTGGCAAAGGAAGAAAAAAAAGTGTTAAAAGCGCCCAATGATGCAACAAACTCCTAAAACTAGCACTCCAATGCCCAAGGTGATCGAGCAACCCAAAAAAGAAATTGAAGAGAAAAAGATTACTCCTGCAGCTACATCGCAGCTTTTGCATGCCCTATATTCTTTCAGATCTTGCTGCTAAAAATTAATAAAACAACGCAGTGATCTTATTCTGACACTGCTCAAATGGGGAATTTTTTCAAATAAAAATCAACTGCTTAACTGAAGATCTTGTTGCGCGAATTGCGCAGCATTATGAAATTCCGACCGTTAAACCGGTTGTAGAAAAGCCAGCAAGAACAAAAGGTTTCTGCTAAAGCTACTGCATAAGAGCAACTTAAAGAACGGCTTCCGGTTGTTGTGGTTATGGGACATGTGGATCATGGCAAAACAACATTGCTTGATTTTATTAGAAAAACGCGTGTTGCTGCAAAAGAAAAGGGTGGCATTACGCAACATCTTGGGCGCCTATGAAGCGAAAACTCCGCAAGGCAATTTGGTGTTTATTGATACTCCCGGGCATGAAGCATTTTCAAAAATTCGTGTTCGCGGAACTAAAGTTGCTGATATTGTAATTCTAGTTGTTGCTGCTGATGATGGCGTTATGCCACAAACCATTGAAGCGCTTAAACATGCGCAATCGATGAATGTTCCTATTATTGTTGCAATAAATAAAATTGATAAAGTTGATAAAGCGCGCATTGATATTGTAAAGCGCGATTTGGCAACGCAACATAATTTATTGCCTGAAGAATGGGGCGGCCAAACGATTTATGTGCCTATTTCCGCAAAAACAGGACTGGGAGTTGATAAGCTTCTTGAAATGATTGTATTGCAATCGCAACTTATGGAATTGCAAGCGCAAGCTAACCGGCAATGCATTAGGCTTTGTGCTTGAATCAAAATTAGAAAAAGGCCGTGGTCCGGTTGCAACAATTTTAACGCAACAAGGTTTGCTTAAAGATTGGCGATCATTTTGTTGCAGGCAAAACTACCGGCAAAGTGAGCTCTATGGTTGATTCTTATGGCCAACGAGTTACTGAAGTGTGGGCCATCACATCCGGTGCAAGTTGCAGGATTTAGTGAATTGCCCGAAGCGGGAGATTATTTTGAGGTTGTTGATAAAGATTCATATTTAAAAACAAAACAACTTTTTACCGGTCAAAGGCAATCGCAGGGCTGCACAACGCA
Source organism: uncultured bacterium (assembly GCA_963727255.1). Classification (GTDB taxonomy): domain Bacteria; phylum Babelota; class Babeliae; order Babelales; family Vermiphilaceae; genus BTUB01. Next base: position 328,452 of record CAVSFC010000002.1, on the reverse strand, counting down.
CCTATCAATCAGAAAATGCATATTACTCTCATTGTTAAAACTGATACCAATTCTTCAAAAGAAGCGTTGCTTGAATCGATTGCAAAAGTATCTAAAAAAAGCGAAAAAGGCTTTTTGGTGTTGCAATCGGGAATTGGCAATGTGAATGAAAGTGATGTGATGCTCGCCAGTGATACGGGTGCACGCATTATTACGCTCCATGTGAAATCAGAACCAAATGCAGCGCTTTTGGCACAAAGAATCGGTGTTTCAATTACTTCTTTTGATATTATTTATAAATTGCTTGAATACTTGCAAGAACTTTCTACGAGTATGGCCCCGGTCAAAATGGTGCGTACTAAAGTAGGAGAAGCATTTGTTCGCAAAGTCTTTGATATAAAAAATTTGGGAGTTATTGCCGGTGCTTATGTTAAGCAAGGAATTTTTTCGCGAGATGGTATGGTTACCATTTGGCGTGGAACCAAAAAGATTGGCGAAGGCAAAATTTCAAGTCTTCAGCGAGATAAAAATACCGTAAAAGAAGTGCATGCCGGATATGAATGTGCCTTTATGGTTGAAGATTTCAAAGATTGGCAAGTTGATGATCGGGTTGAATGTTTCGTTGAACGCCCTGACTTCTGCAAAAAAATGAAACGTTAGCCAGCTTTATAAGCTGATGGCTCGCGCATAATTCTTCAAGTAAATAGAATAATATAGAGATCAACCGTACAAAAACCCCCTATCAAAGGGGATTTTTGTGTATTAAGGCTTTCTTGTTGGGGGGTGATTTCTTGCATCGAACATAAAATGTTGCGTTTTTGTTGTTTTTTTAAAAAATAATCATAAAATTAGAAAAATAGCTATAAATAAAGCATTTTTGTGTTGTTGCAATTTTGGATGCAAAAAAGTTTTTTATTTTTTGTTGTTTTTTGATAGAAAATGGTTAGCGTCTTTGATCGAGAATAGTTACTCCTCCTTTAGAAAACAAAGTATCGGTCAAAGAAGTATGGTTAGATGCACTGCTTGTTGAGAAAGTAATAGATAGGAATTTTTAAAGATTACTACTACAATTCCTTCCTAGCTCAAATAACTTTAAAATTCTTATCTATTACTTAGCTCACCTTCTTAAGCAGATCACGAAATGAAAATCCAATTCCCCTCATCTTTAATCTATAAATAAGAATACAAGTGCGCATCCTGAGTGCCTCCGTAGCAGGCGTAGCGAAGGTAGTTCATCTTTCGAGCATAATAGCGATATACTTTCTTAAATTTTTTCAAGTAATTGAATTTCAGGTTTTTCTAATGACTGTATAGTTTAGTGCAGTAGGAGAGCGCTCAATCCTTCGAGCCTACTCCGCCAAGTTCAACCTCGAATGCCAATAGCTTAAACGAAGAAGGCTACGAAGGCTGGATACACGGCCTTCGGCCGCACTCAGGATGTGTGCAAGTTCAGTTTTAGTAAAAGCATGCAGGAATTCACCTCAAAATTACTCTTCAACTCCCAATGTTTTCTTTGTTGAAGCCCAGAGCAATGATCGAATAGTTGCCATATTCATTTTATCTTCAGTAAATGGCTCTTCCGTTGCCTTTGGGGTTTCAAGGATCTTGGGGATATCAAAAAACCGTTTATCATTAAATAAGAGCTTGAATGCTTCAAGTCCAAGTTCCCCTTTGCCGATATGTTCATGCCGATCGACTCGAGAATTAAGTCCTTTTTTAGAATCATTAACATGAATTACATTGAGTTTTTCAATGCCAATTGTCTCATCAAAAGTCTTCCATGTTTGTTCATATGTTTTGGGAGTCCGCAAATCATAGCCGGCAACAAAGGCATGGCATGTATCAAAACAGACCCCGATTCTATTTTTATGATTGATATGTTTTATAATTGTTGCTATTTGCTCAAAAGTTGAGCAAAGCGCTGATCCTTGGCCGGCCATAGTTTCTAAAGAAATAATGGTATTCCCCGGAACCCGTTCAAAAATACTATTTAAATTGTCTGATGATTCGCTCGATCCCTTCTTGCGGTGTTCCTTTTACATATGATCCCGGGTGCAAGACCAGATAATGAATGCCCAATTCCTGGCAGCGATTAAGCTCTTTGAACGAGCGCTTCTACCGATGCATGTTCAATTTTTTTATCGGGAGATGCGATATTAATAAGATAGGTTGCATGTGCAACAATCGGATGAACAGTGGATGCATGTAGCAGTTTTCTTAAAGAGCTCAATAGCATCTTGAGTAAGTGGTTTGGCATGCCATTGGCGATTGCTTTTGGTAAATATTTGGATTGTGGTGCATCCGATTGATTCGCCCCTTTCGATCGATTTTTCGAGTCCACCGCTAATAGACATATGTGCCCCAAGAAGAGTCGATGTTTTTTTGGTGTCATAAATGCCCTTTTTACCTGTATTTTATTTGACAAAACTGATGATTTGATTACCATATTTAGTACAAAACTCAGTTGTAAACATATAATCCAATGTATCACAACCGTTAGTTTTTTCCCGTAAACACATTTTAGTAAAAGTAATGGGCTCCAGCTGGGGCTTTGCTTTTTTGCTGCGTCAGCATTGGCAGGAGTTATAATGATCCCCTTAAAAAAAATACCATTAATAAGCATCGCTATTTTTGGTTTAATGAGTTTCTCAATAGAAGCAAAAACATGTCTCTTGACAAAAAAAGATGTGACATTGAAATTGATTTCTGGGGTATTTTTAAACCTGAAGCATTTGCCGGTAAAAATTTTACCTTCTTAAATAATAATGTTCCTGAAGATGTAATTTTTTATTTCCGTCATACCAATGATTATTTCTTAGATTTAGTTTATGGAAAAGAAACATTTGGATATCCGGTTGCTGAATTTAAAACATCCGTTCGTAATCGTGCAGTGTGGGGAAGTCCAAGTATGTTGCGCAAACATTGCCTGCAGAAGCGCCATTTCTTAATGCTGAATTTGGAGATCACCATCATGCATTACCGCGCCTGTTTTTCTGGATGCGTGAAATTTGGCTGCAAGTTGGTCTGTGCGAATTCTTGGGTCTTGGATTTGAAAATAAACATTATCTTACTGTTGGCGCCTTTCCCTTTGAGTTGGGACGCGGTATTTCATTAGGTGCGGCATATGCTATCGGGCCCGGCCCACTCGGCTTCTATTCGGATGGCATGATTGATCAATTTGCATTTGGTCTTAAACTTCTCTGGTGATATTATCCCTGAAACGCTTAAGTATGATTTATATGGCGCATTGTTGCAAAGCAGAAGCAATTCATTAGAGAAACCAGCAAGCCGGTTTTAAAGCAAGAAATTGGACGTCGTGATCATCCATGCGCGTGGATTTGGCAAAGATAACTATTTAATTGCAGCGCGTTTGCTATGGACCGCATTCGATAATGATTACGGAACAGCAACGGTTGAGCCTTATATTATGTATAATGATGATCCGGAGCAAAGAGTAGAATTTGCTGCTGATTCGAATAGTAAATTAATGACTGCCGGATTGGCCTGCGAATATATCAATAATGCATTTGAATGTGGCTTTGATACTGCGTTCAATAGAGGTCATCAATTTGTAAAGCCATGGGATAGAAATCAAATTATTATGAATAATTTTAATGGGCAAGTGGTTGACTGGTAAATAATCAAGTTATCGTTGATAGCTGCAAATTCAGTTCAATGGGCTTAAAGCTCCCAATGTTCCAAAAAGTGCATGCCCAAAAAGCGATTAACACTTCTTCATTAACCGGGACCTCGTTGCAAAATGGTCAAGTGATTGAAGGCGCTCAAAATTTAGCAAGTCTTGGCTATGTTGATGGCCCATTAAATTTGCAAAACTCTTCGATTAGCGTTCCGTACCGATCCGAATGGTAATGGATATGCAAATAAGTATGAAGGCTGGATGGCTGTTGCCGATGCTTCATATTGGGTTTATAACCGTGAATTGCAAGTTGCCGGAACCGGTGGATATGCTTCAGGCGACCAAGATCCTAATTTTGTCGTAAAAGATAGCAATTTTAAAGGATTCATTGGGTTGCAAGAAGTTTATGCGGGTAAACGTGTGAAAAGCGTATTCTTGCTTGGAACAGTAGGTAAAGTTAAACGGCCCGGAACGCAGCCAGAATATCCCCTGGCCAATAAAGATTTTGCATCAAGTTTTTCAGGATTTACAAATCTGGGATTTGTAGGGGCTGGCCTTACTTGGAAGCCCGCTTCATGCGCTGAATCTCGTTTTGTTTGGAATCCAAACATCTTTGTCTATTGGGAGCCAAGTCCTGGCAAGAAATATGACAATGTCACAAAAACGGATTTATCTGAGCAAGCAAGCAAATATTTGGGCATAGAACTTAATACATTCTTAAGCTACTACCCATTTGCGAGTTTAAAATGCTTTGCGATTGGCTCGCTCTTTTTGCCGGGTACCCATTTTAAAGATATTAAGGGTAAACCAGTAACGCCGCGTTTTAGCGTTGGAAATGATACCGCTTACACAGTCAATATCGGTATGGAATTTACTTTCTAAGAATTTATCATAATGATACAATTGCCCCATCAATGAGTGATGGGGCTTTTTTTTGGAGTATTATGAAAAAATTATTTTTAATTATCATCTCTAGCGGCTTTATGCATCCTATGGAGTTCACATCAAATATTCACACACAGCCAGATCTTATAAAAAAAGTATTAAACATAGCCAAAAAAAAAGTTATATGGCAGCAAAATGAGGAAAATTTGCTTAAGCAGATAGCGCGCCATGATTCTCATCATTGGTTGTTGAAGAATGCTTTAGAGAAAGGCATCATTGCTAAAGGTATCAATGTCGCATATCATGTTGATGATTTTTTGTATCCAGCTTTTTTTGCTCGGGCTTATAAAAATGCAGAACTTCTTCTTCAATATGGAGCAGATCCGGATTTTAAGATTATTTCTGCAGGCGAAGAAGAATTCTATCTGAGAGAATGCTTTAATTATAGAAAGATGCAAGCCTTCAGGCTTTTACTGAGATATGGGGCCGATCTAAATAAATGGCGATTGAATTATGCTTTTCCAACTGGTTCAGAGGGCGATGTGCATTACATTAGCACGCTCCTCTATTATGGATTGGATCCCAGCATCAGTTTGAAAAAAGAAGATCTTCCTTGCTCTCCGAGCGGAAAATTTGTAGATATATTGTGTCAAGGCCACGCAAGGCGGGTACATCGCATGGCCCATTATTTGAACCGTTGTTGTCGAACATTGCCAATTACCTTGCCAATTGAGCTGTGGTATAAAATCGCAGAACAGCGCTATAATCCATTGAATAAAGAGGATTGGAAACTCATTGAAGCATATAGTCCAGAAGATTACAAAAAAGCGAAGAAAAAAGAAATTGAAATGAAAGGGGCCATTTTTGCATTAACTCAAAGCCCATGTGCAAAGAGCCCCAAGACAGCTGTTAACAATTAGAAATAGGCATGATAAGCTTAAAATAAGCTTTTTTTAATAAAATTTATGCCTAAGGTGTTGCAAATGCACTATGCTCGAACTGTTCATTGCGGAAAAATTACTGCCGAATATTTGGAAAAAACAGTTGATCTATGCGGATGGGTTGCCCGTCGCCGCGATCATGGCGGACTTATTTTTATCGATCTTCGTGATCGCTCGGGTATAGTGCAACTTGTATTTAATCCTGATTTTGATAAGCAAGCTCATGAATTGGCGCATAGTTTGCGCTCGGAATTTGTAATCTCGGTTAAAGGAAAAGTGGTTAGAAGAACCCCTGAGACAGTCAATAAAGAGTTGCCGACCGGGCAGTTCGAGGTCCATGTGACCGGCCTTACCATTCTCAATAAGGCAAAAGCTTTGCCATTTATGATCGAAGATGCGGAGCATATTGATGAAGAGTTGCGCCTCAAATACCGCTATTTAGATTTGCGGCGCCCGGAAATGCTTGAGCGCATTAAGCTACGGCATGAAGTGTTTTTTGCAATGCGAGAATTTTTGCAAAAGCAAGGATTTTTTGAGATAGAAACTCCGATTCTAACTAAAAATACCGGTGAAGGCTCTCGTGAATTTGTTGTGCCTTCACGCATTCACCAAGGCTCATTTTATGCGTTGCCCCAATCTCCTCAATTATATAAACAGATTTTGATGGCAGCTGGAATGGAACGTTATTTCCAAGTTGCTCGCTGTTTTAGAGATGAAGATTTGCGCGCTGATCGCCAGCCTGAGTTCACTCAACTGGATCTTGAAATGTCTTTTATTGAAGAAAAAGATATCCAGGATTGTATTGAAGGATTATTAGCATATGTATGGAAAAAGATTTTTAATAAAGATTTGCCAATTCCATTCCCTCGCCTTACCCATGCCCAAGCATTTGCTGACTATGGATCTGATAAGCCGGATTTACGATTTGATTTAAAGATTCAGGATTGTACAGCACTTTTTGAAGGAACGGAGCTCAAATTTATAAAAGCGGTTCTTGAGAAAAATGGAAAAATTGGCGCTTTGCATGTTGCCGATTATGAATTTGCGCGCTCAGAATTAGATGGAATGGTTGATCATGCGCAGCAGATTGGCGCAAAGGGATTATTGTGGATTCGCTTTAAAGATGGGCAAGTTGATTCGCCGGTCGCTAAATTCTTACCGGCTGATTTTTATGAGAAAGCTCAAGCAATTTTCCCGGGCCTTAATCCTAAGAGCACGCTCTTTTTAATCGCCGGAGCTTATAAAGAGGCATGGACCTTGCTCGGTCGCTTGCGATTGGAAGTGGCTCATACATTAAATCTGATTCCTTTTGATCAATTCAATTTTTCATGGGTTACTGATTTTCCCTTATTTGAATACAATGAAGATTTAAAAAAATGGAATCAGTGAATCATCCCTTTACTTCTCCTCAAAATGGTTGGGAAAATCTTGCAAAGGATCAAATGAAAGCCCGCGCCTATGATGTGATTTTGAATGGATTTGAATTGGGCGGCGGTTCAATTCGTATTCATAACCCAGAAATTCAAGAAAAAGTATTTGAAATTTTAGGGCTTTCTAAAGAGCGGATGCAAAAAGAGTTTGGATTCTTGCTTGAAGCGCAAGAACTAGGCTTTCCTCCGCATGGAGGTGCGGCGCTTGGGCTTGATCGATTTATTATGATTATGAGCAAAACTTCCTCTATTCGCGAAGTTATTGCATTTCCAAAAACAGCACGCGGCATTGATCCGATGATGGAAGCCCCCAGCCCTCTTGAGCCTATTGAAAAATTGCGTGATTATGGGCTAATGATGATACCGGGGAAGAAACCGCAATCATAACTTCAATGCCTGAGCTTTACTAATAATTTTTTTTCGCTCATGTTCACTCACGCCGTTCAAATCATACAAATAAATAGTGTAGGGAATATGAGTCTCGGCTAATGCTCGTTGTGCTTCAGCAAGATCTTTATCCCCTACTTTTCTTCCAACATCGATTGCAATATCAACTTCAGGTTGTTTACCATCTTGCGTAGACTCTTTGATGTTATCCCGAATGTAATAAATGAGCGTGCCGGGGAATATATCAGTAAGAATGTGAACAATTTCTTTATAATAGTGCGGCTCGATACTATTCATGATTACTCCTTTAAAACTATTTTTCTTAATTGTAATAGGGCAAGAGTGTGAAAAGGAATATAATCATGTTTAATTATGTGCAATCTGTGTATAGTGGTAATTGATTTATTAAAAATCTCAACCGTCCATTTCGAGCGAGCATTTATGCGAATCGAGAAATAAAATGTTTTCTCGATTCGGCCTGCGGCCTCACTCGGAGCGAACGGGGCGGGCTTGAAAAAAAGGGTTTAGTGTATGAAGATTGCAAAAGTTGTAGGTAGAGAAATTTATGATGCGCGCGGTTGGCCGACGCTTGAATGCGAAATCAGCCTAGAAGATGGCTCATATGTTACTGCATCGGTCCCGAGCGGGATATCGCGTGGCAAACATGAAGCCTATGAATTGCGCGATAGCGGGCAAAGAATGAGCGGTAAAGGAGTTCTCAAGGCTATCGACACAATTGAATCTATTATTGCTCCAATTTTAATAGGCCAAGAACCAAATTTAGTGAGCCTGGATCTTGCGATGATCGAGCTTGATGGGACGGCAAATAAATCGAAACTTGGTGCTAATGCCATGCTTGCTGCAAGCATGGCAGTTTTACGTGCTCATGCTTCGGTTGAAGGAATGGAAGTATATGAACTTGTTGGATATTTGTGCGAGTATAGTTCAGTAACATTGCCCTTTGCGATGTTTAATTGCATAAGTGGGGGTGCTCATTCGCCCGGAAAAGTGCGGATTCAAGAAATGATGGTGATTCCTATTGGCTCGCAAAGCTTTAGGGCATGCATGGAAGCAGCGGTGCTGTTGCACCATCATCTGTATGGGCTGCTTAAGAAAAAATTCGATTGTGTCTCTATTTCTTCCGAAGGCGCACTCAGCGCAGATTTTAAAAATGATGCGCAGGCGCTAGATATGCTTATGGAAGCTATTGAAGCAGTACAAAAAACAACGAGTCATCGGTTTTTAATCTCGCTTGATGTTGCCGCTTCACAATTCTATGATCGTAAAACGCATAAATATGATTGGGATGGAAAAAAATCATTAACAAGTGCAGATCTTATCGATCTCTATGAACGATTAATTAAAGAGTATCCGATTTTCTCAATTGAAGATGGGCTTTCTGAGTTTGATGAAAAAGGCTGGGTCGCCATGATGAATCAGCTTGATAATGTGCAATTGATTGGTGATGATTTATTTGCGAGTAATCCTAATTTGATCGCGAATGGCATTGAGCATGGGCCTGGCAACCGGGGCGATAATTAAACCGAATCAAATTGGCACGATTACTGAAGCATTGCAAGCAATTAAATTATGCAAGGAATATGAAATGAGCTGTATTCTTTCGCACCGATCATGCGAAACAAATGATACTATGATTGTTGATCTTGCGGTCGGGACGAGCGCTGGTTATATCAAGGCGGGAGGCACCGCGCGCGGTGAACATCTTGCAAAATATAATGAACTGCTTCGCATTGAAGATGCATTAATGTTATCAATCCTGAATTCATGATTAGAGATTTTTTTAGGGGTAATGCGAACTAAGTGTTAAGTGGATTTAACACTTACTACAAATTTATTTAAGGCTATCTACGGTTTCGGGCAATCTCTTGTACTCGTTCCGCCATTTTTCGATATGCAGGATCGCTTCTTAGTATAAATTCTTTAATGGTCATTAAGAATGAGATAAATAAGACGCATGATACGAATCCTATTACAAGAGCTTTTATAAAAAGCGAGATGCGTTTGGGTGACGCTATATTTTTATACCATAAACCGGCAGCAAAAACTCCAATTGAGCATACTAAAAGAAGTCCAATTTTCAGAAAATATTCGAGAAGGTTGACGCCTCCAAGTGCAAAAAAAATAGCAGAAGCATAGTGCCAGATAAATAGAAGTGGTATTAAAGATACTAGTAACGGAATGCGGATCTGTTTCCATATGGAATCATGCGGTAAAATTTCCCTACGCACATACAAATATGTAAAAACAATTAAAGTTAGAATTAAAAGTGGCAATAAACAAAAGAATAATGATGACTCATGCAGCAATACAAATTTTGTTACACTATTTAACTCTTTCCACATCTTCAATCTCTCGTTTTTAAACTTTTTTTTATGATGTCTTCTTTTCAAACGGATTATCTATCGTAGCGACCATGGTCTTTAAATCAGCTGGCTTTGCTGAAATTAGGGTGGTTGATAATGCAGGCTTTTCACGCACTTGCGTTTGAGCAAGTACCGTTTGAGGCGCAGCTACAGGCGTTTCTTTTTTATTTGTTTCATTGCTCACCCTTTTTGAATTTTCCTTTCGAACATCAAAGATTGTCGGTGCGATAAATTCATCTTGTGCCAGGAAATCATCCAGATCAGAGGCTGCATCATCGGTACGCGTTCTGAAGAACCAGCGGGTAATAGGATCTCTCAGGTTATCAAAGAGCATTCCTTCACGCGAATATGATTTTGCCAATTGGACATGATGTTTTGTATAAGTGCTCACGCCGCCGCGAACGCGCGGCTCGATAATAGTTGGTGAAATAAACACGGTAAGATTATTTTTATTAGTAGTATTCGTGCGATCTTTAAAGAACCAACCAATGATAGGGATTCTTCCTAATAATGGGGTTTCAAGTTGTTCAACGCTCGTATCAACTCGCGTTAAACCGCCCAAAGCTAAAATGTGCCCACTGCGCACATTTGCACGGGTGGTCACATTTCGGGTAATTTGGTTGGCAGTATTTGGATCTGCATTGGTAAAGGTAGCGCGTGTCGAATTGATTAATATCAATAACAACATCGAGCGTTACTGTTTCTGCAGAGCTGATGCGTGGCGTAATAGTGACACTTAATGCCGCAGGAATCCATTTACGCGTTTGGGTAGTGGTACCACCGGTGCTGCCTGAGCCTTGATCTAACGCCAAACGTTCTTCCATAATCTTGATCTCAGCCTTATGGTTGTTAGTGCAGAGTAAATGAGGATACGATTGTACTTTTTTGCCATCTAAGAATTTGCGCACTTGGGCAAGGCCCCAGGTTTGGCCTGTTGCCGTATCATTAAATGAAATGAGCGCAGTTCCTTGAGTAAAGAAATTTGCAGCGCTAAAACAATTAGATGAACTTCCCGGAACATCGCAATCTTGCGTGATTGCGCCGGTATTAGTATACGCACGGCGCAATAAATCGGCAGCTATCGTAGTCGGGTTGCTTACTGTATCGGTAAGAAAATCTGAAGTTTGCGCTGATTGGAAGTTCACGTTATTGGGCAAGCCTGAATCTAATGGATTGCGCACATTGCGCCGAGCGAAGCAATATCTTGAATGGTTAAATCTGCAATCATAACTTCAATTATCACTTGTGGTTGCGGAATATCAAGCTCTTCAATGAGTTTTCTAATGCGCTCATAATCATCATTGCGCGCGGCAATAATTAAATTATTGCTTCCTTGAATATGTGCCGCTGGGCATGTTCACCGCTAATAGTTTGTGGTTGATCGGCAACAATAAGAACTCCGTCAAAGAAGCGTTCAGTTCCCCCATTGGTAGCTGCTCCTTTGATTGATCGGTGCCTCCGGTTTTGCCCGATGTGAGAATATTTTTTAAGATGGGCGCAAATTTTTGTGCATCAAGATATTGCAGTTGATATACATGCAAAATTGATTTGCCCGATTCTAATTCAACATCAATATATTTATGAATAAAATCCCGCACCCGTTCAACTGCTTGCGGTCTGCCAAAAACAATTAAACGATTTGTTCTCATATCAGGAACAAGACGAACTTTTTTGAAATAGGTGCTATTATTTTGAACTTTTATGCCCAAACGAGCTTGATTTGCATCGCCGGCTGTTCTTAATAATTCATTCATTAAATAAGATTGGCAATAACATCTGCATTTTGATAGCGCAGTTGAATCATCTTCAGGTTTTTCTTGCGCCTCAACATGATCAAGCGCAGTAACGATATTCATTACTGCTTTAATATTATTTGCTTTATCACTGATTAAAACGCTATTGGCTTGTGCATCCAGTTTATACCAGGCCCCGGGAGCATTGGGAGTGCTGGGCTCTGAGGGAAGAACATCTTTTAGAATTGTTACAATGTCATCCCTGGTTTTCATCTGCAATTTTAATATTGGAAAAATAATAAAGATATCGATTCGCTTATCAAGTATTAGGGATTTCTTCCGGTTTAACAATATACAAAGGCAACGCTTCTCGTTGAACATCTTTTGTATGTTTTTACAATATTATACGTGTCTTCTTTTGCAATCATTGAATAGCCGGCAATATCAAGCAAGGTATATAAAATATCCCATGCCTCTTCAACGCTAATTTTGTCTTCAAGATGCAAAGTTACTTTTGCATTTATCGCATTGGCACCCATTGGCAATACCATATTGACTTCTCGTTCGGATGCTAAGAAATTAATGATATCGATCAAATCTTCATTATCAAAATAAAAACTGATCATTTTATTAGGGTGACGGCGGCGCATCGGTCTTTTTTTGCAGGGATCAGATCGATTAATCTTTTCTTGCAAGTACCGTGTGGGATCTTCTTGTGTTTCGGCAAACAGCTATAGCTATGCATAATGCACAGCATAAGAGTGAAAGATTAAGATGATTAATGCAAGTATAGATTCATAGTTATCTCCAGTACTGCATTAGCCTGCTTCTTTTGGCATTATGGTTGCGATTGTTATTCCAACATCAATGGTGCGGGGAACTTTTTTGGATTTGCTAATATCAAGTTCTTTGGTAAATACCCGTTTATTTTCTCAATTTCGTTTAAAAATTCTGTCAATTGTTTCATGGTGATTCCTGCCAGTTGATAGGTGGCAACATCTTCTCTGATAATTTTCATCGCTGGCGGTGTACACACTACATTTTCTGCACTCACATTTCCCGCAATGCCTATTTGTTCAAGTACTTCTTGCACATATTCTTTTATTTTAAAATTAGGATCTTCTTCCAAAAGTGCCATAACTTCTGCACGTTCTTTTTGCACCCGTTCCGCTTTATTCAAGAAGCCGCTTTGCTTCACGCGCGAGTCTCATTAACTGTAGCAATTCTCTGTTCCCATTTTGAAGTTGCGCTGATAATAATAAAAAAGAATTGCGCCAATAATGGCAAAAGATAACCGCACCAATTATTGCTAAATATGTGTACCAGCTTTTCCAATCCAATTGGGCAGATTCGTGTTTCTAGATTTTCAAAAAATGTCATTGAGCGCCCCCGTTGCCCTGATTTTTTGGCAAGACGAATGGTCATAGTAAATTTAGGATCATGAACCCGCTCAACATAACTAAACAATTTTGATTCTTCTAAATCGCGCTCTAAGCGCAGCAAGCTCTTCGTAGTCCTTTACTTGTGCTTTCATTATAATAGTATCTGCAGTAATTGTTAGTTTTTCAAGCTCAAGCCCAAGCTCGCTTTATCAATTTTATTGGTGAGTTCTAATAAATATTCTAAGAAATGAGGACGTGAGACGCCGAGAAAATGCTGACCACATTTTTTCTTCGCGATTTACCTCTGATTTTGCAGCTTCAGAGTGTTCATCAAGTGCAGTTACATCATCAGGAATTTTTTTAATTTTTTCTTTGAGTGTCGCAATTACTTCTTGTTCCGATTGATAGGCTTCACGTTTTAATTTTCTTGTTTGCCAGATTGCCATTGCCAAAAGAGATCCGAGAATAAGCCCTAAAAGCGCCAATGCAATGATAAACTGGCGCATAAATTGCTGTGGCATTCGAAAGTGCAAATTCTTGTTGGCGCAAATTAAAGGCAGCTTGTTGAGCTATTTGGCAGTGCAGCAGCAAGGCTCACAATATTCGCTTGAGGAATTGCGCTTTTAGCGCTAATGCCAAAGCCATTATGAATTAATCCATTGATTTGAAAAATTTCGCATTTGATATGAGAAAGATCTGTAATCAGTTCCGGCAATCCTTTTATGGCGGCGCTCGTGCCGAAAATAATTATTTTATTGATTGATTGCGACTGGCTTTGCTTGTGATACAAATGATTGCAGGGTAAACATCACATCATTAAAAGAGGTAGTGAATGCTTGCTTGATTGCTCCAACGTATCCTTCATTATGCGCAGGCTCCAGGCCATACCGAATGATATGCTCAAATGCTTCTTGCTCAGAGATGTGCAATTGTTGCGCTTACATGGCGTGCTTGATCCAAGAAGCCCTTTTGAAAGTGTGCGTATAAATCGCAATTGCCCATCATAAATATAGGCCATGCGAGTTGATTGTGCTTCAATTTCAAGGAGCACAATCCCGCCCTTTTGTTGTGCATAGGCAGGTATCATTCTATAAAGACCGTAAAGTGCAAAAAGATCGATGGTTACCTGTTCAGGTTGCACCCCTGCAGCTTCAAAAAGCGCTAAATGTTGCGCCATATATTGATTTTGTACTGCGCCAACCAAAACTTCTGAGCTATTTTCCGTCCCGATTTTCTTTGGTAATAATGCAATCGATTACCGCATCATTGAGCGAAAATGGCAAAAGCGGTTCAACCTCGATATCCGATTACTTTTTTTATGGTATCAATCCCAATAAAAGGCAGCTTTAATTCTTTAAAGATCGCTTGCGAGCTGCTCAACGATGAAACAATGGTGTTATATTTCGCTTGTTCAAGAATCGCTTTAATAGCAGCGGATGCCAGATCTTGATATTCGCTGGGGGTGATGTTTGATTGAATTGGAATCTCAAAGCACTTTTCAATAACGATCTCTCTGCCTTTGCAATAAATTTGCGTTGCTCTCACGGCAGCTTTACCAATATCAAATCCGATAATTCGTGTACCGAATAAATAATAACCCTTTACTCGATCGGGGAGAAATAAATTCCGTATCATGCGCTGGCTCCCTTCTCATTTTCTAACGCACTCATAAGTGGTGACTTACTTTTTTTGTTAGAAGCTACCACCGTTTTTTTCGTTGTAGGATTTGCCTGAGCAATTGGAGTCACGATATCTTTGTGCAGGTTAGTCTCTGCAAGCGCTTCTTTTTGTCGGCGGAAAATAAATTCATCAGTTGCTTTTTCATTGAGATCTTTTTGGCGGAAGAACCAGCGGTTAACCGGATCTCTGCGCTCATTCCTATAATACATTTCATTTATCGTATCAGTGTAATCCGTCAGATGTGATTGCGTGAATGCAGTAACTGCCTCATTTCCTTGCGGTTCAATGATACGGGAAGAAATCAAAATTAAAAGATTAGATTTGTTTGCAATTTTGGTCTTGTTTTTGAAGAACCATCCAACAATAGGAATATCACCGAGCACCGGGACTTTGGTTTCGGTGTTCTCGATGTTAGTTTGGATAAGTCCGCCAAGGGCGATGACTTCTTTATTGGTTACGATTGTTTTTGTTTTAATTTCACGCGTGGTTCGCACTGCATTATCGGGATTTGCGGCTCCAACGAATTGAGATAGTTTTACCACAATATCCAAGACGATCATACCATCTGAGTTGATCTGCGGCGTAATTTCAACCTTTAATTCAGCAGGCGCATCACCATACGTATTCGTTTGCGTGTTACTACCACCTACGATGGTGCCGGTTGTTACACGCCGCACTTCACCAAGAGAAACTACTGCTTCGGTTTTATTGGTTGCGATTAAGAATGGATTTGCCAAGACTTGCACGTTGCTGGCAGTTTGCAGGGCTTGAATAATTGCCCAGACATTAAGCGAATCTCCCAAAGAGATAATGGTATTGCCCGCAGCAATACCACTTGAAACTAAGTTAAGTAGATTGCCAAGTAAACGGTTGACTCCATTGCCATTCGGATCGGTCACGATTGTGCCTGTGCCAAAAAGGCCTGAAGTTTGGTATTTCACATTGGTGCCTGCAAGGCCTTCTGATGCCTGGTTCTCTGCTTCGAATTTGAGCGCCCAATTGCCTTCTATCGTTTAATGATACAGAAAGGAGCAATACTTCTATAGCCACCTGCGGCTGCGGCGCATCAAGTTCGGTAATAACTTCTTTTGCGCGCAGAAAATCTTCATAATCACCCTTGACGATAATTCGATTAGTTTCAAATTCCGGAGTAAAGGTAATTGGCTTCATATATTTATCGCCACCGCGGACTCCGCCGTTTTTAGCCGCTTCCGATGTTTCACCAAATTTGGTTACGGTGTTCATAATATCGGCGATTGTTTTTGCATCGGCATAGCGCAAAGTTAATACATGCAATGGAGAATATGGCTGCGTTAGATCAACATCAACAGATTGGATAATGAAATCTTCAATACGCTTAATGGCATCTTGTGGCCCCAGAAGAATTAATGAATTGGTTCGCGGTTCTGCAAACATGGCAACATTTTCAGAAAAGTATGGCTGATGGAGACTTTTTCTTGCGGGGAAGAAGCGTTGCTGAGCCAATGATTTTTCATCCACTTGCGCGAGTGAATCATACAGTTCTTTAACCTCCTTAGCATCGGCCCGGCGCAATTTGAGAACAGACATTGCTTGTGGCATTACCACTTTATCAAGCTCTTTAACAATATTCATTAGGCTTTTAATATTATATGCCTTATCGGTGATCACAAATGCCTTCATTTCCTGCAAATACGCAACTGATGAATTGGGGCTGCGTAATGATTCAAGTATCGGGCGAACCGTTTCAAGTGAGATGTTTTCTAAGAAATATACATAACGTACCATTTCATCACTATTAGGAAGTTCTGATGCGGGAACCCCAATAAATGCTTGTAGCGGTGATTTTCGCGCAAGATCAATCGTGACGATTCGTTTTAATTTTGGATTTGCCTCAGAAATTACGGCGAATCCTGCAATATCCAGGAAGGTAAGAAAAAGATCCCAGGCATCTTTTTGTGTCAACGGACGCTGCGTTTTGAATGATATTTTGTTTCCTTTTACCGCTTTTTGCACCTTGTAGCATTGGGGTAATTGAATCATCGGCAACAAAAGTAACATCAAATAATTCCGATATCTGATTAATCAGCATTTCAAGATCGGCATTCTCAAAATGAAATTCTATGCTCGGCTCTTCTTCCTGGCATGGGAGAAGCTCTTCTTCTTTTGGAATTTTTTCTTCAGTTATTGCCTGTGGGGAAACCACTTCATTTTGTTCTTTTTCTGCCGCAATAATTTCTCCGGGCTCACTTGAAATGCCAATTTTTGAGAGCTTTTCATCAGCGAATTCTGGCAAATCGATGGAAGTTTGCAATTTGGTGTCAGCCGGAAGCGAACTTTTTTGTTGTTTTCTGCCGCCACATCCGGGAATTGCTGCGATGACGAAAATGAGACACAGAAATATAAAGGAGCGTCCTATTTTCATAATTGTATTACCCATTCAGATTTGATAATACATTTTGGGTTGGCCGTTTGCCTTTTTCTAACATATTCGCTTTTTCTCTATCTCTAATCTCTTTTAATGTTGGGGCAAATGTTCCTTTTTGCTCCAGTTGTTTGCGTTGTTCTTCGGCTATCTGTTCAGCAGAAGGCTTTTTTTGGCCAATTTCTTGTTTACGTGCGCGCTCGGACTTCTTGAAGCAGGTAGTTCAACACTATTTCTTGGCTATTTCTTATTAAGGTAACCGTAATTGTATCATTTGTCTTTAATTCGCTGATATGTTTGTATATCGCGAGCCTATTGCTGGTTTCAGCCACTGAAGTATCATTCACCTTTACTATGAGATCATCTTTAGTTAATCCGAGCGCTTGTGCGAGTGAACCAGGACCAACATTGCTGATTCGGCAACCAACGGCTTGCCCTGCACGATACGCAGTCGTCACTTCAAGAGTATCAATAAACTGGCCCAGGCTTTGGATGCGATTAATGAATTCTGCGGTGTTGATTGTATAGTGATAATCGCTGGTTCGGGTGATTATGCCATCCCATCCATCAATGGCTGCATAGGTTGGATCTAGTTTTGCATCTTTTTCGCGCAAATAAAGCACTTCTTGCTGCCCATTGGCGCGCATGAGAATGATCTTATTGCTAAAGATACGAATGAGTTGAGCATCTTCTATCATATCTCCCACTTTGAAAGAACCTTCTTTGCTGGTGCGATTATCCATAATTATGGCTCTATTTTTAGTATCATCCGAAAGGACAATAATAATACCTTTGAGGCTTATTGGCAGCGGTTCTATAAATTGCGGTTTTGGTTCTTCAGGAATTCGCACGGCCATTGGCGCAGGTGGTTCTGGCATCGGGCCAATTTGGCCAGGTGCTTCGGTAGGGACTAATTCCCTTTGATAGGTATCAAAAAGATCATATTCATAAATTTTATTAATGTTAATTTTAGAGCTTTCAGTTTGCGTGGGCATGCGATACGGAGCAGGTTCGATATTTTCCCGTTCAGGAATCTCTGGGCGCGAAAAATAAATAAAACCTGCAGTTATGCAGGCAAGTAATAAGAGTGCGCTATTTACTATCCAGAATGGCTGTCTCATTCAGATCCTTACCAATAAAAGTTACTTCACACCATACCCCTCATATTTCAATTTTGTCAAGCTGGCTAACCCTAAATCCGTTCGTCTCGAGCGAGAGTAGCGAGTCGAGAGATGCAGATTCTAGATTCCTTCTCGATTCGGCCTAGGGCCTCACTCGAAGCGAACGGCCCAAATCTACGGGCACACCACGTTACTGATAATTTTTTGTATAATACTCAGGCTGGAAATATGCTCCGCTTCTGCCAAATAACTTAACATAATGCGATGTGGCAAAACATGGCGAGCAACGGCCTTTATATCATCGGGGGTTACAAAATGGCGCCCTTTTAAAAATGCATGCGCCATGCCTGCATGATAAAGCGCCAAGGTTGCGCGCGGTGATGCGCCGCATTCAATATATGGGATTAAAGCATCGAGTTTTGAGGTTTCGGGGCGTGTTGCATGAACAATATTAACAATATATTCCTTAATTCGTTCATCAACATAAATTTCTTTTACCAATTCTTGCGCTGTTTTAATTTCTTGCGCGGAAAGCTGCTGGCTCAAAATATTTGTATCTAATGGGCGGCGCAAGAGCTCCCGTTCTTCAACTTTATTTGGATAATGCACCTGCAGTTTAAACATAAAACGATCAACTTGCGCTTCAGGCAATCGATAGGTTCCCTCTTGCTCAATTGGATTCTGTGTTGCAAATACTAAAAACGGTTGCTCAAGGGCAAATGTGGTTGAACCAATGGTAACTTGTTGTTCCTGCATTGCTTCCAAGAGTGCTGATTGCACTTTGGCCGGCGCGCGATTGATCTCGTCCGCTAAGATGAGATTCGCAAAGATCGGCCCTTTTTTGGTTTCAAATTCTTGGGTTTTTTGATTGTAAATCAAAGTTCCGATAAGATCCGCAGGCAATAAATCAGGAGTAAATTGAATACGCGTGAATTTTAAGCCGAGCACTTTGCTGATTGCTTTAATCATTGTTGTCTTTGCAAGGCCCGGAACTCCTTCGAGTAAAATATGGCCATTGCATAAGATGGCTATTAAAATAAATTCAATAACATCATGCTGGCCAACAATGACTTTAGAGACTTCGCTGGCAATGCCATAGAATTGGGTGCTCTCGGTTTTAATTTGCTCAATAACAGAAGCACTCGTATTTGTTTGTGGTTCTATCATGGGATCAGTGACCTTTCTTGGAATGATTTTTCTGATATGATCAGATTATCAGTCTTGTAAGAAAGTTCAAATTTGGGATATACATATGATTTTATCCGGAAAAGAAATTAAAAGAAAAATGGGCCACGATATTTTTATTGAGCCATTTAATGAGCGGCAACTAGGGCCTAATAGTTATAATTTACGGCTCTTTAATGAATTAATGATCTATGAAGATCCAATTCTTGATATGAAGAAACAGCATAGCGTAAAAAAGATTGCTATTCCCGAAGAAGGTCTTATTTTGCAGCCGGGTAAATTATATTTAGGAAGAACGCTCGAGCATACGCGCACTGATAATCATGTGCCGATGCTGGAGGGCCGCTCATCAATCGGCCGCTTGGGAATGTTTATTCATATTACTGCGGGATTTGGTGATGTTGGATTTAATGGTTTCTGGACGCTTGAAATCTTTTGTGTGCAACCGATTCGCATCTATCCCGGAGTGGAGATTTGCCAAATATTCTATCATACGATCGAAGGCGAATATACGCGGTATATGAGCAATAAGTATCAAAATAATAAAGGCATTCAGCCAAGCTTGCTCTATAAAGATTTTGAACTGGTTTAATTTTGCTTTTTCAGATTGGCTTCTTTTTCTTTTGCCTTAGCGACTTCTCTTTCATAGATGCTGCAGTCGGGAATACGTTTTGCAAAATATTCCTCGATTTTCTTCGCAAGTTCATCTCTTGTTTCAAGATCAAGGGATTCTATGCTTTTGAGCGCTACAAACAACCATTTTTTGATTTCTTTTTCATCTTCTTTGCAAGCATTAAGGCGTCTCATTGCAGACAGAGTCTCCACTGGGGCCATGATGCTCTCTAATTGAGCCTCAATACCTATGGGTTCAACTGTTTGAGCGCTGAGGTGCGCATTAAGAATTGAAAGAAAACCAAGTAATAATAATTTATTCATGAATGGGCTCTCATCTAAGATAGTTAATTGATGCCGCTGTGATGATAGTAAAG
The DNA here is from genome assembly GCA_963727255.1 of uncultured bacterium. GTDB lineage: Bacteria > Babelota > Babeliae > Babelales > Vermiphilaceae > BTUB01. The sequence goes on along the minus strand of CAVSFC010000002.1, from coordinate 308,315 downwards.
AATATTATTATTTGATTATTTTGGGAAATTTTCTTTATGTTTTTTCTCTAATGCACGACATTTTTCGAAAAGTGCTTCTATTTTGTTTTCCCACTCTTGCACAAATTCATTCATACATGTATTTCCAGCATGTGTATCTTTATAATTTTCTAGATCCTTCTTGGCTTGTGAAAGTTTAAGATAGCAATTCTTAACCGCGTTCGAAGATTCTTTTTTTTGTAAAATAGATTCTGCTTGCTTTAAAGAAAAGTTAGCTTCAGGCGAATTGGCGTAACTCGAGATGCTTAGTAAACATATAAGGCTCAAAAAAACTAATTTTTTCATTTTTTTTCTTCTATAAGATTTAAAAAAGGCAGGGATTTTGTTCCCTGCCTTGCTATTTTTTAGCGCTACTTTTTAATCAATGAATTCGGATTTAATTGCAGTGAAGAATGCTGCAAAATTATCCCATGTTTCACGCGGTGCATCTGCAAATTGGCCGAGAACATCTTTAGTGTCTTCAACTGCTTCGCTGTGAATAATATCATTAGCAACATCTTTAGCTTTGGTTGCAGCTTTTTTGCTTGCATCAACGATAGCTTGATTAGCATCTTTTACTTTTGCAACAAATCTGCTGTCTGCAATTTTTCTTCCAAAATTTTTGGTTGCATCAACGGCCGCAGTATAGCCATCCTTAACAATTTCTGGCGTGTCTGCCAATTGTTGCCCAAGCTCAATGCCATCTTGACCGATTTCTGAATCTTTGACCGTTTGTGCGACGTCTTTAAGCGGCAGAACAATTTGCTCACCAATATCTGATCCGAGATCTTTCATGTCAGCCATGAACGAATTTTCTGCCATTGCTACATTTGCCACGAGGGCTAAAACAAGAAGTTTTTTCATAAAAATATCCTTTAGTTGATATATACTTTGGTGTTTTATCCGCACCATGCGGCACCATTTGGAGTAACCCACCAGGGGGCTTCACTAATACTTTGTTTTTTATAAAGAGGCGCTTGTACTATAGGCGGAAGTTTCTTTTGAGTTGGCCCCAATGGCCAGAAGATGCAGACATCTTGGTTGCGGCTTGATATTCCCTACATTTAAATTTATTCATTAATGAGCATAGCAGAATTAATTTAAAAATAAAGCTATTGAAAAAGCTGTAAATTTTTAAAAGCAGAAAATTGCTATTAGCACAATAATGGATTGTAAGAAAGGTGCTCATTCAAGCGCCTTCTAAAATCGTTTAGTATTCGTCAGGCGTTCCTGGAACTGCCGGCGCTTCAGAAGATACCGGTGCCATAGGCTGGCGAGCATACCGAGTGCTGCCAATGCTTTGGGATTTCATTAAAGCCAAGAAAAGTGATCCGGCCATAAAGAGGGTTCCGAGAACCCAGGTAATTTTTTGGAAAAGGTCTTGGCCGCCTGATCCGCCAAAGAGCATCTGAGCGCCACCGCCCATGTTGCCGAGGCCCATATTTCCCTTTCCTTGCTGGATGAGAATTATGAGGATCAATAAGAGACAGACGAAGATAAAGAGGCTGAGTAATAATCCGTAAAGCATGGTTTACCTTGCAAAATTTGGCTCTCGCATGATTCCCCCTGTAACCCGTTTGCCCTGAGTTTATCGAAGGGTCGCCACGAACGGAGTAACTATGAAGAGCATGTTAATTAGATATTGCTTATGATAATACTATTTTTTGAAGCTTTTGAAAATCAGTACTTGCACTCCCAATTAAAACGCCATCGAGCAACCGGGCATCCTTGAATGGTTTTATGGTCCATTCATTGACGTTTCCACCATATAATGGCAAGGCTTTGGTATCAGGAATATGTTGGCTGCAAAGCCTTTTTATTGTCTCCAGCTGGGAGGCTAGATAGTCAGCAGGAGGAATCGAGTCTGTGCCAATCACCCAGAGCGGTTCATAGGCGATGCCGATGGTTTTATGCACCGCCTGGGATTTGATTGATTGCAAGAGCGGAACCAACTGCTGTTCAATTGTTTGAACCCCCAGTTCCTGCTCATATTCTTGGGCGGATTCGCCAACACATATAATAGGAATAATGCCCAGTTCAAGCAAAAGTCCCGCTTTTTTTGCAATTGTCTCATGAGTTTCTTTATATTCTTTGCGTACTTCTGAATGGCCGATAATGCAATAGGTGCACCCAATTTCCTTGAGCGAAGTTGCTAAGATTTGGCCGGTATAAGCACCGGGATTATGTGCCGAACAATCTTGAGCGCCAAGGGCAATGCCGGTATCTTTGAGTGCATGTCCCACTGACGCGAGTGCATCAAAAGAGGGGCAAATAGCTATCGAAGCAGTATGGCCCAATGTGTTGAGTGCTTGCCTATGATTCTTTATCCATGCAAGCGCCTGATTATGAGTAAAATACATCTTCCAATTAGCAATATATATTAAGTTATTTTTGTTCATGAGATTCCTTAGTGTCTAAAATAAACTCAAGACCGGTATACTTTGCGTAATCGCGGGCAGAAAGTCCCCTGCGATTTTTTATGTCAGGATTACCGCCAGCTGCTACGAGTTCTTGAACATTTGCAATCAAGAATTGAGCATCCTCTTGGTTGGTTGATTTGCAGCCGTGTATGAGTATTTTTAGCAGAGGCGTTACTTTAAAGTTATCTTTGATATTTGGGTCAGCCCCATTCTTTAAAAGAAGGGATGTAATAGAATGATTCTTGGTGCAAATATAATGGAGTGCGGTTCTGCCCAAATTATCTTTTGTATTAAGATTGCAGCGTGTTTTGAGAAATTCATAAATAATGGTTTCTAGATTACCAGAAGATTTAAAATATTCGCATGAGTAGATTAAAGGAGTCTGCAAATCATTGCCTACGATTTCGGGGTTAGCTTTATTCTGCAGCAATAGTTTTACGGTAAAAATGTCCTTAGCTCTGGTGGCCTCCATGAGAGGAAAATTTTTCCAGCGATCCGGTTTACCAGGATCTGCGCCTGCAGCAAGAAGTAACTTAATCAGATCATGATCTTGTGTTTTAATTGCAGCAATTAAGGGAGTAGTTTTGTCTTTTGATGCTCGATTTGGATTAATGTCTTTTTGAAGCAGGCACTCGACTTCTTTTGAATTTTTAGCCGCTAATGCAACATACAACCTTTCTCGTAGCCGTATTTTTTCTATTGCTCGGATTTTTTTTGACCCAGATGTTTTTATTGGTAACTGCTCAGGAAGCTCCATTCCATTAAGCATTGAACTGATAGAAAAGAGAATTAGATATAATCTCATGAGAATCTCCCATCGGCTTGTTGCACTAATTTATGGAATGAATTTTCTTAGTGCCAGCAATTCTGGATATAGTATGCTCAATGTCTCATGAATATACTAAAGAAGATCTAATTGATTATGCAATTACGATTTTTTTATCCTTAAGCTGTAAAGAAATGTTTTTTGCTTCAGGATTTTTGAGCAAATATTGCGAAATAGGCACCAAAACCAATTGTTGAATGGTGCGTTTGAGTGGGCGTGCACCAAATTCCGGCGAATATCCTTCCTGCGCCAAATGCGCAATCACATCATCATCAACAGCAAGCGTGATATGTTTTTCTAATAATCGATTAATAAGCGCTTGCAGTTGAATTTCTGCAATTTGTGCAACATCTTTTTCGTTGAGCTTGCGATAGAATACAATTGCATCAATACGATTTAAAAATTCCGGCCTGAAGGCTTTTTGCAATAATGCCTTCAATCTGATCTTTTATTTTCTCAGTTAATTCTTTTGCTTGCAAAATTAGATGAGAGCCGATATTTGAGGTCATAATAATAATGGTATTTTTAAATGAAACGGTGCGGCCCTGGCTATCGGTCAATCTGCCTTCATCAAGGATTTGCAAGAATATATTAAATACATCCGGATGCGCTTTTTCAATCTTCATCAAATAATATAACGCTGAATATGGATGCCGGCGCACTTGTTCGGTAAGTTGGCCGCCCTCTTCATAGCCAACATATCCGGGAGGAGCGCCAATCAAACGTGCAACTGCATGCTTTTCCATATATTCAGACATATCAATGCGAATCATTTTGTTCGGATCATTGAATAAAAAATCTGCAAGTGTTTTTGCAACTTCTGTTTTACCAACGCCAGTTGGGCCCAAGAATAAAAATGAGCCGATTGGTTTATTGGGATCAGTAAGGCCGGCGCGATGCATTTGAATTGCATGCGAAACTTTTTCAATTGCTTCATCTTGGCCAATGACTCGCATCTTGAGCGTATCTTCCATAGCCAAGAATTTTTCCGATTCACTTTTTTTGAGTTTTGCAACAGGAATTTTTGTCCAGCGCGAAAGCACTGCGGCAATATCATCTTCATCAACTTGTTGCTTGATTAGATTGGTATCTAAGTTTTTTAAGCTTTTCTTGCTCTTTGGCAACTTCAGCTTCTAATTTTGCAATTTTGCCATATTTAATTTCAGATGCTTTGGCATAATCCCCTTCCCGTTCTGCTGCCATAAATTGCAATTTTGCTGCTTCAATTTCTTCTTTTAATTTATTGATTTGTTCAAGTGGTGCTTTTTCAGCTTTCCAGTTGCTAGCAGCTTTTGATGTTGTTCTTTGAGATTGGCAAGTTCTTGTTCAAGTTCTGCAAGCCGTTTTTTTGCAACCGGATCTTCTTTTTCTTTGGTGAGTGCAACTTTTTCAATTTCCAATTGCCGGATTTTGCGATCAATTTATCAATCGCTTCTGGTTGTGAATCGATCGACATTTTAACCATTGATGCTGCTTCATCGATCAAATCAATTGCTTTATCGGGCAAAAATCTATCAGGAATATATTTTGCAGAAAGTAACACTGCATCAACAAGTGCTTGATCTTTGATGTGAATGCCATGATGCAGTTCATAGCGTTCTTTGAGTCCGCGCAAAATTGAAATTGCATCTTCAATCGTTGGTTCTTCAACGAGTACTTTTTGGAATCGGCGTTCAAGAGCCGCATCTTTTTCTATATATTTTTTATATTCTTTGAGCGTTGTTGCGCCAATGCAATGCAATGTGCCTCGGGCAAGCGCCGGTTTTAATAAATTGGATGCATCCATGCCGCCGCCATGCGAACCTGCGCCAACGAGCATATGCAGTTCATCTATAAAAAGAATAATATCATCTTTGCCCTCTTCAATTTCTTTGAGTACGCCCTTTAAGCGCTCTTCAAATTCCCCTTGATATTTTGCGCCAGCAATGAGCAAACCCAAATCAAGTGCATAAATTTGTTTATTTTTTAAACTTTCAGGAACATCATTATTGATAATTCGTTGAGCAATTCCTTCAACGATGGCTGTTTTGCCAACGCCTGGCTCGCCAATGAGTACCGGATTATTTTTAGTGCGCCGTGAAAGAATTTGGACAACGCGACGGATTTCTTCATGGCGGCCAATAACCGGATCAAGCTTGCCATCACGCGCTTGTTTGGTGATATTTATGCAATATTTTTCTAATATTTGATATTGTTTTTCTGCATTTTGATTACTCACCGTTTTCCCTTTCGGATTTCTTGCATATGTTCAAGAATTCTTTGTTTAGTAAATCTATTTTGCGCAAAAAAGTCACGAATTGATGGCGGTAAGAAATTTGATGTTGCAAATTGCAGCAAAAAAGATTCGAGGCTCACATACGTATCGCCTAATTCTTGAGCCTGTTTTTGGCATGCTGAAATAAATTGTTCAAAGGCTTGATCGACTGCCAATTGGGATCCAGTTGCGCGCGGCAACCGATCAATTTCTGTATTGACGATAGTTTTTAATTGATCAAGATTAATGCCAAGCGAAAAAAAGAATGATCGGCAAAAATCTTCATTGATTGATGCAGCAAGCAAATGAAGCGGTGTGAGTATAGGATTTTGTTTTTCTTGCGCGAGCACTGCGGCTTTTTGAATGAGCTCTTGGCTGGCATGAGTAAATTGATCAAGTTTCATAATGGCTACAAACTAATTATGTGTTTTTTTTATAGTGTAACGGCATACACAAAAACCTACAAGATTATGACTTACGATTGCGTTTTTTCTTCTATTTTTGGCAATATTACTATGAGGGACTAGAAAAAAAGAAGGGGGAATCTATGAAGTTTGCAAAACTCCTATTATTTGCGAGTTTGGCTGCCAATTGCCGTGGTATGAATAAAGAAGAGCTTCTCAAATCAATAGCAGAATATCAAAAGTCACTTAATCGCGATGTGGCCAATTATGGCATACTTTTCGCGAGTATGGGTATCACAGAAGCGCTGAAGTTTGTAAAACAATGCGGCAATCAGTGCCCAATCGCAGATAATTTGCCAGTGGCCTCAGCCATGATGTTTATTGTATGTGATTTAATTGCTGATTCGTTTTCAAATTGAGCAATCAAGTTGCTTTTTTTCGAACAAAAATAACAAGGGATATTGTTCGGCAAAAATCTTCATTAATTGTGCTTCCAAGAAGATGGGGAGAGTATCGCTGCTTTTTTGAATGAGTGCTTGATTTTATGGATATTGATTAAATTTCACGACTTTCCAAAAAGACGATAGGTATAATTTGATGGGAATTCTATCGGCTTTGTATCGCTTTCGACTTTTATGCGATAGGAATCACGAGCGATTGCTTGATCTAGATTATTGATATAATTATCTTGAATATCAGAATATATAAACAAAATTCCAGCAAGGATACAAATTGCGCCTGCACATCTCGCAATTGAGTCCATCCACCTACTTTGAGTCGATATACTAACTATTTCAGATTTGTGAATCAGTTCTCTGTCTAATATTACTGCATCAAAATTTGGCGCTATTCCAGATAGGATTTCTTCTATGGCCATATGTAAGGAGGGGATATTTTTTGCAGTAATTACCCTCAAGCCCCCGAGAAGAATGCCTATGTTTTCTTTATCAATACGCAATGATCCGAAAGCAATTAAACTTTTTGCGCTCAAAGATTTAATCAATGTTTTTATTCTCTCGCTATATGATTGATTAAATATTTTGTTATCCATGCAAGCCAAGGGATTATCGTTGAGGTTAATTTTTACTTTCTTGAGTGCGCTTGGAAAGTCAAAGCATGCTTCTTCAATTTCCGTAATTTTATTTTTAGAAAGATCGAGATTAAATTCGGGTGGTAAACCGCGTAAACTTTTTCGAGTAAGTTTTTTTAATTGATTCCTTGAAAGATTTAGGTTTCTCAATGCGGGGAAAGCTTTAGCCAAGGATCCTATGTTTACTGATTCAATGTATTGGTTTGATGCCGTTATATGGGTAACATTGGGCGCCAAGCTAATTTTGCTGAGTGCCTCAATACCTTCTAAGCTTGCAATTTTTTTAGTGCAACCGAGCTCTTTTTTTAAAGCTTCTGCAGAAAGGTTAAGATCACAAGAATTTTCATAATGTTCAAATAATTTCAGTATTTTTTTTACCGGATAATCATGCAAAAATACTGCAAAATTTGGATAAAAGGGCAGATGAAAGGAAGCAATATTAACAAGCTTTTTCATAGAATGGCGTTGGGCTCGTTCTAATAACATCTTTGTGGTTGGATGATAGCCTGCTTTGATGTGATGTTCTAAAGAAAATTGTAATGGTTTATTATATAAGGTAGTTGCATGATTATAGGCAGGGATAGCTAATGAACCTAAAGTTTTCTCGGGCGCCTGAAGATAATCAGCGAGCTTGAAAAGTTCAAAAATGGTATTTGGGCATGATTCTTGTTCTATGAGTGTGGGATTATCAATAATTTTTGCAAGATAGACGAGATTTGTTTCGGTTACAAAAGAAGGTATATTTTTATTTTTGAAATCAGGATCTTCGAGCGCATAGAAACCTTTCTGCATGTTTTTTAGAGTATTACAATGTTCATATAATATTTTGTACTCTTGTGATGCTGAGCTCAGGACATCACCATACACATCTTTGATTCCTGATTTCTCCATTGCTTGTAGTCCAAAAGAGATGCTGAGCATATAAAAAAACAAGTTTGTTTTAATTCTATTCATATTTTATCCAGGATGCATTTAGCAGGTATTATTCTATAACTATAGTTCGATAATCTATTTGTCAAATTCGAATTTGTGGAATGAAAAGAACTAATGGAAATGATATAAAATATGAAATTTATTTTTTTCGAAAATAATATTGAGAAAGTTTATATGCTGCCAGACCGACTATTATAGAAGCGGGGACTGCTAATGCCTTTGTGATAGGAAGGTTCAAGAGTGAATAGCGCTCCTGGGCAAGTTGTAATTTCTCAATGACTAGCTCTGGCTTAAATATTTCTTGCCCGATCTCAAAAGGAATGCTGTTTTTAAAAAGAAAAGTTGAGATGAATAAATAATTATCGACTGCTACGCCAGGATTGCAGGCTATTTGAGAGATTAACTGGTTTGAATCGATTTTATCTTGATAATTCTCGCTTATTTCCAATGCTGCGCAACTTGCAGCAGTGAGAGCCGCTACGCCTCCCGCCACCATAAGGGGGGTGCTTGGCCGGCTAAAGGGAATAGTCGAAGCTGCTTTTTGGACCCATGATCGAGCAGAATTGTATATGCTGGCAAAATTGATTGCCTGAGCGGGCATTGCCATTATGAAAGATAGAGCTAAAAAGAGTTTTTTATACATAATAACCTCCCAGACTTTATATATCCATTACTTTTCATTGTATAGGAATAATTCATATTGTCAATGGAAAATTCAGTCTAAAATAGCTAAATAGTTCTAAATTAGGCCTTTTTTGATACCTGAAAATTGTGGGGGAGGGAGATAAGTTCTAATTTATAGGCCAAATTATGAGTTTTTTTGGCATAAAGAGGGGTTTCCCCCATAAGCAACCTTCAAAAAGAGGCCTACTTTAAGGGGGTTTCCTTCAAGGGCATAATGCAGGGGATTTTTATAGGAATTGTCTTCAATTGGGGCCAAGGCAGGATATTTGCTTAAAATCATCACAATAAGGGTGGGATTCTTGGCAAATACGGCTTTATGAAGGATCGTTTGGCCTTTTTCATCCCGGAAATCGACCAAATCAGGGTAGTCAGTGAAATACGATTTAACTCTTATTAATGATCCGGCTCTGGCGGCAGAAAAGAGTTCAATAACCTGTTTTTTAGCATTCTGAAAATTATACAGGCAGCTCCCCTCGCAGATATGGTTTGGGGAATCGATTGGAAGTTGGCTTGATTCTTCTGAGGTTTCTACTCCGAATTGGGCCCTAAAGATAGCTTGATCGAGATAAAAAATTGTTTTTTCATGCCTCTTTTGAATGCTTAAAAGATGTGGAATTATAGAGGGAATTTCTTGGGGTTCAGCGACTATGCTAATCAGTTCTAATATGATATACAATGGCTTTAGCATGCGATAAAAATACTTAAATTTTCAGGGAAAAACATGTTAAAAATCTCTACTTCCTACCAGTATATGCTAATCATTTTCTTTGTTCATAGCATATTAGCTTTTCAGGGCATTCAAGGCCAACAAATAGATAGAAGGTTTGATGGATTGAGACGTTATGAGCAAATGGGGCTTGGGCTGCTCACGGCCAGCTGGGGCATTGCAAGCGCAAGCCAACTCCTTTTTGCGGTTACTGAAAATAAATGCGGAGTACAGCCCTGTGAATCCTGGGCTATGGGGACGATCTTCGGGCTTGGAATAGCCGCTTTTTGTGGCTGGGGATATCGGAACTATAGGGCTAATCAGCCTACTGGTAATCGTAATCTGCAAGCGCTCGTTGCTTTTAACCATAATTCAAATCAGCCTAGCGCTGCCCTGCAAGCACTCCTATCCAAGAAAAAAGCCCTGAAGGCCCCTCTCGCCGCCATCCCCTCTCGAGCCCATTAGGCCAATTGAGGCCAGATTGAGCCTTCTTGGTGTAAAAAAAGCAAGATAGGCTTGACTTTATATATAAATAATTTATATTAGTAATAAATAAAAGTCTTAAGCCGTTATGGAGGGTTATATGTTAAAGAAATTGCTATTTTTTGTCGGGTTATTAGTTGCCACTACGGCGATTGGCATGGAGCTGCCGCCAAAATCTCCGATTAAAGCGAGTTTGATTGATGCTGATTATGAGAATCTCTTTAAAATAATTGATAATGGTGAATCCATAGAAAGTAATGATTTTCTAGATATACTCTTCAACGTCTCCGTTAAGAAAATTGATATGTTTTTGTGGGTTACGAATGCGCATAAAATTTTAACGGGGTGCCCTTTAAGATTAAAAAAAACAACGCAAGAATCGCACAATTATGAAGATCCAAAAATCCTTACCCTTAGAGATTTAGCGCTAAAAAGCTATATCAGAAATCATAATTTTTATCTAATAGAAAATGGTGTGCACGCGACACTATCGCAAAAAATAGGGTATATTAAAAAATTAGAAAAAAATGAGCTTGTTACTTGCAATAAGGATATACATTTGCCTTATGATTTATCTGCTACTACGATTCCAACCTTGCTGAGCAAATATGGATACAAGGCTATAACAGAACATTTACAATGGTATTGCAAAAAATTTAATGATTATCATCAATATTGTTTAGGCATCATTGATAATCTTCCGGTAGGAACAAGTATAAAAATTCTTCAGATTTTGAAAGATTCGATAGATAGAAAAGATATTGCAAACATTCACTATGCAATTCAGGGCAAAGAGATAGATTTTTCAAAAAAACCCTATTCCCAGTTGATCGTGCTGCTTTTGAAGAGCATAGTTATGAAACAATGTGAGATTGCAAAACAATATGTGCTCTTATTTTCTGAGAATAGGCAGTTTATCGGGAAGTTTTTACAGAAGATTCAGTTTTATCTGGAGCACCTTGCATTTACATCGGATGCAGAAAGAAAGCAGTGGATGGAAATTCCAAACTGCATGCTTGGGATATTGTATGCAAGTCGGCAATTGAACCCAAATCAGTCAACGGATGATCAAATAGAATGCAGAAAAAAGGAAATAGAAAATTGTTGCATGAAAATTACCCTTAAAGAAGTCTTTGGATTTCTTCATGATATTCATGAAAAGTTTCATGTAACGGAAGCATCTCCTCATGAAATGATATGCGCCATCAGTTAACTAATGATCCTTTTTTGCGGCGCAATTTATGATAGCTAATAGCAAAATGATGCGCATAATCGCGAATTGCAATCAAAAGTTGCCCGACTCGGCTATGAATATCTAATTTTTTGCCATCCGGAATCGTATTGCTAAAGATGGTTTCTTCCCGTTTGGCAAGACTAATAATCATGCCCTGCGGCAATACTGTTTGCGCTGCGCTGAGTTGCCCTTTGCCGCCATCTATCATAATCAGATCGGGAATCTCATTTTCATCGCGATAACGCCGTTTAATAATCTCTTGGAGGGCCGCATAATCATTCTGCGTTTCCAATGTCTTGATGCGAAAGCGTCTAAAATTGTTTTTATCCGGAATTCCATTACTAAAGCGAATACATGAGCCCACGATATAACTACTTTGAAAATGGGAGATATCAAAACAATCGATGGTTTTGATTTGCTTATTTAAGTGTAAAAATTCGCTCAGCTCATCTAATGCAGAATCTCGAGGTGCAATTTTGGTCGGAGTTGTCGCAACAAAAATGTCGTCCTTATATTTCTTTTCATGAAACCGGGTCCTAATTGTCTCAAAAATGGTATCAAGATTTTCTACATATCCGGATAATCGGCGTGCATTTTCAAATGCGAGTGCTTTGCTATATTCTTTAATTTTTTCTTTTAAATTTTTAAGCGATTCTTTATGGTTGTTGCGGAGCACGTCCATTGCAAGATTGAGCCGAAAGAGATAATCATTGGTATCAAAATTATGCAAACAATTGCCCGCGCATTTACCCAAATGATAATCAAGGCAGCCATTGGCAATTTTCTTATTGCAGAGTGCTAAACGGAATGTTTCGATAAGATATGCTGCCACGCCCCGCGCCTGGCGTTTATGGAGAAATGGCCCGAAATAAGTGCCCTTTTTGCGTTTATTGCGAACTACTTCCAATGTTGGCAGTGGATCATTGGTGGTAAACAATAGATATAAAAATGGCTGGCCTTCTACGAGCAAGACATTATATTTTGGCTTATGCTCAGCAATCATCTGCGCTTCAAGCAGCAAGGCCTCGGTTTCATTTTTGGTGAGAATATAATCAAGATCAGCGTATTCTTCAACAAGGGCCATCACCTTCCAATCATACCCTTTTTGAAAATAAGAATTTACGCGGTGAGCCAAAGATTTGGCCTTACCCACATAAATCACCTGCCCATCTTTATCTTTAAAATAATAGACGCCGGCAGCTTTTGGGATTGTTTTAGTGTGTTTTTTAACGGGATTCATGATTGATGGCCTCCAACTAATAGGATGCCAAAATATGCTTACTTGTCAAGAAAATGCTTATTGCGTGAATCTGAACCTAGAAAAAGTACGGAGCTAAGCCGCTATCCTTTTTTCTCGCTCACAACAATTTTCCAATCGGCAACAGAGGCTTGGGCAGTATATTTTGCATCGGCAAGAATGGCCTTCCCTTCAGCTGCCAGTTGTTTATCGTGCGGGAGATTATGCTCGGCTAAAAAGGCATTAGCAGCTTGTGAGAACTCTTTTTTCTGATTTAAATGGCCATGCTTGGTTTTGGTATCTTGCAAGACTAAAAGATAGATGTTTGTGTTACCGCTTTTGCGAAGATCAGCAACCAACTGATACATTTGTTCATCTGAGCACATTGAATCATTCTTTAAATGTGCAATGAAGAGTGGAATATTTGGATTAATTTTGTTCAGATTTGCATGGGGAAGATTGATGGTCTCCTTGCAATGCGGAGCATACAATTCAATGATTGATTGAATCATGCTGGCTTTATTAGATGTATCAGCAAAAGGAAACCAGTTTAAATAATTTTTACCTAAGTTATACACCACATTTTTTACATCAATAAATGGTGATTCTAAAATCATCGCTTTAACATGCTCGGGATTATGAGTAACGGCAAATTCTAATGCGATTTTTGCGCCAATGCAGGTTGCTGCAATTATGATGGGAGCCTGTGGATTTTTGTTGATAACTTCAGAGTATATTTTCTTCAATGCATCGATATTGATTCCCTGGCCTAAATCAAAATCTTTTCCATCAAAGAAATAATCAAAGGTAACAAAGGTTCCATTGATTATTGAATTTTTAAGCCACGCATTGGTGCAGCGGAAGCTATGGCCGGTTCTGCCATGAATTAAGCGTCCTTTAAAGTTATCACGCGGGCATGAATGAATAAAGATCGGCTCTTTCTGGCCTGAAGGAATCCCTTTTTTAAATTGCCAACAGCTGCTCAATTTATTGGTAGGAACGTAAGCGATCCCTTGGTTGGGAATGCCTTTCTTCTTGATTGTTTCAAACCAATCGGCAATGTATTTTACCTTTTGCCCATTGATTGCAGTTGCGGGATTTAGAGTTTGAGTATTAAGATTTTCAATGGTTAAATCAGGCGTTTTGGCTGTAAGCGGAATACTTAAAAAACTCAAAGTAATAATAAAGGGGGTAAAAATTCGGGATATCATAGAAAACCTCACATTTTGGGAGAACATTCGTATTAACTATAGTAAACAAAGGTGCATTTGTCAAAAAATTTATATCTGAAATATTTTCTAATTGTAATAACTTGAATTGCGAAGCTTATTCTTCGTAGCTAAGCCCTTTTTAATCAGGTATTTCTTGCCATTTGTTCCAATATCTTTATAGTTATTTAATTGTTTTTGACTTGCAAATTAACACTTCTTTTAGGGGATCTCATGCATAAACGCTTATCATTACGTTTAATGACCGCATTTTTTGTCATTGGTACGCTTTGCCCAACAATAAGCGCAGCCACACAATCAGAACAGAAAAATACTCAAATTACCTATCAGGAGGTTGGCGATAGCTATCTAAATTCCTTTGGGGTTGTAGAAGCACAGCCAAAGCCTTCAACTAATTCACAAACCGGTAAAAAAGGAAAAAATAAACTAGATTTTACCTTTCCGGTATTATCTGAGCATGAAAAGCGCCAGCGCATTTTTGAAATTCAAGCACGCAATGAAAAACAGGAAGCTTCAAATTCATTAATTAATGAAGCCCTTCGGGTAACATTAAAAGATCTTGATGTCTATTATGGCAGTGGTCGTGACCCTAAGAAAACAGTAATGAACGAATTCGAATGTAAAACTGTCTTTGGCGAGGCTGAGCTTGCTTATCTCTTTGCGCATCCATTCTTAGACATTAAGACTCTTAAAAATCGTCAAGCACTCATAAAAAAATTGGTTGAAGATGAAATGCTTTTTAATGAGCTGTCTGCAATCATGAAACGAGTAAAAAAAGCTGAAGCAGGATTTTTCTCATATTGGCAAACGAATGATCCGGTGAGCGAAAAAATCTTTAAAGGTCTCTATTTTTCTCGTTTAGGGTTAAGCAAGTTCAATGAAAATCCCTATGCCTTAGAAACGCTTACACGTTTAGATAATTTTTGGACGGCGGCTAAAATAGGTGGTGATTTTGTTTTGCTAACTCTACTGAACTATGTAATTGCAAAAAATATTAATAAATTCTTAGAAGTTGATCAAAACGGCAGGCCAATAGATGCTCTGGGAGAGCCAGTTGAGATTAAAGATAGTTTTAAAGATGCCATAATTAGTACAAGTAAATGGTATGCATCATGCTTAGATCCGCGTGCATATGTTAATGAATTCAGAGATATTGATAGTAAGCTCAAAAAAATTGCTCGATTGCAAGAAAAAAAGGGAATGCCTAAAACGCCTGAAGAGCTTGCTGTTATGAAAAAGGGAGCTATTGGAGGATTGATATTCAAGGACGTGGTTTTTGCGGCTATTTTTGCTTATAAAGTTTCCCTTGTTAAAGGAGCCATTGAAAATGCCGCTCAAACCAAAAATGCAATCAATTATTTACAAACACGTTTAATTGATGTTGCATCGATCGTTGATGCATGCAAGCAATTAAAAGATGTGATCAAGCCATATACTGATTTGATAAATGGGCTCTTGCATTTTGATGATCTTGAAAAGCTCTTCAATGATTCGCAAACATCAGATTTTGCAAAATTAATTGAATTGCTTCAAACAAGCACCTTTAAAGATAGCGCATCATTCTTTTCTTTATCGGGCCGGGTATTGGCAGCAAATCGATTAATGATCGAAGAAAAAGAACAATTTGCGCCGGCTCTTGCAGCATTGGGTGAGATTGATGCCTGCCTTGCAGCTGCAAAATTATATAAAAAGATGCGCAATGAGCGTGTTGGCTACTGCTTTGTTGATTTTGTAGAAACTGCAAAACCAATGCTCAATATCAAAGATTTCTGGAATCCATTTGTGGATTATAAAGTTGCGGTAAGCAATTCTCTTGAGCTTGGAGAAGGCGCTGATGCAGCTAAAGTAATCTTGACCGGTTCAAATACCGGCGGTAAATCAACGATTCTTAAAGCAATTATGATGAGCTTGCTCATGAGCCATATATTTGGTATTGCCCCTGCAAGAAATATGACGGTTTCTCCATTTGCTTTTATTGGCAGCTATTTGCGCGTTAATGATGATACTGCATTGGGTGAATCTAAATTCAAAGCAGAAGTAATGCGTGCAAAAATGCTTTGCGATACTATGAATGCGCTTGGTAAAGATCAATTTGGTTTCATTGTAATTGATGAACTATTCACCGGAACCGGATCTGAAAAAGCTGCTAATGCTGCTTATAAAGTTGCAGAAAAACTGGCAGGGCTTGAAAACAATCTTTATATTCTTGCAACACACTTTCCGCTTCTTACTGAATTGGAAAAAAACAATGCGGCAGTTATTAAGAATATGAAAGTAGATGTTCTGAAAGATGATGCGGGGAACCTGATCCGTCCGTTCAAATTAGAACCGGGAATAAGCACCAGTAACGTTGCTAATGATATTTTGAATGAGCAAATTACTGATATTAACTTTGATATTTAAATCTTAATGAGATTTTAATTCTTTAAGGGAACTATCATTCGATAGTTCCCTTTTTTTATTTCCAACGCAGAGGCGCTCGAGACTTTTCAATACGTATTTTTAAGAGCATACTCAGCTTTTTGTGAATGGGATTGGTCTATAGAGGTTTTCTGGTGTATTAAAAAGTTCTCAATCACTCCTTTAGCAGGTAGAAATGGTGAATTGTTGTTTCAAAGAGCCATGGATCAACATTTATACGATTTTGTTCTATATGAAATTTTAAATTTTTTTTACAGGCTGGGTGAAAGAAAAATTTGTTTTTATAAAAGTTTTCTGCTATAGTAGTTCTAGGTTAAACACTAAATACCACTCAATCATAAGGAGCAAATCTTATGAATTACAAAACTCCTATTCTACGCAATGCATGCCATGCAACCGGCATCATATCTAACTCAAATGAGTCTGAGAAATCCACGAGAGCAATGAAGATATTTCCTTTCTCTGGGGACAAGCCCAAAATTAGCATCTGATTACCCGTTCTTTAGTTTGCGGGTAAAAATCAAAACTGTGTTTACACGCACGTCACCGCAAAAAATGCCTTACTGATATCAACGCATACTCATTACGGCCACTGTTAACAATTATCATTTTTGGTAAATGTACTATTCAGAATCTCAACAAAATGTTGGCTCTGCGCATTTACGCATAACTTTCTCATATTTAAAGGAATTATCATGAAAAAATTCATGACTCTTGCCGCACTCTTTTCAGTAATCACCATGGCACATGCAGAATGCCGATGCATCAAGCATGCGCCTCAAGATCACGTAAATACCAGTGATGCACGCACCGTAAGCAAAGAGGTTGGAAAAGATACCTCACGCAAAGTGGTTAATGATGTTAAAAAAGGTGCATCTGAAATTAAAGAAAATATGACTGAAACTGCTCAGAACATAGGAGAAGATATGACTGATGCAAAAAACAAAATTCAGAACTCAAAGACCGGTCAATCAGTAAAAAACGCAGCCAATTGTGCATGCGATAAATCTAAATGCTCCGTTCACAAGGTAAAACAAAAAACTGAGGAAACTATCGATGATGCTAAGGATATCGCTTCCAAAGCGGGCCAATTAACCAAAGAAGTAGCCGTTCGTGCAGGAAACACGATCAGAGAAAAGGCAACTGAAATCGGACATGTATTGCAAGAAGGTGCGATGGAAGTGAAGGATGATTTCGTAAAAGCTAAAGAGCGCGCAAAACGTTCATAATTGAGATATTTAATCATAAGGAATTACCATGAAGAAATTTATCATACTATTAATGGGGCTTACCATTTTTCTCTTCAATATCGTTGTATTGGGTGATGAATGTGCTCATGTGCATAATACTCATAATGTTACTCATCAGTTTTATGAAGCATTGATTCAGACTCCAAAAGATGCGATCGTCAAAGGTGCTGTTGCAACAAAAGATCTTGGAAAAGATGTGGCGATAGCGGTATACAATTCCGATGCTCCCGCTGAGTTGAAAAATGCTGCAAAGGAACTGGTTATAGAAGCGCCCGTCAAAACCGGAATTGCAATTAAAAATGGAGCCCTAAAAGCAGTTGAAGGTGTAAAAAAAGGCGCGAAAGCTGCATATAACGTTGTGATCAGAAAGCCTATACACAAAATTAAGGATACTGCACATACGATTGCAAATTCTGAATTTGTGCAAGAAACAAAACAAGAGATTTCTGATCTTGGCGGGCAATTTGCCGATGCGGGCAATGATGTTGTGCAAGCAACAAAGTCTGGCGCACAAAAGGTCTATACCGTTATGGTTCAAAAACCAATTGGTGCGGTAAAAGCTGCAGCACATTATTTGGCCCATGGTGACGAACACGAACATAAGGAACACCAAACTGAAACTGAGCAAAATATTTGTGTGCTGGTTTTACCTGCACCTTTTGCATCACCCCATACAGCATCATTCGAATCGCGCCCCACAAATCTAACCACGATTGCCGTTGTTCCGCTCTCACTGGTGAATGGCTCTGTGAAGGTTGTTGCTGCCGATGATTCAGGCGAAAGCGATGAAGAGATCGATCTCGAATTTATTATGGATACTCCTTGCCAATTAACGGAAGATCGCTATGAATTGAGTGAAAAAACAGTCAAACGTCTCGCCAAAGCATATCAATCTATTAAAGACGATATTTTGATTGTATAGAAGTCCTTCATGTATATCGGGGCCAGTCGGGCAGGATTTTATTCCTGCCCGATTTTTTTAATTATATTTCTTGGTCCAGAATTTACTTACCAACAAAAACATTTATATTTAGAGGCCCGATTATTAGCTCAAGCCTGTATGCCGAGGAAGCATGTTTATTCTGATTTAAGATCGAAATACCAAGAAAATGCTTTTGCCATATAAGTGCCCATTATCAATCCAAAAATAGTCCCACCACACAAAAATATTCCATTAAATGAAATAAGCCTTAACGGTACAACTATTGCGACGAATAATAAGGCCGATAAAATACTAGTGGCATATCATTGTTGGCAATGTTTGCAGGTGAAAATATTGAGCAAACAGGTTATGTACCATTATGTAGGTAATAATAAGGCAGAATATAAAAATCTTTTATTTTCTGTATGATCGAGCAGAAAAATCTACCATTTTGGAAATGCCAAACAAAAGTTAAAGAATTAAAGATATTGCTTTCATTGCAAAATTAGGCCCCCAGGCAATACCTGAGGGCGGATTTCTCATAATAATGGTTATTAATCAGGACATATTTTTTTCAGAAGATTGATACCAAGAGTACTTAATAGATATGTGACCAAACAGACAAGTACTAACCAAATTGTCTTTTGTTCTACTAAAAAATCTCGATATCCAATAATATTTAATAACAATTGCAAAGCAATAATCATTAAGAATGTTTCACCAACTTCTGCAAAAAATGGCTGATATTCTGGATTCTTAAAAAACATTATTATACGGGCCCTGTCAATATTCCCCCAAGAATACCGCAACCAATGGCAACTTTATTGCTGGCCAGTTCTATAAATGGCGACGCTACTTTTCCTGCTACTAATGCAGTTGGTGTCGACGCTGGCCCAGCAATTAACGATGCAACCCAAATACCACCATAACATATGCCATAGGTTAAAGTTTTACCAACAATGACACCAATTGTTGCTCCAACTCCCCCACCACCCAATCCACGAACGTGAGCAGCAAGCGCATATTTACCAGTCTCATCTTGATTGATTTGGATATATCCAGCATCTTTAAATTTCTTCAAGGCTTTATGTGCAAGAACATTGCGCAGATCTTTATTCATTGCGTGTCGTTCTATACGATATGCTGCATTATCATCTTCGACAAACATGTCTTTATGATTGGTATACAGCTTTAAAGATTCATCTGCTGATGATACATTACGCGCTTCTACTAATTCCATTGCATGGATTGTTGGAACACAAAGTAATGCTAATAATAGTTTCTTCATTATTTGCCTTTCGTTTGATCTACGAGTTCTTGTTTTTTTGGAGTTAAAAGATGTTCCATACCGACATCATAAATATATTTTGCACCAACACCAGCTAATGCTCCACCAGCTATTACGGGTAAATATACTGCTAAAGGAGCCGCGGCCACTGACATAATCAGAGAACCTCCAAATGTCCCGCCTATTGAGCAGCACGAGAATATTCTTGTAATGATTCATATTTAGATTTTTGCATTGCAGAAAGTGGCAATACGCACAATGTAAGAAATAATAGTTTCTTCATGTTCCTAACTCAATAATATGAAGTAAATAAAAAGAAATAAATTTACGAATGCTTGTTGTTTGTAAGAAGAAAAAGTTATGAGATAATCATGGATAGCCCCTCAGAGTTTAGTTGTTTAAATGAACTTGCTGCTTATTACCATCTCCTAGTGCTTCATTTAATTTGGTACAAACTACCAAATTAAAATTAAAAGTTAAAGAGAAAACTTCACAGGTTTGGATTTTGCAAAACATTTCTAGATCAATGAATCGGAAGAAAAAATATTTTTGATCTTACGTTAAACTTTGAACATAAAATAGGGCAGATAAACGCCATTTTAAAAGCCTTTTTTGCATTTAAAAGATTATGAAAAGAATTTGAATGAGTTGGCTGAACTTAACCATAAATGATCCCCACAACACTAAAAAAAGATATTCTCTACTCAATTTTTTTACTTTTTAATATTTTCAATATGAGGTACAGGCAGTTTTGAATCATGTTTATTAGCTTTCGAATTTACTTACCAACAAAAACATTTATATTTAGATGAAAGAACTATTCATCTATCAGAATATTAATACAAATTTCTAAGGACTGGTTATGCTCTATCGTTTCCGTTTTGCGGTCATTGGATTATCGCTTCTTGTAGTCTCTTGGACCGGCTACAAGATTTATGGCTATTTTTTTGATAATACGTTGCCGGCAATAACCATGAATGGTATCGCTGATGATGGTTTTTATGCGGGCGATATTTCCTGCAAAGTTTCGAGTAATAAAAAAGGTGATTTATATGTATGGCTTGATGGGCAGCCATTGATCACCGGGTATCGTTTGAGTTTGCGCGAACATGAGCATCCGTTTATTATTCCTTCTAAAACGATTAGCAATGGCAAGCATGCGATTAAGATCGAATTAGTTGATAGCTCATTTGCAAAAAATAAAGCAACGATTGAGCGAACCTTTTTTGTTGATAATATTCCCTTGCAAGCCGCATTTGTCAGATCGGAGGCTGATTATAAAGTTTTTCAGGGCCGCACATTGCATTTGCAATTCCAAGCAAATAAAGAGATTAAAGAAGCAAAAGTAAAAGCCCTTTCCCAAACCTTTGATTGCTTCCCTGAATCTAAAAATTCTGCCATTTACGAATGCTATATTCCTGTTTCATGTGAAGAGGCTCCTAATGAATATCTGCTCTGCGTAGATATGATCGATAAAGTTGGAAATTCGCTTAATTTGGAAACTAAATATCAAGTGGTTCTCTTCCCGTTCAAAAAACAGACCTTAACAGTGAGCGCCGATAAAGTTGCGGAAGAAAAATCACTGGGCCTTGATTCTGCAAAACTTGAACACGTAGTGGATGATTTGATTAAAAATTCTCCACACGAGAAATTGTGGCGCGGCCCTTTCTGCGCACCAATTGATGTTGCACGCGTGACATGCGATTTTGGGACCATTCGTACCACGCAAGAAAAAGGGCGATATGCGCACAAAGGGTTAGATCTTGCCAATGCCCCGCGCTCAGTGGTTTGGGCTCCGCAAGATGGCGTTGTGGTGCATAAAGAGCGCTATGCGTTCACCGGCAATACCGTGGTTATTGATCATGGTTGGGGAATTCTTTCACTGTTTTTCCATCTTGATAATTTTGCAGATATTCAAGTTGGCCAGAAGATTGCTAAGGGCAATCCAATTGGAACTCTGGGAAAAACCGGTTATGCAACTGGGTATCATTTGCATTGGGAAATGCGCGTGAACAATATACAGGTTGATCCGATGCAATGGACCAAGACAAATTTCTAAGATTCTATAGAAATTTATTCCGGAAGCGGAAACTCTGAACTCAAGACTGTTTCTAAATCGTAACTTTCATTGATAATTGAAACAGACTTTTCATCAGCATAAGTGAATATACCAGAACTGCTTTCTTGATGGGTGTGCTTCAAATTCTGTTTTTTGCGGAGACTCTTAGATCTGAGCATATAGGGAGTTTTATCGGTAAGGCAGACAATAATTTGCGCCCTTGTATCTCGTAAATGCATTTTATTTATGTGACTGGAACAATGAGCTGATTCGAAAAATTTACGCTGACAGCTTGAGCATGTATAAGGGCGTTCATCGGTATGAATTCGCATATGCCTGACAATATCCATTACTTGCAATGAACATATTTGACACAAATAGGCCCATTTGCGTGTTTTTTCATTATTCCTATTTATCGGAATTCGAAGTGATTCATATTTACTCATTTTTTTTAATTTTTGCTCAGCAGAATGAGCCTGTTCCATGGCATGAATGGGCAAACCTATAGAAAATAGAGAGAATGATAAAAAAAGATATTTCATTTCATATTCTCCTTAATGGCTTTTATGCATTTACAAACTTAATATTGCTGAAAAAAATAAGTTTCAGCAAACTAATAAAAATGATTTTTTTGAAAAGGAGTCTCGCAAATGCCATTCCTCAGCGCATATGGATTTTATCACTCGTTATTAAAAATTCGTGTTTTATACTTATATTGCGCCACATTGGTATGTATTATTCTTTGCATAGGGCTTTGGTGGTACTTTTTGTTTCAACCAGCTTCAATTGCTGCTGATGCAACGCAGCAACAACTGCAACTAATGAATGTGCAGGTTGCGGAACTACGAAAATCTGAAAGAACTTTAGCGGGGCTTGCTCAATCAATCGATGCACTTAAACAAAATGGTGAAACCAATTCCGAAACAAAAATACGCAAACGCAATGAGCAGCAGAGCCTTTCATTGATTGCTGATTGTGCGCTGAATTGCGGTATGAGTGTAGGATCGTGCAAATTATGCGGGGAGCGGGATGAGGCGGGGCTTTGTGTGACGAGCATCCGCGCTGATTTTAAGGGCTCATTGGACCAGATGATTGCTTTTTTTGATGCAATGAAAAATTCAAAACAGATAATTGATATATCTCAAGGTGAAATGGTTCGTGTTGATAGTGGAACATTTTCTCTTCATGCGACATTCAATTTGTATCATGTATAAAATAAAGACTAACCCGTTCGCTTCGAAGGAGGCCGAAGGCCGAGTTGAGGAGTCTTTACCATTTCTCGACCCGCATTTTTCCCGATCATCCTGAGCGAAGTCGAAGCATCGAAAAGAACCGTTACGGAATAAGTTCAAAATAAAGACCCTTCAACTAAAACAGCTGAAGGGTTAGGGGGGTGAACAATACGAAGATGTACTGTTCATTAGGGACATTGTTAAACCCCTTAAAGGAGCATCTTGCGATGTTCCTTAGGGTGACATAGTTTCTTTTAAGAAAAATTTTATGCTTGGCATGATCCTAGCAATCACCAGAAAAGTTGTCAAGAAAAATGGGTATCAATTTTGTTTTAAATAATTTCTCATGATTGTACAGCTTTTTAAGCCGTTCAATCTTCTATTTTTGTATAAATTGTTGTGCGGCAAAGCATCCGCATTGCGCTAAACGATATGCTTGTTCATATAATAAGATTCGTAATATTCCATTCGAGTCACAAAAATTTGGTACACAAAGCACAGGGAGTATTGTGCTCAGCGTATTAATAGTCCCTTCTTTTATGCCATCTTTTGTTTCTTGCGATAATGAGAACCACGAATTTGATGGAGCAGTATTTTCAATAGTTTGTTTTTGTGCAAATAATTTTGCAGAAGTTTCAATTAATGTTTGCAAGCCAATCGCTTGGGCAGTTGCAAATAAAGCCTCATTAATAATTGATGAGCTTCCGGTATATGAAAGGCCTAAGCATGCAGCGCATATTGCCAAATGGGTTGCGCTTTGCAAATAAGGATTTGTAATGCATTTTTTCATGAACGAACTGGTTTGTTCGCCTGCGGCATAACTTGCGCCGGCTGCTATGGTAGCCAAAATCGCTGGATCGGAAATACCACATTGGCTCACAATTAAATAACCGGTTCCGGTGGTTAATGCCCACCAAGGAACCATTCCAGCAGTCGTTGAAATAATTACTGGGATTCCTTTAGTTTTGAATATATCTGCGGTTGCTTGAGACACCTGAGTAATCGTAGGCATACCTGATGGCATTGATGCAAGGGAGCTTTCTGCCATAGAAACGGTAAATTGACCCGTATGCTGGATAGGATCAATAACGGTGCCTGGTGCCATACCTTGGGCACTGGCCCCTATGAGGGCTAAGAATAAGGTAAACTTAGTAATATTCATGAGAACCTCCATGGTCCATTAAGAGCTTTTTTTAAGCGTTCGCTTAATTCTCAAAAAGAATTTCTGTGAGTTCAGTGGAATTATCGCAACCAAACCAATAGTTTGCTTTTAGACAGGTTTGATTTTGATTTTCTTTATTGATAAGACTTTTTATTGTTATCGCATAGTCAGTTCTAGCAGGCGGAGAAGACCTTTGAGCTAAGCCGGCAGCTGTTACTTTAACTCCGAGTCGAGCATTTCTTGCATGTGCTATGATAGTTTCGCGAGTATTTTTTCTTATATTTTCTTTAATCTGCTCATTAGTTGGCTGTTTCCATAAATATTTATAAGCAGCGATTCCTGCAGTTATAAGTGCTGAAGTACCCAAAAGAAGAGCGAATTTATGCTCTGCGGCCCAATTATAAGCTTCAGAACTGGTAACTTGTTGTGCCATTTCAGATAATTTTGCCTTTGAAAGCCATTCTGCTTTTACGGATTGCCTTTCCATTGAAAAGGCGCAAGAAGGGATTAGTCCTGTGACCAAGATAGCCGATAAAACAATAGATTTATAATTCATATAAAAAGCCTCCAAATAAGCCTTTTTTTAGCCTATTTTTATTTAAGTACTCTTATGGTATCATAAAAAA
The DNA here is from genome assembly GCA_963727255.1 of uncultured bacterium. Lineage (GTDB taxonomy): Bacteria > Babelota > Babeliae > Babelales > Vermiphilaceae > BTUB01. The sequence continues at coordinate 283,837 of CAVSFC010000002.1, read as the reverse complement.
TCAATCTTGGGAATGTTTTCTATTTGTAAATTTAAACCTGTATATGATTATATGAGCTTCTCTTTTCTTTTTCCATTTTTCATACATCGCTTGCAAGAGGAACGCATTTTTGCGCATCGGCCACAAGAAAATGGCATTGCAAGTACAGGTGATTCCGCCAGGATTTTGGCAATACTAGCGGGTAAACTAGTCGGCCTTGGAGCTTTAAGCATTTCTATTATCTCAGGGCGAGTGGCAAGATCAATCGGCTTTCTTCCTTCCCAGTCCTTTTGATCTCGATTTGCTCCTTTGTATAAGAGGAACGCTATAAGATCTGCCCCAGTTCCTGCCATGCCACGAAGAAGTGGAGTGTTGGGCAATTCATTATGCTCAACTGCTTGATGGAGTGGTGTTTCATTGAATTTATTACGGGTATTAATGTCCGCACCAGCAGAGATAAGATATTCAAGGCTCAATATTTGCCATTTGGGGCTTTCGTGTTCCGCTCTCGTTGAAACATAATGAATAGGAGGGGTTTCATCATTTAATTCAGGCAATTTACTTGAGCCCCATACGCGCATAATAATTGGAAAATACGCGCGGTACGATTCGAATGGTCGTGTGCATATGCAACTTGTTGAATCGCATTTGTATCCCATATTTTACTATCGGGGCTTGCCCCATGCGCAAGAAGCCATTCAATTTGCTCCGTTAAATAAGGGGGTGGATTATTATGAATGATTCCTGAGCGCTTTATATCTTCATTTATTTTGAATTCTAAATATTTCGCTTTTTCAATGCATGCCACTAAAAGCCCATTAAGATAAAAAGATTTCTGGAAATCATGATCCAGCAATCTATGAGCGATCTTATAATTCTCCATCAGCAGTGCGCACGTTAGGGGCGACTTTGAGTTCCGGTTTTCTTTGGTTATATCCGCATCAAATTTGCAAATTATTGTTTTTGTAATTTTGTTTGCATTTTGCAATATTGCATAGGTGAGCAGCATATTTTGGTCTATAAAGTTGCTGGGATCATAATTCTTTTTCATGGCAATGTTGAATTTTTTAACATCATCTTTTTGTATGATCTCTTTTATTCTATCAAGCTCGCTCTTGGGCTTTTCTTGCATTGCCATTTTTTTCAGGATCTGTTCTATTGTTTCTGGCCGACTGCCAGTATTGCCAGGCAATTCCATCGCGTTATATGTGCAGGAATGTATGAGAAAAAGCGTAGCATAAATTGTATGCTTCACCATATTCTCCTTATTTATTTAAGAAAATCACTAAACTAACTACTGAACCCGCATGCGATATTATTTTTATGGTTTTGATAGAGTTCTTGCATCGTTTGAGTTTCGGGATCTTCCTGAGACAGTTGTGCTCCGTGCTCAACTAAACGATATACAGTGCCCGCGGATTGTTGTTCTATGGCATAATGTAGAGGTGTTTTTGAATGACGGTTTCTAGAATTTGGATCAACTTTTTTAGACAGCAAAAAGTCTATGCCTTCCAAAAAATTATTTTTAACGCAACGATGAAGTGGAGTTTCTTCCCTATGGCTCCTTTTGGTAAGATCAGCTCCATTTTCTGCTAATAGCTTAAGCACGGCAAGATTCTTTTTGCCGCAAGCTCTGTGCACTGCGGCGTCTCCGCAATCATCTTGCGCTTCGATATTCGCCCCATTCTCGAGAAGCCATTGTATACTGGCAAGTGTATCATGTTTATCAGGGTTTACTTTTTTAATGAGTGCCATAAGTAATGGTCTACGACCGACATCGAGTTGCGCAATGTTTGCGCCTTTGCTTTTGAGAAATTCTGCTATAGATATATTCCCATGGCGGAGTAGGTGATAGATTGGTAGGTGAAGGTTTATTGGATCAAAGCGATAAGTGCAGATGCTATTTATTACTGCTCCACTCTGCAGAGCTTTTTGGGCTTCTGCAATTGTGCGAGAAAAACAAAGATCTAGGGTGGCTTTTTCTCTATGGCGTTCTCTTGTCTCTTTTCCTTCGAGAGCAAGAAGCCATACCGCTAGTGCTGAGAGGGGAATATTAATAATGAGTGAGGCAGTTGGTGAAACTGCAAAGGTTATAACTGTTGTTTCGACCGCGATGCTACCACAAACTGATGTAAGGAAAAAGCTACGGTTTTTATAACAGTAGTTTATGTCTGAAGCATATTCTTTGATCGTCTGCCAGGTTGTCATGGTATGCGTCAGTGGTGCAGCGCTGAGTATAATAAATATGAATGAAAAATATTTCATCTGTTTTTTCCCTTTTAATTGCTTGAAGAATAATCTTCAGTTTCTTGATACTTTTTACACAGTTCTGCTATTTTTCCAGTTGCAGGGCCGCCTGTGGTAAAATCAGTAACATGCGTTGCGGCTCCATGCATGGCAAGATGATAGACTATTTCTGCTGAATCAGCTTGCGCTGCAAGATCAATTGGCAGGGTAAAATTGTTGTTAACTCGATGTATGTTCACATTGCGCGAAAGTAAAAATTTTGCTCCTTCACAAAAAGCACGTTGGGCGCAGATGTGCAGCGGTGTATTACCTCGTGCGTCTTGCTCTTCCAATGATGCCTTGTATTTTGCTAATAATTCTAGGAGTGCGAGATTCTTTTTGCCGCATGCTATATGTACTGCAGTTTCATAGAACGTATTCTTTTCATTTATGCGAGCACCATTTTTTAGCAGCCATTCAATCCCCTTGAAGATGCCGGGACTTTCACTCGCATATTGTTTTGCTTCAGAGACCAGCGCGAGTAAAACTGTTTGCTTGTGATTATCGATTTTTTCAAGATCAGCTCCTTTTGCTGAAAGAAGGGCAGCAATCTCGACCAGGCCTTTGCTGAGTGGAAGATATATTACTTGATGATCCCCGCAATCATAGAGCCCGTTAGGATCTCCACCTTTTTTTATTGCTTGGCAGACCTCTTTTTCTGTTGTAATGGTTGCAAGATCTCTATTCTTCCACATTTGTTCAAATTGTTGGCGTGTTTTGCCTTCCTGTTCCCAACTTCGTACGAGAAAATAGCCAATGGGTAGATTTACAATAAGTGAGGCTGTTGGCGAAGTCCAATTGGCGAGCGCGAAAGCTTCCACAGCAACCAGTAAAGAAAACGCTTTAATCTCTTGTGGGTTATTTTTCCAAAGATATCTCAGTCCAGATAGAAATAGTTTGGCTTCATTGTGAGAACTTTCAGGTTCTTTAAATCTTACTTGTTTCATGCAATGAAGAGAACCGAAGAAAGAGATGCTAAGCGCTATTAAAAAAAGACCCCTCATTTTTTAATTCCTTTATTTTTCAGCATCAAATCCCTGCGATGAAGTTTTTGATCTGAGGATATGAAGTTGGATGTTTTGCTAATTCGCTTGATGAAGCTGTTTCTACAATCTTTCCATCTTTCATAAGATAGATTGTGCAATGCAAGCGCTCAAGCAAACTCGTATCATGCGTTGCAACTAAGACAATGTATCCTTCTTTAGCCAAGTCTTGAATAATTGTGGCAACATAGGCGGTGAGCAATGGATCGAGCGCTGAAGTTGGTTCGTCCAAGCAAATCACTTGGGGCTTAAGAGCGAGAGTTCTAGCCAGTGCTAAACGTTGTTTTTGCCCGCCAGATAAATCTGCTGGGTACACGTGTGCTTTATCTGCTAATCCATAATGTTCAAGAAGTTTTTTTGCAATAGCCTGGGCTTCGTTTTTACTTTTGCCGGATACTTTTTCCAGCGCAAGAGTGATATTTTCTTCTACGGTTAAATGATCGAATAAATTGAAATTTTGAAACACAAATCCAATCGTATGTGTTTGATTTACTGTACTTAAATCAAGCGGTTTTGCATTTAAATAAAATGATCCGGAATCTGGAATTTCAAGATGATTAAGAACTCGCAATAATGTTGATTTGCCTACGCCCGAAGCGCCGAGCAACACTGCAATTTCTCCTTTATCAATCTGCAATGAAACGTGATCAAGAATGATTTTATTGCCAAAACTTTTACTGACGTTTTTAATATCGAGCATGTTGGTTCATCCTTCTTTCAAGCCAGTTAATACCTACTGAAAGCGTCGTGGTTATGATTAGATACATACATGCGACGGCAAAAAAGACAGTAATTGAATCAAATGTTCTTCCACGAATAAAAATTCCTTCTTTGGTGAGTTCCACCACCCCGATTGTTGAAGCGAGCGCTGAATCTTTTACCAGCGTGATAAACTCATTTCCCAAAGCGGGAATCACCATGCGAAATGCTTGTGGCAAAATAATAAAACGCGTGATTTGCATATTACCCAACCCGAGCACTCGGCCAGCTTCAATTTGCCCTTTGCCAATTGATCGAATTCCTGCTTTGATAATTTGGCTCACATATGCCGCGCTATTAAATCCAATGGCAACTACTGCGACCCAAAATGCATCGAGTACGATGCCCAACTGAGGTAAAATGTAAAATGCGGCCAGAATTTGAATCAACATCGGGATGCCACGAATAATGGTAACATAGATTGTTGAGAGCCAGCGCAAAAGGGCAGACTTGCTGGTTTGCGCTAACCCGAGCAAAGTTCCAAACAAAATACCAATTAATGCCCCGAGTGCGGCAATTTGTATACTTACGAGCGCTCCGTGCAAAAGAAGAGGCAACGATTCTTTAATAAGCGTAAAATCGATCATAGACTCCTAATATCCGCTCGCCCTGAGCTTGTCGAAGGGTGCGAGCATGAATATTGCCGCTCGAATGGTTCGACAGGCTCACCACGAGCGGAGAAAATTATTATTTTCTGTATAATTACTAGCCTAAAGAAATTCTCTCTTTTTTCAAAGAATTCAAAGGATTATCATGCATTTCGCTCAAAAGGTATTAGAAATCGTTGCAAAAATTCCCAAGGGCAAAACCATGAGCTATGCACAGGTTGCTGCATTGGCTGGTAATCCAAAAGCAGCTCGCGCAGTTGGCAATATTATCAGCAAAAATTATGATCCGGCAATTCCTTGCCATCGCGTGATCCGCTCAGATGGGTGTCTTGGTGGCTATAATCGTGGCATTGAAAAAAAAGCAGCGATTTTGGCCGAAGAACAAAAACTATTCTAATCCCCACTTTTTCTTCAATTTCTCTAAGGTGCCATCGGCAGTAATCTCATCAATCGCTTTTTGAATCGGTTCTAAAAGCTCTGGGTATTTTTTGGATATGGCCAGCGCATATTCATCGGTGGTATCAGGAATTGAAACTATAAAGAATTTTTCAGCCCCATAATGTTCTAAAAACGGCTTTACCGTATTTTTAGCCGCGACTAATGCATCAACGCGGCCGCTTTCAAGGGTCATGAAGGATTCGATTGCGGTTGCAAATTTAATCAGTTCAGGCCCTTGGATTTTAGACATATAATAATCGGCAGTAAATCCTTCATTTACCGCAACTTTCTTGCCTTTTAATTGATCGAGATTTTTTATTGGAGCACCTGCGGGGCTGATAATAAGTAATTGATCCCCCGTAAGATAGGGTTTGGTGAATAGAATGCGCTCAGCCCGTTCAGGAGTTGGGGTGATGCCAGCAGCAATTACTTGGATACTTCCCAGCTGCAGGGCAGAAATTAATCCATCGAATGGCATATCTTGTAATTGCACCGTTTTATTAAGGCGTTTTGCAACTTCTTCAATCAGATCAATATCAAAGCCGGTAATTGTTTTGCCTTGCACAAAACTGAATGGAGCATATTCGGCATTTGTACCAATTACTAAGATGTTTTCTGGTCGGCGTGTTTCAATTGGCGAACGATTTGCCAGGCGCCAAACTAAAATGAAACTGATTACTAATGAAATTATAAGAACGGGGACTGTTTTATTCATAAAATTACCTAATATTCAAAATTAATTTTTTAAGCGATAGATTTAAAGTGGGCTTGTTGAGGTTTATTTTTTACCAACAACAAGGGCGTTCTGGAGCATACTGTAAGGTTGATTGATTATAAATTTGGATCACCCAATTTCTTAAATTATCAGCGACGCAACCGGCAAAGATTCCTTGGGGCAGGATTGGATTTTGTGAACAGTAATTGAAGAGATAGTTATAAATATAATCGGCTATGCGGCGCGCATTTTCGCGCGACGTGATTTCACGCGCATAATGATAACTGTGTTCACTCACATGTTGGATAATTGCTCCGCGCATAATCTGCCCCACATAATCGAGCGGGTAGACAGCTTCATAAATCAGGGCGCTCCAATTCCATTCATATTCATAATTTTGCGAATGCAAGATTTCTGAGACGATCGATTGTGCCAATCCGTCCATCTGGGGATGGGTATGATTCGGATAGAACCAATAATCGACGCAATCCATAACATAGCTTGCAAGATGCTTCTCTTTAATGGTTTGCTGACCAAATGTGGAAAAAGTGATGGTAAAAAGAGCTAAAAATAGCCCTGATTTAAGAATGTTATTCATAGCTTACCTCCAGGAGGAAAAGGGTATGGATTTTGATGCTTGTTGACCCCAAGTTTATATGCTCTGGGTCACGTGTCAAGCAGAGAGCAAAAGACCTTTATTTAGAACAATTCCTGCACAAATTGATCAATTTGCTTGGAACTCACTTGAGTATCCATCGCGCGATAAAATTGTTCATCATATTCGCGTGTTTGTATTACGATGGGCATGGTGAGCGCGTGGCCAAGCAAGAGTGCTTGCTTTTTGCTATCAAGAGAAGCAAGAATTGCGCGTAAGTTGCTTGCGCCGCTTACGCCAGTAAGGACTGCTTGGATATCTTTCTCATCATTGAGCTGGGCGACAATTTTAGTCCCAATTTGCGAGATGATCTCTTCATCAATGCCTGATGGGCGCTGATCTACTACCAGGAGCGAAACATAATATTTTCTCATTTCGCGTGCAATGATGCCAAAAATAGTTTGGCGTGCGGCGGAAGGATTTAAAAATTTGTGCGCCTCTTCAATGGTGATCATTAATTTTTTTGGTTCATCTTCCTTTTTTTGGGAGCCAAGAAATTTTTCAGTTTTACTCATATATTCTTGGTGAATTCTGCGCGTGATAATATTCGCAATCAGCAGGTAACAAAATGTTGAAGTATGATTGCCAAACTCTACGATCACGCTGATTCCGTGATCTAATATATTCCATCATTTGATCAATAACTGAATGATCTTTATAGGCTCCTGGGGCGCCGGGTTTGAAGAATGGCAATCGTTCAATTCGCTTTAATTTGCGATACAATGCTGCAATAGATTCAGGGTGGCCACCAAGCTGCTGCGCAAATTCTTTAAGACTATCTCCTTGCGATAACAATACCTGCAGCCAATCATGCTTATATTTTGCAGCAATAAGATATGCGGCCTCAAGCGCGGTTGCATGCAACCCGAGCTCGTCACCCAATGAAAGAATATCTTCCACACTCACCGATTGATAGGAGAGAGTAACCTCAACATCTGGCATGCCAGAACGCCGGCGCGTGGATTCAGGATCTAATGAGAAGATAGCCACTTTGCTTGGAAATAAGGTTTTTAATCCTTTTACAAATGAAAGAGATCCCCCTTCTTTGCGCGCTTGCAATCCATATTCACTGTGCATATCAAAAATCAAATTGACCGCTTTTTCATGTTTAATTAAACCGGCTAATACTAAACGGGTAATAAATGTTTTTCCAGTGCCTGTTTTGCCAAAAATACCATTGCTCCGCTCAGTTAACCGTTCAAGATCAAGGCACACCGGAGTTGTCATATCAAGCGGGCAGCCGATATTAAAATACCGTTTATCGGGATGATCTTCATTTCCAAAAATAAGAGCAACATCTTTATTATCAACCTCAAACACGGTAGAAAAATGGGGCGGAATTGTTTTTACTGGCATTGGCCGCGCATCGGCGCCGAGCATCAGCATTGGCTTTAAATTGGCGGTCGCATACATATCTTTTTGTTTTAAAAAAGAAAGTAAAAGCTCTTCATTTTCAGCAGGAGGAAATAAGAGAATATCCGGATGGGAAATCGCCAAGCTCAAATCAGTAATCAATGAAAAATATTTATGATCGGCTCCAACGATAGAAACAAATTTGCCCGTTTTTATGCTTTCGGGATTTATTTCGGAGTTGATTCGCATAAGCAATCCCTGCTCGAGCGATCCTGATAAAATATGGCCAATCTTTTTTTTCATTTTAAAGTTTTTCTTTATGTTTTGATCTTTACTTATTCAAGCTTTTGTCTTAAAATAATGAATCAAAATAGTATACATCATTCAATTATACAATTCTAATTGGGCCGCTATGAAGAATGCACAAAATTTTATGTTAACTGTAATGCTCTTGGCAAGTATAAGTTCACAAGCAGCAACTCAAAATCCTCAGTCCAAAAATGATTGCTTTCTTGCTCATACAAGGTTCAAAGCACTTATGACCCTTTTGTCGGGTGGGCATTATCGCGTTCTTGACGCTAAGAGCAGTAATACTTTAGATTAACTCTTTGAAAAATTTGTACAAGAATGCCGAAAAGAAATAAAAGAAAATCAGACGAATCAAAACAAATAATTTTTGAGAAGCTTTTATTCAACTACTTCTATTAGGATCTTCTTAGTTTCTTCTTGGCCATTGATTTTATTTTTAAATGTAGCAAAAGCTAATCCTTTTTGTATTGCCAGAAAAACAAACGTTGAGGTTCCTTTAACTCCATCTAATGAAATATTATCACTATCCTGAATAAATTCAGAGTATAGGAGTCCGATTTTCAATTGTTCTTTTAGGTTTTCGCTTTTTACATTGGCGATTAAATCCACTCTCCATGAATCAGTTCTTGGAAAGTTCTGGAGAATTGAGAATGGTAACTTGATTCCAAATGTTTTTCCTTCTTTCACTGATAGTGGCGTATTTGGAAAAGGATTTTCAAAAACATAATCGGCTCTATTTTTAAGGCCATTAAAAAAATAATACAGACTATTAATTTGTTGAGTTGATTGCGGGCAAGTATGTTCCATGGCATCCGCCAATGCATGTTTGTTTGCTATGATTAAAAATATGATAATAAATAAATATTTTTGCATGATTTTCCCCCTATAAAAAACACTCATACTGCTATTGCAATAGTAGCAATTCTGCAACCAGTTGCATAATAGTATCGCCAAAATTTGCTTAAAAGATAAAGTGTTTATTCTTTTTTGGAAGCTTTTTATGCATTTTACATATCAAATTATAGTTCTAAGTATGCTCATAAATTTCGCCTATTCGTTGCAGAAGATACACCTACATTGATGGATTTTTTTACCTCTTAAAACAACAGTAACGGTTGCTGCCGAATCGCAAAAAGATAGCTTCTATTATGCTTATCTAGCTTTAAAGAAGATGAAAAAAATGTTAAATTATCTTATTAACATTGAAAACTGGGTTAATGTTTGAAAAAGAATGAGTATTATTTCATGCTGAAAGCAAAAGAGTGATATTTGTTCTGGTAATTTCTGCGATACCGCGTTCTACCATTATAACCTCCTCTTTGCCACTTTTAAGCGCATAAATAAGTTGCTTGCGCGGCGAGAGTGCCAGAATCATAGGAGCATGCCCCGGTTGAATAACATAATTGCCGGTCGGCGTATTAAGCTCCAGCCACGCAATTTCAGCAGTTACTTTTTTATCTGGCCATACCATTATCAGTTGCATTAAATTTATCCGATGCTTTGCTCGAATGGTTCGACATGCTCACCACGAGCGGATTACTGTGCTTTATTGCCGCTCGCCCTGAGCTCGTCGAAGGGTGCGAGTCGGCTAAATACCATTATCAGTTGCATATCAAGCGCCTGCTAATAGAGTGCGTGCTTTTTCTCGTGCTTCTTCAAGCGTGCCGACCATATAAAATGCCTGCTCAGGAAGATCATCATATTCGCCGGAAATAATTCGTTCAAAATCATCAACCGCTTTATCTTTAGGCACATATCTGCCCGGCAAACCGCTTGCAAATTCAGCGGTAAAAAGAGGCTGCGTTAGAAATTTTTGAATTCGTTTTGCGCGATTAACTATCCGTTTATCGTCTTCAGAGAGTTCTTCCATCCCAAGATTGCAATAATATCTTGCAATTCTTTATAGCGCTGCAAAATAGTTTGGATGTTGCGGGCAACGCGATAATGCTTTTCGCCCAACAATTTCCGGTTTTAATCCTTTTGAATTTGATTGCAGAGGATCAATGGCCGGATATAATCCAAGTTCAACGAGTTTGCGAGAAAGAACAGTACTCGCATCGAAGTGCATAAACGTGGTTGCTGGTGCTGGATCAGTAATATCATCGGCAGGAACATAAACTGCTTGAACAGAAGTGATTGAGCCATTAATGGTATTGGTGATTCGTTCTTGGAATGCGCCCATTTCAGAAGCAAGCGTTGGCTGATAGCCAACTGCGGATGGCAAACGGCCTAGAAAGTGCTGAAACTTCTGATCCTGCTTGCACGAACCGAAAAATATTATCAATGAAGAGTAAAACATCTTTTTTTTCTTTATCTCTAAAATATTCTGCCATGGTAAGGCCGGTATCTCCGACGCGCAAGCGTGCACCGGGCATTTCTCCCATTTGGCCAAAAACCAAGTGCTGTTTTATCAAGCACGCCAGTACGTTTCATTTCCAGCCAAAGTTCATTTCCTTCGCGGGTACGTTCGCCGATTCCGGTGAATACCGAAACGCCCCCATGCTCGGTGGCGATATTGCGAATAAGTTCTTGAACCAAAATAGTTTTACCAACACCGGCGCCGCCAAAAAGACCAATTTTTGATCCCTTGATATAGGGGCACATAATATCAATTACTTTAATACCCGTTTCTTGGATTTCATTTGCAATTTTTTGTTCAACTAAAGGAGGCGCTTCTCGATAAATGGACCATTTTTCTGCTGTTTTTATAGCTGGACCATCATCAATTGTTTGGCCAAGGACATTAAAAATTCTGCCAAGCACCGCATTGCCGACCGGAACTTTGATAGGAGACCCAGTATCGATTACCGATAGCCCGCGGCTAATACCAAAGATATTATCAATTGCAATGCAACGAACAATGCCATCGCCCAATTGCTGGGCAACTTCTATGCTTGCCGGGTGTTTTTTTTCATGATCGGGAAATTCGATGAGAAGCTCATTAAGAATGTCGGGCGCAGATTCGCGCGGGAATTGCACATCGATGATAGTGCCGCTCACGCGGAGGACTGAACCGCGTATATTTGAAGAATTAATTATGCCTGGTTGTGCCATGAGTTAACCTATCAAAAAATATCCCGTTCGCTTCGAGTGAGCCAAAGGCCGAATCGAGAAGTCGAATAAGCATCTCTCGACTCGCTCCGCTCGCTCGAGACGAACGGATAGTGTTCGGATTCTCCATCAAAGCTAATGTAACTGGGGCAGTTTGTAAAGAAAGTGCTTACACCTGCTCTTCTTCTAACTGCTTGGCTATCTGTTCTTCAATCTGTTCTAGGCGATTTTTCCATGCTTGCATCGGATTAAAATCCTCAGGATAAAGCAACTCTATTTCATTATAAATTCTATTCTCAATAATTCGATGATACAGAAAATTAGTGTTGGGCATTACTCGATAGGCAGTGCGTACCTCCTGAGGAATTTCGCCTACTTCTGCGTTCGAACATGCATACATTTGTTTATAGAGCAGAGCGGTAAAGGAAAGTTGGGTCAAGTATCGATTAATGATTTTTGATTTTGGGTCATTGGGAAGCGCTTTCAGAAATAGTTGCGTTGTCGGATTCATGTGTGCAAATGCAAAATTATGATACTGCTGAATGAGATCAAGTTTTTTTTCTTCCATTGCAAATGTTAATGGAGTGGCTATTGCCATAGTAAATAATATATTCAGTCTCACTGTTATGCCCCTTATTTTTAAGGTTTCCAGCCAATTATAATTTGGTCATAGAAAAGCTAACATTTTTTTGGGTTAAATAGGTATACCTCTGGAGCATTGAAACGTTTAAAACAAAGAGAGGACAGCGATCTGCTGCCCTCTCTTTGTTTTAGTATTTATATTTTCTGTGTTGCGGGCATTAATACATGTTCAAGTACTTCATCAGCATGATGCACCAAAATTACATTAATTCCCTCAAACATATCTTCAATTCCTGCCAGATCATGCCGATTTTTATACGGTAAAATAACATGATCAACTTGGTTGCGTTTTGCTGCAAGTATTTTTTCTTTTACGCCGCCAATTGGCATCACTTCACCACGTAAATTCAGTTCACCCGTCATGGCATATTGTGCATTGATTGGCCGTTGCGTGAGCACGGAAAGAATTGCAGTAAGCATCGTGATACCTGCCGAAGGCCCATCTTTTGGAACTGCCCCTGCCGGCACATGAATATGCAGATCATAATTGGTGAACATTTCTGATCAATTTTAAATTCTTCTGCATGTGCTTGTGCATAACTTAATGCTGCTTGCGCAGATTCTTTCATCACGTCGCCTAATTGTCCGGTGAGAATTAATTTGCCTTTGCCCGGCATAAGTACTGCTTCAATTTTGATCATTTCGCCGCCATACGGAGTCCATGCAAGACCATTGGTTATACCAATTTGATCTTCTTTGCACATATCATCTTCCAGGAATTTGCGCGGTCCAAGATAGGTATGAAGATTTTCTTGATCGAATGTAATAATCTGATTTGCTTCTACAAAAGTTACGTGCTGCTTTTGAGCAGAGCTTTCGAATAATTCGTTCTAATTGGCGCACTCCTGATTCTCGGGTGTAATTAATGATAATATCAGTAATAATATCATCAGGAATTAGTAAATTATGATTTGTAAGCCCGGTATCCGCAATTGCTCTTTTGTACCAAATGCATTTTTGCAATGTTCAGTTTTTCTTCATGGGTATAGCCAGAAACTTCAATGATTTCCATACGATCTCGCAATGGCTCGGAAATAGTATCAAGTGAATTTGCCGTGCAATAAACATTACTTGTGAAAGATCAAAAGGAACCCTAGATAATTATCATAAAATGTTTTATTTTGTTGCGGATCAAGCACTTCAAGCATTGCTGCTGATGGATCGCCTCTAAAATCTGAGCCAATTTTATCAAGCTCATCAATCACAATAACCGGATTCAGGTGCCCGATTTTTTGATTGCTTGAATAAATCGGCCCGGCATTGCGCCCACATAGGTTCGGCGATGGCCACGAATTTCTGCTTCATCTTTCACGCCGCCCAACGAGATTCGGAAATAGCTTCTGCCCAAGTGCGCGTGCAATTGATTGCCCCAATGATGTTTTGCCGGTTCCCGGAGGCCCTACAAAACATAAAATTGGTGCATAGCCATCGTTTTTAGTTTGCGTATTGAAATAAAATCAAAATACGATCTTTAATTTCTTTTAATCCATAATGATCTTCATCAAGAACTTTTTTGGCATGATCAATATCAAGATTATCAGTGCGTAAATGTTTGCCATGGTAATGCAAAGATCCATTCAAGATAATTGCGCGTTACGGTTGCTTCCATCGAATCGGGCGATGTTTTTTCAAGCCGATTAATATGACGGCGCACTTCAACTTTAACTTCTTCAGGAGCTTCTAATGCTTTCAAGCTTTTCACGCATTGCTTCAATTTCTTCAAGATCATCTTCACCAAGTTCTTTTTTAATTGCGCGCATTTGCTCGCGCAAATAAAACTCTTTTTGTGCTTTATTCATTGAATCGCGCGCATTATTGCGGATTTTTTCTTGCATTTCCGCAACTTCCATTTCTTTGGCAAGATAGCGATAGAGTGCGCTCAAGCAGATTCTGCTTGATCTCTGGTTTCTAAGTAATGCCTTGCGCTTGTTCAACGCCAAGATTTAAATGAGATAAAATAAAATCGGCAATTTTTTCCGGATCTTGCATTTTGGAAAGAATAATATGGAAATCAGGGCTAAATGCATTGCCTGCAATTGCCATTTTTTCTGCTAAAAGTTTTAATATTTTTAACATGAGCTTGAATTTCATCTTTATTATCGAGATGAATTGCTATCAAGTTTGCAAATAGTATGCTTGCAAGACTATCTTCTGATGCCATAATATCGCTGTGCTTCAGCTTTGCAAATCCCTTGCACCAGAATTTTAATTCCGCCTTCAGGAATTTTTATAAGACGCATAATTGATGCGACCGTCCCAATATTATAAAGATCTTTGGTAGCGATTCCTTCATCGCTATCAATCTGTTTTTTTGCCGCAAGCAGTAAGACCAATTTGGCTTCTTGTAGTGATTGATTTATGCCCTTGATGATCTTTTCATCAAGTACCAATAACGGCACAATCATATGTGGAAACACAACAACATCCATTGTCGGAATTACTGGGAGCATTTCTGGAATTTGTTCATGCATGTCTTTGTTCAATACCGTCTTCATTCACTCCCCCTCAATCAATTCTATCGCCCCGGTGTGATCACCTTCTCCGATTCATTACCCTACACTCCATTGTAGGCCCACGTTTTCGACAAAGACAATATTTATGCATAAAATGAGCGAATCTTCTTTTTGAAAACAGCGTTGTTTTGTGTTAAATAGTAAGAGAAGGGAAAAAATTCATATGGAAAAAAAACTTATACTGTCCGATGTGTATAAAAGCTATTGCCAAGGTGATATGATTGTTCCGGTTTTAAAAGGAGTTTCAGCTACTTTTGAGCAAGGAAAATCCTATGCAATTACCGGGGTCTCTGGAAGTGGCAAATCAACGCTCATTCATCTTCTGGCAGGCCTTGATGCTCCTACCAAAGGAACGGTGATCTATGGGACTGAAGATATTAATGCTTTATCTGAAGCTAAAAAGAGCATTTTTCTTAATAAGACCATCGGCCTCGTGTTCCAATACCCCTATCTCATAAAAGAGCTGACGGTTCTTGAAAACGTTATGATCAAAGGGCTCATTGCCGGGCAAGAAGCCAAGGCATCTGCGCGTGAGGGCAGAGAATTACTCAGAAATGTGGGTTTAGAATCAAAAGCGAATGCATATCCGGGGCAGCTTTCAGGCGGCCAACAGCAGCGAGTAGCATTAGCTAGAGCATTAAAAAATAGGCCGCAATTCTTATTGGCCGATGAACCGACGGGCAATCTTGATCCGCAAACAGCTCAACGCATTTTAGATCTGATCACGCAAGCGCAAAAGGAATGGGGCATGGGGCTCATTATTTCTTCCCATGATACGTTTGTAACCGAACGCATGGAAACGGTTTATGAAATGGTTGATGGATCGCTTAAGAATTTTTAGGGTCTTTGCCATATGTTTTCGCTTTTTTTGCACGCTTGTCCCATAATCTCGATTCGGTATACCATTTAACATATTTAGTGGCTGCCAGTGCGAAAAATGATTCTACTTCTGCATGAATTTTATCTAAATATATTTCATAAAGATCATTAATGAGGGGTTCCGCCAAATTCGCGGTATCATCGCAACCGAGGTGCTGTTCCGATTCTTTTATAAGTAATAGATGTTTCTCATAATCTTGGCTTGCTCTATCAAAGGCGCTCTGAGCTATTTCCAAAGAATCTTTTAAAGTATTTTTAATTATATATGGTTCAGGTTTATAATTTTGGTTATGTTGCACGGCTATTACTGTGCTCATGGCATTGAAAGAGTTATCAAATTTTCGTTTAAGAGCATTCATGGTTTTATTGAGAGAAGTTCTTTGCGTGTCTTCTAAAAATTTGATTTCTTTATAAGCAGATGATGAAGGTTCGCTAAGAATTAATTCTTCTTCAGAGGAATGCTCGTTTTCAACTTCCAGGAGTCGCCGAGCGAGAGCCGCGTCCTTCTCTAGCTGGTTTTCACTTTCTACCTCTTTTACAATGCTCAGAGCATTAGTTTCTGCTTTTTCCATTGAGATGATTATGCCATTAAATAGTGCCAGGACCATGAAAAACCGTGAATTTAATCGCATACTTTTTCCTGAGAATTGAGTGATTTAGACTAACGGGGATATTGTAAGAGGAATATGACCAAATATCAAGATTGCCTGATACTGGAGCTTTATTTGCGCTAAAATCAAGATTCGCATACAATTATTAATACTATGATACAAGCTCAATCAATCACCCTATCCTTCGGCTCACGCGTTTTATTTGACCAGATCTCTTTTGATATTAATGAAGATCAAAGAATTGGCCTCATCGGCAAAAATGGCTCAGGCAAATCTACGCTTTTAGAAGCAATTGTGGGCTTGCAGCAGCTTGATAGTGGCACAATCACCATCAGCAAAAATAAGAAAATTGCGTATTTGGCGCAGGATGTTGTCCTTGCCTCGCAATTAAACATTCTTGAAGAGACCATGACTGCCTTTGCTACTCTTATGATGCTTAAAAATGAGCTTGATCTTCTTGAGCAGCAGATGAGCGATGGGCAAGAGGTCGATTTAGAACGGTATGCCCATCTTCATGACGAGCTTAAAGAGGCTAATCCCGAAGCGCTGGCCGCCAAAACAAAAAAGATGCTTTTAGGCCTTGGGTTTAAGGAAGCCGATTTTGATAAGCCGATTGCTTCATTGAGTATCGGTTGGCGCATGCGCATTGTGCTGGCAAAATTATTGTTGCAAAATGCAGATTTCTATCTTTTTGATGAACCGACCAACCACTTAGATATTTTTGCAAAGGATTGGTTTTTAGATTTTTTAAAAGCAGCGCCATTTGGCTTTATGCTCGTATGCCACGAGCGGTATTTTCTTGATCATTTATGCAAACAAATTTTTGAACTGGAGATGGGCGAAGGCACCTTTTATCAAGGTAATTTTAGTGCCTATGAGGTGCAAAAAGAGCATAATCGAGCATTGCTTGAAGCGGCCTATGTTTTGCAGCAAAAAGAGATTAAGCAAAAAGAAGAGAATATTGCCCGGTTCAGAGCGAGCGCATCTCGCGCCAAGCAGGCGCAAAGCTGGATTAAGCAGCTTGAGAAAGTTGAAAGAATTGTTTTGCCTCCGACCCTTAAAAATATTAAGTTTTCTTTTCCGCCCACTGCTCGATCCGGATCTATGGTTTTAAAGGTTGAAAGCCTTGGATTCTCATTTCCTGATAAACCAATTTTTAAGAATGTGAGTTTTGAGATTGAAAGGGGCCAAAAGGTTGCGATCGTTGCAAGCAATGGCGGCGGTAAATCCACACTTTTTAATATCATTAGTGGTAAATTGCCTATGCAAACCGGTTCGGTTACGTTCGGTTCAAATGTCACCAGCGCACTCTTTGACCAAGACCAAAATGCGGCCCTGGATGCCAAAAAATCAGTTTTAGACAACATTGATGGCAGCTGCGCTCCTGGGATTACCACTGCAACAGTCCGAGCGTTTTTGGGGGCATTCTTATTTAGCGGTGAAGATGTAGATAAAAAGATTGGGGTTTTAAGCGGGGGTGAAAAAAATCGGGTCGGTATGGTGAAGGTGCTTCTGCAAAAAGCTAATTTGCTTTTGCTTGATGAGCCGACCAACCATCTTGATCTTGATTCAAAAAAGGTTTTGCTCGATGCATTGCGCGCCTATGAAGGAACGGTACTTTTCGTTTCCCACGATCGAGCTTTTTTAAATGATCTGGCCACGCGCATCATCGAACTTACTCCAACTGGTATCATAAGCTTTGATGGCAATTATGATGAATATCTCTATTACAAAAAGCATGTGCTTGATGCTCAGCAGAATAAAGATATAAAAGCGATTGTGCGGGCTGAGTCCAAAAAAGAACTGCCAGCGGTAAATCAATATGAGCTCAACAAAAAAATTAAAGCTTTAGAAAGAAGAATAGAGCAGTTTGAATATAGAATTAGAGAGCAAGAATTGAAATTTGCGAACCTAATGTATGGGACTGAGGAATATAAAAAAGCTGAAAAATCTTTAATCGATTTAAAAGCGCAGCATCAACAAGCTATGAAAGAATGGGAAGAAGCACATGATTTTTCTAAAAAAATTTTTTAAAGCGCACATTATTTTTTTAACAATTTTAGTTTGCATGAGTGGGTTTAATGCTTATGCGGGCAGACGCAGGCGGAATAAAAAAGTTGTCCAAGCAATAGAACAGGTCGAAGTTAATCAGCTGCAAGAAGATACTAGTTTGATGTGTGGCATTTGCTGGGATAAAGAGGATGACCTTTCTAAAAAAAATAAAGCAGTAGCTCGTTTGGGCTGTCATAAAACCCATCAATTTCATTCCAATTGTTTACAGAGATGGGTAAATATTAGCAAAACATGCCCTACATGCTCTCGTGCTATTCCAATGGAAAAAGTTAGAGCAATAAAAAGGCATGCGAGCGAAGAAGAGAATGCTGATGAGCCAATCCATGAGCACAAGTGTGCGTGGATGGCTCTTTCGATAGCGGCCGGTTTAGTATGTGGTGGTCTTACAACGTGGGTATGTAGCTCGGACTTAGACTGCTTCCCAATTGCATAACTATAGTAACTTTGAAATAGGACATAATTCTCGTTTGTTAAATAATTGTTCTCAAGAGTATTTGGCCTTATACTCAAAATTGAAAAATTTAGGTAAAAAGTATTTTGGATGGGCAAAAATATGTCTCATTTTCGTTATAAAATCTCCATAAGAAAAATATCATTAAAAATTCTTATTTTTGGAATAATGCCATTATCTTTATGTGCTATGGAATCTAATGACACATTGGATCCGATCGAATGGCGGAAAACTCAGTTAAAAATTCTTTTATCCCAAGCGTTTCAAACAACTTGCAATGAGCGGAATGGCGAGATAAAAAAATTAAAAGTAGCATTTGTTGCAGAATATGAGAAAAAATACCATGATCAACAAGAATTCTTAGCAGATTTGTGCGAAGAAACGCATGGCAAAATACGGGCTACCGCCGATCCTGAACTCGCACAAAAAGATCCTAATAAATTCCTGTGTTTGGATCCGCTTGAATGCACTGCTGAAGAGATTGAAGAACGATGGAAGCTAATTCATCAAGCGGATTGCAAATACATGAGCTTAATAGTTACCATAAAAAACCAATCTTTTCCTCCTGCAGTTCCAATTCAACCCTGTAATAAAAAATAACAATGCACAAAAGATCGATCATTAAAAAGACTATTCAGATTGGCAGCTCAACCTTGATGAGCCGGTTTTTGGGCATTATTCGTGAACTGCTCATGGTGAAATACCTCGGGGCAGGCGCTGCATCGGATGCTTTTTTAACCGCCTTTAAAATTCCCAGCTCACTAAGAAAAATTTTTGCTGAGGGAGCGCTTTCGGCCGCCTTTGTTCCCTCTTTTGTTACCGCCTTGCGTAAGAATAAGAATGACGCTCATAGCCTGATGTCATTAGCATTCATCTTGTTTGAGGGCAGTTTACTCATTTTATGCGGGCTTACTATTATTTTTGCACCTCAGGTTATTGCAGCAATTGCTCCCGGATTTTCTGGTGAGCAGATTGCCTTAACCGTTCCTTTATTGCGTATTTTAATGCCTTTTATCTTTTTTATCTCAAGTAGTGCTTTATTGGCGGGAGCTTTGCAAGCGGTTGGGCATTTTTTTGTGCCAGCATTTGGACCAATTTTGTTGAATATTGTTTTTATTGGTGGTCTGGCAATTTGCTGGTATTTGCAACTTCCGGTGATTTACTTATGCTTTTTTATTTTGCTTGGCGGGCTCTTGCAGTTTCTACAGCATTTGCATGCATATATTAACCTGGATTTTGCTTTTGGCAGAGTAACTAAAGAAACATGGCATTCTTTTTCAAATATTTTGGCAAAGTTTTTCATGGTGCTGCTGAGTATGAGTGTTATGGAGATTAGCCTTTTTATTGATACGAGTTTTGCCTCATATTTGCCTGAGGGTTCCATATCTCTCATTTATTATGCGAATCGATTTGTTGGTATCCCGCTCGGCGTTTTTGCCGTTGCGTTTTCTACAATCCTATTGCCTCACTTTTCGCGCATAAGCACCTATGCGCCCAAGCGTTTGAATTTTTACTTATTAGAATCGGCAAAGTTGGTTTTTTGGGTGACCATTCCCTGTATGCTTTTCATGATTCTTTTTGCTGATAAAATTTTTACTACCCTTTTTCTTTCAAAATCCTTTACCTTGGCGCAAGCTTACCAAGCAGGCTATATCTTGATCGCATTTGTAATCGGATTATTTTTCTTCTCATTTAATAAAATTATTTTAAATGTTTTTTATGCCCTGCATGAAACCCGAATTCCAAGTATTGTTTCCATCATTGCAACGGCAGTTAATATCATTTTAAATTTTTTATTTATGGCAAACTTGCATGCATTTGGGCTTGCGCTAGCGACTACTATCTCAGGAATTTTGCAGACCATATTATTGCTCTATTATTTGCGCAAAAAATTTGGTTTACATGCATATTTACAGCAATTTTTAAATTTTTGCGCCCGATACGGATTTCAATTAATTGGGGTTGGTTGCTTTTTTTTACTTTCGTATAGTGGCATTTTATCTTTAATTCGATTGCTATTGCCTCAAGACTTAGCATACTTTTTTATTGAAAAAATTGGATTTTGGCTATGGGTTGGGCCATTATCAATAGTGGCTGGACTTCTCTTGTATTATTGTAGAAGCTTATTTGGCGTTCGATTATATTTCCTCGATTGAAATTCTAACAGACTGGATGACCATGATTGAACAACAATCTGCAGGCATAGTGATCTATTGCATCAAAGATTATGAGATTCACTATCTTGTTCTTCACTATATTAGCGGCCACTGGGATTTTGCCAAAGGTAAATTAGAGCCGGGTGAAACCAAAATACAGGCTGCACAACGTGAATTAAAAGAAGAAACGGGATTAACTGCAGAAATAATTCCCGGATTTGAAGAATCATTGGCCTATGTTTTTAAAGAGCGTGGGAAAATGGTAAAAAAAACCGTAACTTTTTTTGTGGGCAAAACTGGACAGCAAAGCATTAGATTATCGCGCGAGCATCAAGGCTATTTATGGTTGCCTTATGAAAAGGCGCATGAAAGATTAACGTATACGAATGCAAAAGAACTACTGGAAAAAGCAGAAGCATTTGCAAGAAAACAAACCTGGCAAAGCTATTAAAGAATATCGCCCTGAGCTAAGTTGTTTGCAAATATGGAAGTTAACTGCCAAGGACCGCGATTGTTGGAAATCTCTTATCTGCTGCAGTCTGTTCGCTGGTTGGTCTGGAAGAGCCCTTTTAAAAATAGCGAGCCTTGATACTGCTGAATTTGCAGCAAAGGCTACTCATTATAGTCAAGGTATCTTCTTGCATGGGGGACTTTTTCTGACAGGAAGCTTGATGGCAATTGCAATCGCACGGAGCTATTATAACCTGCATAAACAGAAACAAGAATAATTTGCGGTGAAGAATTTTGAAGGAGCATAAATGATTATTAAGAATTTTGCTTGGATGATTAGATGTTTTGTTATTTTCAATTTATTAGTGATCACCTGTTTTTCAAACGCCATGCAAAGGAATACTGTAAGAGTTGCAGGCTGGCGGCTTGAACAGAAACTTGAATTTCAAGATGGCTCAGAGATTCATTCATATATTGAGATGGGCCAATCCCATGTTGATCCTCATGATAATTATGCTGGAGTAAGCAGTAAATTAACTAATTTTGTTCGTCGCAGTGTTACCGAGGCTTTGCCGAATATTGGCGCAGCAATTGGAACACTGGTCTGTCTTAACAAAGTTGGTAAATATATGAGTTCTGCTCGGCATATGCCTTCATTTAATCAAACCATGGTTTGCGCTTTTGATGAAAGTCCTGTTTTTACAAAACGAGAAAATGCCTTATTGATCGGTGGGGTGTGCGTTGCGAGCGTAGCATTTTTCCTTACCTGCCGAGAATGTCTCAAATTGACTGTGGATTGCTGTTGCTCAGATCATGAAGATTGATCTTACTTGGTTTCTAAAGATCTGATAATTTTATTAACAAGAAGTGACTGATTTATAATCATTCTTTTTATTTCTGAGTTTAGTTCAGGATCTTTTTGAATTTTTTCAAGAAACAAATCCGCTTTACGGGATTTTAAGCTCGAACAACAACTGGGCGTTACCTGTTGTTCATCTTCTTGCCCATCAAGACTGCTGAGCATTTCATTGAGTTGTTCATCGATTATAGAGTCGCCGCGTGAAGCGCATAATTTTTCTTTTATCTGATCTATCAGTTCTAAAGATTGTGCTGCTATAAAAGTAACTGCATCAGCTGCCTGGATCTTGCCAGTGTTTTCTTTCTGCTCAAGGAGCGCCTGATCTTTGCGCACTTCAAGCGCAAACCATTCTCCTGGAGACCGGCTCAGAGTATCACTGGAAATATCTCGTATGGGCAGATCTCGGGATCGAGCTTGAACTTGTTGTTTATCCATGGCTGCTAAAAAGATTGAGAAAAAAAATGAGGCAAGAAATAATAATTTGTTTCTCATGACCATCCTTTTTTATAGGTTCTTTTTTTGAAATTACAGAAATGGATCGATCAAGTAAAGTGAGAAATGATTTTGTCGGACCAATTTGGTTTGTTGCCACATGTCCGTCTTCGCTAAATCCATCGACTTTGCTCGAGAGTAAACGCGTCCTTCCGGTCATCCTGAGTAGAAAATACAGTTTTCGTATCGAAGGACGCCGGACACGGCGCCTAAGCGGAGTTTATCCTGAGCTTGCCGAAGGGCCGGACAGTCTTCGCATCGTGCTGTTAAATCTTATTGTGCAGCCTTAAGAGATGGCGTAGCCAGGCGTAGCTCCGTAGGAGCGAAGACTGGTTGCGGGGGCTGGATTTGAACCAGCGACCTTTGGGTTATGAGCCCAACGAGCTACCAGACTGCTCTACCCCGCGATCTACATTCGAAAGATATGAAAAAAGTATGAAAAGTTATACTAAGAGTACGGTCTTTTAGGCTTTTGTCAAACAAAAATGAGAGGTCTGTGCGGCAGGTCTAAAATAAGAAGGACCTTCTAACGAAGGTCCTTCTGAAAATTAAACTAAAAATTATGAAATTACTATCGGAATATTGGCGCTAAATTCAGAGGTGTCACTGGTTTGGCCGGTGCATAATACCAAGGTAGCCGTCGCGCTAATAAATGGATCAGTATTTTGTGTTGGCGGTAATAGTACTGCGCTAAATGGTGCATTGCCAAAGCAATCGGTAGTCACAGTAATTTGGCCTAAAAAATCATCTCCTTCAGTGAGCCCTGCGCGAGATACGGGATTGCCAAAAAATTGTATAATATATGTGGCATTTCTGCGAATTGTCGAGAGAGTTCCGTTGACTGTAATCACTCCATCAATATTTGTTGCACTTGCCAATACCGGCGCTGGCTGCAATCGGTTTGGGCCTTGTTGAATGCATGTGGGAATACAGCCATGCATAAGCCAACTGCTGAGCGCTATACTTATCAATGCTATTTTTTTGATCATAAAATCTCCTTTTGATGGCGAGAAACAGGTGTTTCCCGCCAATTTTTAATGGCTATTATCCAGTCACTAGCGCAATACCTCTGCTCGTATTATTAAATATTCGGTTTGAGAGAATTGAATTATCAGTTGCGTTGCCGGTTACTTGTTCAACTTCTACGCCAAATCCATTATTTCCCGTAACTGAATTTCCGAGTACGGGCGGTAAAGTTGTTGCCGCACTGCCATAAAGCCCACCAATCAGATTATTTGAAGAATCAATAAGGCTAATGCCATTGCCACCATTGCCGGTGATGAAATTGGATTGCAGAGTATTTAGATTAGAATCGTTAACGCTTATTCCTGCTTCGGTATTAATAGAAATTATATTACTGATTCCCAACGGCCCTAGATTGGTAAATCCTTGGCTTGAAGTATCTCCCATAAGCCGCAGATCGCCAGCAGTTCTGAATCCGCCGATCCAATTATTGGAAGCATTCGGATCAATCTGAATGCCATTGCCGCCATTCTTGATAATCGTATTGCCGATGATGGTTTCTTGTTGTGTGTAAGAAACGATTTCAATGCCATTGCCGGTATTATTAGCGATCAGATTGCCGTCTCCTGGCTTTGAGCCGCCCACGGTATCACCAAACGCCGGAACTCCACTGCCAACATTGATGCCCAGTTGAATACCATTGCCTCCATTGCCCAACACTGCAGTTCCAGTGGTATCAGTTCCGATATAATTACTTTTAATCAGTGTGTTTTTACCTTTGCCGATAAGGATGCCGTTTCCTAAATTGCCCGAAACAACATTTAATTCAATATAGCTATCAATGCCATATTTTATCCAGATTCCATCAAGACTGTTTGGCACCGCAGCAGTTTTTGCCGCATTTAATCCGATGGTATTATTCGTAATCTGAGTATTATAAAGAGGATATCCACCAAAACTATTTTCTCCAACTCTAACGCCATAGGTATTGCCGCTAATCGTATTGCCAGAGATTACCAAGTTTACTGGTTGAAAAAATGAATTAACAGGAGAATTTACAATACTTGAACGCACAAAGTTTACGCCAATTCCATTGCCCGCTATTTTAACCGAACCGGTAACATCAAGGCCAATATAATTTCCTTGTACAATAGTACTTGATTCTATGAGATCTACAACAACGTTAGCAGCATGATGGCCAGAAATTACATTGCCATTAGCCAGATGGCTCGGGCCGCCAATAAGGGTGGTTCCTCCCGTTGTTGCGCCCGCACCGACCGTGGTAATTCCCTGATGTGCATCGGGCATTAACGGAGCAGTTCCAAAAGCATTGAGCCCGATAGTATTTTGTTGGACGATTGTTCCATCGCCGGATATTCTCACCACACCATTGATGCGCGATGCACCGCTACTGCCGCCAAGATAGTGGCCAGAAAGAAGATTGCGGGTGGCCGGTGTTGTTCCCCCGATAATATTATTATTGCCTTGCACATTTATTGCTGTTGCATTAGGAAATGAGAGGAGGCCATTGGTATTTGAACCGATGAAATTGCCGGTGATTGTATTGCCATCACTCAGAATAAGTATGCCCGCTCCATAGGTGGTTCCGGGGCTATCAACGCTTGCGAAATTATTGATACATAATCCCCTAATAGTAGATCCATCGGAACCTGCTCCAAGCACAAGACCATTAGTAACAGCTAAATTGGCCCCTGCTCCAGGGCCAACTATTTCAATGGTAATTTGTGCATTGTTTGCTGCAGTAATTAAATTGGTGTTAACGGATGAGCCGCCTGGGGCTCCCAAATAGCCATCAATGATTACTGGATTAGTGATCGTGGGAAGATCGGTTACTGGAGTTATAGGCCCGGGTAAAAAGTTGAAATCAATGGTATTAGTAAACGGAGTATTTGCATTTGCATTGATAATTGCTTGGCGAAGTGAGCCGGCACCTGAATCAGCATTGGTTGTTACAGTATACGTCATTGCAGGAGCAAATAATCTGCTGCATTGGGTTCCGCTCAGAATAATAGAGCATATAAAAAGCAAGCGCTGCATACTTCTTTTACTTAATTGTTCTTTGGTCATGGTCTTTTTCCTTTTTTTAAATATTTTAGTCTAAAAAAATTAATTACGGTGCAATTAATTGAGCAACGACCACTTGTTCTAAAGAATTATTTGCCAATTCTTGGATGGTCCACATGGTCAGGCTATCCGAAGGATCGAGGCTTGTGCTCGAATAAGATCCCCATGGCTGACCCAGTGATCCATGAGCTGGTGGAGTACCAAGCCCAAGTGCTCTGCTATATTGCCCGCTGCCGACTGCATATGTTGAAGGAGGTGGATTTCCGATGCGCAAACTGCCAAGCGGATCTGAAGAAATACGTCCGACAAAGCCAGCGCTTGTTGGGATAAGATTGCTTGAAACGGTAAAGCCCATTGCTAAATCCCCGTTTGAATTCACCATCAAGGATGGCATGTTATACCACAATGGATTTGACGGCGCATTATCAAATAAGGTGCCAGCTTGAATAAGAGTTGGAACAGTTGTTGCAGTTTCAGTGCCTGCGCCATTCAAACTCAATTGATACCAGCGTGCGGCAGAACGTGCAGCCGGATCCCCGATAGTTGTATCGGCTATACCGGAAGCATTAACCATGATTGTCTGCGTTGCATATAATTGCCCGTTGCGGATAATGGGAGATCGTATACGATCATCTGAAAGCTTGAGCACTCCTAAATTTCCAAAAAGATTTCCCATAAATGGCACGGAAGGAACTGCGCTTGAGCTTGTTTCAAGAACATTAATGCCAACAGCTGGAGATAGTGTTGGAGAGGTACTGCCGGGATTAATTACGCGGTATAAATTTAATTTTCCGAAAAGCATTGGATCGGTGGCTAGATAATAGCCAAATTGTGGATTGGTATCGAAATTTATAGCAGGAGTTAATACGCTCGAAGCTTCTCGATAAGGATATTCATCACCAACATCTCCCACTACATCTCTAAATACCGTTACAAAAACAGGACCCGGGTTGAGTAAAGATTTTTTTTGAATCACAAATGCAGTGCTGGTAAGATAATTACCATTAACATCAAACATAGCAAAACTGGTATACAAAGCATTTGAGTCTACACCAAGCGTAGGATAGGCAAAAAATAAATTTTGGTCCCCAGGGCAACCGTTTTCATCGGGAACTAAGGTTGCATTAAAAATATTTACGACTGTCCATGTCGTTGCAGAGGTTAGCACGCTGCTGCTGCTCACCGCAATGCTAAATCCATTATTGCCACGAATAGTTCCGTTTGGATTTGCATTGAGTGCAATATAGTACCATCGGCTGGATTGACTATCGAAATAGATGCTAGGCTCAAACATATCTGCAATGGTATTAAAATCGCCATCGAGATTCAAAAAGGAGCTTGGCTCCACATTGAGGACATTGTCCCGAACTCCGGCCTTTGTGAATGAAGTAATTGCAGGATTTAAAGCGGCTACGATTTGTTGTGGGCCTACACTCGCCATAGTTTCGGGCGGTGTTTTGGTCCAGCCCGCGTTGCTGCTTTGATCGCCAGCTACAAAAGTAGTACCTATTGTTTGAGGGGGAGCGACCAATGAATTAGAAGTGGTAGTTGTTGGGAAAAATGCTCCAGCGATTGCATTTGGATTTTGGCTTGGCACTACCAAAACGGGTGCAGGTCCTGGTGCAGGAGGGCAAGCCGGAACGATTCTCGTTTTTAATGAATCAACGCATTTTTGGCTTAAAAAATCCACACGATTTATCCCATTCTTCTTAAGAGTATACGTTTGACCCCTAATGCAATGATCTTCAGCATGTATTAAGATTGAACAGCATAATGCAATTAAAGCAATAAACGCTAATCGCATAGAGGGTGTTTGGTTCATTAGATAGTCTCCTTTGAAAATTGGTTTTTAGATCCGAATGGTAACTTTATTACCATAGAAAAATTTAGAGAGCATTGTCAAAAATATAGCGATTTCTATAACTTGATTTTAATTTTTCTTTCTGCGTAGACTAGCCCTATATTGTGAAGCAAATAATCTTAAAAGGAGATTCAATGAAAGAATTAACGGCAAAAAAAATTTTGCTCCTGGTATTGTTCTGCCTAACAACTGCCACAGCAGTAGAAGCGTATGCTAATGAAAATTGTTGCCGACCTATTTATGAATGCGCATGCAATCCTCTTTTTTGTGGCACATATACCGGTCAGTTGCATGCAGGAATTGCTCCCATTATCTGGACCAAGCGAGGGGAAGTGGATCTGCTCTCGTGCCCTGCGAATCCATTAAATCCGGTATATCAATTAGCGGCCCATTTCCCAAAATTCAAAACCCTCTATAAATTGCCTTGGACCTTTGGAGGGATTTTAGGGTATGCATGGACCGATAATGTTGAGATGTATTTAGAATTTAATTATTTGCAGGCAACGCAAAAGCATCATAATACGACTGGATATTCCTTTGTATTTCCTAATGTAGTCCCCACTCAATCATTATTAATAAAACTCAATCGGTATAGTTTAGTTGATGGATATGTTGGTATTCGGTATTATTGGGATCGCTTTTGCAATTGGGTTTCGCCATTCATAGGTTTAAAAGTTGGGTTCACTTCCCACTTTAATGTAAACGCAGCACTCAGTGTCAATGGAACCCCAGTGATACTGGTGCCTGCAGCAGGAATAAATTCTTGTGTGCCATCAGCCGCAAGTAGCACTGCAAATAATCATTTTTTTAATCGCAATACGGTAGTTGCCGGCGGTATTAATGCGGGTATTGATGTTTGCTTTTGTGATGGATGGTCATTTATGGCAACCGGAGAGTTTGTGGTTTCCTGCGCGCCGCGCCTCAGAGCTCCATCAGTATTTGCTACCCCATTACCAGGCCCAACATTCGCGACCAATTTGATTACTGGCGGCATCGGTTCTGAATTGCGCTTTCCGGTAACTTTTGGTATCAAACGCATATTCTAAATTTTATTGCTTTCTAAAATAACCATCGCAGTCGCAATATACTTAGTATGCGTAAGTGATAGTAATGTGTTGCAATTATTTAATTGTGATGAATGAATTAGTTCCCATTCGATTATTAGTATTGGTTTGCCGCAAGATTTCTTTTTAATTTCAACTGCTTTACACAAACGCAAAAAGGGAATTTGTTGATCGTAAAAGGTTTGATTTATTGCTTTAAATAGTGCTTCTCGCGCGGCATAGCGGACTGCAAATCGTTCTGCGCTTTTATGGATACTTGAAAGGCAATATTCAATTTCTCCTTCGGAAAAAATACGCAGTAATTTCTTCCGATCATAAGCATACCAGTGAGCAAATCGTTCAATTTCTACCGAATCTATGCCAATTCCTAAAATCATTGCCGATGTTTTTCTAAACTTTGATCAAGCGAGCGATACATGATTGCTTCTTGAATATGATGCACATCAATAATCTTCTTGCTGTTCAATATCTGCAATCGTGCGTGCAACACGCAAAATCTTATGATACCCGCGCATGCTCAAATGCAGTGTTTCAAATGCTTGTTTTCATGATTGCTTCTGCTTGCCCTGTTAGTGCACAATGCTTTTCTACCAGATCGGAGCTCATATGTGCGTTCCATTGATTGTTGTTTCCAAATCGTTGCTATTGCGCATCGAGTGCATGCTGCACGCCGACAAAAAGATCTTTAGAACTTTGGAGATTGCCAGCTTTCGATTTAATTGTATCATATTCTATGGATTGCACGTTGATTTGCAGATCGATGCGATCAAGCAATGGGCCAGATAATTTTTCTAAATATCGTGCCATGAGTGGGCCGAATTGCAATGGCATTTTCTTTTCTTATCACCAAGAAATCCGCAGGGGCATGGATTGAGTGCTGCCACGAGTAAAAATGATGCGGGAAAAGTAATTGAGTGCAGCGCGCGAGAAATATGCACCTCTTTATTTTCAAGCGGCTGGCGCAATACTTCAAGCGTGTGCCGTTTAAATTCAGTCAATTCATCTAAAAATAATATCCCATGATGCGCTAAACTAATCTCACCGGGTTGCGGATATGATCCACCACCCACCAATCCGGCTTGTGAAATAGTATGATGCGGACCACGGAACGGCCGTTGCAAGATCAAGTGGTTGATTGCCAAGTTTGCCGCTGATGGAATAAATTTTGCTTGTCTCAAGAACTTCATTAAAACTCATGCTTGGCATAATAGAAGGCAATCGTTTTGCAAGCATTGTTTTGCCGGCTCCCGGAGGGCCGATAAATAAAATATTATGCCTGCCTGCGGCGGCAATTTGCAAAGCTCGTTTTGCAAATGATTGCCCTTTTACTTGATCAAAATCGAGTGTTTTATCTTCTGCTTCTAGTATTTGTTGATTAAATGAATTTACGGTTGGCTCAATTGCTAATTCGCCGCGCAAATAGGCGATCAATTGGGTGATATGATAAACCCCAATCACCTCGAGGCCGGAAATTAATGCCGCCTCATGAGCATTTGCTTTGGGTACAATAATGCGTTTTTTTTGCAATTTTACCGCATCATAAGCGATTGCCAAAGCCCCCTTTATAAAGCGAATGCCACCATCAAGGGAAAGTTCCCCTAAAAATAATGTCTCATGTAAAAAGTCACTTTTAAGAGTTAGAAATTCTGCAGCGGTTAAGATCCCGACTGCGATGGGAAGATCAAAAAGAGTTCCTTCTTTTTTTAAATCTGCAGGGGCTAAATTTACCGTGATTTTCTTCGAAGGAAGCTGAAATCCGCTATTTTTTAATGAAGTTAAAATACGTTTACTGCTTTCTTTAACCGCAGTATCGGGAAGCCCAACAATGAAAAAGTTGACCAATCCAAAAGAAATATCTACTTCTACTTCTATTAAATGCGCATCAATACCAATTGTTGTTGCCGAGAAAATTTTTGCATGCATAATCAGAAAATTCCAGGATGAAATTAATTTGAAATTTAATAAATATATATCTGTTAGTTATACCAGATATTGTGGCGAAGTAAATGGTCAAAACGATCAAACTATGCTGTCTATCTGGTTTTTTCATCTTTCGATTTGAGCAATGCTATGCAAGTAGGATCGCTTGCAAAAAAAACGGCAGTTTCTCCATTCGCATTTACCGCATGCTTATCTGCCCCGTGGGCCAATAGTTTTTGTATGCACATTACATTGTTGCTAAATGCTGCTTGCATAAGGCATGTTTCTTGATATTTATTTTTTCTATTAACATCGAGATCTGGTATTTTTACTAAAAGTTCTTGTACTTTTTGAGTATTGTTTTTTTCGCAATGATCCATAAGTTCTTCCTCAAGAAGCCAAATCTGTTTTCGATGGTTGATCCATTGCTTAATTTTCTCGTGAGCAGTGCCGGGCATATGTGGCAACGATTGCGCGATCTGAAAAATTTCGCGATTTTTCTTGTGAGCCAGCTCGGTGATAATAATTTTTAACTGGGCTGGCTTATGTATAAATGTATGATGCGCTTTATTTAGCCGAGCTAAAACAAAAACGGTAGTATAATCATCAACTAGAAACCTCAATAAATACTGATGTATATCAAGGGGTAAAAGCTCGCTGACAAGTACGCTCTCTTGCATTGCGCATAAAAGCCCTGAATTGATGAGCAATAAAATTACTATCTTCATGAGCTGATCATTACGTTGAAAATACTAAACATTTGGGCATTAAAAAAATATACATCTTTCTTAAAACTATATTAAATGGCTGATTCTATGGTCAAGGGATTTAACTTCTTCTGGCCACTTTGATGATTTTTATCTAAGCTAGAATCCACCGTAATTTTCAGCACTGAGGAGAATGCATGATTTCGAAAAAATTTTCCATCGCTCTCGTTCTGGTATTTGCACACCATATGTATGGATGGCAAGTGCTGCCGATGCAATTGCCCAAAAATGAAACTCCGAAAGAACAAACGAAAACAAGAGATACCAACAGAAGTTTTTCTTTCCCGATCCATTCCCATTTGGGTATCTCCGATGGTTTGATTGTGGGAGCAGCAACGGGAGAATCAAAAGATTTTGCCTTATCTATTTTTGATTTTGTAGAAAATGTTTTCAAACCCTATGCACATAAAAAAGTAATGCTCAATGGTCTTGCTGATCAAGATGGTCCATTGTTCAATAATGTAATCTCTTTTCTTGCCCTGATTAGTGAAAAGACGGCAGCATTTTGTTTGCAATCTGACCCAAAAAGAATTTTTATGGCGACATTCCCCGATTTCAGCCAGATTCTATCAGGGCCAGTTATTAAAGATGCCAATGATAAGGAAATAGATAGTCAGATTGTAGCATTAGCCGGCGGACAAAATTATGCATTTGCGGCAGTTAAAGGGGCCAGCCAGAAAGAGTTTGGAGCTGGTGCCAGTGGGATTGCGGTTTTTACCGTACACGCTGAGACTAAAGAGGTTGAGCTGACTGCGCAACAGTATGAAGCGCTCAAAAAAGAGGTGCAGGAAAATGGCGATGAGCAGCATATTGAAAGTTTCACCAAAGAAATCACTATAAAAGACGGCAAACATACCAGAAAAATTACTGAAAAAAAACTTCAACAGATTTATTTTGCACAACTATCTTGTGCATCTGATTGCATTAAAATCGGCACTGATTGCCGCGAAGTAGAAATTGGTGCGATGCACTGGTGCCCGAACCTTAACCGGCTTTATATCGGAATTAATATGCGCGGGAATCAAGAATCATCCGATGGAGCATGCGGCATACTTGTTGGCAGAATGGAAAATTCAAAATTCATACTGAGTCCTTTTATTAGTTGCGATTTGGTCTGCGAAAATTTACAAAATCAAAACAATTCGATTCGTCAACTTCGCAGTATGCTCACAACTACTATTCTTGATTATTTGATTGTTCATAGGGGCAATGGATTGCCCGAACAAACCAGTGCATGCGTTTTTGCTCTGCCGATAGTTAATTTTCATGGAATCGATGGTAAGGTGGTTCAAGATCGTATTGCAGTTCATGGCACTATAGCCAAAGATAATGAAAAACCTGTTGAAGCATTCTCTGCTACCGATCGAGCGCAGCTCTATTTAGGAAGACACTTTAATGCAATCCCGCAATCGAGCGGTGATTTTGTTATTGATGTAAATCAGCGAGCTCACGTTGGGGGCGGCCCGCTGGTTGCAGGCCCCATAGAAGATATTTTTGTAAAAGATGATTCGGTATATGCCATTGTTAACAATCCGCGCCACGGGCAGCAGGCAGGTGTTTATTATTCTCAGGCAATTTTTGATCGTAACGGGGTAATAGCAGCCTGGACCGCTTGGCAACCAAAAGCGATCATGCATGATGAGACAATTTCCGGCATGACTATTGTTCCTGCGCAGGGTTCATTAATTGTTGCATCAGGAGAGGATGAAAATTCAGTGCAAACGGTTAAGCGTACTGCGTGGCTCGATTCCAAAACAGGTGAGCTACAAGAATTGGGCGCCTTAATTGAGCAGCATTTTCCTAAAAAGTTTGGCGGTATTCAAGGGATGTTTGATTACGATGATTATATTGGTGTATTGGGATTAGGCAAAGCGCTTCTTTTTGATATGAATACTGATTCAGGAATCATATTTGATGATGAGGTTGTGCGAGGTTTAGGGCCATTGACTGCCGGAACCATTTTTGAAAGCTCTCATCAAAAACTCATGTTGCTGGGGGGCCTTAAGGGAGTTGCGGTTTTAGATTTAAATGAACCGTGCACCCACATTAAACGCATTGGGGATTATGAATTTGTTCGCAAAATTCTTGTTGATGAAAATTGTATCTATATTTTAACTGATAGATCTTTCGATCGTATTGATGTAGCTTCGCTCGATTTATTTTCAGGCAAGATAGATTCGGTTCAATTGGCCGATGCGCGTGCAATTACTCAATCAGGTGATTATGGCATTTTTCTTGATTGTGCGGTTTGCCAAAAATGTGCATTGCTTGCGCATAGCGCCGGCTTGCATCGAGTTGGCAATGGAAAAGATATTCGCGCAGATACCAAAGAATCTTTGCAGTGGATTCAAGTTGCAATTCCTGATTGCAGCGGGCCGGTGATCTGCTTAATTCCGATCAGCATAAGCGGTAAAGCGTGCGATTGGGGACGTGGGCCAGGACAGTTTTATGTTATTTCCGGATCAATTGGTAATGATACTGCTCGCTTAAATCGATTTGCAGTTTCACCAGTAATTGATGAGTCTATAAGCGATACAACAATTATGCCGTTGCCTGATTTCGTTGCAAAAGATCATATCTCAAGTTTTGTGAATATTGGTAATTTTAGTCCTTTTTTTGCAACCGATGGCACCTTGTTTTTAACTACTGGAACACTGCGCAAAAAAAAATCTAAATTCCCGATACTTGTGAATAGTTTTAAAAAGGGAAGAAGTGTGATGCCGCTTTCTTTGGATGCCGATGCATCCATTAATTGCATCATGCGCCACAATAAATCTGGCAATTGGATGATCGGTGGCGATTTTGGGTTGATAGTAAATGAATAATTTCCCCCGCTCGTTTCGAGCAATCCCGAGTTTTCGAGGGTGAGTCGAGAAATGCAAAAAGCTTCCCGATTTGTCGCTCGGCTTCGCTTGGGACTAAAGGCGCCTGCCTGGAAGCGAACGGGTGAGGTTTGTGTAGGAATTGCTCCATGATAAACAGAAATCATACAATATTGTTTTTAATTTTTTTTGCATTATGCGCATTAAAGATAGATGGGATGAATCTTTTGCATCGCCCCTATGATACGTTGCTCATCCCTGAGATTTATCTCGATCGTTGTTTTGAGCTTGCATTTTGGGCCGAAGCAGGAGTTCGGCCGGCTCGTGGGTATAATGAACACGATAATTTGGTTAACCCGCTTGCAATCTATCAGTGCAATCAAGATGCGCTTGCCATGCTTAATGGGTTCCCTGCAAATAGCTTGCAAACGCAATTGCGCACTGCATTAAATGCTACTGAAGATGGTGTGCGCGGGCACTTGTGTCTTAACGGAAAACTAAATCTCGATTTTGGTGGTGCATTTGGTGCGCGATGGTATTTTTTGCCCCATGCATGGATCACCGCATTATTGCCAATCTATAAAGTTGATCTTTCAGACGTTACGATTACGGATTTAACGCAAAATGTAACGGCTGCTGATATGCGTGTGAAGCAACAGCTTATTCAAAATTTAAATACGATCGTTGGCCAATTGGGCAATAATCTTTCTCTTGCCGGATGGAAAAGAACCGGCTTTGGCGATCTTAATCTTTTGTGCGAGTTTCTTTTTAATTTTCCCCAGGAGCGCCCATTGCTCAAAAATGTAGAGATTGATGGCAGATGCGGTTTAACTTTGCCAACGGGCAAACGAGCTGCAGAAGATAAACTTTTTGCATTTCCGTTTGGCTATGATGGAGCCGTAGGAATTTTATTTGGCGCGGGGTTAAATGTGGCGTTAGGAGATCAATTTATAGCTGGTTTTGATGTGCAATTATTGCATCTTTTTGGCAATACCCGTTCACGGCGAATAAAGACAGCTTTTGATCAAACTGATCTGCTTTTACTTGCTAAGGCAGATGCCTATAAAGATTATGGGCTTACGCAACGTTTTAATTTATTTGTGCAAGGCTATCGTCTTTTTGGAGGCGGATTATCATTATTGGTCGGCTATCAGTTTTTGAAGCATGGCGATGATCATTTAGCGCTTGATGGATGTGAATTTTCATCACTCATTGCCAACTCAGCCGCAAGCCTCGAAGAATGGATAGTTCATTCAGTAGAATTTAACCTCAATTATGATTTTGCGCGGCATTGCCCCGATTCCTGGGCTGCGCCACAAGCTTCACTCTTTGCACGCTTGCCCTTTAGCGGCAAAAGATCAGTAGCCTTTACCACCGTTGGCGTAATGCTTGCAGTAGATTTTTAAACTACGATTCCACTTTCGCGCGCTCGCGCTTTAGCTTCTAAAGAAAGTATGCAGCGGCTTAACCTTTGTGCTTTTGTTTCAAGCACATCTTCCTGTTCAGCTAAATCGAGCAAAGGAGTGCGGCAGGTATTGATATCTTCTTTAATTTTTTCATAGGTAGCGATATCAATTTGGGCACCTGCAACATCTAAAAAGAAGCAATAACGCTCAAGCAAGGTGATGCAGAGGCTATTGAGATCTTCAAGATCTGCGATGATAGTCCGCTGATAGAGGCAAGCGAGTTGATCAGCGACTACTTTAGTATTTTGCCAGGTTTCAAATTGATCTTGCGGGCTCCATATAAGCTTGTTCAAACAGACTTCTAAAAAGAGATTCACTAGTTTGCGCAGTTCAGCCGCATCTTCTATTTGCTGCGCAAGATTGCTCAAAAATGTTTCTGGGCTTGCTTTAAATTCTGGGAATTTAGATTTGAAAGATTGGTATTGCAATTCGTAGATAATATCTTTGAGTGAGTTGAGCACCGTTTCGCTTTTGATAGCAAAATGGCGGTCTAATACTGAGGGCAATTGAGATAGCAGATCAGAAAAAGCATAGGCATTAATATAAGAGCTTGCTTTCATCTTGTTGGCAAACAAGCGGATTACCGCTCTTACATAGACATTATCTTTGCCAGTCTGATTGCCATATTGCAATAATTCAATCATATGAAAGAAATTATTCGGCAGAAAATTTTCTGCGTAGGCAGGGGCATTAAAAATATCCTTCAAAAAGTCGCCGATGCTGCTGGCAAAAACTGATCGGGCAAAATATGCGCTAGTGCCGGGAATATCCGCGCTTGAATAAGGATGTTGATAATCTCGCCCTTTTGCATTATGACTAGTAAGAAGACAGGCAATGATTATACTAAAAAATAGCTTATGATACATTAAAGCTCCTTTATAAAAAGGGTGCAGGCATATTTTTATTGAAGCATACTTGCATGAAGGCGTCAAATTCTCTTGTAATTAAGGATTTTTTGCAATGGCGTTATATTTATATCAGGCATTTTCTAAAGATGGCAAGAAAGTTACCGGTACTATTGACGCGCCCACCTTGCAAGCAGCCAAAGAACAGCTCAGCAAACAAGGGATTTATCCTATCTCAGTATCGCTGGCAACCCAGGAAGCCACTTTGCCCTGGTGGCGAAGATTCTTTACTAAAAATATAACTATTAAAGAAAAAATTCTTTTTACCCGGCAGCTTGCAGTGCTGCTAAAATCAGGGGTTCCGCTTTTGCAAGCGCTTGAACTGCTTATTGAGCAGTTTGAAGGTTCTATTCGCAGCATGCTCATTACTATTAAAGATGAGGTTAAAGAAGGTATTTCATTTGCAGATGCGTTAAAAAAATATCCAAAGGCGTTTGATAATATTTATGTGCAACTGGTTAGAGCGGGCGAAGCAAGTGGCAAATTGGAAATAATTCTCGAACGTTTAACCTCCTATTTAGAACGTCGTCAAGAAATTCGCAAACGTATTCGCTCAGCCCTCACCGGCCCGATCATTCAATTGATAGTTGCAGTGGTAGTGATAAGCGTATTGCTTATTTTTGTGGTACCGTCTATGGCAGAAAACTTTGCAACGCAAGGGAAGGAACTCCCGATCTCAACTGAGATCTTGCTGGGGCTTTCTAAAATTTTTACGCAATATTACATTTGGGTGCTGATTATCTTGGTTTTGGGATATCTTGCCTATAGATATTGGAAATCGACTCCGTCGGGGGCTCGCACCATTGATCAAATTAAATTGAAACTGCCAATCATTGGTTATTTTACCCGTCTCAATGCAATCGTGCAGTTTTGCTATACCTTAGGCATGCTTTTGGAAGGTGGAGTTAATTTAGCGGAATCCTTGGATATTGTGGTAAATATTATAGATAATCGTGTTTTGGCTGATGCATTACGTGAAGCACGTGATAAAATAATTAAGCAAGGCAAGATTGCACAATATTTAAAGCAGACAAATCTTTTTCCTCCGATTGCCATTTATTTGATTAGCACTGGAGAACAAAGTGGACAATTGGATACGATGTTATTAACCGTAGCGAAAAACTATGAGGAGGATTTGGGCGAATATGCTGATAGTTTGGCAGCAAAAATAGGCCCTGCATTATTGATTCTTATGGCGGTTATAATTGGATTTATAATTATCGCATTGATGTTACCGATGATTGAACAGGCTGAATTTATTTAGGAGTCATTTATGAACTATGCACAAAGGCATGCGCAAGAAGGATTCACGTTAATAGAAATTCTGATAGCATTCGCTTTGGTTATGATCATGGGCGGAGTCGTTTTTGTATCGTATCGTGGTATTGTGGCAAAAAATGCCGCTAAAGCAACGGTAGAAAGTTTACGCGTTATTAGAAACGCGCTTGAGCAATACCGTGAAGATGTAGGCGAATATCCCGCATCTTTGCGCGATTTGTTAAAAAAGCCTGCTGATGAAAAGGCTTCCGAGCAATGGGCTGGGCCGTACATTGAAACCAAGAAAGGTGATATAAAAGATGGATTTAATCATCCATTCCATTATGCGGTAACTCCTGGGGGAGAACATCCGTATGAATTGTATTCGTATGGCCCGAACGATAAAGGCTCCCCAAAAAGCGAGTGGATAGATGTGTGGAAGAAACTCTAAGAGTGGATTCACACTCATAGAGCTGCTCATAGCATTTGCCCTGGTTGCAGTGCTTATGGGCATCATTGCTCCAAGCTTCAAAAATCTGTTGCCACGCCGCGAGCGGGAAGCATTTATTGGTAAAATAAATGCAATTACGCGCTTTGCGTGGCAACGCGCACTCATTGAACGCAAAGTTCATCGAATTGTTTTTAATTTTAAAAAGAACCTGTTTTGGGTCGAGCAGCCGACAGGAACCACAAAACTTGGTGAAATGGAATTTGAACGGGTTAAGGGATCCCATTTTGATACGTCAGGCAAAATCCCG
The DNA here is from genome assembly GCA_963727255.1 of uncultured bacterium. GTDB lineage: Bacteria > Babelota > Babeliae > Babelales > Vermiphilaceae > BTUB01. The sequence continues at coordinate 245,647 of CAVSFC010000002.1, read as the reverse complement.
GCAACGATCCAGATCAAGAATTTTATTATCGAAGGATTTGATGAAATGACGCGCCGGGGTGCGGGGGGCACAGATGAAAGTTGGTTTTTCTTAATGCCAGACGGGCTCACCCAAACGGTTACCATTAATTTTCTTGATACCAAGCAGCAAAATGCAGCGGGCAAGCCACGGCAATTTGGACTGGTACTAAATCCTTTTAATGCGCAGTTTAAGGTATATGAGAGTTTTCAGAAATAATGCCAATCCGCTCGTGGTGAGCTTGTCGAACCATTCGAGCGCTCGTTTCCTTCGACAGGCTCAGGACGAGCGGTTTACTACTTTTCTGAATGCTAGGCCTGGCTTCACCCTAATAGAAGTACTTCTGGCAATGGCCATTATTGGGCTCATCCTTACCCCCATTTTCGCTATTCAGCTCGGCGTCATGCGTAGCAATTCGCGTGCATCGCAGACATTGCAACGTATTTTCTTGGGAAAACAATTTTTGGTTGATACTGAGTTTCAGCTCAAGCCGGATGAACAGGAAAAGCGCATTGAAAAAAAATTAGAAAAGCCGCCAACTACTTTAATCTATGAGCTTAAAAAAATCCCCGAAAATTCAGCGCTCAAAAAATTTAAAGATGTATTGATTGAAAGTGTGATAATGCAATGGATCGATCGGCAAGGCAAAAAGCGGCAAGAACGATTGGTGACTTTTGTGTATAAGCCGGAGGTTAAAGGATGAATAAATCTGGCTTCACTCTCATCGAGCTATTGATCGCTACATTTATTGCTTCCATTTTAGGCGTGCTTCTTTTTTCTGCCTTATATCAAGTGAATAGATTTGTTCCCGTAGTTGATAATACTACCGGAACGTATGAAAAAGCAGCGCTCATTAACGCGCAATTCGAGCGTGATCTTTCAGGAGTAACTGCTCCAAACGAATTCTATTATCGTCAACCGGAGGCCGAAAAGAAGAAGAAGGATGAAGAAAAGAAAAAGGCAGAAGCGGAAAAAAAAGAAAAAGAATCCGCTGACACCAAGGCTACGGCAGATGAGGAGGGTGAGAAAAAGCCAAAAAAACCATTTGAGAAAGTTTTTTATAGCACCAATAAAGAAGGCCTGCTCAATCAACTGAGCTTTATAACCACCAATCCCTTGCAAGTATATTGGAGCGCGAAATCTGGCTCAGCAAAGCCGCGCATTGCACGTGTGCTTTATCTGCTCAAAGAAGATAAAGGGACCCCAAAATCATATAGCTTGGTTCGCAGAGAATCATCCAATTTGGAATTTGATCCGATTGCTAAGGGTGGCAAGGAAGGCCCGCAAGAATATATCCTGGCTGATGGAATAAAAAGTTTGACTGCAGAATATACGTATTATGTCCTTGAGAAAAATGAGAAAAAAGAAGCAACTAGTGAATCTAAGAAAAAAGAAGTAAAAAAGACTCTCGAGTGGATTCCTCAGGATAAGAAGGAGGGTAAAGAACAATTGCCGCTTGCCCCGCAACTGGTAGAATTAAAGCTGGCATTATGGGATGCGCAAAGGAAACGAAGCACGCCATTTACTTTCAAAATTCATGTGCAATCGGATATTCCTGAAAAACGTGAAGCTGAAGATATTACGCAAAAATTATTAGGAACACTTAGAGAATTCTTTACTCAAAGTTTTGCGCCTCCTGCCCCAACGCGTGTTTCGCAACGAAATCAATTTAATCCCGGAGGAGCAATTCGCCGATGAAGATTGAGCATAATAAGCCGGGTTATATTTTAGCGCTCACGCTCGCATTGATGGCGCTTTTTATGTTTATTGCGACTTATGTGAGCAATAAAGGATTGATATTTAGTTCATTTTCAAAAACGATGGTTGATCGCGAAAAGGCACGGCAACTTGCCTACGGTGGCATTCAGTTGGCCATCAGCCAACTTTCGGTAAAAGAAGCCGTTCGAAAGGCTCAGGATGAAAGCAAAGAGCAAAAAGAATCTGCCGACGCTAAAAGCTCTGGCGGGCAGGGCAACGCTAAAGATGGCGTAAAGAAAGCCGAACAGCCTTCGGATGGCAAGCAGCTACTTAAAGTATTGCTGCCTAATAAGGGCCGTCTTCAGAAATTTAACCTCAAGCAGAATATCGATGGTATTACTGGCACGCTGGGAATTATGATTGCCAGCGAAGAGGGCAAAATTAATATCAATAGAATGTATGATTTTGAAAAGCATAAATTTGTGGGTGAGCCGGTCCCGGGAAGTAAGCAAGAAGCAAAAGATGAAACAAATATGAAAAAAATGCTCCAAGAATTATTTGGGCAAATTAGAGAGCAGATGGGAGCAGATCTTTTTGGAGAGTTTGAAAAATTCTTAAAAGAACGCAAATATCCGGTGAATGATGTCACAGAACTATTAACCATAAAAGGCTTTGATGCATTTAAAAATAGCATCTTTTATGATCCAACAATTGCCGGCCAAAAAGGTTCTCAATTATATTTGACTGATATTTTTACCGTTTCTTCATCAAAGCAAAGTATTGAGCCATGGCTGATTTCAAATTCCTTAGCTTCGCTGCTTAAATTGCAGGGTGATCCTGAAAAAGCACCCGCGACTGATGAATTGCTCAAAGTATTTAAAGAAAAGAGCGACTGGAAAAATGATTGGAATAAATCATTAAAAAATCTCTATGGAGTTGAATTTGCGGGTTTGCCTAAATTTGTTACACCTTTACTTAATCCGGTGTTTGATCCGAAAATGTTTAGTGTATTTTCTTATGCAACTATTGGAAGTGTTACGGTTCGCTTGATTGCATTGCTTGAGCGAGAAAAAAGCGGCAAAGACGGGCAGGTAGAGGTTAAAATTCGCGGCATTTATTTGATCTAGCTATTTTTACTAAACTGGTGAATGAGGAATGCAGTGCCTGTGCCCAACGTAGCAAAAGAGAAGCAACCGGTTGCAACACTCCAGTTCATGCGAGAAAGAATATTTTTTTGTTTTTCCACTGCATTTTTATAATCAAAGGATCTCTGCTGAGTTTTGTTAATTAATTTTGCTTTATAATTCTCAGAATCTTGCCAGAGCTTAGCCGTGAAATATGCCGCTACTAAACCGGTGGTTACCAAAGCAAGTCCAACCAGTGTTTTGGGTTCAGCAGGAGTTGTTGCTTTCGCAGGGGCAGCCAAAGCAATACTTATTGCTAAGATAATTGAGAGTAGTTTTTTCATTGAAACCTCCACGGTTTATGAGCTTTTCTAGATAGTATCAGGATAGCTTTAAAATGCAGTTTGGTCAATAAAAGATGCCAGAAGGCAACGCAAAAAGTTTCAGCCAGAAATAAAAAAGGCATACAGCTTCTGATTGTTGCAGGGTGAAATGATTAGCAGAAGGCTGGGACCCTGTTTTCCACTTCTATTATCCAATAATTGAGGGCCTTGAGCCTCATTTCTATTTGTAACAATTGAATCATTGGGGTAAGGCCAGGATACTCAATTTCCGGGCATCGGTACCAAAAGCGCTCAGACTGCTGCAGTTGATAGTCGGCTGTCCAGGATTTGAATAGATTTTTATAATATGCGATTCTCTGCAAGCGTTCAGCAATTTTTGCAAAGCGCTGTTGGCCCACCGGTACAAGTTTGGTTAATCGGATATACAAGAGCCACGAATAGACCGTTTGATACCATTTAATCTGTTCTTCTTCTTGATCAATTTTGACCATGAAAATGCCTAGGGGTTTTACGATATCGGAAATTGATGTAGAATCGGTATACCGCCTTTGTATTTCGCGGATTAATTCTTGAGTAAGTTGCTCCTGGGGGATTGCAAGTAATTGATCAAGCGGCAGCTCTTGGTGCCATGAAGACCATAATGAGGCATCGCCCATATATGAATTGCCGCTCATAATCAGATAGGCAAGTAACACATACGAAAATAGTAATCCTGAACCAAGAAGATACCATTTGTTTGCGCTCAGAAAATGAGATCCTTGCTCTTTGAGTTGCTTTTGAATCTTGATATTTTCTTGCCATAATTCAGAGATTTTATTCATTATTTGCGAATCGTTTGAGGGGGTTGATTGCTGCGTGTTTTGTTGTGTTGAAAGATTAATTCTATTATCGGTATGAGCATCTTGCCGATTAGTTACGTTTACTGAAAAGCTCACGGTTCCATTGTGCATCTTGGGGATCAAATTTTTTTTAATGGGCTGAGCGCCATTTGGTGGCTCGCACAATGCGAAAAAAGAAAATGAAAATCCAAGCAAAATCAGGAGTTTATTTTTCGTGTTCATTAGAGCCTCAATTTAGCAAGATAACGCACAATAACTGTTATACTTCTGGCATATTCTAATGCGCGTTTTTGTTCTTCTTTTTTTTTCTCAAGTTCTTTTTTTTCTACCGTTTGAGCTTGGGTAATATCAGTTTGAGTGTTTGCATGTGCATCATTTGCATTAGAAACTGAAATATTCACCGTTATTGGTGGTAAAGCAGACTCATTATCATCGGCTTCTTCATTTTGATATTGGTTTTCGTATTGATCTGCATTATCTCCATCGATGGCGGATACTACTGCGCATGCAAGTAAACAGAGTAGAAATGGTATTTTTTTCATAAATTCCTCTTTTTTTACTAACTCTATCAGAGCATTTATTTGACAAACAAGATTGTATTCAAATTATTGGCGTGTGATTTTTTTTGTGTTAGTACTGCATATGATGTCTCTAACATTTTTAAAAAAAGGATCGCCATGGTTATTGCAATACCTTCAATCGGAGTTATTCTTTTAGTATTACTCGCAGCATATCTGTTTTTGGGAGCTCCCCAGGGCAGTACCCGCTCACTCATCATTACCTTAATTAACGTTTTGCTTTTTGCGGTTATTGTTTATTTTATTTTGAGTTTATTCAACGTAATTTAACATGTAATGGTATATTCACTGCACGCGACTAAAGGTTTATTTTTCCTATTGATGGTGAGCCAGAAGATGTATCCGATGGCGCACATTATTGTGAAAAATAATTCCTCAAAGGCGTATGAGTGTGTTCCTTATGGTAAGTGGGATGAATGCCGCACGCTTTCATCCCAACAGGAGATCAAATTAATGATTCACCCTGCTCAAGCAAAAAATAGCAACGGAGAAGCACACTTAGAGTTTTATGATCCTGCGGATAAACATCTTCCCACAAAGAAAACAGTTGGGCTTTGTTTGTTCATTTTATATTCAGAGTATAAGGCATTAGAAGATGGCCAAACGCAGTATTTGGCGACCTTAGAGCAAAAAACCCCCGGTGTCGCGGTCTTAAAGAATTTTGCAATAAAAATTACTAACGCTAACACTATTAAATTTATTATCAGAGAAAATTTACAAGAATCTGAATTTGGCACGGAATAAGAAAGATAGCTATTTTGCCTTATAAATCCGGAATTTATTGACCCATTTTTTAATGCGTTCTTCAACAACATTCCAGTTAATATTTTTCCATACCACATCAAGATACTCGGCGCGATTGATGCCAAAATCGATCATATAGGCATGTTCATAGGTATCCACTACCAGAATTGGTAAACTTAAAATAGGTACTGTTTCATTGTGCGCTTCAAGTACATAATTGTGTACCTTGCCACTGTCAATCGTATAAGCAGTGATCACCCAGCCGCGAGAGCAACTTGCCCCTTCAAGAAGATCCTTTCTAAATTTCTCAAGAGATCCAAAATTTTCTTTTATTAGCGCTAAAGCCTGTGGCCCTGGTTGAGTGCCGGTTCCGAGATTCTCAAAATATAATTCATGTAAAATTGATCCATTTAAGGCAAATGTTTCAGCAATTTTTAAGGCTCTGAAGGGAGAATAGGTTATATTTGCAACGTTGGATCGGTCAACGGTTTTTAATGACTGTTCAATCTCATTTCTTTTTTTAACATATCCTTGATACAGTTTCTGGTGCTGATCTAATTGGTCTTCGCTGATGCCTTCAACGGATGATAAATCAAAAGTTTTTGCTTGATGTGTGGCGGCGTGGCAGCCAATAGAAAAACTGGCAAAAATTATGCATAAGCCAAATTTTTTTGTTTGCATACTTCTCCTTTATAGAAATCTTTTGTTACAAATAATACTAACGAGTGTGATGCAAAATACAAGGATTTTTGTATGACGATTACTGAATTATTAGCCGCGGTTTTTTTTCTACAACCATCACTGATTATTATCTTTGCCCCTGTTCAGATCATCGCATTATTTTTATTTCTGCTTGCCAGTAAAAAAAATTCAATTTTTAGAACTTTTTTTTATGCATTCAGTGCAACGCTGTTTGCTGTGCTTACCATTTTTTTAATGGGGATCATGAGTGTTCCATTTCTACACGTCCACATGTTTCAATTATTGAGCATTTCTTTTGGGTTATGCTTTATTTTGATTTTTATAAGTTCCTGCTTGTATTGGTTCCTTATTTATTTTTACTTAGTTTATTTGGTAAAGATGCCGGATATTACTATGCTTGGGGGGTTAAGCAGTGCAATTGCCGGGTTGAGTGTGTTAACGTTGTATTGTCTGCTGTGATAGTAATAAAAAGAGAGGTGTTAGTATGCTAACGCATATAACCAATTTTTTAATAACAGAATGGATTTGGAGCTTTACCGGGGGGCTTTCTCATTTACCCATAAATTTTTTACTCTTATTTATGCTCTTAAAATTATGGGATCATATGAGCTGGCTTAGAGCTTTTTTAATGAGTTTTCTGCTGACCGTAGGCGCATTTATCATTTTTTTTGGGGTTATAAATTTGGTTATAGTTTGGGGATTGAAAATTCCTTTTAAATTGCCTGAAGATACCTATGCCGGGGCATATAATGTCCTTAATACGAGCCTTATTTTGGCGGCGATTTACTCAGCAATTCAGATGATTGGCGTTGCTATTGCTCAGCATTGGGCACATTTTAATCTCTGGCGTGCATATCTTTGTATTCTGTGCGCGAATGTCATGAGCGCTCTATTGGTATATAAAATCACGTTTAACATGTGAATACCTGCCTAATTTTTTTGAGTGGGGTGGGAATGCGATGGAAGTTTTTCTGCTGTTAGGCGTGCTAACTTTTTTTTGCACGAGTGGCATGGAAGAAAATCCGCCACGATTAAAATCATTAATTGCATCATTTGTTTTAAAGCATTCTGCCTTGATTGAGCAAGCTCGCTATGTTAATCAAGATATTCAGAAAGTTATTTCGCAAAAATTAATTAATACTCAATTGAAACCATTGCTCCTGCCTATCATATTTAATAAACCAGAGAATCGTAAAAGTTATTCCCATGAGGGAGTTTGTGGGCTTGAAACCTCTCCAAAATCACAGGAAATTATTTCAATTGATTGTGTTGGCCATCAAATAGCTGTTTGCCAGGAAAATGCTATGGATAATTGCAAGGTGCTTAAAACAGTAAAGGGATGGTGTTGCAGTTGTTTTAATACAGAATTAGAAACGCTCTATTTGGGGGATTTGGGAGGCAATATTGGTTCACTTGATCTTAAAAGTAAATCCGAAAAATTTTTTAAGGCACATGATGGGACAATTAATGCACTTTCTTTGTCTTGCGATCACAACCATCTGGTTTCGTGCTCAAATGATCATATCATAAAATTATGGGAGGTTTTTCACGATAAGAAATTAGCGGAATTCGATGGGCATGAGCGCTCGGTAAAAAATGCATTTTTTATCAAGGCCCATCAAAAAATTATTTCTGCTGCATCAGATAAGACCATTCGCATTTGGGATACCGCAACTGCAAAAGAAGAACATCACTATTCAATAGAGGAAACGATCTTAGTAGGTGCCAATTTTTGTCGCCTTGCGCGCCATCCGCACGAACAGATTGCAGTTTCTGGTTTTGATAAAGGGCCGATTGGATTGTGGGACATCAGAAAAGATAGACATATTGGGCTATTAAAGGGGCATGCAGGGTTGATATCAGCTTTATTATGTTCAAATGATGGTAATTATGCGGCATCCGCATCATGGGATCGTGATGTTCGCTTGTGGGATTTGCGTATGATGGCCTGCGCGGCAGTCTTATCATATCATAAAGATTGGGTGCAAAGTATTGCGAGTAATAATTTTCAAAGAATCTTTTCTGGTTCTCGCGATAGTACGGTAAAGAATTGGGATCTTTCATCGATACTTGCACTTGATAGCATGAATGATCTCGAAGAAACAACTACTAAAGCCGCGTTAATCGCTGCTGAAAAACCGATAACTGATGCGCAGCGATTAGCAATGCTTAAGCGAATTACGGCCAAATCTCAGCATTGATTTCTTATAATGTAATGCGATCCTTCGATATGCGCTTTCGGCGCTACTCCCAGCCTTCGCTAAATCCTTCGGCTTCGCTCAGGAGTAAACGCGTCCTTCCGCTCATCCTGAGGAGCAGCTAGCTGCGTCTCGAAGGACGGCGGGCAGGCAGGATGTGTAAGAGCTCTTTGAGCAGTCTCAGTTTCTACCACCGATTCTTTTTCAACAGTCTTTCCAGCAGATTTTCTATGCTCTTCAAAGCCAAGCGTGATTATTAAATCTACAAAATCCATAGGCTTAATGCCAATTTCTGCTGCTTGATGGAAAATGCAGGTTGCAGGCGTCATTCCCGGCAGTGTATTAATTTCTAGAATAATGACCCGTTCTTTTCCAGTTGGGGTTTGCGCAGCATTTTGATAAAAACAATCGATGCGCGCATACCCTTTTGCACCAACAGCCTTATACACTTCTTCCATTGTTTGTTGCACCGATGCTAAAGTAGCAGCGGGCAGTGGAGCGGGCGTTTGATTTTCTCCTGCACCCGGCAAGAATTTTTCTTCGATCGATAAAATATCTGAAGTGCAGACTGCTTGCGTTGGGGGTAATGCGCGTGGGTTTCATTGCCAATAACGCCGACGGTTAGTTCCATGCCGATAATACATTCTTCAATCAGTGCATAACTCTTTGCCTTGAGTAAAAATTATTTCGAGTGCCGCAGGCAAGTTGTTCTGTTTTTTTGATCTTTTGAACCATTACGCTGCAGCCATCATCATGTGGTTTTACAATAAGGGGAATGGCAGATGTTGCAGTTGATTGTTTCAAGAATTGCTTGTTTATTAGTGATGCCATTCATCTTTGTGATTAAGTAATGCCTGCTGGAACTTCAAAGCCTTGTGCGTTTAAAAATTGCGTTGTTTTATATTTATCCATGCAGAGTGCGCTTGCGAGTACTGATGAGCCGTTATAGGGAATTCCCAGCATTTCAAGCGCGCCTTGCACCGCTCCATTTTCTCCCGGGCCGCCATGCAGCCCGATAAAACAAAATCACACATTGATGGTAAATCATTCCATGCAATTTTAGTTGCAGGATCGAGCTGCTTTTTCAATTTGAGCGGTTGAATTGAGCACTAATAATTGTGGGGTTAATGGGAAAAGTTCCATCTGTTTGTTAACAAACAGTGGAATACTTCATATTTTTGTGGCGATAATTTATAGGTAATATTGCGCCCGGATTCGAAGTGAAATTTCCCGCTCATTGGATGGGCCGCCCATAAGAATGCCAACACGAATTTTTTGTGTGTTCATAATTGCGTATCTTTTTTTTCTTGTGCAACGAGTGCATTCTAGCATGCCATATGATTGCAATTCTGTTTCAATTAAATGATTAATGAGTTGCGTATGGCTCATATTGATTTCAGCCGCTTCTCGGAAAAAAAACTTGCAGGAGCCATGCCCGAAAGTGTATTCGGATCTATAATTACAATTGTGCCATCTTGTTTTACAAATCCATCAATGCGTGAAAGATTTGTCATATTCAAGAGCTGCATGGTTTCAATGCATGTTTGTTGAATATGCTCTTGTATTTCTTGTGCTGCAGCGTGCTGGCGTAAATTCAGTTGCTCGGCCGGGCATATATTTTTGTTCATAATCAAAAATTCCTACTTCAGCATCAGCAACAACTTCAGTTGGCGGCAATGCAATGATAGTATTTGTTTTATAATCAGTGATGGTGATGCATGAAAATTCCATGCCTTCAATTTTTTCTTCAATCAAAACTGATTGAGCATGATCATGATCGATATAGCATGCTTTTTTGAGTGCATGATTCAAATCTTCTTCGCGATTGACGATGGTTATGCCCAAGCTTGAGCCTTCTTTATACGGCTTTACAATATAGGGCAGAGATATTTTTTTTGCTTGCAACTGATCAATTATATTGTTTCTCATGTTTTTGAAAATCAGAAATGTGCGATGGGTGCACGGCGATCCCTTGCGGAACATGCTATGCCATTCATGGATAAAAATTCTTTTTGCATGATTTTATCCATGCCGAGCGCGCTGCCAAGAGTTTTTGAGCCCAAATAGGGAATGCCCAAAACTTCTAGGAATCCTTGCAAAGTGCCATCTTCAGCATATCGGCCATGCGTTGCGATATAGATAAAATCAACGCGATCTTTAAATCATCCCATTTGATCTGCTCTGCTTCAGTAGATAATCGGTGAAAAAAATCAGCTAATTTTTCCGCGATGCAAAAAATGCCATGGCAAAATATATAGTTCATTCGTTGCGGTTTGGAATAGCGGAATAATGCTATAGCGCATGGTATCAAGATGATCGCAAATGGTGCGCCCGGAATTAAATGATACTTCTTTTTCAATCGATTTGCCGCCCATTAAAACGCCAACGCGAAGTTTTTGCATGATGAGATCCCTTGTGGAAAAAAAATTTTTATTCAAAATTTAAGATACAACCTCTTGTAAAAAATAAAAGAAAAATTTGGAATAATTGGTTATATAATGCTATTTTTTAAAATGAATTTTCTAAAATAGTTAACTTTCTGAGAGACATATGAATAAAATTTTTACATTTTTATCATCGGTTCTAATAATTTTCTCTTTTTTTCTTTTGCCATTAGCGGTACATGCTCAGGAAAAAGAGCAAGATAAAATAGAAAGGGAATTCTCGAGGGTGATCGAATCAGTGGTCAAGGGTAATTTGTTAATCAGTCCTCTGTGTTTTAAACCACAGGATCTGGAAAAACTTGAGGCACTATCGAGCACTTATTCTATGGATAGACTAATTCCCCTTATTCAAAAATATGAATGGAGACTTTTAGCGCTTGAAGCCCGAGCTCGAGCAGAGATCTTTGCTGCAGAAAAAGAATGTGAATTAAGGCTTAAAGAAAAAATTAAAAAAAAGGATCCGGATTCTAAAAAAGAAGCTGACATCGCTACGAATTATTTAGGAAATGGCTATTGCAATCAAGAATTACTTAAAAATACTTTGAACAAATTGCGGGAAAAAGGAAAAGCTATCGAACCAAAAAAATAAAATGGACTTACATCCCACATCTATTGAAAAATCAAACTCAGCTCAGGCATGATACGCATAAATAAGGCTGCATAAAAGAAAGGTCCATTGTGAATGGGACAAAGAAGAAAGAATTTTTAATTTGGTTAGATTTGGAAATGACGGGGCTTAATCCTGATATTGATGTGATTTTAGAAATCGCTACCATTATCACTGACAATCAATTAAATATTGTTGCTGAAGGGCCGGCATTAATTATTCATCAGCCACAGGCAGCGCTTGATCTTATGGATGATTGGGTTCGCAACCAGCATACCAAAACCGGATTAATTGATGCGGTGCAAAAATCTTCCATGACAATCGCCGTCGCGCAAGAAGAAACATTAGATTTTATTAAAGAATATTGTCCACCTAAGGATGGCATTTTATGCGGCAATTCAGTATGGCAGGATCGTGCTTTTATGCGTAAATCAATGCCACGCATTGTTGATTATCTTCATTATCGTATTATTGATGTGAGTTCCATTAAGGAGCTTGCCCAGCGCTGGTACCCTAAAAGCCAGTTTCTTAAATTTGAAAAACCCGATAATCATCGGGCACTAGAAGATGTGCGGGGCTCAATTAAAGAGCTTGCCCATTATCGCAAATACTTTTTTATATCCGACTCTCCCGTTCGTCTCGAGCGAACATAGTGAGTCGAGAGGTCAGCACGAACGGAATACGCGAGGGCTGGGAAGCGAACGGTGGTTTTTTCACCTTGAAAAATAATTATCGTATATCAAAAAAACACTGCGCTTCAGCCATCGCGATATACCAATCGATCCGCCAATCTTTCAGTCCCCGCTTTTTCGCTTCTAAAAGATGTATTTTTGCTTTAGTATAATCTTCATGTTCAAGCATTAATAATCCCATCCATAGTGCATAATGCCGAGATAATCCAGCATTCTGGCTCCAGGCTTCAATCCAATGCTCAGCGAGATCTGCAAGTGCTTCTTTTTCTTTATCTTTTGCATGCGCAATACACAGTTCTGCTAAGATAATATCGTCAATCAAATAATTTTGCCCATCATATAGCCTGCTCATGGTTACTGCTTTAACCACCGGAGATACGCAAATTTGTTCATCCGCAGTAAAAGCAATGAGCGTATCGTAAACTATGGCACATTGATAGGTATCATTAATCGTAAGAATTTTTTCAACAACCTGATTAAGGGTTGGATATCCTTGGGCAAAAGTATCTTTCATGGATGTGAGATGGGTATCAAACATTCGAATATCATCAATAATAAGAATTGCATCGGTAATTTTACTGTGCTTAATTTTATCCAATTCAGTTAGTATCGGTGTATTCTCTGAACCCTTGGCAGTATCATGCATGCTAAAATGAGCATCGAGAAAAATGATGGGCTTATCATTAATTGATTTTAAAATAGTTGGCAGGATCTTTATTGAATCTCCGTGATGCACTTTGATCTCCTTATTTTTAGCAAAACGTTTTTTTGCTTTTGCTGCAAGTTCCTTGCTAAGTTCGATAGTTTCAACATTCCAATGATAGGCAGCTTTTGCGGTAGTGCCCCCATCGTAAGTACCGGTTTCAATAAATTTAGTTGCGGTAAATGCAGTATCGAGCATTTCTAAGTATTCATCTTCTAATGACATTGTTTTAGATTCTCTACTTTTGATAAAGCTGATACCTGGATTTTTATCGTCTGCTGCAGGGAGCAGTTGATAGTAGATTGTATTGGGCACTTGTTCTTGCGGTATGAGAAGATTTTCAAAAAAATCTGCAGGTAATTTGCAAAAAAGTAGTAGTGTAAAACAAAGGATTAATACATTTTTTTTCATAAACTAACTCCCTTAATTTTTAAAGTGAAGTTTACTCAGGTTCTTTAAAAAAAAATAGGGCACAAGAATGTACGTGTGCCCCAGGAAAGTTTTCAATTCGATAGCATTATGTGCAAGGCATTTTGCACGTAGTGCTGCATCCGCCTAATTGATACGTTATGGTATTATAATCAACTGCAACGTAATTAACGGAACTGATAGTTTGTGGGCCGATGGCATTATTTAATCCCGGCAAACCAAATGTGATAGTCCCAGAAGGCGCAACATCAAATTCGCCCAATGCACCGGTAACCATACTAGTCGTCGCACTGGTTGGAGCATTGCTCACGATGGTGGCTGCTGCTCCACGGATAGTTGTGAAGGGTCTAAAGCGCGCGGGTAGTGGGCTTGCGGAGCTGACTACGTCTATATGAGTTCCCGGATTGCTAATAATAAATGCAGGAATAAGAAGATTCACGATATCTCCTACACGAACTATCTTGACCTGTACGCTTGTTGCTGGGTTTACTGTTTGTCCTCCCCAAATAAATGCGGAAGAAAAGCAACTTTCTTCATAATAATCAAGGGCAGTTGGTGTTCCTCCTTGCGTAGCAACTTGCGCAAAATATTCTGCGCCGCCGAGCCAAAGATCTTTGGCAACTCCTACTCCGCCATCTACTACTAACGTTGCTGCTGGTCCGCTTGGGCAAAGGCTGTTTAATGTATCGGTGAGTGTTAATGAATCAAATGAAGAGATCCCGGTTGAGCTGGAAATTGAACCATTCACGGTTAATCCGCCACTAATAAATGCACTGCCAATAGTCACATCGAGATTGCCCAAATTTATATTCTGGCCACCATTGACCGTTAACCCTCCTTGGATAATTACTCCATCATTTGTGGTAATTGGTTGAAGGAATGTTGATGCTCCGCCAACCATAAGTGTTCCACTAGCAATTGTTAAACTGCCAGCATTGATTATTTCATCTCCTCCGGCAATAGTTAGCCCATCGTTCATAATAACGCTGCTATTGGTGATTAAGGCGCTATTACTTCCGGTCGGGCCGCTCGTGCCAATGGTTACATTGCCATTAAATGTAGCAAGCTCATCAATAGTTAAAGAATCACTAATAAAAAGATCACCATTAATAATCTCATCACCGGTGATGCAAATATCGCCATTAATCTGAGCGCCGCTGCATCCACTGATGCCCGAGATTCCCGTGGCTCCTGTGGCACCGCTCGCTCCTGAACATACGATGGTTAATCCACCACTGTTAATAATTTCTCCGTTGTATACTGATAATCCTCCACTTGCGGTGAGCAAACCACTAAATGTTGCATTGCCGCCAACAGAAAGTGTACCGGTCATTTGCTTATTGCCGGTTGCAAGAAGCGAACCATTTACGGTAACATTGCCGTTTTCTTGTAGATTGCCGCTAACCGTTGCGCCATTGCCTACTTGTAAACTTCCAAGAACTACCGCAAGCCCAGCAACTGAGAGATTTTGGCCAACATTTAAGTTGCCTTCCATACAAACGTTGCCTTGTAAATCAGTAGTTTCAGAAACGGTTAAATCATCCTTAATATCACCAGAGAGCCCCACTGCTACATTACCAATTACATTTTTTTGGGCAATGGTTGTTTGGCCAACCACGTTAATAGTTGTGGTTGCACTCAAACAGCAAAAGGTGGCCAAGCTGCCCCCAGTGCAGCCACTACAATTGGGTCCTGTGCATCCCGATATTCCCGTTGCTCCCGAGGAGCCTGAACAGATTAAACTCGTGCATGGCCCGCAGGAAGGTGGAATAGTCGATTGTTTGGTTGGTTGATTTGCTTTCGAGGTATTTTCCTGTTTTGTTTTTTTACTTTTGGCATGCGTATCCGAGTAAATGCATGAGCACAACAGGAGAGGAATAATAAATCTGGTAAGAATCTTCACAAAGAATCCCTTTCCTTTTTAATTTAGGTTGTCGGGCAACCACAGCTTAATCTATTATAGGTGATCGTATTAATATCTGCCTGCACTGTTGTAGTTGAGGTAAATGGCTGCGGTCCGAGTGCAGCGCCTGGAAGGCCGATAATGATGGTCCCCGATGGATCCACCTCGAATTCTCCCAATTGGCTTGCTGTGTTTACAACCGTTGATGCTGCGCCGCGCACAATGCAGCCCGGAGCAAATCGAGTCGGCATTACAGTGGTTGATTTAATGGTGCTTGGAGCTGCTGACGCGCCAAAGAACATGGTTGGAATTAAGAGATTTACCAAATTGCCGATACGCACCACTTGAATGCTTATCGTTGTTGTTGATGCCCCATAGGTAAATGACATTGGAAAACACATTTCTTCATAATAGTTGAATGCGGTTGGTGTTCCCGCTTCATTTGCTACTTCTTGGAAGAATTCACTACCGCCTATCCATAAATCTTGCGCAATTCCAACGCCTCCTTTAACTATAAGTGTTCCGGTTGATGGACTCGTGCTATTAAGGCTATCGGTCAAAAGAAGATCGCTGAGCGTTCCTGCTGAAGGGCTCACGATCTGATTAGTAACGCTTAAGGTGCCGCCAATGGTTGCATTCCCGCACGTTGCGATAGTGAGATTACCCGTTGCGATTGTTTCTCCGCCGAATACGGTTAACCCGTTATTTATGGTGGCGCCGTTGTTTGTGGTTACCGGCCCATTAAATATTGATTGGCCACCAACGGTTAAATTTCCCGCAGTGAGCGTTAAATTTCCTGTGCTAATCACTTCATTGCCGGATGCAATTGTTAATCCCTTATTCATAGTTACCGGGCCATCGGTAGTCAAGGTGCCGTTAATGGTGGTGTTACAACCATTGAAAAAAGAGTTTCCGTCAACGGTGAGACTGCCAAGTACTTCTAAATTATCTAATGTTTGATCGCCACTGATAGTAACATCGCCCGTGATATTTGCACCGCCGCTTAAAATAACTAATCCACCATTGTTTATGGTTTCACCATTAAAAACTGATAGTCCGCCCAGGGCTGTTAGTAATCCGCCGATGGTGCCGCTCGCGCCAACCGTTAATGTGCCATTGATTTGTTCATTATTAGTTACGGTGATTGAACCATTAACGGTTTCATTACCGTTAATTACTAATGGACCACTAATAATTGCCCCATTATTTACGTTTAAACTTCCGGCGATGGTCTCATTGCCGCCAATCGTTGCATTATCACCGACCGATAAATTTTGTTCAGCGCACACATCCCCTTTTAAATCGCTATTTCCTTCAACAATTAAAGCGCCACCGATCAGAACGCTTCCTCCAACGGTTAAATTGCCGGAAATATTTTCACAAGCGACCGTGAGGGTGTTGTTTACCGTAAGGTTTTGCGCATTAATACAGCAGAATGTTGTGCAATTGGCACAGCCTCCTGTGGCAGTACTGCTGCTGGAAGAGCTCGATGGGCATATAAAGTTCGAAGGGCAAAATCCCGACGAACAGGAGGAGCATACGCCTCCGGGGCATTGGCGAGTTACTAAAGAAGGATTGACAAGGGATTGCGCATCGGTCATCCCTAGCAATAAAAAAAATATAAGATATAAGTACCACTTAATTATCTTCACAGAACTCCTTTCCACTAGAATGAATCTTTATTTAGAATCATTACTGAAAAACAAATCAAAATGCAAGAATACAAAAAAGTAAGGTTCATTGACTTATAAATTTTTTTTTTATTAGTTTAGTATGAAAAAGTTTTAGAAAAATTAAGAAGGTTACAGTGATGAAGACTAATATAATCCATGCACTATTTATAATTCTTGCGTTTGCCTTATCACTCGTATGCAATGAATCTGCTTCAGTAGAAATTTTGCATGTTGAGATTCCGCGTAAAGTTGCCAAGCGTTTGCATATTGTAAAAGATAAAATTGATAAAAAAATGCTCAGCGCTATGCCCGCATTCTCTCAACTTATGAAAGAAGCTGATAATAATAACAATTTGATTGATCAGCATATTATTCAAGAAGCGCTGCGTGAACTGGATGATGCTTGCATGATTGCAGAAAAAAAAGATCCCGCGCAAGCAGAATCGCTCAAGCTGTATGTGGGAAAATTAAAAAAAGATATCATGCAAGCGCCGACCAAACTAGAAACGCGTGCTTGCCCAATTACAACAATGAGCACCAGTATCGGATCATCATGCATCACGCAACCAGCATGCGCAGCCGTGAACTCTGTGTGTGCGACAACTGCGGCTGCTATTGCAATAGGCCAAACGGTTCGCGGTACCACTAATTTTACCGGCCAAGTTGAGATAACCAATAATACCGATAGCGTTGATACATTTACCGGAGCCTTAGTGGTTAATGGGGGCGTGGGAATTCAAGGGAATCTGAATGTCGGTGGAACTGAACATATTTTAAATACCACGAATAGTACCAATTGTACTAATGGTGCATTGGTAGTTGATGGCGGCGTGGGAATTCGTGGAAATTTAAATGTGTGTGGATCGATAACATCACAAGGGCCAGTTACCATTACTAATACTACGCAAAGCTCAAATTGTGATTCAGGTGCGCTTATAGTTGGTGGAGGTATTGGCATCGGTAAAAATGCGAATATCTGCGGGCAAGTCGCAATAACCAATACCACGCAAAGCACTGATTGCACCGACGGCGCACTGACTGTTGGTGGCGGTGTTGGCATTGCGGGTGATCTGAATGTCTGTGGTCAACTGCATGTGATTAATAGTACTAATTCCGATTCGTGTACCGATGGAGCATTAGTAGTTGATGGCGGCGTTGGGATTGGCAAAAATCTCTATGTGTGCGGAAATACCACGCTTGAGGGATGGTTGCAAGTAAATCAAGGAGCAACGATCAATGAATATTTGGATGTGTATGGTCCGCTTAATGTAGAAGGCCCCATTAATACCACCTATTATATAACGATTAATGGAAGCACCGTTGTAGCAACGAGCAAAGCAAACTGTAATCTTTCAGTTGGTGATAATACTAACCCGGTTGCTAATGGTACTTCAAATACAGCCGTTGGTGAGAGCGCCATGCAGAATAATCAAATTGGAGTAAGAAATTCTGCATTTGGCTGCCAAGCACTTCAAAATGATCGCACCGGAACTGATAATACTATTGGCGGTGCACAAGCAGCGGTTACGTTAGCAGGAAGCAATCATAATACGGTATGGGGATCGCAAGCACTTCACGATGCAACTGATGTTGATGATTGTGTGGCAATAGGGTTTAATGCATTGCATGATAATCAAGAATCGGCTATTACTGCGGTCGGAACTTCAGCCTTAGAGCGCAATACGCATGGGTATGAAAATACCGCAGTTGGTTTTGAAGCAATGCAATATAATTTAGATGGAGCATTTAATACCGCAGTCGGTAGCCATGCTTTTCAATATAATACTATCGGTTATTGGAATACGGCGGTGGGAACATCTGCATTACAATATAACCAATCATTTTGGAATACCGCAATAGGCGCAGATGCACTGGGCTTTAATACCATTGGATATTTTAATACAGCGGTTGGTACTGGATCACTGACTTATAATATAGGTGGAAGTTATAATACTGCCATTGGATCTGATGCATTAGCATATAATTTAGTTGGTTTCTATAATACAGCCGTAGGTGGATCAGCCTTAGAATATAATCTGGTATTTTATAATACTGCAGTTGGCAATAGTGCAATGGAATATAATGTGCTCGGGTATTATAATACTGCTCTAGGAACTAATGCGCTGGGATCAACAGTTTATGGAGCGCGTAATACTGCAGTAGGCATGAATGCCATGATTGCTGACAATTCTGTCTTTTTTGGTCTCATTGATCTTCCTTCCTATACTCCTCTTTATGATAATACTGCATGTGGCTTTGGAGCTCTTGGTGAAAATTTGGGAAGTTATAATACAGCCGTTGGCAGCTATGCACTTTCAGCATTTGAACCCGGTATTGGCAATACTGGTATAGGTTATAATTGTCAAACTCTAGGTATATATAATACACTCGCAGGCTTTACCGCGCTATCAGTAGGAGATTATAATGTTAGTGTAGGTTATATTTCCAAGAGTGCTTTCAATTATGGCGTTGCTGTTGGAAGCTTGTCTTTCGCAACTTACGGATGTGTTGGAATAGGAGCAAGTTGTTCTGCAGGTACAATATTTGACACTGCGATTGGTTACGTAGCTAGTACAGGCGGAGCGCCTACTGGTAAAAATGTTGCTATCGGCTATCTTGCAAATGTTTTCGGAAATGCGGTTGCTTGTAACGTCGCAATCGGAGCAAATGCATCTTGTCCTGTCACAAACTCAGCAATTGCGATTGGAGGGGGACCGCTTCCAAAGCAAGGAGCAATGGCAATTGGTGTGGGCTCGATTGCAATAGGATCTGGAAGCCAATCAAAAGGTGTGAGTGACATAGCAATTGGTGAAGCAGCTAATAGCACGGGAAAATCGTGCATTGGTATAGGTGCAGCTGCGATTGTGCCTGGCGATAATTGCATAGCAATCGGTTCTCCTTCAAACGCAGCTGGTGAGGGTTCAATAGCTATCGGTTCTGGTGCAAAAGCTATTGTTAATGGTGTTGCGGTGGGTGAAGGGTCTACGGCATTAGGCGTTAGGTGTATTGCAATTGGGGCGGAAGTAACCACTCAGGGAGATTTTGCAATAGGCATAGGTACGGTGATACCCGTTCCTCCAGGTGTTATAGCAATTGGCAATGCCGTAGTTAACAAAGGGGCTTATTTTTATGGCATGACTGATATTTTTAATGTGCTCCCATTTCCTTTTGTCCAAATTACACCACTCGGGCAATTGATTTACGGGGAATGCCCTAATTGTTTTTTATCGATTCCTTTCTCGGCCGAAGAGGATGCGGATATATTTGATGATGAAAGTATTAAGAGGAATACATCGGAAAAACTTTTATCACTCGAATTATCGACTTTTAGAAGTAAAAAGAGAACTGATTCAACTACTGAACTCGGGTTAATAAAAGAACAGGTTTGTGAAGTTTGGCCTGAATTAATAGGAAAGACCGACAGTGGTCTTGCATATATCAGAGAAGATACACTAGCAGCAGCCCAAATTCAACAACTTCAAGTGCATCAGAAAATGTTGGAAGATCAGCAATTGCAATTGGCAATGCAGCAAGAAGAAATGGATCTGCTGCATAAAGAGTTCCAAGAGATTAAAAGAGAATTTAAATTATTTAAAATGGAACTTTAAATATTCATTGTTGTTTCATGTGATAATGAATTCTTACATAAAAGATTGAGTTCTCATTTAATCTTGTATGATAATTCAGAATGATGCAACGTCCTCTTGCTTGAATCACTTGCATTATTTACACCAAAGACAGCAACCTTATTCATTATTATTTTATCCGGTAACGTAATCGCATGGGTTGGCATAATCAGAATTGAATGATTTCCCAATAATTCAGCAACATGAGCAAATGATGAACTTGCACTAATCAAACAATCGCATTGCGTTAGTGCAAAAAGATCTTGGATCACATTTTTGGTATGATGGTTCCCTGTTTCTCGATAAGAAAATATTATGCGAGGACAATCTTCAAGAGCCTTGCTATATCGGTTTACGATATCAGTAGGATTAGGATCATCGGTAAATAGATAGACTAATAATTGCTTATCGCAAAGAAAATCACTTAAATATTTTAGATGATCAATATAATATTGATCCGGGGGAAATTTTATTGGCCAAACATAATCTGAAAAGCGTGTTTTTTTTGCAATAAAATTTTTTACCGCTTCAATATATTTAAAACCCGCTGGCCATTTGATTGGCCAGACATCAGTATTGGAATTAAGTGGCATATTTTTTTTGAGATAAATTCCAGTGATAGGCTCATCAATTGTATATTCCTGCTGCGATGCTAGTGGCATATCAAAGCCACCACCCTTGCGAACATGCAAAGCAACTGTAACGACGCTTTGAGGTTTTGGTAGTG
The DNA here is from genome assembly GCA_963727255.1 of uncultured bacterium. Classification (GTDB taxonomy): domain Bacteria; phylum Babelota; class Babeliae; order Babelales; family Vermiphilaceae; genus BTUB01. The sequence goes on along the minus strand of CAVSFC010000002.1, from coordinate 224,598 downwards.
GATCAATTTTAATGATTGGTGTAAATAATTTTTTGATAGTATTCTCGAACTCTTGATTTTGCCGGCTATAAGCATAGAGCCATGGCGTTTCGCTCAAAAAATGTACTTCAAATAAAATGGATTCCCCAGATTTGAGGGCTTCTTCAATATCTTGCATTCTATTTACTGGTACAATTTTTGAGTACTGCTTCTGCAGCTCATCAGTCAAGAAAGTTCCAGTCTCAGAAAACTTGAATTGGTCGGCATAAGTAAACTGCTTATAGATAATTTTTAATCCACAATGTTCAGCAAAATACTGAGTTTTGCAAACGGTAATGATATTGTCGCCCAAACGGCGCCAAGCTTCTACTTTATGGGTGATCGCGCAGTGATAGGTTTTTTTTGCAATACAGGTAAAATTAATTATTAATAAGACTAATAAATATAAGTAGTTCATTGAGATTATCCCTTTTTGGAATAACCTAAATGAACTTCTATTTTATGGCAAGCAAACAAAATTTTGAGAACTAATATTTAAAAAGACCAGGAATATAAAAATATTTATACATTCCCTTTTTGCCTGGATTTACCTTTTGACTGACAGTTTCAAGGATTGGCTTGTCGCTTAGTTTTATTTGAGACTCTTTCCATTTATCTTTGAAATTAATTAAAACATATAAGTTTTTATCTGAAATCTTTTTTATTGACTTACTATCTTCTGAAAATGGTTTATCTTTAAAATCTTGATCCTCTGTATATAAACGAGCTTTTAATAAATTAGTCGAATTATCATAAGTTAGCCATGCAATTATACCCCAAGGGAACTTATCTTCATGAATATTATAGACTGAATGAGATAAGCCATCAATTTCATCCGAAGGATCAAAAATTTTTGGATCTTCGAGCTTAACGGGAAGTCCCGGGTAGATTGTTTTAATTTTTTCTTTGGTTAGAAATGTAATTTCATTATTATCATGTTTTAAAGCAGTTTTTTGTACATTTATTATCTTGGAAGTATTGTTATACCAATTCCCAAGAAATACAATATCTTTGATATTCCGGATTTCTGTTTTTTTTGATTTGTTTGATGCTGTTGCAAGATTGGCTGTTGCAAGAACAGAATGGAGATGTTTTAGATGGGGATTTTGTATCTCAGCTTCTAAATGAGTTGATTCTTTGACTGAAATGCTGGATTCTTTTTGTAATGGAAATTTATTCTTTCTTAGAGGTGCCGTTTCACTTACAGCTGACTTTGATGTGACAGCTTGGATTTCTGGTTCTGTTGATTTATGTAATTCAAGAACTGAGCGTAGATGTTCTAGATGGGGATTTGATACTGAAGAGGATTCATTTGGCTCTTCTTGCAGATGTAATTTCTCCAATCTTAAAGGCATTTGAGACAGAAAGGCTTCAGAGGATAGATTTCTTTTGGCAGCCGGAGCTATTTCTGGCAATAGGGAATCGACTCTTTCTGGAACGGGCGGAAGCGATCTTATATATTTCTGTTTTTCGGGCGACTGTGTTCTCGGGGGTATTGTGGGAGGTGTTTTATCCCACTTTTCCATAGGATAGAGATTGGCAACGAAAAGGTTTGCTGTAAAAACAATTATTAATTTTGCATAGTTCATATATTTTTTCCCATAAATTATAAATAATTCTATTTGTAACAAATATAAATGAAAAATAACTTAATGTCAAGCGATTCTTAGGGAATTTCCAACTTGTTGATAAATCTAGTATGTTTTTCATGTATTTTTGAGTTATTTATAAAATAGATCGAGGTATGAATTTTGAATGAAACTGCCTATGAAATATGGACTAGTCCTATTATTGACCCTTCAGGCAATCTTTTGCCCTTTATATTGCCGGCCGCGGCTTATTGATCATGGTTACAACCAGCATTCCCAATTTGGTGAAGATGGCATAATTCAAAAAATCTTTGAAATTATGGGGACAAAGTCAAAAATAGCGGTGGAATTTGGAGCCTGGGATGGGTTCCATTTTTCCAACACTGCTGCATTATGGAGCAAAGATCCTTCGTGGCAGGGAATTTTGATTGAAGGGGACCCTGAAAGATTTAAAGAGCTTGAGCGCAATACTGCTTCTTACAATTGTTTAGCAATTAATGCCTGGGTAGGAATTACTCAGGAAGATTGCTTAGAATCAATCTTGAAAAAGCATGGTATTACAGGGACTATTGATTTACTTTCTATTGATATCGATGGCAATGATTATCATATTTTTGAAAGTCTCAAAAAGATACGGCCGCGCTTGATTATTGTTGAATATAATCCGACTATACCGGTTTGGTATGATCTCTATGCTCCTTATTCAAAAGATAATAATAATTTTGGGCAATCAGTTGGTGCGCTTAATCGGATTGCGGAAAAAAAAGGGTATAAGCTCGTTGCGCTCACACTTACAAATGCATTCTATGTACTTAAGAGAGATTTTGAAAAATTTTCAGCATATGAAACAGATTTATCTAAAATCAATGTTAATGATGGGCATATCGTTTTAGTGACCACCTATGATGGCAAATATGCGCTCATCAAAAATAAACAGACTAACTATTTTTATGGTCTGGATGAGCAATTTAAAGGCAAAATATACGGTGAGTGTATTCGATGCGATACCAAGCCACTGCCATTGGGCATTGCCATGCAAGCGGCATATAAAAAATCAGGTTGTTAATTGTTGTTAGGATTTGGTGTAAAAAAAATATGGCTTTTAAACTGAGATTTATCAATCGTTTTATAGAGTTGAATAAATTGGCTCATTAATCTGCCCTTTAAATAAATTTTACGAGAATGAGTATTTTTTATTTTGGCCACCGGCGGTTTTGCTGGGCCTAAAACGGTAATATCCCATTTATTTTCTTCAACTATTTTCATCATGAGTTCCACGAGTGCCAGAGATTCATCTTCGATCTGATTTTCTTGAGTATTTTTTAATTCAATTTCAACCAGGCGGATGACTGGCGGATAACCCACTGCGGTGCGGTTTTGAATTTCATACTCATAAAATTTCATATAATCAGTTTCATTGAGATAATTAAAAATCGGATGGTGCATCATCGTTTGTACAATCACTTGGCTGCCCTCGCGCGCTCTTCCTGCTCTGCCTGCAACTTGAATCAGTTGTTGCAGCGATGTTTCAGCGGCATTATACACAGGGAAATGCAAATTAAGATCCGCCCAAAGAATGCCAACAAGCGTAACATTGGGAAAATGAAATCCTTTGGTAATCGTTTGGGTGCCGACTAAAATGTCGATCGTGCCATTTTCAAATGCCTGTATGGTTTGTTGCCACAATTTCTTTTTGCTGCTCACATCCATATCGGCTCGCCCGATACAAGCGTGCGGAAACAGCTCTTCAAGAATAGTAACCACTTGCTGGGTGCCAATTCCTTTTTTGAGAAGTTCATCTTTCTTGCATGATGGGCATGCGATTGGCAGTTGCTCTGATTTTCCACAATAATGGCACGCGAGTTCATTATTATTGTGCAAGGTGAGGCTCACGCTGCAATTTGAGCATTCAAAAATAAAACTGCATGCTTTGCATTGCACAAAAAAACTATATCCGCGCCGATTAATAAAAATTATAATTGCTCTTTTTTTGCTAATCGATCTGCAATTGCGCTTGCAACTCTTGGGTGATCCAGAAATGCTTACGCTGCTCTTTATTGGTGAGCAAAACTGTTTTTATGCTTGGAAAAGTGCCGGCAAATCGCTTTGCACAGATTAAAAAATGGCCATTTTTTAGTTTGTGCAGTATAGAGTGATTGAATTGATGGGGTTGCTGACCCGAGTAAAATAGGAATCTTTGCGATGCTGTGCGCGCATCAATGCAGCTTCTTTGGTATTTACTTTTGGATGCTTTTTTTCTTGGTACCCAACTTCATGCTCTTCATCAATTATGATCAATCCTAAATTGGCAATCGGAAGCAAAATTGGAATATGTACACCAATAATGAGCGTTGGCTTTTGTTCGAGCAATGATTGCCAGAGCAATCTTTTTTCTTTAATGCGCGTTCCTGAATGGAATCCAATGACGGTAATATCGGATGGCAGTTGTAGCTTTAAAATCTGTTCAAATCGCAGCGCGAGGCTTACTTCTGGCAAAAGCAACATCGCCGTTTTTTGCTGAGCAATCGTTTTTTGTATGAGTTGCTTATACACTTCAGTTTTTCCTGATCCGGTGACCCCATGCAATAATGCCGGGCTAAAAGTTTGGGCTCCAATGGCGGGGCTCAAGGCATCAACGATATGCTTTTGTTCTTCGGTCAATGAAACCTGCCGTGCAAAAATTTCAGCTGAGGTGTGCTGTATGATTGCTTCAGGTACTGCTTGATTTACGAATTGGCGGATCCGTTTAATAAAATGCAAGGAATCTACTTGATAATACTCGCTCAGTTGGCTAATAAATTGTGTATAGGTCAGGTCCTGGGGGAAAGGCTCAACTCCTGCCATTGCCTTGAGGGTAAATCTGGGTATCGGCGATAATTGATCCGATTGGGCAAACACGTAGGCTGAAACAAACCTATCTTTTAGAGGAACTTTGACGATCGATCCTATAAGATTTTTTTGGTGTTCAGGTGGAACGGTATATGTTAAGGGTTGGGCAAACCCATTGAGCAGTTTAACATGGATATAGAGCATATGTGGGCACCCTGATTGATCGATTAGAAACTAGCGCGGAGTTTTTTTTTGTATAAGCTCAATAGAGTATACCTTTTCTTATAATAAAGACTAAAAATATCGAGGTTAATAATGAGAACATTACTAGTACTGTGTATGATTTTTTCTTCTGGTGCTAACTTTGCTATGCATGAAGATCAAGTTGCAACGCTTCAAAGTAAATCTTCTCGAGATACTGAATGGCATTCAGCGGTAAAGCGAATAATAGAAAATGTTTCCAAGCATGGAGTATGGCGAGAATTTTTTAGTTGTACCGAATGTCAAACAGAATCCGGGTTGGTTCTTGAATGCAATGAGGAAGATCGGCCCATTGGAATTCATATGCAGTACGGCTCGTGGAAATTTATTTATACTTCAGGACCGGCTATTCTTTCGAAAACGGTTCTATTGCCAGATGCACAGCTTGAGAAATATCCGGGCGCTTCGAATGATGCGCTTAAAGATGAAATGATTAAATTAAATAAGCTTCACCTCTATTCTGTTTTAAAGGTAGATGGTATAGTTTTGCCTCAGCCTGCATTTAAAGAAAAGAAAAATTTCATCTCCATTCCAGAAGCTCTTGATAAGTGGGCCACGCTTAAACGGCCCAGTAGAAGCAACAAGTAAGGTGAACGCCATGAATTTTGATCCTAAAAAAACTGTATTTCTCATCGATGGCTCATCATTTTTATATCGGGCATATTATGGCGTGCGTCCCTTGCATACGGCCAAAGGAATACCGGTACAAGCAGTTTATAGTTTTGCACGCATGATCAGAAAATTAATCGATACGTTCCGCCCGCAGCATATTGCCATTGTTTGGGATAGCAAGGGCAAAACCACCCGCCATGAAATGTATGAGAATTATAAGGCAACGCGTCAAGCGCCGCCCAGCGATATATTTGAACAAAAAAAATATATTGTGGAATTTGCTGATGCTGATTGGCATGAAGCAAGTGGCTCAGCAAGGCATCGAGGCAGATGATATTATGTATTCTATTGCGCAAGAGCAAAAAAGCCTTGGGCAATACCGTGGTGCTGATTACTTCAGATAAGGATATGGGGCAAGCAATTGATGATGATCGGTTAGTTATTTTTGATCCATGGAAAGATAGTATCCTTAATCAAAAAGCGTTTGAAGAAAAAATGGGTTTGCCGATTGCAAAACTGCCCATTTTATTTTGCGATTTTAGGGGATACTTCGGATAATATTCCCGGCGTTAAAGGAATTGGGGATAAAGGGGCATTAGAACTTGTGCATCAATTTTCATCTCTGGAAGATCTCTATGAAAATCTTGATAAAGTTTCTAAAGATCGCATGCGTAATGCATTACTTGCAAATAAAGATAATGCATTTTTGAGTTATCAATTATTTTTATTGCAATATCATCCATCGGGGCTTACCACTCAAGATCTGCATTTGATGAACATAATTGGGTTAATGCGCGGCCTCTCTTTACAGAGCTTGATTTTAAAACATTGCTTAAAGATATTGATGCAATGGAGCAGGTTGAAAAAGGGATCAAGCCCTCGGTTGCTGAAAAAATGGTTGATTATGAATTTATTACTATTGTGAGCACCGATCAACTTGGATAATTTGTGCGGATTAATTAAACAGAAAAAGCTGGTTGCAATAGATACAGAAACCAATGGCATGAATCCGCTGATTCGCAATACCTGTGTTGGAATTTCACTGTGCGTGCAAGAAGGCACTGCTTATTATTTGCCCTTCGGCCATAAAAATATGCAGCAACTTTCGCAAGATTATGTGGTTGAAAAGCTACGCCCGATTTTTGAAGATGAAAGTATCAAAAAGATTTTCCATAGCGCTAAATTTGATCTTGAAGCGTTGCATGGAATTGGCCTTGAGGTAAAAGGCTTATTTTTGATACGCTTGCTGGCCGCAAATTTGATTACTAAAGATTGGCAGCGCATTGGGCTCAAATATCTTTCTGAGCATTATTTTGGTGAGCCGATGCTGAGCTTCCAAGAAGTAGTCAAAGATAATAAATATAAAGATTTTTCATATGTGCCACTTGATCTAGCAACGCGGTATGCTGCCGCTGATGCGCATCAAACCTTTAGGTTAAAGCAACTGCTTAGAAAAAGAACTTAAGAATGAAAAGCTCTTGGAACTTTATGAAAAAATCGAATATCCGCTTACGCAATGTTCTTTATGATATGGAAGTTGAAGGCATCCGTCTGATACGCGATTGCTTGCAGATTTAGGTAAAAAGGTTGATAAAGAGCTTGCTTGATATTGAGCGCGAAATTGGCGAATTAGTTGGCATGGATATGGCAGATCTCAATCTAAATTCCCCACGGCAAGTTGAGCAGCTGCTGTTTGTAAAACTTCTTTTGCCGACTCAAAAAAAGAGCGCCAAAGGAACCGGCTATTCCACTGATCAAGAAGTGTTAGAAACGTTGAGCGCGATGCATCCGGTTCCGCGTTTGATTATGAAATATCGCGAACTGTCAAAATTAAAATCAACCTATATTGATGCTTTGCCTGAGTATATTAATCCGCATACCAATCGCATTCATACGACGTTTAGCCAAACGCAAGTTGCGACCGGCAGGCTTTCAAGTTCTGAGCCGAATTTGCAAAATATTCCTGCTGATTCAGGTGGATATGGCATCGAAATTCGCGCGGCATTTATTCCGCAAGAAGGCGATGTATTTTTATCCGCCGATTATTCGCAAATTGAGTTGCGGGTGCTTGCCTATTTATCGCAAGATAAAAATCTTATCGATGCATTTTTAAGTGGTCATGATATTCATAATGAAACAGCAGCCCGTTTATTCGATGTGCCTCTTGATAAAGTTACCTCAGAGCAACGTCAGATTGGAAAACGTATCAACTTCAGTGTGCTCTATGGCATGACTCCCTACGGGCTTGCGCAAGATCTTAGGATTCCATTTAAAGATGCAAAGCATTATATTGAAAAATATTTTGCGCAATATCAGGGCGTTTCTGCGTGGATGGAGCAGGTTGATTATTGATACCAAGCATCATGGCTATGTTACCACTCATTGGGGGCGCCGCCGATATGTTCCTGCCATTCATGAAAAAAATCGTGCCCTTTATGAAGAAGCGCGTCGGGTAGCGATCAATACCGTTTCACAAGGCACGGCAGCAGAAATTATGAAGTTGGGCATGATTCAGCTGGAACAAGCACTCAAAAAGGAACATTTGAGCGGCAAAATTCTTTTGCAAATTCATGACGAACTTATCATTTCAGTTCCAAAAGATGAAGTTACGGCGACTGAATCTCTGGTAAAAAATGTTCTTGAGAATGTTGTGAAATGGAATGTGCCATTGGAAGTGAATATTAGAACCGGCAGAAATTGGAAGGATATAACTAAATGAAAGATATTTCGGGCGGTATTAAACAAAAAGATTTAATAATTCGCATGTTAAGTGCATTGTTGCCGGGCGTAAAAATATACCTATTCGGGTCACGAGCTAAAGGTATTTATAAAGATGTTTCCGATGTTGATCTTGCACTTGATATGGGAAGGAAATTTGATCTTTCTGAGTTGGCGCAAGCGTATAATGTCTTGGAAGCAGTAAATATTCTACATAAAATAGATATTGTTGATCTCAATAGAGTGCCAGAAAAGTTAAGGGCCTCTGTTCTCAATGAGGGAATTGTATGGAAAGAATGATGGAGAGGCGAGAAGATTTAGAAAAATCTTTAAAACAGTTTCATAGCAGTATTGATCTTTTGCAAAACACTAAAAAACAATCTGCTGTGTCTATGGAATAAATAGTTGCCTATAGGGATTCGATAATCAAGAGATTTGAATTGAGTTTTGATTTGCTTTGGAAAAATTTAAAAGACTTACTTGAGTATAAATTTGGAATTTTACTCAATTCCCCAAAAAAAGTTTTTCAAGAAGCCCGGGTTCAGAAATTGCTAGAGCTAAAGAATTAGCAGAAGCGCTTGAAATGACAGATGATCGAAATCTTTCTGTGCATACATATGATAATGAAATTGCAGAAGATGTGGCTTATCGCGCGATCGAACATTATGCTCTTATGAAAAAGATTGCGGAAAAAATTTCTTTTTAACTTTGCATTCCACGATACAGCGGATCTTGATTAGCCAATTCATGGTCTTTCTCATAACGGTCATCAAATGTGGGAACGAGGCCTGCAACATGGGAATAATAATATGCCGCATCAAGGCCATTAGTATCAGCTAAACTTGTATCAGCACCAAATTCGAGCAATGCCGCAATTATCTTTTTACGATTTTCTGCGAGAGGGCGATTGGGCCAATTTGGATCGCCTAAAATTGCATACATCAGGGCCGTTTGCCCGTCACTATCCTGGGCATTAACTTTTGCCCCAGCCTTGAGCAAAGCTACAACAATCTCAAGTTTTCCCGCATAAGCAGCCAGCATAAGTGCCGTCGAGCCTTTATTCCTATTTGATAATAGTTTTCCTAGGTTAAAATCTTGGTTATTGTTCGTGACGAGGTTGATGTTTGCCCGTTTACCAATAAGAAACAAGACTATCGGGGTGTGGCCATGATAGGTAGCAAACATAAGCGGAGTTACTCCATTTGAGTTGCCGCAATCGATATTTGCTGCATTGATCATTCTTTTAATTTTATCGATCTGCCCTTTTTGAGCAGCTTCTATAAGCGGTTTGCTGGCAACACACTCTGAAGCTACTTTTGCCAAGGGGGCTTTATTGGGGGATAGTGCGTGTATGGCAGGAATAATGCCAAATAAGAGCATTACTAGAATTTTTACTGATTTCACATGACCTCCATATCAAGAATCATTCTGGGAAGGGCTTTTCGGCACATCCTGAGATAAAATAAATTTCTATCTAAAATAATACCCTTTTTTTAAATTTTGTAAACTGGATATTGACTTTTTTATCTGAATATTCATACTAGAACCATAATAATAATCTTGTCTTTTATAGTAATAATTCATAATTTTAATGCTTTTGTAAGGATTGCGATGGCAACGAGTAAAACCGGTGGATCGACGCAGAATAATCGCGATAGCCAAAGTAAACGGTTAGGTGTAAAGCTTTTTGATGGTCAAGTGGTGACTGGTGGCGAAATTATCGTCAGACAGCGCGGCACCAAATTTCATCCTGGAAAGCATGTTGGCAAGGGGACAGATTATACCCTTTTTGCAATGGCTCCGGGATTGATCAAATTTCATTTTGGACCTAAGGGTCGCAAGTATATCTCAATTGTTCCAGTATCTTAATTTTTTATCTAAGCCGAAGAGAATTCTCTCTTTGGGTACCAAGAATATCGTATGAATGCAGCCAACTTAGAAATGTGCTAATTCGGAGAGCGTAATGATTAATTTTTTAAAATATCGTTTGGTCTGTGGCATTTTTAGTACTTTGTTTCTCTTTGCCTCCTTGGGTGTTTACATCTATAAATGGCAAACCAGAGGCTATACCTTTGTTTACAGTGTAGATTTCACGGGCGGAACACAGGTTCTTCTTAAATTTGAAAAACCGGTAAGTGTTTGCCATCTTAAAGATATTTTAGAAAAAAATGGCTGGAAAAATCCGATTACCCGTGAGTTTTCTACTCCTGAAGAAGTTTTGGTTCGGGTGAGCGAATTCTCTAATGATGCCAAAGGGCTTGCTGACCGTATGCGCGGTGCGATCCAAGCTGAAATTCCTGATAATCCAGTATCAATTTTGCAAAGTGAAGCCGTTGGGCCTGGAGTTGGCGAAAGCTTACGCTGGAATTTCTTCTGGGCGGTATTAATTGCATTGCTTGCCATTTTGATTTATATAGCCGTTCGATTTTGGTCATTTGCCTTTGCGGCGGGTGCTATTGTTGCCTTAATTCACGATCCTATGGCAATTTTGGGCATTTTCTTGATGTTTGATCGTGAAATTTCAATCAATGTTATCGGCGTGATTTTTGCGGTAATTGGTTACTCAATAAATGATACTATTGTTATTTTCAGTAGAATTCGTGATAATTTGCACAAGATGAAAGGCGCATCTTTACATGAAATTGTTAATGTGAGTATTAATAAGACTTTGCGCCGCAGTGTTTTAACAAGCTTTGCAACTGCTTTGACCGTTTGCTCAATGCTCTTTTTTGGCGGGGAAGCACTCAGAGATTTCTCCTTGGCGTTGCTGGTTGGAATAGTATTTGGTACATATTCTTCTATTTATATAGCAAGCCCAGTTATGATGATGCTCTATAGAGAAGACAAATAAAAAAGCTTTTTAAATAAGCCTTTTTTGCCTTTTGCGGCAAATTACTTGAAAATAAATAGCAGGCTGTGATAAAATGTTTCTAGTAGAAATTATTATTCAGATTTGCTCTTTCTTATGCTATTTTGAGCATAATCGTCTGTTGTTTTAAATAATTAGCCTTGCTCATTTTAATTTTCAAAAATATCAAAAAATTTAGACGGAGTTTATATTTATGATTTCTTTTTGTTCCGATTTACGTGTTTTAAGGAGATTTTGATGAACGATCAAGATCCAAAAATAAAGTTGCCTGCTCCAGAACAAGAGCAAGATACATCATCACCTAAAGAAGTTGACGCTGAGCCTAAAGCAACAGAAGTTGCAACGGAATCACCGCAACAGACTCCCCAAGATGAGCGGCCTGCCCGTTCACCGCGCCCGTATGTGCGTACCACTGAACGGCGCACCTATACGCGGCAACCGCAACCTGCCCGTGAAAGCGCAGAGCAATCGCGTGAGCAACGTGAACAAAAAGAATCTGCACAACGCCCAGAGACTCCCGATTTCCCTAAAACTTCAACCGAAAGGCAACAGCCAAGGGAATATAATTCCTATCGTGAGCAAAAACCTCGCCAGCCGATTCCGCTTGAAGAACTTACGGTTGCCGATCTTAATATGTATGCGCGCCGATTGGGTATTGTTGGCGCAAGTTTATTAAATAAAACCGCATTAATTGAACGTATTAAAGTATGTTGAAGCGCATCCGGATTTTGAAATTGAAGTTGAAGGCGTTTTAGAAAAATTGCCAGATGGATTTGGATTTTTGCGTTCTGCACACTATGATTATGTTTCTGGTCCGGATGATGTCTATGTTTCTCCTTCGCAAATTCGCCGTTTTAACTTGAGAACCGGCGATACGATTGCAGGCGTTATTCGTAAGCCAAAAGAAGGCGAAAAATATTTTGCGCTTCTTAAAGTTTCAAAAGTTAACTATGAAGATCCTGCCTTGGCGGCTGATCGTCCTAATTTTGATCGATTATCACCATTGCATCCTAATAAAAAATTTAATCTTGAATATGATCCAAATTGCATTTCAACACGTATCATGGATCTTTTTACCCCTGTTGGTAAAGGTCAACGTGCGTTAATTGTTGCGCCACCAAAAGTGGGTAAAACGATGTTGCTCAAAGAGATTGCCAAAGCGATGATCGCCAATCATCCTGAAGCAGTCGTTATTATCTTGCTCGTTGATGAACGGCCTGAAGAAGTTGCTGATATGAAGCGCACGGTGCGCGGCTCATCGGCTGAAGTAATTAGCTCTACGTTTGATGAATCGGCTGATCGGCATGTTCAAGTTGCAGAAATTGTTCTTGAAAAATCAAAACGTTTGGTTGAAGCAGGCAAAGATGTAGTGATTATTCTTGATTCCATTACTCGTTTAGCGCGTGCATATAACACCATGGCTCCTGCATCGGGTAAAATATTGACCGGTGGTATTGATGCCAATGCGCTCACGGGCCCAAAACGATTCTTTGGTGCTGCGCGTAATACTGAAGAAGGTGGTTCATTAACTATTATTGCTTCTGCGCTTGTTGAAACCGGTTCTCGTATGGATGAAGTGATTTACGAAGAGTTTAAAGGTACGGGTAATATGGAAATGCATATGACTCGTAAACTTTCTAATCGCCGTATTTATCCATCATTTGATCTGTTGATGTCTGGAACTCGCCGTGAAGATCTTCTTGCTTCCTGAAGATGATTTGAATAAAGTTTGGGTATTGCAGAAATTCTTGGCAACTATGAATACCATCGAAGGTATGGAATTTTTAATTGATAAGATGAAAAAATCTAAAACTAATCGTGAATTCTTAGAAGCGATTAATAAAAAGACCGGGCCGGGCTCAAACGGTTCTTCGAACCCTTAATCACAAGTCGCTTAAATTAACGCAAAATATCCAGATCGAAATTTGAGTATTTGCCTTGTTCAGCCTTATAATTGCCCACAAATGCTATCATGGCGCCATTATCGGTGCAATATTGGGGAGACGGGGCAAAGAAAGTTATATTGTGTTTGTTTGCAAATTCTTGAAAGCTCTGTTTAATAAACTTATTACATGCTACTCCACCTGCAAATGTTATGGCCTTTACTTGTGGAAATTGTTCAAGTGCCTGTTTAATTTTATTAATAAAAATATCATTTACGCATACTAAAACAGAACTAGCGATTTGCTGTTTAAGTACATCATCCTCTTTTTTAAGAAATGTTTTGGTGGTCATATCAAATGCGTTTCTTTTTATCAAATCATAAAGTACTGCGGTTTTTAACCCAGAAAAGCTGAACGTGAGACCTTTATTCATAGGTCGCGGATAATGAAAGTAATCCTTAAAGTTTGCTTGTCTAGCAAGACTTTCAATTTTTGGACCGCCTGGGTATTCATAGTGCATAAAGCGTGCGATTTTATCAAAGGCTTCACCTGCCGCATCATCAATGGTTTCGCCTAATAATGTATAAACTCCAAAATCCTCAATGAGATAAAGCGCGGTGTGCCCGCCTGATGCCGTCAATGAAAGATGAGGAAAAGGTACTCTGTGTTCAATTAATGGTGAAAATGCATGACCTTCAAGATGATTAATGCCAATAAGTTTTTTCCCGCTTGCAAAAGCTAAACCTTTTGCAAAACAAACGCCAGCAAGCAAAGAGCCAGGTAATCCAGGTTTGTGAGTAACTGCAATAACATCGATATCCCTAAGTTCAATTCCCGCAACCGAAAGAGTTTCTTCGATTATTGTATTGATTTTTTCAAGCTGTCTTCGTGATGCTACTTCCGGTAGAACTCCTCCAAATTCTACATGCGATGAGATTTGCGAGAAGAGTACATTTGAAAGTACTCCTTTTTGTTCATGATAGACCGCTGCTGCAGTTTCATCACATGAAGTCTCAATGCCTAATGTTATGCGTGCCATAATTTTTCCTAATTCATGGTTCGACTGCTCAATACGAACGAGAAAGTAAAATATTCCGCTCGTCCTGAGGAGTCCGGAGGACATCTCGAAGGGTCATGCTGCCATTGCCAATATAGTTTTGGATTGAGGGGTGATACGAATTTCTGCCGGCGCGGTTTCATGGATAGTATCGGTATTGAGCGCCGCCAAAAACCAGCGATTGGAAAGTTCATGCAGCTTTGCTTCTGATCCGACTAATTTGAGAATATCTGGCTTGATGATAATTTTTGGAAACTCAATATTATTTCCCCCTTCAAGAGCTTGCACATAATCAGGATGATACTGGACTATAACTGTTTCATCAGGAATTCGACTATCTGGCAATTGAAGATCAAGCTGCCTGATTGACCAGGTATATTCCATGTTTTTTTCAAACGGATTTGACCAAGGTTTCTTTTTTTTCTTTGGAGCTTCTACTTGGATCAGCTCCATCACAAAAAATTTATAGGGGGCGCTCTTTTTAAGTTTTAAGAAGGGCACCGTATTTTCATGGCTGCAAAATTCTATTTCGGGAGTAATAAGCATAAAGAAGAAAGTGCGCTGCTTATGTTCAGGGATAGAGAAAGTGATCTTTTTGCCACAATCATCCGTCTCGCATACTATTTTGCGTCCGGCATAGTAGACCCGGATGCTGGGAACCATTTCAAGGGTACTTGGAAAGAAAATACTCCCAAAAAAAAGGCTTTTTTCCCCAAAAGCATGCATAGGCAGATTTGCTAAACCAATGAGTCCCAAAAAACTAAAAATAATCGTTTTTATCAGCATAATTGCCTCTTGATAGCTAAAGTTACTGATTTTGATGTATACTATACCAAAAGTAAATTTTTTTGTATAAGAATCGCCTAAAGCACATTCACCTTCCTGCGAGGGCTTAGGTTTGATTTAAAAGGCGTGGATAAATCATGATGAAACAGGCCATCGAATTTGGGAAAAAGATGATCTTGCATGAGCGTACGCCAAAGAAATTGGCCTATGCTTCATCAGTGGGCATTTTTATCGCATTTTCCCCCTTTTTAGGCATACATTGGCTTCTAACTATTATTTTTGCCTGGGCATTGCGTTTGAATGTTGCGGTTGTTTATGCCGTAACACATATTGTTAATAATCCTTTTACCATGATTCCGCTGTATATGGCCGATTATGCTGTTGGCAAATTTATTGTTGAGCGGATTTTCGCTCTGAATTTATATGTGTATAATCCTGCATGGATGCATTGGCTTAATCTCAAGCTTTCTCGGCTTGGAATACCAAATCTTTCCTTATGGACTTTTATTATCGGCGGAAACATTTTAGGGCTTTTGGCGGCAGTTGCAGCCTATCCATTTTTTTTACATTTTTTATCGGCGTCTTAAGGGCGAGCACGTGGGATAAACATGAAAGTTGTTGCACAGAATAAAAAAGCTTTATTTGATTATGAGATTTTAGATCGGCTTGAAGCAGGAATCGTGCTCACCGGCGATGAAGTAAAATCATTGCGGGCGGGAAAAGTCTCACTCATTGGTTCATTTGCCACTATGCATGATAGCCAATTATTTTTAATTAATTGCAATATCACTCCCTACACTCAAGCATTCTCTGCAAAAAAAGAAGATGCAACCCGGAGCCGCAAATTGTTGCTCAAGCGGAAAGAAATTAATCGGCTCATCGGTGATATTTCTCGCAAAGGCATTACTATCGTGCCGCTCAAAATCTATTTTAATGATCGTAATTTTGCCAAAGTTGAGCTGGGGATTGCAAAGCATAAGAAAGCGGCAAGTAAAAAAGAATCTATTAAAGAACGGGATATTAAGCGAGAAACTTCTCGTGAATTACGGGGTAAATACCGGTTTTGAAGTATCAAAAAGGTGTTTTTAAAATATTGACTTAATGCCGAAAACTAATTACTATTAGTATACAAATCTTTGAAATTTTTGGGGGCGTATTTGGTTTCGACGTGTTATTGATGATTTCGGGAGCATGCCGAGCGTTGGCTAAGTGCTCGTTAAACAATTAGTCAAAAAGAAGAAATGCAGACAATGCATTCATGCGTTTTGATAACGCATTCGCTTCACAAACCGCTATCGCTTGCGCGTAAGCGCGTTGTGAACGCTTATGAGCTGGACGTGTCTATCAGTTTGGCTCATTCGTATTAGATCAGATGGAACCGCCATGCAAGATTTAGCAGTTTTGTGGCATGGTTTGTATACTAAAATGCCTTGTTAATTACGCTGTGTCTTAGAAGTTTATTAACTCGTATATGCTGAGACTAAGCATGTAGTGCTTGAAATCTGATATTATGCGGACATGGGTTCGACTCCCATCGCCTCCACCAGTCTTCGCCTGCGTGGGTTAAGCTTCGAAGTATAAACGCGGCTACGCCTAGCACGGCCAGTCTACCACTTTAGGTTAGAGCCTCGAAGTGCGAACTCGGCTTTTAAAACCAGTCAAGTTCATATTTAGAAGCTCTTATTAGATTTATTTTGATAAACCGTGGGTTTTTAAAATAGAAAGAAGCTCTTTTTTGTGGCTTGATTCTGGCATATTATTAACCAATGTTACTAAATTCCATCGTTTTGATTTGGGTTCTGCGCCTTTGCTTAAAAGTATTTTTAGTACTTCTATTCGTCTTTGAGCTTCTACAGGATCCAGGCCACGTTGGGTAAGGCGTATGAATGCGATCTCCATAGGTGAAGAAGAAGGCAACTCTATGTTTGGATTAGCGCCTTGGGCAATGAGTTCATGTACAAGTTTAAGACTTGTGCTATCTGTATCTTTGCCATTATTGTAAACTGCGCGCCAAAGTGGTGTTACATTTTGAGATATCACATCAACTGGTGTTTTTTGCATCGCATGCTCAGTATTTGCAATTGCCAATAAGGCAAATAGTGTTAATAATAATTTTTTCATCGTTTTCTCCATTTAAACACACGGTCTTTATTTTACAGAATTTCCGCAGATCTATTTAATGTAATGCTCAATTAATTCGATAATTGATTTAGCTTTATCTCGATTCTCAGCCGATTGCATGAAATCATCAGCTATTAATTTTGCAGCTTGCCGTGCCGCACCACTAGCATCATTTGCTCCCCTAATAAGAGCACTCTTACCGAGTCCCGATCTAAAGTCAGCAGCCGCATTTGCGAGTGCGCAGGTTACGCGCTCTTTTGTCTTTATCAGCGCCCTTTAAAAGGAGATATTCAGTGATTTGTATCTTTTGATTGCAGGTATTTTTGCTGTTAGCAAAATGACGAGAGGGGTATTGGAAGCAGTTGCTTTGAATTTTTCAGCTGAGGTGCCTGCTGCAATAAGTCTCTTTATTTCTTCGAAATTGCCGGATTCAATCGCCTTTTTGAATTCGTCATCTTTTTGTGCGTCTGCCATTTTTCCGACTAATGGCTGCGAAGGCGCGATTCCCAGAAGCTTCTGGTATCGATCATCCTTGAGGGCAGCTGCATTAGCCGCATCTATAGCCGCTTGTGTCTTTGGAGAACCATTTTTTATCAGAAGTTCAGCTCCTTCATAGAAATTATTTTTTATCGCCTGTTCTAATGCTGCGCCAGTAGCGTCTTTAATATTTTTTTGCATAAGCATGAATTCGAGTAATTTGGCATCCGTCTCATTTACCGCATCTAAAAGTAATTGGGTTGAAAGTCTTGCTCCTTGAAGAATGGGATTTTCTTGTTGATGTCAGCTTTCCAAAAAGCGGTTTTGGTTTCTTGATTCGCGCCTTTATATGCTTTTTCTAGTTTATCTCCCATGCCAGTGCTTTCCATTAATTTTTGAAAATCGGGGGTTATTTTTCCCGTTGGTAATTGTGCATAGTTTGCGAGTATGCCTTGAATATCATTATTCTGAATTGCTTTAGCAACATCTTGAAAGATAGCGATAATTTCTTTATTAGTCGGAACCCCTGTGGCTGTAGTGGGTGCTGTAGTTGCCGCAGAAGTTCCAGCAAATAGCTTTTGATATTTAGGATTTATTGCATAGTCACGTGCAAAATCAGTGATTTTTGCGCCACTCTTTATTAGAAGCTCAACGGCCTCAGGGAAGTCATTATCGAGTGCTGCATTTAAAATATCGCCGGTTAGATCTTTTACCTTTTGGTTCTCGATAAGTTCTTTAATTAATGGAAGATTCTCTTTTTGGTCTCTCGCACTTACGAGATCCTGTAATAACATTCTTGAGTTTTCTTCATCAGAAAGTCCAGGATTTTCAAGCTTATTATTGTATTTGACAAGCACAACTTTTAGAGAGGGATGTGCCGATGCCATTGCTTTTCTGAAGTTTTCAATTGCAGTAATATATTCAGGGTTTCTTTTAAGTGCTGTTTGTACAAGTTGATTCAAGCTTCCTAGCAGTGCGAACTGCTTGTAATTTTCAAGTGTGCTTTTTGCATCATTCTTTAAAGCGGCTTTAGTAGCTGTCTTAATAGCG
The DNA here is from genome assembly GCA_963727255.1 of uncultured bacterium. GTDB lineage: Bacteria > Babelota > Babeliae > Babelales > Vermiphilaceae > BTUB01. Next base: position 206,328 of record CAVSFC010000002.1, on the reverse strand, counting down.
TCTATTATTTTTTGCGCCTCTTCATCTAAAGATATAACTTTTGCTGGAGCTGCTGCTGCCGATACTACTGCTGCAGGTGTCGCGGCTGCAGTTACTGGGGCAGATGCAGGAGCCGCTTGAGTTTGGGCTGCTGGCAGATTAATACCCAAAAGTTTTAAAAATCGGTCGTCTTTTTTATTTCTGAACATTCTTTCCGCACTAGATTTAGCATATGCAGTAACTGGTGATCCATTTTCTTTAAGAAGCTTGGCCGCTTCATAGAAACCGCTATCTATTGCTTCTCCTAATGCTTCACCATTTATGTCTTTAACTTTCTCTTTTTCGAGCAGCCATTTGATTGCTGGAAGCAACATTTCTTTATCTTTGCCATACATTGCCCTTTTGAGTGTGAGTCTTGCAATCTCTTCATCATAAGCTTTAGGGTTTTCTTTTTTGGTTACGTATTTAAAAAACGCAACTTGTGTTTCGGGATGTGCAGCCTTAATTGCGTTCATTATTGTGTCGTCGGTTATCCCTGATTTCGCCAAGTATTCTTCACCGCCTTGGGGCATATTTTCGGGGAGTCTATCGAAGTTTCTAATCAAGGCCTTAACGTCATTATTTTTAAATGCATCAATTGCCGCTTTATAAGCAAGAACAATCTCTTCTTTGGTTTTCGCTTTTCCAAGAGATTCTGACGGTGGTTGCACTGCTGTTTTTACTACTGCAGCTTCAGTTTCTCTTGGTGCCACTGCTGGAGTTCGTCCTGCAGTAATAGCAGGCGTAGCAATGATATTCCATGTTTCGGAGCCTCTATTCGAAGTTCCAGTAAAAAAGGCTCCTGTTTTTTTGGCCCAAACGTTGCCATTTGCATCACGTAATTCTTGCGGCGATCCCGGCTTAGCAAATTTATCCACATTGGTTAATGTGAAAGTTTTACCGGGCTTGAGATCATTGAGATCTTTAGCCGTGAGATATTTATAGACATCAAATTTATATTGATCATTATAAGCGATAGATTTCTGACCCTGCATTGCATTGATGCTGGTTGTCATGATCAGTGTGATCGCCATAACTATTAATTGTTTCTTCATTTTTCTCCTAATTTTTTAATCTAATTGCTCAATCCTTACTTGCCAGCGAGCAGTTTTTGATATCGGTTATCGCCGTCATATTTTGCCATACGAGCAGCTTGTGCTCGAGTTTCATCGGTGATTTTTGCACCATTGTCTACAAGAAGTTGAGCGGCTTCATAGAAGTTATTTTTTACCGCTGCATTTAATACTTCGCCTGTTATATCTTTAACTTTCTCTTTCTCAATTAACCATTTGATTGATGGAAGCATTTTTTTATCTTGCATTGCCTTTCTTAGTACAATTCTTGAAACTTCTGCATCGGAAGCTCCAGGATTATCATCTTTGGTAATGTATTTGAAAAACGTAACTTGCATTTCTGGACTTGCAGCTATAAGTGCTTCCATGAGTTGATCGTTGGTTATTCCTGATTTCTTCATATATTCTTCTGCTTCATTCGATATCTTTTCAGGCATTCTATCTAAGTTTCTAATCAAAGCCCTTGCATCACTCTTTTTAAATGAATCAATTATTCCTTTATAAGTAAGAAGAATTTCTTCGTTATTTTTTGCTTTTCCAAGAGCTTCTGACGGTGGTTGCACTGCTGTTTTTACTACTGCAGCTTCAGTTTCTCTTGGTGCCACTGCTGGAGTTCGCCCTGCAGTAATAGCAGGCGTAGAAATGATATTCCATGTTTCGGAGCCTCTATTCGAAGTTCCAGTAAAAAAGGCTCCTGTTTTTTTGGCCCAAACGTTGCCATTTGCATCACGTAATTCTTGCGGCGATCCCGGCTTAGCAAATTTATCCACATTGGTTAATGTGAAAGTTTTACCGGGCTTGAGATCATTGAGATCTTTAGCCGTGAGATATTTATAGACATCAAATTTATATTGATCATTATAAGCGATAGATTTCTGACCCTGCATTGCATTGATGCTGGTTGTTATGATTAGTGTGATCGCCATAACTATTAATTGCTTCTTCATTTTTCTCCTTTTTTTTATTTCTTGCAAAATAGATTATTTATATTTTTTTCTCATATATAAGTTCTAAAATAGTTTTAAATTGAATGCTCTGCGGATTTTTGGCCAGCATCTCCTCCGTTTCCCGGAGTGCATCATTAAGATTTTCTGTAGCACCGTGATCAAGCAGCCATTTTACTATCTTTACTTGCCCTGTTCTGGCTGAATTAGCTAAGAACTTATTAAGGATCTGTTTATCCGCACCTGCATCAATTAATGCATCGAGGATAGCAATTTTCTTGTCTTCAGGAATATTGGATTCCAAGGCGATCTCTAAGGGATTTCGTTTATTGTTATTTTGATCTAGGACTATATTAGGATTTGCTCTTCTGGCAAGAAGACTAGATAATGCTTTGGTGTCCCCTTGATTAATTGCATTATAGTACGCAGCTTGGAATGCTGGAGTTTGCTGAAATGTTGACTTCATGCCTGCAGCAAGTTTTTGGGCCAATCCCTTAAACGGAGACTCTTGCGCTGGTTGAGCTAGCTTTGGCTCGAGCTGAAGGGTAGTTTCCTCTTTTTCAAAAACCTGCGCTGGAACTGTTTCTTTTATTGCTTGTACTTCTTCATAAATATCTTGAACTGCTTTTTGTGGTTGAACTGCTGGAACTATTTCGCGTTTAGCTATCGAAGCTGTTGGAACCATGGTGATCTCAACTGGTTTTAGTTCTGGCTTTTTCTTTAGCTGAATCATGGTTTCCTCGGTTTCAAAAACCTGCGCCGGAACTGTCTCTTTTGTTGCCCTTAATTCTATAGCGGGAGAAAGAGTCACTTGAGTTGCTTTCTGAGGCTGAACAACTGGAACTATTCCTCTTTGCGCAATCAATTGAGTAGCTGTGGGAGCCATCGTAATCTCAGGTTGTTGTAATATTCTTGGTGCGGCTGATTGAACTGATTCCAATTTGGCTTTTTGAGGAATAACAGTCACCGAAGTGGTTTTTTGTGGTTGAACCGCGGGAACTTTTTCTGTTTTGGCTATCAACGGCGCAGAGCCAGGCGTGAAAGTAATTTCAGTTGTTTGCAGCACTCTGTTAGGAGCGGCAGTTTCTCTTGGTGCCACTGCTGGTGTTCGCCCTGCAGAAATAGCAGGCGTAGCAATGATATTCCATGTTTCATAACCTCGATTTGAAGTCCCCCTAAAAAAGGCACCGGTTTTTTTGGCCCAAACGTTGCCATTCGCATCACGCAATTCTTGCGGAGATCCGGGCTTAGCAAATTTATCAACGTTGGTTAATATAAAAGATTTGGCCTGTTTCAGATCATTAAGATCTTGAGCGGTAAGATATTTATAAACGTCAAATTGATAGGTATCGTTATACGCGATAGATTTTTGTCCCTGCATCGCATTGATGCTGGCTGCAATTGCCAATAATATGGCCACTGCTATTAATTGTTTCTTCATATTTTTTCCCTCTTTCTTCATGCCATCCAATACTTAGCTTCTAACTTCTTCCTACTGTGTTCTTTTAAAAATTTCCTGGAGTTACCCAATTTAATGGATCTGTGCTCTCAGCAGAATAAGTAGAACCATCTGATCCCGTATTTTTTAGGGCTTGGTCAATCGATTGGGCTTCTGCTTCCCGTTGTTTCAGGATGAGGTTATATTCATTTTCTTTTTCCTGTTTGGCCTTCAGCGCTGCCTCTTTTATATCAGTTCTGTTTGGCGTTGATCCGCCGGTATATGCACGATTTTCGAAAACTGTCATAGCTTCCATTGGCGTTCTTGACGGTTCTGCTGCAGCAGTTCTGCCTGTAGCTGAAGTTGGCTGTATCGCGGGTATGGCTACTATATTCCAGGTTTCATAACCTCTACTTGAAGTCCCCGTAAAAAATGCGCCTGTTTTTTTGGCCCAGATGTTGCCATTTGCATCGATTAATACTTGAGGGGATCCCGGCTTAGCAAATTTATCAACGTTGGTTAAGGTAAAAGTCTTAACTGCCTTGAGATCATTGATATCTTTAGCAGTAAGATATTTATACAGATCAAATTTATAGGTATCGTTATACACAATTGATTTTTGAGCTTGGATGTAGCCAGCCATGGTTATTGCCACAAGGGCTAGTATTGCTAATAATTGCTTTTTCATCGTTTTTCCTCTTTACTACTAGGGGTTTTATACGTTTATACTCTAATAACAGCTTAGCAAAACGATGCTTTAAATGTCAAATAGAAATATATAAGGTTCAAAGCGATAAAAATCCTGCATTTGGGCGGGGGAGTTGGATTTAGTAGAAAACCCTATAAAAGGTAGAGAAATGAGGCTCATCTGGCCGTAAATAGGGAGATACCGGGGGGGTTTTAGAGCTTGGTTAAGGGGTCAAAAGATGGGCAAATGGGGGATGGGGCAGTTATTTCTTTACTTTGCACGATTTTTTCTTGCCGTTCTTTAATTTTGTATGTTCTTCAATAGGGCATCCGCAAAAAAAACATTCTCTTCTGCGTTGTTCATTATTGTAGCAACATCTTTTCTCGCGATAGCAGCGAAAAATATCTTCTTGATGATAGGTGCATCGCAGCACATTTTCGTTTACATGCGATCGATCCGATCGATTGCATTTGCCATCGCATATCTGTATACAAAAGAGCATCAACAGAAAAAATATTTTTTTTAAATACATGATTCCCCTTTTTTCTTAAAGCCTAAAAAAATATAAAGAGCGCTGTAAAGTTTAGAGCAACGAATACTTTTTTAATTTTCAAAAAGTATGATTTCTGAGCCCTTTTCTCGTGACTTTTCTCAAAATCTTTGCAAATGAGCCATGCAAGGGCTTACAGTGATAATGAGTTCTTGAAGACGGGCGCGGGGGCATGCGATGGGAAGACTCTGAAGGGGAGTGGGGTGAACAACAAGGTGCAATCATAAATCTATTCTCCCGCGCGTCTTATATCATAACTTCATTGATGTTCTGGTCTAAATTTCATACTCTTTAATCTTGTTAAACCGTTCGCTTCCCAGCCTTCGCCAAGTCCTTCGACTATCACTCGGGAGTAAACGCGTCCTTCCCGCTCATCCTGAGATTGTCAAAGGATCGAGACGAACGGGGGAATCAAATTTTCCTTGGAAAGCATTTACATGAAGCAAGTATATCAGATAGAAATTGTAGAACTGTTACAAGCGCTCCATACCGATGGTAAAAAAGGATTATCCAGCAAACATGCTCATGCTCTTTTATTAAAATATGGGCCCAATGAGCTCTCCAAGCCCCCCCAACCCTCATGGATATGGGTTTTTATTTCTCAGTTTGCAAGCCCGCTTATTTATATATTAATCGTGGCTGCCGGACTTATTTATTTTTTTGCGAATGATCGGCTTGATGCCTTTATCATTTTTGGGATCTTGTTGTTCAATGCGATTGTTGGAACTATCCAGGAAGGGCGAACCAGAAAAATGTTGTTGAGCCTAAGGCATTTCATTGTCCAGGATTGTATTGTAATGCGCGATGGCAAGAAAGTAGTTATTAATGCTGCTCAATTAGTGCCGGGAGATATTATCTTAGTTCAAGAGGGCCAGAGGGTTCCTGCGGATGCTCGTATTATTGAATCGAATAATTTGCGAATAGATGAAGCCATGCTTACCGGTGAATCAAACCCCATACTAAAAATAGCTGCTTCTTTGGCCAGTGATTTACCCTTGGCAGAACGAAATAATATGATCTTTTGCGGCACGTATATTCTTTCAGGATCGGGGCATGCGGTAGTTGTGGCAACAGGAAGCATGACTGAAATTGGTAAAATTCATGAGTCAGTCCAACAAAGTCAAACTGATGTGCCGCTTGCACATGAAATGGCTCGATTATCATGGTGGATTCTTTATTTCATTGTAGGGGTTTGCGGATTTCTTTTTTTAGTTGGTTTAATGGGGGGCCAGCCCTTAAAAGAACTGGCTGTGATGCTAACCGCGCTCTTTATTTGCGTTATTCCCGAAGGATTGCCGGTTGTTTTAACACTAGTTTTGGTTAATGGTGTTTATCATATGGCAAAACAGCGAGTGCTCGTAAAAAATATGCAAGCGGTTGAAGGATTGGGCCATGCAAATGTGATTGTTATTGATAAAACCGGCACTCTTACGCGTAATGAAATGATTGTGTGCCGTGTATTTGCAGATGATACAACATATACGGTTTCAGGAAAAGGTTATTATTCGGAAGGTTCATTATTTTTAGATGCTCAACAAGTCCCCCTTTCTCCGGGGACCGATCTTTTCATGATGGCTCAAGGATTAAGCTTATTGAATACAGCCACAATTACCCGTATTTCTGGGCAAGGAACTTTTTCTATTACCGGTGATCCAACTGAGGCAGCGCTTTTTGTTTTTTCTCAAAAGATGGGCATTAATTCTGAACAGTTGGAACATGAATTTCAAAAAATATATGAACTTCCATTTGAAGCTGAGCATACATATCATGCTGCTTTTTTTATTAGGGATGGCCAAGGGATAGCTTTTATTGCGGGTTCACCCGAACGCATTTTTCATATGGTTGGCTCATCGAGCTTGCAGGCGCAGCTGGCATTGAGTGATTTTCTTTCCTCTGGATTAAGGGTTATTGGAATTGGTGTTAAAAAATTTAATGCTGCATCCATTCCGGGCCATTCAGCCAACGATCAAGAGAGAGCTATTTTTTTTGTGCAATTGGTCTCGAGTGATATTACATTTTTAGGGTTATGCGGGATTGAAGATTCAATCAGATCGGAGGCGCCAGCAACGATTACAAAAGCACGAAGGGCAGGATTTCAGATCATTATGGCAACGGGTGATCATCAAAGAACCGCACTTGCAATTGCTCAGCAGGTTGGAATTTATAAGGATGGAGATGAAGCAATTGATGGGCCGGAACTCGATAAGCTTTCGGATCAACAATTAAACGATCTGATTTGCCATGCCACGGTATTTTCACGCGTAAGCCCGGAGCAAAAACTGAGGCTGATTAGAGCGCTCCATGCCCATAATCTTACTGTAGCGATGACGGGAGATGGGATTAATGATGCCCCATCGTTGGTCGCCGCAGATATCGGAATCGGCATGGGAGGTATTGGAACCGAAGTTGCTAAAGAAGCTTCAGATATAATTTTGCTTGATGACTCTGTTGTAAATATTATACATGCAATAGAAGAGGGCCGGCATACTATTTATACGTTGCGGCGGGTAATTGCATATTTCTTTTCAACGAATTTGGCAGAGATTTTAATTATTTTTTTTGCTTTTATTTTAGCTCTGGGCTATCCATCTTTAGGCCTTCTTTTTCCACTTACTGCGGCACAGATTCTTTGGCTCAACTTGATAACCGATGGCTTTCTTGATAGCGCATTGGCACTGGAAAAAAAAGAAAAAGGATTATTGTTTGAGCAAAAATGGCTAAAATCGGGCCATTTGAGATTAATAGATTTGAGCATGTTGGGCAGAATAGTGTTTGCAGCTATACCCATGGCATTGGGGGCTCTTTTTGTGTTTGTTCTTTATAGCCAAAACGATATACTACTTGGCCGCACGATGACCTTGGTAACCTTGGGAATGTTCCAGTGGTTTAATGCCTGGAATTGCCGGTCCGATACAAAATCAATTTTCCAAATAGGCCTTTTGAGCAATCGTTGGCTGCTTTTAGCACTGGCAATAGTTTTTATTTTGCAAGTGCTCTTATTGCATGTTCCGTTTCTTCAGAAGATATTTGCTACGCAGCCGCTCAATATGTATCAATGGATTTTTGTCGCGGTAATCAGCTCATCGATACTATGGCTTGAAGAGCTTCGTAAATGGTACGTGCGAAGGCAAGAAGGCTGAATTGACTATTTTCAGGAATTTATTAAAGTAAAAAGATGAGTGCCGTTAGTCTAATTATACTGTTAAAAAAACAAGGAAATATCATGAAAAATTTCTTAAAACTCACACTCGCATTGACATTGTTGGCAAGCGTTGCCGGCATAGCAGGAGATCCTTTGGATAAGATTAAAACAGTTAACTTACAAGCTTTAATTTTAGAATCTGAAGCAGGTAAAGAAGCGGTTGCGGAATTGCAAGGCGTTCGCGCACAATTAGAAAATGAACTCAAAAATATCAGCATGGACATTCAGCGAATCGATGAAGAAATTAAGAGATTACGCACTGATTTAATGAACAAGAAAGCAGCAGCAAGCGCTACTGCACAAGCTGACACTGAACGTAAAATTAGAGATCTAGAATACAAAAAAGGCGAAATGCAAGCAAAAGGCCAACGCATTGTCCAAGACGGTCAAAATGATCTGCAAATGAAAGAGATGGAATTGATGCAACCACTCTTTAATGAGTTCGCTCAAGTAGTTGCGCAATATGCAAAAGAAAAAGATCTCTATTTGGTGATCGATGAAAGCAGCGGACGCACACTCTATAAGAAGGAAGGCTTGGATGCTACTTCTGATGTGTTGAAACTTGCTAATAAATCTCATCAACAAAAAGTAGCATTAGCAAAAAATAAGCCTGCTGCGGCGCCTAAAGCTCCAGCGACTAAGGTGGCATAACGGTATGATCCAAGTTCCTCAGCTTGATATCAAAGCAATTATTGGGCTCGGTAATCCGGGCCCTAACTATTATTATACGCGCCACAATATTGGCTTTCGCGTTTTAGATGAATTGGCAAGAGTGCATGGGCTCTCTTGGCAATCAAGAGAAAACCAAGAGATGGCAACATTGCTCAAAGATGGGAAAAAGATCTTGCTGATTAAACCGCAAACGTTTATGAATGCCTCTGGAAAAGTGATACCTGCTTTGCTTAAGCAAGGGATCAAAGCTGAGAATATTCTTGTGGTGCATGATGAGCTTGAGCAACCATTTGGCAATCTTAAAATGCGTGTGGGAGGTTCTGCGCGTGGGCATAATGGATTAAAATCCATAATTGCTGCGTGCGGGGATCAATTTGCGCGCTTGCGATTTGGCATCGGTAGGCCACCGCTTAAAGAAGATGTGCCAAACTATGTACTTGAAAAATTTAAAGAAAATGCTGAAGATATTGAGCATCTGCTTCATAAAGCGGTATTACTTTTAGAAGAATATCTATAATTTTGCTTGAACAGGAATCGATGATTTTTCTCGCTTACTAGTCGATGGTTTTGGTATTAGAGCCAAACATTTTTTTTCATTTTTATTTTGAGATTCGTCAGGATCATTTTTTGTTTTTTCTTCCGGCTCTTGGTTATAATACTTATTTAAAATTGCATCGGCTTTGGTAATATACGCATGAGCAATTTTAATATGCTCCTGGCTCTCCAGAATTCTTGCAGGTGTTGAGTGTGTTGATGTGAAAGCGTATTGATAGGAATGGCAGGCTTCATTGAGTAAATTGCTTACCTGTTTTTTATTTTCCTCTGTGATTTGATTATTTTCCTTTGCATTTTTTTTATTGTTAACCAGATGCATGAGCTTTCCGCGGATTTCTAAATTTTTGTTGAAACAGTCTTTTAAATCGTTTTGATTTTGTATGGTCAAGGTATTGGCGTGTTCAATTGCACTGGTTTGATTAGGTTCAGGAGCATCATCAGGCTCCCATTCCATCGAAAACGAATTAATGGCCAGTATTAAGCAAAAGAACATACTATTATAATAATTCATGATTTCTCCATGTTAGTTGATATCTCTGCAATAATACGGTGGTAAATTGAAACCTAAGGGTCTTGCTTTTTCAAGGTGCCCGAATAAACCATTTAAAAGTGCCGCGCAACAACTGGGGGTCTCATCACCGGAATCGTGCAAGGTTTGTTTTTTTTTGCCCGCAAGATCTTTTAAATTGGATTTGGGCTGCGATTCTTTTTTTTCATTTACGGGCATTTCTTGCAGCATGCCGCACGCGATTGATGAAAAAAGTATTGATGTAAAAATTATGAATCTATATTTCATGATTGTTCCCTAATCCATTTTTTTAAATCTTCTTTTAACCGATTATCAAATGAAGGAGCGCCGCCTTGCAAAAAGGTATCGGTGCCACCACCACGAATGCCATAGGCATCTTTTAAATGCGCCGCTATTTTTTTCAAATCGATAGTAACGTTGGGCGAAACTTGTGCCACGTATATTCCTTTATTTTCTGCCATGCTCGTTAAAAAATAAAACCCTGGTTTTTTTGCAGCTAATTGTTGCGCAAGCTCTTTTAAATCCTCATTGGTTGCATCAGCAACTGGCTGATAAAGAAATGCAATGGAATTAATCATCTGAGAACTTTCAAACCACTGCGGAATTAGAAGCGCATACATCTGTTTTTTTAATTGCTTAATTTCCTGCTGCGATTTTTTTAAATCCTCTTTTTGTTTGAGAACAGCATCGATGACCTGCTCCTTTTGCACTTTAAAATCCTGTCCCAAACTTTTAGTTATTGCAAAAGTTTCTTGGAATAATTCAAGTGCGCGTGGACCGGTTACTGCAGTAATTCGGCGATGGCCTGCAGAAAGTGCTGAGATATCTGTAATTTTAAATATTCCTATATCCCCTGTTGAGGGTACATGAGTTCCTCCGCACAGCTCTGTAGAGAAGTTCGGAATCTCAACCATTCGAACTTTTTCAGGATTATATTTATCACCAAAAAATGCCAAAGCGCCATGCTTGATTGCCTCAGGCAAACTCATATATTCGATATTGATCGGAATATTCTGCATGATTTTTTTATTGACCAGATCTTCAACTTTTTGCAGATCAGCTTGGCTCAGATTTTCATGGTACGTAAAATCAAAACGCAAATAATCAGGATGCACCAGTGAGCCAGATTGTTTAATTGTTTTTCCAAAGAGGGTTATTAGCGCTGATTGGAGCAAGTGAGTTGCGGTGTGATTTTTCATTGCATTGGTTCGCCAAACCGGATCAACTTTACAGATAATCGTATCGCCCACTTTGAGTGCTGCTGGAGTCTTAATCTGTGCGCCGATCGCATTATTGATATACCGAACCTGCAGCAATGGAGTTTCTTTTCCATTAATCACAAGAGTTCCTTGATCAGGAACTTGGCCTCCACCAACAATGAAATAAGGTGATTTCTTTGCAACAACCCAAACGGATGCACCCGCAGGGACTGAGTCGACCACCTTACCATCAAGAATCAAATGAGAAATGGTTGATGTTGTTTCTAATTCTTGATATCCGGTAAATTCCGTAGTCGCCGAATCAGGCAATAGGTGTTCCAATTCATCGGTTGTTTTTTTTCCGGATTGTTCTTGTTGCTTTGCCATCTCTTTTTCAAAACCGGCATCATCAACGGTAAAGCCCTTTTCTTGGGCCATCACATGAATAAGCTCGAGCGGGAATCCATAAGTATCATATAATTTGAAAGCTTGTTGACCGGTAACATTTTTTTCTTTTTGATGCTCTTGGAAATATTTTTCTAGCATGGCTTGGCCGCGGACTAAATTTGCGGCAAATTTGCTAATCTCGCTTTCAAGAATTTTATAAATTAAAGTCGCGTTTGCTTTTAATTCAGGATAGATATCTCCCAATTGTTCAATAACAACTCTCGATAGTTCCGGAAAAATAGTTGTCGGTTGAAAGTTTTTGTGCAAAAAGTGCAGCACGGCGAATAATTTTACGTAATACATATCCGCGTCCTTCATTTGAAGGAGCTCCACCATCGGCAATGATGAGCGTTGATGAGCGAATATGATCAGCAAGTACATGGAATGCTGCTTTGGTTTGATCATCTTGATCTGCATATTTTTTTCCAGTTAATTTTTCTATGCGTTCAATTATCGGCATAAAAATATCGGTTTGATACACCGAATCTTTATCTTGAACCACCGCGCATAATCGTTCAAGACCCATTCCCGTATCAACGCCGGTTTGCTTGAGTGGTTTATCAGTGCCATCGGGTTGCCGATCAAATTGCATGAAAACTAAGTTCCAGATTTCTAAAAATCTATCGCAATCGCATGCCGGGCCGCATTTGAAAATATCTTTGCAGCCAAATTCAGGGCCACGATCGATATGAATTTCTGTGCAGGGGCCGCATGGGCCGGTTTCGCCCATCTGCCAAAAATTATCTTTTTCTCCCAGGCGATGGATACGAGATTCGGGGATGCCTATTTCTTTATGCCAAATATCATATGCTTCATCATCAGTTTTATAGACCGTTGCATGGAGTTTTTCTATCGGTAAGTTCATCTCTTTGGTGAGAAAATCCCACGCATAATGAATGGCATCTTTTTTAAAATAATCGCCAAAAGAGAAATTGCCCATCATCTCAAAAAAAGTCAGATGACGCTTGGTAAATCCGACGTTTTCTAGATCGTTATGCTTGCCCCCGGCACGGACACATTTTTGAATGGTAACTGCGCGGTTATAGCTTCGCTTTTCTTTGCCCAAAAAGACATCTTTGAATTGATTCATGCCTGCATTGGCAAAAAGAAGCGTTGGATCTTGGGCGGGAATCAATGAAGAACTCGCTACTTTTTCATGACCACGTTGCATGAAGAAATCAAAAAATTTTTGGCGAATCTGCATCGACTTCATAGAAAATCCCTGCTAAAACGGGTTTTGTGAGTAAAACTATGATTAGAGTACTGGTTTTTTGAGGATGAATCAATGCAAACAGGCAAAAGAAAAGAAATAAAATAACTATTTGAATCTTAGTAAGAATATGAATTTTTGGCGTAAATAAGGCATTTTCTGCAATAATATATTCAAATAGAAACAATTGATTGTTTTTAAATTATGGCTATGCTAAAATAGTTAATGAAGAAAGATTTTAAATAGAAAACTATGGTTAGGAGAAAGTAATGCTACGTTTTATTTTGACTATTTTACTCATGGCAGCTTGTTTTTTTGCCGGTAAAATGTCTGCAATGGATGACCCCAGAGAATTTATTGTAGAAAACGTTGAAAAAGCTTTTGAAAAAACTGAGGTTTTTGTTGCAGAAATCCTTGCTCTTACGCGTAATGAGAATCTCGAGATGCAATACCCTGACTTGTATCGCAAACTGATGGCTTTCTTAGCTACTCCCCAAATTAAAGCGCAATTAGAAAATCCTAATCGTTCAAACTCGCCACTTTATCAAAAACTGGTTGAGCTGGTAACTCTTATTCAATCAAAATTGAATAGTTAGTTTAATACCGGTTTGAGCGCTTCATAAATCTCTTTTAAATCAAATGAAATAACTTTGGTATTTGCCAGTGTCGGCAAGAAATTGGTATCCCCTTCCCAACGAGGCAAGATATGCATATGAAGATGGTTGGGAATTCCTGCGCCGGATGCTCTTCCTAAATTAAGCCCAACATTAATTCCTTCGCATTTGAGCACTTTTTGTACAATTTCTATGCATGAATTTACTGCATCCATGATCTCATGGCGGGCTGCTTGTTCCAAGCTTTGCAAATCCTTTACATGCGCAAATGGTATTACCATAATATGGCCGGCATTATAAGGATATTTATTGAGTATTGCATAGCAATGCTTATATCGCTTAAGAATAAAATTTTGCTCATCTTCTTTAGTGTTTTTTTCGAAACAAAAAACACATTCATTCGGTTTTGTTTTTTCTTTTTTAGATTTATCAAGGGATGCAGAATAGGGGCTGCGCCATGGAGCGTATAAATCCTTCATAGAGTCCTTATAACTAATTTATGTAACCGATTCGTGATGTTTCATAGCATAAGCCGATCTGCTCAAGATTAATAGGTACCTTGCTCCATTGTTCAAATAATTCATGATAATTGCTAAATGAGCACTGTTGTATTTGATCCAGAATAGTTTTTTTGCGGTATACTGTAGCCGAAAGAGTATTATAGCAGCGCCAATCACCTGAATCGGCATAGTGGAAGGCCCAAGCATATATTGAGGGTGCAACTTTATTGAGCGCTGGAACTGGTTGGCTGATACCATTTTGATGGGATATTTTCGAATCGCTCCCAAGCCCCATATAAAAGCCATAAGCGAATTTTTTTTCTAATTCTAAAATGCATTGAGCGCAATCGGCATAATGATTAAAGATCATGCCATCGCAAGCAAATAAGAGATACTCATTACTTTGATTTATTGCTGAGAGCAGTTGTTCTTTGAAGTTATTGGAATTGGCTTCGATAAGTTTAATAGCATATGTTGAAGATTGTAATTGTTTGAACTTTTGGGCATTGGTCGGGAACACTACATACATTGTTTGCAAATTTCGCACCAGTTTTTCGCATGATGTAATCATTTTTTGAGTAAGTAGAGGATTCTCTGAAAATAAAATAAGATCAGCTTTTTGTGATTCAAATTGTTTAAAATAGTCTACGGCTGGTTTATCGAGCCGCTTATATAGTTCTTTTTCTCGAATCAGTTTGCTACCCAAAATTTGCACCTCTTTGTTTGCTTTAAAATCATTAATTGGAGTAGCAACATTGCGAATATAAATAAGTTCGGGAATAAATTGATAATGGAATCCGGCCATTTCCATCATTGGATAATAAATTGCTAAATCAGAATTGGCCGGAAAAAACTCCCCTTGGAAGTAGGGGCCTTCAAAGAGCAGATCTTTTAATTTGATCTGATGAGCAAGCCATCCATAAAAGGTGCGCAGCTGGCCAGGCTTCCACCATTTTTTTCTGAATAATTGTTTTTCAACATATTCACTAGAAATTGGTTGGCAGTATCCGATTTCATTGGTGGGCCAATTAATGAAAGAGCCATAGGTAATCCAGATATTTGGATCTTGATAAATTTGATTAATCATTGCAAATATAAATTCATCTGCAAGCCAATCATCTCCATCCATATTAAATACAATCTCATCAGGTTCGCAGAGCTGAATAGCATAATATAAATTAGCGAGTGCCCGTTTGCGCGTTTTATTTTTGATAAGCGTGCATCTATGGCTTTGATTGCAATTATGAATATAACATTCTACGAGCTCTGCAGTTGCATCAAGAGAGCAATCATCTATATAGATAATTCTATAATTTTGATACGGAGTTCCATCAAAATTTTTTTGGCAAAACATCATGCCAATATTTCTATCGAACCAATCAGCATTATTATATGAGGTAATAATAATTGCGAGCTTCTTTTGTTCATGGCAGGTTATAAGGATTGAAAATAAACAACTTGCCAAGATCGAATAAAAAAATTTATTTCTTTTCACCATACTTTTTCCTTTAAGGGCTCATATCGCTGCATGGTTCTAATATATTCTTCTAATTGACGTTGTGGCGTTGGATCATGATGATACGATAATGGATTATCATCGTTATAGATATACAATATTTCCGGAATAAACTTAATATGAGTGCCCGCCATTTCTATCATTGCAAACATACTTGCAACATCAGCACAAAAAGGGAAAAATGCATTATTATGTTTTAGATCTTCTAATTTTATTTGTTGAAAGAGGCCCGCATAAAAGGTGCGCAGATGAGTAGTGCGCCATGATATTTCACGAATTGCATTTTTTTGAATTATATCAGGCGGAATCGGACGGCAAAATCCTTTCTTGTCTTTTTTCCAATACCAAAATTGCCCATAGGTAAGCCATACATTTTCATCCTGATAGGCTTTATTAATAGTTTCAAATACCGTATCGTTGGCAAGCCAATCATCGCCATCGATAATAAGAATTATGCTGTTGGCAGGGCATGCATGAATAGCATGATATTGATTGCACAAGTGGCCATTGCGTTTTTTATTTTTAATAAAAGTTATTTTATGCTCCAGTTGATAATCGAGCGCAAGCTGCATTATTGAAGCAAGTGTGCCATCGGTTGATGCATCATCAATATAGATTAGTGTCCAGTTATCATATTTTTGGTGCGCCACTGAATCAAAATATTTCTGGCACCATTGTATATTGTTATATGAAGCGGTGATAATAACTAATGGTTTCTCAAGAGCAATAATGGTACTAGGAGTAAAAATTAAACTTCCGATTGCTAATGGTAATAGCATTCCCCAATAACGCATAATATTCCCCAATTTGCGTGTCCCTCAAATTAGCTCATAACAGAAAAAATATTCCAAGAGCAAGAGATTATATGAGGGTTCATTTCGGAGCTATAATCCAATCTGAAATTATATTTTTGACTAAATTGTTTAATTCTTATTTATAAATAGCGTATGCTGAGGAAGAAATTTAGAGGGGGATCTATGAAATTAAAAAAATCTTATTTATTTTTGATGGTAATTTTTTTATTGTGGCCTTTGAATAGTTTGTGTGTTAACCGTATTGCAATTTTGGGTACTGGTTATGTGGGTTTGATTACCGGTGCCTGTTTTGCTGAGTTCGGCCATGAAGTTATGTGCGCTGACACTGATAGCGCCAAAATTAATCTTTTACAAAAAAATAGTATGCCAATTTATGAGCCGGGTCTCAAAGAACTTGTTTCCAGGAACGTTGAACGCGGGTTGCTGAGATTTACAACAGATATACATCAAGCAATAGCGGAAGCTGACGGAATTTTTATTGCAGTGGGCACACCTATGGATAGTAATGGATGCGCTGACTTATCTGCATTATCAAATGCTTTTTCTATGATTATTCCGCATCTTGATCACTATAAAATTATTTGCATAAAAAGTACGGTGCCTATTGGCACCGGGGAAAGCTTAGTGCAATTATTGGAAGAAAGCCGCGTTGATAAAGCTAATTATGATTTAGTCTCAAATCCTGAATTTTTGCGCGAAGGAAGCGCGATTGGTGATTTCATGAATCCTGATCGAATTATTGTGGGCGCCTATTCTGAAAATGCACGTGACTGGATGAGAAATGTTTATGCCCCTCTATTGGAAAAAAATGTTCCCTGTATTTTTACCAGTATTGCTTCAGCTGAAACGATAAAATATGCTTCCAATGCATTTCTTGCTACGAAACTGAGTTTTATTAATGAAATTGCAAATCTTTGCGATCAAACGGGGGCAGATGTTTTTGATGTTGCTCAGGGAATGGGACTTGATAATCGTATCGGGCAGGCTTTTTTAAAGCCCGGACCAGGGTTTGGTGGGTCATGCTTTCCCAAAGATTGCCATGCGCTGGAGGGTTTGGGAAAAAAATTTGGAATTCATTTGAATGTGGTTACTGCAGCTTTAACAGCAAATGAAGAACAAAAAAAGAAGCCGGTAGAGAAATTGCGAATGCTTTTACCGGGTCCGTTACATCAAAAAACTGTGGCTTTATTAGGACTCGCATTTAAAAGTAATACTGATGATGTGCGGTATTCTCCTGCAATTACTACCATTGAAGTTCTTTTGCAAGAGGGGGCACGTATAAAAGCCTATGATCCGGTTGCTATTGAAAATATGCGCAAATTATTTCCGGATATTATATATGTACAATCTATCTACGAGGCTGTATCGGGAGCAGATGCCATTATTATTATGACTGAATGGGATGAGTTTAAGTATATTGATCTGGGGGTACTTGCAAAACTGGTTAAAGAGAAAGTTATCGTTGATGCCCGTAATTTATTAGATCCCCAAGAATTGAAAAAATTTGGGTTTTCCTATGCAATGATTGGGCGCCCATAAAAAATGGCGCCTTTTTACGGGCGCCATTTTTTTTCTAATTCAAATCAAATTAGTAGCGGTTGTTTCCACCAAAGCGAGGGCGTTGGCTACCAAAACGTGATGCGCCACCTTCTCGCATTGGCCGCTCTTCACGAGGACGAGCTTCGCTAACGACGAGTCTTTGGCCTTCATATTCCATGCCATTGAGGGCAGAAATTGCTTCTTGTGCATTTTCATTTTCAGGCATTTCGATAAATGCGAAGCCTTTGAGGGCACCGGTAAACTTATCTTTGATCAATTTAATTGAAGTCACGGGACCATATTGTTCAAATAATTCTCTTAATTTGGTTTCGTTTATGGTGCGTGGGAGTCTTCCGACGTAAAGATTCATTATAAAATTCTCTTAATAAAAAAAATTAATACACAAAAAAACAACAAAAAATTTATTTAGCTCGCTTATGCCCTCCAAGATTCTCATTTTCATAACTGATAGTGAAATTATATTTGATTTGATTTGCATTTGAAATGATAAATTTAAATTGATTATTTATACCTATACTAACCCATTTCTTGCATTTAGGCAATCCCGAACATCTTTTTCTATTCTATTCAGTCTGAATTAACGATCCGAGCATAGAGGATTGCCCCAAAAAACCACCGGTTTTCATCTTCAAAATCTCTTGCTAACACCTCAAAACCGTTATTTTTGAGCCATTCATCAATCTCCTGGCAGGTTGGCTGATCATGATATGCCTCTATAAAATTGACCTCGAGGAAGATAAATCTAACTCTTTGTATAAACTGGGGCGCGGCTTTAAGAACGGCAAGTTCATGCCCCTGGAGATCAAGCCACATAAAATCTACTCTTTTAATATTATTTTGCTGAGCCCAATCGTCAACTGTTATTGTTGATATGTTAATGGTTCTGGGATACAAAATGGGTGATTTCTTTAATCGTTCTTTGGGAACCATAAGGGTTCCTGCTTGGCATATTTTCCCGGGTTTTTTTGGGTTTTCTGCAACATAAAAAGTTGTAGTACCGGTTTTATCGCTCAAGGCAATCTGATAGCAATAAATGTTAGATAATCCACTGGTTTTTGTGGTTAGCTCAGCAAATATTTCTGGAACTGGCTCAAATGCATGAATTGTGGCATTTGGCAAAAGTGCGCTTAATTTTTTGGTATCTCTGCCATCAAAAGCTCCTGCTTCAATGATAATCGAATCAGAAGGAAGATATTTTTCTAACAGTGAGAAAATATTCTTGGTAATGATCATGGTAAAGCTGATTGTAAATGTTAAAATCAAGGGTAAATCTAAAGATTCATTAACAGTATATCGTAAATTAGGGTGTCTATGAAAGTGAGCATTATTATTCCGGCATATAATGAAGAGCGCCGTATCAAAAATACCTTGGAGGCATACACCGATTTTTTTAATAAAAAGGATTTTGGCTATGAGTTGCTTATAGTCATCAATGGAACTACCGATTCTACCCCAGCAATAGTAGAATCATTGCAACAGTCCAAGCCTCATATTTTAATGATTGAGATTCCGCAAGGGGGCAAAGGCCTCGCAATTGATGCCGGATTTAAAAATGCTCTTGAAAGAAACAATGATCTGATTGGATTTGTAGATGCAGATATGGCTACATCACCCGAGGCATTCAATCAACTTATTAAAGAAATTGATGATTATGATGCAATTATTGCAAGCAGATATATGCCAGGGGCCCAAGTAACGCCGCCAAGGCCGTTTGTTAAACGGTGGGGTAGCAAAATTTTTTTTGAGACATTAACGCGCCTTCTCTTTGGCATCAAATTTTATGATACTCAATGCGGTGCAAAATTATTCAAGCGAGAAGTAATTGAAAAAATTACTCCCTATTTATCGGTGCGCCAATGGGCATTTGATATAGAGATTCTTTACTTGTGTAAACGTTTTGGTTTTACGGTTAAAGAACAGCCAACGATTTGGCATGATAAAGCGGGCAGCAAATTGCGCATGATGCGCGCGGGCTCACGAATGCTTGGCACATTATTTAGATTACGATGGCATTATTGGTTTGCGCATCTGAATTAAAAAGCTATTGACAAATTGGCTCAAACTTTCATATACCAAAATAAAGTTTAGAAATTTTGAGGAGGAGTGATGATGAAGCTTTTAATGGCTCTACTGGCGGGGGTTCCTGTAATTAATCCAATTTTTGCAAATTACGATGGCATCACCCGTTTCTCTCCCTATGGATTGCAAGAAAACCGTGCAGCATTTGCGATACGATTGGCTGCCGACTATTTGCGAGCGCTTGGCCAAATTCCAAATAATCTTCCTGCAGAAAATAATGGTGATGAAAAATTGGTTCCGGGATACGCATCACAATTTACTAAAACATTTGAACATGATCCTTCTACGGGGCTTGTAACTGCTCAGGGCCAAACAAGTTATCAGCAGTTGGTGACCGCTATGAATTCTGGATTGCAAGCGGATTTTAATGCGATTATTAGATATCCTTCTTCATTTAAATTAGTAAATCCGCAAGCGGGGCTTGCATTTTGTATGGAAGGATGTGATTCATCATTATTTTCAATAGCACAATTTCCTCAATTAAGTAGCGCTGAGCTTGCTGCATATATGATAGAACTATATCTCATGCAATTATGCCGGGATGTGCAATTTAACCAATACGGGACTGGTTTAGGATCAGATTCAAATGGATCCGGAGGCTCTCTAACCAATGATGCCGCTGCTGTGCTTCAAGATTTAGGATCTGCGTATATGGGGCCCCGCAATAGTTTTGGAGTTGTGGATGCGAGTGTGCTCTTTCGAGGTGATTCATATGGGAGTCTTGCTGGCCCTTATGTATCGCAATTTGCATTATTATCCTTGAAGACTCCGTTCATGGCCGGTACGGGGGCTCAAAATTTAAATCCAGCTCCATTTATTAAATTGGTACAACAATGGCCAATTGCGCAGGGCAGGCAATTCGGAGTTTCGTTTGCCGATTTTGTGGCAATTGAAAATGGTACGTGCCCTAAGCCTTACACTGCCAATGATTATGATCCGGTTAATAAGCGCTACATAATCACCGGGAGAGATTGGGGTAGCTTCGTCCATTTTGATATTAACTGTGAATCATTTTTTTACGCTGCATATATTCTCAACGGGTATGGATTTCCCTATTCATTATCATTACCTTACTATAATGGAGCAATGCCAAATGAGGGATCATTTGCTACGATGGGAATGGTTGAAATGTTTAGCATGCTTGAAGGGGTATCTGTTGAAGCAATGAAAGCATCATGGGCTCAAAAATGGAGATGTAACCGTGCATTGCGCCCTGAAGCTTTTGGAGGGCTTGTTCAACAAGCTGAAGTAACGGCTAGCAATCCCTTTAGTTTAGATACTTCCTTATTTGTTTCACATGCGGGAATAAATGTTCTTAATCAAGTTTTAGCCAATAATACTCTTCAAGCGAATTATCCTGATAATAATTTAACGCAAGCTCAAGCAGCAACATATCTTTTTGCGCAGATGTATCCAGAGGGATCCCCTAATCACCCAACCTATCCATCAGGCCATGCAACGATAGCCGGTGCATGTGCTACAATTCTTAAAGCTTTTTTTGAGGATACAACGTTAATAACAACTGTTGTTGTGCCAGTACAACCAAATCCATCAAATCCGACACAACTGATTCCACTCTCAAATCAAGGGGAAAATCTCATAACCGTAGCTTCTGAGCTTGATAAACTTGCCTCTAATGTCGCAATGGCCAGAAGTTTTGCAGGTGTGCATTATCGCATCGATGGTGAGCAGGGAATCTTGCTTGGCGAAGCTGTTGCAATTAAATATCTTCAAGATCATTGCATGAACTACAATGAACAAGCCTTTACCGGATATGTAATTACCAAACGCGATGGTACCCGTATCCGTATTACTGCCGACACAGTTACTGTTATTTGATAACTATGGATGGATTTATGAAAATATTTTTCAGCTGTTTAGGCAAAATTGTTTTTTTTGGTGCGTTGTTTGCGGTTGTTACCAGAGATCAAGGATTCCAGCTGTGTTATGAAGGCGTAGATGTTGAGATAAGCGCAGGCGTTGCTCCGACATTTTGGATTGATCGGGATGATTTTTGCGCAGTTTCTTGCAATGCCAGTACATTGGCCCTAGTGGCAAGTCCCTATGTGCCGCTTTTTAAAATGCCAGGATTTAACAAATTATTCACAGTGCCGTGGTATCTTGGACTGCATGTGGGCTATGCGCTTTGTGAAGATCAAGAAATATATGCAGAGTTAAACTATCGGCAATCAAAATCACGCACGTATACATTGAGTTCTCTAGTTATTCCCAATATTGATACTATTAGCTTTGCAATGACTCCCAAAAATAACTATCGGATTGTGGATGCTTATATAGGACTGCGTTCATATTGCCAATCATCTTGGTGCGACGATATAGCATTATTTTTAGGTGGAAAAATTGGGTTAGTGCACCATGCAAAAACAAATTTTATTTTTAGTACCGCATCATTAACTATCCCACCTCCTACTCCATTCATATCATCAACTCTGCCTCTGTTTTTGAGTAATACCGTTCCGGCTATTGGAGCAAACATAGGATTAACCTATGAAGTTGGTTGTGATTTCTCTTGTGTGATAACGGCGGAGTTTATCCTTAGCTGTGGCCCACGAGCAAACCCGAATATTCCGTTCGATTTTTTACTTCAAAGTATTTTTATAAACCCAATCTTGGCTCCCAACAGCTTTATAATTGGTCAAATAGGTACTGAAATTGCAGTACCACTCACTATTGGATTTAAATATCAATTCTAAAATCTTCCATGAGATATAAGGTCTTGCTTTTTTTTAAAGTTTATGGATAGCATAATTTTTGATGTTGTGTATTTCTAAAAAAAGGAAAATCATGAAAAATATTCGTCTGAGTATGTATTCCATGCTCATAGCTGGAATTCTGGCAAGTTCAGCTCCATTGGTGATCGCTTCACAATATTCTGATACTGGTTGCTGCCAGCAAAGCAGTTGCGAACCGGAATACGATTGTGGGTGCCCGCTCAATTGTGGATCAATTAATTTTTGGTTGCGTGCGGGCGTTGCGCCACTCAGCTGGAGAGATCGCGGAGATTTTTCTGCTGTTTCATGTAATTCATTGGCAACATCATTTGGTCAAGATATTGTGCCTCTCTTAAGCCCATTGCCACAATTTAAGAAGTTCTTTCATTTGCCGTGGATTGTTGGTGGACAAATTGGTTACGCTTTTACTGATTGTTTTGAATTTTATTTAGAATTTAATTATCGTTCCGCTTCGCGCCGCGCATTTACTGCAACAGGTATCACGATTCCTAATGATGAAGTGAGTGTTGCTTTAGCCTTTACTAATAATTATCGCGTGTTTGATGCGTATGTTGGCGGAAGGGTTTATTGGGGGCGATATTGGTGCGATCGTATTGCATGTTTTGCAGGTGCTAAATTTGGATTAGTTCACCATAAATCGATCTGTTTTAATTATACTATCAGCTCTACCAGCTGCCTTTCATCTATTCCGTTAACTTCTGCAGCACCCGCGCCATTTTTCTTTAGGAACACACGGCCTGCATCGGGCGTAAACGTTGGTATTGATTGGTGCTTAGGATGTGGTTGGTCATTTATGATCATGGGTGAAGTTGTTGCATCATGCGGACCTAAGACTAATAGTAGCGGCAGCCTTGCGATAACAAGCAATTGCAGTCAGCTCCCGTCTATTCTTCCAAGCAATTTACTTATTGGCGGTACAGGTACAGAATTATATTTCCCCGTAACTTTTGGGTTTAAATATAGCTTTTAGTGCATAAATACGAGTTTTCTTTAACCCAGATGTTTTCATGAACAGCATCTGGGTTAATTTTTTTATAGATGACTCTTGATTTTTTATGATTATTGTGAGTAGTCTTATGGCGGTTGCAGTATTAACACTTTAAAAAAAGGGTAAATATGAAAAATCTTACTGCAAAATATCTCTCTTTAATGATGCTTGCATCGTTGCTTGGTGGCAACGCGCAAGCAAGTCGCGACGACTACGCTAATGGCGGAGATTGTTGTCCACGTCAATATGAATGTGGCTGCAATCCGTTATACTGCGGCGCTTGGGATTTGCAAGTGCAAGGTGGCGTGGCTCCAATTATATGGCGCAACCGCGGACCTATCTACGGCATTAATTGCACATCGGTAGTAGCTGGCGGACCTGTATATTCACTTCTAAGCACATCTCCACGTTTTAACAAACTCTTCAAAACCCCATGGATTGTTGGTGGACAAGTTGGTTATGCAATGTCTGACAATACCCGTGTATTTGTAGAATTTGATTATTCACAAGCAAATGGTAAAAGTGCCGTTGCGATTACGGGCGACAATACTTCTATTCCAGGTACACTCACCTTCACCTTTGATAAATACAAAATTTTTGAAGGGTATGTCGGAGCGCGCTACTATTGGGATAGATGGTGCGATCACCTTTCATTCTTCTTAGGTGGTAAAATTGGTTTCCTTCGTCACAAAAAACAAAATGTAGTTCTTGCTACAGCATTCCCAGCAACTGCAACACCAACAACCTATGCATCTCAATTATTTAATAATGGTTCGACTCGCGTAAGCGGTGGCGGCCATATCGGTCTTGATTATTGCATTTGCGGAAACTGGTCACTTGTGTTGACCGGTGAAGTAGTTGCTACCTGCGGTCCACGCGGAGTAGGTGACATTAGCTTAACAACTGCGTTTGCAGGATTCACTGATATCTTAACACCAAGCATTGGCAGTGAGATTCGCTTCCCAGTGACTTTAGCTGTTCGTTATAGCTTCTAATAAGCTATTTCAGCTAACAAAAACTAATCAGAAGGCACTCGATCAGGGTGCCTTCTTTTATTTTCTTTTGCAAAACTTGATTTTTTACGATTCTTGTGAGTAATCTATGTTTGGTTGCAGTACTAACACTTTTTAAAAAAGGATAAATATGAAAAATCTTACTGCAAAATATCTCTCATTAATGATGCTTGCAACAATGCTGACGGGCACTGTTCAAGCAAACCGTGACGAATATTCAAATGGTGGCGATTGTTGCCCACGTCAATATGAATGTGGTTGCAATCCGTTATATTGCGGCGCTTGGGACTTGCAAGTTCAAGGCGGTGTTGCTCCAATCTTATGGCGCAACCGCGGTCCAATCTCTGGAGTTAACTGTACTTCATCTGCCACTGTGCCAGTCATACAACTCTTTCCTACCTCTCCAAAATTTAGCAAATTCTTTAAGACTCCATGGATTATCGGCGGACAAGTTGGTTATGCGATGTCCGATAACACCCGTGTATTCGCAGAATTTGATTATTCACAAGCAAAAGCAAAAAGTGCTGTCGTGTTAACCTCGACCTCGTCAGTGCCAGGTACCATTTCATTTGCTTTTAATAAATACAAAATTTTTGAAGGGTATGTAGGAGCGCGCTACTATTGGGATAGATGGTGCGATCATCTTTCATTCTTCTTAGGTGGTAAAGTTGGTTTCCTTCGTCACAAAAAACAAAATGTTGATTTGATATTCGCTTTCCCTGCGACTGTTGTTGCATATACTTTGAGTGATCAAGCTTTTTATGCTAAGAGCACCAGAATAAGCGGTGGCGGACATATTGGTCTTGATTATTGCATTTGTGGCAACTGGTCAATCGTTCTGACCGGTGAAGTGGTTGCAACCTGCGGGCCACGTGGCGCTGCTCCTCTTAGTTTAGGCACAAGCTCAAGCTTAAATGGCTTCACCAACTTATTTATTCCAGCTATTGGCACAGAACTTCGCTTCCCAGTAACTTTAGCAGTTCGTTATAGCTTCTAATAAGCTATTGCTAACAAAAACTAATAAAGGCACCGAAATTCCGGTGCCTTTATTATTTGTTCTAACTTTTTTGATTCTTGATTTTATTTAAATAACTGGAGTAGGCTAACATTCGGTTATATATTTCATGTAAAAGGAGATGTGTATGAAGTTTATTAGTTGCAAGTATTTTGCACTTGCATTGCTCTATTTATTTGCTTCATCAATGCAAGCTGATCGTTATTCTCAAGATTACGGAGTTGAATGCCGCACTCGTTGCAATGATTATGTATGTGGATGTAATCCGCTCTATTGTGGTGCTCTAGATTTTCAAGTTCAAGGCGGTGTATTGCCTATTCTTTGGTATGATCGCGGGCAATTCTCTTTAATACAATGCCAGGGAGTTGCAGCTGCCAATCCCGTTATTCCCTTGTTTCAAATCCCTAAATTTAGCAAATTCTTTAAATTGCCCTGGACCGTTGGCTTCCAAATAGGATATGCGCTTTCAGATAATATTCGCGTGTATTATGAATTTGACTATTCACAAGCAAAAAGCAAAAGTTCAACATCATTAGTAACATCCGGGACTTCCCCCAATACGTATGTATTCACCCTGAGCAAATATAAACTCTATGATATGTATGTCGGCGGACGTTATTATTTTGATCGCTGGTGTGAAAAACTTTCATTATTTTTAGGATTTAAAGCAGGATTTGTGCATCATAATCATGTGAAGTTTAGTGTAACCAGTACACCTCCAACACCGGCAGTTACTTTTGTGAGCGATCTTAATATGTTCAAACGCAACACCGTTCCGAGTGGAGGCTTAGATATTGGGCTTGATCTTTGTTATTGCGGCAACTGGTCATTTGTTTTGGCGAGTGGCATACTTGCAAGCTGTGGCCCAAAAAGCAATTTTAACACAGTTCTGAATTCTACAGTTACTCTTAGTAATAACTTCCTTATTGGTAACATCGGCGCAGAATTGCGTTTCCCGGTAACACTGGCAGTTCGTTATAGCTTCTAAAAATTATTTGTTTCAATAAAAAACCGGAGATGTAATGGCCTCCGGTTTTTTTGTAACTAAATCTGTCTTAGTGGAAATAATGGAATTTAGCAGAGATTCTTTGGAGCAAATTTTGTGCACGTTTTGCAAGTTCCGGATCTGTTCCTGATGTTGTATTATTAATACTGTGAGCAATTTCGCTGATCCGACGCAGATTAGTTTCCGTTTGATTTTCTTGAAAAGAACGGTTTAAATCATCGAGCGTATCTCGCATTGCCTTTTTTCGTGCCTCGAGGTCTTGGCTGGAGGTATATTTATACGGTTGATTATCGAACATGGCTTCATTATTTTTGCTCAGAATCAAAAATAAGAACGCTGAAAGTATGAACAATAGTTTTTGAATATTCATGATAATCCTTGTCTTAAATTAATTTAGATCTTTGTTTAGACTAAGATTATCATATAAATATCCAATTTGTCAATTATCAATCATAAATTTGGTACTGAGAGCAAAAAATATGTACCTGTTCTTTGATTGTCTTGAGAAGCGCCTCATTTTCATGATTTTTTATCACATCATCAATAAGCTGCGCGATTTCTTGAATATCCTGCTCTTTGACGATTCCCCGTGTGGTTATTGCCGGTGTACCGATGCGGATTCCGCTTGTTATCCAAGGTTTTTGCGGGTCATTAGGAATGCAGCTGCGGCTTACATTTATACCGGTTTTTTCTAGGGCAGCTTCTGCTGCTCGGCCAGTAATATTCTTACTCCGTAAATCAACAATAAAAAGATGATTATCGGTGCCACCCGTTACGATTCGATATCCCATTGTTTGCATAGATTTTGCAAAGGTTTGAGCATTGATAATCACCTGCTTTTGATAATCAACAAAATCGGGCTGCAACGCTTCCTGAAAAGCAACCGCTTTTGCCGCAATAACCTGCATAAATGGCCCTCCCTGAGATCCGGGCATAATAGCTCTATCAAGAGCTTCAGCATGGATTTGTTTGCACATTACCAAGCCGCCGCGCGGTCCCCGGAGAGTTTTATGAGTCGTGCTGGTTACAAAATCAGCCTTTGCAAGAGGGCTTGGATGCAAATGGGCGGCAATAAGGCCGGCGATATGGGCTATATCGGCCATAAAATAGGCGCCTATGCTTTGAGCAATCCGTGAAAAATGATCGAAATCAATGATGCGTGAATAGGCGGAAGCGCCCGCGATGATCAGTTTGGGTTTATGTTGGCGTGCAAGCTTTTCAATCTGATCAAAATCAATGAGTTCAGTATCTTTATTGACTCCGTACGCTATTGATTTATAGAGATTACCCGAAAAATTAACTGAATGTCCATGCGTTAAATGGCCCCCTTCTGCCAAACTCATGCCCATAATGGTATCTCCAGGTTTGAGAACACTGAAATAAACTGCCATATTTGCCTGAGAACCGGCATGCGGTTGAACGTTGGCATGCTCAGCATTAAAAAGTTTTTTACAGCGTGCTATGGCCAGTAATTCTGCTTGATCTACAAAGTTACACCCCGCATAATACCGCTTGCCTGGATATCCCTCTGCATATTTATTAGTAAGAACCGATCCGGAAGCTTGCAACACGGCGTTTGATGCATAATTCTCAGAGGCAATGAGGGTTAACTCCTTTTCCTGGCGAAGAGTTTCTTCATGGATGATGGTATAGAGTTCTGGATCAGTAACGTTTAGCGTTCGCATGGGAATCCTTTTTATTCAAATATAATTGCATTTTTTAAATGCTTTCCTATACTAAATCATATAACATCTTACTTGTTTATAAAGGATTCATGGTGATTTCTACTTCAGATTTTCGTAAAGGCGCCAAAATCTTATTTCGCGATGCGCCCTATATGGTTCTTGAATACCATCACGTTAAACCGGGAAAAGGTGGCGCATTTGTGCGGACTAGAATGAAAAACATGCTTACCGGCCTTGTTCATGAAGAGCTTTTCCGATCCGGTGAAAAATTCCCTGATCCAAATCTTGAATATAAACAAATGCAGTACTTATATGCTGAAGGCGATGATTATAATTTCATGGATCAAGAATCCTATGAACAAGTTGTTCTCAATAAAAGCCAGCTTGATGAAGTCTTAGATTTCCTTAAAGAACAGACTATTTATACGGTTCTTTATTTCTCAGAAAAACCAATTGCGGTCACTCCTCCTCTTTTTATGGAGTTAGAAGTCAAGGAAACTCCTCCGGGTGTTCGTGGTGATACTGCCCAAGGCGCAGGTTATAAACCGGCAACTCTTGAAACGGGCCTCGTCATTCAAGTTCCTTTATTTATCAATGAAGGTGACGTTCTTAAAATTGACACACGTACATCAACGTATCTTGAACGAATCAAAAAATAATATCATAGCATGATGGAGTTTACCCAGATGAGCAACGCTTGTTCTGATATTAATCATAATCAGCATCTTGAAGAATTGGATCGGCCAGTTTCTTATAATGATTTATCCCGCCGAGATGTGCGATCATTAGTGTTACATTTGCTGTATGCAATGGATGCATTTGATTATAGTGCCTCATTAGAATCAATTACAGATAATTTTAATCGCGGTTTCGAGTTAGCAATACCTATTGATAGTGAAGTTTTTAAAGTTGCTAAAACCGTGATTGATACTCGTGACCAGCTTGATGAAACCATTAAGCCACTTTTGCACAATTGGCGGTTTGATCGGATTGGACTTTGCACCAAATTAATTCTGCGGCTAGCCCTTTGGGAATTGCATAATACCCAAACTTCGGCAAACATTGTGATGAATGAGGCTATAGAACTTGCTAAATGTTTTGCAGAACGTGATGCGTATAAATTTGTAAATGGTATTCTTGATGAGGCAGTCAAGAAAATGGGCCGCGAAGCTGAGATGAAGCCTGAAGCTGAAGTTCCAACAGAAAAGGAATAGCTTCTTTTTCTTAAAAAAGAAAAATAAATTTTTACTGATCGCGAAGTTTGTAGTATTTATTTTTCCTCTAAAGTAGTAATCAATGTTCCAATTGATTGCCAGCTCATCACATTTCCACGGCTTCTTTTTTGATTATATTTACCCGCATAAATAAGATAATTATCTTCCGGATTTGTTTTTGAGAGTTCATTCCATTCTGCTAAAGCATCAAGAAATGCAGAGGTAGTTGTCTCTGAAGATTTAATTTCGATAGCATTCAATTTTGTTGCTTGATCAATAATGCAATCTATCTCAATTCTACCATTTTGCTCTCTCCAAAAATAAAGTGGTGGGCGTTTGCCCTGATTAAAATATTGTTTGCATAGATCGCCAATAATTAAATTTTCAAATATATGCCCTCTAAAAGGGCTAACGCTGATTATTGAGGGTGAAGTTATACCCAAAAGACTGCAAGCAAGGCCGGTATCGTAAAAATATAGTTTTGGTGATTTCGTGAGCCTTTTATTATAATTTTTATGATATGGCTGAAGAATATATACAATATACCCTGCTTCTAAAATGGAGAGCCATTTGTTTGCGGTAGGTACGCTGATGCTACAATTGGTTGCGATATCGGTTAAGTTTAATTGTTGGCCAATTCTTCCAGCACAAAGCGCCATAAATTTTTGAAATGCATGTAAGTCGCCGATATTGCTTAGTTGACGGACATCTCGCTCAATATATGTCTGAATATAATTTGGATATACATCATAGGGTTCTAACTTTTCGCTGTATATTCGAGGATAAAAACCTTTGATCATTAGGGTATCGATATTAGAATCCCAGAGCTTATTTTCTTTCAATTCATGCAATGAAAGCGGCAATAAGGTGAGAATTCCGACTCTTCCTGCCAATGATTGAGATATTTTTTCATTCATTAAATAATTTTGAGAACCAGTGAGAACAAAATATCCAGGCCGTTTTTTTTCATCGACTTCGAGTTGAATGTAAGAAAGGATTTCAGGAGCATTTTGAAATTCATCGAGGATTATACCATATTTATTTTCATGTTCTCTCAAGAATCTTTCTGGATCAGCAGTTGCGAATTCGCGTGTCATGGGATTTTCAAAAGAAAAATAGGCATACTTCTTAAAATAATTTTTAGCGAGTGTAGTTTTACCTGATTGCCTTGGCCCTAGAATGGCTATGACAGGGAACTTTCTAAGTCTTTTCAGTTTTTTTACACTGTCTCTTTTGAATAACATGGCTATTCCTTTGTGCGGATTTAAAGTCTAAAATTAAATTAGCACAAATTGGCAGGTCTAGTAAAGCATTTTAGATGAAGCGTTTAGTTAAGCCTTGTGGCCAACCTTTTTGCTTATGATTCCCATTTCTTGCTTAAAATGTAAGATTGCCTTAGGGTACTAAAAACAGTAATTTTCTCTTTTTAAGAGTGTAATGACTAAAAAATTATTATATATCTATTTACTATTTTTACTGGCAACTCAAAAAAGTGCCTTCCCATCAAATAACTATGAATGGGCTGTAATTGGTGGCGGGCTTGCAGGTATAACCACTGTAGCGGTTTTATTAGAATTCGGTGTCGAACCATCAACTATTTTTTGGATTGATCCAGAATTTAATGTCGGCAGAATGGGCAAATATTATCGTAACGTGCCTGCCAACTCTAAGATACAAATTTTACAATCCTATTTTAATATATGCCCGGTCTTAAAAAAATTTCCTTGTGCAAGCCGCGATACACTTTTTTCCTGTAACCCAAATGAATTTCTTCCATTAAAAATCATTATAGATCCGCTTGTTGATGCAACAAATTATTTACGATCATTAGTTAATTCTTTGCAAGATACGGTACTGGCTCTTACAAGCAATAATGATGGATGGTTATTAGAATGTGGCACTACTAAAATTGGTGCTCGTAAAGTAATTTTAGCGATTGGTGGCTATCCAAAGAAGCTTGAGTATGAATTGCAGGAAATTTATTTAGATGAAGCTTTGGATAAAAATAAACTCGCAAGGTATGTTTGCGCAGATGATCGTATTGCCGTTTTTGGTGGCATGCATTCAGCAATGCTGATGCTAAAATATTTGTCTGAATTAGGGGTAAAGCAGATAATCAATTTTTACACAACCCCCTATCAGTACCGAATACCCGGAGCTGAAAGCTTGGAAGGGATAACCAAAGAGTGGGTTAAAAGTATTTTAGAACAAAAACCACCAGAAAATCTGATAAGGGTAAAAAATACGCAAGAAAATCGAGATCGTTATCTTCACTTATGCAATAAGGTGATTTATGCGATTGGATTTGAAAGAAACCCACTAAGCGTTAATGGGAGTTATGATTATACCTGTGATGAAAAAACTGGAATTATCGCCCCTAATCTCTATGGTTTTGGCATGGCATTTCCGCATACGATTAAAACATTAAAATGTAATAAAGTGGCTATTAATGGGTTTGCCATTTATTCAGTTGATGCTCATAATTTGATTCCAAAATGGAAAAGTCAGCTTCGTTGAAGTTCGTACAAATATACTGGCGAGCCTTGTGACCATGTCATGGGAAGTTCATATTTTTTAATCAAAACAAATTGCTCATGCTGCGGCAGGCTTTTAAGTGTTATAACACGCAGTCCGGGATTGCATTCGTGCGCCATTTTATTGGCGAGCGTTTCCATTAATGAATCAGAAAAACATGTTGAGCACATGAAGATCACTGTCGCTTTACTCAAATTAGCATTAGTAATATTTTGCTCAATAAACGTTAGTTTATCTGGATTAGTCAGAATTGTGCGTTTGATGAGTTCATCTTTGATTAACTGAGCGCCTTGATAACGGGTGGGTGAAAGTTCAACCCCAATTGCATAAGCAGGGGTTGTGAGTGCTGCTTGCACGCAGACTTTACCAACGCCTGAACCTAAATCAAAAAAGTAATCTTTTGCGGTTAAATGTAAATCACTTAATAACTTTGCAACTGATTCTATAGTGATTTCTCCATAGGTAGGGTTGCCGCCCTGATCTTCAATAAATTCACGCTCGTGCATCGCAATGCTAAATCCGCTCACATCGGTATAAACATCATCGATGATCTGATTAATTTCTTGCGTGGTATACATTTTTTGTGATGGCTTTTGGCGGTGATAGAAAAATAATGTGCCAATAAATAGCAATGCGGCACTTGCAATTATAAGATAATTTTTTTTCATACATCTCTCTTTTTTATGTGTTAATAACTATTGAGTATAGCTTGCCAAACAACATTTTCAATTTCGTTTGACCGTTCAAGCAATCTTTACTAGTCTCTTCAAAAAATCTAGAACTGATTCGTTAACAGGGTAATTATGAATAAAATCTTGTTTGGTCTACTGATTGCGTTACCAGCATCAATGATCATGGGCATGGAGAAATACAATTCTATTGAAACATTGGTTTCGGATCTAAGAACATCCGATTTTGATAAATTTAAAGCGGTGATTGATGCTTCGCCGGGGTTAGTTAAATTGGTAGATAAAAATGGCATGATGCTGTTGCATCATAGTATTGAAGTAAATCAACCTGAGAAAATGAAGTATCTTCTGGAAAAAGGCGCAGCGCCGGATGCGATCTCACAGGATGGTAAAAATGGGTTACATTATGCTGCAAAAGTCGCCAACCAAGAAGCAGTATATACTTTGTTATCAAAAAAAGTGAATGTGAGAGAACAAGATAATGAAGGAACTACCCCGTTGCATATCCTAGCGAGAAATAAGCATGAAAAAGAATATGCTCCTCAGGTAGCAATGACTGTTAATGCACTTTTATATATTTTATATAAGAATGAATACTTTAGGGATTATGATCTATCTTTATTGCTGATAGAAGACAATCAGAAAAAAACGCCTATTGATCTTGCGCTTGATCGGAGCAATTGGCCGGCACTTGCGATGTTTTTTGAGCGATTAAATAATCTTCCATATAATTCTACTCCGGAAATAACAGCACAAAATCAAAAACTTGGACTAGTCAGACAGACTCTGCTCAATAAATTTCTAAAAGATGAAAATCAACTTGCTAAGCTTCTTGAAGGCCAGGCATCAATGTTTTATGCCTGGTTTTCGCAACAAAGAGACCTTCTTGAAAAAAAGAAAAAGACTAAAAAGAAATTGCTAACCTTAGAAAAGACTGTATTCGAATCCTGCATCAATCGCACTCCATTTCAAGAGCATATGCTTGAACATGTCACAAAGAAGTTACAGTGGTTGGAATCAGAAGAAAAAGAACAGGGCAAATAATTTTTTTGTATCATTGATCAAGACTTGCCAAGGCTGGGAATTCTCTATCAAGGGCAGCAAAACGTTTATCGCGATCTGCTACTTTTTGCATAAGATCATTGATGTATTTTTTATCGCGGTTATTCAGAGCAATTAAAAAATTTTTCCAGTTCTTTTCCCGTCTGCCAGACAATCCCCAAACATCATATGCAAAAATTTGCGACATTATTGATTTAAATTTTTTATTATTTTCTTCCGTTCCACCCGTTTGAAGAAAACCTGGATTTTCATTTGCAAAGACTTCTGCTCGCATAAACCAGTCCTCCTTATCCGGCCATTTGCAATGATGAGTTACTTTTTTTAAATAGCCTAAAATATCTTTATAAGATTGAAAATAAATAATTTCTTTGTGCTGGTTTTTAAAAAATGCAGGAAATTCAAGATAGCGGTCATGAGATTTAAGCGAGCCATCAGTTATTGCATTAAGCAAAGAGATTTTTTCAGCAGCTGATAGCGCTGTGTATTTTTTTTCCATTGCGCATAGAGAGCTTGCTACTATAAAAACGCAGATTAAAAGCTTCATTTTTTTTCCTTTAAAAAAAAGGGAACGAGTTTACGTTCCCTAATTATAATTTTAGAAAGAATATTTTCAATTGTGTGGCTCAGAATTTTCTGTTGCTGTTGTTTCGCTGCTTGGTTGTTCAGCTGGGGTTTGCATTACCTGCTCTGTTGCATGCTCACCATGAACATGGCAGTCGCCACAGCAGTTTCCTTGGCGAGAAAAAAAGTACATACCGATTATTAATAATGCTGCTAGTGCGGTGAATATGATGAAATAGAAATTTGAATTGGTGATTTTCATAGGTATCCTCTCTTAGTATTTTTATTTTGTTTCGATGGTTCGATACACCTCGCTTCGCAAGGCACTCACCATGTGTGCTTTTTCGACACACATCCTGAGTAGAGTCCTTAGTTTTGATGAAGGATTCATATCGAAGGATAAAAAACGGGGGAACAAAAGTTCCCCCGTTCATTGTTTTGCCTATTTTAATTCAGGGAAAAATAGCTTTAATTCAATCTTGGCGTTTTCAACTGAATCTGAACCATGGGCTGCATTTTTGCCAATATCGGTGCCAAACAGATTACGAATGGTACCTTTATCAGCTTTGCGAGAATCAGTAGCTCCCATCAAATCGCGCCATGCTTTTACCGCATTAT
The DNA here is from genome assembly GCA_963727255.1 of uncultured bacterium. Classification (GTDB taxonomy): domain Bacteria; phylum Babelota; class Babeliae; order Babelales; family Vermiphilaceae; genus BTUB01. Next base: position 171,580 of record CAVSFC010000002.1, on the reverse strand, counting down.
CGCGTTCGAGTGCCATGATGACTACCGGTCCAGAAGTTACAAATGAGACCAACTCGCCAAAAAATGGGCGTTCTTTGTGCACGGCATAAAACTCTTCCGCTTTCTTTTTATCGATCGTAAGTTTACGCATGCCAAGAATAGTAAAGCCATTTTGTTCAATCATATCGATGATTTTGCCGCTGTTTTTAGCAGCGACTGCATCGGGTTTGATCATCGCAAAGGTGCGTTCAATCATTGTCGTCTTCGCCTTTCTTGCGTGCTGCATACTTTTCCAACTCTAATTGGAACAAGTTTTTAGCTTTTGGTGAGATAGGTTTTTGTTTTTCAGCTTTTTCTGCCGGAGCAGGTCTGCTTGCCTTTGATTCAGATCGTGGCTGTTGTTCTTTAATTTCGCCATCTTTTTTGAGGCTCAAACCAAGCTTGCGATCTTCTTTGTTAACGTTGATAACTCTAAATTGCTCTTTTTGACCAACTTTGAGCACTTCTTCAACTTTATTAACATTGTGATTTGCAAGTTCAGAAATATGAACTAACCCTTCGATACCGCTTGGCAATTTGATAAATGCACCAAAGTTGGTGATCTTAGAAACAGAACCTTCAACAAGGGTTCCAACCGGATATTCTTTTTCGATATTATCCCAAGGATCTTGCTGGAGCTGTTTTATGCCCAGAGATATTTTCTTGTTGTTCTTATCAACTGCCAAGACAACCGCTTCAACCGTGTCACCTTTCTTATAGATATCGCTTGGATGATCAATATGTTCAGTCCAAGAGAGATCAGAAATGTGCACTAAGCCATCGATTCCGGGGAGCAATTGTACAAAGATACCAAAATCAGTAATGTTGCTGATGGTGCCTTTAACCTGTTGGCCCACTTTAAATTGTTCTTCAACTTGTTCCCAAGGATTTTTTTCAAGTTGTTTAACACTCAAAGACATTCTGCGGTTTTCTTTATCAAGAGAAACAATGAGCACTTCAATCTCTTGGCCAACTTTATATTTGTTATGAAGATCATTAATGCGATCGGTCCAAGAAACTTCAGAAATGTGTACAAGCCCTTCAACACCTTTCATAACTTCTACGAATAAGCCATAATCGGTGATGCTTGCAATCTTACCTTTAATCTTTTCACCAACTTTAAGAGTTTCAGCTGCTTTCTCCCATGGATTATCGCTTAACTGTTTTAATCCAAGAGAGATTTTTTCATTTTGTTTATCAAATGAGAGTACTTTTACCGTAATAGTATCGCCGATTTTTACCATTTCACTTGGGTGTGAAATGCGGCCCCAGGTCATATCAGTGATATGCAATAAGCCATCAACGCCACCAATATCTATGAATACGCCATAGTTGGTGATGTTTTTAACCATACCTTGAATAACTTGGTTTTCAGAGAGCGTATCGAGCACTTTTTTGCGTGATTCAGAGCGCGCATCTGAAAGATGTTTACGGCGGGAAATAATAACATTGCCGCGTTTTTTGTTAATTTTAATGATCGCTGCGGTGATGGTTTGGCCAACATATTGATCAAAATCAACAACCCGTTGCAGATCAATTTGAGAGCCGGGCAAGAATGCCGGAATACCAATATCAACGCTCAAGCCACCTTTAACCTTATGAGTAACGGTACCTTCAGCAGGTTTACCTTCTTCAAAGAGGCGGGTAATCTCATCCCATGCACGTAGAGCTTTTGCTTTTTCATACGAAAGAATGACGCTGCCTTCGTTGCTTTCCAATTCATCAAGAATTACTTCTATTGGATCGCCGGCTTTAAATTTCTTAAGTTCATGTTCTGAAAATTCAAAACGGGGAATAAATCCATCAGATTTAAAGTTGATATCAACTAAAACGCCATCATTATCAACTCTGAGGATGGTTCCCTTGACCAATTTGCCAGTGTTAACGTTATGAAGCATGCCGGTATAAAGAGCAGCTAAATCTTTTAATTGCTCTTCGCTTTTATTGAGCACTGATTCTTCAAGCAGCGCTGCGCGATCAGCATGGGCAAATTGACTGGGTTTTATAACTTCTTTTGACATAGAGAAATGTTCCTTGTGGCCTTGAGCCAAATCTTACCGGGCGGTAAGGGTTATAGGGTTAAAAATACGTATAATACGTATAAATAGGGTATCACATGCTAAAAAAATTACAAATTTGGGGTTCAGGATAAGCGCAGGCAATTTCTCTTGACAATGGATGGCCAGAATTATTAGTTTTGCGTTTGATTACCTTTACTCTTTTATAAAAGGAAAAATATGAAGAAGCTAATCATTCTGCAGGTTATATGCGTTGCCGCATTAAGCAGCCTGGGCCAAATTGGTGCGGCTGAAATGCAAAGTTTACCCGAAGCAAGCACCAGAGATTGCTTGGCATGTCCTGCTACTTCCGCAAAATTTTGCGCGCTTTGTGTGTCTGGCCCTACGATTTTGGGCAATGTTTCGATTCAAAATCTGACCGTTTGTTCGGGTATATCTGGCCCTTGTGCTTGTACTTACACTGATAGTTTGAGCTTTAACACTGATTCAACGCATTATAATATCAAGAACTTTCAGGCTGCAACTTCGGGCCCAACGGGGATATCGCCTCAGCCATTCCAGCCATATTATAACGGGCTTGTAGGGTATCGTGATACCATTACCGGCTGGCCGATGACCAATGTGGCAGCGACGGGGATTACTCCCATAGCAATTACTGCAGAGTTTGAGGTTCCGGAAGATTTAGATCCATCGGTAACGCCAACGGTTACCCTGCATTGGTTTAACCCAAATCCGAGTCCCGTAGCGGCTGATTGCACGGGAAGTTATGTAAATTGGCAACTTACGGCAGATTATTTTGATGATCTAGCAGTTGTTCCGTTATCGACCGGTACGCCGAAATTTATATTAGATAGCGGTGACCAATTATTGAGCTATGGGCCAACTCCAGCAAATTTAACCCAACAGCAGGTGGATATTCCATTAACAGGACCAATATTAACACCTGGTGCATATGCGCAAATGACAGCAACGCGTGTTCTTCCTTCCGGAGCTGGCCATACCGATAGCACGTGTGCTCTCTATTTAACCCTTATGGTTTTCAAATATCGTAAGTTGGCTCAATAGACTGAACTGGATTGTTTTTGATTAGCCTTCTCTGTTTTGAGCGGATTTAAAATTGCATCAAAAATAATCTGGCTCCAGGTTTCCAAATCGGCATAAAATTTCTGTATTTCAAGAGCGGTCAGGAGTTGGCCGCTCTTAAGTTCTGAACGAATTTTAATGTGTTCCGAATCGCCCTCAAGAAGCAGAACAAGCCCTAAGTGAACGTGCCCGACTGGATTGCTATCATCATTAAGAATACCTAAGGTGCTCATTTTTAAGTTTCCTGAATAGGCAATTTCTTCATGGAATTCGCGCTTGCCCCAGTCAAAGATACTATCTCCGTTTCCCAAATCTTCTTGGCGCATATGGCCACCAATGCCCAAAGAGTATTTATTTTTAAGCCTTTGATCCGTGTTAGTTGATTTGCGTTGCATTAAAAAATAGCGATCTTGATATTTAAAAAGAAGATAGGGAATAATTTGTTTATAGGCAGAATCTTCTTCCATGAGCGGGCGAGGCTTAAATTCTTTTTCTCGATTAATAATTTCAAGCAATGCTTGTGTGCCGGATGCTACTAATCCTTGAAAGGCGGTTTCGGGGAACAGTTTTTCTCGTTTGACGACCAGAATATTTTCATTTTTCATAATCTCTCCTAAAAACGGGCCTTAATCTTTTTATCGGGCACAAAATCTGTTTCATGGGTTCCTTTTTGAATTGGGTAAAATTATATTGTATGTTACAATACAATTATTCTTTTTTTTGCATGTCAAAAGGGCCTTCCATGAGTTACGATTTTAAAGCTATAGAAGAAAAATGGCAAAAGATTTGGGCAAAGAATCCGCCGGCAAAAACCAAACCTGCTGGCTCAGGAAAAAAATTCTATTGCTTAGATATGTTCCCCTATCCCTCCGGTTCAGGGTTGCATGTAGGTCATTGGAGTGGGTATGTACTTTCTGATATTTATGCACGTATCAAATGGATGGAAGGGTATAATGTATTGCATCCAATGGGATGGGATGCATTTGGATTGCCCGCCGAAAATGATGCAATAAAAAAGGGTATTCCGCCGGCGGTTGGCACAGCAAGCAATATTGCTACTTTTAAGCGCCAGTTAAAACAATTGGCTGCAATTTACGATTGGGATAAAGAAATTGATACCACTGATCCGCAATATTATAAGTGGACTCAATGGATTTTTTTAAAAATGTATGAAGCGGGCCTTGCGTATCGCGCAGAATTGCCAATCAATTGGTGCCCTACTGATTTGACCGGGCTTGCCAACGAAGAAGTGGTTAATGGCAGATGCGAGCGATGTGGCAGTCTCGTAACGCAAAAAAATATTGCCCAGTGGGTGCTCAAAATTACGGCATATGCAGAAAAATTGCTGGAAGGTTTGGATAAACTTGACTGGCCTGAAAAAATAAAATTGATGCAGCGCAACTGGATCGGCAAGAGTGAAGGGGTGCAAATTTATTTCAAGGCTATTTCAAATACAGGCAAAACTTTGGATCTGCCGATATTCACAAAATTTCCGGAAACCATATACGGAGCAACATTTTTGGTGATCGCTCCCAATCATCCATTGGTTAATGATTTAGTATCTGCAGAAGATAAAGAAGCTGTGGAAAATTATCGCGATATGGTAATGAGCACGCGCATGATGGGAGAAGATACTGATGATGGCAAAGAAAAAACTGGGGTTTTCACCGGGGCATATGCAACCAATCCTATCACTGGTGAATCAATTCCGGTATACGCTGCATCATATGTACTCATGGGATATGGCACCGGAATAGTGATGGGTGTTCCCGCGCATGATGAAAGGGATTTTGAATTCGCTATTACTTTTGATTTGCGCCGGCCCATGGTAATAAAAGCTGAAGGCGTACTTTCTGATGCGGATGCGAATATAAAAAAATCGTACGAGGGACCAGGTTTTCTGGTTAATAGTGGCCCTTTTAATGGGCTTGATGCATATACTGAGGGCCGTGAAAAAATTGTGCAAACTTTGATAGATAAAAAAATAGCTGAACGAGTTACCAACTATAAACTGCGCGATTGGCTTTTTTCTCGCCAACGATATTGGGGCGAGCCGATCCCACTCGTGCATTGTAAAAAAGACGGGATTGTTCCGGTCCCTGAAGATCAATTACCCGTAACTTTACCGCCCGTTGAACGATATCAACCGACCGGCACTGGCGAATCTCCACTTGCGGCAATAGAATCATGGGTTAACACGAAGTGCCCGAAATGCGGCGGGCCTGCAAAACGAGAAACTAACACCATGCCGCAATGGGCTGGTTCAAGCTGGTATTTCTTGCGGTATCCAAATCCACACTTGAAAAATGAGCCATTTGATAAAAAAGATATGCAATATTGGATGCCGGTTGATTTATATGTTGGCGGCATTGAGCATGCGATTTTGCATCTATTATATGCTCGTTTTTATGTGAAATTTCTGCAAGATCAAGGCTATTTAACTTTTGATGAGCCCTTTACGCATCTCTTAAACCCGCTATTGGTTTTAAGGTATAGCGAAAAAACAGGACATGTAGAAAAAATGTCTAAATCACAGGGGAATGTTGTAAACCCTGATGATATGATTGCGCAGTATGGTACCGATGCATTACGCATGTATTTAATGTTTATGGGGCCCCCAGGTATTGAATGTGAATGGCAAGATAATGGCATGGAAGGGATTAAGCGTTTCTTGAATAGATTATGGGATTATTTGAATACTCCCGATACTATTTTGCAAGATGGTGTGGCTGAAGATATGCCAACCAAGCAGCGTTTTAATAAATTCTTAAAAGAATATCAAGAACGTCTGGCAAACTATAAACCAAATACTGCAATTTCAGCGATGATGGAATGGCTCAATGATGTTACCGCTGATAAGATGCTTCTTAGTAGAGAAACAGTTGAAAAACTTGCCGTCGCGCTTTCAGTGCTTGCGCCTAATATGGCAAGCGAGATTTTAGCAAACCATTTGTGGCAAGCAATTGCAAAATTGTGCGTGGCCAAGTTTCGATGCAAAACTTGCAGCTGATCAGCTCATTGAGATTGTGGTTCAGGTAAATGGAAAATTGCGCGCAAATATTTTTGTAAAACGTGATGCGCAAGAAAAAGAAGTGCGCGAATTAGCAGAAAAAGAAATTCTTTCGTGGCTCAAGGGAAATAGAATTCATAAAGTAATTTTTATAAAAGATCGGCTAATTAACTTTGTTGTTAAATGATATATGAGAGTTGAATAAAAAAAACCAAACCGTTCGTTTCGAGCGAACGTAGCGATTCGAGAAATTCAAATACTTCTCGAATCGGCCTTGGCCTCCTTCGAAGCGAACAGAAATAGTTGCTTTAATGAGCCCTTCTGTTACAATGTGTCATCATTTTAAAAAAAGATTGTAGTAATAGAGCAGCTTCCTTAAACATTGTATGACACATTTACAAGGAGAACTCTATGAAAACAATGAAATTTCTAGCACTGGGTCTTTTGACTATTGCAAGTACCGCATCTGCTAAAATCAATTTGACTGCAGGTATTATGCGTACCGATACACCGTTAGAAACAGGAAAAAAACTTACACTGGAAGTGGGTCAACGTGACCTTTGCTACCAAGATGAGACGAGCTATATAGAAGCTGAATTGCTTGAAGAAAATGCAGAGCAAATTTTGTTACAATTTACCGTTGCAACTAAAAATGAAACTGGTGCTTATATGGTTCGCGGCTTACCAAAATTTTCATTTACTTTGAATCCAGGATCAGAAGTAATGAATGGTTCAATGCGCTGCGATGGCCCATCAGAAAGCTTTGATTTAGTGGTAACCGTTGAAAAATTAGAACAAACTGTCCCAGCCGTTGTAGCTGCGCAAACTGCAGAGTAGTAAATCCAGGGGAGTATATTGAGCATTTACTAATTCGTTTAAGGAAGATTAAAAGGCAGACTCAAAAAGGGTCTGCCTTTTTTATTGACTTGTTTACTTTTGTTTGCCGAAATCAATCATCTCTTGAAATCTATTGCTTCTTTCTAGCAGTCTAAAAACAAAAATGAAAAAAATTATATTCTTTATTTTTGTTTTGTTTGTAGGATGCATAGCAATGGCAGCAAATTTAAAAAAATATCGTACTCGGCGTGCATTAAAGAAAGAATCAAAGTTTGAGCCGTATGGAAAAGTAAAGAGAACAAAAACAGGAAATCCGTTATATGTTGTTCAAAAACATGATGCAAGCCATTTGCACTATGATCTGAGGCTTGAAATTGACGGAGTACTTAAATCCTGGGCAGTTCCTAAAGGAATACCAACTACGCGCGGAGTGCGCCGTTTAGCAGTGCCAACCGATGATCATCCCATGGAATATGGTGACTTTGAAGGAATAATCCCCGAAGGCCATTATGGTGGGGGTACCGTTATGGTATGGGATATAGGCACTTTTGAAAATATTAAAGAAGAAAAAGGAAAACTGGTTCCGCTTGACGAGTGTTATGATAGAGGCACTGTAGAAGTATTCATTAAGGGTAAAAAAATTTGGGGCCCGTATGCACTCATAAAAACGAACGGGCTTTCTAATAAAGAAAGTTGGATTATTTTAAAAATGAACCCGCGTGAAGATGAACCAAAAAAAAGGGTAACCGGTAAAGTAGTCAATAAAGATGTCTCGGCAATAAGCGGGCGAACCATGAAGCAAATTAAGGATGATCATGATGCGGAGTGGGAATAGTATGAGTTCAACAAAAATTGGAAATCGCATTATACAACTGAGCAATCTTGATAAAATCTGGTTTCCTAAATCGAAAATCCGCAAAGGAACTATTATCAACTACTATTATCAAGTTGCTGATTATGGGATTGCTCACACTAAAAATCATCCATTAACCATGCAACGGTATCCAGAAGGGATCACCGGTGAATCGTTTTATCAAAAAAATGCCGGAAGTTACTTTCCTGATTGGATAAAAACCGTGGCAATAGGCAAAGAAGAAGGGGGAAAGGTGCATTATGTGATCGGTAATAATCCTGCAACCCTGGTATATCTTGCAAATCAAGGAGCGATAACCATTCATGCATGGTTATCGCAATATAATAAATTGCATACGCCCGATCGCATGATTTTTGATCTGGATCCATCAAAAGATGATTTTACCCGTATCCGCAAAGCGGCATTACTTATTAAAGAAATTTTGAGTGATTTAAAGATTCCTTGCTTTGCAATGACTACTGGATCACGGGGAATGCACGTCTATGTACCCTTAAAACGAGTGCATACGTTTGATTTCGTTGCCGATTTTGCCTATGCGATTGCAAAAAAAATGATGGAAGAAAGTCCCCAGCAGTTTACGCTTGAAGTTCGTAAAGCGAAACGAGCCGGCAAAATTTTCATTGATACGTTGCGGAATCGATATAGTGCAACGTCGGTGATGCCTTATTCTGTCAGAGCTCGGGAAAAAGCGCCCGTCGCGGCGCCACTTTTTTGGGATGAGGTAAAAAACTCACAGTTAACCTCCCAGAAATTTAATATAAAAAATATTTTAAGCAGATTAAGGCCGAGGGTGATCCGTGGGCAGATGTTGATGATCATGCTATTTCATTAAAGAAGGTCTATAAACAACTGGTGGGTGAAAATGAAATTTAAAATAGCCATTCATGTATTGATTCCACTCATAATTTTTTCCGCAATTGCACTAAGTCTGGGTATATTTTTTTTTACTCGTATGATCAAGCCGCCTATTAAATTAGGAATCTTGCATTCGCTCACCGGAACTTTAGCATTCAGTGAAAAAACAATGGTAGATGCTGAGTTGATGGCTATTGATGAAATTAATTCCAAAGGGGGAATTCTTGGCCGTAAAATTCTTCCCATTGTGGTTGATGCAAAATCCGATGATGCTGTTTTTGCCCGCGAGGCCCAACGGTTAATCGTTGAAGAAAAAGTATATGCAATCGTGGGTTGCTGGACCTCATCAAGCAGAAAAGCGGTAAGAGACGTTGTTGAGAAATATAATAATCTTCTGATGTATCCAATTACTTCTGAAGGGGCAGAAGAATCTCCTAATGTTGTGATTGTCGGAGCATCTCAGAATCAGCAAATTGTTCCCTGCGCATTATGGAGTTATTATAATCTTGGTAAAAAATTCTTTCTTATCGGCAGTGAAGATATTTATTCGCGGGTGGCCCAAGCAATAATCAAAGAAGCTCTTAAGACAGTAAACGCAGAAGTAGTTGGTGAAGAATATCTTCTCTGGGAAAATGTAGACGTTTCAGGTCCAATCCAAAAAATTTTAGAGTTAAAGCCGGATGTAATAATAAACACTATCCAGGGAGATGCAGTTGAGGTTTTCTTTGGTGAATTGCGATCGCATGGCATCACGCCAGAAAAAATTCCCGTTATGTCAGTGGGAAGCGTTGGTGAAACTGAATTTGCAGCACTCGGGGTGAGCGCGATGGCAGGCGATTATGTTACTGCAAGTTATTTCCAATCGCTCGAACGGGAAGAAAATTATATTTTTGTGACTAATTATAAAAAAAGATATGGGAGCAATGCAGCAATTTCTGATTGGACAGAATCAGGATATGTGAGTGTCTATTTATGGGCTGATGCGGTTAAAGTTGCAGGAACTCCTGATCCAATTTTAGTGTTAAAACATATGCATAATCGGGTTATCAATGCGCCTGAAGGAATTGTATATACCGATAATAATACGTTGAACAGTTGGAAATGGATTTATGTAGGAAAATTACGATCAGATGGACAATTTACCATAGTTTGGAATTCTGATTCTCAAGTACAGCCATTAAATTTCCCAATTTTTAAAGAAAAAAAAGAATGGGAACAGTTTATCAATGATCTCTATCTTCAATGGGGAAATCGATGGTCAAAAGTAGGATAATACCACTTCTTTGTCTGCTATTATTAGCCTTGTTCAGTTTCTTAGGTTTCAAATATGTATATAATCGATCGCAGATTGTTTCACATAAAATACTCGAATTAGAAAAAATCGCTGAACAGCGTAAAAAAGAGATCGTTGCATTTTTGCAGGAACAAAAAAAGCAGGGAGCAGAACTTGCGCAAAATCCTGAGATGGTACAACATTTTATGGCATTAGCTAAATTTTTTGATGCTACGAATGTGCGCGATGAATATAAGAAAGAAGAAGTTAAACTTGATCAATTTTTTAATAAAAATAAGCAAAGCTTTAACCTTCGAGATATGATTTTTATTCGGCCCGATGGAGCACTTTTTTATACGATAAAAATAGATATTCTTGGTGAAAAAAATATTTTTAAGGAACCGTACCAGAATGGAATTCTGGCGCAGTCTTTTGAGCGTGTGCGGATGACGCTAACTCCCGATTTTAGTGAATTTGGGATCAACCCACTCACAAAAGAGCCATCGCTTTATTTGGTAGTTCCCGTATTTTTTGAGGATACTTTCGTTGGTGCCATTGCCAGCTGGATTGATGAAACTAAATTATATGCCATCATTCAAAATTATGATGGGCTGGGCAAAAGTGGCGATATTTTTGTTGTGAGAGCAATTGAAGATCGGGTACTTTTTGTTGCCCCCTCACGATTATATGGTAATATTGCGTTTAAAAAAATATCGGCATCTGATAAATATGTTGCAACTCCAACGCGAAAATCAGTGCTCGGGTTTCAAGGCGCGTCAAGTGTCATTGATGCATTTGGGATTGCTGTAATTGCTGCATGGCTTTATGTACCGCAGCTTGATGTTGGGCTTAGTGTTGGTATTCAAGAATCTGAATTGTTCAAACCATTCACCATGCAAAAATGGATTTTGCTGATCATCCTCGGGCTATTAATTTTATGTGGTAGTTATTATCTCTATCTGTTGCGAGATACTGCGATGATTCGCCGTGCTCGATCCTATTTTTTTTCTGGGTTTGCAATAAGAAGCTTTTTCTGGATTGCGTTTATAATGAGTACTTTTTTTAGTGCTCGCCTCGTATGGAATTATTATAATACCAATAGAGTAATCTTTACCAAAACAAAGCAATTGGCTCAATCAAAAGCACATACTGAAGCGGTATTAATTAATCAATCGATTAAAGAAATAGAAAGCATTGCTCAGATGATTGCGCGTGACTTGCAAACAGGGACGTTGAAAAAAGATGATATTGGAATAAGAATTAGCCGCGATCTTAAAGAATCGCCCTATATAACTAAGATAACAGTTGCGTTCGCGCCGTTTGAATATAATCCTGAAAAGAGGTTGTTTGCATTGCAGGCGCTTCGCAAGGATTCTTCTCCGGAAGTTACAATGCTTGATCAGGATTATATGGTGCCTGGGGCTAAAGATGATCCGCAAACAGGTTGGTATGATCGGGCAATAACGGATGGTGCATTCTGGTCCGATACTTTCTTTGATCCGAAAACAAAAAAGCAAAATGTTATTTATGCGGTGCCATTTTATCAAAAAGATACTGATAAGAGCGCGGGAGTTATTGCTATAGAATATCAGCTTGATAAGATCCTTTCTCATTTACGGCTTAACGAGGTAGGAAAGACCGGGTATGCCCTGCTTCTTTCTGCTCAAAATACTTTTATTTATCATCCATTAGAACAATATGTAAAAGAACGAATAAATCTTTTAGATATTACTAAAGAAGCTAATAATCTTGATTTAAAAAATATTGCTGAACAAATCAAAAAGGGTTGTACCGGATTCGGAACCTATTACGATCCAAAAAGTTTATTACAGCATTGGATCGCCTATGAAAGAATTCCTTCGATTGGCTGGACAGTTGCCACCCTTTTTTCAGATGAATCATTTGAATTGCCAATAGAAGCGTTGCATAAACAGCAGATTTGGATTTATGTAAGCATCGTGCTATCAATGCTCTTTTTAGCATTAATCATAAGCCGGATGAAATTCGCTGCCTCTCGGCGATTGCAGGTATGGGCGATTCTCAGTACGCTCATTTTTGCTGGAGGAGTTTGCGCCTACTGGATCATGCTCCATAGATCAGATTATCAACCCTCTTCAGATATTATTTTGGTGCGCGATCAAACCGGTATTGATAAATATCTTGGATTTCTTGATTTTGACGCTGCTCAGCGGAGCGAACAACGGCCCATACCAATATATACGGGTATTATTATTCAATCACTTAATCTTTCTAATTGGAATCAAGTGGTAATCTCAGGCTATGTTTGGCAAAAAATTAAGAAGGGGCTTACTGTTAAAGAGGGAATAAGATTCCCTGATGCTGCAAAGTATACTGCAGAAGAGGTGGTTCGAAGGGAAAATGCAGATGAGAAATTAATTGGTTGGAATATTCAGGCAACGTTTGCTCAGAAGCATAGGTTTTCTTGGTTTCCGTTTGATCGGGTACATATCAATATTATTCTTGCTTCTGCGGACTTTGAAAAAAATATCGTTTTAGTGCCGGATTTTAGCGGCTATCAATCACTTGATATTGATCCATTGCCCGGTCTCAATAGCGAGCTGGTGATCCCCGGATTTAATCGTGAATTATCATTCTTCAGTTTTGAAACGATAACTCAGATTAATGAAGTTGGCCTCGAAACGATTCGCAATGTTACTGAAAATGTGCAACTTCATTATAACATCATCTTAGAACGCAAACTCACTAACCCTCTGATAATTTATCTTTTACCGTTACTTATTATTTTATTTACTTTGTATACGATCTTCTTATTGAGTTATAAGGGGCATTTGCAAACTGATGCGTTCAAATCAATTAGTGCGTATACCGCATTATTTTTCTCGCTGATTATTTTGCACCAAACCTTGCGCAATCAATATCAGGCGGGAGAGCTTCTTTATTTAGAATACTTTTTCTTCTTTACCTATGTTTCATTATTTATTTTGATTTTACATGCGCTATTATTGCGCGTGAGCCAGTTTAAGGCGTTTATTGATCATAGAATTTCACCCTATTTAATAACGCTATTTTGGCCGGTGCAAACGGGTCTTTGGTTTCTTGTTACTATGATCGTTTTTTATGTGCTTAGATAAATTTTATGGAGAAGGCGATGAAGATTTTTCTTGATACTGCTGACGTGATCGCAATAAAAAAATGGTCAGAAATCGGTATTATTGACGGTATTACTACCAATCCAACTCATTTGAGTAAAGAAGGTGGTGATCCGAAGAAAGTTGTTATGCAAATTTGCAAGCTATTGCCAGAAGGGCAAATTAGTGTTGAGGTAACCAATTTAGATCCAAAAAAAATGTACGAACAAGCAAAAAAAATTTCTAAGCTTGCTGATAACATCTGGGTAAAAATTCCATGCCATGTGAAGTATTATGAATTGATAAAAAAATTAGTTGATGAAGAGGTCAAACTTAATATCACACTTGTATTTACGGTTTTGCAGAGCCTGATGATGTGCAAGCTCGGTGTGTATTATATTTCTCCATTCGTCGGGCGTTGGGATGATATTGATGTTGATGGGATGGCATTTATTCCGCAAATGCGGGAGATGATCGATTTTTATGGCTATGAAACAAAAATTTTGGCTGCATCGATCCGCAGTGTTCAGAATTTTCATGAGGCAATTACAGCAGGAGCCGATGCAGTAACGCTTCCGATAGAAGTTTTTGAAAAATCAGTGTCTAATCCGTTGACAGATCAAGGAATCGAGAAATTCGCCAAAGATTGGCAAAAACTTGGGGTTAAGCAATTCCCTTGATCATCTTATTAAAATTTCGTATGACATAAAAGAGTGTTCTAAAAAAAAACTATTTAAGGAGAACTAGAATGGGAAGACCAAATAAGGTATTAATTCTTTTGATAAGCGTTTTGGCGAGCTATGGATATATACTGCCATCAGAAGATGAGGCTATTATGCGCGGCGGATGTAGCGGGACACCTGCGGCGTTTCCGTGCGGGCTAGTTACCCCTTGCTTAACGGTAGGGACCATAACGGCAACCGGAGATGCGACATTTAGCGCTCCTGTTTTTATTTCGGATACAACGCCAACAACCAGCTGTTTTGATGGCGCATTGGTAGTTGCTGGTGGAGAGGCAATCGGGGGCGATCTTAATGTTTGCGGTACCATAACCGCCGGCGGCTTCAGAAGTAACCAATTACTTTCAAATGAATTGCGCTCGGTACCGGGTTGCTCTGGTGGTATTTCCGGCTGCACGGGCCCGAATCTCACCTTAGAAGTATTGGGAAGCGCAGGAATTCTTGATAATCTCACGGTCTGCGGAAGTATTCTTGGCAATAATCTTAATGTGTGCAACAATGCAACGGTTCAAAATTTGAATGTGCTTGGCACGGGTATAATTAATAATATTGTAATTACAGGTACTGGCACAATTTCCTATGATAATTTAACGGTAACCGGTACATTAACGGTTAATAATCTCAATGTGAGTGGTCCATCTAATTTTAGTGGACCCGTTACCGTAAATAATATAACGATACAAGGCACCGGCACCGCAAACAATTTTAATGTAACTAATAATCTCACTGTTGGTGGCACGGCAGTTATTAATAATGAAACGGTTACTAATAATCTGAATGTTGGTGGTACCGGAACATTTAATAATCTGTATGTCACCGGCAACACAACCGTTCAAAATATCACCATCCAAGGTACTGGCACCGCAAATAATTTTGGTGTAACGAATAATTTAATAGTTGGTGGTACCGCTATTATTAACAATGAGACAGTCAATAACAATCTGACGGTTGGTGGCACCGGTACATTTAATAATTTAAATGTGACTGGCAACTCGACGGTTAATAATATAACTATTGCTGGTACCGGCACTGCAACCAATTTCAATGTAACTAATGTATTAAATACGAATAATTTGAATGTGACTGGCGCAGCCAAGTTTAGCAACACAGCTCAAAGCACCGGCTGCACAAATGGCGCCCTTACGGTGAGCGGTGGTGTCGGCATTGCAGGCAATTTAAACGTTTGCGGAACGGTAACTTCATTAGGCGGCTTTAGCGGACCGGGATCAATTGGTGCTACCGGAATAACCGGCGCTACTGGTGCAACAGGAGCAACAGGCGTAACAGGATCATCAGGTAATACTGGTGCAACAGGAGCAACTGGTGCAGCAGGAAATACTGGAGCGACTGGGTTTACTGGTGCAACCGGAATAGCGGGGGCCACGGGAGGAACCGGGACGCAAGGTAATACGGGACCAACGGGTGCTACTCGGTTCTCAAGGGAATACTGGAGCAACGGGTGCTACGGGTTCTCAAGGGAACACTGGAGCGACCGGAGCTACTGGTTCTGTGGGGCCGACTGCAGCAAGTTTAATCATTACTAATACAACAAATTGTAGTGAATCGGCGAGCGGAGCGGCCACAGGTGGTGCATTGCAAGTATATGGTGGCATGAGTGTGGCACTGGATCTTTGTATGGGCGGCAATATCTATATGCCTGGCGCAGGCCAAGCAGGTGGCACAATTGCTCCCTTAAACTATTATGAGCAATACAGCTTCACAACTAGTTGGGAGTCAACAGGAACAAATACTGCGGTAGCAGGTACTACGTTTACCTTTTTCCGCATTGGTGACATTGTTTCAATATTTGTTGAAGCTGTCGATGCCATTCCAGCAACAGGAGGTGCAGGACAAATAAGAAGTACTGTGGCAGTACCAAGCCGTTTCATTCCTGCCGGGACTGATGTAGTAGAAATTGGCGTAACTTATGCTCAATCTACAGGCTCGAATCCAACTCCCTATGTAGCAACAGTTGCAATACAAAGACAAACTGGATATATTTACATTCAAAATCCAGCAGATACGACTTTCAATTTTCCGACGGCGCCATCTTATAATTTTAATGCTTTCTCTTGTACTTATTGCCTTTTATAAAAGCGAGTATTAGAAGAGGCCATCCAGAAGATGGCCTCTTGCTTTTTTTCAATGAATAATCAATAATCATTTGCCTCTAAACTGCAATTCAGTTCGTTTGTTTATCTCTCTGCAATCTCTTAGAGCGCCGCGACTGCTCATCAATGTTAAGCACGCCATTATACAGATAGATATGGTGTTTTTTTGCATCATTATAGCCTCGATTAATAGTAGGCAGGGGAACGAGCTTTTCTGTGAATCTTAGTATATTTTTTTTTATTTCAATTAGAGCGGCCCTCTAGAGGGCTGCCATCCACTTGAGTATAAGAAAAGCTCTTTAGAGCGATGCTTTGCCATAGTTTCATGTTTATGCTATAGTTTAATTTAGCTCATTTTAAAAAATAGAGGTTGTCATGGGAAAATTATTCAAATTGCACACTCCTTTTAAGCCTGCCGGAAGCCAGCCTGAGGCAATAAAGAAGCTCAGCCAGGCTCGCCCGGGCATTTCTACGCTTTTAGGGGTAACCGGATCGGGTAAAACCTATACCATTGCCAATGCCATTGCCAATCAAAATAAACCGGTTTTGATCCTTGCTCCCAATAAAACCTTGGCCGCCCAATTATATGAAGAATTTTCCCTCTTTTTCCCGGAAAATAAGGTCTGCTATTTTGTCAGCTATTATGACTATTATCAACCGGAATCCTATTTGCCGGCTCAGGATATTTATGTGCCCAAAGAAACCAAGGTAAATAGTGAAATTGAACGCTTGCGCGTTGAGGCGGCGGCTTCATTGATGCATCGCAAAGATGTTATTATTGTTGCCTCAGTTTCCTGCATTTATTCGCTGGGCAATCCGCAAGATTATCAAAAATTAGCATTACCGCTTGACCGTTGGCCAAAAAATAAGCCGAAAAGATCTGATTCACAAATTGATTCATATTCAATATGAACGCAATGAAATGGATCGCCGCTCAGGCACCTTTCAGGTGATGGGTAATTCCATTGAAGTGCAAATTCCGTATCAAAAAGAAAAACTTCGTATTGAGCTCTTTGGCGATACGATCGAGGCTATGCATTGGGTCACAAAAGGGAATAATAAGGTGATGCAAGATGTTGATAATACGATTATTTTTCCTGCAAAACATTTTGTTACCACCGATGCGCAATTAAAAACTGCAGCCGCAAAGTATTAGAAGTGAATTAATGGATTGGGCGCCGACGCTTGTCCAATCCAATTTATCGCGAACGTATTGAAAAACGTGTTGCGCATGATTTTGAAATGTTGCAAGAAGTTGGCTATTGCTCGGGAATTGAAAACTATTCAGCCCATTTTGATGGACGGGCGCGGGGAGAAAAGCCATTTTCTCTTTTTGATTTCTTTGAAGAAGATTTTTTATTGGTTATTGATGAATCGCATATGGCATTGCCGCAATTGCGGGGCATGTATGCGGGTGATCATGCGCGCAAAAAATCATTGATCGAGTTTGGATTCAGATTGCCTTCTGCATTTGATAATCGTCCGCTCAAATTTGAAGAAATTGAGACTTATTTTAAAGATGTGATCTTTGTTTCTGCAACGCCAGGCGAATATGAATTGCAGCATTCAAATTCGATTGTTGAGCAAATTATTAGGCCAACCGGTTTTGTTGATCCTGAAGTCCAAGTGCGCCCGCGCATTGGCCAAATTGATGATTTGGTTCGTGAAATTAAAGAAACTACTGAAAAAGGATTTAGAAGTTTAGTAATCGTACTCACCAAAAAACTTGCTGAAGATATGGCGCGTTATTTGGAAGAGCGCCAAATTAAAGTATGTTATTTGCATAGTGAATTAAAAACACCGCAACGAACTGAACTGCTGCAAAAATTGCGCTTAGGCATTTTTGATTGTTTGGTTGGGGTAAATCTTATTGCGCGAAGGTATCGATTTGCCTGAACTTGCACTTGTTGCTATCATGGATGCGGATATAGAAAGTTTCTTGCGGGATAAGCGATCACTTATTCAGATTATTGGCCGTGCTGCGCGTAATACGCAGGCTAAAGTATTGCTCTATGCGGATAAGATAACTCAGTCAATGAAGCAAGCAATGGATGAGACGAGTCGCCGTAGAACATTGCAACAAGAATTTAATAAGGAGCATGGCATAACGCCGGTCAGCGTTAAGCGGGAAGTTACCAAAAGTATTACTGATCTGCAAAAAGCGATTGCTGAGGCATCTACTTATAAGGCCAAGAAGCAGAAAAAAGCGTTGCCAGAAACTCCGCAAGCAATTGAAATGCGCATCGCAGAAATTGAAATTGAAATGAGCCAAGCGGCCGAATCGCTTGATTTTGAAAAGGCTATTGCATTGCGCGATGAATGGTTTTCTTTGAAAAAAAAATTGGAAGAAGTGAAATAAATAAAAAGGAATTTTTATGAGTAATAATGTTTTCAGAGTCGGCTTCATTCTTGGTGCCGCAATTTTAGGCAGTTCATTATTTTTTGTTTTTCGAAAGTCCACTATGCTCCATGCTCATGATCTTACTAATATACAATCAAGCGCTGATGCGATTGCAATTTTCCCTACCTCAGTTTCTCAGATAAAAACTGGGGTCAAAACCGTAATTGAAGAATCAAAAAAGGAACTTAATATCATTCTTGCGATACCCGATGATCAACGCACGTATGCAAATACCATATTGGCATTCGATCGCTTACTGGGGTTCTCTAATTTAGCGATCTTCGGAACACTTGCGCAGACAGTTGATCTTATAAACCCTGATGAAAAAATGCGCAGTGCGGCTCGCGATGCAATGCTTGAAATCTCAAATTATATTATAGAGATTACCAGTGATAAACGGGTATATGCAGCATTTAAAGCTTATGCTGAAGGCAATGCGAAGAAAGAAAACCTTACTCCAGAACAGCAATACTTTTTAGATGAAACCATGAAAGATTTTGAGCGCTCAGGGCTTAATTTGCCTGATGAGAAGCTCAACGAAGTTAAACGTATTAAAAAAGAGATAGCACAGCTTGAGATTGATTTTGAGAAAAATATTGCCGAAGATCAACGCAAATTGTGGTTGATAAAGAAGGGCTTGCAGGTTTAAGTGATAGCTTTATCAAATCGCTCAAACAGGATGGTGAAGGAAATTATACGCTAGGAACTGATACGCCTACCTATGTTCAGGTTATGGAGAATTGCAAAATTCCAGCGACGCGTAAAAATTTATGGCAAGCCTATCAAAATCGTGCCTATCCAATAAACAAAGAACTTTTGGAAAAGCTTATTGCAAAACGGTATGAGCTTGCGCGTTTGCTCGGTTTTGATTCATATGCTGCATTAGAGCTTGATAGCCAGATGGTCGGCTCGCCAGCGCGCGCGCAGCAGTTTTTGAATGGGATAGAAAGTAAAAGCGAAGGCAAAAGCTAAAATTGAATTTAAAGAATTTACTAAAAATCTACCAGAATCAATAACGTTGACTGCCGATGGAAAACTGTATCCATGGGATACGATGTTTTTAAAAAATTACTATAAAAAAACTGCGCTTAATCTTGATGAAAATAAAGTTGCCGAATATTTCCCGATGCAGCATACCATTGATAGCCTCTTAAAAATCTATCAAGAATTTTTTAGTCTCGAGTTCAAGCAATTGCCTGCAAAAGGGCTTTGGGATCCTGAAGTTAAACTCATTGAAGTGATTGATAAGGATACCGGGCAGACGATGGGCTATCTCTTCTTGGATCTTTTCCCTCGTCCAGGAAAATTCACGCATGCATGCGAACAAACAATCGTGCCAACTACCTATCTTGCTGATGGTAAACCAAATTTAGCGGTAGTAATTGTTGTTGCTAATTTTCCCAAATCGACTGCAGAAAAACCTTCGTTGCTCAAATATCGCGATGTAACAACGTTTTTCCATGAGTTTGGGCATGCGATACATGCATTATTTGGGCGCACTGAGATCGTTTTACAATCAGGCCCTGGTGGCGTGAAGCGTGATTTTGTAGAAATGCCATCGCAGATGCTTGAAGAATGGATGAAAAATCCTGAGATTCTAAAAATGGTAAGCCATCATTATCAAACAGGCCAATCACTGTCCGATGATCTTATCCAATCGCTTCTAAAAATGCGTACCTATGATACAGGGTTCCAAATATCACGCCAATTATGGTTAGCAAATTTCTCATTACATTGTTTTAATAATGGGCCGGATGTTGATTTGGAAGCGCTGAGAAAAAAATTATTCGATACCTTTATTACCGGTATTCAATATAATTCTGATGATCATCATTATGCTGCATTTGGCCATCTTACTAATTATGGTGCTCGTTACTATGGCTATTTATGGTCGGAAGTATTTGCGCATGATCTGTTTGGCCAGATCAAAAAGGAGGGCCTGCTCAATCCAGTAGTCGGCCGCCGGTACGTTGATAAAGTTATTGGTAGAGGTGGCAGCAAGGATGCGAATGAAATGCTCAAAGATTTCTTAGGCCGCGAGCCAAATCAAATTGAATTCTTAAAAAATATGGGCTTTTAGAAAAAAAATGGAGGGCTTTTAGGCCCTCCGTATTTTTTGAAAATCAGACAATTGATTTTACTTTTGTGAAATCTCAAGCTTTGCAATATCGCTTAACGTTACGTTAAGAACATCACCTTGAACGATTTTCTCAACTTCTTGAACAGGAAGTTTATTACAGATCTTTACTAATTCCATGACCTCTTGATCAGAAGTATTTTTAGCTAATCCTGGTTCCATATCCAATCGCTCTAAAACTGCTTTAAAGTATGGTGCATTTTTTTCAAAATTCATAACATAAACATTGTCAGCGGTCTTAAAGATATACTGTGGGTACTCTTCAGTAAATTTATCCATGTTAAAAAGTTCATCTTGGAAGAGATTCTTGCTTGGTATTTGAGCCCACCAAATATTACCTTGGCCTTGTTGGATTGTTTTGACTATATCACTGGTATTATTTATAGTTCGTACCATGAGAGGGCTGGTTATATTGGCCTTTTGAGCATTTTTATACCACGCCTCTTTAGAACCACCCAATTTTAACTGAACGAGTGCTTCTTGTTTGGTTGGAATTTGCATTGCTACCACTGATCCACCTGCTAAAAGACAGGTTAAACCGAGGCATTTAAGAACATAATTTGATAATTTCATATAAACTCCTTATAACTGACTAATAATTAACAATTAATTATTTCTATTAGTAATGATAGCATGACAAAAAGGGCTTGTCAAATAGCATTTTTGACCCAAAAAAGGGCTAAAAACAGCTATATTTAACAATTCATAGTAATTGTCCTAAAACTCAAAAAACGTTCCCAAATGGCCTAAAAACACTCCAAAATGCCTATTTTTATTCTCCGACGCCAGAAAACCGCAAGGCTTTTTAAGCCTGGGGATGAATGGCGGAGAATATCCGCCGAAGTTTGCCGAGCCGGAAGGCCCGGATAAACGTAGGCTGGATAAGGCTTTGGCGAATTCCGCGCGATACATCGGCTTTTAAGCCGATCAGCGCTTTATAACCCCTAACATCCCCAAGGGAAGAGCGCCAACTGACCTCAATCGCATTAAAGAGGCCGAATCTCCTAGAAAAGGGTCAAAAAAAGTTAAAATAAATAGGTTTTCACTGCCCTAATCAGTTCCAAACGCCATTGCTAATATTTTTATATTAGTTAATATCAGTAACTATAGATTTATTCTTAATTTCTAGGGAGCTTTTTATATGAACAAATTAGTATATCATTTATGTTACTTTTTGCATTGTCTTGTTCTGCTGCAGAAGAACAGTCAAAACCCGTGGAAGCAGTCAAATTACCTGCTCAAATAAAGCAAGAAAAATTGTCAGAAGTAATCAAAGCAAAAATAGCAGCGATTCCTATTGTTGAAGGCTGCGATATCTCTCAAGTGATGTTTAACATCGTTGAAGCAGCCAAGAATAAAGAAGTTTCAGGAATAGTGTTAAATATTGATTGTAGTGGCGGGTGGCTGGATAAATTTTCGGCTTTGCATGATTTAGTTAAGAAAGTTAGTGAAAAAAAACCTGTTGTTGGTTTAGTCCTCGGTTCTGCTTTATCTGGTGGATATCTTGTTCTGAGTGCGACTACTCATTCAATTGCGCAAAGCATTTCAAGCATCGGACATATTGGTAGCATAGTCGAGCTTACCAAATATAAAGAGCCAAAAATAACGGGAAATCTTGATGCAAAATTAGAGGTTGAATTATTTTCTGCAGGTGAATATAAAGGAATCTATCATCCGTATCATACCTTATCTGAAAAAGAGCGAGCATATATTAAATCAGAAAACGAAAAGGTATATGAGATTTTCGTAAAACTTGTCTCTGAAAACAGAAACATCGATCTTAAAGATTCTAAAAAATGGGCAGACGGAAAAAGTTACTTTGCACCAGATGCATTGAAATTGGGATTAATCGATGAAATTGGTACTATTTTTGAAGCTGAAGCAAAATTATTAGCGCTTATAAGCAAGAAGAATCCAGATATCATCTTTGATAATGACTGTGAATATGTATTTTACGATTCATCAAAAAATAGTAAATCAGCTTAAGTGATGATATCTATTTCTTCAATCAAAGGGTTTTTCTCTGCTCCAAAACTTCCATATTCTGATGGAAAATTTCCAGATTCCATCTCATCAATCTCATTCTCCTGGTTACCAATTTTTCCCGAGGAATTTTCAACTGTATGAAGGAATTCAGATATAGGAGCTAGTGGGGCCTTTTCAGGGGGCAAGCCTTTGGTATCAGCATTTTCTGAGAACACTTTTCTGTTTTTTCTTTGCGTATTTAAGACATACATACACTGATCATAAGGCCGTTGACGAATATGTTTATTGCTTTCTTTTCGCCACGGCGAGGTAACAAGCTCTTCTTGAATCGTTACGGTTGAAACTATGGGTTCCTCAAACCTAATACTTTTTGCAGATATATTAGCCGTAGAGATAGCAGGAGGAGTTGAATCTATTTTGCTTTTTTTCATTTGTTGCATAGTTAAAACATGCATACAATTATCATAGGGCCGTGCTCTGAGAAGATCCTGATTGCATTCATTTCGCCATTGCTTGGTTATAAATTCCCTTCGCAAGATTGTAGTCTCTCGCTTTGATTCTTCAGGGGTGGTAATTTCTTTAGCTTTTTTAGCTTCCAGTAATGCGGCAATTTTTGCGGCTCTTTTTTTCTTTTTGCTCTTCTCGCTTTTAACGGTTAAGATATGTAACTGATCGTTATAAATTCGTGGAAAACGTTTAGTTTTTTTGGTGGAATATGGCAATGTGACAAGTTCACTTTTATTCATGCTAAAAATAGTACCCGTTAAAAGCGATGCGAATATCAAAAATGTCTTTACTATCATAGTATCCCTTGCATGAGTTGTGGAACAATAGGATACATTATAATACCAGTCCGCTTATAACACAACTGGAATTATCTTGAAATATTTATTCTACTTTTTAAACTTCTTTGAGTGAGTGGTTATATCAAGAATCTCTTCTGGTTGGTCCATCGAAATTTTGAGAATTTCTTTGCCATTTGGATCAATTGAATTAATTTTTACCATTCTTATTTGACGGTTATCATAGGTATGAAAATAAAAAATGCTATTCTTTAGATCAGCAGCACTGGTAAATTGTGTTTGCTCATAAATATGATGCCCGCCCTTTTGAATTTCGCGCACTGCCCCTTTGGGAATATCAAAGGAATTAAGAATATGGAATGCATCTTTTATTGCTTCTTGCGCCGTTGAAGGATGAATTGCAGATTTTAAGAACGCCGTTGCACGGATAAAACGTGAAGGAGAAGTAAAATCGCCAGGCAATCCCAGAAACCCAGTTCCTTGCCCAAATCCGGTAAGCACGGTGCCGGCAAGATCTAAGGGGGCAACATTAATGGGAGATAGATTAATATAATTTTTCAGATTGGTCATATGCCAATCAAACGTTGGAGAATTGGTAAATACTCCAATCTCATTTTTGTGAATAATGCAAATGCCTTTTACATATTCAATTACTAATGATTTGCCCGTTCGATCGGTTACAATATAATGGAGTGGCGGCACAATTCCCAATTCGGGATTAGCCACGCTTACCACATGAATAGTTGCAAGTTGCTCCTGCAGATGATCGAGGGAAGAAAAATTGCTCAGTATCCAGGTGCCCAGTTCCCATGGAGCCATGCTTGATTGGCTATCATCACTTTGCTCATATTCTGCATATCCGGGAAAATAAAAAAGGCCAACATACAAGCCTTTTTCATTAATTCCGTCCATAATATGCGGATAATTAAAAGAGTTTACTCCAAGAAATGCATATTTTGATTGCCAAGCAAGTCCCGGTTTATTATTTTTTGTTGTTCCGATGTAGGCAGTATTGCGCGGTACGATGATAATTGATGTTTGAATAAGATTAGCGCCGAATTCTAAGGTGCGTGCAGTAACTACTGTGTTATCTTTTGCGGTTAAACGGATGCATGTGCATGGAAATGCAGAATGAACGGTAAGCAGGAGTGCTAACATAATAAATTTTTTCATCATAAAACCACCGTTTGTAACACTTCACCGGTAATAGGATCATAATCAATTAAACCAGGAAGCAGATGCGCCGTGCAAGCCGATGGCCGTTGAATATGCAAAATATGTGCAAGGCTTGGCGCCAATTGCAACGTCCAAACTTTATCATAGATCACACGGCTTTCCAGATTATGCTTTTGATATAGAATCAATGGCACATGCGTATCTGGTTCATAGGGCGTTCGATGCCCGGTGCCGGTTCCATAATCATCTGCAACGCAATAGGGGAATGGTTGAATAATATATCTGCCAGTTCTGCCGGGATACATCTGATATTTAAAATGTGATTCGAGCATATCTTGATCGAACCAGCTATTTTTTAATTCTTCAGCGGTCCATACTTTTTTTACCCCTGCATGATAGCGCAAGGTATCTTTGATGATCATCAATGCTTTTTCCTGCTTTTCTTGGCCCAAACTTCTCCATACTTTCTCATTTACAAAAAGTTGATTCGATAAGCAGTGAGAAATATATTCATCAATTTCCAGGCTTTTTTTGATGGAGTCATTAATCTGCGGAATCACTTTGCTGTAATCGATGCGGGTGGCTGCGCTATACCCATCATCATTGAGCAGTTCAGGGATTGGGCTTACTCCGTGATCAGCAGTTAATACATATAATACATCGGTTCGTTTGAGGTATTCTGAAACAGAATCCATAAAGCGCTCAATTTGGCAATCAAGATGATAAATCATATCGATAACTTCGCGGCTTTGCGGTCCAAATTCGTGGCCCACCATATCCAGCGGGCTCAGGCAAACCCAAAGCATCATTTCTTGGCACGATTTTCTGGTGACATGCGTTTTGATAGTATGTAAGGCTAAATCAAATAAAAGTTGATTTGCTGCCGGAGTGCGAATAAAAAGTTCGAATGGATCATCGGAGTTCCAATCGATAGGCAACGTTTTTCCTACTATGCTTGGGCGGGCGCTGTATTGATAATTATCAATGTATTTAAAATTGTAAGCCTTGCTGCATCGCGGGAAAAAGAGTGGCCATGATATTTTGGTAATTGTATCGAGCCGTTTTTGCTGATTAAATTGTTTTAACCAAGAAGGCAGTTGATCATAATATGCTTTGCTTGAGGTAAATTGGCCCGTGTTGCTGTCAAGCCAAATTGCTTTTCCCATCTCATTGGCAGTGCATACGGCGGCGCGGCTTTTTATAGAAAGAGAAATAGCTACTCGAGATGATCCTGGTTCCTGGCTCATCACAAACTGATCGCTGATGCCATCAACTTCAATATGCAGCGGGCCTTTGCCAAAATCATAAAATCCGCCGCGCGGATTAATAACGGCGGCTGTTTTTGGATCATCGTCATCACA
The DNA here is from genome assembly GCA_963727255.1 of uncultured bacterium. Taxonomy (GTDB): domain Bacteria; phylum Babelota; class Babeliae; order Babelales; family Vermiphilaceae; genus BTUB01. Next base: position 145,787 of record CAVSFC010000002.1, on the reverse strand, counting down.
TGCAATTTTTTTTCCAAAGGGGGTTGCCCAATGGTTAGATGTGATGCCATGATCTTTTGCATAGCACCCGGTACTCAAAGCAGTATGCCCAGGCCCGGTTGATGGCATGCCATGCGGATGCTGCGCGTTTTCATATACGATGCCATGCCGCATCAGAAATTTGATGCCATGGTTAAGATAGCATGATAATTTGCGCAAATAGGAATAGGCAAACTGATCAACCACCATGATAATCGTTAAACGGGGCTTTTTAAAATCGGCAGAAATGCTGGCTGGAAAGCATAGAAGAGTGCAGACTAATGCACGTAAAAGAATCGGCTTCATTTTTTTCCTTTTAGAGGCAAAGGGTACGCGTTTAATCTATGGCATGCCTGCCGATAAATCAAGGGGGTCATATGATAAACCCAGCCTTCGCTTATCCGGACCATCAGGTTCGGCAAGCTACGGCGGGTATTTTCCTGCAAATTTAACTTTGGCAATGTAAAAATACTGGGTTACAAAAATAAAAGATGGGCAAATCATGCAATGAACGGTAGGATGGTTATTATGATATTATTAAGCAGGGTTATTCGTGGAAAAAAAGAGCGGTATTATTCTTAAAACATTTTTCCCTAAAAAAATGAAGATGGTTGTTCTTGATCAGCAACTGGGCAAGATAGAAGGAGTTCCGCCCTCCGATCAGTTTGCAGTCGGCTCTTTGCTTTCCTATCATGCGCAGCAGCGGGGAACCGTTTATTTTTTGCATGAGATCAATTTAATTGATATGCCGCTTTCGCTTGCCAAAGAAGATATTCTTTTTTTGCATCATGTGCTTGAAATTTGTTATTTTTGCGCACCATTTGGCAGCAATGTTCCTGAGATTTTTCATGCGGTGATGCAGCTTTATCAGGAGCGGCCAACTGCATATGTGCATGAATTTAAGATTGCTTTTTTGTTTAAATTGTTGATCTTGCTGGGAATGCATCCTGATGAACCCCGATTCGAAGATCCATTTTATTATTATCTTGCGCGAGAATCTATTGACACTATCATGGATAAATCAATACATTTAGACACAAAGCAAGCGTTACATGAATGGGTGCGGCGTTGCATAGCGATTCATCCGCTCATTCACGTATTCAAAACCGTGCATTTTTTAGACATTATATAGGCTCATATGAATATTCGATTTTCAGAGTTTAGTAAAAAAATAGTAACCGTTCGTTTCGATCCTTCGACAAACTCAGGAAGAACGGGATGCGAGTCTGCCCGCCAAAGCCTCTGGCGAAGGATGGGAAGCAAACGGGTTCTACTTTTTCTTTTAATTGCTGCGCCTAGCAACTATTTGGCGGGGGCAGCCCTTGTCGAAGAAGCGGGAAAAAAATTACTCCCGACTGAAAAAAAATTTTTCACCACTCGCGCAGAAGAAACGCAAGAGCGGATGGCTGAACGCAAGAAAAAACGAGCAGAGCTTCTTGCCAGTGATAAAGAGTTTAATACCAATACCACAGCTACAACCGATCAGCTAAAAAATCAGATCTCTGTATTTGAGCAAGCGCTTCGGGTCACTCCGGAAAATGAGTATATTAAGCAAAAATTAGCTTTGAGCCTTGATCGCTTCCAATCCCTTAATGATCTTAAATATTCGCGTGCCGAAGTAATTAGAATTATGGGTGATATTGATAAGCTTGATCAAGCGTATCTTGCCGATCCTGATCAAAAAAATTTGGCCCAATCATTTTTAGGCAAAGATAAAACATCATATTCATTTGATGAAGATTTATTGCCCCTGTATGAAAAAATTCTGGAACGTGAAAAAGAAATCACCACACTCACCGAGCAAGAAGCAAATGCAAGTGCAGAGCTTGATAATCGTAAACGAGCAGCACAATTAACGATCGAATCATATCAATCAAAAAAAGATAAAAAAGATACGGAAGCAGGCAGAATCAATGATCTTTCTGGTTTCAGCACAAAACAAAAAGCGGATATTGAGGCATTGGCAGAACTTGCATTTAACGATCGCAAGGCCCTTGATGCAATGCGAATATCTGAAGCTGAATATAAATATACGCTTATCAGAACCAAGTTATTCTAAGCAAAAGAAGCAGTTAGGCGTGCTTAAGAAAGCGTTAGCTCACCATTAAACCGCTGACTAAAGTGAGTGAAGCCGATGTTGCTCTCACGCTGGAAGAGCTTGATAAAAAGCGCCAGCAATCATTTACGGTCAAAGAAGGCTATCGCCAAGAGATTGATAAGCTTAGCAGTGAGCAGAGAGATAAATCACGGGAATTAGAAACAATCAGCAAACGCTATAATATTGTTCTCGGCCCCGAGCTTGATGAATGGGAAAAGCTCCTAAGAGATCGGCTGCCGCATATTTAGCACTTGCGCAAGTTGGCACTTTGAATGATGAGCTTCTGCTTAATAAAAGAAGAAAAGGAACTTCTAGAAGCTCAATTAGCGCTCGAAGATGAAACCTTACGCGATGAGACTCTGCGCAATAATGTTAAGGAATCATTTTCTAAAATGGTTGGATCCCGATTTAATACCGAAGATGATGTTAATCGAGAACTAAAAAAATATGATACTTCAAAGGCAGAAAACAAAGCTAACTATGCACTGTATAAAGAACGACAAAATAATATTACCGCATTAATTACTGCGCAAAAAAAGGCGCTTGAAAATCTCAAAGCAAAGCAACAAGCTGCTGAAAATGAGAAAAACTCAATCTTCAAAGATGCTTCAATTGATTATGAGCAGTATGTTGCACTGCTCAAGCATGCGGAAGAGAAAGTGCAAGAGCAGATTGATTTATTGGGCAAGATTGCAGGGGTTTATACCGATATTCTATCTAAAATTAGCAATGCGGGTAAACACCTTGATTTTATAAATGCGGAGCTTGGATCCATTACTATTTGGTATCGCCCGGAACATGCGATTTCATGGAATGGCATTAAAAATAGTCTTCCGGATGTGCAGGCATTTATAAAAGATGTAAAAGATTATGTAAGCACTCTCGATTTTTCTTCTTTATGGCAAAAAGTAAAAAACCTTTTTGTCTCTCCCTGGCAATTGATAGCTTTTTTATTCAAGCTCCTGCTGGCTATTTTTGGATTACTCATAATCAAAAAATATCTTCCCTATATCACCAATAAATTAGTTTCTATAGAGCAGGCTCCCGTTGGGGTGCGCTGGACCAGTATTTTAACGGCAGTGTTCTTAGGTTTTGGGATTAAGCATCTGGTGAGCCTTATAATATGGGTAACCCTATTTATTCTGCTGCGATTTTATCCATGCCCGGATCCGTATGTATATATTCTATTTTATCTGTTTTCAATACCCTATCTTTTATATCTGGCCAATCGATTCATGCGGTATTTGGTCTATTTTAATGAAAAATATAATTATGTATTTTTGAGCAAAGATTATCAAGAACGCTTTGTAGTAGTTTTCTCTACGCTGATTTATGCAACAATTATTATCGTATTCTTCCGCGAAGCATTTATTTTAGGCAATTATCACAAATCTGAATTGCCAACTATTCTTCTTGCAATCAACTTCATTATTTTCCAGATTGCGGCGATTCTATTGCTTTCAAAGGATCAAATCTTGAGCCTTATCTCAACGCGATCCGATTTTGGTAAATGGATTTATGAGCTGGTTGATACCTATTATTATTTCCTGCAATTATTCCTTATTGCCGTAATTGTTATGAGTAATCCCTATGTTGGATATGGCCGGCTGGTGCTCTTTATTCTTAAGCGGCTCTTTTATACCGCTATCCTTATTCAGCTCTTGCTTTGGATCCAGGAATGGTTCAAGCGGGTCTCTTCTCGAATTTTCTTCTATTTTGATAGTGATGAAGAGATTGCGCGGGATCGATTCTCCTATGCCAAAACCTGGTATGGATTATTGGTAGTAATTATTCTTGCCGCCTTCACTTTCATCGGCCTATTGATTGCGGCGCGCATTTGGCATTGGCCAGAAGTGCTCATGAAGGTGCAAAGTTGGTCCGATGTAATGGCATGGATCAAGACCCCATTCTTGCTCGAAAATACGCGATCGCCCATTTCGCTTTATAGTCTTTTTAAGATTATCGGGTTTGTTTTTATTGGATCACTGATCGCATTTGCAATCAATAAATTTGTACTGGGGCGAATCTTTGATATTTTGCTTATCGATGCGGGTGTGCAAAATACGATTGCCAGTTTGATCCGATATTTAATCATCATTGCAGCAATTATATTTGGGTTTCAATCGATTGGGCTTGCTGATCAGATTTGGTATCTCATTGCAGCATTAGTGCTTGGTGTTGGTTGGGTGATTAAAGATCCTGCAGCGGATTTAATCTCCTATTTTATTTTGATCGTGCAACGTCCGATTAAAGTAGGCGATTATATTTTTATGGATGATACCACTAATGGGGTGGTTCGGCGGATTACTCCGCGCTCGGTTGAGGTTCGCAGGAAAAATAGCACCACCGTGATTATTCCGAATACCCAAATAACATCGCGCACCGTGACCAATTGGAATCATGCACGCGGATTTATAGCCTTTGATGATATTATGGTAACGATTCCCTATAAAGTTGATCCGGCTCACGTGCGAGAACTGTTGATGAGAGTTCTTGATGAAAGCCGCGTAGTTCTTAAAAATCCGCGGCCGGTTGTTCGTTTGGAAAACTTCTCCGATCTTGGCTATGTATTTTTAGTGCGTGGCTTTTTAAGCTCGAATCATACCCTTGATATGTGGGATATTGCCAGCGATATTCGTTTTGCGATCGTAAAACGCCTTCATGAACATGGTATTGAAATTGCATATCCAGTTCGTGTGGTTGTCAGCAATTCCGGAACTTTGGAACGCAAAAAATCTGAATAAAATAATTACTCCGCTTATGGGGCTAGACTGCAAAGCAGTCGTATCGAACCATTCTCCTAATGATTTGGCAGCTTCAAAGTGCTTATAGTAGTTAAAAAACGCTGCACTGGATGATCCAATTCATTTGGGATTACCGCTATTGGATCAAACCTTAAACTTCCTTTGACGGCAGTTAAGGTTTTATTTAAACGTTGAAAGGCGCCCGATTCTATTAAGTTAGCAGTTTGGGTTTCACAACTTTTGCTAAAAGATTCTAACAGATTAGATTTCGTTCTCAGTTCATCAGTTACTCGCTCTAAATCAGAAAGAATTCCGATTGTGTTTGGTGCAGCACGCCATTTTCCTATGATAGTGTCACCCTGTGCAATGCTTTTTTCCATGCTATCAGCTGTGTTCATTGCAGTAGTAAGCGCTTCTGGAGCAAAAAAATCTTCGAGAGGTTGAACTGTACAAGAATTTGCTAATTCTAAACCAAGAAGTTCTTCGATGGTTGAAAATTTAGATATGTTATTTTTTTCTTCCATTGCCTGCAACGGAATGCTAAAAAACAATGCTAGCGATACTAGTGAAGAATATTTCATTAGCGGTCCTTCCTATAAGCTGTTAAAAAGTTCAGGTTTTACTTCAGTAAAAATGGCAAAAATCTAATTAATAAAAAGGCTCCCATCTGTGGGAGCCTCTGAACGAGCTCAGAACTTATTTTTTTGCAATTTGAGAAGCCTGTTTCACTGCTGCCACATCTTCAACAGCAGCTAAGAGTAGTGCAGGGGCTCCTTCAAGAATATCGAGTGCGGTTCCACCAGCATCTTCAAGTATTTTTTTAGGTTCTGGATCTTTTGCATTACTAGCGACGGTTGATTCTATGTTAGCCGCAATATCCTCAATGGCAGTTGCAGTATTACTAACATCCGTAGCTATTTGATTAGCATTGCTTGCAGCAGTTTCTACCGAAGCGAGTGATATACTTTTTGTATTTTGGTTGTTAGAAGCAGAAGCCACAACCGCTTGTTTGAGTGTTTCTTTTTTTTGATCATGGGCCGGATGCATTGCAAACGCAGCGCCGCTCATCAAGATGAGTATTGAAAGACTTTTGAGAGAATGGATATTCATAGTAACCCCTTTTGAAATATGGAAAATAAACTATCTTGAGTTTATGGGGCCAACTGTAGAAATCGCAACATCTGAAAATAAAGAAGAGAAAAACCGCTGAAAAAAACGTTTTTCTCTTCTTATTATTTCTTTATTTTCTATTAATGAGTTTCATTATTTTGTGCCATGCATCCATCTCGATAAAACCATAAATCATTATGATGATTGATGCGAGCAAGAGGACCATTTGCAGTCCGATGGTGATAATGTTGGTGACATATAAAAATAGAATCAGCCCGGAAATAAAAAATAGAAGGCCTTTTACGGTTTTGGAAACATGTGGCATTTGTTGCATGGTGATGCTCCTTTTTATAAATAAATAATTACTGAGAATAAGGTACAAAAGTTGAGACACATAATGCAATGATCAAGAATGTGCTTTGGCTTCAACATGTTTTAATAATTTTTGTGCCTGTATGCCAGGGTCATCAGACGGGGATGTTTTTTTTATGATGATATCATAGGATAAATCCGGATAGAGATGCATTCCTTTGTTAGTGCCAATATTTGCAAGATATTTTTTGCGGCGTTCATCGAGTTCTTGGGTAGTCATTTCTTGATGGGTGAATTGCCGGAACTCGGGAGCAGTTTTAGGCAGATTTTTTTCTATTCGTGCCAAAGCTTCTAAAAAATTTTCTCGGCTGATGGAATCCAGAGGCTTCTGTTCACCTCCTCCTTTAGATAATAATCGATCAAATGAATTGAGTATATGCCAAAATGATCGCCGGTTTTTTAGATTGTGTGTTTTTAAAGTCTCTCTATTAGTATTTATAAGGGATGTAATAAGCAGATCAAGTGGTATATAATAATACGTTCTAATAATATCGTATTGCGCAAACTCTGCAAAATCTGCTTGGGTGAGTACCCAGCTATCATTTACCACATGATAGTTATTTTTGAGTGCTGCATGAATACGATCCTTAATGAGATTTTTAATTTCCCGATGGCGTTCTTCTTTTTGATAAATGCCGGGTTTATTATTGATAAATCTAATACGGGCAATTGCAGCTCGCACCGCCCGTTTTTGTTCTTCGCTTGTTTCGGGCTTATAAAAAACTTCAATGCGTTTTATTGCATGGAAAAGATTTTCCGGGGCAATACTTTGGGCGATGGTGGCATATTCTTCGGGAAATTGTTTTTGGCACATCGCAAGCTCGACCTCCATAGTGCAATCATCATCATTTACCAGCTGCCAGCCTGAGCCTTGCCGAACTATTTCTCTACAGAGCTCTCCTTTGCCTAAGGTGCTCATTCCTCGAAAAAATACAATCTTTTGGAGCGGCTTTTTATCAGTTTGCATTGCATTAAGATTGCAGATCATGATGCTTGCGAATGCACTAAAAATGAGTTTTGATTGCTTCATGAAAGCCTCTTTTTTCTAAAATATATAATAGGTGGCAAAGAGAAATCGGGTATTGCCAACGGGAATGGTGTTTGTCACGTTGCCAAAATTATCAAGCGTTCCATAGGTGGCACGGGTATACTCAACTTCTGCGCCAAGTACAAACGATTTTATATAAACCCTAATTCGTGGGGAAGCTCGAAGCACGCTCTTAATATTAGTACCCAAACCATACACTGTTTGTTCAGCGCCGATATTTTGTATAATTGTTTTTTTAGCGCCAATATTCTCAACCCAACCAATAAATAATGCCGGTTCGATAGGGCCCTGAAAAATAAGCTCGGACCACCATGAGATGGTGCGGAGCGGAACATAGGTTCTGCTATCAGTAATCGGATCCACCGTATGAACTGCATAGCCACCAATCATATCCCAAATAGCAGCATCATCTGCGTAGCAAAATTTGTTATAGAGAATGATATGATCATCATAAGCAAATCGAGAGTAAATAATTGCTGAAAATGCATTAAAGGGATTAACGTCTTTATAATCTGTATTGCTTACTAAGCGCGGGGTAATACGCATGAAATCAACCCCGAGGCCAATAAATTGTTGGCCATCATCCCACTTGAATCGTGTTTGCAGGTTCATATCGGGCATAATCGAATCACGAAAATATTTATCTGTTGGTCCTAAAGGTCCAAAAGGCCGATCCCCTAAAATTCCGATGAGTGTTCCAACAACATCAAAATGTTCATTGTGGTAAACTAATCTAAATTGTGGTGCACGAATATAGGGATCGATTGGAGTTCCAGTATTGAATGAGATGGTGTCAGGAGCTTCAACGGGGAAATACATAGGATGCCATGTTTGCCCAGCCCAGAAATCAAAATCATCGGATTCTAAGCATAAATAGGCGTGGCGCATTCTAAAACTATCAAGCGTGTCATCAGTAGTACCAAAAAAATCTGCTTCGATATAGCTCCGGCTCCTAAAGCATCCAACATCAGCCCCGAATGCTTCAAAGCGCACACGAGTTTGAATTGCGTATTCATCAAATTCGCCTCGGCCGTTAATATCTCTTCCATTCACGTCGGGCAAGCGATTAAGCGGGAAAAAGAGGAAATGCCCATCTCTTTCAGTAAAATTTTGCCGCGTATCAAAAATCCCTTCTGCTTTTACATATCCTGAGATATCGATCTTTACTGGCAATTCTTGCGTAGCCCACAATGCTGGTTTTATCGTATGATCCAAAACATTGTGCCGTTCTGCAATCAAACTAAATTGATCGGCATGAAGCAAAAATGTGCTTAAGCCTGCCATTAGTAGCGCAATTACTCTGGTTCCGTTCGCTTCGAGCGCAGTGCGTAGCACGGAGCCGAGAAATCTTTTTCTGATTTCTCGATTCGGCCAAGGCCTCGCTCGAAACGAACGGGAAAAAAATATTGCTAATGTAAGATTTGAAAAAATGTTTGATCCTGATTTTTTCATACTTTCCTTAATCTAAAAAACATAATACGTAGCAAAAAGAAAACGATTATTAGCTACCGGAACGGTATTGATTATGCGGCCATAATTATCAGGAGTTCCATACGCAGCTCGCGTATATTCATATTCAACCCCTACAATAAATGAATTAACATACCAGCGTAGCCTTGGGGCAACTCTAAAAACCGTATCAATGTTTATCCCAATGCCAAAAAGAGTAACTAGTGATTCACTGCCAGGAACAATTGTTTTAGTTGCGCCGAGATTTTTTACAATGCCAAGAAATAAACCTGGCTCAAGATATCCTTCTTTGATAAATTCTACATACCAAGAAAGAGTTTGCAGGGGTACCCAAGTGCGCAGATCAGTAACCGGATCTATGGAATGAATTGCAATACCGCCAATAAGTTCGTATGCTGCGGCATCTTGCGAATATACTAATTTTGAATAGGTTACAAAATCGTTGAATTGAAACCGAATAAAAAAATCTGTTGAAATGCATGTTACCCCATAATCCTCTTTATAATTATTATTAGTGGCAAGGCGTGGAATTAATCGGTAAATATCAAACCCGATTCCCAAATAATTTTCATCATCAAGTTTGAATTTTCCCATGAGAAAAAAGTCGGGCATGAGTGCGTCGCGAAATACTTTATCAGCACCTCCGGCAAGTCCAAAAGGCCGATCTCCTAAAAATCCTATAGAAGCAAACAGGAATTCCATAGCCGAATCATGATACAGGAGTCTGAACTGGGGCGAAAGGGCAAAGGGAGCGATGGGAACTCCACAATTATAAGAAATGGTATCGGGCGATTCGGTGGGAATACAAATGGGGTGATACGCTTGCCCCGCTAAGAAATTAAAATTTTCTGAAGTGAGTTCAAGATATCCTTCCCGGACATTAAACGTATTTGTGGTAAGTTCGGTTCTGCCAAAAAAATCTGCTTCAACAAGTGCTCTGCTTTTCATTGGCCCAATATCCGGGCCAATTGCTTCAATATCCACGCGAGATTCGATTGCATACATGCCAAAATCTCCACGTCCATTTATATCCCGCCCAACAACATCCGGCAATTTTTGCAAGGGGAAATACAAAAATTCACCCGATCGCAAAGCAAAATTCTGCCGCGTATCAAAAATGCCCTCATTTTTTACGAGCCCATATACTTTTAATTTCATGGGAAAGGGACTATTTGACCACATTAACTGCATGCGATCAAGAACGTTATGTGCTTCGGCGATTTCACTAAAGCGGTCGGCCTTAAGAGTGATTGGGATTAGAGTTAGGAGTATGATCAAGAGGCTTCTAATGTGCATGCTATCCTTTTTTATTAGTTAATCCTGCGCTTCAAGGGTGTATAGAATAATAAGTCATTGATATAGCATGTTTTTGAAGATATTAAAAGAAGTTATTGCAGAAGAAATTTTAAATGTGCTAAGCAAACCCATTGGTTGGCCATGCATTTGTACAATCAAGATGAGGATCTTGTAGAGGTTGCTGATTTATTAAAAAACGCACTCTTTTTATTGATGGGTCAACTGCTTGAATGGTTTTGAGCAATCCCTCAATGGCCATCCATTTTTCATAGGTGCTATTTTCTTTATTCCAAGGGGCTCGATCGAATGAGATAATAAGTTCTTGATTATCAAATGCTATCGCTGCTGATTGTAACGCTATCTTCTTTTTAGAGATTTTTTCTTCCTGCAGAAGCTGGGCCCAGCGGCTTATCAATTGTTGCATATTTGTGGCACGATTATCTGAAAATAAAAGTGAAACCTGCTCGCTATGCCAATTATTTTGGTGCCAGAAATGGAGCGTTACATTGTGTTTTTGAGATGAATTTGATCGAGACTCATTTTTCACGGTTTGGTGAAAATTTAAAATAATATATTCTTTGTGATATGCAAAGAGAAGAAGGCTTAGCATGAACGTTGCTAGACATATAAAAATATAATGTTTGTTGCTCATGTTTTTTGAATTTCGCTATCGATTATTAATAATAGTTATAATCCCACTCACAAGCGCTTCAATATAATTTCGCCACTCGGATCGATTTTTTAATCCAATTTCAATGCCAATTGCCGGAGCTTTAATCCCAATCAAGGGCTTGAATGGTAATGAAAAAACTCCTTTAACGGCCCACAATGAATGTTTTTCAAGTGCTTGCTTGAGCTGCTCGGCCCATGCAGTGGTTTGCTTTTGATTTACCATATAAATTTTATCAAATGGATAAAAGCTCAGCCCTGCATCTTTCGCAATGAAATCATCATGATATGAAAATTGATACAGATAAACATGCGGTTTTATTTCTGATTCTGCAAATGCATGAATGCTGATATAGCAATCAACATTGAGCTTATTTGCAAAATTTGCATTTTGCAGTGGAGCAACGGTTTCGGCAGCTGCACGGTTGAGCAATATTTTTAAATTTGGATATTGCGCAAGAAGCATTTGTTTGATTGTTTGGGCTATCTCAAAGGTGATTGTGCTTTCAAAGCTATCATCAATGCTGCGGCCAGGGTGCATTGGGTCGCCGCTTGCTTCTAAAAGTAGTACAAATGGTTTTTCTGCTGGCAGAGTAAAAAACCAGGCATTATTCATGCATGGCATAAGCAGCAATAATAATAATTTGTTCATCTGCATTGCAAATCGCTGGTAAGAAATTGGGTTAAGAAAGTAATGCGAGCTAGGCTTTTATTATTTTTGATTGCCATAGCAAGCGCTTTTGGTTGTCCAATAATAATACATAATTTCTTAGCACGTGTCAGTGCAGTGTAAATAAGGTTACGTTGCAAGAGTGTAAAATGTTGCATGAATATTGGAATAATAACGGCTGGATATTCTGAACCTTGGCTTTTATGAATTGAGATCGAATATGCAAGAACTAGTTCATCGAGTTCATTAATTTCATATTCTATGGTGCGCTCATAATATTTTACAAAAATAATTTTGTCGGAAATGTTGATGTCTTCAATAGTCCCTGCATCACCATTAAATACTGCCTTATCATAATTGTTGCGAATCTGCATCACCCGATCGCCCACTTTATAAGTGTAAATGCCGTGCGAAATTTGTTTAGTAGTATCGCTCACCGGATTAAGCACCTTTTGCAAATGCATATTGATTTGCTGGGTTCCGACAATGCCGCGGTTCATGGGAACCAGAACCACCGTATCACAAGCGCGTATGCCGGATCGCGGCACTCGCTTGAGTAGCAATTCATCAAGATGATGGTTTACCATGTTCGGATCATTTTCTTTAATGAATACAAAATCCTTTTTTGAATCCGGCAATGATGAAACAGGAAACTCTCCTTGATTTACCCGGTGTGCATTGACAATGATTAAACTATCTTGCGCTTGCCGGAAAATTTCTTTGAGCCGGATAGTGGGTACTTTTTGGCTCGCAATAAGATCATTTAAAAAATTACCAGCACCAACCGATGGCAATTGATCAACATCTCCGATAAGAATCAGATGACCAGTAAAGGGCATTGCTTTAAGAATTGCATGCGCAAGAAAAATATCAATCATTGATGCTTCATCGATAATCAGATAATCCAGTTGGAGTGCATTTTGCTCGTTGCGAGAAAATCCTCGAGTCGCTGCATCAAATTCAAGCAAACGGTGGATTGTGAGTGCAAATCTTCCGGTGCCTTCGGTAATTCGTTTTGCCGCGCGCCCGGTGGGGGCCGCAAGTTTATACGAGAGCTTATGGTCATCAAGAATTGCAAGCAACTTTTTGATCAACGTTGTTTTGCCTGTGCCGGGGCCCCCAGTGATAATGGTCGCTTTATGCTGCAAGCAAGCAAGAATTCCGTGTTGTTGATCATCATTGAGGGCGATGCGATCTTCAGGATTTGGCGCCCGCAATGCTTGATATACTTCATTGCTATTAATCGTATGATGGGGCGGATATTGCAACAGTTGCAGCAATTTTTGCGCAGTGCCCTTCTCTGAAAAATAATAATGAGAAAGGGTGATATAATGCAGATTATTTTCAGAAATCAATTTGATCTTCTCTTCATTATACAGATCATGGAGTGCATTTTTGAGGAGTTGTTCGGCAGTTTTGCTTTCGCTCGAATGGTTGATGCCGCTCACCACGAGCGGTTCAGGAGACATTTCCGCTCGTCCTGAGTTTATCGAAGGATTCGAGCGGGCAAGCAATTGGCCATTATTTGTCAGTTCCAAAAGCTCGAGCGTGCTTTGCTTTAGTTCCTGCAGTTCCGCGTATAAATGGCCTTGGCTAATTTCATTGGTAATAGAAAAAAGAATGCCTGCCTTTACTCGTTTTAGTGAATCGCGCGGAATGCCAACTGCCTGGGCAATCTGATCGGCCATTTTAAAGCCGACACCCCAAATTTCATCAGCAAGCCTATAGGGGTTCTCTGTGAGCACTGCAATTGAATTTTGCCCATATGCTTTATAAATTTTGGTAGCGTAGGCAGTTGAAATACCCTTATCTTGCAAATAGACCATCACATTAGAGATCTCTTTTTGATCTTGCCATGCATTTGCGATCTGCTCAATGCGTTTGGGCCCGATACCCGGAACTTCCTTAAGCCGATGGGGGCTTTTATCAATTACATCTAAAACTATTTCACCAAAATAGCCTACCAATTTTTCTGCATAGGCGGGGCCGATTCCTTTGATAAGCCCGGATCCTAAATATTTTTTAAGCCCAACAATGCTTGTTGGAACTTGCGCAACACATTCTTTGGCCTCAAACTGCCTGCCAAATTTAGGATGGGTGATCCATGTGCCGCGCAATACAACTTCTTGCCCGGCTTGCAAATTGGGCAGATATCCGGTTGCTGTTATCTTAGTTTCTTCGTCAATTTGCAGACTCAAAACTGAGTATCCGTTCTCATTATTCTGAAATAAAAAACGGTCTATGGTGCCTTTAAGTTCTGCAGTATCTTGCATGGAAAAAATAAATCCTTAATGCTTATTTGTCCGACGAAGCTTTAGCGGAGGCGGACTGCTTTTGTTCCATGATTTGCTTAAAGTGTGCACATGCCTTCGGGCAACTTCGTAACAAAGTTTCTAAGAAATAAAGAAGATCGGCGCAGAATTGATCAAATGATTTTATAGTGAGAAGTTTGCTATATATTGCCGTAGTTTCCTCCCCTTCTTTTGTAGCACTCCAATTGAGCAATTGGCTATCTTGGCGATTGGCTTTTATTGACCATTCAGTGATTAAGATCACCATTTGCCCTTTTGCTCCGCGTGCATCAGCTAAAAATGGTTTAACTAAATCTATAAACTCATCTTTGATTGTTTGGAAGAATTCTTTGAGTGAAGCGAGTCTTTTTTTGTCACCGGCTGAATTGCTTTGCATTAATTGCGTTTCAAGTTCAATTAACATTTGCAAGGTCCATTTTTTGCCTTCAAAAAGATAGAATCCTTCCACGCCAACGTTTGTTTTTGAACCGAACCGGCGTTTATTAATATCACGCCGCAGTTTCATAATCATGCCGACCGTATCAGGATTTACACCGAGCTGAAAATCATCAACGATTTCTAAAATTTCTGCTTCAAGAGTAAGGGCTGGAAATTCGTTCGCATTTACATTTTGTAGTAAGGTTACCGCAATTAACGGCAGTAATAATTTTTTCATTGTGACGCTTTCAATTTTAAAACATAACATTTGTTTTCAATACTAAAGAAAAGTCAGCTCCTATTCCCGTGTTCATAAAGGTATAATCTCCCATGAGCGCGATAGTCCATAATTTATCCGGCTTTTCAATTTTCCAGAATACGGATGCGCATACTTTGCTTTGATACGAGATCGGATTCCGCGCTGTATCGATATCAATAATGCGTTTGGTAAGGGGAGTAGCATCAATATGGGAGAAGGATTCTTTATTGCGCACATACGTATCGGTGCCAAATGAGAATCCGTGATAATTGCCCTCATAAATAAATTGAGAGCTCCAACGGAAAATAAATCCGGGGTGAACGGTAGCCTGTAACGCTTTTGGAAACAACCGATCATTAAGTTGTTGTAAAATAAACTCATAGTTACTATTGATAACTGTTTGGTTATCGGTTTCAGATAAATTGCGCTCATTAAAAAGAGCTTCTTGCACGGGTACGCGGAAGCTGCGCCATTCAGTTGCGGGGAAAAGATATTCTAATGACATAAAGCTGCGCATGTACACTCTGCGTGCCCAATCTTGTTTTATAAATAAACTCAAGGGGGATCGATTACGAAAGTATCCGCCCAATCCTAAATGGCCCCCATTGCCCATGGGCGATTCAAGAACCATGGCGCTAAAATTAGATAAAACATCCAAAGCATAGCCAAGGGCCTGCACATCCGCAACCGGTTGGCCATTAGTATTTGCGGCAATTGCCGCATCGATTAATTCTTGCAAGTTGAGTGATTGAGGAAATTGCACACGTTTAAAATTTGAACCCTTGAGCCCTTTTTTCATGGCGAAAGCGGTTGGAATTGTTGCTAAAAATCCCAGGCGCGTTGATAGATATTTGTTTTTAATAATAGGATAATCGCAATATATTCGTGTATCGCCTATTCCAAACTTATCGCTAATTAAATAATCATCCTCAAATTGATGTTGACGCTTGAGTGCAAGCTCTGCTTCTTCGGGCGTTTTGGGAGCGCCGAAAATATCGGCCATGAGCGCTTCAAGATCTTCCTGTACCGCTAGATCCACAAAATGATTGCGTTCTAAATAATACCACGGGGCCATGATATGAAAATGCCACCGATCAAATTTGGTCTTTCCCCCGATCATTAATCCTAGGCGCCGCTCTTGGACGGTAAATGTTTTGAATAAATCGATCAGACGCAAAAATTTATCTTTTTCTATGGGAGTCACGCCCCCTAAAAAGTCACGCACATTATCAAAGATAGTATCTAAAATTGCGATAAATGACGGCTGTGCAACAGCTAAATAGCTGCAAATATTACTGCTCTCTCTATTAAAGAACATGCGAGGAGTCTCATTAAAAAAGAGATCGATGTATAGAGCACGTTTATCTTTATCATGCCGCCAGGGGATAAATTCAGGATAGTCAAGCAAGCTGCGGCTGCGTAGGATATTGCTTCGCAAAAAGAAATTCTGTTGCAACAAAGGGAAAAAACCTAAATCACTCAGGAGCGTGATGACTACTTCTTTTGACGCGGTTCTGGTAACCGTAAAAGTGGTATCATCAAGCAGTTGCCCACCGGCATCAGTATCGGTAAAAGCAATGAGATCATCAAATGCATCGCGGGGCGCGGCATCGGCAATGATCATTGATCCGGAATAAAAGAACGCCAAACCAATGCATAAAAAAGAAGAGCAATATCTTAATTGATTCATAAAGATACATTTTTTTCATTTTATAAAGGGGTCTTAAAGTTCTTAACAATGGTATAGTATTTTGATTCATATGACAAATTACCCCTATGGAAGCCAGTATTTATTTATATATAAAACAATAGATTTTAAACAAAAAATATGATTAATGTATTATTTGAAATATTATTCACAATGATTATACGGTAATCAGGTTACTGATGAAATTCTTGTAAAAAAACTTGTTCAATCACTAGAATAAAATTAGATATGCGCTATGTTATTACATTAATACGTTTATTTAGAGCCATTCTAAGGAAAGGTTACGCACATGGTAGAAGGTATTTTTTATGCAAAAG
The DNA here is from genome assembly GCA_963727255.1 of uncultured bacterium. Lineage (GTDB taxonomy): Bacteria > Babelota > Babeliae > Babelales > Vermiphilaceae > BTUB01. Next base: position 129,279 of record CAVSFC010000002.1, on the reverse strand, counting down.
CAGCGGCATGTATTGCTGCTGGGCTTGCAGTGGGGATTGGTGTCTTGGGCCCATCATTTGGTCAAGGGGCGATAGGAATGAAGGCATGCGAAAATCTCGGAAAATATCCCGAAAGCGCGAACAAAATAAGAACCTTAATGTTTTTAGCTATGGGTGTTATTGAAACTCAGGGTTTAATTGTTGCCGGCACGGCAGCTGCCTTGATCTATCTTGCCGCTACCATGTCATAGATCGCAACCAGCGTAAATGGGTAAGCGCATGACATTAATAAACTGTACGCTTATAGTCCAAGCAATCAATTTCTTTATTGCTTTTCTTATTATCAAATATTGCTTCTTTAAACCGGTTGTCGCAGAAATTCATGCAGAAGATGCATTGCAAGAATCATTAATGAATACGGTTCAGGCGCGTCGAAAAATTGTTGCAGAAAAAGAACAAGAATTGCTGTCACAATGGCAATCTGCACAGCAGCATTTTGAACACAACACTCCTTCATTGCGCCAAGAGCCCTTTTTTTCAACCAAACCCTCGCTAGTAAAGCCGCACTTTGACCATCGGATGGTGGATGATGTTGCAAAGCGAGTAGCTACTGAATTAATAAAAAGGGTTGATCATGTCCGATAGTTCATGGCTTTCCATTTTCTTTCGTCTCGCAAATTTTGCACTCTTGGCGGCCGTAGGCTATTATGCGTATAGAAAATATCTCAAAGGGCCGCTCGAAGAAAAAGTAAACCAACAAGAGGCAGTGCTTAAAGGGCTTGAAGAGCAAGGATATTTTCTTGAAGGAAGAGCCGAAGATCTTGCTGAGCAGCACCAGCAGCAAGAGCGCCATATTGAGCTTCTGATGCAAAAAGTTAATGAATGGAATGATGCGGTTATTGGCGAGCGCCATAAGGCCCAAGATGAAAATCGAATTTTTGCAACGCGCACTGCTGAGCGAGTAACGATTAAAAATACGTATTTTGCCCAACATGAGCTGCAGATGAAAATTGCACCACTCGTGATTCAAGATGCAAAACAGGCATTACAAAAGAAATTTTCTGATCCAGATCTCAGAGCCCAGTATGCGCATGATGTTGTTAGGATTCTTAAAAGAAAGCGCGAAACATGAACAGTGGGCATATGATTTCAAAACGGTATGCGCTCGCATTTTTAAATACTTTCCCTTTTGCTCCTGAAACGCTTGAAGATATTAAACAGGCGATTATTTTTTTAGATCAGCATGACGAAGTTTTTCTCATGTTGAAAATTCCACTTCTTGATGCCGCAAAAAAAGCTCAGGCTCTTGAGGATTATCTGATCGGGCGGTTTAAACTTCCTGAGAGTTTTAGGCGATTGATCGCGGTACTAATCGCACAAAAACGAACATTTCTGATTAATGATATACTTCGATGGATAGTACAGCTTTATGAAGAACGAGCAGGAATAGAATTATTCGAAGTAAGAACACCTATTTTGCTTGACGATGCTGATAGAGAAACTATTAAGCAGTTTCTTGCCGAAAAAACGAATCATACTATTACCATAAAGCAAGAGCAGGATGATGAATTAATCGCGGGTATCCGCTTGCAAAGCACGCAGCATGTATGGGAATGCTCAATTCGCAAACAGCTTGCTGCGGTGGAGCGCCAATTAAAAGACTGAGGAAAAATTATGGATATTAAAACAACTGATCTTGTCTCATTATTTGAAAAAGCGCTTAAAGGGTTTTCTGATGAGAGGCTTGAAGAAATTGGTCTGGTGATTAAAGTAGGTGATAATATCTGCTTGGTACATGGATTAAAAAAAGCGATGTATGGCGAGTTGATTGAATTTGAAGGGGGCAATAGCGGAATTATTTTTAATCTTGATGAAGATTCAGTTGCGATATTCTTGCTTGATAATAGTATTCCGGTTGCAGAATTAGAAGTTGCCAAACGAACCGATGATGTTTTTAGAGTTCCCGTCAGCAATGCGATGATGGGCCGTGTTCTTAATGCGCTAGGCAAACCAATTGATGCACTCGGGCCAATAAAAGCTGAGCAAATGCGACCCGTAGAAGCACCGGTTGCCGGCATCACTGAACGCAGCCCGGTAAATGAATCATTAGAAACAGGCATTCTTGCTATCGATGCATTAGTGCCGGTTGGCAGAGGCCAACGTGAACTGATTATTGGCAATCGCAATACGGGCAAAACTTCAATAGTGCTTGATACCATTGTGCATCAACGGGGCAAAAATGTTGTTTGCATCTATGTTTCAATTGCGCAACGCCAAGCCAATTTGGCCCGCATTGTTCAGGAATTGGAAGATAATGGCGCCCTTGATTATACGATTATTGTCAGTGCTGATTCGAGTGAGGCGGTTTTAAATCAATATTTAGCGCCGTATTCGGCAACTACAATCGGCGAATTTTTTCGTGATCAGCAAAAAGATGTATTAATTATTTATGATGATCTTTCAAATCATGCGATTGCCTATCGTGAAATGTCTTTGCTCTTGCGCAGGGCCCCGGGCCGTGAGGCGTATCCGGGCGATGTCTTTTATCTGCACTCTCGCTTGCTTGAGCGTGCGGGTAAATTAGCATCAGGCGGTTCGATTACTGCATTACCGATTGTGCAAATTCAAAGTGATGATATTACTGCGTATGTTCCCACTAATTTAATCTCTATCACCGATGGTCAAATTTTCTTGGATACGCGGCTATTCAATCAGGGTGTGCGCCCCGCAGTAAATGTAGAATTATCGGTGTCTCGGGTGGGCGGTGCTGCCCAAACACCAGCAATTAAACGAATGACCAAAGCGTTGCGCTTAGAGCTTGCGCAATATCATGAACTGCTTGATTTTGCTCAATTTGGCACCGAGCTTGATGAAGTTTCGCAGCGTAAACTTGCGCGCGGCGCTCGCATTATTGAACTGCTCAAACAGCCGCAATACACCACCTATAATTTTGTGGATCAAGCATTAATGCTTTTTTTGCTTAAAGAAAATTTTCTTGATGCGATTGATGTAAAAAAGGTACACGCGTTTGCGACGCAATTTGTGAGCTTCACCAAATCAGTCTATCGCCCAATTTATGATGCGATTCTGCAAACGGGCGATGTGAACGATGAAATTAAAGATGATTTGATCGGTGTTGCCAAAGAATTCGCATTGGTCTTCACTGGCAAGGGTGAATGAAAATCTTGCAATAAGAAGCGGCGATCATTTTGAGTTCGAAAGAGCATTAAAATTCTCACAATAATCGCGAAGCTTTTCATGCTGCTCAAGATAGAGATTAATGATGTTGGTATCATTAGTGATTTCAACATCTTCAAAATTGTATTGCGCCTGATTGGTGAAATTATATGAACCTTTGATGAGCAATTTACCCTGTTCATTTTTTTCATCATAAATTACCATAAATTTTAGATGCATGGCTTGCATTTTATTGGTCGGTTGACGTTCTTTGGTTCTAACGAGTACTTTAATGCCATGCTCGTGAAGCTTTTTCAGTGCACGGGTATCTTTTTTTAAATTTTCTTTATCAACGATGAGAATATCATCCTTTATTGTTTTTAATTGTTGGGTTGCGCTAATCATATCCTTGATGCTATTGTCTTGTTTTGCTTTTTCATACTGTTGCACAAATTTTCGCGCGATCCATGCATCAGTTAATGGGTCCGATGTTACCAGGTAACAAGCGGCCCAAATTTTTCCTTGTTCTTGCATTATAATATCGGTTATTGCTTTTTTAATCTGATCAGGTTCAAAATATATTTTGCGAATTGGAGCAACAATCGATTGGATTTCTCGGGGACTTTCATTTTCAGCTTTACGCTTTTTATTTTGCTTTGAATTCTCTTCTTCTTTTTCATCTGGAAGTTGCCGAATATAAGAGTCTAGAAAATCGTCTGAGGCCGAACTTTCTTGGGTAGGGGATTCTTCCATTGCAATGCTGGGAGCAAAAAAAGTGATGTTGCATAGAATCAACATCACTAAGGATAAAAGCTTAGGTATAATTTTCATAAATTTCTCCATTTTGCCCTCATTTATATAAGCCGAGGGCGGCTTTTTATGGTATTATTACTATTTTACATGCCTTTAAAAAATTGTCAAATTGAAAATATGCATTAAAAATGGTCAGAAATAGGCTAAATTTGCCCTAGATTAAACGTTTTTTGAAAAAAAGCGTTCTGAAATTGATTTTAGAGTTTATCTGAAAATTCGAAAAGCCGCTCGTCCTGAGTTTATCGAAGGATTCGAGCGCTCGAATGGTTCGAGCCAGCCTTCCGTCTTCGCTAAAGCTACGCCGGACAAGTCGCCAAAAGCCGAGTTTATCCTGAGCGAGCGAGGCGAGTCGAAGGGGCGGCCAGGCTGGGCGTTTCTCCTGAGTTTTACCGAAGGGGTCACCACGAGCGGGTATAAAAATTTTATGCATGATAATTTTCGGATAAGCTTTTATGCCAAAAAAACGCTGAATAAGGCTTTTTTGCTTTGTTTTTAGCTATTTTTTGCTATAGTGAATATCTCATTAAATAAGTATTCAATAATTTTTTTAGGATTTTTATGAACAGAAAGTTAATACTTTTTTCTATTTCAATGTTTTCATTTTCGTTGCAGGGAATTGGTTTTGACGTTTTCAAAAGTGTAATTGAAAGAAAGCAAAATGGAGATGACAAGAAAAAAGTTATCCAATATATAGGTAAAGTAAAAATGGATAATTCAAAAGAAGTCTGGGAAGCAATAGTTACGCGTGAATGGAATACTTTTTTGAATCCGGTTCTTAACGGCGGGCATTATAAGGCAAAACTTAAGAACAATAATCATGAGCAACAACTTTCCTCATGGGATGCAAGCACACTCTTTGCCGCGTTATCGAATGGTTATGCAGAGCAAGAGATAGCTCGAGAAAAGGCGAAGCAAGAGGCCGAGGCTAAAGCAATTTGTTGGCATAGATAAAAATCAAATCAACTTTTGAGCAATATAATCATTTACCGCTTCTTCAAGCACGGTCAGTGGGGCTGCGCCTAAGGTGAGTACCACATTATGGAACTCTCGAATATCAAATTTCTCTTTGAGTGTATCTTTGGCCCGCTTGCGCAGCTCCAATATTTTAAGTTGCCCAATCTTATATGCGCATGCTTGGCCTGGCATTACAAAATATCGCTCAACTTCGGTGATAACATTGCTCAGATGGTAGCCGGTGTTTTGCGCCATATATTCTATTGCTTGTTCGCGAGACCAGCGTTTCTTATGGATGCCAGTATCAACTACCAATCGCACTGCTCGCAATAATTCATCTTGCAAGTGCCCAAGCTGCGCAAATGAAGAAGAATAAAAATTGTGCTCATATGCCAATTTTTCGGTGTAAAGAGCCCATCCTTCAACATATGCAGTAAATTCGCTAAATTTGCGCATTATAGGCATATCCATCTCTTTTTGCAATGCAATTTGAAAGTGATGGCCTGGCTCCGCCTCATGGATAGCGAGTGTTTCCATGCCAAAATTGGGCATTTCGGCTAAATTACGGAGATTAGCATAAAAAATGCCTGGGCGCTTACCATCATAACTTGGTCCGCTATAATAGGCCCCTGGCATACCTTCTTCTTCATGCGCAGGAACGGCTTCAACTTTTACGGGCGCCTTGGGTTTGATATCAAATAATGGATACAGTTCTTTTCTACAACGCTCTAAAATTGCCTCATACTGCGCAAGACACTGTTTGCGCCCCTCCTCTGTTGCAGGGAAATAAAACTGCGGATCTTTAGAGAGCTCTTGCATTAATTGTCCGACCGTTTTATCAGGATTTATAATCCCTTCACGTGCAAAGATTTCGCGCATTTCTTTTTGTATTATGGCAACTTCGCGCAATCCTAATGCGTGAATTTCATCGGCGGTTAATGATGTTGTGGTATGGCGGGCCAGGCAGTGCTTATAAAAAGCATCTCCATTGGGTAGCGCCCAAACGCCGTGCACGTTTTTGCAATCCGCATGAAGCTGTTGGCAATAGCCTAGCAATTTTTGATAAGCCGGATATACATATGTTTGCATGATGGTTTGCGCGCGAGATATGAGCATCTGATGATCGCACTCGGGTATTGCTTTGCTCGCATCTGCCAGATGGGTGTATAAGAAGCATTCAGTTAATGGCTCTGGAATGGATTTCTTGATGCTCAAAATAACCTTTTCAAGTGCAAAGATCGGCGGTATAATACCAGAACTTTTTTGATGTTCTAATAGAGCTACGGTCTGCGCAATTTGCTCAGGAATTTTTTGCAAACGGGCAAGGTAGAGCTCGGCATCTTCAGGTAATTCTAATCTATGAAAGCGGGTGAATGTGCTTGAAAGATCAGAAAGAATGCCAAACATCTGGTTTAATTTATATTCATGAAAGATATATGGTTCTGTTGCAACCGCATGCTCAAATATCCAAGCAATAACTTTGTATGAAATGTATTGCTCGCGGTTCAGCGATTGATGCTCATATTTTTTGAGCGCTTTAAGACATTTCTTTTTTACTTCGAGGTCATCTAAAAATGCTTTGACGGTGACATCAGTTAAGTGGGCATTGTGAGCTTTAAAACCAATTGATTCAAAAAGACCAAAATAGCTCAAGGTTTGCGGATCATGAGCAACCGAATGAATAAAAAGTTTATCAAAACATGTCTCAATACTATCAGTAGGATCAAAATCGAGTGAAGAAGGTTGGACATCATCTTTTTGGGCTTCCGCTATAAGAGCAAGAGCAGCATCTTTATTATTTTTAGAAAGTTGTATCAGTGCATGCCAATACAAATCAGAATTTTTCTTATCGCTAAAAAGCGTTTTAATTGATGCGGTTGCTTGCGTAACTGGCTGTGATGCTGGCTGAGATTGCAAATGCGGCATAGTCATAATTACCAATGTTAAAACTGTAATATAATTCATAATGAGTCCCCACCCTTTATAGTTTAAACATTTTTTAATATGCCACAAACTTAAGATCACCTGCGAGTATGTTTTGATTCTTGACTTACAGGTACGGTAGTTACTAGATTTCTCTTGTTAATAAACCCTAGTCCCCTTTTTTTCTTCAAAGGAGTCCTATGAGACGTCTAGTTGTGGAGTTCCTCGGCACATTCTTCTTCTTGCTTACCATCGCGTTAACCGCGAATGCGTTAGCGATAGCATGCATGCTGATGGCATGGATATATATTGGTGGTTATATTTCAGGTGGCCATTATAACCCAGCAGTAACCTTAGCAGTGGGACTGCACGGAAGATGGCAATGGGCTTCAATTTTTCGTTATTGGTTCGCACAGGTGCTTGGCGGTATTTTGGCTTTCGCGGTCGCATTTTATTTGAGTGGCCAACTCACCATCCCACATCCATTAGCTCCTTTTGGAAAATCGTTTTTAGTTGAAGTGCTTCTTGCTTTTGTACTTTGCCTAGTAGTACTGGTTGTTGCAATATCAGATCGCTTTAAAAATAGCTCTGTTTTTGGCTTCGCTATCGGTTTTACCATCCCTGCATTGGCAGCATTAGGCAGCCCAATTTCAGGCGGTTTATTTAACCCGGCCATTGCATTGGGTTCTCATATTGTTGGTATGGCAAAAGGCCTTCCGCTCAATGGTATGAATTTATTGCTTTATGTCGGCGGGGCATTGCTGGGCGGTGCTCTCGCAGCATATGCATATAACTATTTTAGATTCGACGAAAAGCGATAAGCTCAATCTTTGAATTGATACTTGAGGCCTGCAGAACCGCAGGCCTTATTTTTTTGCAAATATTTGCGCTATTTAATGGCTTGCGTATACTATAATTTATCTTTTCTTGTGACCCCTGAAATTCCTCGTGCCCGTAGCTCAGCTGGATAGAGCAACGGATTTCTAATCCGTAGGTCATAGGTTCGAATCCTATCGGGCACACCATCGTTGACTGTCGTACACATTTATGATTGCATCGAAGGGCTTTTGAGCGTCCCAGAGCAGCTTATCCGGGCCTTGGCTCTGCAAGTTTCTGCGGGCAGGCAAGCAGGCCGATAGCTATAACTTATCTTGCTCCAGCTTGCTTAAGAGCCCTAATCATTGGCTTATGTGCTACGGTAACCGCTATAGATAATGCGGTATTACCAGAGAAATCTTTTATATTTAAATCGGCTTTAGCTTTAAGAAGGGCGTCAAATATTTCGAGATGTGGACAAGGTTCTTTTTTTACATCAGAACCTGCAGCCAGTTTCATTAATGCGGTTCGGCCATCACTACTTACTAGATTTACATTTGCCCCTGAACTAATCAAATCTAATGCAATATCGTAGTGATTATGAATTATTGATTTAATAAGAGGAGTTCCCCATTTATCTCGCTTGTTGATGTTAATACCTTCATCAATTAATTTTTTCATCTTTATTGTATTTTGGTTACTTTTTTTTGCTTCTAAAAGTCTAAATAATTCTATCGTTTTTTTGTTTCGATTCTCAACTTCTTCTATTATTTCATTTTGCATTTTTTCCATATAGCTGATCATTTCTGTAGGAATTGTTTTCTTAGTATCTTTTAGTAATTCGGCAAAATAGCTTTGTAAAAAACTTTTTTCAATGATTACTTTTTTTTCAAAACCATATGAAAAGATGTAATATTCTTCAGGCATTAACATAATAAGTGCCATGGCATATGCGTTGATTAAAGGTTGAATATCAAGATAATTTGCTATAAGTAAAAGATCGATTAGTTTTTGAGGCGAAAGCTTTTTAATTTGAGGTCTCAGGTTAGTTCGAGCCTGCCTCAAATTATATTGTCCCAATCTATCTTGCTGTAGATTTTCGATTAACTGCAAATGTGATGAAATGAGTTCCAAATCCTCACTAGAAATATTCGTGAATGCTATAGGCTCTGATGCGCCAATATCATTAATTAAGTTTTTAATTGTTCCAGAAAATTCAGCAGCTTTTTTTGAGATTATAAACGTCTTGCCATCTGAACTAATTAAACTGATTGTTTCCAGTTGCATCGCAGCTGAAGAAATATTCAGTAATGCTAAAAATAGAAAAAAAATTTTTTTAAACACGCGACCCCTTAACTTATTATTTCATTATGTGAAAGTTGATTTATTTTTGTCAATACTTCAAGTTAAAATCAATGCGGATAAATAAATAGTTTTGTTGCGTGTAAAGTGAAGCGCAACTTAATTGCTCAAAAATTCCTGTAAAAGTCTATGATATTTGCTCAATTTATTAAAAATTATTAGAGTAACGACATTTAAAAAGAAACTTGGAGAAAAAATGATGAGTATAAAAAAAAATTTGCAAACGGCAACTTTTGGTGGCGGCTGCTTTTGGTGTATGGTGCAGCCATTTGAAAATACTGAGGGAGTTACTCAAGTAATCTCTGGCTATGCAGGCGGCACCGGTGATAATCCTACCTATCAAGATTATGCTCAAAAAGGATATGTTGAAGTTATCCAAGTAACTTTTGATCCGGATCGCGTGAGCTATCAAACGCTCGTGAATCTTTTTTTTCACCAAATTGATCCAACCGATTCGGGTGGGCAATTTGCTGATCGTGGCCCGGGATATCGGCCAGTAATTTTTTATCATGATGCATTGCAGCAAGAGATTGCCCGGAAGATGATTGATATTTTGCAAGCAAATAAATTATTTAAAAAACCGATTTCTGTTGCATTGATTGCTTACACTAATTTTTATCCTGCAGAGGAATATCATCAAGAATATTATAAAAAAAATCCTGAGCGCTACCATGCCTATCGGAAAGCATCGGGCCGAGATGAATTTTTATTTAATGCATGGGCAGAACCAAAACTCACCCCGCTGCAACATCAAGTGATTCGTGAATGCGGCACTGAGCCGCCGTTTAAAAATGAATATTGGGATAATAAACGCGCCGGCATTTATGTGGATCGAGTTTCTGGTCAGCCGTTATTTAGTTCTCTTGATAAATTTGATTCAGGGACTGGATGGCCGAGTTTTATGCGGCCGCTTGAACCAAATGAAATTGTTGAAAAAGAAGATATAAGCCATGGCATGCATCGCACCGAAGTGCGCGGGAAAACTGCCGATTCGCATTTAGGACATGTTTTTGATGATGGTCCTGCACCTAAAGGTTTGCGTTATTGTATAAATTCAGCATCCTTGCGTTTTATTCCGGTTGAAGAGTTAGAAAAAGAAGGGTATGGAAAATACAAAAAATTATTTGAAAAAAAATAATTTATAAGCCTCAAAAAGAGGTATTTCATTTTTGTCGGGACTCTTAGTTCAAATACGCTTTGGTGAGCTCGACTATTTTTGCCTTGAATAGTTCATCAGATTTTTGTTCTTTTGCTTCTTGAGTATTTTCAATTTGTTTTAGATCGGCAAGCCAATTTGCAACCCCGTCGCTCCATTTTGTAACAGAAGGCATTGCTGCTTTAAGAATTGTAAGATAAGCATCTTTCATCCAAGTATCTTGTTCTTCTTTACTAAGTTGTTTTGTAAACACGTAGGTTTTTGCAGATATTTCATCAGTCGGTTTTGGAACGTTTCCTGTTCGCATATTTAGAGCCGTTTTTACGCAGGCAATTTTGAGCACATCTTTATGATAGCCATCCCGATCTATTTTTGCTTGTTCTACCAAACCCCAGAATGCATCGACATACTTAGAACGAGAATCCATTATTCTTTCTAGACTCAGCTGCTCATTACTGAAAGCTTTCTGATCTTCAGCAGATAATTTTTTTAGGGGATGTGTAGCGAGTTTGGGATGTTGTTCACGAAACCAATTAAAGTGCTTTGTTTCGTCAGCGCTCAGTTCATTTTCTTTTGAGTCACTGAGCAGCTGTTGTTTTTTTTGTTCTTGATTTTCCATAGCGACTAAATAATTACTGTTGAATACTAATGCAAGTACAAATACCGATGCGTATTTCATAAAAAAACTCCTTTTTTGAAAACTTAAATATTTCACTTAATTTTCCAAAACTATCAGTAAACATAAATTGTGCACGCTTATTATTTTGCTTGTACCGATTTCTGCGCTTCAAGAATTTGGTCAATAATGATATTTACTTCTTTTTCAATAGCATCGGCATTCATTAGGTTCCCTTGCTCATCCAGCGCCTTCCATGATTGAGGGATCTTAATTTCAGCGGCAACTGGCGTCATCTTTAAGCCACGCGCAACTTGGCGCAGTTGAGCGATCATTGATGCGCCGCCAGAGGGGCCACCTGAATAACCAACAAATGCCACCGGTTTATTGTTCCATTCTTCATAAAGGCTATCTAAAGAATTTTTTAATGCGCCGGGATAGCCGTCATTATAGACTGGGCTGATAATTATAAAGCCCTGAGCTTGCTTAATTTTTTCAGACCATTTTGCCAGAATTGGATCAGTTATTGGAGTTGTGCGCTTGGCAGGAGCAACGGGATCAGCATAGAAAGGCAAATTATAGCTTGCAATATCAACAATTTCGGCGCTTATTTCAGGCCGCTTATCAATTATCCGTTTAATATTATTTGCTATTTTATGTCCTGTTTGGGTTTGCCTAACGGTGCCAACAATAATATGCAATTTCATGGGAGCTGATTTACGTTCATCAATTTTGCCTGATTCAATGATTTCTGGAATTTGCTCAGATTTTGGGCCGCAACCGGGTAAAAAAGATAACATGGTAAAAATGCTCAGAACACCGAATGGTCTTGCCATACATATACCTCTTAGTTTTACAACCCCTAATTTCTTGTATTTTTCTTGTTAGCAGTTTTATCATTTGCAAGTGTACTGTATTTATGAATTTTGGAGAATGATAATGAAATCATTTTTAAATTGTTTGTTAATCTTTTTATTGGCAATGACAACATCATTTTTAAATGCTATTGCTCCTAATACCGTGGTAGCAACTATTCCGGTAGGAGTTACTCCAGCCGGGCTCGCCGTGACTCCTGATAGTAATTTTGTTTATGTCGCGAATAATAATAATTATGGAATTTCGGGCGTCACTAGCTATGGGATTACCGGTGTAGATTCGGTAAGCGTTATTAATGCGAATACTAATCTTCCGCTAACAATCATTTATGATCCGAGTTTTAGTGAGCCTTACACCGTTACCATTAATGCATCAGGTACTAAAGCATATATAACCAATAGTAATGGCTCCACGGTAAGCATAATCGATATTCCGTCTAACACAGTAATTGGAACTATTGGTGGATTTGATGGGCCATCTGGTTTTGCAATAACTCCCAATCAAACAACTGCGTATGTTAATAATTACGGTGGTCCTGAAGGGGTTATGAGTGGTAATGGAAAAACAGTACGCGTGGTTGATTTGCAAACTAATTCTATTGTTGGATCGCCAATTACCGTTGGCACTGCTCCTGCGGGATTAGGAGTAACGCCAAATGGAGCATATGTTTATGTTATTAATTATATTGATGGTAATCCAGGTACTGGCACTATCAGTATCATTCGAACAAGTGATAATACGGTTGTTGGCACCATTCCCGGATTTTCCGGCCCATTTTCAATTGCAATCACGCCTGATGGTAGTTTTGCCTATGTAACAAATTTTGGCAGTAATAATTTTGAACCATATGGCACAACGGTGAGTGTTGTTGATTTAAGCAGTAATACCATTGTTAAAACTATTAGCTGTAGGAATACAGCCATCAGGTCTTGCAATCACTCCTGATGGGCGATATGCCTATGCATCAAATTATAATACGCTGTATGAATCTCCAACAGGTTTTCAAAATTTAACACCTGGCCAAGGAACCGTTAACATTATTGATATTGCTACAAACACGGTAATTCCTCCCATAATTGCAGTTGACCAATCTCCTGCAAATATTGCAATATCGCCTAATGGGGAATTTGCCTATGTTTCGAATTATATTTCTAATACGGTGAATGTTATTGCATTGCCATCATTCCAAATCACTGCAACCGGATGTATGACACAAGATATATTTCTCTTGCAAGAAGATTTTATTGATATGCTTACGTGGAGTGTAACGGGCACATCATTGCCGGTAAGTTATAGTATTTATCGTGATGCGGGATTAACTGATTTAGTGGCAATTATTCCTGCGGCACCGCTATTACAATTTTTAGATCATAATAGAACGCCAGGAGTTACCTATACCTATTATATTATTGGCACGAATGCCGCTGGAACAACCTCAAATCCTGTGGTTGTAACTGTATCGCAACCATGTTAGTTGAATAATAAAAGAGAAAATTTATGTTTGCATCGAAATTATCGGGTTATTTTTTGGTTGTGCTCGCTTTGATAAATATACCGCTCGTGAGCAGAGATATTATACTTGAATTTAAGGGAGCCTATTTTCGTGCAACCGGTTCTCGATTTAAAAAAATTTATGGGCACGGCTGAGCATTGTATGGGCCAGAGCTCACATTCCAACTTTGTGATAATTCATGTTTGTACGGCTTTGCTAGTGTAGATTTTTTTCATAAAAAGGGGCATTCGATTGGCCTCAGTACTCCTACCAAAGTAAGTTTACTGCCTGTTGGCCTTGGTTTGAAATATTTTATGCCCTTGGGTTACGAATGCGTTGATTTTTATATAGGCCTTGGCTTTCAGCCTGTGCATGTGCGCACAAGAGCACTATCAGCATTTGTGCCACAACAAAATAAATGGGCGTTGGGAGGCATTGCTAAAGTAGGAGCGTATATCGATCTTTCCTGCAATTTTGTACTTGATCTGTTTATCGATTATTCTTTTGCAGAAGTTTCATCACACGTTACCCAAGCTCCGCAGGGCTTTAGTGCCCCTAAGATCCAGCATTGGCGGTGCTATTTTTGGTGTCGGTCTGGGGTATCGTTTTTAATTTTCCCCATGATTTGTGGTGCATGCTGAGAAATCCAAATAAATTCTTTAGGAAAGTTTGATTTATTGCTCATTTTCGCTTACTTTTTTAGCTATATATACGTTTTACGTTTATGAAAGGCTAGCATGCTTAAGCGATTTCTACTTCTTATTACCGTAATTTCTTTTTCACTTTCTGCAATGGAGGAGATTGCAGGTAAAAATCAAGAAATAACTCAATGTTATAAGCAACATCCAGATGAAACTCCCGCTAACTATTTTGGGCGCGTGGAGAATGCAATAGGCAGGTTATCTAGGGAAGTTGAAGATGCTAATAAAAACCCGTTAAATCAATCTTCGCCGACTCTTATTCTCCTCCTCGAACAACAAGAAAAATATGTTTTAGCTGCGCAAGAAGTGGCTAGTACTTTAAAAAATGAGAGGAAAATAAAGCTATTCAGGGATGAAGGTGAAGATATTCTATTTTTATTGAAGCAGGCTAAACGCAATGATCTGGCAAGAATTTATTTTCCTGCAGACGTTTCATTAGCAAAAGTATTTTGCGCTAAAAAGCAAGCTGAGCCGCTCGTTAAAGAAATGAAATCACAATCAAACTTCGCACGCTGGAGTTTTTTTGGGGCATGCATCTCGGCGGTTGCCGCACTTGCTGCAAAATTGAGTTACATTTCTACTTCAACTATTGGGGTCCGAGGCTATTCACTCCTAGCGGGTGGCTTGTTTCTTAACGCATTGCGGCATCATCGTCAAGTAAAAAATATTGCCAATAAGATTGATGGCATGGACGAAAAGATTACCGATGAAACAGCAATTCAGTTCTTGGAGAATAGGGCAAAACAACAAGCACAATAATCGGCGAATGATTGATTTATCGCTTGTTTCTTTTATTCTAAAATGCTATTTATTATAAAAAAACTCTTTATTTACGCAGGATCAACTATGTTTAAGCATGCTCTAATTCTCAGTATTTTTGTATCGTTTCAATTAATTGCCATGGAAAAGCCTTCTGAAAAAAAATCTCCACTTCAGCGATTAAATGAAGCTGCACAAGATTTTACAAACAACTCTACGCAATTAAAAGAGAGACTAGAAGATGAAAATAATAATAACTCAAATGAAAAGATCTATTTCGCGGCTGAATCTTCAAAAGCATTGCTTATAAATACTTCAAAAACATTTAAGCCTAGTAACAATGAGATTTCAACCGCGAAAGATGAAATAAAATATCAAATGCTTAAGAAAGTTAAGCAACGTGGCACTCGCTATTATTATTTCTCTCTTGCAACCGGAATAGGGGCAGGAGCTGCATTTTTTGCAGCGCTTGCTGCAGAACAAGGATACTTTCCTTCAGAAACAATTGGGGCGAAAACCTATGCGGCGGCGGCAATTGGTCTCGGGGCTGCGACGTGGTATGGTATTTCAAAAAACGATGAAGCTTTTATGGAACAGGTTGCAATAGTTTCGCGCGAGATTACCCCGCGATGAAGCTTTAAACTACATTGAGCAAAAAAAGAAATAACTTTTGCGATAGCAAACCTAAAAGCTGATATTCCAAGAGACCCAAAGCGTAACGATATATTTATTGCCATAAAGTCTTGGTTTGTGATCAAAGCCGTATGAAAGATAATAGAGTATTCGATTATAAGTATCGTTCCAGATGAAACGATATTTATAAACGATATAAAAATTGCTTCGAATATAATTGGTTTTCTTTACAATATCATCAAGATTCGGGCTGATGTGAGCACCAAAACGAAAGCGGCAAGGTATAGCCCGATTCAATACCATGTTTTTTGTCCCAATTGTTTTTATATGCAATCAATAAATCAGCAATGTTGCCAATGGTAAAGGTGTGTGGCACATTTAAACTATCAAGCGCTTTGCGAGGTACAAAATGAATATATCGGGCGCCATAGAAGCAGGCCGGCCTGCCTATTCAATTCAGTGCCGCCATCGAATTGGATCCCCAGCCCTATTTGGCTAAAGCCAAAGTCGCTATGCTGCAAAGTATAAATACGATGTGTAGGAATACCGAATAATCCTGAGAAGGTCCATCGAGTTTTCTTATTAATGATAAAGTTTCTACCTGCAGTAAATAGAACATCATCAGTCTCGGTTCCGGAAAATGTAGTGAGCCCATTCTTTACTTCTTTAATATTTGAAAATGCACCATCGATACGAAAATAATACGGTTTAAAATCATAAATGTATGAGCCCAATCCGCCTGCATAATTTTGAAAGATGTGATTGCGTTTTTCGCGCGCTTGTTCAAAAGCGAGCGCAATTAACGTATGGTTTTTTACAGTGCCATCTTCTTCGTGTATGGGCTGTTTGGTAATTTGTGCAATTCGAAAGTTGTAAACCATTGAGATGGGATAAAGATTGGTATGCAGTAGCAGAATAAAAAATAGCAAACGGGCATACACTATCTTTTTTTTCATTACTGGTATCCTAATTAGAATATAATACGATTTATTATACTGTAATAATGAAGTGAGTGAAAAATGAAGAATCAAGAAATAAATAATACAATGCTTGCAGAAGAACGAACATTGCTGGCTGCAGAACGCACCTATTCTGCATGGATACGGACAGCGCTTGCGGCAATGGCCGGCGGATTAGCGATTTTACGTTTGATCACATTTAAAAGCGATTATCATAGAATAATTGCGCATATTATTGGAGAAACGCTTATTCTCTGGGGATGTTTACTCATTCTTTTATCATCGATTGATTATAGAAAAACACGAAATAAATTAATGATAGCCGAGAGTTATAAGAGTACGAAATTAGGTTTTATAATTATTGTACTTCCACTTTTGATTATTTGTGCATTGTTGATTTGGGTTACTTTGCCTTACTAAGATTTGTCTGGGCGCCTATCGCTAATTAATGATTCGTGTTGCAGTTCAAATATCTGTTCCAAAAAAATCTCTGCTGCGTTCTAAAAGCCGATCAAATTCATGCTGATTTGCGTTGGGATTATCTTGACCCCTTATAAAAGTGATGCCTAAAATGCCCTCATTCTTAGGTGCATAATAAATTAATTCATCCCGCAGTCTTCCTAACGGAGTTTTCTGAACCACTTTAACATTGATCATATACTGCAACTGATCAAGATGCGGCTGATTCTTGAGGGTTATCAAATGGCCTTGGACCGGAACAAGCCGGGAATCGCAAGTTAGCATCCGAGCTCCCAAACCTGCACAATGGAATATGATCGGTTCAGGGATATCATTAAATTGGGCGATTTCTTCTTTTATGATCGGTATGTCCAAATCGATAGCATTACGGTTCAATTCTTGCATCAGAGTTGAAGTGTGGATAAACACCTGCTGATGGCGTATGGCATCATACCTTTTGCCATTGCCAAAATCGATGATAACGGGGTCAGGAGCCTCAATAAGTTTATTGCCCAGATACGGCCCAAAGCCCGGATCAATGTCTAAACCATAATAAGCGGGCAAAAGCTGGGCCCCCCCTGAATAAAAGGATGCTCGCCGCTCAGAATCTGCAGATAGGTGCGATAGGATTCTATCCCATTGCTCTCAAATAGGGCCCTTTCAGCAGGGGTCGATGATTTTCGAGGGCGGGGAAAGAAGAAGCCTGCTGCCTGGGCCGAGGGCAGACCATCGGTCTCTTTGGCGATAATGCGAGTGTTATAGCCCTTTCTTGCCAGAATAATGGCCGTCAAGAGCCCATAGCATCCGGCCCCAATAACGGCAATAGGGGTCTTTTTTGAAGGGGAATTCTGTTCAAAGAGCCTGATTGCCTGGTTAACGCACCCAAAAAGGAAGGTCCAGCCTGCCCCTCCCTGGCCATAGTTGTGGATGATTAGCTTCCCATCGGACTGCTGAGTAGAAACATTAAAAAGCCGTTCTCGGTGGGCACGAATGCAGGTTATTCGATGCTCTATGTTCCATTCAGCAAGCGATGGAGGGGTAAGTTTGATAACTTTCATGATTCAGAGAGTATACCAGTAAAAACCAGAATCAACTATCGGCTTAAAATTCAATCTGAAAATTAATATATTGATTCGATCTGATCAGGTTTGACACCATTTTTATTTAGTTTACCTTATAGGTATGGATGTTATTATTTTAGATTTCATTTGGAGGAATCTCATGAAATTAATTAAATCTTCATCTTTACCAGTTTTATCCCTCGCGCTGTTACTCCATATGGCAAACGCTTCCGCTTTTGATATCAAAGCTACTTCTGCCTATAAAGCTATGGGTACCATGGCTACTTCTATGGCTAACGGCTTTAAGAATGCAGGACAAAAGCTTGGATTTGGCGATAAAGGCTTTGCCAACGGTGCAGTTGCGTATGTTGCTAAGCATCCGGTCATCTTCGGTTCAGCAGCAGTTGTTGGTCTCTTAGGAGCAGGTTATCTGCTTGCTCAGAAATTTTCAAAAGCTAAAAAGGCTGGGTAAACAGGTCTAATTCTATTAGAAAACATGTAATGGGTCAGTGTAGAAGCTGGCCCATTACTTTAAAGTTTCTATTTGAATTGAATTTTGAAGCTTATATAACTATAGATTGACAGTTTTTTAATTTAATCTAGAGTAAGTAATAGAATGTTGGTTATTTTTTAAATTAATTATGGAGGAATCGTATGAAGAATATACGATCAAAATCAATCGCAGCATTATCAGTAATGTTGCTTCTTTCAACCCCAGTAGTTCAAACAATGGAAAATGAAAAAGCTGGTTGGATGTCATCAATTCGTTCAAATTGTTCAAAATTAGCGCAAACAGTGGTAGTAAACCCTGCGAATGCGCTCTATGAAGCTGCAAAAGCACACCCGTATGTCACAGCAGCAACTCTTGCAGCTCCGGTTGTTGGGTATGGTATTTATAAGGCTTTTCAAGCTAAACAAGTCGATTTAAAGGCTCAAATAGCAGAACAAGCTTTAAAAGATGGTATATCTTTCAGAGCGATTCTCAACGGTGCAAAGAAAGTTCCTGCGACAGCATTATTAGGATCAAAATTGCTTGAATTATCGGGCAAGCTTCCCGTTTCAGAGAAAGCTCTTTCTGATGCGGTGAAAATTTATGCGAATGCCTTGATCGCATTTGATATGCTCCCATGGGATGCAAAATCTGAAAATTGTCAAAATCTTAAACAAGACGTTATTACTGCGTTAACAGCATTAAAACAAGTTGGTTTATTTAAATCGCAACCTAAATCATTAAAAGCTAAACTTGCTGATTTAATACCAAGCAAAGCAGCTCTTAAAAAAGCAGCTTCAGCAATAGTTCCGAGCAAAGCAACCGTGAAAACGGCAGCTTTTGTTGTGCTTCCCGCTGCAGCTATTGCGACTGCCATTGCTTATGATAACGGTAGCTTAGACAATGTGATCACTGCTGGCTCAAAAGCAGCAACTGATCTTGGCAAAGCTATTGCGAACATCGATTATACTGGCAAATTTAATGCTGCAAAAGGTTTTGTTGCAAATAATCCAAAAACAGTTGGTGGTGGTTTAGTTGGTACGGCTGCGGCAGTTGGTGCTGGTCTTTATTTAAAAGGCCGCATTGCTAAAAAAGCAGTAGTTAAACCAGCAACCAAGAGTATCGTTGATTCGAAGGCAAATCAATTTAAGCCTGAAGTCATTGCTCAATTAAAAGAAAAACAAAAAAACGAAACTAAACAAATTTAATTATTGAAAATTGTTATTTATGGAGGAAATCGTATGAAGAATATACGATCTAAATCAATCGCAGCATTATCAGTAATGTTGCTTCTTTCAGCTCCCGTTGCAAAATCATTTGAATTTGCAGGAAGCGATGAACCATCATTTGATGTGGTTGCACCATGAAAACTGGATGGGTTGCATCAGCCAAAGGTTTGTATAATACTGTAGCAGTAAAAGCTACTTCAAAATGGGCTGCTCGCCCAAGCTTTGCAGAAGCTAAAGATATGGTAAGCAATCAAGCGGCCGCTCTTTATGAAGCTGCAAAGGCTCACCCATATTTTGCAGCAGCTACTGCAGCTGCTTTAGTAGCAACTCCAGTTGTTGGTTATGGCATTTATAAGGCATTCCAAGGCAAGCAAGTTGATTTAAAGACCTTGATTGCGCAAGAAGCTCTTAATGATGCTACTATTATTCAATCAGCTACTAAAAAAAATAGCGCTAAAGTTGCCGGTCAATATAAACTTGGCGATAAATTGTCTCGCATAATTTACCAACTTCCTGCTGAAGAAGCAGCTCTTAAAAATGCATTAGAAGCATTCTTAATAGCTATTCAAGCATGGGATATGAATACTGCTAAGCCTTCAGAAATGGATAAAAAGCTTGTAACCGATGTTGTTAGTTCAATGTCTAAGCTAAAAGAGCTTGGTTTATTTGATTCATTACCAAAATCGAAGTCTTTGAAAGCTAAACTCGCTGAATTAATTCCAAGCAAAACAGCTCTTAAAAAGGTAGCTTCAGCATTAGTTCCGAGCAAAGCAACCGTGAAAACGGCAGCTTTTGTAGTGCTTCCCGCTGCAGCTATTGCGACTGCCATTGCTTATGATAACGGTAGCTTAGACAATGTGATCACTGCTGGCTCAAATGCAGCCACTGATCTTGGTAAAGCTATTGCGAACATCGATTATACTGGCAAATTTAATGCTGCAAAAAGCTTTGTAGCAAATCACCCATATGCATTTGGAATTCCTTCGGCAGCTTCAGTAGCCACTGGTGCGATCTATTTAAATCGTGATACGATCAAAAAAGCAACTTTAGCAAGAAAGCAATTTCAAGCTCGTCAAGCTAAGTTAGAAACAGCTTTGAAAGCAGTTGATATTCGTGAACCTAATCTGCTTGAAGCATTGAAAAATGCTCAACCAGCTTACGAAGTAGCAACTCCTAAATCTAAACAAGCTTAATTAATTCGATTTAATCTAGTATAATTACTTTCAGGCAGATGTGTGAAGATGCATCTGCCTGTGTCCTTTTAAGGAAGTTTTAATGATATGCAGCAAGAAAATACTTACTAACCTTCCTATCTCAAAGGTAAAACGCATGAAGAATATGCGATCAATTCCCCTGGTAACGCTTTCAGCTCTTTTGCTTGTTTCAAGCATCCCAATGGTTGCTATGGAAGATCCAATGGCTGAGTTCCCGGCAGGCTTGCAAGAGGCTGCCGCCGAATTTAATGCAAAAATTGAAAAAAACCTGAAAAATGGTTTTGCAATCGCAAGCGCCAAAGCGCAAGAACTGTATACTGAAAGTGCGCCTAAAGTTAAAGAATTGTCAAAAGCTGTTAAAGCTGAGATTAATAAGTTTAAAGAGAGTGTATTCCAGCCTCATGATATAGTAACCGGAAAAGCGATCGAGACAACTCCTGTAAAAGAGCTAGTGGCTCCCATTACTGAAACTATCACTACTCCAGATATTCCAGTGGTTCAGGCTTCGTCTTCCTTTAAAGATTTCTTCTCTGTTTCTCAGATAAAAGAAACCATTAAAAAACATCCAATAATCACCGGATTGGCAGTTGCCGCGATCATAACAGTTCCCTTAGTCATCTATGGGTTAAAAAAGGGCCACAATAATAGAAAACAGACAGTGAAGGCCAACGCGTAAAATTATTGCTTTTCAGCAATAAAAAGGAGGGGTATTCACCCCTCCTTTTTATTAGGTCGACCATTTTTAGGCACATTTAAGCGAATTTAGGCCTCCGACTTTCTCCAGAAATAGGCCGGACTATATATTGACAATTTGGATTTTTTGGTTATTATTAAGAGTGAATGGAATTTTATCTAAATGGAGGAATTATGAAAACCGCAAAACTGTATATGTTACTCTTATTGGCCCTTATCTCATGCAGCGCCAGTGCAATGGAGCTTGCTCCCGATCACGAGAAATCGGCTTCTCATCAAAATTCCGAGTTAATTATAAAAGTCGCTGACGAATTCGACGATATTTACGAAGACATTTTAACACTGATGAGTAAAGCAGAAATTTCAATATTAAGCCCATTAATACATTGAAGGCTAGTCAACGTCTTGCCGGTCTGATTAATTTGCCAGAATCACACCAACGCTAAAAAATCTTTTAATAATTTTCATAGAGGCAGTAGATAAGTTGGATGCCGAGAGTTCAAATTGGGCAAATATATTAGAATTGTTCAAGCCTGTTAAGGGGGCTTACAACGCGATTAGAGCTGAATTGCACAAAATTGCACCAACAATTAAGGCTAGCCCGAGTGCTTCAGTGGCTCAATTGTCTCAAGAGGCTCAATTGCTCAAAGATTTAGCAGTTGCTTTACGTGAAGACATAGAAAAGATTAAAACAGTTAATGAGAATGGGCAAAAGGTCCCCGGATCGCTCCAATTGGCAACGAGTAAAGCATTTAGACCTCATTTGCCAGAATCGTTTGCAGATCTTAATGAGTGCTTAAATACCTATATTAAATTTTCATCCTTATTTGATAATGCTCACGATTCTCAATATATGGATTTTCTCATCCAGGCAATAAATAATCTCAGTGAAAAAATTACAATTTATCAGTACCAAAAGAATCAGCCGAAATCTAAATTGGTTCACGATTCAAAAATTAAACCTATCTTGGTTACCGGTTCTCATAGAAAACCAAAAAGAAATATACGATTTAAAGATCCGATATCAGAAATCAATTGCCTGCAATAAAGAAAATTCACTCAAAAGCATATCTGAGTGCGGGCACTATAATTCCAAATTTGGCGCTGGTCGCTGCAGCAAAAAAAGCTGAATTGCCAGGCCAATCAATGGAAGAGAAACAAAAAACAGTTGCGAGCGCATTGCAAACCGTTAAAAGCGCGCCAGGAATTTTACAAAATCGCCAACTCTTGCTTGCTGGAGCAGGATTAGGACTGGTAGGCGCCGTTGCGGCATATGTTTATCATGATCCGTCAATAGCTCCAAGAGTAGCTTCGCATGCAAATTTCGGGCATGATGCCTATCAGTGGGTCATAAAAAAAGCAACGAACTTGTTTGAATAATAAAATACGAAGGCGTATTAGTCTGCTTTTTCCGAAAGTAGTTGATACGCCTTTTTTGCTCCCATAGGATGCTTAAATAATTCTGATCCAACTGCCAACTGATCAACTCCCTTTATCTGCTACTTCTTTTATATTGTTTATCCCAATTCCCCCATCCATTGCTATTTTAAAATGCAAATTCGCAGTATCGCGAAACCCTATCAACGGGCCTATCTTTTTGAGCGTTTCTTCAAAAATGGCTGGCCAGAAAAGCCAGGCTCAACTGACATAATCAATACCTGATAAAGAGATTCTATGAATGGAAAAATTTCATCTATCGCCCGTTTTTGGCTTAATTGCAATTCCCGGAAGCCATTTTTTTTCTAATATCTGTTTTATTAATTTTGGAGAATGCTTATGCGATTCTATATGAAATGTTATAATGGTGTCGGGAGGCAACATGGAGCTGATTCAAGTATGATTCGGGGTCTTGTACCATAAGATGAACCCAGAGTTGCCGATAGGTGATTTTGCGATATGGTTACCTTTTCAACGCTAATGCCGGTATTGGGGACAAATGTATTATCCATGATATCGATATGAAACCCCGGGCATAGGGCTCAAGTTCTTTAATATAATGATCCAGATTTCCCTGATCTGCGGCTAATAATGAAGGGTATATCTGTGCCATAAGCTAACTTTCCTTTCTGTCTATATTTTTCATCATATGTTTGATTTTTAGCAGGAAGAATGCTAGTTATTCTGAAAGCTGATAGACTGAAAAGTACATCTTTTTTTAGGGGTTTTTCCTTTATGAACGCAGTCAAAAAAGTCGCTATGGTTATTGTTATGCAAAATGATTTGCAAGCAGCAGTAGATTTCTATAAAAAACTTGGGTTACGCTGGTTTTTCATGTTAATGATCGCTGGGCAGAATTTAAGATCAATGATCTGCAAATTGGCCTATGCCCAACGGATGAAAAAGTTAATTTAAATCGCACCGGAATTGTCTTTGAAGTAGCCGATTTGGCTGCTTTTTATGAGGCTCAAAAAGAGGCTTTAAGCTTCCTTGATAAGCCAACTGAAGCTGCGCATGGCATTATGGCCAGCATCCAGGATCCATCAGGCAATATTCTTGATCTCTATCAGCCGACTCCGGAAAATAAAGAATTAGCGAAAAATTGAAGATGACGGATGTTGCGTGCTGATGCAAACCTGCAAGAGCGGATTCTTGCTGCCAATCAGAGACAAATCAGGGCGGTTGCTGCTAAGAGTCAGTGGCAAAATCTGAGTGCTGTTGCTACTCAGATAAAATACATTGAATTTTTAAGATTTTTTTCTATACTATTTCAAGGGTAATGGTAAAAAGTACAGTATTTAAAATTATTTAATAACATTATAAATGGGAGCAACTATGTTTGAAAAATTCAAACCATTAGGCGATCGAGTCTTGGTAAAACGGCTTGAAGGACAAGAAAAAACTGCTGGCGGCATTTATATTCCTGATGCGGCAAAAGAAAAAGCCCAAATTGGCGAAGTTTTAGCAGTTGGCCCGGGCAAAGCTGATAAAGAAGGCAACTTGATTAAACCTGCCGTTAAAGTTGGTGATAAAGTTTATTTTGGCAAATATGCAGGCACAGAAGTGCATGGCCAAGATACATTGGTAATTCGTGAAGAAGAAATTTTAGGAATTGTTGAGTAATGCTTCGAGACAGCCTTATAGGCCTTCTCAGCATGAAAATGAATAACATTATAAAGGGAATAAAAATGGCATCAAAAATAATATTTTTGGCGCAGCAGCACGTGAAAAAATGCGCAAAGGTGTTGATACCCTTGCTGACGCGGTAAAAGTTACCCTCGGGCCCCGTGGGCGCAATGTGGTTTTTGAAAAATCATTTGGCGCACCAGGATCACCAAAGATGGTGTTACGGTTGCAAAAGAAATTGAACTTGCAGATAAATTAGAAAATATGGGCGCACAAATGGTGCGTGAAGTTGCAAGCAAAACTGCTGATGTAGCCGGTGATGGCACCACAACTGCAACGGTTCTTGCGCAAGCAATTTTCCGTGAAGGTAATAAATATGTTACTGCCGGCGCAAATCCAATGGAATTAAAACGTGGTATTGATAAAGCAGTTGATGCAGTTGTTGAAGACATTAAAAGCAATGTCAAAACCAGTCAGCAGTAAAAAAGAAATTGAACAAGTTGCAACTATTTCTGCAAATTCTGATACCAGCATTGGTCAACAAATTGCTGAAGCAATGGAACGTGTTGGCCGTGATGGCGTGATCACCGTTGAAGAAGCAAAAGGTATGAAAGATGAACTTGAAGTTGTTGAAGGTATGCAATTTGATCGTGGCTATCTTTCTCCTTATTTTGTAACCAATGCAGAAAAAATGGAAGCTGAGCTTGAAAATCCATTGATTCTGATTTTTGAAAAAAAAATCAGCAGCATGAAGAGCATTGTTGCCAGTTCTTGAACAAGTTGCAAAATCTGGCCGTTCATTACTTATTATTGCTGAAGATGTTGAAGGCGAAGCGCTTGCAACATTAGTGGTTAATAAATTGCGTGGCATCTTAAATGTTGCTGCAGTTAAAGCTCCTGGCTTTGGCGATCGCCGTAAAGCAATGCTTGAAGATATTGCAATCTTGACCGGTGGCAAATTGATTGCTGAAGATATTGGCATTAAACTTGAAAATATTACCGTTGCATGATCTTGGTACTGCAAAACGTGTAATTATCACCAAAGATAATTACACGATTATTGAAGGCCAAGGCAATGCAGCAAGAAATCAAAGGCCGTGTTGCACAAATTCAGCATGCAAATTGAAAACACCACTTCTGATTATGATAAAGAAAAACTGCAAGAACGTCTTGCTAAACTTGCTGGCGGTGTTGCAGTGATCAAAGTTGGTGCTGCAACTGAAACTGAAATGAAAGAAAAGAAAGATCGCATTGAAGATGCGCTTGCAGCGCAACCCGTGCAGCAGTTGAAGAAGGTATTGTTGCTGGTGGTGGTGTTGCATTAATTCGTGCACAAAAAGCAGTTGATAAGCTTAAACTTGAAGGCGATGAAAAACTTGGTGCACAAATTGTGTCGCGCGCACTTGAAGAACCATTGCGTATCATTGTATGCAAATGCAGGCTTTGAAGCATCAGTTGTTGTTAATCAGAGTAAAGAGCAAAATCAGGCAATCATGGGCTTTGATGCAAAAGCATGGCGAATATGTTGATATGATTGCTGAAGGGATTATTGATCCTGCTAAAGTAACTCGTTCTGCAATTCAAAATGCTGCATCTATTGCCGGCTTGCTTTTGACTACTGAAGCAACTATTTGCGATATTCCAGAAGAGAAGAAAGAAACTGCTGCTGGTGCCCCAGGAATGGGTGGCATGGGCGGTATGCCAGGAATGTATTAATAAACATTGCATGTTAAAATAAAAGCGGCTCGCCAATCAGGTGAGCCGCTTTTATTTTAAAGTAATTAATTTATGCGCAATAAAATATAGGCAAATCGCAGAGTCGAGTTTCAAGAATTTGTTGATTTCGCACGGGAATTATCATCCTCGATATTCTTCAGGCTAGAATTATTCGAGATTTGGTGCTTTTTTTTTAAATGATTATTAAGAGATCCGTTAAGTTTAAAATGTTTGCCGCACTCGTTACAGATCAATTTTTGTTCCCAATGAGCACGTTTGTGATTAGATAAGCCTGCTGCTGATCGAAATGCAAGGTTA
This sequence comes from uncultured bacterium, assembly GCA_963727255.1. Lineage (GTDB taxonomy): Bacteria > Babelota > Babeliae > Babelales > Vermiphilaceae > BTUB01. The sequence goes on along the minus strand of CAVSFC010000002.1, from coordinate 102,820 downwards.
CAGGTTTCTTTATCGCATCTATAAGAAACCAATAGTACTTTTTCTCTATGGCAGAGCTGCGTGTGGCGCTCTAATCTCTGTTCTGATGAGAAAGTTCTATCGCAGAATTTGCACTTCAGTTCTCCAAACATATGAAAATTAATGAACCGAGTATCTTGAGGTTGTGTTTTTGAAGGTGTCATTTCTTTTTCTACAGTGGCAGTGATAGTATTTTGGGTGCTGTTTTTTGTTTCTGCCTCTTCTTGGTGAATCTCAAATGGGCTACTATTCCGGGGAGCCACAAATTTAATATCAGATTTTTCATCTAAATCGGGGGATGCCAAAATTGATTTAATCAGATCATCATAGTAGCTCTGCCACTCTGATTCGCTCAAATCCATTGATTGCAAGAAGAATGGAATCGTTAAAAAGATCAGGAAAAAAGAATACATTTTAAGCATGTTTTTCTCTCACATGCTTATTCAATTGCTTATTGCTTGCATATTTAAAATCGCATAAGTGGCATTTTAGTAAGTGATTTCTCCTATTGTGGTAATTTAGTTTTTTGCTCGTTTCAAATGTGATCTCGCAAAGAGTACAAGCAAACTTATGTTCTTTTTCCAAATTAAATTTGACTACGTTTTTATCTCTTGGTTGACCCTCAGCTAAAAAAAGTTGTTTGGCTAAAGCTACCTGAGCAGTGTAATTTGTTGGGTAATTTTCACCGCTTGAGGAGGAGTTCTGTTCAAGTTCTGGAGAAACTGCGCTGGGCTTTTCATTGATCCATTCAATATTTAGCTCGGGAACTAAATTTGATTTATGTGTCTTCCTTTTCAAATGATGATTCAAAGTGCGTTCTGATGAAAAAACTTTATTGCACAATTCGCATTTCAGTGTTTTTATTTTTCTCCAGCTCAGTTTGATCACTGTTTTATTTTTATAGGGCACTTGAGCAAGAATCATTTTTTTTTCTGCAGCTAGGGCGTTATTATTGAGTGCTACATCTTGCAGAATGGATTCAGATAGTTGCGGAAGTTGTTCTAAATTGGGAAATTCAAATGTGCCCGGGAATAGCTCCTCGGTTGGCTGAGTAGTGAACTCGCTCAAATCCATTGATTGCAAGGGTGGAACTATTAAAAAGATCAGAATAAAAATATATTTTTTTTTCATGCTGACTCTGAGTATATCTTTTTACACAGTAATCCATCGTATCAGAACTAGTTAAGAACTTTAATCTTTATTTTTTGTAATTCAATGATTATTGAGGAATCATTTTAGGCAGGAGACGTGATCCAGTTCTTTGCAGGTTTTTGATTAGAGTATCTCTCTTTGCCTCTGCTTCCTTTATTTCGACAAGATGCTTTTGAGTTGCCGGCTGAACAGATATTGTTGTTCTTTGAAGATTGTCTCCTTCCAATTTAATATTCACAACATAATTGTTTTCAGTTTCATCATAATAGAGGGTTTTATTAAAATAAGAATCACGGCTGCGTAGCTGAAGAGTTAAATAGGCTGGCACATCGGGGTTTTTGTAGCGATACGCAGTTAAATTTAGATAAAGCCGCGGGTTTCTTTTAACCCAGTTTAACAATGTCAAATCTTCTGCAAAGCCCACACTTAAAACAGATAAGGTATCAGAGATTCCTTCAAACTGAAGAAGCAAACTTTTTGGCTGTTTCGGTTCTATAGTTTTTACTAAGTTGGTAAAAGTATTATTCACGAGAATCTTATATGGTTTGTTTTCTTCATTAGTTATTTCAAGCCAGATGTTATAGGGAGTTTTTTTGCCTGATGTAAGCCCTAATTCGGCTTCAAATTTCTTTTCTTCTTCTCGTAATTCTCGGAGTGTTTTTTCTTCTTTTAAAACGAGTTGTTCATTTTCTGGAAGTTTTTGTTCTTGTTCCTTAGGTATCGCTCCAGCAACTTCCATGGAGATAGAAGAGTTACCTGCAGCGGCTAGAACGAGCAAAATTACTAATCTTACTATATTTTTTAGTATAATTTCTTTTAATATCTTCATTTTTTTTAACCATTTATTATATATTCTTTATACCAACAATAGCCTTATTAATAAAATTTAAAATGAGGAGTTCCTTTATGTGTAAAAAGTGCGGCAAAAAAAGTTGTACATGTAAATAAAGTAAAAGGCGTGCGTGTTCGCACGCCTTTATTTTTTACCGTGCTGACTTTGCTTTTCTAGGAACTTTTCCACCAGCCTTTCGAGCTTCAGATAGTCCAATGGCGATTGCCTGCTTTCGGCTTTTCACTGTCTTATGTGATCTGCCGGATTTAAGTTCGCCTCGTTTCATTTCATGCATTGCTCTTTTGACGTCTTTTTGGGCTTTTTTACCGTATTTGGCCATGATTTATCTCCTTTTTTAATACTAGGTTAATGCTATATCTCTACCTATTTTTTACTTTAACAAAGTTTATATTAGAAAATATATGATTTTTTTAAAAAAACATTAAAATATGGACTTTTTGATACTATTGACTATGAGAAATAATATCTGCTAGTATAGGGTTAAGATGGATCAAAAAAAGGTCCATCAGGTATAGGTATTTTAAATAAAGTAAGGAGTATTTTTATGAACGGTCAAAATCCTAAAAACCCGAATATGAATGATCAAAAGCAGGGCCAACCAAATCAACCGCAAAAACATGGCCACGGTCAACAAAAGCCTTTCCAAAACGAAAATCGAAGAGATGAATCAAACTCTTCAAAAGGCAACGAACAAAGACCAGTAAACTACAAAAAAGAAGATGTTAAGTCTGAAGAAGAACGCGGTAAGGATAGCTGGAAGAAAGACAATAACTAGTAAATCGCGTATGTAAAAATACGAGCATTAAGGTCTCGTTATTTAAGTTTATTAAAATGTTCATTTACCTAATTTTAAGAAGGAGTATACGATGAACGATAGTAATAAAAATCCAAAAGGCGGATGGAATCCAAACGCACAAAAAGATGGTCAAGGTCAGCAACAAGGCCAACAAAAGCAAGGCCAACAACATGGCAAATCTGAGCAAAAACAAGGTCAAGCTGGCAATGCACAACAACCAGAACAAAAGAAAAATGGTTGGTGTGGAGCTCACAAAGGCCCTAAAGCTAAATGTAACTGCGAGTAAGCAGTAAATAAAAAATGGGCATGAATTGAAATTAAAGCCATTGCAATGCGCAATAAATCTTTATTTCGTGAATTCTTGCCCTTTTTTTAATAATTCTCAAGGAGTAAAGCAATGGAAAGAAAGAGAAGAGAAGAAGAAGGGCAAACAATCAAGGTAAGTTGTCAGGAAGTTTGTGCAACGGCATGCAAAAACTGCCACGAGCGCTGTTTGCGTGAATGCACGATTGCTAAAAAATCTGGAGCGGGAAATTGTAAACAAGTTACTTCTGGTTGTTGCGACGACTGTAAAGATGATTGTTTAACCGTGTGCGATTTGTGCGCAAATGTAAAAAATTAATTTTTCAAACCGATTACTTATTTATCTTGGCATCCTAATTACTTATTGGGTGTTTTTTTTATAGTTAATTAGAATGAATTTCTTCGATATTAACAAGCAGAAAATCAATGAATAATAATATAAAAAAATTGTAGAGAGATATTATAATGAGCTTGGGCAAGCTTTTAAACAGGCACACTAAATTTTGCCAACCTCAAGCTCGCTGATCCGCAGTTACTGAGCTATTGGATTTTCCAGTCTTATCAAAGGGCGTTGCGTCATAAAAAAGAAATAAGTTATAAAATCATTATTTTATCTAATAACGTCTTTCAATTCTTGCTTTTTAGGGCATTTGCCTCTACCATTGCAATCAAAAAAATAATATTTCTGCATCATATTAGGATTTTTATGTATAAACGGATTGCTGGTTTAGGTTTTTTGATTTCATTTTCTTTACACGCGATGGAACAAATTCTTCCTCCTTCAATAAGTGTAGATGAGCATGATGCAATTATGTATCCTCTTGATCCAGAAAATTCGGAACGCCTTGAAAGGGCGAAAGCAAGAGTTTCAACAAGATAATGCTGATGAGGAAGGATTGAAGGGTTTGCTTGCTTTAGCAACCGATCCGGAAAAGCCATCTGTGAGCGCAATCCGTACACTTACATCAATCGCATTGCGCAATGAGTTCTATGAGGAAGGTTTATCATGGGCGTTGCGCGGAGCAGCATATAATGATCTTCTATCTAAGTTTAGTGCTGCTTCACTGTTGCTTAACCCTGAACTGGTACCTTCAATTGCACAAACACATGATCCACTTTCAATTGAAGGTATGGGGCGACAGTTACTAATTGATGCAAGCCAGATTCGGCAGTTTTCGGATTCTTCATTTTTCTATCTTCCTGGGGTCCAACAATATATAGCGCAATTGAATGGGCAACCTGACCGTTTGCAGCAAGCAGTTTGCAAAATGCTTAAACAAAATAAGCGTCCGCAAGAACATCAAACCCAATCTGTGGTGCAAGCAATCGATTCTTATTTCTATCGTTTGAAAATGGAAAAAGGTATCAAGAAAAGTGTCTTCAAACGCACTATTAATGCAGTTATTCAGATTCTTGAGAACCGAGGATTTTCGCGAGCAAAAAAAGATCTCATTCAAACAAAATCGGATCAGGCGTTGGAGCTTGGTATAAAGCTTTTGCAAATCGCTGAATCTGCAAAAATAATCAGCGAAGAAAATAAAAATGTACAAATCCTAAAAGAAGCCGGAAATAGTTTTTTGACTCATTTGATTTTGCAAGAAAATGCGCATGCTGCATGGAGGATGGTAGAATATAATCTTGAGTCTCACAGTTTGCATGAGTATTTAAAAGGAGCCATCGGGGCTACTTTTGCTGATATCGAAAAGCTTAAGCCAAAAGATCACCATTCCCAGAGTGATTCGTTTAATGTTACTTGGGATAGTGATAGCGATACAGCGCCACTTGTTGCCACCATGCTTCCGATTCTTGAAAAACTCATGCACCATCTTCCGCTTACTATAGATGTGCACAATGAGCTTGCTGCTCTCTATCTGAATGGTATTCCGGATGTACTGAACCCAAACCTGGATAAAGCGATTTTGCATTTAGGCAAAGCGCACAATGTAAACCAATTGGCATCCATTGGCAAAATGTTATTACAACAGGATGCTCGCATCTATTCTACCGATGCAAGTCTTTGCTTTTCCGCTGCAAAAATACTCCATGAACAACTTCAAAAAGATTTGCCTGAAGCAGTTTATAACTATTTTATGCATGCGGTTAAGATGAGTGATATTGAAGAATTGAAGGCAATTGTGGAGTATGGTCTTGAGCATCAAGATATATGTAATGTGGCACGGCAAGCAATGAGCGCCTATTTAAGCGCTGTCTCAAAAGAAAACAGATAGATGATAAAGAAATATCTTTTATACACTCTGTAAAAGATCGCATGGTAGAGTGGGCACGCGGAAAGAATGATCCTACGCTTGGCGCATTGATTATTCATGCCCATGCAGTTATGTTTTTGCATGATTTAGTGCATAGATTTAAACGCAAAGATCTATTAGATGAAAATTGCCTTAAAGAGCTTGATAAATGGATAGACTGGGTAGCGCTTGCAGGCAATGATGAGGCAATTGAATTAGTAGGGCCACGCATTAAAAATCCTGTTCCAGCGGACATTTCACTTGCAATAAACGTTTGGCATAGGCAATGGGAAGTTGCTGAATCTCCTGCAAAGAAACAGGAAGCAAGTGCGTATACGCGGAAAATCAGTGAACTATTTTTTTCTTCCAAAGAGCCGGGCGCTTTAGAATTGAGCGCGAGAAGCCACTATCTCATGGCTCATGTATTAATCGATACGGCACCTGAAGTGGCATTAAAACATATCATTGAAGCAGAGGAGTTAATTGCCAAACCGGGCGATCACGCGCAAGATCATGCGCAAGAAAGTATTTTTGTTGCTGCAGCAAAGCTATTTTCAGTATTAGAGGAAAAAGCAAACGAAGGAGAAGCGTGGGCTCAGTATGGCCTGGCAGCTGTTCTTTTTAATCAAGCTCAACAAAAAACCGTTTCATTAGTTGAAGATCCGCAACGTATTCTTACCGAATTCAAAAGAATCATCGATTTGTTAGAGAAAGCGGGCCCGGTAAAAAAATTATTTGGCGATACTGCAAAAAAAATAGTAACCGTTGCGCAGGTTGAGTATGAAGCTTCATTGCAATTAGCTTTTGACAGTGCTGCTCAAAAATTTCGTACAGATAAAGATGAATTCTCGAGCCAAGAAGCACTATCATTATTAAAGTCCTCCGCTGGCAAAGGATATCCGGAGGCACAATTTACTCTCGCGGCTGCTCTTCTCGATGGCAAATTAGATAAAGGGCAATCGGCTTTAGAGTTGGGCATTGAATTTTTATCTAAGGCTTCTTTAGCGGGTGAAGAGGAAGCTGTTGAATGTTTAAAAGTGATTGATACCCAAGGGTATCATTATCATCCAAATTGTGGTGGGGCAATTACCACACAAATGCGTGAACAGATACAAGAAGTGCTTAGTAAAATTCCTGAGCCAACTAGTAATGTCAAAAATGATAATTCTCAAACTAATCAGCCGGAGCCCAAAAAAGATTCTATACAGCAAGCGCTTGAGTGTCATACTAAAACAAAAAACTATTCTCGAGCTTTTGAATTATTAAGAGAAGAAGCAATAAGAAGATCGGATCCTCGCGCTTACGCTTATTTAGGGCTCATGTATCGGGATGGTCTTTTGGTAGAACGTTCTGATGAATTAGCGCGTGATTATTTTATTAAAGCGCTTATTAACTGCAAGAATATGAAAGATGGCTCATATCGGGAGGCCGTGAATCTTGCAAATGAAAGTTTGGCGGATTCTAAGAATTTTCAGATACGTATGGCTCGTTTAAAAACCACATTAGTAATGGCAAACGAAAATCCAGAAGCGCAGGATTATGAAAAATTATTTAATTGGATTCGAGAAATTGAAGCCCTAGCTTATAACTCCCCAAGCGCTCAAGATAGAAATTATTTTTTTGAATCCGGAACTGCAGATGCATTAATTGCATTCCTTAAAACCAAGAGTAATCCACGCTGGTGGTTTGGAGCAGTGGGGATTTTTGTTGACCGCATTGCACAATTAGGGTTCCCTGATTACAAAAAAAACCCGAGCGCTATGGATACACTACTCCTTCCATTTTGTAATATGGCTCAAATGCTGGAAGAGCGCATTCGATATGCGCGATGGGTACAGCATTTTAAAACAATGTCGGAAGAAGCTGATGATGTCATTAAGAAATTGAATGCTATTACTGAAAAGAAGATAGCTCAAGAGCCATTTAAACGTTTGAGCGGACTTTTACAGATTGTAACATCATTGGATAAGGTATATCCTCAAGTACGTATTAATGCAGGCATGAAGGATCTGCAGACTGCTTATAATAATGGGGATGCTGATGCAGGATGTGTCTTGGGTGCGCTTTATTTGGAGGGAAATAAATTGCATCCTGCTATTTCTAAAAATTTGAAGATGGGAAAATCAATATTGCTCGATTTGATAAAAAAGGGAAACACCAGGTCTGCGTTAACAATGGCGCGCCACTTGAGCTCTGAAAAACAAAGTGCTGAATCGTATACATATGCCTCAGATATACTTAAAAAGAACCCAGAGAATGTAGATGCGGCAGTTTTGATGGTGCAAGCATGCCTTGATGATCCAAAATTGCTCAAGATGCTTGAAGAAGAAGAGAATATTGCCCAAGTACTTGCTCTTGCTACGAATAATGAAAAGATAAAAAAAATTATTCCTTTTTATGAAGTATATTTTGCTATCCGCGGAAAAATGGAAGCCACGAGTGATCACAGTATACTGGGATCGTTGCTGCAAGCATGTGAGACAGCCGTAGGTATTCAGGAAGTAAGTAATTCTTTGGTTCATATATTCCGAGCAACTGATTTTGAAAAAAAATTTGAAAAATGGATTCAGGAACGTGCAACTTCTGATAAAAACCTTGATCAAAAAAAAGATTTTATAGCAAAAACGTACACTGCGGCAGCATGGATAGCGTTTTTGAAGGCACAATATGCTTTTAAAGAGAATAAGCCAACTTTAGCCCTTGATTGTTATAAAAAATGTTTGAATTGTTGCGATATGGCGCTTGCATTGAAAACCAATGATTTATCGGCGTATTGCCTAAAGGCATGGATCTATTTTCAGGAGCATTTTGCCGATAGAGCGGTAGGCTGGGATGGGCTCAAATCAGTGCTCACCAGGATTGGAGTTATTATGGGTTTGAAACAATTGACCCTTGACAATATACCCGCGCTCAACGCTCTTATAAATAAACTGCTTCTTGTGCATGGCCAAGGAACCTATTTTGTTGGAGTAAATGGTATTGAGCTTATTCCAAATCCTGATCCAATTGGTGCGGTTGTTGATCCCAACATAGAGTTTATAAAAAAATTTAAAGAGAAACACAGTAGTGCGAGTAATTTAAAAGTTATAAAGATTGAAGTTTAAATAATCCGATCTTTAATCAATATTTTTTCTGCAATTTGCTCAAAAAGTGGCGCTGCAACAGTGGCAGCATAGAGATCTTTTTGAGCAACTTCTTTAATAAAGACCACTATTACTTTTTGATATCCATCTTTTTCAACGATGCCGGCGCAGGTGAAAATATTGCGATCATGATTATAGTGGCCATTCTCAAGCATGTTGGCAGTGCCGGTTTTGCACATAATGCGATATCCTTTGATATGCGCTTTACGCGCAGTTCCTTGTGCGGTTGTTTTTTCAAGAAGTTCTTGAATTATAGCGATGCTTTCATCGGAATATAATTTCTCTTGTTTTCGTATGCCTCGGTTCCTCAAAAATTAAACGTGGATCAATCCAATAGCCTCCATTGGCGATGATGCAAAATGCGCGGGCCAACTGGAAAAGGTTCGCTGAAACTTCATAGCCATAGGAGAGTGAAATTATCGATTGTTTGGACCAATTTGCTGGAGGATTGATAAATCCTTTGTTTTCGCCCGGGAAATGGAATTCCACTTTTTTTGCCAAATCCGAGCCTGCTATAATGATCATATAATTTTGGACCTACCCGTTGGGCTACTTGCGCGATGCCAATATTATTTGAGTGTGGTAATTACTTCTTCAAAAGGAATAATTCCGGCTGCATGCACCGTATTTATTTTGCGCCCATCAATATAGGCGGTTTCTGCATTCTTGCAATCGATCAGTTCTTCCGGGGTAACCACTCTTTCTTCGAGTGCTGCCAACGCGGATGGAATTTTAAAAACAGAGCCTAATTCATACGCTTCAGTGAGCACCGTATTTTTGGTGATAGCAAGATCTTTTTCTGCAAAATTATTGGGATTAAAACTTGGATAATTGGTCATGGCAAGAATGTCGCCCGTGTTGGGATCCATAATAATTACCGCACCTTCTTTAGCATGATATTTATCAATGGTCTCTTGCAATGCTTCATGAGCTAAGAATTGCAGATCGCTATCGATGGTTAAGCGCAGCGGTTGGGCATTGAGGCCTTCTTGCGTGGTTTCTTTTGTGAAATAAAAATGCCCCGAGCGAGCATCTTTTTCTAGCATTACGGTGCTTGGTGTGCCGGCAAGCTGTTTATCAAATTGTAACTCAAGTCCAAATAAACCTTTATTATCAATATCGGTAATTCCTATCAATGAGGCAGCGGCCGGCAACGGATAAAAGCGATTAGGTTCAGCAAGAATTTTAATATCGGTTATGGCGCTCTGCTGGATGAGTTGCAATTGCTCTGGAGTTAATTTGCGCTGGATATAAAGAAAGTGAGCATTCTCATGGGATTTTAACCGTTCGAGTGCAGCGGGAAAATGTTTTGCTAAAAATTTTTCTAATTGCGGACGCATTTCAAGTTGACGCGGCAACATAAAAGCTGCCAAGGTATCTTTATTGATTGCCAGAAATTTTCCTGACCGATCAAGAATTAATGCCTCGAGGCGGATAATTAGTGATGGTAACATGATACTGCTTTTCGCCCAATTGAGTAAAAAATGAATGTTGAATGAGTTGCAAATAGACCAGATTACCCAAAACTATTAAATAGCACAGGCAAAAGAAGAAAAAGATAGAAATTCCACGAATTTTATATGTTTGCATGGTTATGCTTCATTCACTTTTTTTATTTGAGCAATCTTTACCGGTTTTAAATCTAATTTATTTACAGCAAACTGTTTTACCAGTGTGCGGTCATGCACTGTTTGCAGATCGTGCGTGAGTTCGCATTTTCTTTTTTCAAGCGTATTAATTTCCTGATCTCTTTTTTGTTTTTCATAGGATAATTTAGTGACTTGGCTTTGTTTATGAATATGTAACATAAGAAAAGCCAGATTTGTGCAAACAAAAATCGCAACGAATGTTGAGCGCTTCATATAATTTCCTTAGCGTTTGTTTCTTAGTTTGTGTAAAAGCAATCTAATGGCAAGCTGTTTTGCATGCTCATTGATTGCATCTTCATTGCTCCATGCTGAATGGAAAAATTTTGTTCCGAGTCCAAGCAAGCCACTGGAAATTGTGCCTGCTACGCCTATATTTTTTAAAAAATCGAATTGCCCTTGAGTAATAGGAATTGCAACAAAAAGAGTACCAAGGCCTATAGCGGCAGTCCAACATGCGCTTCCCAGTGCAAGATTTTTATAAAAATGTAGATTGCAAATGGTGCTTGCTTGCAGATCTGTTTCACGTTCTAAATTCTTTGCCCGGCCGTAAAGTGGCTCAGGGTCGATTTGATTCGGGTTTACCAAAGCTTTGAGCGATCCATAGTTGCTTTGCGTTGGCTTGCGAATTTCATTAACAATTTCATTAATTTCTTTCACGTTGCCTTCATTAATAGCATTTTCTATGATTCGTGTTAACAGATTTTTCTCTGGTGCAATATTTATTACGAGATGCTCGATTTCCATAGTGAAGAGTGGATTGGCAAAAGCACAACAAAAGAAGAAAAGTACTTTGATTTTCATATGAAGCTCCTAGGATATTCCTATTGTTTACCTAAGGATACCCAGAAAAGCAACGGTCTTCATTTTATTTCCTTTATCCACAGTGAACTATTTTCTAAGAACAATTATAGAATACAAACAATAGCAATTATGCTATTATTCTAAGGATTTACTCTAACTATTAACAATACATAATTTCGGAAAAGTTTCACAAATACTTTTGCTATTGCAGAATTATACTTCAAATAACTCATACTCTTTCTATTTTTAAGGAACGTGAATGCAGAATTTAATTAAAAAAATCTCTTTTCTTATTTTATTAGTGATATCGAATGATAGTTTAACAATGAATGATACATTATCTCTACAAGAAGATCAGCAAGCACAATATCCTGCCATGAGAGCAATAAATTTTGTAGGGGTACCCAAATCGAGAGTTGAAGAATTGGATACTGTTATCAATAGATGCATGAAAGAGATTGCAAAGGACCCTACTTTGATTGATGCTCAAGAATTAAATACATATGGCGAAACTGATGGGAAAAAAAGTAAAGAATTTTATTATATCAGATCTTTTTCGGATGAAGCGCTTGAAAAATTTAATCTTAACAATACTCAGACTAAGAGTTTGATCAACACTTTATGGAGATCGGCTTTTACCTATAGCAATGATCCAGATGGTTATAGATTACATCTACAAAATATGTTTGCACATGTTATTAATGCAGCAAAACCAGTTGCCCTAGTAAAAGCCGAAAAAGTGTTGAGAGAATTGCAGACAGAACAACATCAGGTAAGTAACAACTATTGTGCAATTAAATGTGAAGAGAAAGAGGAATTATATGTCGGCATATTCAATCCGGAAGATGAGATAATGACAAAAGAGGAAGCGGCACAAAAAATTAGGGGACAGATAATCAATTGTTGGCCTCAGGTAAATACGTCACTGGAAACTGAGATGGCAGAAACAAGGAAAAAAATCTTCGCAGAATTAATATTAATTCTGCATGCTGATGCCATACGAACTGCAGCTTATTCGAAAACGTTTATAGACGTTTTTTGTGGAAAGATTATTAATGGATCTTTGCCAAAAGAATATAAGGATACTTTAAAAAACCGCTTGGAAAACAGTAAATCTACGTTTATAGAAAATTTAAGCAAAACTTTTTTTCTTTTTAGTTGGTCTGCGCAAAGATTAACAGAACCATATTATTTAGCTCAGATTGCACGTTTAACGCATGCGCTTGAAACATCAGAAGAAAAGAAGCAATCTGAAATTAGGGAAAAAGATCTAAGACTAGCAGTACTAGAACGAGCATTACAGGCAATGACTCATGCACAACGTGGTTTATTCAAAGTTGATGTTAAAACACAAAATATACAAAAATAGGAGCTGCGAATTTAGTTGGAGCTTTTAACCTATTACCATTCATAGGCGGTGTTAAAATGCACTTCATATGCTGGTTCCCCTTTGCGCGGATCGAGCTTGAAGCCCCAATCAATTTTGATTGGCATTGGCTGATAAATGCGAATTCCGAATCCGATCGCATGGCGATAGCTAAAGCTGTTATTGCGTATAAACTGGCGATTCGCATTGGTAACATACGGATTATCCCAACCGGCACCGCCATCATAGAAGAATACGCCTTTAATATTCATATCAGGAGTTATCGGGAAGATAAGCTCTGCATTAAGAAAGGTTGCCTTTTTTCCGCCGATGGAATCCCCGCGCGTGCCTTCAGAAATCTGATCAAATACATTGAATTGTGGCCCGATTTCTCCAAATAAGAATCCCCGTACGCTTGCAGGGCCACCAATATGGAATAGTTCTCGATACGGAATTAATTTGCAATCATTGAGTGGTGCAACAATACCCAAATAGCCATGTAAATGAAATACCAGATCATAGGCTCCAATAAGAGGGGTATACCAATGGGCTTCGATATCATATTTTTGGAAACCCAAGCAGCGGTTAGTGAAGTTAAAGGTTGTTTGCGCACGAGCAAGCCAACTAAAGCCACCGGTTGGATGCATCGGATGGTTTCGTTTATCTTGGCCAACATGCAAAGAAAATGATCCATAATTTCCTGGAGTGAATATTTTTGCTAAAATTATATTGTATTGCCCTTCTGCAAAGGTTTTTTCAGGATTTTGCAACTCCATAATATGTGCTTTTGGAGGATCGGGCTGATATTTGATGCTATCAATACCCAAAGCGCCACGAATAAATGTATCACGCAAGAATGAATCATTCCATTGGTTACAAAGCCTGTGGTGAGCGTTAATCCGGTATCAATTTCATTAACCGGCGTTGTGAAATTAAAATCTTCATAAGCAAGCCGTTTATGATACACATCAAGTGCGCCCAAAATTGGTTTATCAAAAAGCCATGGTTGGGTGATATTAAATCCTAAAGAAAAATCTTCATGAGAGAAGCGGCTATTTAAATTTGCGCGTATACCAGTACCCAGCAAATTGGTGTCGCCTACATCAAGTTGAAGCGATGCTCCTTTAATGGATCTCGAATGCTTGCAGGATTTCCGGCAAAACCAAGTTGGAAGCCTGCATGGCCCGTTTTTGCTTCTTTGAGCATTAGATCAAGATCGGCAGTATTTTCCCCGGTTCGAATTATTTTCCAGTTAACCCCTTCGCGTTGATCAAAATAGCCCAGAGATTGAATACGTTCTTTTGATTGTTCCATGCGGGTATTGGTTAATAAATCCCCTTCAGCAAAAAGTAATTTGCCGGCGAATTATTTTATCGCGCGTTTTTTTGTTGCCCCGAATAGTGAGTTTCCCAAGCGTTATCTGATTGCCCAGCTCGCTATGAAAGGCAAGATCTACCGTTTTAGTTTCATCATTGGGATTAATCGATGGCTCAATATGCGCATACAGATACCCAAAGCTACCCCAAACTAATTCCAAATTTTTTATTGCATCAACAATTTTTTCACGCGAATAAAGATCGCCGGGTTTGATTGGAATCACTTGTAATAATTCTTCTTCGCAGATCAGATCATTGCCTGGCAGCACTCACTGATCCGATTCTGTATAAATCCCCTTCTTGGATCTCAAAAAGAATATTGAAATTATTGCATGCATCCATTTCGGGCGTAATTGCAACTACTTTTGCATTCAGAAATCCATTACTTTGATAGTACATTTCAATTGCATGCTTATCCCCTTCAAGCCGCTCGGGCAAAATAGGTGCCCGATTTATCAAGGAAGCTCAGCAGCCAATCTTCGCGCGTATAGATAATGCTGCGTAATGTTTTGCCGCTCACATTGCTATTACCTTTAAATGAGATCCGTTTTACTAAAGATTTATTGCCTTCAATCAATATGAAAAATAATGCTGCCTTTGCCATTTTCATCGACATTTAAGTTCCGGATTTATAGTGGCATTATAATAGCCACGTTCTAAATATAATTTTTTTATCGCATTTGCAAATATCTTTAATTCTTCGCTATCAATTGCAGGAGTATCCAGCGCAGTAACTTTTTCATTAATTTCTTTTTCAGTTACTGCTGAATTGCCCTCAAAGATAATTTCTTTCAGGGGAATCTTTTCTTCAACGATAATATGAAGATCGATCATATCAGGATCAATTGGCTCTGCCATGATATTGATGGTGCGGAATCGTTTAAAATCAAAATAGAGATTTCGAATTGTTTCGCGAGTTTTTATCGGATCAAATTTTTGGCCTTTGCGATACGGAATTTTATTGAGAATCGCCTGCTGGCTTACCTGCTTATTGCCCTGAATGATAATTTCATGGATTATACGGCCGGCAAGATCTTGGGCGGATAATTCTTCAGGCTCCTGATCTTCTTCAGCTTGACTATCGGCAATTGGTTGTTCGTCTTCAGGTAAAACAATTTCTGATATTTCTTCTTGATCATTGTTTTCTGGCGGTGTTTCTTGGCAGTTGTCCTGAGAATTTGCAGTTGTTGGCTGTTCATCTTCAGCTAAAACAATTTTTGCTACTGCTTCTTTCTTGGTGCTTTCTTGCGCCGCTTCTTGGCAGTTAGTTGAAGCGCCAATGAGCGTAATCCATACACTTATACACGCAAAGAGATGCAATACTCGGCTCATGCTGATCATTTATATACACTCCTGGAGGTCCTTAAAAAGATGATTTTAATAATACTCTTTTTTTAGGAATTGGCCATACTTCGCTAAAGCTTGGAATGGCAGGCCAGTTTTTTTATGGAGTTTTTTGATTTAAGGTGACATTGTTTTGTGGCAAGAGTATTGTTATGATGAACCTTGTCATAAACCAATTTTTCACTTAATAATTATATGATTACAGTAACGAATACCCTCAGTGGCAAAAAAGAACTTTTTAAACCCTTAAAAGCGGGACAGGTTTCACTCTATGTGTGCGGAATAACTCCCTATGATTATGCCCATATTGGCCATGGTAGAGTGTATGTAACATTTGATGTGCTCTATCGATTGCTTAAATTTTTAGGATACGAAGTTACCTATTGCCGTAATTTTACTGATATTGATGATAAAATAATTTGCCGTGCGCAAAAAGAGTTTGGCGATCCGAATACGTTCGAAGAGATCAGTAAAAAATATATTGAAGCATTCCATGAAGATATGAAAGCGCTCAATTGCTTGCCGCCTACTTATGAGCCTACCGTTACTCAGACAATGCCAGAGATTATTAATTTTGTTAAAGGCTTGATTGATGCCGGTAAGGCATATGTTTCTGATGGAGATGTTTATTTTGAAATTGGTAAATTTCCGCAGTATGGGATCTTATCCAAACATAAATTAGAAGATTTGATTGCCGGTGCTCGGGTAGAAGTAAATGAAAAGAAAAAAAATCCGCTTGATTTTGCACTCTGGAAGCATGCGGAGCCGAATGAGCCGGGATGGGATTCTCCTTGGGGTCGCGGACGGCCGGGCTGGCATATTGAATGTTCAGCGATGGCAGAAAAATTTTTAGGGGAAACAATAGATATACATGCAGGGGGTTTGGATTTAATTTTCCCGCATCATGAGAATGAAATTGCGCAATCCGAGGCATTGCACGGCAAAGAATTTGTACGCTATTGGATGCATAATGGCTTTGTGCGTATCAACCAAGAAAAAATGTCTAAATCGCTCGGTAATTTTTTTACGTTGCGCGATGTTTTCAAGCAGTTTGATCCGATGGTGGTCCGCTTTTATCTTTTAAATCATCAATATAAAGCGCCGCTTGATTTTTCCTTTGATGATTTAAAAGTGATGCAAAAAACATATCAAAGATTATGCAAACAGTTTGCAGTCGAGTGCCCTCAATTTTCTGATCAACAGATCAAAGAATCGCCAATGGTCCAAAAAATGTTGGAATTTTTGGAAGACGATTTAAATACCCCAGGCATGTGGGGCATACTTTTTGAAGCATTACCGGCTTTGCAAAAGGATCAAAAAGAGCTTTGCTTGGTAAAAGCATTTATTCAGCAAGTACTTGGGCTTATGCTTATTCCATTGCCAGAGAAGGAAGTTGCAATCACTCCTGAAATTGAACAGCTTATTAAAGATCGAGAAACTGCACGTGCTGCTAAAGAATGGAAAAAGGCTGATGAATTAAGAGAGCGGTTGCGCATTCTTGGGTATGAGGTAAAAGATAAAAAGCAGTGAAATTATCCTAAATATTCTTCGATGCGCGCTTTTAGATCAGCCTTGCTCATATAACCTGTTACTTTGCCTTTCACTTGATTATTATGCATAAAAACAAAAGTAGGGACTGAAGTAACACCGAATTTCATGGAGATTTCGCGGGCCTCATCAACATTGAGCTTAGCGAATTTATAGGTCTCTTTGAGCTCTTTTTCCAGTGCTTCAAAGTGGGGAGCCATCTGTTGGCAGGGGCCGCACCAGCTTGCAAAAACATCAATGACTACCGGCATCGTTGCCTGTTCAATTTCCTGCGTATAATTATCTTTGGTAATTGATACTGCCATGGTAAAGACTCCTCAGATTCGATCATGAATTTTGTATATACTTATATACTTTAACAGTTTGGATTTACCGGAGCAAGATAAGTCTGAACAGATCCTCGGCAAAATATTGGACAAGCCGTTATCCGAGCGATATCTTAAGAAAAAGTGCGAATTGTATTCTCTCATTCTCTAAGGAGTTTTATTATGTTTAATGATTATTCAAATACGAAATATTATGCACGGGATACTAATTTAATGTATCGCGTATATGCATGGATGTGCTTGGCACTTACCATTACTGCAGCAACGGCCTTTTTTGTTTCAAGCAGCCCGACATTTATCAATATGCTTTTTAGTGGTACTACCAGTTCTACCATACTATTGGTTGGCCTATTTATTGGCCAACTTGCCTTGGTAGTAATACTCACTATGCTTCTGAATCGTATGAGCTTTGCACTCGCAGCGTGTCTCTTTATTCTCTATGCTGCAACTTTAGGAATAACTCTTTCATCGATATTCCTGGTTTATACTTTGACCTCAATAGCAGCAACTTTTTTAGTAACTGCAGGTATGTTTGGCGCGATGGCGGTTTATGGCTATTTTACCAAGGCTGATTTGAGCTCAATGGGCAGCTATTTATTGATGGCGCTCATTGGCATCATTATTGGTGGGGTGGTTAATATGTTTTTGAAGAATGAGACATTCCAATATGTTCTTTCAGCAGTCGGAGTTTTGGTATTTACGTTGCTGACTGCCTATGATGTTCAGAAAATTAAGACATATGACGCAAGAGATGCTCGCTGATCGCGAAACGATGGCAAAAGTATCAATCTTGGGCGCATTAATGCTATATCTTGATTTTGTGAATCTTTTCCTTTATTTGCTTCAATTTATGGGTAGACGAAAAGAGTAATGACCCTTCGATAAACTCAGGGCGAACGGGTTTATGTTAAAAAATAAGGAGTATATGTAATGAATTCTCAAAATCGATTTATCTTAATTATGGCAGCAGGGGTTTGCATTCCCCTGCTGGTTGGCTTGCATTTGTATCACAATCATTATGCCATAGATAAAGCTGCACTCAAAACTTCCATGGATGTGGAAGCAGTAGATGAAGTTGATGCTGAGCCAACCGGAGGCCAAACCATTGATACCGTGAGCGAATCTTTTGGTACCCCCCTTAAAGCAGATTCAGAAGAAAGCATTAAGCGCAAACAAGTTATCTGCCTTAGTTGAAGAGGGGATAAAGTTTGTTCAAAACAACTCTTTTGATAAAGCAATGAATGCATTTACTCATGGACGTGATTTTATTCGTGGGGAGCTGTATCTTTTTGTCTATGATATTGATGGATTTCAATTTGCCAGCGGGCTCGATGAGCGCCATGTCTGGAAGAATTGGCATAGATCAGCGCGATATGTTTGGCACCTATATGGTTCAAGAGATGATCAAAAAGGCGAAAACGGGCGGAGGATGGCTCACCTATCAATGGCGCAATGCAACAAAAGTATCGTATGTAAAACCATTTACAAAAGATGGTAAAGAATATGTGATTGGGGCCGGCTATTATCCTCATTCAAAGCGTGATATTGTTGTTGGGTTAGTAAAAGCATCAGTCGCATATTTTAATGAAGTAGTTAATCAAAAAGGATTCCCGGTTGATGAAGTTTTTAGCACGCTCAGCTATCCAGCCGGCAGATTTGTAATGGGCGATTTATATCTGTATGCGGTAGATTTTAATGGGCAAATGATGGCCAATGGGGATCGCCCGGGGCTTATTGGCACCAATGTACTGAATGTCAAAGATACAGAAGGCAAATTTGTTAACCAAGAAATCATTAATAGGCTCAAAAATAGCACTGAAGGCGTTTGGGTTGAATATAAATCAAAAAATACCACCAAACTTGCGTATGCAGAAAAAGTAACCGATGCCAATGGCAAACAATATTTTATTGCATGCGGGTATTATCCGACTGCGACCCCAGAAAAAGCAGTTGATCTGGTTAAAGATGGCTATGAGTTTATGAAAAAGCATGGTCTTACTGCGGCAGTAAATGAATTTAGCAACCGCCAAACCGATTCATATCGTTATGGGGATCTCTATCTGACTGTTTGGGATATGAAAGGCAAAGTGATTGCCAATGGTGCAAATCTGGATGCCATTGGCACCAATCAATTTGATCTCAAAGATGAAGATGGCAAATTCTTTGTGCGCGATCTGATTGAAAAAGCTGATAAAGGTGGCGGTTGGGTTGATGTAAAATTAAAGAATGCATTCCAATCGGTCTATGTTGAAAAAGTGGATCTCGGGACTGAATCGTTTGTTATCGGATCAGGACTCTATCCGATTTCCAAACGTGAAATGGCAATTCTTTTGGCTCGCAGTGCTGCAGGATATTTGCGCGCTCATTCTGAAGAAGAAGCATTCCGAGCATTTACTGATCCCAACGGGAAATTTATTCGTGGAGATTTATATGTTTTTGTGATCGATTTTGATGGTATTTGCATGGTCTGGGGTGATAATCATGAATTGGTCTGGCGCAACATCATGGGAGCAAAAGATGATGCTGGCAAGCCATATGTTCAAATATTTATTAATACCGTTAAGCAGGGTTCAGGCCAAGTGACGTATAAGATTAATGGTCATGACCGTATTGCATTGTTAGAAATGGTTGAAAAAGATGGTACAAACTTCGTAGTCGGTACTGCGTATTTTGTATAACACCGATAAATAATTGGGCTTGGGAATTCATAGACTCAAGCCCAGGGAAAATGGGGCAATGAAAAAACTTATTTATATTTATCTCTTTTCATCATGTTTAATAGTCGGAATGGAATTGCCAAAGAGCCGCTATCTAAAAATCTTAAAATCCCAAAGCAATTCCTCTATCACATACCATGGGTATAAGACCAACCGGAAGTGGTATGAAGTTCAAAAGAACCTCGTTGCAGGCACGTATGCAGGAAGATTAATGATGTATCTAAGAATTGGTGAAAATTTCCAGATTCAAGGGCAATTTCTTTCACCCCAAAAGGCAGAGCGTCATTTTATGCAGATGCGAGCTCAAAGAGCCGCTCAAAATCGCGAATTGCTCAATAGAATGCAAAAAGGGTGAACTAGGATTTTTATGAACAAATTGTTATTAATGTTGTGTATTCCATTAGGCCTGTATGCAATGGAAAATCTCCCGGATGCGAATCATGAAAAAGACCAAATTGTGCGCGTTGCGCATGAGATGGTCCTGCTAAAAGAAGAAGGTTTCAAAGCAGAAGTGAGTGAATGGCTGAAATGCGATAAAATTATTGCGCCCACCATTTTCCAGTTTGAGCAGGTTCGTAATCTTTGTATCAAGCGTTATAAAGCTCCGCTCTTAGAGCTGCTCTTAGAAAAAAAGATTATTGATCCTGATATGCAATACGAAAACTATTCATTGTTAGGGGAAGCTGCCCATCATAGCGCCCTTGAAAATATGCAAGCGCTTTTGAAATATAAGGCTAAGCCTAACATACTCAGTTGCAATTATGCAGAAATCTCCCGAGCTCCCATTGCAAAAATGTTTCCATCACCTGCGGTATCACCCTTGCTGATTGCAATAGAGAAAAAAAATCCTGCTCTGGTTGAAATGCTGTGCAGATTTGGTGCAGATCCCAATGAAAATTATGAGAATTCTGGTAGGACAGCGTTGCCTTTAACGAAAGCTATAATGGATTATGATGCTGCAGATAAAGAAGAAGCTCCAAGAGTGCTTACTATTATACAACTCTTATTACAATATAAAGCTGATCCCGATAAAGAAGATTGGGGCCCTTATTGCGAGCACAATTTTTGGTACCTTGCTCCACGCAATAAAGCTGAAAAGTATCCGGAAATTATAAAACTACTCGGTGCTGTAAAAAAAAGTCCATAAACTCCGCGAGAACTTGCAACCGCATATAACTATACCGATATACTCAATCTCTTTGATAGTGTAAAGAAGAAACCATAATTCTGATCAAGCTAAAAAAGGCTGCGTATGAGAAAGTTATTGTTAGTAATCTTTACTCCATTTGCTTTGCATGCAATGGAAATTCCTCAAGAAGTAAATAATTCAAAAGATTTTGATATTAATAGAGTTGCGCAAGAAGTGGCCCGAGTTCACGCTCCCAAATATGAGAAGATAATCTCTAATTTTATTGATCAATGCCCGCTAACTGAATCACTTACTAAAAATCAATTTGAGTGTGCCAAAAAAATAGTACTAAAGCCTCATTTTAATGTTGTTTTAAAAAAACTTTTAGAATCAGGATGGCTTAATCCGAATGCTGAGTGTAAAAATGGAGATAAAACATATCTGCTTTTTACTCAGCTCATCTATCGCCCAACGCGTCGCCCTCAAAATAATATCGAAACATTTTTAGCTGCGGGTGCAGACCCTAATGTTTTATGCGATTATTGTTCAACGTGCGGATGGGAACATAAGTATCCTATGCTCAATGAAGCGGCATTAACTCATTGTGATTATCCCTTAACCGAGCTTTTGCTTAAATATGGCGCCGATGCTAATAAACAATTTTCGGGCTACCCATTACCATTGGTGCAACTGGTAAATTCTTACCATGAAAGCCAGAATCAAGCATATGTGCCTTTTATTGCTTTATTCGTTAAACATGGGGCGGATATTGATGCAAAAGGAGATTGGAAGGTGGATGGGACTGATTGTAAAACTATTCGCGAATTATTTGAAAAGTATGATGATCAACGGTTTAAAGATCTGGTTAACCATGCGCAAGAGAAATTCCCATTTATTAATTTTAAGCAGCGGCAGAAAAATTGTTCAATAAAATCAAAAGAAGATTTCAATATCAAAGAACTTGCTCAAAAAGTAGCGAATCATAAAGCAGTACAAAAGATTAACTCTGTTATTGAGCCGGGCCGATTTGGAAAGCAACTTAATGCTTGGCAAGATTGCGAGGTAAATAAGCTCTGTTTGAAGCCCCAGTATTATCCGTTATTGGAAGCACTTTTAGAAACAAAGTGGCTCAATCCTGATTCTCAGTGTGCTGAAATCGATAAGACAAAAATAGAAATAGTGTATGAGTCGCTTCTTGATAAAGCATTAAATCTTGAAAATTATAGGTTATTTGATTTGTTCCTTAAGCATGGCGCTGATCCTAATAAGCAACCCGAACCATCAAAAAATCCATTGCCATTAATCAGATTAGTGAATCTGTATCGCACATGTACCAATCCAGAAATGGCAAAAGAATGCCTCTCATTAATGGCCTTAGCTCTTAAATCCGGCGCCGATCCTGATATGAAGAATAACATTGCAATAGAAATTGAAGAAAAATCTGATAAAATACATCAAGGATATTTTACCGCTCGAGAATTGGCAATCCGATATGAATTTGATCAAGTCTTAAGTTTGTTTGATGCGGTAAAAACAAAACCATCATTAATCGCTAAATAGGGGAATAATGAAACGCATTATATTATTACTAGGAATTCCATTTGCATTGCCTGCTATGGAAACTGCCCAAATTGTGCACGCTAAAAATGATTTTGATGTTAAGCAGCTAGCGCATGAAGTGGCTTACTCAAAAGTGCCCAAATATGAGAAAATAATTTCTGATTTTATTGATAAGGCGCCTTGGCCTGAAAAGCTTGATCGCCATCAGTTTAATTTTATCACAAAACTAGCAGTAAAGCCTCATTATAATACAGCTTTAAAAGATTTTTTAGAAAATGGTTGGCTAAACCCTAATTCCGAATATAAAAGTGAAAGCGGACATTCTTATCGATTATTAAATCAAATGACTGATCATTATCCAAGGGAACCAAATCTTAATACTATCGAATTATTTTTACAATTTGGCGCGGATCCCAATATTCCAGCATCGAGTTCACGAACAAATCTTGTAACTCCTCTTAATATTGCTTTGCAGCAAAATGAACATCCGGAATTAGTGGAATTATTATTGAAGTATAAGGCTGATCCGAATAAACGGCATCATTCAACACCGGTATTTCTTTTAAATCAGGCAGGAGAGCGGGAATTACATCAATACCCGATTCAATTATTGCCCCTCATTAATGAAGTAACTGATTACATAGTGCGAGCTGATAGATTGGCCTATGAGCGGTCAAAACGCTCTAAACGCGGCAGTCTAGGAGTAAATTATGCAGATCCGCTTCAAGAAACAATAATTCAACAAATAGCCTTGTTGCTTGAATATGGCGCCGATCCTGATGCGCGCGATAATGAAAAATATAATGCATTCGAATTGGGGGATAAGCTGTCGATGGATGGGGAAACGAGACACGTTTCAACTAACTTTATAGAAGCGTGCGGGGTATTTAAAGAAACTCATGAAATAGAACCATTCGGGTCCGCCCGGGAATTAGCGCAGCGTTATTCTCATGAAACGCAGGAAATTCTTTCATTATTTGATACGGTAAAAAAGAAACCATCTCCAATTGCTTGTATAGCGATGCAAATCGATGAAGATCAAGCTAGAAAAAAGAGCAAAAATGATTTTGATAGTAGGAAGCTTGCACAAGCAGTAGCAGAAAGTAATGCTGCAAAATATGAGAAAACTATAAGTGATTTTCTTGCATTGGGGCCATTAGGCAAAAAGTGTACCAAAGATCAGTTTATGCAAGCACTAAAATTGGCAGTTAGTTCAAAATACTGTTCATTTATAAAAATTCTTTTGGAAAGGAATTGGCTCAATCCAAATTTTGAATATGTTCTTGATGATTGGAGCTTATCGATTGCTCCCTGATATAGCAAATAGCAGTTTTAAAGCATTGCCTTATAATACTATTGAACTATTACTTAAGTTTGGTGCAGATTCGAATGTTGCATGTAATCTTTGGTTTGGCTCAAAGAAGAATAAGAAATCAGCTCTTGCTATTGCAGTCTCTAAGCACGATTCTAGATTAGCTGAGTTATTACTGAAAAATAAAGCGGATCCGAACAAAAACTATGATGTCTCCAATAAAAAAATTGTTTTACCATTAATCAGTTTGGTTCAAAGGCATGCAACCAGAAAAGGTCAAGATATCCTTTCACTCATAAAATTGTTTCTCGAATACGGTGCTGATCCCGATAAAAAAAATAATTTTCCTATAACGGTGAAGGAAGTGACTTCTGAAGGAAATTCTTTAGATAAAGAATTCTTTACCGCTCGAGAACTAGCAGCGCATTATAAACAGCGGGAAGATCAATTATCTGCGGGTAAAAATCCACAAGAACTGGTTCAGGCTACAAAGTATGAAGGAATCCTCGAATTATTCGGGACGGTAAAACCAAAACTTTAATTGATTGCAAAGAATTTGCTGTGAACAGTAAATGGAATATGATGCGGAACAGAGGCTCTGCCTAATTCTTTGAAAGTTTTTGCATCGAGAATAAGCAAGAATGAGGTTTGTGCGATCGCATCGAGCACTAATGAGAGAATGAGCCCATCATCTTCATCTATTGCGCCTGGTTTTGCAACGAAGATTGGTTCAGTTGGATAGCAGCCTTTGCATTTCCAGATCTCATGGCGTTTTGAATTCAGATCGAATTTTACTAATTGATGTGCAATCCCATCTTCGTTCGATCCTGTTGCATACACATAGCGATAATCTTGCATCAATTTTGCATGATTAATCTGCGGTAGCTCAACATTATTATGAGGCGAAAGCAGGTGGCCGCTTACTTTGCACGTTTTCTGATCAATAGTAAAACGTTTTAAATGGCCGGCAGGCAGTTTTGTGTGCGAGCTTTTTAGATTTTTGATGTTAAATGCTTCTACAATTTCTGCATCTTTATAGGTAACCATATCGAGTATAATCTGGTTATCCTTTTCAAAGGCATTCACATGATGCAATGCAAAGAACGCATCGGTTTTATAGGTCGTTATTTTCTTCCCGGTTTTCCTATCGATCACGATAAAAGATGTACCGTTTTTAGGCTTCCAAGTAAAATTTTCAATAAATGAATGATCTGATAATAAAAGATCATACGGGCTCACGGTGAAAGGCGATTCAGTTAAAATAATATAATTTTTTGTGAGTGCAAAGCTATGCATATACGAAGGATAACCAACTGAGATCCGCGCAATAACGGTGCGTTGATTGCTGTTCGCTTTCATTTTATACACAATATAATCGCTATTATGAGCATATTGAATTGCAAAACCATACCATTCTTGAGTTGCTGGATCAAAGAGCGCATGGGCTGATGCAAATTGGGCTTCAATCTTATCATCAAAAGTAAAATTGCCTTTGGTTTCCATTGTTTTGGGGTTAATTTGCAATACATGTGGCGTCTCAGTGAGCGCAACCAATTGATTATTGTAAATCGCAACGTTCATGTTGGTGTTATCATACACTGGGCGGGGCGCACTACTGATCGCAGAAGTAAGCTTGGACCAGGTAGATTTTTTTTGCTCCGGTGTGCTTCCGCGCAATTTCCCTTTGCTGCAGCAATCTTGATGATACAATGAATTAATCAATTTATTAGTATACTTTGCGGTCCCTTTTTCCAGCGCAAATTGATGAATCATGGCAAATCCATCAAGCCAATGATCTGCCTTGGTCTGGTTAAGCTCAAAAATGCTCGGCCCAATGGTAATAAATGAACCATGAAGCCATTCGGGCACTGATCCGGTGATCGGTAATGATATATTAAAAGCTTCTGATTTTAAAGAAGAGAATCCCAATTCATGAGAGTGGATCGATTCTGCTTTTTGCGTTTTAGTCGAAGTGCTCTTTGATTCAGCGCATGATTTTGCAGGGGCTTGTTTTACTGTAGCTTTTTGCGCTTTTTGAGCAGATGCATTGCCAATGAATGAAGTTAAAGCAAATAAGCAATAGGGTATAATTTTTACTAATTTCATATCTATCTACCGGGGTCGAAAGTAATCTGGATATTTTTGCCTCACATATATCAATAAAGTAGCATAGAAATGATATTTAGACAATTGCAAATGGCCTGGCCCGCTCCGATCGGATATGATTCAAATAGAAATAAGGGTGCTCGGCGAACGGAAATTTTCAAGGCCCCGAGGGAATAATCCCTGCAAGGCGTTGCTGTAGAAGTGGGGTAAATGAAATTCTTCAAAGCAAAACTCGTGTTTTGCGAAGCAGAATGAAAGTTATTGAGCTTCGGATGTTGCGGTTTCCTCTGATGTTCCAGTAGCCT
Source organism: uncultured bacterium (assembly GCA_963727255.1). GTDB lineage: Bacteria > Babelota > Babeliae > Babelales > Vermiphilaceae > BTUB01. The sequence continues at coordinate 76,770 of CAVSFC010000002.1, read as the reverse complement.
TGGTTCCTGATTCGGTGATTTCAGGGGTCGCAGTCATTGCTTGTTCCATGGTTTCATCATCCAATGAGGCTATCACCGGAACTTCCATCACCGGCGGGGTTGGGACCCTAAATTCCATCTCTTGGCCCATAGCCAAGCTTGAAAGGCTTAAAAACGCAGCTATTGCAAGGATAATTTTTATACAATTCATAAAAGAATTCTCCTCTTTCTACAAACTCTACTCATTGCTACCCTTACCATACCATTAAATATTTTCTATTTGCAATAATTCATTCAGTTATGGCCGCAATTCCTGCATGAATAGGCGGAAATATGCCAACTAATCTCAAGAAAAAAATAGAAGATCGCTTGGAAAAGCCGTATGAGATAAAGATCGATGTTACCAAGGATCTGATCAAAGAGTCAAAATGTTTACAAGAAAATAATGAATTACTGCGTTATAAATTGAAGATGTAAAAAATTCTTTTCGAAAATTAGGTATTTAATAAAGCCCCCGGCAGAATGCCGGGGGCTTTGCTTTAAAAAGCATCTAATTTGACAAAAACATCCAGTCTAGGTAATACTGGTATTACCTATCTATTAAATAAGGGTTTTGCATGAGTGCTTCAAAATTAACCACTAAGTTTCAAGCGACTATCCCAAAAGAAGTGCGTCAAAAACTTAAGCTAAAAGCTGGAGATGCTATTATTTTTAAGGTTATTGACAATAATATTATTGTCATGAAAAAAAGTATGCCATTTGATAAAGAATATCTGAAGGCTATCGCTAAAACCTTGAGCGAATGGAATTCAGCTTACGATGAAGCAGATTATGAACATTTACAAGACATTTGATGTTGTAGTTGTGCCTTTTCCATTTGTGGATTCATTAAAATCTAAAAATAGGCCTGCTTTAGTTATATCATCCGAAAAACACTTTAATGGCCCAACAAGTCATACAGTTCTTGCGATGATTACGAGTGCTATGCATAGCTCATGGCCCTTGGATGTGCCAATCGGTAATGTGAAAAGCTGTGGGCTAGAAAAGCCTTCAATTATACGGTTGAAATTATTTACTCTTGATAACCGATTAATTAAAAAACGTATTGGTAAGCTTTCAAGCAAAGATCAAGAGTCTCTGCAAGAAAATATGGCTCTTGCTTTTGAAAATCTCATCTATTTCCAATAAATATTTTCAAAATTCTTATTTAAATTTATTATTTCTGTGCGGTTGCGCGAAACATCCAGGCAAATTTTTCATGTCTTTCCATGATTTCAGTTAAGAAATTATTGGTTCCCATATCGCCTAATTTTTCGCAAGTTTCTAAATCTTCTCTCATTTGTCGAATAATGGTCTCATGATCAGCAAGCAATTGCTTAATCATGCCATGCGCATCAGGAATTTTACCCGGTTCTTCCTTTAAGCGAGTATGCTTCAAAAATTCGGTCATGCTTCCAAAGGTAGGCTCGCCAAGAGCGCGTGATCGCTCGGCAAGTTCATCGGCAATTTCAAGTAATGCTTCATATTGCTCTAAAAAAAGCTTATGGAAATCATGAAAAACCATTCCATGGACGTTCCAATGATATTTTAAAGTTTTGGTGTATAAAAGATATACATCGGAAAGGAGATTATTAAGAATTTTGCTTACCTCTTTGCGGGTTTTTGGCGCTAACCCAATGTGTGCTTCCATGCAAATTCCTTTTTAATGAAGGGTTGTTATATGTTAATATTCTTTTTCTAGTAGCTCAAGGTACTGCTTAAATTGGAAAAGCTTGTTACGCTTTTTCTCCCCAATTTCATGTAAAATGCCTTTATTAACAAAATAAGCAATAAGTTTATTGGCAGCATTGTAACTTTTGTCTAATTGTGCTGCCAGTTCTTTAGCATTAATTATGGGGAATTGAAATAATAGTAATAATGTACGGGACAATTGTTCATGCATTCGTGCAGTTATTTGATCGGCTGAAAGTTGTTCATTAATCTCCTTTTCAAGAAGTTCAATGTCGCAAGCTCGGCGATAGGCATCCTGACTGCTTGCAATAATGCCTTTAAGATAATAGCTAATCCAACCTTCGAAATCTCCATCTTGTGCGTACTGAATCTAAGCGTTGATAATATTCAAGATGGTGTTTTTTGAAATAGTAGGAAGGATATAGGATTGGAGAATTCAATAAATCGTTATCGATTAATATAAGCACAATCAGAAGACGGCCAATGCGGCCATTGCCATCTAGAAATGGGTGGATAGTTTCAAATTGTACGTGGGCAAGCCCAGCCTTAATCAAGAGGGGGAGTGAATCATCAGTGTTAATATATTTTTCTAGAGTCTGCCATTAATTCTGGAATTAGATTTGCGGGCGGAGGCACCAACTTGCCCACACGTACGGGTTGTTTGCGATAATTGCCTGGATTTGCCCGTTCTCCTTCTCCTTCATTCATTAATGCTTCATGCGCGCTTAAAATAATACGGTTGGTGATAGGCATGCCTTTTTCGCGAATTAGCGCTAATGCGACATCGAGTGCCTTTTTATAATTGAGAACTAATTGAGTTTCTTTGCTTGGTTTGCTGCCTTCAATTGGCTGAGTGAAAACATCAATTATGGTTGTATGAATACCTTCGATTGCTGAAGAAAGAAGCGCCTCTTTAATAACATATGCTTTTAAAAATCGTTGAGTATTTGGGATTCTTAAAGACATTTCATTGAGTTTTGCAAGCTGTTGCATTGCTTGCCCATATAATATCGTGAAGTTCAGGAGTAAGCTCAAAAGGAGGATCTTTTGGGGGCAAAGAATTGGGGACAAAGAAGTCCAAATTGCCCAATTTCTGATAATGACCGGTTTCTCGTTTCATTATATCCTTATTTCATTTTAAGGTTAAATATGAAATAAGAATAGCTTTTTTATTCCCTTATTTCAATAATTGGTAAAAAAATGAAATAAGATAACAATCAAATTTTGTTATTTCATAAAAAGGGCAGGAACTGAAATAAAACAAGCCAATTGGGTATGACTGGATAAGATTGGGTATAATCGGGTATAAAATTGGGTATTTTTATGAGGAGAGGGTGGGATTCGAACCCACGATTCCGTTCTCACGGAATAACGGTTTTCAAGACCGCCGCATTCAACCGCTCTGCCACCTCTCCGAAAAATAATAAGTAATATTATTATTTATATTAAAAGAAAAATCAATTCGAACTTTGTAGTCGGTCTTCTTTTGTCTTGGGTTGATTTTCTTTTAATACCTGAGCCATCTTATCATAATTTTCCGCGATTCTTTTAGCATTTTGGCTCATCATTTGCACAAAATCAAAAGCTTGCGTTTTAGTACCATTTTTAGTATCAACGAATTCGGTAGAAGCGCCATTTTTTAGTAGTACGCTAACTAAATCAGTTGCATCTATACCGCGGGATCCGTTGATTAGTATTGCCATCAATAAAGGAGTAATGCCCGGCATCATGCCGCCGGAAGTAACATGATTAACATCCGCTCCCGCATCAATGATTTTCTTAATGTCATCAATTGCTGCAGTGCCCTGGATAGCTTGAATAAGCTTTTCATTCAAAGTTTCTTGCGAAAGAGTAGAAAGATCTTGAGGGCCCTTTAATGCTTGTTCGATTCTTTCTATGAGTGCATCTTTAGCTATCATCCCAACAATTTTATCCACAACTTTACCATTGCTGAAAATTACTATGGTTGGTATGGACATTATTTGAAATTCTTTTGCAAAATTTGCACAATGATCAACATTTGCGCGTGCAAAAGAATGTGTATTTTTAAGCTCCTCAGCAACTTCATCAAAAACTGGCTTAAGAGTTTTGCATGGGCCACACCATTCTGCATAAAAATCGACAATTAAAATTCCCGGTGTATTTGTAAGTACTTGTGTTGCACTTTCAGCAGTAAGCTCTGCGACCGGTGAGGGTTGGTTGGCCGGCTCTTTAGAGCTTGCTGGTTGTTTGAATTACTACGAGTTATTGCCCAAAAAATAGAAGCGGAAAGCAATAAAACAATGCTTGCTGCAATAATAAAGAATGATTTATTCATAGAGCACCTCTTTAATAAGTTTAAATGATAACTCAACAATGATGCTTCATATAACTTAAACAAGAAGTCTAAAATACTTGGTATTGACCAAAAAAGATTAGTAGAGTTCATAAGATCCCCAAAAAAATTAAATGTGCGCCTAAAAGGAGTCGAACCTTTAACCTTCAGATCCGTAGTCTGACGCTCTATCCAGTTGAGCTATAGGCGCAATATTATTTGTATTTCAAGAAAAAAAGCTCATTTTAACTCGGTTGCCCAGGCTTCGCTTCCACTTCGCTCATTGTCAATAACTAAAGAAGTTGCTGCTTCCCAGCCGACGCTCTTTCAGAGCTATGGCGGGCAGGCTGCCGGGCACATCGCTCAATTTTTTTATTAATATCAATCTTTTAAAAGGCTGGCCGTGCCGGGCGGAGCTTGCCGAGGCGGAAGCCCCGGATAAGCGTAGCCTGGTGGAGAGAGAGGGATTCGAACCCTCGTGCCCCATTTCCGGAGCTCTTGCTTAGCAGGCAAGCGCTTTAGGCCACTCAGCCATCTCTCCCTAATTTTTATGCCATTCATGGTGAGTGTCCGCCGAAGCTTGCCGAGCTGGAAAGCCCGGATAAGCGTAGGCTGGACATATCGAACCATAAAAAGGATAAAGTATTTGCCATTTTATGCAAGCATTGCCTATGCTAAACCAAGCTATTTTTATTGTGCCAAAAAAAAGAGGATCTCAGGGATCATAATGTCACTCATAATTCAAATCAAAGTTGTCCCCTCTTCAGGCAAGAGCAAATGGCTAGTTGATAAATCGGGCATTCTTAAAGCCTACCTCAAAAGCCCTCCTGAAAAAGGGCTTGCCAATGAAGAGCTCGTAAAAACAATTGCAAGGGCCTTACGATTACCGCAGACGCAAGTGGGGATTATATCGGGAGCCACCAGTAGAATTAAGCGGATTAAAATTAATGCCGAATTAAGGTATGAGCAGATATTAAAAGCTTTGGGGATCGAGGAGCAAACTTCGTTGTTTGAACGAAATTGAAACCGCTCGAATCCTTCGACGAGCTCAGGACGAGCGGAGATGAATGCTCTTTGTCCGCTCACCCTGAGCCTGTCGAAGGGTGCGAGCAAAATTAAGGAACTTGTATGCCATATTTTGCATGGAAAGGGATTGATTTATCTGCCAAAATTCGCAAAGGGGCCCTGTTTGCTCAAAGCAAAGAAGATCTTGATGCGGTTTTGCTAAAAAAAGATATAGCATTACTTGCATGTTCGGTAAAAAAATTGCTCTGGCAAAAGCCAATTTCTCTGCAATCAAAAATTGATTATATGGTCCAGCTTGCAATGCTCATGAAGGCAGGGATGCTTTTGCCAAAAGCTCTAAGACTAGTAGCGGATCAAACGGCTCAACCGAATTTTGCAATGATTGCGCATAATGTCGCAGATCAGGTTGAGCACGGAGTAGCTTTGCCTCATGCTCTGCAAAAACATACAAAAATATTTCAGCCACTTATTATTCAAATGGCATGCGTGGGGCAGGAATCAGGAAGCTTGTCCGATACGTTGCAAGTATTATCCGATCATTTGGAAGCGGTTGCGCAGTTTAAGCGCCGTTTAACAAGTGCACTATTGTTACCATTGGTTACATTCGGATTCTTTCTAGCGATCATCTGCATTATGCTCATCGTGATCGTGCCTCAATTTGCTTCAATTTTCGCTTCAATGCAAAAAGATTTGCCCGGGGCCACCTTGGCCATGCTAAGGGTAAGCAATTTTTTAAGAGGAGGAAATTTGATCTATTTGGCGGCAAGTTTTTTATTGCTTGGGTATGGGGTGCGCCAGTATCTTAAAACCAAACCGGGCAAAAGAACATGTGATACTCTCATAATGCGAATCCCGTTCATACGCTCTTTGATAATAAACCAAACTATGGCAGGTTTTTTCCAAGCGACTGCACTCCTTTTGCAAGGAGGAATGCCTTTGGTAAAAGCGGTAACCATTGCAAAAGAAACAATTAATAACTTGGTGATAAAACAATCTATAGAAAATGTAACTCAAGAGATCAATGCCGGAGAATCTCTTGCAGATGCGCTGAAAGGCTATGAGCAGTTATGCCCGCAAGATATGATCTCATTGCTCAAGGTTGGCCAAGAATCGAGCCAATTGGCGCCGATGCTTGGCCGCATGGTTGCTATTTATCAGCAGCGATTAATTCAAAAGCTATCGCGAATTAACACACTTTTCCAGCCATTTTTACTTATCATTCTTGGCCTCATGATCACCGGATTAATTCTCGCGCTTTATACGCCAATTATGAGCTTAAGTTATGCAGTTTAAAATACGCATTTTGCATTGACGCGTGATCTGATTTACTTTAATCTAGTACCATATTTGCCGGGATGGCGGAATTGGTAGACGCACTGGACTCAAAATCCAGCGATGTTTGACATCATGTCGGTTCGAGTCCGACCCCCGGCACCAGTCTTCGCCCGCAAGGGGCTACGCCTGGCTGCGCCGCTTAAGTAGGTAGAACAAATAAGATTAAAAGAAAGATGCGAAGACTGCCCGCCGTCCTTCGAGATGCATCTAACGATGCTCCTCAGGATGAGCGGAAGGACGCGTTTAATCCCGAGCGCAGTCGAGGGGTTGCCGAGCCGGAAGGCCCGGATAAGCATAGGCTGGGCTGATCGCAAAAAAGTTCTTAAAACGAAATTAGTTTCTATACCGCTCGTGGTGAGCTCGTCGAACCATTCGAGCGATCTTTGTCATATAAGAATAACTTGCACCCTTCGACAAGCTAAGGGCGAGCGGAAAGTGTAGAAATTTCTTATGCAGTCCTGTATCTTTTGCAAAATCATCGCTAAACAGATTCCTTCAACTATTATTGCTGAAACTGATCAGATTATTAGTGATTAAAGATATCAATCCCAAAGCTCCCATTCACTATTTAATTATGCCTAAAAAGCATGTTGCGGATATTACCGGTTTCCAAGAATCGGATACAAATTTAGCTGGCCAAATGTTGCTCATGGCAAAACAGCTTGCCCAAGACTTGCCCGGATCAAAATCCTTTAAGCTTTTGGTCAATAATGGCGCGGATGCTGGGCAGATGGTTTTTCATAGCCATATTCACTTCCTCTCAGGCAAGTCCTTCGACGGGCTCAGGATGAATGGGGCTGAGTTTTAAAAAACAAAATATACTTCGAACGGGCCTGAAACATTGCATTTTCTTTGTGCATCTTTATTCTTATTCTTAAATTTGGAATTTGAAATGTTTGCCGAGATGGCGAAATTGGTAGACGCACAGGCTTCAGGTGCCTGCGGTGGCAACACTGTGCCGGTTCGAATCCGGCTCTCGGCACCAGACTACGCCTACGCGGGTTAGTAGGGCGGCAATCCTTTAACAAAAGAAAAGAATAATGTTTGACGTATTTTTAGGCTTTGCCTTTATGGCAAGTTCCACCGTTGCGAATAAATATGCTCTTTCGGTGCTAACCCCATCGCTCATGGTAGGCTTGCGCATGCTTTGTGCAGGCATTATTTTAACGCTTTTTTATCGCAGAAAATCTCATCGCTTATCGTTTGCCTATTTTAAACATGATATGTTCATTCTGTTGGGCATTTCATTATTAACGATGCTAGTTCCTGCGCTTTTTAAAGCCTATGCGCTTAAAAATATGCTTTCTTCAAAAGCAGCTTTTCTTTCAAGCCTTGATCCGTTTGTTACTGCTCTTTATGCATACTTCTTCTGGAGCGAACATTTAACTAAGAAAAAAGTGATCGGTATAATTTTAGGATTTGCCGGAACCTTTATACTTATCATCTCTTCATCAGTAAGTGAACAATCGTTAATTGCCTGGTCAGTATTTTCATATCCTGAGATTGCTGCATTGCTTGCCATGGCAATCGGCCGGCTTGGTTGGATGTTTGTGCAACAATTACTGCGTAAAGAACGGTATACCGCGCCTGAACTTAATGGTCTGCTCATGACCATTAGCGGTGTGATGGTATTTATAATGCCTTTTATTTTTGCGAGCACAATCGCAGTACTGGGATTAATACCACTTCTTGCAGCTATTATGCCTTCATATACATTTGCTGATGCAACAAGTTTTTTACATACCACGATAACTCCCGAGACTAATACTACGATGATACTCTATTCGATCTTGCATACGATTATTGTTGGAAATGTAATCGGTTATACGATGTATGCCGGATATCTCAAATGCCATTCAGCGACTTTTGTTTCACTGGCAGGGTTTTCAGTTCCATTATATGTGTATCTTTTTGGTGGCTTATTATTAGGCGAGCCACTTTCTCTTAACTTCTTGGCGGCATCCTGCGTTACTTTCATAGGACTATTAATCTTTTATCAAGATGAGATTAATAAAATCAGTCACGGCCATTTCCATCCATTGCGCTGGTTTAAGGCCAAATTTACTAAAGTTGAAAATCCTATAAATGAAGAGTAATTTGATCAATTTCTTATGTTTTGTATCTAGTTTATTCAAGCAGGCATGATAGGTTATTTGACACATTAATGATGATTTGTAGATAACTTATTGAATGGAGATGAAGGAGTTTTAATGAATGAAAAAAAGTTTCTTTTTCTTCTCTTAGTTTGTTTATCATCTAGTGAGATCAATTATTTGGGCGCATCGGTTAAGCAGGTATTCTCCGAAATTTACGAAAACAAAATATGGGGAGTTAATGATGCGGGTGAAGGATGGTCAGGCGGAGGCTCCAGTTGCGAAACAACCAATGAATACCGCGATTTTATTCAAAAATTTCTTAAAGAATATGGAATTACGTCAGTTCTAGATCTGGGCTGTGGCGATTGGGAATTTTCAAAATTTATTAATTGGAATGGTATCGACTATCTTGGTCTTGATGCAGTACCACGTGTGATTAAAAAAAATAAAGAACGGTATGAATACGATACTATTCATTTTGAGTGCGCAGATGCTTTGCTTTGCGATCTTCCTTCTGCAGAGCTGCTGCTTTGCAAAGATGTATTACAACATTTAACTAATGAAGACATTCTTGTGATAAGTGCACAATTTAAAAAATATAAATATTGCCTCATAACCAATGGGGTTGATTATGATACCTTGAGTAGTGACAATGCAGACATACAGCGAGGAGATTATAGACCATTGGATTTAACAAAGCCTCCATTTAATATTTCTTGTATAAAGATCTTTTCATATAGATCTGGAGGGTTTATGATGCAAACCGTTTTAATAGAAAATAATTAAATACTTTCGGGGTCCAATGGTTGGATTTTTTCTTCTTCTTCTTTCTTGCCAATGCCGCTGAGCTTGAGTTCATGCTGGTAAAACAGATACAGTCCCACAAAAACAATCACGGCAGAAAGATAAAAATGCCACGTGATAATCTCGCCAAGAAATATCCAGCCATAAAATGCTGAAAAGAGTGGCCCTAAAAAGCCGGCAAAAGCCAGGAATGTCGCCGAATATTTGCGAAGCAAATGCGCATACAAATTATGGCAAATAATATTGCTGATCAATATCACTAAAATGAGCAAGCTCAAAAAGGCACCCGGATCACCCATTTCTTGAGGGCCTTCGGTAAAGTAGGCGGTAATAAGCGCCATAACGCCACCGATAAACATAGTAAGCCCATTTACCATAGATGGTGCATAGCTTTTATCGCGCACTAATTTGCGCATAATTATCCAACTATAATTGTGGCAGGCAACGGCTGCAAGTACTGCAATTTCTGGCCAGGAGATAAAGAAAAATTCCCCCAGTCTTTTTTCAGGCCCTGAGCTTGAGAGCAGTATTGGAAATAAGCCGATAAACCCGATCAATAAGCCTAACCATTGCTGGCGCGTTAGCTTTTCTCTGAACGAGATATAGGAATAAAGCGCTGCAAAAAAAGGTGCCACATTGAATAAAAATGCGGTTTTAGCTGATGCTAAATAAGCGAGCCCCCAGAAGCGTAAAATGTACGTCAAATATACGCCAAAAATAATCACTTGTGCATAGAGCAACGCGTGCCTCCATTTAAATACAAAATGATGATGGGCAAAACAGTATTGATAGATCAGCAGAATCGATCCGGCAATAAACATGCGAATACCGGTTAAAAAAATCGGGTCAGAGAATCCCAGAAGTGTTTTGCTTATGGGAAAAGAACTGCCAAAGAGGGCATATAATAAAATAATTAAAAACATATAAATTCCGTTAGCTGAGTTGCGTCCAAAGCATTCTAATTCATTATACCGAAAATTCTATTTACCGGTAGACATTTTAAAATTTGTGTTTTATAAATACAGCAAGTTAGAAAAAAGACACATTGAGCAGTTAGAACAGAGAGAGAATAATAAAAAGGAAGTAGAATGAAGTCTCTTCGTGTACTCTTAAGTTTTTTACTCGTAATTTCATTTCAAAATACCAATTTTGCAACGGTTGATCAAAAATATGATCCGCTTTTAGTAGTGGTGATCATGGTTAAAGATGAAACTGAAGTAATCAGGCCGACACTTGAAATGTATTGTAAGGCTGATCCTGAGGGTAAAAAAATAGCCTATGTGGTTTATGATACCGGCCTTGATCCATGGAGCTCAACCATGCAAAAAGCAAAAGAGCTCTTTACTGATTATCGCATCTCCAATTACTACATTATTCAAGAGCCGTTCGTTGATTTTGCAACATCGCGTAATAAAGCGCTTGATATTGTAGAAAGAAATTTCCCGAATGCTGCATTTATGCTCATGCCTGATGCGGAATGGTATTTGCATGGGGTTCCTGAATTACTGGCATTTTGTGAAGCTGAACTTAATAATCCGAGCGCGGGATCCTATCTTGTTCGTATTGTCTCAACCGATCTTGATTTTGGAACTCAGCGATTGATTCGATGCCGTTCTGGATTGCGCTTTGGCGGAGTGGTACATGAAACAATTATGATTGGAACTCGTTTTAAAACTCCAGATACCGTCTCCTTTGAATTGCGCCCCGGCAGATACGGAGTTGAAAAAACCCAAAAACGTTGGAAGCGAGATAAAGAGCTATTACTAAAAGCATTTGAATCTAATACTTCCGATTCTCGAAGTTCATTTTATCTTGCGCAAACCTGCGATTGTTTAGGCCAATTAGATGAGGCATTTAAATATTATGATATCCGCACTCGTTTACGCGGCTGGGATGAAGAAGATATGATGGCCCGTTATCGTTTGGCGCAAGTTATCGAGCGCATGAAGAATGAAGATGGTTCAAACAAATGGGCTGAAGCGCTTGATAATTATCTAAAAGCATATACGATGCGTCCATCCCGCGCAGAAGCCCTCATTAGGCTCGCAGCACATTATTTGAGTGAAGGCAATCATGCATGCGCATACCTCTTTGCAAAACGTGCATGTGATATTGCATATCCGAAGAATGATACTCTTTTTGTAGAAAAAGAGGCTTATGAATTTACTCGTTGGGATATTCTAGGCCAATGTGCATGGTATGTTGGAGAATTTGAAGTTGGTGAAGATGCGGTGCGTGAAGCATTGCGTGTTCATGAAAATTATCCGCATCTGTTTAATAATCTTTCATTTTATTTGAATAAAAGAATTAATGAAACAAAGGTGTCACCGGCGGCAGCTTAGGATAGGATTTACATGAAATATTTGATGGCATGCCTTTTCATAACATCTTCAATCTCAGCATCTTATAAAAGCCAGGCGGGCCAGGATCGATTTGTAAATGAGCAGTTGTTTCATAATCGTAAAGGAGGGTTTTTCCTAGACATTGGTGCTCATGATGGCCAAAGTTTTAGCAACACATGGTTTTTTGAAAAAGATCTTGGATGGAAGGGCATTTGTTTTGAGCCAATTCCTCATTTATTTGAGCAACTAAACGCATGCAGGGATTGCATTTGCATTAATGCCTGCGTTTCTGGAATTAATGGGGATTTGCCATTCCTTCATGTTGATGGATGTGATGAAATGCTAAGTGGCCTTTGCGGTACCTTTAATCAAAACAAACTTACTGCGGTATTAAATGATATTGCTGCTTTTGGCGGCGAACTCAAGGTTATTCAGGTTCCCGCAGTGCGGCTTGATAGCATCCTTTCGGATTACGGCATCACGCATGTTGATTTTTTGTCTCTTGATGTTGAAGGGCATGAGCTTGAGGTGCTTAAAACCATTGATTTTTCAAAAGTTACTATTGATGTAATTACCGTTGAAAATGATTATAATGATGAATCACTTCGAGAAATTTTGTATGCCAATGGCTTTATGTTATTTGGCAGAGTTCATGTTGATGACATTTTTGTGCGGAAAGATCTTATCTCTTAAATCGCAATCGCTGCATTTCCATGCAAAAGCCTAAAAACCATGGTTCTGCAACTAAATCAGTTGTGTTTTCAGCGAAAGTGACATAGCCATAGACTTCGCGCGTATCAAGATATTGAGGAATTCCTTTTTTGCGTGCATTATCACTAAAGATTACATACTCATACCGATAGCTTTGATCATCATAAGACATTTCAAGTAGATACATCATAATGAATAAAGTAGGTGCAATGAACCACCGGAACTTGTACCAATCCTTTAATTTCGCGATTTACCAGTGGTAAGTAAATAGGAGAATCGGCCATATAGCCATTCGGATCAATGGCAGCATGAAAATTTGAGTAGGCACAATTACTATTAAGCAAAGGAGCAACAATAGGCAAATTGACGCTCGCTACGTTTTCTATGGTAAACGGGTAAATAAAATTATCACAATCGGCGATAAAATAATGAGAATCATGTGCAAGTGCCCAATTTATAGATTCCTGCCGTATTCTTCCGAGCACTTTAAAACGGGTACAGTTCCATTCATGTTGTTTATATTGCGTGATCTCTTCTTGCACATCAGAATCATCAAAAAATATATCTAGATATTTATCTTTTACCTTATTCACCCAAGAGCGTAAGATTTCTGCTGAATTATCCCGATTATTATTGGTGCGAATATATAAATAAGTTTTTGATTTTGGCCATGTCTGTTGTTCAAGGCACGAAAGATAGAGTGGCAATGTGTGTGCTTTATCTTTAACAAGAATTGCGACCGTTATGCAGCGGTCAGAGCAGTCAATATTAAGACCGAATATTAATGCCAATAATAGTGTTATTTTTGCTTTCATTTCTTTAGCCCTTATCTTTGCCCGTTCCTAGTGAGCAAAGGAGTGAATCGAAACCATAAATGATTATTTGAGTTTTTCAAATAATAGGCATTTGGGTTCAATAAGGCTCAATAAGTACTTCGTGTTACTCACTGCGAACGGTCTTCAAAATAGTTTTTTTATTAGTATTCATTCTTTACTGCCACAAAGAATTCAAAGTTGTAGATCGGCAGCGACCATTAATTTTACAAGTTCTTTAAAATCTGTTTTTGGCCTCCAATTTAATTTTTTTGCGGCCTTAGTGGCATCACCAATCAATACATCTACCTCAGTTGGTCTAAAGTATACTGGATCTATCGCTATCAGGGTTTTGCCGGTTTTTTTATCTTTTCCTTGTTCATTCGTGCCGCTGCCATGCCATTCAATTTCGACTCCTATTTCTTTAAATGCGAGCTCTACAAACTCCCTAACTGAATGTGTCTCACCAGTCGCAATAACATAATCATCGGGTTGATCTTGTTGTAACATTAGCCACATTGCCTCAACATAATCTTTTGCATAACCCCAATCTCTTTTTGCATCAAGATTTCCAAGATAAAGGATTTCTTGTTGACCATTGTGGATTCGCGCAATTGAACGACTAACTTTACGAGTTACAAACGTTTCACCACGAATGGGCGATTCATGATTAAAGAGAATCCCATTAACGGCAAAAATGTCATAAGCTTCACGAAAATTAATGGTGATCCAGTAAGCGAATACTTTAGCACAGCCATACGGCGAACGGGGATAAAATGGAGTTGTTTCTGATTGCGGAATTTCTTGAACTTTTCCGAACATTTCACTACTGGATGCCTGATAATATTTTATTTTTTTGGGAGCATTTTTGATTGCCTCTAAAATACGCAAAGCACCTAGAGCGTCAATGTCGGCAGTGTATTCGGGAATATCGAAGGAAACTCGTACATGGCTTTGGGCAGCCAAATTATACACTTCGTCTGGTAGAATTTCGTTGATCAGTTTTGCGATGCACGCACTATCAGATAGATCGCCATAATGGAGAAAAAGATTGGGACCACCTTCGTGTTGATCATGATATAAGTGATCAACACGTTGAGTATTAAATGAAGACGATCTTCTTTTCACCCCATGAACGGTGTAACCTTTATTCAGAAGAAACTCTGCAAGATATGCGCCATCTTGCCCTGTTATGCCGAAAATAAGTGCAGTTTTTTCGTTACCAGATAATAGTGCGCTTTGGGTAACCAACAGTGCAACCAAGAGAAATGTTTTGCAGGATAAAATCATAGTGATATTCCTTTTTTTGAAACATTTTTTATCATAGCAATTTTTGGATAGATTAACAAAAAAAGGAAGCCTTTCTCTCCTAAAAAAGGGAGAAAAAATGGTAAAAAATTATGCGTACTACAAGACTGTACGTTTTTTCTATCGGTGGTTTGTTGAAATCGATATTAAGTCCGGCAAGCCAGTCGAGGGGCTCATTTTTCTCATCCACGAAAGAGGAAGCAAGCGTGGGCCGTTCGGTAAAAAACTCCAAACAATAGCGAATCCACGTATTGCCCGAGCGGGGATATGATAATAACCATGTTTTGGGATCATTGTAATTTAAAAGCCCAGCAAGGATCACTTCTTTTTCCGCGTTTTTAGGGGAGGATGTAGCTAATAGACTTGCGCTCATCAATAAGAGAAAACTGATAATTTTTTTCATGAGAGAGGCTCCTTATTTCCCAATTCTTATTTTTGACAAATATTTTTTCTTTAACTTTGCGCTTTTTTTGACAGATTTACAAAGAGAAGGGCGATGCTCAAATTTGATGTTGACAGCTTAAAGAAGTAATATGAAAATATTGGATATATTTAAACTACATTGAAAAAGGTAGGGAGAAAAAAGATTGACTACGCACAAACAACTTTTAAACAAATCATCATATTTTTTTATTATTTTTTTCTGTTTTTTTATACATCATCTAGCTATTGCTAGAAGTGCTGTGACCTACACCTTTAGTGGTGGCAGATTCGGGGATAATCTATTATCATATACCCGTGCAAAATATATTTCTTGTCTCTATGATATTCCTTTGCTCTATATACCTTTCCCCTATTCTGATCACTTAATGATGCACGAGCATGAAATACATTGGTCCCAAGAGAAATCGAGTGAGTTTAAGGGAATAGTTTCTTATAAAGAGGTAAAAGGAAAAATTGACCCAGATGCAGATTTGCTGTATGTAATTCCCTTTTTTCCTGAATCAGTATACGAGCGCAATTGTCCAAGAAATCCGTATCTTTTTGATGTTGATTGGGGAAATTCGGTTTTCAGAAAAGAATTACAAATAATGATCAAACCAATTTGCCCATTAAATTTGTTGGAACTTCCCTCTGATTGTGTAACCGTTGCAGTGCATGTTAGGGTTGGAACGGGGTTCGATCTTTTATCTGGGCAAACTTATGATGATATGATTAAATGGCAACCATTAAAATGGCCACCATTATCATTTTATTCTGACAGTTTACTTAAAATTGCTGAATTATTTCCCAATCAAAGAATATATGTCTATGTTTTCACCGATCATGATAATCCCTTAGAAATAGCGCAGTATTTTCAAGAAATCGTAAATAATGATCAGATTACTTTTGATTGCAGAATGCATGGAAATAAGCATAATGTGAACGTATTGGAAGATTTTTTTTCATTGATGCAATTTGATTGTTTAATTAGATCTGATTCTCATTTTTCAATAATGGCTGAAAAAATTGTTGATTATATGGTGCTCTTAGCTCCATGGCATGCCAGTCTAATAAATGGAGAAATTGTTATTGATGAGATTGTATTTAAACAATTGCAAGGATAGTTCGTGAAACTTATTTATTTTTCCATACTTTCGCTGAGCATAATGCTCAATAGTCAAGCAACAAATTACAAAAGCCAAGTTGGCCAGGATCAGTTTCTTAATGAGTTTTATTTTAAAAATAAAAGAAATGGTATTTTTATCGATATTGGCGCACATGATGGCATAAGCCTAAGTAACACATGGTTTTTTGAAAAAGAGCTTGGTTGGCATGGAATTTGCTTTGAGCCATTGCCGACTGTTTTTAAAGAGCTAGAAAAAAATAGAAACTGCATTTGTATAAATAAATGTGTTTCCGCAGACACCATTGGTACTGTTTTATTTCGAGAAGTAACTGGTTATAGCCAAATGTTGAGCGGCATTGAAGCGCTTTACGATCCTCGTCATATTGAAAGAATCAGGCGTGAAATTGAATGTATGGGGGGATCTGCAAGACTTATTGAAGTGCCCTGTTGTCTATTGAACCCTGAACTTGAAAAATATAACATTTATTATATTGATTTTCTTTCGCTTGATACTGAGGGTGGAGAAATTAACATTTTGAAATCAATAAATTATGAAAAATTCTATATTTATGCAATTACGGTTGAGAATAATTATGGAACTTCAGAAATTAGAAAATTTTTAGAATCAAAAAATTTTCAGTTCATTACGATTCTTGGTGGGGCGGATGAGATTTATATAAACAAAAAGATTTACGACCATAAATGATGGTAAAGACACCAAATATAAGAATTTTCTAAAGCCCTCTGTTGGGCTCTTGGGCTATTAACTTCGGTTGAGATTCCTTTTGGATTTAGATAATAGACGCCGGAGATGCAATTTACTTTTATAAATTGTGATCCTTTATCAACTGCGCGGCACCACATTTCTTGATCCGCAGATGATACAAAATCTTCTCTAAACGGCCCATATTTTTCATGCATTGATCTGCGCCAAACTGGTTGGGGGCCCGGCAGACAATATTCTATGGCCTTTTTAGAAAATTGTTGGATGTTGGTACGCGGAAAGTTAAACATTTCATACCATTGATCATTTGGTTTTTGCGTGATGCAAAAATCACAATAAGCAAGATCATATTCAGGATGTTCCTCTAATATTTTTACCTGTTCTTCAAGCGAATAAAGATCTCTGCGGTCATCAAGATTAGCATTGCCGATTAATGGGGCATGTGCATAGCGGACGCCCATATTCCAAATAGCATAAAGTCCTGGGTCATAGGGGAGTCTGATATAGATAATATTTGGGTAGTCTCTTAAATACCGCAGAATTTCATGCTCTTCATTTCCCGGAGAATGGGCATTGATGATAATTAATTCTGTTGAACTAAAAATGCTTTGTTCAACCATGTTTTTCATAAAATCAACAACAAACTCATCTGCCTTATATAAAGAAGTAATTAAACTTACTCGAAGATTTTTTCCGCAAGAATATCTAATAGAGGCATTCTGTGAATGATCAGTATCAATATCAAGCAACACCTGTTTTTGCTTGCACACAGTTTGTGCAATATGCATGCAGCGTTCCAGGCTGAATTGGTCATAATGAAAATGTATGGTTACTGGTAGTTTTTCTAATTCATTAAGCAGTATTGGATCATGTTTCTTGATATCGTAAATAACATGAATATCATCTATAGAATCGTTCGTTAGTAATTTCCCATTAGGAAGAGTTGAAATCAGAGAAAACTTTTCGGATGCCAGATTTGAACAAAAAATAAAAAATATACTTATTTTGACCAGTCTATAAACCATATATCAATATCCTTGAAGAAATCGGCTCCATACTGAGCGAGCCATTCTTTAATTTGGGCCTTGCGCCACTTTTCTTCTCTGGTAAAAATTGAAGGATCAAAAAAAGAATAATTATCGAACCATTGGCGGGGCGATGGTTCTAAATGAACATTTTGTGGTTTAAACCAATCATAAATAGCATTAATTTCCTGGCCAGATTTTTTGGTACGAATGCGCTCAAGGCACCGATACCAGCAATGTTTCATGATCACATTATCAAAGTTAACAAATTGAAAATGCATGAGCCCATAAGTATACCCTCCGATTTGATAATATTTGCCTCTTAAATTATAAGGAATTCGCGGAGTATGAAGGAATTCAGAAGAATAATATGCATTCGGATTATCGCAAAAAATAAATGGCTTATAATTATAGGTCCATACCGAATCATCAAAGCGATAATAATCAACGCTTTTCCAAAGCTGAATCCAATTCATTATTAATATGTCGCCTGGTTGCAGAACAAGAATAGCATTACGTAGAAAATTATTATCCAAGCAATTGGCCGTAAACATTTCATCCGCATCAATGACCACAAAATGTGTGCCACCATGCGTTCTGCCTGCATTGAGAAGAGCATTTCTATCGCCGGGTTCATCCCGGTACCATTCTTTTTTTCGAATAATTTCCGTGACTTTGCATTCTTTGGCAAGTGATTCAATAATGGAAACTGAATTATCAGTAGAAGCATCATCAAGAATGATAATTTCATCCACAAGCATTGATAATCCCCGCAAGCATTGCTCGATCATTATTTCTTCATTACGAATGGGAATAAGGCCAATTATTTTTGATTTGCTCGTTTCAGTGGCGCAAAGGAATGATGAAAAGAAGAGAAGAAAAATTATAAACATGAGTTCCCTTTTTTGAATTTTAAGCAGCATACGCTAAAAAAAAATAAAAGAAAAGCCGATGGATGATTTCACTTGACAATTCCAGCTAATGATTAAGAATTATACGAGAATTTTAATTCCTAAAAAATTAAGGAGAATGTATGAAGAGAATACTGCCGGTTATTATCTTTTTTGGATCACTGCAGGCATTAGAGTTGAAAGAGCATGAAAAATGGTGGCAAACGCAATGTACACAGCAAAATAAATTAAATCAGTTTGCTGGCTGGGTTGGAAATGAAAAAGAGCCGTCCCGTATGTATATACGCAAACATATTTTAGAAAAAAATTATAAATCTGTGTTGGATATTCCTTGCGGCCTTTGTGTTGATTTTTTAAGCTTGAAACAATCTAATCCCGAAATCGATTATTTAGGTGTGGACATAACCACTTTATTTGTCGATAGGGCTATTAACCAAAACATACCGGCAAAGCTTGGCAGGATTCAAGAAATTCCAGTTTTAGATTCATCGTTTGATGTCGTCTATTCTCGGCATATCTTAGAGCATTTGGACACATATCGGCAGGCTATACCAGAATTAGTCCGGGTTGCTAAAAAAGAAGTGCTCATTGTTTTTTTTATGAAGCCAGTTCCAACCGAATATGATGCTATTTTAATCGGCAATGTGGATGGGTGCCCAATTTTTCACAATCAATATAGCAAATCGAAGCTCGAAGCCTTTTTAAATACTCTACCAAAAGTAAAAACATTTTCATGGTTTGATGTAAATGCAAATGAATGTGTCTTGCATATAATTCTTTAATCTAAGTCTATACTGACCTGAAAAAAAATTCTCAAAAAAAACCAAATACTTAATAAGATTTTACTGCAAGGGAATAATTATGAATACATTCTCCATATGTATGTTTAAGAAATTGTTTCTTTTAACTCTTATATCATCATTTTGTTTTGCGCAGTCGCAAAAACCATTAAAAATTGGTTTGTGTGTGATGGCAACGGGCAAATATACCTGCTTTCTCGATAAACTATTTGCTTCTGCGGATCGATTTTTTTTACCAAAATATGAGAAAATTTATTTCGTTTTTACTGATGGCCAAGTTCCAGAATCAGATCATGTGATCAGAATTGAGCAAAAGAGATTGGGATGGCCATTAGATACGATGATGCGATTTAAAGTGTATCTAAATTCTGTGGAACGCTTTGCTGATTGTGATTATCTCTTTGCGTGTGACGCAGATATGCTTTTTGCGGGGGAAGTCGGTGATGAGATTCTTGGTGAACGAGTTGCAACTCGTGCACCTGGGTATTACTTCCCTTCTCAGCCGCATGATGATTATGAAAAAAACCCTGTATCAGCAGCTTACATTCCTCATGGCCAAGGAAGCTTTTATTTAGCAGGAGGCTTTTATGGAGGAACCACACAGGAGTTCATTAAGCTCATAACTAAGTGCTCTCAGCAGATTCAGCAGGATCTTGATCATGGAGGGTTTATCGCAAAATGGAATGACGAGAGCCATCTGAACCGTTATTTTTTTGATAATCCTCCAACAGTAGTTTTATGCCCAGCCTACTGTTATCCTGAAAGTTGGCGTTTACCCTTTACTCCGAAGTTATTGGCATTAGATAAAGATCACAAAGCATTCCAAACTCCTTTGGAGAAATAGAAATAAAAAAATTAACAATATATAGTTTAAAAATCAAGAACCCTATTGCAGCTGCAATAGGGGTTCTTGCTATAAATCTTAGATCGAATTTTCGTTAATAAATGCCTTGTAAGGCGTGCATATGGTAATAGTGCGTATATAATAATTCTCCAACATAATCGTTAAGTGCTTTTGATTTGATTGCATGATATTCAGCGGATTTATTGTTCCAATTTGATCCACAGCGATAATGCAAGAAATGATTATCAAGAGCAAATTCCATATTGTCATCGGGGCATGCATTAATAAACTTGATTGCAGCTTCATCAAAATGGCAATTTATTAATTGTTCTTTGCAAGTTGCGCAGCTAAAATTAGTGCAGGAATTGCAGGAAATTACTTTTTTTAGCGCCGGAAGAAACATTAAAGTGAAAAATTTAGAGCGTATTGAAGGATTATCCCTGAGATAATAATACGTATGGCCTCCTACGTCGCAAGTCAATCCTTGTACATTACCACCTTCAAAGGTGAGGGTATTTTTATTAGGCAGGGTTTGCATATTCATAAAAACCAAGATGGGAGAAAGATGTCTTATTTTGATGTTTTCGTTTTCTCTTCCTTGCAGCTCCCCTGCTATATCATATCCCTGCATATATTTTTCAATACTAAAAGGTTTCAATAAAAAAAGATCGGAATCAACGATACCTACGATGCCTTCATGGTTATAGCCTAATTGCTGTAAGGAAAACTGAATGCCGTCAATATGCCGGTATCCTGGAGCGGTTCTTCCATCTCGATGCAATTCTTGAGGAATTCTAAAACATCTCAAGCCACATTTTTTACAGGCTTCCTCGATTTGATTTTTCATACTTTCATTGGGAGCATCATTGAATATAACATGTTCATAATCATCATTAAGAAATGCTCTAAATGTTTTTGTTTGAATCTCGATAAGATCAGGGCGGTTATAGCTATGAGTTATAAGTAAAACTTTAACTCTTGGATATGATGGGGTGAATTGTAAAATAAGCAGACATAAGAAATATTTTTTCATAAGCGGATCTCCTTTAGTGTATTTTTTATTTTTTTAAATAGTTTTTCCATAGATTCTTTAATCGGTGAAATATGAGGATATAATTTGAGCAATTTCGCAGCGCTTAATTCTGCATTCGCGCGACGTGCTTTAAGTATTCGTGCTTGATCATCCAGTGAGAAGCCTTCATACGTATGAGTTGGGTCAATATACTGCTTATAGAGATCCATTACCTCATAATGGCTCATCGTGCCTGGATTCACAAAATTAAAGTTGCCTTTGATACCTTTGAGTGTCATATCTATAGCAATTGGCAAAAGGTCATCGAGTACCGTTAATGAATTCGGAATGTTCACCAATTTCTTGTACTTAACCAATTTACCTACAAAGCCCTTATCAAGTTCTAAAGATACGGGCATTTTTACTCGTAAGTTGAGGAGGTTTGGATATTCCAGAATTAGTTGTTCCATTTGAATTTTGGTGCGTGAATAAAACGAGCCGTCAAAATTGGGTTCCTCATCTTCTGTAAATCCGATACCGCTACCGATGGGATGGTTTTCATCATATTCATAGATGCAGCCGGTGCTAATATTGGTTAGATGCAAACCATGTATATAAGCTACATCGGCTAAGTTGAGTGTTCCAATTACATTAGTGCGCAGGGTTTCTTGTTTATGATCTTCACACCAATCAACATTAGGTTTTCCGGTAATACCGGCAGCATTGATAATTGCATCGGGCTTGGCAAGTAGTATCTCACTAATGATATCCTGTCTGTTTTCTAGCCGTGATTCAGCGCAAATAGGATTGTGCCCCCCATCTTTAAGAAGTTGGACAATCTTTTGGCCGATCCAACCAGTTTTTCCGCCAAATACTAAAATGGTTTTGGCTTGAATGCCAAGAAATGTGCTGGATAAAAGCAATAGAGATGTTATTTTATGCATAGATTAACTCAAAAGATTTAATTTGTTAAAAATTTCTGCTAATTCATCTTTGGATATTAAGGCTTGATCTGAGCTATATCCCGTCAAAGTTTCAGTGGAAATTAATGTGCCGCGTTGAACATAGATTGGCATTTCTTTTGCATCATTATAAAATTGCTCTGCGACAGAAGGCCGTATAATGAAATAATGATTAAATGCGATCATTCGAGGAATTTCTGCTTCATTAATGAGTTCTTCATGTATTTTCTCTCCCGGGCGCAACCCTATAAGTTTTACAACATTATGGGCATTATATTTTTCTTTTAAAACTTCTATTAGATCAATTACCTTTAATGCCGGAAGACGCTTTATAAATACTTCACCTCCAACGCCATACCTTAGGGCATCAAAGACTAATGCAACCGCTTCTTCCTTACTGATGATAAAACGGGTCATTCTTATATGGGTAAGTGGTATATCTTCTCCATTTTTAATTTTTGCGATAAAAATTGGAATTACTGAACCGGTACTATCTAGCACATTTCCATACCGCGCTACCATACATTTGGTTGAGCTTTTATTCTGATTATAATTGGTAAATATTTTTTCACTGATAAATTTACAAGCGCCATATGTGTTTACTGGCGAACATGCTTTATCAGTAGATATAAAAATTACCTTTGATACTTGATTCGCTACGCACGCGTTGAATACATTGAGTGATCCAATAATATTAGTCTTTATTGACTCTTCAACATTATCTTCCAAAATATCGATTCTTTTTAAAGCGGCTGCATGAAAAACAATATCTATATTCTTAGTGACTCGTAAAAGATGATCATAATCGCGGATATCGCCGATAATACTTTGGATTGTGGGATTATTTGGAAAAGTCTTTGTAAGATTAAAGTGTTTAACTTCATCTCTGCTATAAATAATTATTGTATTGGGATTGTATTTTAGAATTTCTGTTATAAGCGCTTTTCCTAAAAAGCCGGTGCCGCCTAAAATCAAAATATTTTTATTTTCAAACAGCTCCTGATTAGTGGGGATGTGTAATGTTCCGTGAGCAAGAGCGACATAAAATAATAATATGGTTATAAAGAAATGCTTCATTAAATTCCTTTTTCTAGTTTACGTAAAGATCCAAACTTCTACCATACAACTTTAAAAAATGCCAGTTCATTATTAATACGTCGCCTTGTTGCAAAGAAAGAATCGCATTGCGTAAAAAATTATTATCCAAACAATTTTCGGTAAATATCTCATCTGCATCAATAACTACAAAATGAGTACCACCATGGGCTGTGCCTGCATTTTAGGAGAGCATTTCTATCGCCAGGTTCATCTCGGTACCATTCCTTTTTATGAATTATTTCGATGACGTTGCATTCTTTGGCGAGATATTCAATAATGGCTACCGAATTATCAGTAGATGCATCATTTAGAATGATAATTGCATCTGTGATTCTGGAAAGTCCACGCAGACATTGCTCAATCATTATCTCTTCATTGCGCATGGGGATGAGGCCAATGATTTTTGATTTGCTCATTTCAGCGGCAAAAAGAGGAGAAGAAAAGAAAAGTAACAGTAGTAAAATCATTTTATTTTTCCTTTTTTTGGATTTTAGGCAGTCTACAAAAAAATTAAAATAAATTCAAAGCAAGGGGTTCTTTTCATTTCTTGAAGATGACACAGCGAACATAATATGATGTGTGTTTACCGTCAAGTGGCCAGTAAGAATAGAGTGCTTGCAAAGTTGGCAACTCGCTATAAAATAACTGTTAGTTTTTTGAGTAATAATTTTTTAAAGGAGAGAATATGAAAAACTTGAAACATGTATTCGGGTTTGTATTGAGTGTGATGCCATGCATTCCAATCAAAGGCGCCGATTTTTCAGCGGTACCTATAAATAAAGTAAAAGAATTTTGGGATCGCCGCCCGTGCAATATCAGGCATTCCAACAAACCAATTGGCACTCGAGAATATTTTGATGAGGTCGAAAAAAGAAAGTATTTTATTGAACCCCATATTCCTGGTTTTGCAGAATTTGAAAAATGGTATGGCAAACGAGTATTAGAAATTGGATGTGGATTAGGGACTGAAGCAGTCAATTTTGCACGTAATGGAGCTGATCTTACCGTTATTGAAATATCTCAAGAAAGCCTTGATATCACAAAGAAGCGTTTTGAAGTATATGGACTGCACGCGCATTTTATTCTAGGCAATGCCGAGAATCTTGATATTCTTCTATCTGGACAAGAGAAATTTGACCTTATTTGGTCATTTGGAGTTATTCATCACTCGCCTCATCCAGAGAAAATTTTGGACCAGTGTAAAAATTTTCTAAAAGATGATGGCGAGCTTCGCATGATGATTTATTCCAAAATCAGTTATAAATTATTTCATTTCATGAGAGAAACAGGAATATGGGATTTTAGTAATCTTGATGAATTGATTTCAACCTATTCTGAAGCTCAAACCGGTTGTCCAATAACATATTCTTATACGTATGAAGGAGCACGAAGATTGTTTGCAGATTTCCAAATTTTAGAAATGCGAAAAGCCCATATTTTTGCATGGAACATCCCAAAATATATTAAATATGAATATGAAAAAGAAGATTGCTTTAAAAATATATCGGATGATTTGTTTAAAGAACTTGAATCGGAACTTGGCTGGCACATGCTTATTAAAGCCCGGAAAAAATGAATCGCTCGCGGCACTTTTCAGCTATCATTTCTTGAAAATAAAGCACAGTGAGCAATAAAAGTGTATGCCCTCGATATCAGCAGCATAGGAAGGCAAGTCGCTAATAATATTACGAGAGCATTTATAAACATCTGCGCAAGTAGTGCGTGCTCCGGGTAGATTTACGCAGTCGATAAGCGTTTTTAAGAATTCTACTGCTGTTTGTTGGGCAGGATTTCCAGAGCCATATGCCAGGGCATAATTAGGACCATATGGGTAAGAAGTGTGCAGATCTTCTATGACATAGATTCCACCACTTTTCAAGTGTGGAAATAAGATTTTGAAGCTGGTAATTTGCTGGTTCATCGTATGGCCACCGTCATCAATTATAATGTCAAAATCGCTTCCGACTTGCTCTATAAATTGATTTAATTCCGCGGGATCTTCTTGGTTTACAAAATGCAAGCTTGTGCGTTTAAAATTATCTAAAAAATTTAGTGCGGAGGGATCTATATCAATAAAAAATAATTGTGCATTATTAAAATATTTCTCCCACATGTGTGCCGAAGCACCGCGGCAGAACCCGATTTCTAAAAATTTTATAGGTTCGTTTTTAAGATCTTTAAAATATTTTTCATAAATTTTTGTATACGAATGGAATAATGAACTCTTATCGGTATTATATTGTATGCCAAGTTCATCCAGAGATTGTGTGTGCGAATAGAATGTTTTTAGAAAAAGTAGGGCTAAGATATAATAATAATTAAACTTCATAGGTTTCCTTTTGAGCTAAAAAATAATAATTTTTTCTTCTTGGCCCGAACAAAACTGCTTGCATAAGCACTTTGGCGAATATCTAATTTATCCATTTGGAGATTGCTTGATTTTCGAATCAATTGATGATTGATAATTTTTTTAATTTCATCATTCGAATGATTTTGCTGAACCATTCTTATAAAATAGTCCAACGGCTCGTTCTTCCATGGCTTGGTGCGCCCACTGCTCAATAAATTCACTTATTTTAAAATAATTCATAGCTTTAATTTTTTCTACCACATCTTTTTTGCGATATAAAATCATGCCGAGCGAGTTTGGAAACTCCCAAACATTTTTAGTGTACCCTGGTTGCCAAGCAATAAGAGAATCCGAAAGTGGTGCGCAAAGATTTTTTAAATCTTGGCGATAATTAAGATGCAGATAAAACCCATAAGCAAACGTTCTTTCTAATTCTTTTATGCATTCACTGATGTCTATACAATGGTCTATCGCGCAGCCTGCAGAAGAAAAAATCAGATAATCACCGCTCATTTCTAATATATGGCGCAATAACGAACTTAAGAAGGTTGCATTTGCGTCATGTGCTATAAAAGTACATTCAGGCAGCTCTGATCTTAAAAATTCCAAGTCTTTCGCGATTTTTCTACCCTTATCTTCATAGACAACATAAATGGTGTTGATATTAGTCAAATTGGCAAGAGTGGTCTTAATAGATTTGGCTATACTTGGTTTTAATGAATCTACCCAAAATAATAAGATCAGCTTTCTTATTCTCAAACTGTTTCATTCTGTTTTTTACCGGCGCATATAATGGCGCATATTCGGGCCATTCAAATCGAATCGTATTAGCAAGCTCAAGAATTTTTGGTTGCGGCGTGAGATAGATTTGGCTTAAGGGGTTCTTAATGTTAACAATATAAAGGAGTTCTGGCAGCATCGCACCGTGACGGCCTGCCATTTCATACATGGGGTACATAATTGCAACATCCGGAGCTGGCGACATATTTGCAAAATTGCCTTGATATAAAAGATCTTCAAGTTTTATTAATTTAAAAAGCCATGCGTAAAATGTTCGCAGATGATTAAAATACCAGCCATCTTTGCGATAACTATTTTTTTCAACTATTTCATACATATTACTTTGGATTAGTGACATGCGATGTCCATTAGAGAGTAAAGGCGACCCTACCGTGAGCCAAATATCATAATTAAGATAATAGTCATTAATAATATTGAGGGTATTTTCATCATAAAATTCATCATCTCCATCGAGATGGCAGACAATTTCATCATCTTCACACATATAAACAGCCAGATAATGGTTGAACATCTGGCTTTTCCATTCTGGATGAAGCACAAGCGTAGTTCTTCCCATTTGCTCATTTTCTATCAAATATGCTTGGACTAGCTTACCGGTTCCATCAGGCGAGCAATCATCGATATAGATAATGCGATAATTGGTATAATTCTGCTTAAAAACAGAGTCCAAGTTTTTTTTGTACCAGTCTTTATTATTGAAGGAGGTTATAGCTACCACGATTTTTTTTTCCATTTTTGCTGAGATGGGGGTAACAAGAATAACTAATGCCAGATACAATGCGTGGATAATAGATTTATTCAATGTATGTTTCATTGCAGATCCCATTTTTTTGACCGTTATCTTTTTCTTGCAAAGAGTGCATTGCCTTCGATTTGGCTAGATGCAATCTCTAAATATTTCAGTTCAAAGCCGTGCGATTCAAACCACTGGCAGGTCTCATCAAATAAGCAACTGCCTTTATAAAGCTCAGCAAATGAAATCTCTATATAAATTGCAGAGACTGTCTTTACCATCTTTGGAGCAGCTTTAAGCATGGCAATTTCGGCTCCTTGCATATCGAGCCACATAAAATCGATATGATCAAGATTATTCTGGCAGCACCATTCATCGAGATTGATAGTTTTTACTTCAATCTTATTTTCAAAATGGACACTTGGATAATAATCAAGGTGTTCGTTTGGCTCTAGTAATGAGCTTGAACCGCTTAACGCGCCAGGGACAGAACTTACAAAGAATTGTGCAGTGCCTGTTTTAATGCTCAATGCCAGTGGAATACAAGTAACGTTTGGATAATTTCTGGTTTTTTCTTGAAGTATTGTAAAAAGATCGGGCAAAGGCTCAAATGAGTAAATTCTCGCAGCCGGCCAAAGTGCTGCCATTTCTTGTGTGTCTCCACCATCATAGCCACCCGCTTCAATGATGATTGGATTATTGGGCAAATGCTCTTGTAATATAATTTTATCTATTGCGGGGCTGCATAGGGGAAGTCCAAATAAAATCAGAGTGATGAGTTGCTTCAAGACTAAATCCTTGTTTGAAAAAATCCTCTTTTTTTGCTTGCAATTACTCAATGGCTATAATAATGTTTATTGCATTAAACGCATTCAGTTTGGCAAATTCTAACAATTACAGAGTATTTGTCTATAGTAAAGAAAGAGAAGAAGTTCATGAGATTGAGAGTGTGTTTTGTGGTTGCTATTCTTGCAAATGCAGTATCTCTCTATCCAGAAAGCGCAGTTACTTATTTAATGAGTGATGGGCGCTTTGGTGATCAATTATTAGCATATTGCCATGCAAAATGGATCTCATATAGGTATGCTCTTCCTTTGCTCTACCAACCATTTAAATATTCAGATCAACTCGTGATGCATTACGTAGAAAAGCGGTACAGCGCTAAGGATTTTAATTTTTCCGATCGAGTATTATTTAATGAGCCATCCTCGATTGATTCAAAATCAGATATCCTTTATCTAATTCCTTTCTTCCCAGAATCACCGTTGGAAATTTGCCTGGAGCCGTTTGACCGTTATTATTTTGCTGTTGATTGGAAAGATCCAGTTTTCAAAGCTAAGCTTCGAAAACTGATCTATCCTGTAGATAGGGAAATTCCGAGAATCAAACTTTCTTCTGCATATGTTAATGTTGCTATGCATATCAGAAAGGGCACCAATTTTGACATTATATTAGGCACTGATGTTAAAGATTTAAGTTACCGGAATAAGGGGCCATTGCTCTTTAAAATACCTCCCGATTCCTTCTATATTGATCAATTAAAGAGAATTGCAGATATTTATAGCCCTAAGCCGCTCTACGTATATATTTTTACTGATCATGATAATCCTGCAGAAATTGCCGAGCGTTACCAAAGTTGTTTGAGTGAATATCGAATCACATTTGATTATCGAAAAGAAGGCAATAGCCATGATGCAAATGTACTGGAAGATTTTTTCTGTATGGCATTTAGCCCTTTCGATTGCCTGATTAGGCCGGAATCTCACTATTCATTTGTAGCATCGAAACTTGGAGATTATACTATGGTTTTTTCTCCCAAAAATTATTTTTTCGAAGGGGATAGGGCAATTATTGATGAAGTTACGATAGAAATGAACGCGTAATGTGAAAAGGAGAAAATGAAAAAATTAACTATTTAGAGTAGAAAAAGAGAGATCTTGCAAAAAATAGTAATCGTTCGTTTCGAGCGAGATCATGCGAGTCGAGAAATAAAAAATGACTTCTCATTCGGCCTATGGCCTCAAAGTGAACGGGTGAGTTTTAAAAAATAGGAGTATCGCGATGAATAAAATTATACGCTTAATGTCTTTTGTTGCAGTATTGGTACCAAGTTTTCTACAGAGCACTGTAGAAAAGCCTTCGTATGCTGTTGGGCCGTTAAAAGAATATGAAAAGTGGTGGGAGATTAAATGCAGAGAAAAAAAATCGCTTGATGATTTTATGCTTTGGCAAGGAAATGAAAATGCAATTTCCCGTATTTTAGCGCGCTTGCACATTATTAATAAGGGATATCAATCAGTCTTGGATATTGCCTGCGGCCTGGCAGTAGATTATGAAGGCCTCAAAAAATCGTGCCGCGATCTTACTTATTTGGGAATTGATATATCGCCAACATTCATTGTTAAAGTAAAAGAACGCGGAATTCCGGCGCAAGTGGGCAGAATACAAGATATTCCTTGTGGCGATGATGCTTTTGATGTTGTTTACGCTCGTTTTATTTTAGAGCATCTTGATGCATATAAAGATGCCATTGAAGAGATGGTTCGGGTTGCTAAGAAAGAGGTGCTCATTGTTTTCTTTATTAAGCCGACCGCAGCCGCAAATGATCGAATGGTAGTTGCAGATACTAATGGATATCCTATCTATCATAATCAATATAGTAAATCTAAGATGGAATCATTTTTGAACTCGCTTGAAAAAGTAAAAAGTTTTATCTGGCAGGAAGTAAAACACAAAGATGAATGCATACTCCATATCATGGTTTCGGATAACTAATCTTTAACTGTTGGTTTTTTTATGCTGCGCAGAAAAATCTCTATTACTATTTTTGTATTGGGTATTATTTGCATTGGGGATCTCAAAGCGAAATCAAGTGCAGTTACCTATGATTTTAGTGGTGGTCGCTTCGGTGATAATTTGGTTTCATATTGCCATGCCAAATGGATTTCATATCGGTATAATATTCCGCTTTTATATAAGCCCTTTAATTATTCTGATCAATTATGGATGCATTATTTAGAGATTCATTATACCCCTGAATTGGAACAACAATTCTCTCGCGTGATTGTTGCCAATAAGAATACACAAATAGATCCTCAAAGTGGTGATCTGTATATTATTCCATTTTTTCCTGAATCAATCTTCAATAGAAATGATACTGATTTTCCTTATTTATTTACCGTTGAATGGCAGCTGCCCGCATTTAAAGGCATATTGCAACAAATGATTAGCCCTCTTTGTGATGTTAAAACGCCTGAAATTCCACGTGATTGTCTGAGCGTTGCAGTGCATGTGAGGAGAGGAACCGGGTGGGATATTCCTAACTATAGAATTACCCCGGAGCAATTAACCGCATCACATCCTTTGCGGTTTGCTCCTGATTCATTTTTTATTGCGCAGCTTAAAAAAATTGCAGCCTTATTTGGCGATTCTCAGATCTATGTATATCTTTTTACTGATCATGATAATCCGCTTGAGCTTTTAGAAAAATATAAACAAGCAGTGCGTTGCGATCGAATGCTCTTTGATTGCCGAACAACGCTTAATAATGAATTTGTTAATGTTTTAGATGATTTTTTTGCATTATTAAAGTTTGATTGTTTAATACGTGCGGATTCTAACTTTTCTTATATTGCATCTAAATTAGGAAATTATGCATTAGCAATTTCTCCAGCACACGGGCTGGTAATTGATGGCACTACCTTTATCGATGAGATTAATTTTGAAATGAATCATGAGACTTGTATTGTGCCGGAATATCAATAAGAAAAGGAATTTTACCCCATGAATCTGAATCTAAAACAATTGAAGCCCCATTTTTTATTACTATTCGTTTTAAGTTTAGGTTCATTGTTTGCATATGCGCACGAGCAAGGAAAATATAAAGTTGGGCTACTCATTATGGCAACCGGCAAATACACCGGTTTTTTAGAGAAATTATGCGCTTCGGCAGATAAATATTTTTTGCTAAATCATGAGCGGACCTATTTTATTTTTACGGATGGTCAAGTGCCAAAATCAGATCATATTGTTCGTATTGAACAAAAAAGGCTTGGCTGGCCTTTTGATACTATGATGCGTTTTAAAGTGTATTATGCTGCTGCTGCCGCTTTTGAAGATATGGATTATTTATTTGCGACTGATGCAGATATGCTTTTTGTAGATCCTGTTGGCGATGAGATTCTTGGTGAACGGGTTGCAACCCATCATCCAGGATTTTGTTTGCCGGAGCAGCGGCGTGATGATTATGATAGAAATGAGCTTTCATGTGCCTTTGTGCCCCAAGGCCACGGGGCTCATTACTTTTGTGGTGGATTTTATGGTGGCACTAAAGATGAATTTTTAAAAATGGCTCGCACGTGCAATGAACGAATCGAGCAGGATCTTGCTCGTAATATTATTGCTAAATGGCATGATGAAAGCCATCTTAATCGCTATTTTATCGATAACCCTCCCACGGTAATTCTCTCGCCTTCCTATTGTTATCCGGAATATTGGAATTTACCTTTTATGCCAAAAGTATTGGCGCTTTCTAAAAATCATAAAGAGTTCCAGATACCCTAATTTCTCCAGTCTGCAATCGGAGTATATCGTTCTTTGTGCCTGATAAAATAATCGATTTTAGCCTGAAGATCTGCTTTTACTTTATTATCGTTAATTTGGTTTGCGGTGTTATAGCTATAAAGAATTTCATTCATGAATCGAATATGATAAGAAGCCATCTCTACCATCGGATACATCATGCCTAAATCCCAGGCAGCTTGATAAAATGTATCTTCAAATTTAAGGTCTTCCTCTTTTATCTTATGAAAAAGACCAGCGTAGAATGTTCGCAAATGGGTAGTGATCCAACGATATTCCCGAATGCAATTTTTTTCTATTACCCAATATGGAACTTGAAATACAAAACCAGGAATGCGTGCAGGGAACCATTCAAATTGCCCGTAGGTGAGCCAGATATTAGGATCCTGATAAACCAGGTTTAAGTGTTTTAAGACATCATTATGGATTAGTGCATCATCACCATCAACAATGATGCATATTTCATGCGGCTTGCATGAATGGACTGCTTTATAAATGTTTGCTAGCGCACCAATATTTTCTTCATTGATAATGATGCTAATTCTATCTTCTTTGCCTAATGATTTTACATATTCTTGTACTAATTTTCCCGTTTGATCGGGTGATTTATCATCAATATAGATAATGCGATAATTGGTATAGTTTTGATTGATGATCGAATCGATATTACGTTTATACCAATCTTTATTCTTATAGGATGGAGTAATAATCACAAATGGTTTTTCTTCAAACTGCAATGAGGTCCACATGTTTTGATATTGATCATGAATATATTTTTCTTCATCATAACTTTTTGCATAATCTTGTTCTCCAATTAAAATCTTTTTTTGATCGAAATAATTAAAGAAGTAGGTTCCCGGTCTTGCGTGGACTTTTTGGAACTGAACTCCATTTTGGCCACAACGATTCCAGAATTCCCATTGGTAATGGAAGATAAAATCTTCTTTAAATAAACCCATAGTTTCATGCAATGATTTGCGCCACATTGCATGAGATCCGGGTATATCGCGATAGAGCCAGCGTGGATGAAACTCAGGCAATTCATTCAGGTACCAATTATCAGCTTTATCGGTTGGAGTATTGGGCGAATAAGAGGTGTGATAATCAGAATACACCACATCCAGAGATGCATTATTCTCAAGCGCAGCGATTTGCATTTTAACCGTTTGAGGATCCCGATAATCTTCAATGCGCATCAATGTGATAAATTCTCCTTGAGCGGCTTCGATTGCCTGATTAAAAAGGGCACTGATGGTTTGGGTTGCAGAACCAACAAGATATTTAATATTACGGAATGTATAGTGATATTTGCTAATTTCTTGTTCTTCTAAACTGCCTGGATTGATCGTGATCATAATTAACTCGGTCTTTCCAAAATAATCATGGCTCGTTATTTCTTTTAAGAAATCTTTGACTGGGTCAGCTGCAGAAAATGGGGTGATGATAGTAACACGGGCTCCCGCGGCAATTATTGATATTTGGGTTATAAAAAATGCTAAAAAAATTATTTTTTTCATAGAGAATCCTAAAGAGTCTGAGATATTTTTTCTTTCGCGGGCAATGCTATACAAGAAAAAAGAACTGTGCAAGTGGCAATCCTATTTTTTATCGATCTAAAATTATTGTTGATGAAATGCAAAAATATTTAAAGCCTTGTTTTTTTAATAGAATTTTTTTAGCATCGATCTAGTGTTAAGCAATCTGAATTAAAGGGTTAATATGAAGCAAATTGTCCTTATCTATTTTTTTACGTGCCTATTTTTTTATTTTCATCAAACAAATTCCATGGAGAGTATAACAACCACAGTCACCTGTCCTGCGTGTCCAACGGGCGGCACGTGCTTTGCGACTTTTGATAATATATATTCACCGGGCATTATCTCAGGGCAAGATCTGTGTATAAGCCTCGATGCTCAAATATCCGGCAATCTCACCGTGTGCGGCACTATTAATTCTAATGCAGCAGCAGTTTTTTCTTATAGTTCTGAAACTCAAACGGTTGGCGTACCGGCCCCCACATTTGAGGATATCACCTTTACCGATGATCCAATCATTAATGGCTGGACACACACATTAGGGGATTCAACATTTACCTGTTTACAGGCGGGTAATTATTTGATCGAATATGATGCGATTTGCAGAATTACTGATTCGCAACTCACTGATATTAGTATTATTGCTCTTCAAAATGGTTCAGAAATTGCCGGTAGCCAAGGATCAATTCAGCAACCGACCAATAATCGCCCGTTAGAATTAACTCGTTCATTTATTGTCAGCTTTGCAGTCAACGATACTTTAAAACTTCAATTTACAGGCGGAACACAATTTGTTCAGCTTGAGGCAAATAGTGGCAATAGTTCAATTCTAACCCCTGTTAATGGCATTCGCCCAAGTATAACATTAACAATTTCTAAGGTTTCTTAAGGGTTTGGCATGACAATAAAACAAATAGTATTTTTTTTTAGTTGTGCTTTAAGTATATCAACCCAGTCACTCACTGCGGTTACTGTTGGTACTAAAGATTCAATTAATGGAATTACATTGCAAACGATATCATCAACTCAGCAGGTTGTTGGTGCAGGATTTTCAATAATTTCAGGTACGAGTGAATTTTTAGTGGCCCGCTATACAACTGCTGGCGTCTTGGATGCAACGTTTGGGACATACGCTCCCGGCGTTACTGTTACGCCTATCGGCACTAATGCGGTTGCCAATACTATAGCCATACAAGTGCCAACAGTTGGTGTGCAGGCAATTGTTGCAACAGGATACGCGACCATCGGTAATATAAATCAATTTGCGCTTGCTCGTTATAATACCAATGGAACGCTGGATTTAACATTTAATGGATCAGGGATTGTTACCACTCCTGTCCCTAATAGTACCGGATCAACGATTGCTTGTATGGCAATACAACCAGCTGATCAAAAAATTATAGTTGCAGGTAATGCAATTGTTAATGGAATATCAAATTTTATTGTTGCGCGGTACAATGTTAATGGAACTCTTGATGGCACATTTGGAACGGGAGGATTCACGACACCATTATTAATTGGTAATGCCTGTTCTATTTATTCCGTAGCCTTGCAAACCAATGGTAATATTGTTGTTGCAGGTACTTCTAATGGTAAAATTGCCTTAGCGCGCTACACTGCGGCAGGTGTTTTAGATACTACTTTTAACGGGACTGGTTTTGTTACCACGCAAGTTAACGTGAATGATAAAGCATGCGGTGTTGCCATACAGGCAAATGGCAATATTGTTGCTGCAGGATTATCAAATAATGCGATTGCATTGGTTCGTTATCTTCCTACCGGAGTTATCGATCTTTCATTTAACGGTACAGGAGAAGTTGTTACTCCAATTGGCGATTATGCAATTGCTTTAAGTGTTCTTATCCAGCCAACAGATCAAAAAATTGTAATTACCGGATTATTCGATTCTCAAATTTATATTGCGCGTTATCTTTCTACCGGTACTCTGGATCTTCCATTTGCAAATCAGGGAATTGCAACGTTAGCGTGCCCTGGTTCAGTATCCCAAGGTAATTCCATTGTTATCCAATCAGATGGTAAATTAATTGCAGGCGGCTTTATAGATAATGATGCATTATTGTTTAGGGTTAACACTGATGGTACCGCTGATGCCACATTTGGAGCGAGCGGATTTGTGAATGACCCTATGGGGGTTCCAACTCCTGTGGCATATTGCCCTGGCCAAGGCGGCGGTGGTTTGACTGGGCCTACTGGCCCAACAGGTCCATCAGGCGGACCAGTTGGTTCAACGGGAAGCACCGGTTCAACCGGGTCAACCGGAACTACAGGTTCAATTGGTTCTACTGGCAGCACCGGAAGTATTGGTTCGACAGGTTCAACCGGATCAACAGGCTCAACCGGAACTACCGGATCAATAGGATTTACTGGTAATACCGGTTCGACCGGAAGAACTGGTTCAACAGGATTTACAGGGTCTACAGGAAGCACAGGAATAACCGGATCGACCGGCCAAACCGGTTCAACAGGTTCTAGCGGTTCGACCGGAAGCACCGGAACTACCGGCTCAACCGGGTCAACCGGATCAACTGGCTCCACGGGTTCAACCGGAAGTACTGGGCAAACCGGTTCGACCGGATCAACAGGAAGTACCGGATCAACCGGTTCAACAGGAACCATAGGTTCCACCGGGCAAACAGGTTCCACCGGAAGTGTCGGCTCGACAGGGTATACCGGTAGCACGGGCGGAACTGGATCAACCGGGCAGACCGGTTCCACAGGCATCACCGGAAGCACTGGCCAAACCGGATCTACCGGCTCTACAGGATCAACTGGATCTATCGGAAGCACGGGAGCCACAGGTGCCGGATCAACCGGATCTACAGGATCTACCGGATCTACAGGATCTACCGGAGCAATAGGATTTACGGGCAGTACCGGATTTACCGGTTCGACCGGAAGCACTGGAACTACCGGCTCAACCGGGTCAACCGGATCAACTGGTTCCACTGGTTCAACCGGAAGTACTGGGCAAACCGGTTCGACCGGATCAACAGGAAGTACCGGATCAACCGGTTCAACAGGAACCACAGGTTCCACCGGGCAAACAGGTTCCACCGGAAGTGTCGGCTCGACAGGGTATACCGGTAGCACAGGCGAAACTGGATCAACCGGGCAGACCGGTTCCACAGGCATCACTGGAAGCACCGGCCAAACCGGATCTACTGGCTCTACAGGATCAACCGGATCTATCGGAAGCACGGGAGCCACAGGTGCCGGATCAACAGGATCTACTGGATCTACGGGACAAACAGGCTCAACTGGTTCTACCGGCTCGATGGGAGGTACTGGAAGTACCGGTTCAACAGGATCAACCGGATCAACCGGTTCAACGGGTTCAACCGGCAGTACGGGGCAAACCGGTTCGATGGGGAGCACCGGCCAAACGGGATCAACCGGGCAGACTGGTTCTACAGGAATAACCGGCAGTACTGGCCAAACGGGATCTACTGGCTCTACAGGATCAACCGGTTCTACTGGAAGCACCGGGGCAACAGGTGCCGGATCAACCGGATCAACAGGATCAACCGGAGCAACAGGATCAACCGGAGCAACAGGCAGTACTGGGCAAACCGGTTCGATCGGATTTACTGGATCTACAGGATCGACTGGCAGCACTGGCTCAACCGGATCTACTGGATCAACGGGGCAAACTGGATCAACGGGAAATACCGGCTCAACCGGATCAACGGGAAATACCGGCTCAACCGGATCTACCGGATCAACTGGTTTTACAGGAAGTACCGGTCAAACTGGCTCAACAGGTTCCACTGGATCAACGGGTAATACTGGCTCAACTGGTTCTACCGGTAGTACTGGCTCAACAGGTTCAACGGGAAGTACTGGTTCTACGGGAAGTACTGGTTCCACGGGATCAACCGGTCACACTGGATCAACAGGCTCCACAGGAGCGACAGGCTCTACTGGTAGCACGGGTTCTACCGGGGTCACAGGATCAACCGGAAACACCGGTAGTACCGGTTCGACAGGTTCAACCGGAAATACAGGATCAACAGGCTCTACTGGCAGTACTGGTTCAACAGGAAGTCTAGGTTCGACTGGCTCAACAGGTTCCACTGGAGCTACGGGTAATACTGGATCAACTGGTTGTACTGGCAGTACCGGCAGTACCGGTTCAACGGGTAACACCGGCTCTACTGGATTTACCGGAAGCACCGGATCAACCGGATCTACCGGTTCAACTGGTTCTACCGGCATCACTGGATCAACGGGTTCAACGGGAAGTACTGGTTCCACGGGATCAACCGGTCATACAGGATCAACTGGATCAACTGGTTCTACTGGTTCAACAGGATCCACAGGATCTACTGGCTCTACAGGTTCCACCGGATCGACCGGATCAACTGGCCAAACAGGATCAACTGGTTCAACAGGATCAACAGGTTCAACAGGAAGCACCGGATCAACCGGTTCAATTGGATCAACGGGAACCACCGGAAGTACTGGTGCAACCGGATCGGTCGGCTCTACCGGAGCTACGGGTGCAACCGGTCCTGGTGTTAGCAGTTCTTCAGCATTATGCAATCTATCGGTCGGCGATAATACCAACCCGGTTGCAAATGGTTCCAATGATACTGCAGTCGGCGAAAATGCAATGCAAGATAATACAACCGGGATTCAAGATACGGCTGTTGGCTGCAAAGCATCGCAATTAAGTACTACCGGCAGTGATAATACTGCTGTGGGTTACCTTGCATTAAACGCTAATCTTGTTTCGCAAAATACTGCCGTGGGTTCTCAAGCCTTGGCAAATAATACGACCGGAACGGGTAATGTGGGCATCGGTTATAAAGCATTAAATGCGAATGTTACCGGGGTTCAAAATGTTGCGGTCGGAAATAATGCATTAGCTGCCAATACATCAGGATGGTTCAATTCTGCTGTGGGTTATGATTCAATGCTTGCAAATACGAGTGGGATAGAAAATACTGCCTTTGGGGCAGCTTCATTACAAGCGAATACTACCGGCAATTATAATACGGCGCTTGGGGCTGGAGCATTATTGGTTAATACCTTTGGAAGTAATAATTGCGCAGTGGGTGCGCAGACATTAATGGCCAATACGATTGGTAATCAAAATACTGCCGTTGGGATTGGTGCAGCTTTCTTTAATACCACCGGAAATAATAATTCAGCAGTTGGCTATCAAGCATTAAATTTAAATACTGTGGGTAATCAAAATACGGCAATGGGGGCTGAAGCATTATTTAATTCTACCGGCTCGGATAATACTGCATTAGGATATGAGGCTCTGTATAATTCAATAGTATCGCAAAATACTGCCGTTGGTTCGCAGGCGCTTTTTAGTAATACAATTGGAACTGCAAATGTTGCTGTAGGCTATCAGGCGCTCAATGCCAACGTTTCAGGTTCACAAAATTCGGCATTTGGCTATAACGCACTCGCAGCCACAAATATTGCAACGGGCAATGTTGCCGTTGGCTATAATGCAATGCAGGCCAGTACGGGTGGCTCCTATAATGTCGCAGTGGGTTATGAAGCTCTGCAAAATCCAAGTAATTTGCAAAATACTGTAGCGGTCGGGCCTTTCGCAATGCAGAATGCAGGCAATGCAGCAAAAAATAATGTTGCAGTTGGTTATAATGCAATGCAAAATGCAACCGGCACTCTTAATGTTGCAATGGGATATCAGGCTTTCCAAAATGGTAATGGCTCAAGCAACATTGTTTTAGGTGAAAATACCATGCAAAATGGGTATGGGGTGGGTAATTTTGCACTTGGATTCCAAGCTCTTGCCAATGCGAGTGGTAACAATAATATTGCCATTGGCGATAACGCTATGAACTGTTTACTTCGAACCGCAAATCAATCTGCGCAAAATAATGTTGCAATCGGTTACAATGCTCTCTTCTTCAATAACTCCGGAAGCAATAATATTGCAATCGGTTATTTGGCAGGCGAATCGCTGATGTCCAATGAGAGCAATGATATTTATATTGGCAATGTGGGAGTCCAGGGAGAATCAAATGCCATTCGCATCGGAGTTGAGGGCACGCAAACGGGTGCCTATATGGCCGGTATTTATAATACGCCAATTCCTGGCCCGAGCCAAAACGTAATTGTAAATAGCAACGGGCAATTAGGCTCGGCATCCTATGTAAGCGGGTCTAATTTCGCAAGTAATTCAGGAGCGTGTAATCTTTCTGTCGGAGATAATACCAATCCGATTGCAGATGGAACCAGCAATACTGCTTTGGGTGAGAACGCGTTGCAAAATAATCAAACCGGTATTCAAAATACTGCCGTCGGCTGTAAACCGCTGCAAACGGCCACAGGCGCAAATGATAATACAGCAGTCGGTTTTAAGGCATTAAATCTAAATACGGCATCCCAAAATACTGCCGTTGGTTCGCAAGCACTCTTTGGTAACACGAGTGGAACTGCAAATGTGGCAATGGGATACCAAGCACTGGGTGGTAACTTTACCGGGTCTCAAAATACTGCATTTGGTTATCAAGCTTTAACTTCAGCTAGAGGCACGAATAATATAGCAGTGGGATATCAAGCGGGTAATAGTCTTAATGCGTTTGAAACCAACAATATTTATATTGGCAGTACCGGTGTTGCGGGAGAATCAAGCCAGATTCGCATCGGAGTAGAGGGTACGCAAACCGGTGCATATATGGCCGGTATTTATAATACCACCATACCAGGCAGTCCGCAGAACGTGATTGTAAATGCAAGCGGGCAATTGGGAACATTGCCTTCTCAAGCATTTATTGATCGTATTCTTGCCTATAATACTACCGCACAAGCAATAACCACCGCAAACACCTTCCAAACAATTACCTTTAATAATCCGTTTGCGAATGTTAATTGGAGTTTTAATGGTTCAACCACCTGGACGGCGCTCGGAACCTTTGGTATTTATCTTATTAACTATTCAGCAGTTGTTCAAAGAACCTCGGGCACTGCGGGGGCCACTAATGTGTTTAGTATGGTTTGCTTAATTAATGGCCAAGAAGTTCAAGGAAGTCAGGTTGCTGTATCCACCCAACAGAATAACGTTCCTCAGGTCCTTTCGCGCTCGGTTATTGTCGGTGCTGCCGCAGGGGCAACTCTTTCATTTGCCATGACGGCAGACACTACTGCGTATGAAATTACTCCTGCAGGAACGGTTGAAACTCCCGGTGCGATTTCTGCTATTACTATCACATTAAATAGGGTTGCGTAATGATACCAATGAAAAAAATACAAAGACTGAGCATTTTTTTTAGCATCTTCCAGATATCTTTGAGTGTGCATGCCATAACAATTACCCAAGCACAAGCTAACGCTTGCGCTCTTGAAGCAAGTGGTGCAACTATAGTTGCCGGTGTTGGGGTTGTTAATAACACCAATCAGTTTGTGGTGGCTCAATATCTGGCCAATGGAAGTTTGGATGATTCGTTTAACGGAACGGGTGTGGCGACCACTGCTATCGGCACAAGTGCGACTGCGTTGGCAATTGTAAACAAATCGAATGGGCAGAGTATTGCCGTTGGCTATGCAATGATAGGTGGGGCAACCCAGATTGCGCTAGCCTGTTATGAAAGTAATGGTTCATTAAACAACAGTTTTGGAACGAATGGTATTGTTACCACCCCATTAGGCAGTGGTGCAAGCGGCAACGCAGCGGCGCTTGATTCGAGTGGAAATATTCTGGTTGCGGGTGTTGCCAATTTTTCATACGTGCCGCAGCTTTTTGTTGCACGATATACCAGCGCGGGAAGCCTTGATGCCTCGTTCAATGCATCGGGATCAACTCCCGGAGTTGCTACTTTGCAGATTGGGTATAGTACAGTTGGCAATGCGATTGCAATCCAATCAGACGGTAAAATTCTAGTTGCGGGAGTTGCTTCGTTTTCTTCTGGCAATCAGTTTGCTATAGCACGGTTTAATACTAATGGAACTCTTGATACTTCCTTTAATAGTGGGGGCAGCCAACCGGGAGTAGTTACAACTCAAATAGGTGTCAGGTCAAAAGCAATGGGGATTGCGGTTACATCATCCGGAGCAATTATAGTTGCAGGTTCTTCTGATAGTTCTTTATGTATGGCCGCTTATACTTCCAGCGGGGTGCTCAATACAAGTTTTGGTACCAATGGCATCGTTTTAAATACTCTTGGCACGAGCAGCCAAGCAACCGATGTGGCAATTGATAGTTCTGGAAATATCGTGATGACCGGAATTTCTGACGATTCATTATTGGTGATTCGGTATACTTCAGCGGGTGTGCTTGATACTACCTTTAATACAACCGGATATGTGATTTTTTCGTATCAAGGGGATAGCGCGGGAAATGCGCTTCAAATACTTAGCACGGGCGATATTTTAAGTGTTGGTTCAATCGTTAATACTGGCGTGAGTGATTATCTTGTTGTTGCGTATAAGAGCACCGGCGTG
The DNA here is from genome assembly GCA_963727255.1 of uncultured bacterium. Classification (GTDB taxonomy): domain Bacteria; phylum Babelota; class Babeliae; order Babelales; family Vermiphilaceae; genus BTUB01. The sequence continues at coordinate 34,942 of CAVSFC010000002.1, read as the reverse complement.
CTGGATAGTTTATGGCAAATCAACGGAGTGGTTAATGTGGCCAGCAGTTCTGTAATGATAACAGAGACTGAAGCATCCGGTACCAATGGGGGTACGTTTACTGCGGGTTCATGGCAGATAAGAACATTGAATACCCTCAGCAATACAGGAATTGCGACGCTTGCAAATAATCAGTTTACCCTCCAGCCAGGGCTTTATACCATCAATGCTAATGCGCCGGCATATCTTGTTAATGGGCATCAGGCACGATTACAGAACATTACCAGTGGCACCACTCAGCTTTTGGGCACCAGTGCCTTTTCGCCAAGTAGTGGTGGATCAATGACTACTTCATTTATTCGGGGCCAGTTTTCAATTTCTCAAGCGAGTGTCTTTGAAATTCAGCACATATGCGCCACAACTGAGGCTAATAATGGATTTGGTATTGCCACAGGTTTTGGTAATGAGGTATATACTATGGTCGCAGTGACTGCAGATGCACTCTACTAATAGATTTTTATCTCTTGCAAATCTATTAGTAGCTGCAACTGATTGCTCCTGAGCGTTTACTTAATTAAATCCTAAACCTTTTGGTGGGAGCTCTTAACGTTATTTTTAGAGGTTTTTTAATTTTGCTTTCTTTTTCTTTTTATTTTTTATAGGTTCAAAGAAAATAAAAAGGATATACAATGAAGAATTTTCTATTTTTAATTTTTGCTTTAATAGCCTTTATAAATTCTTATCCTAATTCACTAATTAAAGATTCTCTTGCGGCGCGCAATGAGCTGAGCCATATCCTTGCGCTTAATGGTATTCGTTCGAGCATTACCATAACAATAACAAAGATCTCATAGGTTTTCATGTTAATAAAACGAAAAATATTTTTTTTATGCTGTGTTTTGATGGCATCGAACTCGGTTATCGGTGTTACGGTTGGCACGCAAGATTCCTTAAACGGAATAACCATACAAACATTTTCACCAACTGATCAGCGTGTGGTTGGTGCTGGCTTTGCAATTATTTCTGGAGTGAGCCAATTCTTAATAACACGCTATACCAATGTTGGCGTGCTCGATGCTACCTTTGGAACACTGGTAAATGGAGTAACTGTTACTCCCATAGGATCGAATGCGGTTGCCAATTCTATTGCACTGCAAAGTCTCAGTATTGGAGTTCAAGCAATTGTTGCAGCCGGATATGCTACTGTTTCTGGATTGAATCAATGGGCATTAGCGCGCTATAATATGAATGGCACTCTCGATGCAACATTTAACGGATCAGGAATTGTAACAACGCCAGTCCCAGGCAGTAGCGGCTCAACAATCGCATGCATGGCAATCCAACCCGCTGATCAAAAAATTGTAGTTGCAGGCAATGCAATAATAAATGGTAAATCAAATTTTATTGTGGGCCGCTATAATATTAATGGCAGCTTAGATACCTCCTTTGGTACGGGCGGCTTTTCAACTCCTTTGCTAATTGGTAATTCTTGTTCTATTTATTCAGTTGCACTCCAATCAAATGGAAGTATTGTAGTTGCGGGGACTTCGCAGGGTAAATTTGCACTTGCGCGTTACACAACGGCAGGAATTTTGGATACCAGCTTTAATGGAACGGGTTATGTTACTACCCAAATCGATGTCAATGATAAAGCGTGCGGTGTTGCGATTCAAGCGAATGGCAACATTGTTGCTGTAGGATTATCTAATAATGCAATTGCACTGGTTCGTTATTTGCCTAATGGATCATTGGATGCAACATTTAATGGAACCGGGGAAGTAGTAACCCCGATTGGAAACTATGCGATTGCCTTAAGTGTTCTTATCCAACCCGATCAAAAAATAGCAATCACCGGTGTATTTGATTCCCAGATTTATATTGCGCGCTATCTTACTTCTGGAACCCTTGATGCTGCATTTGGCAATGAGGGAATTGCAACCCTTGCATGTCCCGGTTCTTCTTCGCAAGGGAATTCAATTGCTATTCAAACCAACGGTGATTTAGTGGCTGGTGGATTTATTGATAATGATGCGCTTGTCTTTAGAGTAAATCCTAATGGAACTGCCGATAGCACCTACGGATTAAATGGTTTTGTGAATGATCCCATGGGAGTGCCGCAGCCAGTGGCATATTGCCCGGGGCAAGGTGGAGGAACTGGTGGAATTACCGGGCCAACCGGGGTAACTGGACCTACTGGGCCATGCTGCACGGGCCCTACTGGTGCGGGAACAACTGGGCAAACTGGCTCGACCGGATTTACCGGTTCACCCGGATCTACCGGATCAACCGGTGCAACTGGAGCTGGTTCAACTGGTTCAACCGGTTCTACCGGTAATACGGGAGCTACCGGAAATCTTGGTTCGACTGGGCAAACCGGGTCTACTGGTAGCACAGGCTCCATGGGCTTTACGGGCTCAACGGGATCCACAGGATCAATTGGTTCAACCGGCGCGACTGGAAGTATAGGCAGCACAGGATCAACCGGATCAAGTGGCTCAACAGGTTTGACTGGCAGCACTGGCTTTACCGGATCAACCGGATCGACCGGAAGCACCGGATCTACTGGCTCGATAGGATCAACTGGTTCAACCGGTGCCACCGGCGCAGGATCTACAGGTTCTACGGGTGCAACAGGTGTTACGGGAAATACCGGATCAACTGGATCGCCGGGTAGCACAGGTTCCACGGGCGCAACAGGAGCCGGTTCAACTGGGGCTACCGGGGCAACCGGCAGTGTTGGTTCTACCGGAAATACAGGGCCAACGGGCCCCATCGGAGGAGGCACGGGAGTAACCGGGCCGACTGGCCCAACCGGATCGACCGGTTCCACAGGAGCTACTGGAGCTGGATCAACTGGCGCGACGGGTGCCACCGGTTCGACAGGCAATATAGGTTCTTCTGGAAGCACCGGATCAACCGGCTCAACCGGTTCAACCGGTGCAACTGGCGCCGGATCAACAGGAAATACCGGCTCGACCGGATATACAGGTAATACTGGTTCGACAGGATCCACGGGAAGTGCAGGATCAACCGGTAATACGGGCTCAACGGGTGATGTGGGATCCACAGGAAACACAGGTTCGACTGGTTCAACAGGTTCTAGTGGCAGTACCGGATTTACTGGGTCAACTGGCTCAACAGGTTCGACTGGCAGCACTGGATCAACAGGGCCAACTGGAAGTACAGGGTCAACGGGATCAACGGGCAAAGGAACACGGGTTCAACCGGTTCAACTGGGTCTACTGGATCAACCGGATCAACTGGCATCACAGGGTCAACTGGATTTACCGGATCTACCGGGTCAACTGGCTCAACCGGTTCGACCGGCTCGACTGGTTCAACCGGAAGCACAGGATCAACCGGAGATATAGGTTCAACAGGAAGTACCGGGTCTACTGGATCAGTTGGAAATACAGGATCAACCGGTTTTACTGGCAGCACAGGAAGCACTGGTTCAACTGGTTCAACAGGAGGCACGGGATGCAACGGGGAGTACCGGGTCAACCGGTATCACAGGATCAACTGGATCAACCGGTTCTTCAGGCGCCACTGGGTCTACAGGATTTACAGGTTCCACTGGATCAACCGGCTCAACAGGTAATACGGGTTCAACGGGAATTACCGGCTCAACAGGTTCTACTGGTAGCACGGGCTCAACTGGCAGTACCGGATCGAGTGGTTCCACCGGACAAACAGGTTCAACAGGATTTACCGGAAGTAGCGGTTCTACAGGGAGCACGGGCTCAACGGGAAGCATCGGAAGCACAGGATCAACGGGAGCAACAGGTCAGTACAGGTTCAACCGGAACACAGGATCGTCAGGAAGTACTGGATCGACCGGTTCTACCGGTCAAACGGGTTCAACAGGATCGACCGGGAATACTGGTTCGACCGGTTCTACTGGATCAACCGGATCTACGGGTAGTACCGGATCCACCGGGCAAACGGGATCGACTGGTCAAACTGGCTCTACCGGATCCACCGGTTCTTCAGGCGCTACCGGATCAACAGGGAGCACAGGGTCAACCGGTTCGACAGGCTCTACCGGAAGCACTGGTCAAACGGGTTCAACAGGTTCTACGGGGTCAACTGGTAGTACGGGGCAAACGGGTTCAACAGGTAATACTGGCTCGACGGGCTCAACTGGTTCAACCGGAAGCACGGGAAGTACCGGTTCCACAGGTTCAACAGGCGATACCGGATCAACGGGCAGCACGGGTTCGACGGGATCAACCGGATCTACCGGTGGCACGGGGCAAACTGGTTCAACTGGAAGTACGGGTTCTACGGGGAGTAACAGGATCTACCGGATTTACCGGATCTACCGGTTCTACAGGTTCGACCGGATCCACTGGTCAAACGGGCTCCACAGGGCAAACTGGATCAACGGGACAAACTGGTGCTACCGGATCAACTGGATCCACAGGAAGTACCGGATCTACCGGCTCTACCGGCCAAACAGGTTCAACAGGAAGTACGGGTTCAACTGGTGGTACAGGTTCTACCGGATTTACCGGATCTACCGGTGGCACTGGACAAACTGGTTCAACGGGAAGCACCGGTTCAACAGGAAGCACGGGATCAACTGGTTCAACTGGATCTACGGGTAATACAGGTTCAACCGGAGCTACAGGTTCTACTGGCTCAACCGGATCTACCGGTAGTACCGGGCAAACTGGTTCAACTGGAAACAGGTTCAACGGGTCAACAGGCTCAACTGGATTTACAGGATCGACAGGTTCTACCGGTTCGACCGGATCCACTGGTCAAACGGGCTCCACAGGCAACTGGATCAACAGGACAACTGGTTCTACGGGAAATACAGGTTCAACGGGAAGCAACAGGATCCACAGGAAGTACCGGTTCGTCTGGTTCCACCGGACAAACAGGTTCAACAGGATTTACGGGATAATACTGGTTCTACCGGTTCCACTGGTTCAACTGGATCTACCGGTAGCACTGGATCAACAGGGGCTACCGGATCCACCGGGCAAACCGGATCCAGCGGTCAACTGGCTCTACCGGAAGTACCGGTTCAACAGGAGCTACCGGAACAGGATCAACTGGTTCAACGGGCACCACCGGTTCGACCGGATTCACAGGATCAACCGGCAATACAGGATCAACCGGAAGTACCGGAGCAACCGGAGCCGGTTCAACGGGATCTACCGGGTCAACCGGCAGTGTTGGTTCTACGGGAAATACTGGACCAACGGGCCCCATAGGGGGCGGTACCGGAGCAACTGGGCAGACTGGCCCGACTGGGTCGACAGGATCGACTGGTTCAACGGGGGCCACCGGAGCTGGATCAACTGGCTCGACTGGTACAACCGGTTCTACAGGTAGCACAGGCTCAACCGGCTCAACCGGTTCCACAGGACAAACAGGGGCAACCGGGGCTGGTTCAACGGGTAGTACAGGATCTACCGGATCAACAGGCCAAACGGATCTACTGGATTTACCGGATCAACAGGGAGTACTGGTTCTACTGGAAGTACCGGATCTACTGGAACAACCGGCTCGACCGGATTCACCGGCTCAACAGGCTCAACGGGTTCAAGCGGATCAACAGGTTCTACTGGAAATACAGGCTCGACCGGCCAAACAGGTTCGACAGGATCAACCGGATCTACCGGAAGTACAGGATCAACGGGTTCAACTGGAAGCACGGGTCAAACTGGCGCAACAGGGCAAACTGGTTCCACCGGAAATACCGGTTCGACAGGAAGCACCGGTTCAACTGGTAGCACCGGAACCACCGGATCAACTGGACAAACTGGCTCAACGGGATCTACGGGCTCGACAGGGTCAACTGGTTCTACTGGAAATACAGGCTCTACAGGTTCCACTGGCCAAACAGGTTCCACCGGTTCAACCGGTTCAACCGGATCAACAGGTTCTACTGGAAATACCGGCTCGACCGGCCAAACAGGTTCGACAGGATCAACCGGCTCTACCGGAAGTACAGGATCAACGGGTTCAACTGGAAGCACGGGTCAAACTGGCTCAACAGGGCAAACTGGTTCCACCGGAAATACCGGTTCAACAGGAAGCACCGGTTCAACTGGACAAACTGGCTCAACGGGATCTACGGGCTCGACAGGGTCAACTGGTTCTACTGGAAATACAGGCTCTACAGGTTCCACTGGCCAAACAGGTTCCACCGGTTCAACCGGTTCAACCGGATCAACAGGTTCTACTGGAAATACCGGCTCGACCGGCCAAACAGGTTCCACAGGATCAACTGGATCTACCGGAAGTACAGGATCAACGGGTTCAACTGGAAGCACGGGTCAAACTGGCTCAACAGGGCAAACTGGTTCCACCGGAAACACCGGTTCGACAGGAAGCACCGGTTCAACTGGTAGCACCGGAACCACCGGATCAACTGGACAAACTGGCTCAACGGGATCTACGGGCTCGACAGGGTCAACTGGTTCTACTGGAAATACAGGCTCTACAGGTTCCACTGGCCAAACAGGTTCCACCGGTTCAACCGGTTCAACCGGATCAACAGGTTCTACTGGAAATACCGGCTCGACCGGCCAAACAGGTTCGACAGGATCAACCGGCTCTACCGGAAGTACAGGATCAACGGGTTCAACTGGAAGCACGGGTCAAACTGGCTCAACAGGGCAAACTGGTTCCACCGGAAATACCGGTTCAACAGGAAGCACCGGTTCAACTGGACAAACTGGCTCAACGGGATCTACGGGCTCGACAGGGTCAACGGGATCTACTGGAAATACAGGCTCTACAGGATTCACTGGAAGTACGGGTTCTACTGGAGCAACAGGTTCTACCGGAAGTACAGGTCAAACTGGGTCAACCGGATCCACTGGGGCAACAGGTGCCGGCTCTACCGGTTCTACCGGATCAACGGGAAGCACCGGTGCAACCGGATCGGTCGGCTCTACGGGAGCTACCGGCGCCACCGGTGCTGGCGTTAGCAGTGCCTCAGGAACGTGTAATTTATCAGTCGGGGATAACACCAACCCCGTTGCGAATGGTTCCAGTGATACGGCAGTCGGTGAAAATGCAATGCAAGATAATACAACCGGGATTCAAGATACGGCTGTTGGCTGCAAAGCATCGCAGTTAAGCGCTACCGGCAGTGATAATACTGCTGTGGGTTACCTTGCATTAAACGCTAATCTTGTTTCGCAAAATACTGCCGTGGGTTCTCAAGCCTTGGCATTAAACACGAGCGGAACGGGTAATGTGGGTATCGGTTATAAAGCATTAAATGCGAATCTTACCGGGGTTCAAAATGTTGCGGTCGGAAATAATGCATTAGCGGCTAATACCTTCGGATGGTTCAATACCGCTCTCGGCTATAACTCATTGCTTGCAAATACCAGTGGTTTGCAAAACACCGCAGTTGGTACATCTTCTTTACAAGCGAATACAACAGGCCTTTATAATACGGCGGTTGGGGCGGCAGCACTATTAGTAAATACCATTGGTAGCAATAATTGTGCCGTAGGCGCCTCGACATTAATGGCCAATACGATTGGCAACCAAAATTCTGCCTTTGGTATTGGTGCAGCATTTTTTAATACCACCGGAAATAATAATTCTGCAGTTGGCTATCAAGCATTAAACTTAAATACTGTGGGTAATCAAAATACGGCAATGGGTGCTGAGACGTTATTTTATTCTACCGGCTCGGATAATACTGCGGTGGGGTATGAAGCTCTGTATAATTCCATAGTATCGCAAAATACTGCCGTTGGTTCTCAGGCGCTTTTCAGTAACACCATTGGAACTGCTAATGTTGCTTTGGGATATCAAGCATTAAATACCAATATCACCGGTACTCAGAACACTTGTGGGGGATACCAATCTCTGGCGAGTGCAAATAACTCTTACGGTAATACAACGCTTGGATATCAAACTATGCAAGGTTCGGTCGGATCACTCCAGTGTGTTGCGCTTGGATATCAAGCATTGCAAAATCCCGATGCCGTGCAAGAAACTATTGCAATAGGCACCACTTCAATGCAAAATGCGGCCAAAGGATCAAATTTTAATGTTTGCATTGGATATAATTCGGCATCAAACTTGAACGGCTCAGGCAATTATGCGCTTGGATTCCAAGCAATGCAAAATGCAAGCGGCAGCAATAATATCGCCATTGGCTATAATGCGATGAATAATTTAACGCGCTCAGGAAGTCAATTTGTGCAATATAATACTGCCGTGGGCTACAATGCACTCTTCTTTAATAATTCAGGTGCGTATAATGTCGCGCTTGGGTTCCAGGCGGGTGAAAGCCTTACATCCAACGAGAGCAATAATGTTTTAATTGCCAATGCTGGGGTTGCCGGAGACAATAATACCATTCGAATCGGCACGAGTGGAACGGGGGCGGCGCAACAATCAACCTGTTATATTGCCGGGATTGTTAATGTAAATCCAACTGGAACACCGGCTGAGGTTGTGATTATTGGAACCACATCACAACTCGGATCAACCGGAACAGCATTTGCGGTTCCTACAACCGCTAACTATGTGAATGCCTATGATACCACCACTCAAAGCGTTGGAACGGCCGGTACTTTTCAGCCAATTACGCTGAGCACCAATGGCACTATTAATGGCTGGACCCATACTACCAGTACTTCTACGTTTACCTGTGCGCAAGCGGGCACCTATTTAATAAATTATGCAGGCTTATGCAATAATAGCAGTGGCACAGCCGCAACTAGCACGATGTCATTCAACGTATTGCATAATGGGACTGAGGTACCCGGTAGCCAAACTTCAATAACCTTCGGAACGTTACTTAACCAACACTATATTGCAGAGCAAGAATTTATGGTAGTACTTGCTTCAGGAGATACGATTGTATTCCAATTAACCGGAACAGCTGCTACCAATCAGATACTTTCTGGCAATGGCAGTGGAACCACAAAGCCAAGTTTCACAATAAATATTATAAAAATAGCGTAAGGAATTTAGGTAATGAATCGTTTGTATCTACTCTCGGATATTTTTCAGATTGCATCGGTATCGGTCATCGTATGCTTTCTTTTCAGTTCTCTCAGGATTCACTCGCATGCAAGAGCGTTGCAGTTACGAACGTGTGCTACGGCAGGCTCTCCTTCATTTTGCGGTTTGAATGTTTTTGGATTGGGAAATGTTTTTTTTGGCAATACCGCGCGCGTTGATCAAGAATATGGTTGCGATGCCACGGCAAAGGTTGGCGGTTCTCCGTTTTTAACAATTGGCGCAGCGCTTGCGGCCGTATCGCCTGGAAATGTGGTTTGGATTGGTCCCGGAACGTATAATGAAACAATAACTATTCCGGCAGGAGTAGTTGTGACCGGAATTTCTCATGCCGCCGTGATTATACAAGCGCTTAATGTTACGCAACCGACTGATTTGGTTACTATTGGAGAAGGAGGGGTGCTTCAACAGGCAACCTTAATCATGTCTTCAGCAGAAGATGTGCAAATGCGCGCAGTAGTTCATCCCGGACACTTACCGCAAGTAGGAATCACCCTTTATAATGTAAATATTACCATTAATGCTACGTATGCCGGTGCCGGAACATCGCCCGTTTATGGGATTCACTTTACGGGTGATGCTGATTTGAGCAGCGAAGATGTAATTTTTGGGGGTGTGACTGCCATAATGGTAAGCGGAACGGGGCGGCCTGCGCGTTGGGTGTATGTTGATAGTCCCTCGATAATTGAAGTTATCAGCTCAGTAGGCGAGGTTTTTGGTAATAATAGTATTGGCTTGGAGGTTAATAATCCCGGTGCGATCTTAGGGGTGGGTTCGGGTGCTTCAGGCGGACAAACGGCCGATATCTCACGTACTGCAGGAACATTACAAATTACTGCGCTCTATTTAATTAATTCAACGGCCAACCTATTAGGATTTACTAATTTGCTTTTTCCCGAAACCTTTACATGGGCTGAACCGGATAGTCCGATCGGGCCAACTGAAGTAATTTTTTATTTAAGACCAGGCACTGGTGAAGCAACAGAGTTTCCGGTATTGCTGCATCTTTTTCAAAAAGGACTTGCGTATGCGATGAGTGTTCATGCGATCACGCCACCCGGAACCGGTGAATCGACAACGTTTACGTTACTCGTGAATGGCAACAATACACCCTTAACCATCACATTGACTGATAATACCACTGATGCAACGTTACTCACTACCTCAGCCACCTTTCTTGCAAATAATGATTTTTCTCTTGCAGTTTTTAGTAGTGAAAATGCGCAAACGGGTGATGTGGTGGTAACGGTTGGTGTTTATTAAAAAAAGGAGTGAAAATAGTATGAAACAAGCCTCTTTATTGATAGTCTTTTTATTACCGTGCGCTAGCACGGTAATACCAACTCCGGGAGTTTCGCGGGCGCAGTTCTCGAGTGTTGCAATCGATGGCAACGGCTTTATACATGCAGCCGGATCGGTAACAGCAAATGGCGTGACCTCGGTTTTGTCTGCACGCGTTAATCCATTTGGTACTCGTGATTTTAGTTATGGAAACTATGGATATCTGATTAATCGGGTTGGCCCGGCTGCACAAGCGCTCTCGATGTGTTTGACTACTAATCAGATGGTGCTTGTTGGGGGCGCAGAAATTGATGCGATGGAAGAGTTTGCAATTGCCTGCTATAACAACAATGGCACCTTTTCAAACACTTTTAACGGAAATGGATTGCTAATTCGTTCGATTGGAACCGGCGCGGTACTCAATAGTGTTGCAATCGATGCTCAAGGCAAGTATGTTGCAGCGGGTATTGCCATAGTTGGTGGTGCACCGCTTACCATTATTGCGCGATATAATCCGGATGGAACGTATGATTCAGCATTTGGATTGACCGGAATCGCCATGAAAAGAATTTTTGGCAATGCCGGTTCTTATGATATTGCATTGCAAACTTCCGGTAAAATTCTGGCAGCAGGATATGCCATTAACCCCTCAGGCATCCGCGAGTTTGCGCTGATTCGATTTCATGAAGATGGATCAATTGATACGAGTTTGGGTTCAGTAGGAACTATTGTGACACCCCTTGGCTCTGATTCATGCGCCTATTCGTTACTGAGTTTGCCTAATAATTATATCGTATGCGCAGGGGTAAGTAATAATCAATCGGCGCTGGTACGTTATACGCCGACCGGAAGTCTTGATGTTAATTTTGGAGTGAATGGAATAGTAACCACCTCAATCGGCAGCTCGAGTCAAATTAATGATTGCGCACTTCAAGCAGATGGATCTCTTGTTGCGGTTGGATATTCCGATACTGCCTTGAGCATCATGCGGTATACGGCTGAAGGATTATTGGATACCAGCTTTGGAACTGGCGGGATTGTGACTACTCAGATTGGTCAACACGCGGCTGCCAATTCTTTAGCTATTCAAAATGATGGCGCGATAGTGGTCTGCGGGTTTTGCGATGAAGGAGCGGTGATTGCACGGTATACCGCAAGCGGTATGCTGGATGCATTATTTGGAAATAATGGAATTCTTATTTTTCCCATAGCCAATGATGCGCCTGATCTTATGGGCCTGGCTGATGTAAATATTGCTGCCGATGCAGCGATTTCATACTCTAAATTAAATCTTGCGAGCAGTATTATCAATAGTGATATTAGTTCTGCTGCTTTGATCGATGATTCAAAATTGCAAACTATTGCAAGCCCCGGAAAAATAGATAATCGTGCAACCTCGGCAACTTCATTTACGATTCCTAACGGAATTGTGATGCGAGATACGTTGGGCAATTTTAGTGCGAATGTAATTTCTGCTACTTTGCTTGGGAATGTGCAAGGTGCCGCTTCACAAAATTTGCTTAAGAATGGTGATACGATGTTAGGCACCCTTATTGTGCAGCCCGGGTCGGCGCAAATACCTTCGTTACAATTTGCCGAAAATGATCAGACCGGATTTTCTGCACAGCAAAATAGTATCTCCATAACTACTGACGGTGCTCAACGGATTTTGATTGATGATAATGGATCGGTGACAATCAACGCGCCCTTTTCTGGTTCTGCCTTATCTATTCAAGAGGGCGGAGCAACCATCGGAGGGGATATTTCAAATTCAGGCAATCTTCTTTTTAACACGCAATCAACACCATTGAATGTGGTGGGCAGCACGCAAGGCCCTGCAGTAAAATTATTTACCGGAACGGATACTACCGGATTATCAGGATCAGTAACCATCGATTATAGTGATGCAGGATTTGCTAACCCGCCCGTGATTTGTGCGAATGCGCTTAATGGCAGTAATGCGCTCATAACGATAAATAATGTAAGCAGTAGTTCAGCAACAATTACCAGTGTTGCGGCTCTTAATGTGCCATTTAATTATATCGTAGTAGGAATGTAGTATTTCCCTCACCTAAAATAAAGGATGCCACGTGAATCATATTCTTCAGAAATTATCTTTTTTAGCTCTTTCTTTGTTAATGATACACTCACTCAAAGCAACGCAAGGAGTTTCAGCCGCGCAGATTCAATCTGTTGCTATACAAACTGATGGAACAATACTGGTTGGCGGTTATGTTATTCTTAATAATGTGAACCAATTTATGACTGCCCATTTTACTGCGACTGGCGGTGTTGATGGCGCCTATGGAACCGCCGGATATTTCGCCGTTACGCTCGGAACCCCGACTTCCCAGGCGAATGGAATGGTGTTATTAAGTGATAATGAAGCGGTGCTTGCCGGATATGCTGAGCCATCAGTGGGTACCAGTTTTGCGATTGCGCAAATTACTTCAGCGGGAGTGCTTGATACCTCATTTAATAGTGGTGGATCGGTGCCGGGCACTAACACCACGCTCATCGGGGGAGGGTGTAGCGCAAATGCTATTGCACTTGATGGGAATGGCAACTTTTTAGTAGGTGGGGTTGCTGTAATCAGTGGAACTCCTCAATTTGCGCTCGCGCGATATACTCCTGCCGGAATTCTTGATACCACCTTTAATTCAGTTGGTTACGTTTCTACACCGATTAATGAGCGTGCAGATGCTTTTGCAATTGCACTGCAGCCCAATGGACAAATTCTTTTAGGTGGTTATTCGGTTCTTGTGGGTGCCAGCAATTTTGCCATTGCTCGCTATAATGCTACTACCGGGGCGCTCGATACCACCTTTAATGCATCTGGTGCCATACCAGGTACGGTTTTAACGCAAGTGGGGGCGAATGCAATTGCCTATGGGATTGCTCTCGATTCGAGTGGAAATATTGTTGCAGGCGGAGCTGCGGATAATGCGTTTGCATTGGCGCGGTATACTTCAAGTGGAGTATTGGATACCACTTTTAATAGTGGAGGCACATTCCCCGGAACGATAGAGACGGTGATTGGGTCTAATGATCAAATTAATGCGGTGGCCATACAACCGAATGGTGCAATTGTGGTAGCTGGGTTTACCACCAGCAATTCGACAACCCAATGCGCGCTTGCACGCTACACGCCGAGTGGAGTACTTGATACGAGTTTTAATAGCAGCGGTTCTATTCCGGGTGTTTTAGTGCTTTCAATCGGCGGCTATTCTGAAGCGCAAGCGCTGACCATTGATAGCAGCGGAAATATTTTGGTTGCAGGTACTTCAGATAACAATGCGGTGCTGGCAAGGATTACTCCAAATGGCGCATTGGATAGCAGTTTCGGCACGAGTGGAAGCGGATATGTGAGCTTCCCTAATACCTCAGTTGCTCCGGATATTTATGGATTAACGGATATCAACATAGCTTCTGATGCGGGCATTGAGTATAGCAAATTGAATTTAATGGGTTCAATACAAAATACTGATATTAGTGCGAATGCGGCGATTGCCAATTCTAAGTTGGCAACTCTTTCAACGCCGGGTTTAGTTTTAAATGCGGCAACTACCGCAACATCTACTAATACCGCGAGTGCAATTGTTGCACGCGATGCGTTGGGCAATTTTAGCGCAGGAACTATTACGGCCTCTGGATTTGTTGGCAACGTTGTTGGAAGTTCTTCAAATAATATTCTCAGGGCTGGCGACACGATGAGTGGATCATTAGTTCTGCCTGCCGGCAGTGCTGCAAATCCTTCATTGCAATTCAGCGGTAATACCAATGTTGGATTATCTGCAACGGGAAATTCATTAACTTTAAGCACGAATGGGGTAGGAGCACTTTCTATTAATCAAAGTGGCAGCGTAACTATAGCAACTCCTTCTTCTTCGGCGGTTGGATTAACCATTGCAGGTGGCGGCGCGGCAATAACGGGTGAAATTGTTGCATCAGGCAATGTAGTATTTAATAATGACGCTGCACCACTTAATGTGGTCGGCAGTTCACTTGGCTCTTTGGTAAAAATATATTGGGGGACCGGAACTTCAGGGGTTCTCGGTTCAACAACCATAGATTATACAAATGCTGGATTTGCAAATCCCCCACAGATCTTTTTAACCTCGATTAATGGGGTGATTAATGCGCTGGGAACAAATTCTGTAACTGCAACAACCGCGACGGTGGTGAGTGCGGTGAATGTTCCTTTCAATTATCTGGCAATTGGTACATAATTACCTGGTGAGTGATTTTTGAGCAAGTGCAGAATACGGAGAAAACAGTATGCAATTAAATATGAATAAATTACTGATTATATTTTGTGTTATTTTTTTACCGTATTCTGCATCACTAAACGCTGTTTCGACAATTACGCAAGGTAACTGGAGCGCTTGTGCGCTCCAGACTGATGGCAGTATTGTTGCGGCTGGAACTACCCTTATAGGCAGTGTAAATTATTCCGCTTTGGCGCGCTACACATCCCAAGGAATATTGGATACCACCTTTAATAGCAGTGGAATTGTTACCGCGCTTGCAGGCTCAAGCACTACGGTACTTGCAGTTGCTCTCCAATCGAATGGGCAAATTATTGTGGTTGGTAATACTCTATTAAACGGAACTGTTCAGGCTCTGCTCATGCGGTATAATACTGATGGCTCACCAGATACGAGCTTTGGAACTAATGGTATTGTAACCACTGCAATGGGAATAGGAATGAGCGGCAATGCTGTTACTCTTGATGCGCAAGAAAATATTCTTATTGCCGGTTCTGTTACGATTAATATGATTCCTCAATTCTTTGTTGCGCGGTATACTGCCAGCGGAGCGCTCGATGCCACGTTTAATAGTGCCGGATCAATTCCGGGTATTGCCACAGTCCCGATTGGATACCGCAGTAAGGTAAATGCACTTGCGGTGCAACCGGCTGACGGCAATATTGTAGTTACCGGCTGGGCATCATTTGGCGCCGGTGATGAGTTTGCAGTTGCGCGTTTTACTACTAATGGATCGTTGGATACCACTTTTAATAGCACTGGTTCACAACCGGGCGTAATCACTACTCAAATAGGAGCCATTTGCCAAGCATATGCAATTGCTATCCAATCTGATGGAACTATTTTGATTGCGGGCAATTCTGATACCGCCTTGTGTATTTTGAGTTTTAAAACCGATGGTACTCCTAATAGTTCGTTTGGCACCAATGGGGTTGTTACAACAACAACCATCGGGCAGAAGTCTCAAGCAGGATATGGGCTTGCTCTTGATGCCAATGGTAATTGTCTTATTATCGGGTCGGCTGATAATCAATTGCTTCTTGCGCGATATACAAGTGCTGGCATTCTTGATACTACGTTTAACATAAACGGCTATGCTACTCTTTCCAAGGGCGCTGTGACGGTGGGATTAGCGGGTGCAGTAGCGAGCAGCGCAAACGTTATTGTTGTTGGCTATGTTGATTCTGCTTTTTTAGTAGCGGAATTTACCAGTGCAGGGGTTCTTAATCCTTTATTTGGCGTTAATGGAGTAATAACTCTGCCCCAAACAAATGGCGCTGCTGCCAGCACAGAAATCTATGAACAGCAAAGCGTGGGCACTAATAGTGGAACATTTACCGCCGGTGCATGGCAAACGAGAAATTTAACTACTATTAATGATGCGATCGGCATTACGCTTTCTAACAATCAATTCACGCTGGGCCCAGGAACCTATTCAATTCAGATTGCCGCACCCGGATATCAAGTTGGCGCGCATCAGGCCCGTTTGCAAAATATAACGAGCAATAGCACAGCGCTTTGGGGCACCAGCTCATTTTCAAACGCTAATACTGGATCGCAGACGAGCTCGCTGATTCTGGGCAAAATAGTGCTCAGCCAAACGAGTGTTTTTGAAGTGCAACATATGTGCACGATTACAAAAACAGGAGATGGATTTGGAATTGCTACAGGTCTGGGGGACTATGAATTATATACTACTGTGCGCATAGATAAGGTTTCTACAAATTAAAATTTTGTAGTATAAAAATTAATGAAAGGAAAAAGGATGAAGAGATTCTATTATCTCCTTATTTTTAATGTATGCCCGCTGCCAGCAATGGCCGATCCTGCTGCAACCATTTACAACTATCGTATTTATTGTATTACTGAGGGGCAAAATGTGTATGAATGGAATACCGTAGCGCCAACAACCTGCCCTAATAATACTGCGCATACTATTAATCCCAATAGTATTTCTATCATAGATCAACGAGCACCATCGGTAACATCTATTCAACAAGAAACGGTGCCGACCGGAGGATGGTTCAAGACAGAAACTATCGTGCTTAATGCAGCAACGGGCCCGGGTGTGACCACATCCATTGCCAAATCATGGCCGTTTAATATTTCATTAATAAATTTATATTTTCAAACGAGCGATGAGCATACGGGAGATGCAATAAGTATTTATTGGGTAGAAGATTTAGAAATCGGTTCGCTCATCAGTGATGTGAGTGTTGGTGCAACAACAGCTTCTGTTTCTGCATCGGTAATTCAAAATGTGGCGATCGGTTTTAACGTTGCCTTGAATGATGGAACTCATAGTAATGAATGTGGAAGAATAATTGCTATCGATAGTACTCAGAATACTATTACCTTCGAAACCGCAACAACCAATAGTTTTTTGGCCGCTACTCCCACCGCCGTTGAAATTTCGGTAAGTCCCGTTGATAACTTAATCATCGGACCTCCAACGGTTTATAATATCGCAAAGAATGTTATAGGGGCTTCCCATATTCCTGCAAATCAGGTTGCCACCATCCTATTATACGAATAATACTGCTGAACAAAAACAGCTGTATGTTAATATAGAATATTTCTATTAATTCTTACGACTGGATTAGCTTTTTTCTTAATTCTTTGGAGCCATACTACTTCTTGTTTTAACTTCTTCTGACTCTGTAAATTTGACGAGAAAGGAATTGTTTACATTTGATTACAGATATTTTAGTTTCAGGAATAGCAATTATTATTAATCAAGGAGTTTGTAAGAATGCTTGAAATAATCCTATTCCGTAAAAGCGTAAAATCTATTTTCATAAAAAACACTATTTTTATACTTGGTCTAGTTCTCCCATCAATGGTAGGTGCATCATGCCCTACTATTACTCCTTGGAGTGCGCCAGTTAATTTAAGCAATTCTAGTACGATAACCAGTAATATATTTTCTGCTGCAAATTCAGCCGGGTTTATGGCCGTGTGGGCAGATTCTTCTAACAATGCTCATTATAGCTTTTCAACTGATGGGCTTACATGGCAAACTGGTTTAATCACTCCTGCTGAAGGCAATGTTGCTGCTTCTTCAGATGTTTTTGTGGCGGCCAATTCAACCGGATTTGTGGTGACATGGATCGATAGCTCTAATAATGCCTTTTCAAGTTTTTCTGCTAATAATGGCATAAGTTGGGGTGCCCCTCTGCCAATAAATCCTAATACATTAGCTTTGAATGCCAATTCTGATGTGTATGTGGCCGGGGGATCATCAGGTTTTGTTGCCACCATGATAGGTGCTGATAATAATGCGTATATAAGTTTTTCAACCGGGACGGCAGCCTGGAGTGCGCCAACTCAAGTTACTAACGATGGCTCAGTGTATAGTCAAAATCAAAACTCGCAAACTGGCAGAGGATTTGTGGGCGCAGCGGTTGCAGGCAGTAGTTGTATGCTCACGTGGATTATACAAACTCTTGGAACCGATTCAGCTTACTTTGAAACAATTAATCCTTTCTCGGCAACCACGGTTTATCCCATTGTTGCCGTAGGTTTTTTTGAGAGTGCTCAGGTTGTAGCTCAGCTGAATGGATATTTTATTAACGTCGGGCGCGCTAATATTGGCAATGGCGTAACGGTGTTTTCAGCTGCTACTATTCCTTCGAATTGGGCAACATTTTCATTATTTTTAGATACAAACAATAATCCGGATGCCGGTCCATGGATCGCAGCTAATCAAGGTGGGTTTATGTCAGCCTGGGTTATTGGCGCGAGTCAAGGGAGCGCGGGATCTCCTTTCTGGACATTCTCAAGCAACAATGAATTTAATATGACCCCTTTGTGTTCTATTCTTGAGACAGAATCTACCACAATTGGTGGCCCAGTGGGCTTGAGCGCCAACTCGGTTGGTTTTGTTGCAACCTGGTTAGACTCTAATGATTCAAATGCGTATGCATCTTTTTATGCTGGTCCGGTCTTGCCGCCGACAAATGTTACTGGATGTAATTCAAAAGATGTATTTCTTTTGCAAGAAGATTTAGTTACGATACTCACGTGGAATGCGCCGAGCACGGGAACTGCACCGGCATCATACAAGATATATACTGATGCGGCTTTGACAAATCTTCTTGCAACTGTTCCAGCAAACGGATCTTTGAGATATGTTCAACATAATGGCGTTGCACATGTTACCTATACCTATTACGTTGTTTCTGTTGATGCCCAGGGAAATGTTTCTAGTGCGGTAGAAGTTGTTGCAAGTAATAATTGCCCAACTATGCAACATTAAAATGTTTACATTTTGCATAAGAGTATTTTACTTTTAGTCCTAAGAATTAAGGAGTTTCAATAATGTTTCAAAAGATGTTGAAAAGTTACTATGCCTTATTGTTCGCGCTTCTTAGTGTGAGCGGGCATGCATTTGCGACCAATCCCAATACCGTTATTGGGATAGTGACGGATGAAAATCCTGCTACTATAGACAGCCCGTATTTTCTAGCAATCTCGCCTGATGGGCAAAAAATATATGTTTCTAATCTCGGTAATGGTACGGTATCTGTTGTTGATGTTGCAACAAACACCGTAACAGGTTTGGTTAATGATTCGCTTAGTGCATTTCATGACAACTATGGCGTGGTTTTTACTCCTAATGGGCAAACTGCTTATGTAATGAATTCCGGCAGTCCGTATAGTATTAGTATTATAAATACTGCTACCAACACCGTAACCGGAACCATAAGCACGACGGCAGCTGCTTTGGATAGCCCTTTTAATATGGAAATAACTCCCAATGGGAACTACGGATATGTTGCGGGGGGCACCTATATAACTGTCGTCGATCTTCTTACGAATGCAACCACTCAAAATATTACATTGCCGATTACTAATAGTGAAGTTACCAGCATTGCGATTACCCCCGATGGCACTAAGGCATATGCAAATCTGTATAGCGGGAATCTCTATGCAATCGATCTCACCAATAATACCGTTATTGGAGCGGTGACCGGAACTTTTGCTGCCCCATTTGGCTCCGCAATAACTCCTAATGGATCAACCTTATATATTGCTAATTCTAGTTTGAATTCGGTGAGCATTGTTGATGTTGCTACCAATGCGCAAACAGGGACGGTGACTGATTTGAACCCGGCTACCTTCAACTATCCCTTTGCGCTCGCTATTACCCCTGATGGTTCAACATTATATGTGGTTAATGATGCGGGTGAATCAGTGAGTATTGTTGATACGGCAACTAATACGGTGACCGGTATCATAACCGATTTAAATCCACCGACATTTCATGGTCCCCTTGATATGATAGTGACTCCTAATGGCGCATATGGCTATGTTCTTAATGCAAATAGCGGTACGGTATCAATTGTATATATATCCACGCCGATCTTACCGCCTACCAATGCATCAGGCTGCCAAAGCAGCGACACGTTTTTACTCCAACAAGATTTAGTAAACATACTTACCTGGAGCGCGCCGACCAGCGGAACTGCACCGGTATCATATAAAATATATCGTGATGCTGGATTAACTAACTTGGTTGCAACGGTTCCTGCAACGAGCGTATTAAAATTTGTAGATCATAATCGTGTAGCCAATGTTACGTATACCTATTATATCGTATCAGTTGATGCGCAGGCGGATGTTTCTACTGCAGTGGAGGTTGTGGTAAACAGTGCATGCCCAAGCGCTTAAAAATTTAAATATTTACATTTTAATGAAGACTATTTTAGGTTTAGTCCTAATAATTAAGGAGTTTCACTGAATGTTTCAAAAGATTCTGAAAAATTACTATGACTTAGTGCTCGTGCTACTCTGCGTGAGCGGGCATTCATTTGCAACCAATCCCAATACCGTTATTGGGATAGTGACGGATGAAAATCCTGCTACATTTAATGAGCCCAGCAACGCAGCTATTTTCCCCAACGGGCAGACGATGTATGTTGCTAATTATGCAAGCAGCACGGTGAGCATTGTTGATCTTGCAACTAATACCGTAACGGGAATAGTAACAGATACAGGCACTATTCATAATCCTTACGGAATATCATTTGTGCCTAATGGGGAAATTGCCTATGTGATAAACTCTTCCAACAATAGCATCAGTATTATAGATACGGCAACTCACACAGTAACCGGAGTAATAAATACAACGGCAGCTGCTTTGGATGATCCATTGTATATGGCAGTGACGGCCGCTGGAACGACGGGCTATGTTGCTAATGGAAACAATGCAAATATAACGGTGGTAGATCTTACTACCAATGCAACCACCCAAAATATTGTTTTGCCTAACCCTTACTCAACCAATATTATTATTACGCCTGATGGTACGCATGCCTACGTGAGCACCTATTACAATGGTGTTTATATATTGGATATCACTAATAATACGGTTAGTGGTTCGGTTGCGAGCGGAACATTCAATTATCCGTATGCAATGGCAATCACCGCTGATGGATCAAAGCTGTATGTTTCCAATTTTTATGGAAATACCGTAAGCGTGGTTGATACGGCAACTAATACGCAGACCGGACTCGTAACCGATTTAAATCCTGCAACGTTTTTTTATCCCTATGGAATGGCTATCAGTTTGGATGGTTCAACGCTCTATGTAACAAATTACGGCGGAAATTCTGTGAGTGTTGTTAATATCGCTACTAATGCTGTAACGGGTAAAGTAACCGATTTAAATCCTGCCACCTTCGATGGGCCAGATACCATGGTTATTACTTCTAATGGTGAATATGGATATGTGCCTAATCAGGGCAATAGCTCGGTATCAATTGTCTTTATTGCCACTCCCATTTCTCCTCCAGCCAATGCATCCGGATGCCAAAGCAGCGATATATTTCTCTTGCAACAAGATTTAGTAAATATACTCACATGGAGTGCGCCGACCAGCGGAACTGCACCGGTATCATATAAAATATATCGTGATGCTGGGCTCACTGATCTGGTTGCAACTGTTCCGGCAACGAGCGCATTAAAATTTGTTGATCATAATCGTGTAGCCAATGTTACGTATACCTATTATTTGGTGTCTGTTGATTCACAAGGCGATGCATCTTCTGCCGTCGAAGTTATTGTCAACGCACCGTGTTAAAAAAAGGATAGACAATGTTTGATCCAAAAAAATTATTAAGTCTTCTGTTTATGATATCTGCTATGGGAACTCTAACCGCGCGCGATATATTGCTTGAATTTAAAGCTGCCTATTTTAAACCGACCGGTTACCGCTTTAAGCATATTTATAAAGGCGGCGCATTATATGGACCGGAACTCACGGTTCAACTTTCTGAGTGCAATGAGCACTGGTATGGATTTTTGAGTGTGGATTATTTGAGCAAAAAAGGCCTTTCGATCGGCTTAGGAACTCCTACCAAAGTTTCATTGTTGCCGATTGGTATTGGAGTAAAATATTTTATGCCATCCTGCTGGTTTGATAATACTGATTTCTATATAGGTCTGGGATTCCAACCAATTCGTGTGCATACGCATGATCTTTCTGCATTTGTGATACCGAAAATAACCAAATGGGGATTTGGCGGTATTGCAAAAGTAGGAGCATATATTAATTTTTCATGTAATTTTTTCCTGGATCTGTTTATTGATTATTCTTTTGCGCGCGTTAAATCAAAACTTGCGCTTGCGCCAACCGGCCCGGTAGTTCCGCTAAAATCATCGGTGAGTGGTGCAATTTTTGGTGGTGGCATCGGGTATCGTTTTTAAATATAGACACGCTCAAAGAAGCTCCTGGATTTAACGATAATGAAGACCAATTCTTTTTTTTACTGCGCTAGTCTCCTGCTTGCGCTTGGATGCTATTCACTAGAAATAGTAGCATCAGTTTTGCCTATGAAAGCCCCGTTACTCGTGGTTGTCATTATGGTCAAAGATGAAGAGGCTGTAATCAGGCAAACTTTGCAGATGTATTGCAAAGCTGATCCAAATGGGCAGTACATCAGCTATTTTGTATATGATACCGGGCAGGAAACCTGGAGCCCGACCATGGAAAAGGCGCAGGAACTTTTCAAAGAATATAATGTAACGTATGTGATTGAGCAGGAACCTTTTATCGATTTTTCAACATCGCGCAATATCGCATTGCGTAAAGCAGAACAACACTATCCTAATGCCGTTTTTATGCTGATGGTAGATGCGGAATGGTATTTAAATGATGTCCAGGGGCTTCTAAAATTTTGTTTTGACTATGCTGCGCAAGAGGATATTACTAAATGTCTTATTAGAATATTATCAACCGGATTAGATTTTTATGTGGCCCGCTTAATCCGTGCTCATAAAAATATCTGCTTTGAGGGAGTAGTGCATGAGGCAGTTCGCGAGGATGGCAAAGGGGCCGTACTGGTTCCACCAGAAATCTATTTGCAATATCCGGAAAAGCCGCAGGGGTTAGAAAAAAGTAAAAGAAGATGGCTTCGAGATCGAAATCTCTTATTGGATGAGCATCTAAAAAATCCTGCTGATTCTCGTACTATTTTTTATCTGGCACAAACCTATGATTGTTTAAATGAATTTGAAAGTGCATATCACTTTTATCTGAAGCGCACTGAGCTGAAAGGGTTTGATGAAGAAGATTATATGGCACATTACCGATTAGGAGTTTTATGCGAGAAAATGATACCTTTAGGAACTTCTGATTGGGCGCATGCGCTGCAGCATTATTTGAATGCGTTTATTTTGCGCCCTACCCGTGCAGAACCATTGGTGCGAGTTGCCGGATATTATATTAATCATAATATTTTTGATCTTGCATTTATGTATGCGTATATTGCCTGCCAAATTCCCTATCCATCGGATATTCTTTTTGTTGAAAAAGAGTTATATGAGCGGATACGCTATGAAATTTTTGCTAAATCAGCCTTTCGCATTGATCTGCAAGTTCCTAAAAAAATGTGTGCGGATGCCCAAGAACGGCATGCCCGAGAGGTGCCAATCGAGCGATATCTTTTATCGAAGGCTTTTCCCAGCTAATGATTAGAAGTAGCCCAGATTAAATAGCTCTCAATAAAATCCATAATTGCACCATCAAGTACTAAATCAGGTTGTGGGGATTCATAATCAGTGCGATGATCTTTGACCATCTTATAAGGATGCAATACATATGAACGAATTTGAGATCCCCATTCGATCTTCTTTTTCTCAATGCTTGCCTGCTTTGCCTCTTGTTCTTCTTTTTGCTTTTGCACAAGTTTAGCCTTGAGCATTTTCATGGCAGTTTCTTTATTCTGAGCTTGCGAACGTTCAGTTTGGCATTGCACCACAACCCCGCTTGGAATATGGG
Organism: uncultured bacterium; assembly: GCA_963727255.1. Classification (GTDB taxonomy): domain Bacteria; phylum Babelota; class Babeliae; order Babelales; family Vermiphilaceae; genus BTUB01. Next base: position 11,119 of record CAVSFC010000002.1, on the reverse strand, counting down.
TAATACGGATTGCAGATTCTGTCTTATTCACATGCTGACCACCTGCTCCTCCTGAGCGATAGGTATCAATGCGCAAATCGCCTGGATCGATCACAATTTCTTGTTCAGGAACTTCCGGCGCTACCGTGACGGCAGCAAATGAGGTATGCCGGCGTTTATTTGCATCAAAAGGAGAAATGCGTACTAATCTATGAATCCCTTGTTCGCCTTTTAAAAGGCCATATACATTTTTGCCGCGAATGAAGAGGGTTGCTGATTTTATTCCCGCCCCTTCTCCCGCTTGATAATCGAGCATATCTACGGCAAATCCTTCTCGCTCACAAAATCGAACATACATGCGTAAAAGTATCTCCGCCCAATCTTGCGATTCAGTGCCGCCAGCACCAGAATTTATCGTTAAAAATGCGTCGGAGGTATCCTCGGGCTTTGAAAGCAGTATGTTAATTTTGAAAGCGGCAACTGCTTTAGTGAGCGCTTTAATTTCTCCGGCAAGTTTTTTTAATTCCGACTCATCATCTTTGAACATGTCCAGCAGTTCGGCAATTTCTGAATTGCTGCGGGTAATATACAGATAATTTTCCCGCATCTGTTTGATTCGCTGAAGCTCTTTAAGAAGTTCCGCTTGTTGGGGATTTTTCCAGAAATCCTCCTGCACCGTTACTTGTTCAAGATCTTGAAATCTTTTTTCAAGAGGACCTTTTTCCCAGAAATTTCTGATGATGGTGATATCAGGGGCCAAATTTTTCAACTGTTCTTGTAATTCATCATAAAGCATTGTTTTTTTTCCGTTCATGCATTGAGTTTGCGCCTAGCTTGCTTGCCAATAAGCTTTTTTAAGGGCAAGGCATGGGCTCAAAGAGTCATTTATTCTGTATTTCACTATAGCAGTTTTTTTGATTTTTTTGACATATGGCCCCAATTAGCTATTTTATAATCCTATATATATATAGGTCTTTATCTTCTACTACCCCTTGGGCTCGAAGGGCAGTTAGGGGCTTAGAGAATCTCTGGCCGGCAGCTGTTTAGAATTCATGCGAGTGCACATATACCGTAAAACACTTAGAAAAACCAAAAATGGAAGAAAATAGTGGCGTTTATGGGGATATTTTATCAAAGTAAAATGTACTCGGGCGATTCTGGTGGCAAAATTGCGATATGCATGACTAGTTCAGCATATCAAAGATTATAAAATTCATTTTTTCAATTAAAATGGATTTAGCTTTGAGGGGCAACTTAAAAAAAGTTAATAATATTTTTAAAAAAGTGTTGACTCTCTTATGAATGCCTGTATAATTTTACCTGTCTTCGATTAAATAAATCGGTCGAAACATCAAAATAAGTTTCGAAAAAAGTTAAGTTTCTTTGAAATACATAAGAAAAACAAATTACCTACCAGTTCTTTTGAGAGTCCAAAACAATATATTATATATTTTGTAATGGAGAGTTTGATCCTGGCTCAGAATAAACGCTGGCGGCGTGCCTAACACATGCAAGTCGAGCGAGAAAGCTCCTTCGGGAGTTAGTAAAGCGGCGAACGGGTGAGCAACGCGTGAGAATCTACCCTTTAGTGAAGAATACCCTCGAGAAATCGAGGCTAATACTGCATAAGTCCCTTCGGGGAGAAAGATGGCCTCTTTGCTATCGCTAAAGGATGAGCTTGCGTACTATTAGCTAGTTGGCGGGGTAACGGCCCACCAAGGCAATGATGGTTAACCGGCCTGAGAGGGTGTACGGTCACACTGGAACTTAGACACGGTCCAGACTCCTACGGGAGGCAGCAGTGAGGAATCTTGCGCAATGGGCGAAAGCCTGACGCAGCGACGCCGCGTGGAGGATGAAGGTCTTCGGATTGTAAACTTCTGTTAAGCGGGAAGAAAGGCCTGTTTCTAATACAGACAGGATATGACGGTACCGCTAGAGAAAGCACCGGCTAACTTCGTGCCAGCAGCCGCGGTAATACGAGGGGTGCAAGCGTTATTCGGATTAATTGGGCGTAAAGGGTGCGCAGACGGTTTGTTAAGTCACTTGTTAAATTCTTCGGCCTAACTGAAGGTATGCAGGTGATACTGGCGAACTAGAGGGTGGAAGAGAGAAGTGGAATTCTCGGAGTAGCGGTAAAATGCGTAGATCTCGAGAGGAACACCAATGGCGAAGGCAGCTTCTTGGTCCATACCTGACGTTCATGCACGAAAGCGTGGGGAGCAAACAGGATTAGATACCCTGGTAGTCCACGCTGTAAACGATGATCACTGGACGTTAATTCTGTTTAACAGGATTAGTGTCGTAGCTAACGCGTTAAGTGATCCGCCTGGGGATTACGGTCGCAAGACTAAAACTCAAAGGAATTGACGGGGGCCCGCACAAGCGGTGGAACATGTGGTTTAATTCGACACTACGCGAGGAACCTTACCTAGGCTTGACATGCTTTTGATAGTCGTAGAAATACGATCTTTCTGGCTTCGGTCAGAACAATTGCACAGGTGCTGCATGGCTGTCGTCAGCTCGTGTCGTGAGATGTTGGGTTAAGTCCTCTAACGAGCGCAACCCCTGCTGTCAGTTGCTAGTTACGTGAGTAACGCACTCTGATGGGACTGCCTGGGAAACCAGGAGGAAGGTGGGGATGACGTCAAGTCCTCATGGCCTTTATGCCTAGGGCGACACACGTGTTACAATGGTTGGTACAAAGAGTTGCGAGCTCGTAAGAGTAAGCTAATCTCAGAAAGCCAATCTAAGTTCAGATTGAGGTCTGCAACTCGACCTCATGAAGTTGAAATCGCTAGTAATCGCGTATCAGAACGACGCGGTGAATACGTTCTCGGGCCTTGTACACACCGCCCGTCACACCATGAGAGCTGTTTGTACCCAAAAACATTTTAGCCAACCCGTAAGGGAGGCGAATGTCTAAGGTATGGAGAGTGATTGGGGTGAAGTCGTAACAAGGTAGCTGTAGGAGAACCTGCGGCTGGATCACCTCCTTTCGAGGGAGATGAACCTATAAAAAGAGCTTCGGTTCTTTTTTAACAGGTGTGTTTGACTTTTATATAGAGCTGGTAGGGCTCTAGATTCTGGGCCTGTAGCTCAGGTGGTTAGAGCACCCCGCTGATAACGGGGAGGTCAGTCGTTCGAGTCGACTTAGGCCCACCAATTTTGGTGCTTTAACTCAATGAGTTTTTGGGTGAAAAATAAAGGGGGCGTAGCTCAGTTGGTAGAGCGTCCGTTTTGCACGCGGAAGGTCAGCGGTTCGAATCCGCTCGCCTCCACCAGTCTTCATAGATTCGCTCATGCTGAGCTTGTCGAAGAATGTTTGGTTCGCTAGCAAAATGTAATGAATGCGCCTTTTATTTCTCTGTGTTTGGCTTATTATGCTAAGCATGGTATGCCCTTCAAAGCTCCATAGCAAGTAGGGCAATTCATTAAACAGAATCTTGCAAAATTGTTTTTTTCATGTATAATTTTCATAAATTAAATTTACGAGTAGTAATAAAAAATTATTCTTGTGTTCTTTGAAATTTTTGTAAATTAAGTACTCAAGCTAAATGGGTAACCAGCAAATTTGTGATTAATTTAAAAGGGCATTTGGTGGATGCCTTGGCATCAAGAGGCGATGAAGGAGGCGGAAGACTGCCAAAAGCTTCGGGGAGCTGTCAATCAAGCATTGATCCGAAGATTTCCGAATGGAGAAATCCACTCTGAAAAAATCAGAGTATTTTTATCTGAATTCATAGGGTAAAAAGGTGAACGGCATGAACTGAAACATCTAAGTAGTGCCAGGAAAAGAAAACAAAGTGATTTCCTCAGTAGTGGTGAGCGAAAGGGAAAGAGCCTAAACTTAGATCATGTTAAAGCCTGTGTGCGTTGTGATCTAGGGGTTGTGGGATATAGGCGTGCAAAAAATACAGTTTTTGCGTTGTGTTTGTGTATCAAAGTTGAATTGTTCTGGAAAGGACAGCCATAGAAAGTGACAGCCTTGTAAGCGAATTGATACATGAAGCATAGTCTATACACCCGAGTAACATGGAGCACGTGAAATTCCGTGTGAATCTGCCCAGACCATTGGGTAAGGCTAAATACTATCTTGATGACCGATAGTGCACAAGTACCGCGAGGGAAAGGTGAAAAGAACCCCGGAAGGGGAGTGAAATAGAAACTGAAACCAGATGTCTACAAGCGGTGGAAGCGATATATACGTATGCGCAACCACGTACCTTTTGCATAATGAGCCAACGAGTTACCATATGTTGCAAGGTTAAGCTTAGAAAGAGCGGAGCCGTAGCGAAAGCAAGTCTGAATAGGGCGATTAGTAACATGGGGTAGACCCGAAACCTAGTGAGCTATCCATGTCCAGGCTGAAATCTCAGTAACATGAGATGGAGGGCCGAACCGGTGTGGGTTGAAAACTGCTCGGATGAGGTGTGGATAGGGGTGAAAGGCCAATCAAACTGGGAAATAGCTGGTTCTCCCCGAAATATATTTAGGTATAGCCCTGTTGAATTCGTTTTGGTGGTAAAGCACAGTTGAAATCTTGGGGACGTAATTTACCGGATTTTTACTAACTCTGAATGCTGAAACGTTTGAAAACAGGAGTCAGACTGTGGGGGATAAGCTTCATAGTCGAGAGGGAAACAGCCCAGACCATCAGCTAAGGTCCTTAAATATTCATTAAGTGGTAAAAGAGGTGAAGATACACAGACAACCAGGAGGTTGGCTTAGAAGCAGCCATCCTTTAAAGAAAGCGTAATAGCTCACTGGTCAAGTGTTTTTGCGCTGAAGAACGAACGGGGCTTAAATGAATTACCGAAGCTATGGCTTACATTAAACTGCGTGTTTTTTGTAGGGGTAGGGGAGCGTTCTGTGATAGATACAAGTTTGACCGTGAGGACAGATTATGAGATCACAGAAGTGAGTATGTTGGTATAAGTAACGAAAAAACAGGTGAAATTCCTGTTCGCCGTAAATCTAAGGTTTCCGTGAGAACGGTTTATCCACTCAGGGTTAGTCGATACCTAAGCCGAGGCCAATTGGAGTAGGCGATGGAAAGCAGGCTAAATATTCCTGCACCACTTAGTAGCGTTTGAGTGAAGAAGTGACGCAGTAGGGTAGGTTGACTTGGTGATTGGAAGCCAAGCTAAGCACAAAGAGGAGTCTTGTAGGCAAATCCGCAAGACTGCTATCCTTGAAGTGTGATGGGTGCATCAATTCTTAGTAAGAGATGTATTCGATTGATCCCACACTGACTAGAAAAGCTTCTAGCGAGCTGCTGAGTGATCGTACCGCAAACTGACACAGGTAGATGAGCAGAGTATGCTCAGGCGTTGAGATAATTATCATTAAGGAACTCGGCAAATTGACCCCGTAACTTCGGGATAAGGGGTGCCTATAATGTTATAAAGTTTACTTTAAAAGCATTGTTAGGTTTCAACAAAGAGGCCCAACCGACTGTTTAACAAAAACACAGGGCTCTGCAAACTCGTAAGAGGAAGTATAGAGTCTGACGCCTGCCCAGTGCCGGAAGGTCAATAGGAGATGTTAGCCGTAAGGCAAAGCATTGAATTGAAGCCCCGGTAAACGGCGGCCGTAACTATAACGGTCCTAAGGTAGCGAAGTCCCTTGTCAGGTAAGTTCTGACCCGCATGAATGGCGTAACGAGTTGGGCACTGTCTTGATGATAAACTCAGTGAATTTGTAGTACCGGTGAAAATGCCGGTTACCCGCGGAAGGACGGAAAGACCCCGTGCACCTTTACTATAGCTTGACATTGATTTTTGGATTGATTTGTGTAGGATAGGCGGGAGACTTTGAAGTCGTGGCGTTAGCTGCGATGGAGTCAACGTTGAAATACCGCCCTTATTTGTTCGAAGATCTAACTTCGTCCCGTTAACCGGGCGAAAAACAGTGTCTGGTGGGTAGTTTGACTGGGGTGGTCGCCTCCTAAAATGTAACGGAGGCGTTCAAAGGTTCTCTCATGACGAATAGAAATCGTCGGTTGAGCGTAAAGGCATAAGAGAGCTTAACTGTAAGACAAACAAGTCGAGCAGATGCGAAAGCAGGACTTAGTGATCCAGTGGTCCCGTATGGAAGGGCCATTGCTAAACGGATAAAAGGTACGCCGGGGATAACAGGCTGATCTCCTCTAAGAGTCCACATCGACGAGGAGGTTTGGCACCTCGATGTCGGATCTTCACATCCTGGGGCTGAAGAAGGTCCCAAGGGTTTGGCTGTTCGCCAATTAAAGTGGAACGTGATCTGGGTTCAGAACGTCGTAAGACAGTTCGGTCCTTATCCTCCGTGGGCGCAGGGTATTTGAGGAGGGTTGTCCCTAGTACGAGAGGACCGGGATGAGTAAGCCTCTGGTGTTCCAGTTGTTCCCCAAGAGCAACGCTGGGTAGCTAAGCTTATTAGAGATAACCGCTGAAAGCATCTAAGTGGGAAACTCGCTCCAAGATAAGATACCCCGTACTGACGTAAGTCAGTACATTAAGATCCCTTGAAGACTACAAGGTTGATAGGCTGGATGTGTAAGCACTGTAAAGTGTTGAGCTAACCAGTACTAATAGATCGAATGTTTTGTATCACATTAAAATTACGCTGATTACTACGCTCGAGTACTTAATTTACAATTCCATTTTAATCATATACATTTGTGTATAGTTAAAATGATACTGTTGGGTGTTAGCTATATGAAAGTATAGTTAACCCGGACACAAGAAAAATTTATGAAAAATTTCTGGTGGGTATAGCTGCAGGGAAACACCCGTTCCCATTCCGAATACGGAAGTAAAGTCTGCATGCGTCGAGAATACTTGTCTGGTGACGGACTGGAAAGGTAGATACTGCCAGGTTATATAAGGCCTCGAGAGTAAATCTCGGGGCCTTTTTATTTTAACTCATTAAGATCAATGCTGAATTTAAAAAGCAGTGTGTATCAAGAAATCGCTTGGAAGGCAAATAAGGGGTTCTTATTATGATTGCAAAACGTTCAGATATGGCATGGATCACGGTATCCGATGTTAAAAAAGCAAAAAAATTTTTCACTGAAGTGGTCGGTCTTGAAGTCCGCACCGATACACCCGAATATGGATGGGTTGAATTAGTAGCAAAAGATGGCGGTTCAGCGCTTGGGGTTGGCCAATTTAATCCGCAATACGGCAATGAAGTTCAGCCTGGCCAAAATGCAATCATCACTTTTACCGTTGATGATATTATGGAAGCAAAAGCTGAATTTGAAAAAAAAGGGGTTACACTTCTTGGTGATATTGTTGCAGTGCCGGGCCATGTAAAAATGTTATTTTTTACCGATGTTGATGGTAATAAATTTCAGATTGTTGAGTTGCTTGATAAATAATTTCACTCCCGAATAATAATTCCTACTGGGTTGATGATTACTTTATCATCAGCCCATTTTCCTTGAATGGGATGCATGATGATCTGATGATTTCCCAATAATTGGGCTGCTTTTGCCAGTAAAGAGCTCGAGCGAATCAGGCAATCGCATTGGGCCATCGAATAAAAATCTTCAACCACATTGCTATCATGGCTGTTGCCACTGGTGCGATATCTAAATTCTACATTGCTATCACTAAGATTCTCTTGGTATAGTCGTGCAAGCTTTTCCGGATCCGGATCATCGGTAAATAAATAGATGATCATACGTCTCTCATTTCCGATAAGTTTTCTGATTGTTCTCAGTTGATCAACATAATATTGGTCGGGTGGAAATTTTGTTGGCCATTGTTGATCAGCGTATTGCGCCCCTTTTTTAGCGATCTGCCCTGATGCGAGCGGCGCATCAAAGCCCCCGCCTTTGCGCACATGCAAGGCAACGGTTATCACCGTATCTGATTTTTCAATCGAATCGGTGCTTGCAAACGGGGATAGTGCTTCTTTTATAATTCGCGCAAAATCAAGATCAATAAATCCCAATTCATAAAGCCCCGGTGTTTGCGAGTAAAAATTGCTTACGAATAATACATTCTTATGTATATTTTTTTTAATATCTTCTTCATTTTTTACTTTAATTACTGCATCAAATTGTGAAAGCATGTCAGGATTATAAGGAGTTTCTAATTGATGCAAGGTCAGTTGATTTGAGTATTCAAACGGCTTATATAAAAGAGGAATTTGGTATTTATAGGAAAACCATTTTGCTTTGCAATACGTGCTTAAGTTGTCGCCGAGCCTGCCTCCATTTAATTCATAGGTAATAGCAGAGGGTTCACATTTACTGCAGAAAAATAATACTATACAGAGTAATACGCGAGTCTTCATGCCATGAGTGTAAAAAAATGAGTTCTTAATTTGCAATTATTTTGAGGATGTATGAAAAAGTTCGAGCTTATACAAAAAATTATTAACCATTCGTTTCGAGCGAGGGATTTATCCCGAGTCGAGAAATGTGAAAAGAATTCTCGACTTCGTGCTCCGCACTTCGCTCTGCCTGCCCGCCGTCCTTCGATACGAGATCTTCGATTTCTACTCAGGATGAGCGGAAGGAAGCGTTTACTCTCGAGCGTCGAGGGATGCATGCTTCGACAAGCTCAGCACGAACGGAATAAGCGAAAGCTGGGGAGCGAAAGGGTTTTAGTACTGCTTTTACTGCAAATATCATATATATCTGCAACAGTAAAAAATAACTTAGTCAATATTCAAAAAATTAATCCTACTTTTTGCATCGCGCTTGCGTATGCAACCCCCGATAATTTTACGCACGAAATTATATACGATTGTTGCAAATGTTATCTGCTGCGTGATGTTGCATTGCGTTTAGATGCTGTGCAGAAAGAGCTTGCCAAAATGATAAGTAAAGAACATCCAAAAGGCTTGGGTCTTAAAATTTGGGATGGCTATCGGCCACTTTCAGCACAAAAAAAGATGTGGGATGCCTGTGCAAAACAGTTTCCTGATGAAAAAGAGCGTGAACAATATGTCTTGAACCCCGTTAACGGTGGAGGCAGACATACGCGTGGCACTACCGTTGATCTGACCATTATTGATCTAGCAACCGGCAAAGAATTGGATATGGGTACCACCTTTGACGAATTTAGTAAAAAAGCATGGCGTGATTATGCGGGTCTTTCTAATGAAGTAAAAAAGAATCGGCAATTGCTTGATACCATCATGCAAAAATATGGATTTGTTGGGGTTAAAACTGAATGGTGGCATTTTGATTTTAAAGATTGGCGTCAATTTGAACCGCTTGATATTGCACTCAGTCAACTTGATTAATATTGCAAAACATCTAAACTTGCAGTGCTTACAATAGTATGCGCATAATAACGTGAGTTTTAATAGAAGTTTTAATGTATATTTAAAGGAATACATATGCAATATTTTAAGCAGTTAACACTCGGATGCCTTGTTGCGTCAATGTCTTGTTCTTCATTCATGGTTGCTGAGTCAAAGCATCATTTAAAAGAAGAACTAAAACAAGATGCAAAAGCGATTGCTGATTTGAAAGAAGTAGTCAAACAGCAGAAAAAAGAAGAGGCAAAATCAAATCTCCTTGCCGGGTTAGGAATAATTGCGATTGGCGGAGCTTTAGCAGCTTGGGCGAATCAGAATTTTGCTTTCTTACAAGATACTGGGTTAGGCGTAGGAATTGGCGCATTTTCAATTTGTCTTGGATTATCATATATTAGCCCAGAAAACTCCCAAACCTTGGTAGAAATGGGAATAGCAGCTCCATTTCTTGCGATGCTGGGACAAGCAATTCAAACCGATGCCGTGTCAGGTCCAAAAGGCTTTATTGCTCAATATGGTGCGTTGGGACTTGATAAATTGGCAATAACTGCTGATGGCAGCAAATCAGCCGCATTCTCCTCTCTCGTAACAATTGGTGCATATGTTGCGGTAAAACCAAAATTAAATCAATTTACGAGTTATGTTAGTCAGAAATTCCCTGGTTCAAGAAACTATTCAGAAAATGAAAATGATTAATATCTTTTGTAAGTAAAAATTAGTAGCGCCGCATTGTTCGGGGCTTTTTTATTGCGTATACTCAAGTATTCTCTACTGTTTTATTTATTAAAGGAGTATTCTTAATGTTGGGGCGAATTAAATTGTATATGATGGGATTAGGGATTATGGGATCATTGCAAACTAATGCCGAAATTCAGCTGTTTAAAGAATATCCAACATTTAAAAATTCTCTTGCGCACACCCAGCTTGGAATTTGGCCGACGCCGATTGAGAAATTAAATAATTTTGGCAACTATCTTAATTTGCAAAATTTATTTATAAAACGGGAAGATGTATGCGCAAAACTTTTTAGCGGTAATAAAGTGCGCAAGCTTGAATTCTTGCTTGCAGATGTTGTCAAAAATAATTTTAAAACGGTTATCTGTTATGGCGGTGTAGCATCCAATAATGTTACTGCGACCGCAATTTTTGCGAATCAACTTGGCTTAGATTGTATTGCATTACTGATGGATCAGCCGCTGGTTGCGAATCTCAAAAGAAATTTAATGCTTGATCAGTATTATGGTTGCAAGATATTTCTCTGCCCGCAAAATCGTGAATTGGCACCGGATGAATTACAAGAATTTTTAAAAAATAATAATCTCGATCTGGATCCGTATGTAATTCCCATGGGATCATCAAATAAGCTCGGCGTGATTGGTTGGGTTAATGCGGTGTTTGAACTAAAAGCGCAAATCGAGCAAGGATTAATGCCAGAACCGGATTATATCTATATCTCTTATGGAAGTATGGGAACTACCGCAGGAATAATGCTCGGTATTAAAGCCGCTGGGCTGAAAACAAAAGTAAAGCCGATACAAGTCGCTGATCCTAAAAAATATACCTTAGAAAAATTATGCACGATGATCCAACAGACCAATGATTTTTTGCATGAAATTGAACCAACATTTCCACGTTTTTCATGGAAGCCGGAAGAAATTGAAGTGATTACCGCATTTTATGGTCACGGGTTTGGCATTGCTACCCCCCAGGGCAATCATGCAGAGAAACTATTGCTTGAACTAGAAAAAATTGTGCTCGATGAATCATATACGGCAAAAACGATTGCAGCGCTCATGCATGATGCTAAAAATGGGACCATAAAACCTTCTGATGTGGTGCTTTACTGGCATACCTATTGCTCCGATGAGTTTAATGAGATTCT
>CAVSFC010000001.1:0-78453 GCA_963727255.1 uncultured bacterium | reverse complement strand
GTTTCAAGTTGAACGTTTTGTTCGGTATTTGCAGACGGGCTGCTCCGGTAGTAATAAGCTTCATCATCACGCATTTTGGGGGTTATGAACCTCGGCGGTCAGTTATTAGGGAATGGAAATGATTTTTTAATAGGTTTGCCAGATCTTTCTCTTATCGCGCCTAATAAATTTCAAGATAGCCTTAGAGAAGCAATTATCGATTTTGCTGCCGATAATGTCAAATCGTTTTCCGATGGATGCATTCAGGGGGAACGTATTCAAACAGTAATGGCCAAACTGGGTGTTCTCTATCAGCGCACAATTGCCGGTGATGTTCATGCAGAAATGCATTTAGAAAAAACTTTACAACCCAAGCTTTCAGTTGGTGTTTTGAATATTAATATTACTCAAATAGCAAAAATCGGTGGAGATGCGATATTAGTAAAGCGATTCAATGATTATACCACAGCGATTCGCGATATTGAACAAAGGGGACCAATAGATAGTGCATTAGATCATTCAGTTGATGCGCGTACCGGCATTTATATGCATGATGTTCTAGGTCTTAGATTAACCGATTTTTTGGGAACCAAAATCGCTAATCAATTACATCATGTAATAAAGCAAGGAATCCTTGAGGATTTCAAACTTGCTAGCCAGTTACATTACGAAGGGGTCAGGGCATCCCATAATAATTTATTTGAAGTTGCGAATAAATCGAATGTGTTGGCTCATTCTTTTTTACAAGTAAGGGACTATCAAAGCTCAATAAATCTTTCCACAATGGCTCATCGGGCTTTGACTTTTATTCAAGAATCAATGGTAAAAGTGGGAATAGGTTCACTTGAAGGAATTGCTGCGGGAGTTGGCAATGTTATTCATATGGCTGAACATCCATGGCAAAGTGCATATCAACTCACGGCTTCACTTGTTTCTGTGATTAACTATTCGCTTAAAGGATGTGAGACGCTTCTCTTAGATGTACCTCCAAGCCAAATGATCCCATTGGGAATCGAGGCTCTTAATAATGCGGTTGATGGGATTAAGAAGCATGTTGCTGAAATTGGCTTACGAGGAGTTAGCAAAGAACTATCTCAGTTTGCCACAGAAGCAGTCTTATTAAACGAAGTAGGTTCTTTGGCTGGAGCAGCAAGTGCAGCAATTAGCGAGGAGGTTGCTTTATTAGCACGAGAAGTCTCGGCAACGCAAAAAGCTGAATCTTTGATAACCATCACGGCAGAAGGGATTGAAATAAAAGCTACTGCGCAGGCTAGTGAAACTGCTGTGCTTAGTGAGATGCAGCCTATTAATGGGTCCAGCGCAGTTCCTTTGGAAGTGATTAATACCGAGTGTCCAGCATCATGTATAAATCAATATGAACAACTAAAAAATGCTTTGAGAATCGAAGAGATTACTAGCGTTATTAAGGTTACAAAACATGGATTAGAGCAACTTATAGCGCGAGGCTTTTCGGGACAAGAAATTTACGAATTAGTTAAGATTCCTAATTTTATAAAGTTACAAACAGATGGTGCAAAAGCATTTATAAAAGATTTAGGAAATGGAGAATATAATTTTATTGTTTATAATCAGGAAACAGAAAGAGTAGTAACTGCTTTGCGACATATTAATAAAAACGATTTAATTAATTTAGGTAAAAATTACGGGTGGGAATTTTAATGAATAATGTAGGCTTTACTTGTTGTTTTTGCAATAAAAAAGTTGAATCTAGCAATATTAATCCAACTGAATTAAATGTTCTTATAAATTGGGATAAGGAAGAATCTTATCAAAAGAACCAAACTTTTTGGTGTCATTATGAATGCTTGAGAGAAAAATTACATGAAGACATAAGACAACACTTGGTTTTGCACTTGTTGGTTAACAATGATGAGTAATAAAAAAACTAGTGGTTGTTATCTAAATTAATAATAGAAAGTATGAGAAATTATATGAAAAATTTATTATTTATAGCATTTCTTTTTTCGATAAACCTTATCGCTCAAAGTCAACTCGAAAAAGCTATATTGGAAACAAATTTACAAGTGATTGAGCAAATATTAAAAAAACATTCTCTACCAGCAAATGCTAAATCGCAATTTTTAGATTTAGCCCAAGAAATAATCGAAGAAATAAATCGTGGGATTCTAATTGATGAGCTTCGTCCGAGGCCCCACTCTCTCAGTGGGGCTTTAGGACTTTTGGGTCTTATACCATTATTCTACCTGATTGTTTTTTATGGAAATGATTATAGGTATGAGAGAGACGGAATTTGGCCTCCCATTGCGGTTCTTTCAATTCTTTTATGTGGAATCACAGGACGCAATAACCAACATGAATATGTTGTTTCAATTACTCAAAAACGCATTGATGCTATAAAAATTAAGCAACGAATTTTTAATGCGTGAATATTGGACATTATTGGACAGGAACGCGACTAACAGAAACCGAAGATAATTGCATTAAGTTTTTAGTTATAGCTACCCCTCTTGATGCATCGTCCAATCCTTCTACCGCAGATGTTAAATTAGTTCCAGTTGCTAAAGCGCCTATGGTTGCAGCAGAAGCCACTGAACCTGCCGTGATGCCTGCAGTTGAAATGCCAAGCGCTGCAACGTGAGGGGCAACTACCGTGCCAAGCCCAACTATTAGTGCTCCTCCTGTGATGCCTATCACTGTCCCAGCAGCTTGCTTCAAAATGTTGGTCCAACTATGCGCGTCATTATGTAATTCTATTTGTAGACCGAGAGATTGCTTATGATGATTGTTAGCTTGCGTCATTGATTCTTGGTGATAATACTCTGATACAGTTTCATTATTCACTTGTTGCATGAGTTGTAAATTAATACTTTCATCATGATTTTTCTGGGCTTGTTCAGCTTGCAGTTTAGAAAGTCTCCATGCCAAAAATGATCCTCCTGCAAATAATGCTGCTTGTAAAATATAAGGAGCAGAGTTTTTTAATCCATTAATAAGTACCTTCTTGCGCTTTTCCCAAACATCTTGATTGTGTTCCTCTAGAAAAGGCCTTAAGGCTTTCTGAATATCTACAGCTGTGATTTTAAGAGGTATATTTTGATTTTCGCATCGAATTCGTGCATTTCCGCGGGCTCTATACAAGGCCATACTAACTTCTCGTAGAGATAAAACGCTCGTATAATCGGCAGTTTTTTCTATTAAATCTTTATCTGTGCTGCCAAATTTGTTAAAAATTTTATTTATTATGGTTAGCCTACGGGCGGCAGTGGGTAAATCTATCTTAGTTCGGCACCCACCAAAACGTGTAAAAAATGTTTTAGGAAAATATTTAAGTTTATTTGCGGTTAAAATAACTATAAGGTTTGGATTAAGAGATTGGGCTTCATCTAATGTCATCCATAATTCTTCAACGGCCCCAGTGTCCCCATCATTTTGATTTTTAATTTTTTTTATAAAAGCGGTTGCCTCATCTATAATAATAAGGCTAGGTTGCTTACTCCTAACAAAAGACCCGATAAGATCATTAATAATTATAGGGCTTGAATCTTTAAACCGATCCGCTAATTCAGGTGCTTTCACAAATGAAAAAGGAAGTTTACAATGATAAGCTGTCGCATATGCAAGCGTTGTTTTGCCACTTCCTGATGGTCCATAAAGAATAATGCGATTGATCAATTCTTTGCAAATTTCTGGATTCTGGGATTTCCTTTTTGCATTAGTCGCAATTTTATCAAGTTCATCTTTAAGTGTGGTAGGACAGTTTTCATAAGCATCGTCTATTGCTAATTTATCACAAAAATCTAATGCTTTTTTATACGGATAAATAGGAAATTTTCGTGAAGATAAATTTTGATTTTGAATCAATAATTTATATCTTAAATCAGCATCAACATCTTCTTCACATGTAGGCACATTTTGCAGCAGAAGTTCAATTCGTTCAAATCGTTTAATCCTATTATCATTTTCTTGCGCAGATAAATGATTATTCATTGCTATCAATAAAATTGATGGCAGAATGAGCATTAAAGAAAAAAAGTGAAAATTTGATGAGTATTTCATATGGTACCGCCTTGAGTTGAAATAGTTAGATGTAAAACTTAGTCGATTAGCATATATCAAAATTATGTAAGATCTAGAAAAATTTTTAAGTTTTAATTATGAAAACTTCATATAAAATTATCATCTTTGATCATGCAACTCTGATCAAAGGAAGATTTATGCAATTTAAAAATAGATATTATCTGATCATCAATAGCCTAATGGTCTTTTTTTCTTGTAATGCGCATAGCAGTGCTGAGCAAATAGCTGATTTGCTTCGCAAGAAAAATGAGAAAATGTATACGATAAGCGCGGCAGGCCAAAAAATCATAAATGAAAATCATGAGCGCATTGTTAAAAAAGAGAAAAAACTGTTTTGGAACGGGAATTTCTTAATGCCTGCCGCGAAGAAATCATAGCAAAGTGTGCCTGGGTTATTTGGGGAGAGACGCTTGTTGCAATAGCTGAATCGAAAACTAAATAATTTTTGAGCGCACTCGCTATTTATGAGTGCGCTCATTCTAATCTTTAGCAAACCATTTTTTTATCTGCAATTGCTTGCTTATGTTTTCTACCCAGAAAAAGCGCAATAAAGAACCAGCAGAAGATTAATCCGAACATGAGATAGCTCGCATAGATGGCATGTTGCGCGCGCCCTGCAACTGCGCCAAGTTTATTCTGCAATGGCTTGAGGCCCAAGTTAACACCACCGCCGGAAAGCTTTGATCCCCGGGATCCGAATGATTCAATCCATGCTTGTGCTTTTAAGCGAACATCATGGGTTGTCGGAATATAGAGTTGCTTAATTGCTGGGCCATTGAGCGCATAGTTGATTGCTTTCGAGCTTGCCATTAATCCGAATAAGAAGGTAAGGCTGTTCAGAGTTATAAATCCGAGTGTTGCCGCGGCATAAAGGATTGGCATGAGCACCAATGAGATGCCCAAGCCAAAAACTCGAGTAATATTGCCAATTCCGCAGATTAAGAATGTAAATGCGATAATATTAACCGCACTTGCATAGATGCCCAAATATTCGGTCAGTGCCGTCCCGGTGTATTGAGCCGAAGCGAGTGTATCAAAGTGCTGATCAAAAATAGCGGTGATGATCTCAGGGAATGCGACGACAGCGAAAATGCCGAGCAGATATTTATGGGAGATTAGAAGTTTTAGCCCTTCAAAAAATCCCGGTTCTTGATGTGCTTCTTGTTTTTTTTCATTGGACCCATGGAATGATATGAGCAGATGATTCGGCGTGTTGTTAAAAAAACGATATAAAAAGTACATAGAAAGTGCAATGGTGATTGCGCAAATAAACAATGAGAGTGCGCTGGTTTGCAGGCCGAGCCTTCGGGGCAAACTTGCAATAATAAATGGCCCGACAATGCCGCCAAATTGTGCGATTGCTACAATGAAAGAAAACCCCTTTTTTGCAGAATCAGGGGCAGTCGTATCGGCAGCGATTGACCAGAATAATGCCGGAATCATGGAGCCATACGTTTCAACAAACATATAGAATGCATATCCCAAAAGTGTGGCACCGCTAATACTCCAGCCTGAAATCATAAGCTTGCATGATTCATTTGATGTGGGAACATAGGCAAGCAAAAGGGTGAAAATTACTGCTAAAATTCCATAAATGCCTGAAATGATATAAAAAGTTTTTTCCTTTTTGTAGCGGTCGATCATCTTGGTATAGATCATGAGGATAGGAATAAGAAAAATTAATGAGCCCATTTTTGCAATCGGGGTATCAGATGCGCCAACGAGGGTGCAAAAGATCGCTTTTTTGAGTGGTCTTAGCGTCCAGTAGGAACCGATGATGAAGGCAAAAACTGCTCCCATCCTCAGGAATTTTTTAAATTCTTCCTGTTCGAATTCGCCAAAAATAGGTTTTATGATTTTTTGCAAGTACGAGATCATACGTGTCCTTCAAATAAGAAAAACGGTTAAAAAGATTGTAGGAGTGCTATCCAATCGGAAATCATAGTGAGATTATAGTAATAATGTCATCACGAAGAGTTCAACGATTGGGCTCTAGAAAACCGGTTTCCTTCTATAAAGGCCCAATTTTTATACTACGCCTATTTATTCAAAAAACAACTTTTTTGGCAAAAATGCTATTATTAAGATATATATTTGAGGTTCCTATGTATGATGAATTAGTTGATATCGTTAATGAACATGATCAGGTAATCGGGGTTATTAATCGCTCAGAAATACTTGAAAAGCACATTTACACGCGCA
Organism: uncultured bacterium; assembly: GCA_963727255.1. Taxonomy (GTDB): domain Bacteria; phylum Babelota; class Babeliae; order Babelales; family Vermiphilaceae; genus BTUB01. The sequence continues at coordinate 72,213 of CAVSFC010000001.1, read as the reverse complement.
TTGTCCTTGCCTTTATCGTGAATCATGAAGGCAAACATGCAATTCTGCGTCGCACTGCCGATAAATACTATAGCCCTTTGCATCTTGCACTGGTGGGGGGAGGAGTTCAAAGCGGTGAAACTTATGAGCAGGCGATCAAAAGAGAAATTGCAGAAGAAGTGAACTTAGATGTTAAGGATCATGAATTAAGATATCTTGGGATTCATAAGCCGCATGAAGGATGGCAAACCAACTATGGAGGAATTTTCAAAGCCATTTATGAAGTGCAAGTTAATGAAAATGAATTAAATTATAATCGCGAAGATTTTTGTGAACTATATTGGCTTCTGCCCCATGAAATTTTAGCAAAAAAAGATACCGATAAACTTGCAAAGGGACTTATTTGGTTGCTGAAAAAATATTATTGCCAATAACAAATAGTGAGCTATGCTTCGGGGATTAACTCCTCTTTTACTGAGGGAGTTTGCTGATAATATCTTGAACCCGTTTTTCTACCATTGGTTGAACACAACTCAACTCATACTGAATTTTCGATGTAGCATTTTCTTTTTTTATTTGAACTGAAAAATTGGCGCCATCGAGTACGTTCAAATATTCTTCCTCATATTTATCCCTAGCTTTTGCCTCAGTAGTCATCCCCTCAAGTGCAGTTCTGATTTCACTTTCCTTATTTCTTTCGCGTTCTTCTCGCATGCTTTGAAGTTTCGATTCATTTGGGCCTAAAAACCATGCTCCCATTGAATAGGATTGGCCTGCGATCAACAACGAGCTGCACACAATAATAAATTTATTCATGAATTTTGCTCTTTCTTTATAAGAGAGAATTGTTATTAATTTTCAGAATATCTTTGGTTTGTTTTTAACCCCTTATTACTTGCAATTAATATTTTGCAAAATATCATTCTAATAAAAAAAAGGGGTGGAATTTCCACCCCTCTAAAACATCAATAAAAGTTATATTTTCTGAGCACTTACGGTCATTGTAAAAATTTCCCCATCAGAAGAACCCAGGGAGATCATCGCAGGTTCAGTGTAATTAGTAACTATAACCGGCGCTGATATCTTTTCATATTCACCAGCACTATTTTTTGCATAAATGCTAAAGCATGCAGTCGCGTTAGCTTCTTCTTCAGCTAATAGTTCTGCTACTACTTTCACATTACCATGATTATATACTTCTAAAGATTCATGTGCATCAATTTGAAAGGTAATATCGGTGCTATGATTACTACACTGTTTTGAATTCTTAAGTTCTGCTTGAGTGTGCAATTGAACGCGGGCAAGTGCGAATGGAGAAACGAGCAATAGGCTGAGTGCTAAAACTTTAGACGAAATCATAAAGCTCCTTCAACGAATGTTGTGGAATTGATTGAGAAATAAAACTGCCAATAAGTGTAATGATGCGCATTTCAAAGTCAAATATTTGTCTAAAAATTTATAGGCCTCTTCCCGCATCTCTTTGGTAAACACATGCTTGCCCGGCCATATTTTCAGTTCTAACTCACTTCCAACAAACGCAGACTGTGCATAGTCGTAAATATATTGTGCGTTTTTACTATATTTATCGTCATCGGTAGCTGAAATATAAAGTGGTGTTGGTGCAACCAATCTCACCACATCTTCAATATCTCCATGTTTCAGAATATTGGGCACGCAGAATTCCATCTGGATTCCAATATCTCGCGAAAGAGAGTCTTTATAGTTAACGCATCCACAGTTTGATACTGAAACTTTAATTCTTCTATCAAAAACAGGAGCCCAGAGCGCCATACGTCCGCCATACGAATGGCCTATAAATCCAATTCTATTTTTATCTACTTCGGGCCTGCTTTCCAAGTAATCTATACCAACAGATACATCGTGCAAAACTTTTGCTAATAAGGTTTGGCCTTTTGCCAACCGTGTGGCCAATTCAAAATACTCGGCTCTGCCTGATTTATCTTCTGTCCAATTTCGTTCTTCAAAAGCGATAGCATCGGGCGCAAATGTAATGTAACCGCGTTCAGCAAGTTCAACAGCAATTGCTTGATCAGGATCACCGGCTAATCCTACAACTTCGCTTTTGCCTAAGGCGAAATTCCCCGCATGTTGGTGAAAGCAATACACTGCAGGAGCAGGTTTTTTGAGGTTTTTGGGAATAAGCAAGTAGGCAGGAATACGGTCATGAGCTTCAGCATAATATTCAACCTTATGGCGAATATACGATCCACAATCAACTGATTCGATAACTTTTGGCTGCAAAGGAACCTTTGCTGGCATTGGGCCAAGAAGAGACAATAACAATAGCTTATCCATGGAATTCTCTTTTCTTTAATGATTGTTTGCGAGCGCCGCTTTGATCTTACCCATATTGGCCAAAATCAGCTCTTTGATTTTTGAATGTATCTTGCTGCTTTCAATTTGCTCAAGTGGAATCCATCTGAAGCCACAATGTTCTTCCGGATTTAGCACAACATCATTGGTATCAACAACAGCGCAATAGAGATACTCAAGAAATTGTCTTCCATCTGGCCCTTCCCATTCATGCGTTGCGATAGGAAAAAGCTCACTAACATCCAATTGCGTTTCTTCTTTGATTTCTCGCATTAACCCGGGAATAGGCAATTCATCGGGCTCAAGCTTTCCGCCCGGCAAATCTTCCATGCCATGAAATAATTTTCCTGCGCGTTCAAGAAGAAGTAATTGGTTATCATAAAAAAGTAACGCTTTAACGATTTTTTTCTTCATGCTCATTTTCGATACATCTTATCTTCTTCTAAAACAAATCTGCCCAGCAAATAATGCTCAAAATCTTTTTTGCGCAAAAGTAAGGTGCCATATCCTGTTCTTAATGGCCGCAACTTGAGGCCAGCAATAAACAGTACCATTTCTTGTTTTACTTCTTCAAGATTTTGCGTATCTTGCGCCATAAGTTCGATTTCAAGAAAAGTTCCTAAATCGACAACTTCATCAACGGCAATCGTGAATGAATTATGCGAGTATGAAGTGCGTACTTTATCAACTCGATAATGCTCAAAAAAATTGTTGGTTTTTTTAAGTTCCTCAAGATCTGCAATTGGTGATGGTTGTAATTGTAGGCTCACTAGTAATTCATTAATTCTAGAAAGATTTTTTTCTTGCAATGGCAATGCAAAGCTATGCTCTTCACAGTAATCTTGAATTGCAAGATCAGGGTTATCTAAGCACGCGCGATTAAATTTGATATCTAATTTTTTTTCATTGCGGATGCGAATAAAAATACCTTTTTGATACAGCAGCGCCTGTGGATTATCTAGATAGACATCAACATCATGCTTTTGGTGTAATTTTTCAAAAGAGGCTAAAAATGAAGAAAGTTGTTCTGGCTTAAGAACTTCATACCGAAGTTCAATCTCAATGTGATTCATACATAACTCTGGAATAGTGTGTTTTAATAAGATTTTTATATCACAAGATTATCAAAATAATTAAGAATGTTACAATTGTAACTGTGATTATTTTGCCTATAGAGTGATAGCGATAAGTTTTTTTATTGTAAGCTTTCAACCAAGTATAGTATGGTATCTGAAAGGCTTTATAACAATATGAGGGGATGGCTTATTCATGAAGATACGTAAAATAGTTTTGGTTTTGAGTGCCGCAGTACTTAGCTTGGCGTTATTTACCTTATTCTGTATGCACAAGGCATCACCACCTGCAATAAAACTTCCCGCGCCAACAGGCCCATTTGCTGTGGGCACCACTGAGTATCATTTTATTGATAAAAAAAGAAAAGATACTGAATCAAAAAATCCTGAAGCTTTCCGGGAACTGATGGTACATATTTGGTACCCTTCTCGGGACACTAAAGGCGAACCATACCCCTACCTCGCTCAAGTCATGCCATACCTTAAAACAGCCACTTTTGAATGTGATAATATACCTTTAGAACAATTGAGCAATCTTGATATGCCAATTAAAACCCATAGCATGTATAATGCTCCAATTTCCAACACCCAACCTCAATATCCAGTACTCGTTTTTTCTCATGGTCTTGGTATGCATGTTGCGCGAACTTTCACCAGCATCTTAGAAGATTTGGCAAGTCATGGTTATATTGTCGTGGGAATCGATCATACCTATGACAATCTCGTTACTATTTTTCCTGGTGGCAGAGTAGTGAGAGCCCAAGATTCAAACCGAATGCCTCCAGAAGGCGTAACTGACAAAGATCAAATTCAAAAAATGTTTGAAGAAATGCTTTCAAAAAATATGGAGAAATGGGTAGGCGATATACAATTTGTTCTGAATGAATTAGAAAAAATTACTAAGAATGACCCACATAATCTATTAACCTCAAAATTTGATTTGTCACGAATTGGCATATTTGGCCATTCTTTTGGTGGAGCTGCGGCAGCACAAATGTGTCGCCGGGACAAGAGATGCAAAGCAGGCATAGTTATTGATGGAGCCCTCCGTGGGGAAGGTGCTAAAATACCTTTTGATAAACCCTTCATGTTCTTGCTAGCAGATAAATCTCTGGATTGTGTATCAATTGGCGACAAAGCGTATGTTGAACGATATGGCCAAATATACACAGCCTTTAGTTATACATTATTTAACAATCTTACCAATGATGCATATTGGGCAGTTATTGCAAAAGCAAATCATGGAACCTTTAGTGATTATCCTTTCTTATTGCCAAAACTACCGGATACTATTGCTCCATTAAGAGGCATAGAAATCACACGAAAACTTGTAGTTGATTTTTTTGATGTATACCTCAAGAATAAAGATCGATCTCAATTTATTAATATGATTGAACAGATGCCGGAATTAAGCGTAAAAGTGAAAACAAGGCTATAGGAACTATCGAGGAAAAAGTATGACACACAAATTAATTCTGAGCGGTCTCCTGCTGGCAATGTTAAGCTTTGCCATCATTAAAAGTATCTGGGCAAATCCATATGCGCATCAAATAAATCGGTATATGCAGGCACAAACTGACCTGGGGTGGTTTAGCGGCGCTATCTTGGTAGCAAAAGATGGTAAAATAATCCTCAGCAAAGGGTATGGCATGGCCAATTATGAGCTGGATGTCCCCAATACCACTTCTGCTAAATTTAAGCTGGCATCTATAAGCAAACAATTTACCGCAATGGGCATTATGCAACTGCAAGAACGTGGTTTACTCGATGTAAATGATCCATTATCAAAGTTTATTCCTGATTTTCCCCGTGGCAATGAAATTACTCTTCATCACCTTCTAACCCATAGCTCAGGAATATTCAGCTATACTTCCCTACCTGATTGGAACAAGCTAAAAATACAACCAACAAACCCGGCAGCAATTATCGATCTGGTAAAAACAAAACCGCTTGAATTTACCCCTGGAAAGAAATTCTCCTACAGCAATTCTGGCTATGTGATCCTTACTTACATTATTGAAAAGGTATCCGGAAAAACGTATGAAGAATTTATGCAAGAGAATATCTTTAAGCCACTTGGAATGAATGAGAGTGGATATGCGCACAACAGCACCATTCTAAAAAAACGAGCTTCCGGATATTCAAAAGATAATGGTGTCATCAAAAATGCAGCCTACCTTGATATGTCAGGCCCATCAGGGGCCGGTGGACTTTATTCCACGGTAGAAGACATGTACAAATGGGACCGCGCATTATACACCGAAAAACTTATACACAAAAAATCATTAGACGCTATGATGCAGAGCCATATGCCATGTACAACAGAAGGTGAATGCAAGGAGCATTATGGATATGGGTTCATCATTAATCGCGATTGCGACCTTCTGTGTATTACCCATGAGGGAGGCATTGATGGTTTTTCAACCAATATCATTCGCTATGTTGATAATAACATTGCAATTATCATCTTGAGCAATTTTGACTTCTCTTCAATCGGAACAATTTCCAAAGCGTTAACAGACATTATGTTTGATAAACCATACCGCATGCCTAAAAAGCATATAGAAATTACGCTTGATCCATCATTGCTGGATAACTACGTGGGCAGTTATAAAGATGAAGTAGGGCCTGAAATCATTATCTTTAAGCAAAATAATAAACTATATATTACCAACAAGGGATATGAAGAAAAGGTTAAATTTCTCTTACGCCCTGAATCTGAAACAGATTTTTTTCACACAGAAATGGATTCAACGGTAAGCTTCATCAAAAATGATGCTGGCATTATTACTGATTTAATCTTGCATCAAGAAAAAGATATACAAGCAAAGAAGTTGTAAACAAAAGTGCCGGAAACCGGATATTTCTATGGAGAAAACTAAATAATGAAAATTGGTAAAAATTTAGCCATAGCGGGCATTCTTGCATCGGGCATATTAGTCTTCACTTTGTTGTACATGCAAAAAGCACCAGCTTACAATATTACGCAAATTGATTCTTTCGCCCAAGCGACAGATGCTCTTGCTGCCACCGATAAAAATAGCCTGGTTCTTTTTGATGTTGACGATACCTTGATTGAGCCTGCAAGTGTATTATTTCGTTCTAAAATTGCCAATGAAAACGATGGCCCCTGGATAGGAGAATTGTTCTCCACTGTTTTTGCAAATGCAAAGCATTCGGTAGATTATTATTTGAGTATTTTGCAAAGCCAAGAAGTTCCGCTCCTTATTGAGAAAAACATTGTCCAAACCATTACATCCTTGCAAGATCGTGGAGTTAAAGTGCTTGCACTGACTGCTCTATGGACAGGCGCTTATTTTACTATCCCCTCAGTACCCGAGTGGCGGCTTAATAAGCTCAAAGAGCTTGGCATTGATTTCAGCAAGACAAATTTTCCTGATATGACTTTTGATGAGTTACCGCAAGAAGAAGGTCATTTCCCTATGCTTTACCATGGCATATTATGCACCATTCAAATATCAAAGGGCCAAGTATTGGGAGCATTCCTTGATCGCATTCAATGGAAACCTGATCAAGTTGTTTTCTTTGATGATAATCTGGAACGAGTAGAATCAGTTGCACAAGAAATGCAAAAACGAAAAATCCCGTTCCACGGATATCATTACAAAGGTGCTGATTTTGTTCCCGGCGAACTGAATAAAGAAGTTGCTGAATTTCAGCTCAAATATTTGGTTGAGCATGAAGAATGGTTATCGGAAGAAGAAGCGCGTGCGCTTATAGTGCAGCAAAAGCAACATGCATATGCAAATTAGCAAAAGATTTTCACCTCTACGAAATTAAAAATTGTATACTAAAATGATCACAAATATATGTTATTAAAAGGTAAAAAAACCATGAATTCATCTATTAATATTGCATTAAAAATAGTAGCTAGTGGCATCTTGTTTGCCTTTGGCATGTTCACAATGCGCATCATTGAAAAACGTCAAAAACAAATTACACCGGTAGACCGTTTAATAAGTTTAGCGGATGGGTTTTTAATATCTCGTGCTTTATATGTTGTTGCAGAATTAAATATAGCCGATCAGCTTCGCGATGGGGAAAAAACAGCTCAAGAGATTGCAGAAAAACTTAATCTGAATGCGGAAGCAGTTCATAGATTATTAAGAATGCTTGCAGCCCATGGTGTGTTTACCCAAAGCGTGAACAACTCATTTGCCTTAAATGATGTAGCACAACTTTTAACAACCACTCATCCTCAATCATTGCATGGATTTTTACTACATGAAGACGATGCGCGTTGGCAATCATATGGAAAAATGGCATATACCCTTCAAACGGGTAACTCTACATTTAATCACCTTTTTGGTGAAGGGTATTTTGATTATATTGCACATGACAAAAAGCGATCTGAACAATTCGACCGTGGCATGGCAACACTTTCTGAAGCAGAAAACAAGCTCATTGCTTCTACATTTAATTTTTCACCCTTTAATCATATTGTTGATGTTGGTGGTGGAGTAGGCGGATTTCTTACTGCTATTCTTGAAAAAAACAAAAAGATTCAAGGTGTTCTCTATGAATTGCCACATTTGGCAAATCTTGCCCAAGAATATGTTACCAGCAAGGGATTGACTAATCGTATTCAAATAATAACAGGCAGTTTCTTAGAGTCTGTTGTTTCAGGTGGCGATCTTTATATTTTAAAACGAATTTTACATGACTGGAATGATGAAGTATGCATTAAGATCTTGCAAAACTGCCATAATGCAATGGGTGATAATGCACGGTTACTCATTCTTGATTGTATAGTTCCCGAAGGCTCATCATATGATATTAGTAAAGATATTGATATTATCATGATGGTTATTTTTGGCGGTAAAGAACGAACCAAAAAAGATTTTGAAAAGTTGTTTGAAGTTTCAGGATTAAAACTTGATAAAATTACGCCTATTCCCGGTTCAATGCTTTCGGCTATCGAAGCAGTAAAAGTTGGTAAATGATAAACATGAGTGTTCCCTTTATTCTTTTTATATCTGGCGTTTCAGGCGCTGGCAAAACTACATTACTCAAGAAATTGTGTAGCCAAGTTCCGTCCGAATCAACAGTATGCCTTCATTTTGATAACATCGGTGTTCCTTCTGTTCAGGAAATGATCCAGCAGTATGGCAGTCCCAGCGAATGGCAAAGAGCTATGACTGAACGTTGGGTTGATAAGCTTATTACTGAATATAAAGATACAAAATTAATATTTTTAGAGGGTCAAGTTAATTTAATGTTTTTTGATGAAGCTTGTAAAAAACATACCTTTACCAATTATAAAACAGTTTTGATTCATTGCGATGATGCCATTCGGCATGAGCGCTTGCGCATTAATCGCCAGCAATCTGAATTGATTAATCAAGATATGGATAATTGGGCACAGTTTTTAAAAGACCAGGCATTAGAAATGAATGTGCCAATTCTGGATTCAGGAAAAATGACCATTGATGAAATGGTTAATTGGGTTGCCAGCCATTATATGAAAGATTGAATCTGATGGGAAAAAAAGAAATGCCAGCGCAAGATGTTATTGAAATTCTTAAGCTTTGCGAAGAAAACGATATTGAAATTATAATTGATGGCGGCTGGGGTGTTGATGCATTGCTCGGTAAACAAACACGTAAGCATGGTGATCTGGATATCGCTTTGCAGCATAAATATGTTCCTCGGCTCCGCCAATTACTTGAAGCAAAAGGTTATAAAGATATACCTCGCGCTGATACAACAGAATGTAATTTTGTTATGGGTGATAATGAAGGCCATGAAATTGATTTTCATTCATATACTTTTGATGCGCACGGTAACAATATTTTCGGAGTCAGATATCCTTTGGAATCACTTACCGGAGTTGGTACAATAGACGGCCATCCTGTCAAGTGCATATCGTTAGAATGGATGGTGAAATTTCATACGGGTTATAAATTGGATGAGAATGATTATCATGATGTGCGAGCATTATGCGAACATTTTGGCATTCCATTGCCAAGTGAATATGAAAAATTTTTAAGAACTAAAAATAGAAAGTAAAAATTGGTTGCCAATTTCTACATCAGACGGCACTTGCTGTGCTAGCTATGCTTTAAACTTTTAACAAAAGCATCAACTTCTTGGCGTGATCTTAAAACATACATCTATGTTATTGTAAACGCTTTTTGCAGGTCTAAGAGTAACAAAAGTAGTGAGAAATACTAAAAAAATTTTGATCTACAAAGCCTGTGACACTACGCAAAATTAATATTATTTTCTATTATAAATATATTCTAATTTGTAATAATGCTTAATTGATTAAATAATATTTTTTGCTATCCTGGAAAATGAGATAATTCCTTAGCGCTCAAATGGAGATTCGAATGCGTTTTTTAGCATTATTTTTAACCTTCTCACTATTCTTTAATATCCCTCTTTCCGCAAACCCGGCGCCTTCCAATCCTGGAATTTTTTCTAAGGCTAAAGAGTTGGCGGGAAAAGCAATTGCCTATGCAAAAAAGGGAGGAAAGTTTTTAATATCTCCTGAAGGCCAAGCACTTTTAATAGCAGCATATGGGGCGACATACTTTATTAAAGCGCTCGCTATGACGAGTAGTAAGACTTCGCGGGCGGCAGTATTGGATTTACCTGAAGCAATGCAGGAAGCCGTGAGAGGCATGAACCCGCAACACAAAATTACATTCCATCGTGGTGGAAAAGATTGCTATGCTCAAGGAAATCATATTGTTTTGGAAGAACGACTTTTTTCATATTCTCCAGAAATACAAAAATATATAATGGGGCATGAAATTACTCATATAGAAAAGAATCATTCTGAGAAAATGCTGATTGGCACGTATGCTATAGTATTCGGAGTCCCGCTTATTCTTGGATTTGCAAAACTTAAATTAGATCAATTGGCTAACGCGAGCAAAAAAGATGACTTTAAAGGTAAATGTATCACAGCAGCTAAAAAAACGGTTGATTTTATTGCTAAAAATCCAATTATCCCATTTGCTATCATGATGACTCTTTGCTCTCGTTTATCGCAATATATGGAAAAAGAGGCGGATATCGTTTCTGCAACTAAGCTTAATTGTGCTCAAGGGGCGGTAGATTATGCTAATCGCTGTATTAAAGGGTGGGATGAATATTATGCCAAAAGATCCTGGACGCGTTATTTTTCCCCATTTGCCATTGCAGATAGCATCAGCAATGCATTGGGATGGACGCGCCATGATTCCCGCACTAAAGCATTGGAGTATTTAGTTCCATTAGCTGAGCAACAAAAAGCTTTATAAGCTGCCTGTCTTCTTAATAAACGCATCAACTTCTTGTTGTGATCTAAAAATATAAATCTGCTTGTCATCAGAGTATTTTTTGAGTAACGCTTTTACTGCTGCCGGATATTTCTTTTTAAAATCCCAGACCCACTTGAGGAATTTTATAAATTCCCAATTAAATCGCTCGGGGCAACCCTGCGGGCTACTCGTCGTCTCTTTGCCATAATTTTTAAAAGTTCGCTTAAAAATTCGCCAAAAACAAAGATATCGCGGCATATCTAAAAAGATAATCATGTCTGCTCTTTGTATGCGGTATTCCATTACTCTCAGATTGATGCCATCAATAATCCATGAATCTTTATCGCAAATGGCATCATGCATTTTTTTATATTCATCCGGATCAGTTCGCACCCAACCTGGTTTCCAGAAATATTGGTCAAGATAATATACTGGAAGATTGGTAATTGTGTGCAATTTTTGCGTGAGAGTTGATTTGCCCGAACCGGCATTACCGATAATGGCGATTCTTTTTATCTGATTCATAAAGGGCCTTATTCAAATGCCTGTTCTGCAAGTACAATTTCAGCTTTATTAGCGCCTACAACCAAAAGCTCTTGGGTTGTTTCATCAGTGCAAAATGTACCGAAATTTAATTTTCCTTGGACCGATGAAGGAAATTCACTATTTTTTGCGAGCGTAAATCGAATAATTTTGCATAAAGAAGATGGTACTTTGGATTCCAGTTGCAATCGATTTGTTTCAAGAAAGCAGCCGTTTGCAAAATGTATTGTTTTGCCGATGCAGGCAACTTGTTTTGCTCTTAAGATTGCATCAGTTATTGTTAGATCGCTACAAGATTCTAATACCACTTCTTCATCGCCGGAGTAATACGCACCTTTTACCGTAATATCTCCTAATGCTCGAAGTTCCACGGTATCTGGCGATATTCGCTGAACTAATTTGTCTTTGTTGCTGCAGAGCATCTGGTAAAATTCTCTCACTTTCATGCGATCGGCATCTTTTATGTTATATGAACCGATTTCAATATTTCCATTTTTAATACGAACTACCACATTATCTGCACCCTGATCATTGTAGGTTAATACCTGCCCCGGCTTAATGAGCTCTTTAATTTTTTTCCCGTTAATAGTCATAGCGGAAGAAATTGTGCTCAAAAGCAATGTTGTTAAAAAAAATAGAGAAGCTATTCTCACGTGCATAAATAATCCTTAAAATTTTTTTATTATTCTTTGCCATCTATAACCAAGTCCCAAGGAAAGCGGCTCACGCTAAAAAATGAATCCAGGATAGATAAGATGTTTCATTAAAATTTTATCCATCCTGGATAATTAATTAGCACAAATTTATTGTTAGCAAGTGCCTATTCTATTGCTGCGCGCCCAGCCATTATATCAGATACGGTAGCTCTCGAGAAACTCCATATTTCTTGAGTAGAGACACCTTCCTGATAAAGAGGGTAAACAAAAACATAGGACTGATCACCAACTTGGAGCTCTACTGCTCCTGCTTGATCTGTCGTTAATACGCGAGCTTCTTGCTGAGGGTTATAGCACTGGCCATTAATAGTTGCTACTTGATTTGTGTCATTCAGGACCAAAATCTCATCAGGAATATTCCTGCCATTTTGTATACCCGCATGAAGATATGCGCCTGTAACATTGAGCATCACACCAAGTAATGCTAATCGGGAAAAAGTATTCATATTGATATTCCTTATTTTTTGATTGAGTCTTTTTTTGAACTTATATTATCGAGGCGGAGCAAGAATTATAGACCCGGTTCCCGCAGCAGTAAGCCCGGCCCCGACTCCTAACCCAAGAGAAGTTTTAGGATAGCCTTGATATGCTGCAAGTGCTGAAAGGGCGGCAAGTGAGGCGCTGATAGTTACGCCGGTAGTTAAAACTTTTACATCCGGATATAAGGCTAACTTTTTTAGTTTGCTCAGTTTCTGCCGTTGCTCCGGAGTCATTTCGACTTTTTTATAGGTCGTAAAAGCGCCTAAAAGACTCATTTTGTGATATTGTTCAAAACTTATTGCTTCTTCTTCTTGATAAGTTTTTTTAGCTCTAATCAGCGAATTTGGATTTTCCATTCCCTCAATAGAAGTAATTGTGATTAAGCAAAATAAAAGCAATAAATTCTTTTTCATATCATGATCCTCATATTTTCTTATTTTTTGATAGATTCTTTAAATCTTTGAATTTTATCAACGCCATTCCATGCGGGATACCAAGCCGCTTTTGAAACCGCTTGCCCGCCTTTCCAGCTACCGTATATGATCGGAGCGAGCATAAAAAGATTTGTCAATCTTCCCAATCTACTTTTTGTAAAGTATGGAGAAAGAGTTCCTTCTAAAAGTCGAAGAGGTAATGGCTCGTGTTTATAAAACCCAGAGTCTAAATGAGCTGAAAAGCCAAGAAGCCCGCCATACATTCCCGCAAAACCGCCGGCTATTTTTGTAGCAAGCCATGCTTTTGGATTATTTGTAATGGCAGCGTCACCAGGATTTTGGTTATTATTTTCCATAGCAGAAACTGATCCGCCGAAGGCAACTAAACTGAGTAAAAGTAATACGTTCTTTTTCATATGATCCTCAATAATTATTTATCATTTCAATCTCATCGTAGTTATTAACGCGGTGGGGCAAGAATTATAGCGGTAGTTCCTACGGCAGAAAGAGCAGCGCCTGACCCTAAGCCAATAGCAATTTTAGGGTAGCCTTGATAGGCTGCAACAAATGAAAGTGCGCCGAATGTAGCAGTGATGGCTGTACCTTTTAAAAGAATTCTTGCATCAGAATTTATTGCAATCGTTTTAAGATAGCTTAGTTTTTGCCTTTGCTCCCGCGTCATTTGTACTTTTTTATCTGTTGTAAAGGATTCTAAAAGGCCCATTTTTTGATATTCATCAAAGCTAATCCTGGTTTCTTCTTGAAGGGTCTTATTGGTTTTAAATATTGAGATTTCATGATCCATGCCAACCAGAGGAGAAATAGCGCTCAAACTTAGTAAAACTAATACATTCTTTTTCATATGATCCTCAATGCTTATTTATCATTATTTTGTTTTTGCGATGCATTACATTCATTTAATGCCTCACAAAGATCATCCTTGAGAATAAATGCCCATGCAAAGCAATCAGCTCTTTCTCCATTATCTTTTAATGGACTACAAAGATTATCTATTCGTTCGAAGATTTTAGGATTCGCGCTGCGACATTTTTTAAATTCTTTGTCTTCGATTTCTCTTTCGTTTTCCGTTCTTTTTACAAGTTCTTCTTTAATGTTGGCACAGCCATTTATTAATGACCATTGCTGCGAAAGCAAATAACGCGCATTGTTTTTGCAGGTAGATACTCCGATTTTATCTCGTCCATGAGTATATCTCAAGCTGTCGCATCGCTCATCCTCGCTATGAAGATTTTCATCGTGCTTCTTCACACAAGCATCAAATTTTGCCTGTAAATCAGCGATGCTTAATTTGTGCATCGCTGAAACGGTTCCGCCGAAGGCAACCAAGCTGAGTAAAATTAATATGTTCTTTTTCATATAACCTCCAAAGGTATTTTTAAGTTTTAAACGTACAATAGTATATCTTTAAGAATAGTCTAAAAATGCTTAATGGCAAGTAAAATCTTGCATAGATTGACAAATAAAAATGTTTTTTGGGTGAGTTCAAGGGGCATGTTTTCTTATACAAAATCCCACAGGTTTGTGGTTGCAAAAGCAAAAAAAGGCATTAATCTGAAAAAGAGGGGTAAAATACCATGAAAATGAACAAATCACTTCTTTTAATCTATAGTCTGGCAGCGGGAGCCATAGGAATAGGCCTTTTTTACGGGCATCAGACTCAGCTTTTTGCCACGGTAAATACCATTACATCTATCGATTCTTTCGCCCAAGCGGCAGATACGCTAAGCGCTGCAACATCCCATAGCTTGGTGCTTTTTGACGTCCGCGAAGTGCTGTATGTTCCTTCAAGCGCAGTGTTTCATGTCAAAGTAATAGAAGATAACACTGAATGGCTTAAAGAAACGCAAAAAACCATCTTTCAGGATGCTAAAAAACCAGAAGGGTATTATTGGAGTATTTGGAAGCAACAAGAGACTCCAATGCTGGTTGAGCCGAGCATTATGCAAACTATTGCTGACTTGCAAAATCGTAGCGTGAAAGTGATGGTATTAACCTCGCTCATGTCCGGTTCAGATTTTGCTATTTCTTCATTGCCTGAATGGCGCTATACCACCTTAAAAAAGCTCGGGCTTGATTTTACCAAGGCCGGCTTTCCCGATATGGTTTTTAATGAGTTGCCGGCAAAAAAAGAACAACATCCGATATTATATCGTGGTATTTTAATTGCATCCGGATCTCCCAAGGGCCAAGTACTCGGTGCATTTCTTGATCGCACCGCATTAAAACCCGATAAAGTGATTTTCTTTGATGATAGCATGGAACGCGTAGAATCAGTTGCACAGGAAATGAAAAAACGAGCAATTCCTTTTTATGGATTTCACTATAATGGTGCACGATTTGTGCCGGGTGAGCTTGATAAAGAAGTTGCTACCCTGCAGATGAAGCATTTGGTTGAGTATGAGAAGTGGTTATCAGAAGAAGAAGCGCGAGTATTATTGGTAAGATAAAAGTAATCTTAGTGTTCGCGATTTCGAATCAAAAATCCGCTACCAATAATTCCGCAAAGCAATGCAGTATACAGCAATCGTTCAACAATTGTATTGGCCATGAAGAGCCAGTTATAAAAAATTAGACCCACAATAATAATAATGGCTAAAACAGTCAAAGGTATTTTTCTATAAACAGCAAGCCGTCTTTGCAAAGTCAATAAAGCAATAAAGGGAAGTAGATAACCTAAGAAACAGGCTACATTACATAAACCATTAATAACATTAATATATGGAACACAAGTTATTATCGTAAAAACCGTTACTCCTTGTAACAACACTGCTATATAAGGGCGGTTGTAAATGTTAACCTTTGATAATAAGTTTGATTTATAAAAACGACCTTCTTGGGCCATGAAATATACAATTTCTGTATTAGCATTAAGAAGTGCGATAGCAGTTGCACCAATTGCAATAATAGAAGCAATAGGAATTAAGAAATTGATAAATTCCTTCAAATAAGGAATTGGCATTTTCAAAAATGATGCATAGGCAGGGGCGCCGCATTCAGCAAGTTTCTGAGCACCCATAAGGTTCAAAAGACCAAAATGAAAAAGCATGTAGATAAGCGCGGTAGACAAAAATCCAATTAGAATCGCGCGCGGTCCATTCTTTTTGCTATTTTCAATATGCTGAGAAATATTACAACAATATTCAAAGCCCAGGTATCCAAAGATTGCCAAGGGCAAAGAGCCTGGCAATAAAGAAAACTCAGTGCTACTGATTGTGAAGCTGGGATTTAATATAAATGGAATAAGCAAAATGAGGATTATAAGAGGCAATGTTTTACAAATCGTAAAGAAACTCAAAAATCTACTCAGTACTTTAAGGTTTATTATATTAAAGAGTATTAGGAGGCCCACAAATAAAAGGTTAAAAATAAGTGCATTAGCAAGGAATGTAATATTGAAGCAATAAGAAGTTACTATTTTTCTTAATGCAAGCCCTTCTAAGGCTATGGAGAAGGTATAACCGATGACATAAAGCCAACCAGCCAAATATCCTGCTTCTTTTCCCAAACCCTCTTTTACATACATATAAAATCCACCAGCGCCGGGAAAAAGACGGCTCAATTCCACAGCACCCAGTACTAAAGGCAAGAATAAAAGAGCAACTATTCCCCACGATAGAAAGCTTGCATTACCTGCGATACCGGTCATCAAACCTGGAAATGCTAAAATTGCTGAGCCAACCAGCATATTTATAGTCAGGATGATGGCACTCGTAAGAGATATTTTTTTCTGGTGCATTTTGTTCGCTTTAGCTATTTTTTACTTTTTTTCAATACCATTTCTTTTTGGTTTTCATCTGAAAGTGGCTTGCCATCTTTATCAATCAACCTAAGCCGATCGATCTGATCGCCTGAGCTTAAAAATTGTATCGCCACCGGCCATTCTTTCGTAAAAAAGATATCCTCTTTGGCAGGATATAATTGGCGTTCATCCGTTATGGATGTATATGAGTCTACAATAAACAATGCATCACCGCGCATGCTAATGGTTATAATGTGCTCTTGTTTTGCATTTGGATCTTTGTATACACCCGCAAATTTACTATATGAGGCGGGATCCAATTGTATTGGGGTCTTTATGGTAGCTTCCAGCCCGGGCATTGCATATGAATCGGCAATGCTGGATTCAATTTCTGAAATAAGCATTGATCCACCCATGCCATTCGTCATAATCGCCCATCCCTTACCAAGTTCCGGGTACACGCGCATATTTGCAATAAACCCTTCATCAACACCACCATGTTCAAGGGTTTTCTCTTTCTCCATACCGCTTGAAAAAAATCCAAGGCAGGCGCTATCTTTTGACGAGCAAGACATTTGTGGCCTTAATGCTTCCTGCATAAGGGTTTGACTTATAGGGCCCTTTTTTTTGCCATGTGATATGTTTAATATTGTTACGAGAAAGTTGGCCAAATCTGTTGGCGTTGTCCACAAGCCGGCAGCAGCCATTTCAGGATAAATGTACCATTTTCCGCTTACTGGCTTGCCATCTTTATTATGCCCATAGGCAGCATGATTAGCATAATCTTGGGTGAGCGGCTGGGCAAAGGTGCTTGCATGCATGCCAAAAGGTATCAGCACATTCTTCTTCATCCATACATCAAATTTTTCACCAGTTACATCTTCGATGAGCAACTGAACTATAGTCGTTCCACCACCAGAATAGCTCACTTCTTTTCCCGGTGTTTGAATTACACGTACCGGATCGGTATTCACCAGTGGTTTCTTGCCTTCTAAAATCTCAACTATGGTTGGAATTGGCGTGCCCACTGAGTAGCCGGGGAATCCATGAACACCGGTTCCTGCAGTGTGGGAAAGTAATCGCCGCAATGTTACTTTTTCTTTCTTTGTGAATTCATTATCGGGAATTTTCCATGACTTTAAATAGTCATTTACATTTGCATCAAGTGATAATTTGCCTTGCTCAACAAGCAATAAAGCTCCCATCGCAGTGACAGGCTTACTAATTGAGCCTGCCTGAAATAATGTGTCGGCATCAACTTTTTGGGCGTTAGGAGCAAAGGAAATATGACCATAACCCTTGGCCCATTCCAATTTTCCATCATTAATCATCGCGATACTTACCGCAGGTACATTATGATATTTCATTCTTTCAGCAAGTGACATGTGCGGATTTTTCTCATTTACTATCATGATTGAATGACGTAAACCATGCTCAACTTTTTCTCTATTATTTTTCTCGCGCCGCATTTCGCAACCAATGAGCGATAGACATATAAGTAAAATGGAAGAAATAGTAAATAATTTCATAGCGTTTTCCTACATACTTTATCTTCTTCTAAAATAAATCTTCCGAGCAAATAATGCTTAAAATCTTTCTTGCGCAAAAGTAAGGTGCCATATCCTGTTCTTAATGGCCGCAACTTGAGGCCAGCAATAAACAGTACCATTTCTTGTTTTACTTCTTCAAGATTTTGCGTATCTTGCGCCATAAGTTCGATTTCAAGAAAAGTTCCTAAATCGACAACTTCATCAACGGCAATCGTGAATGAATTATGCGAGTATGAAGTGCGTACTTTATCAACTCGATAATGCTCAAAAAAATTGTTGGTTTTTTTAAGTTCCTCAAGATCTGCAATTGGTGATGGTTGTAATTGTAGGCTCACTAGTAATTCATTAATTCTAGAAAGATTTTTTTCTTGCAATGGCAATGCAAAGCTATGCTCTTCACAGTAATCTTGAATTGCAAGATCAGGGTTATCTAAGCACGCGCGATTAAATTTGATATCAAGTTTCTTGTTGTTGCGATTGCGAATAAATATCCCTTTTTGATAGAGAATTGCATCGGCATTATCATAATAAATATCGATATCTTGATTGCTTCGCAAGAATTTTAAAGGAGCTAAGAATTGTGTTAACTGATTTTTATCAACAATTTCATATCGCAGTTCAATTTCGATGGTATTCATAAGGCTCCATTCTATTAATTTTTAGTGCTGCGAGCTTTATATTCTTCAAACAAATTTTCAATTTCAATAAGTCGACCAAATTTGGCAATTTCGGGGGCTGTCGTTACTTGGCGACATTTATGTGGCGGTGGAGTTATGCGTTCTCTTGGTCCGCGCCAGCCCGGAGGATAATCACCACTCCATGCAGCTGCATCGCACGCTCTGCAATAATCAGAATAAAGATCCGGATCAGCACCGGCATCGAGGAGCATTTTAACAATTGCAAGATGCTTCCCTTTTGCTGCTTGCATCAACGGAGTCCATCCATCTTCATCACGTCCATTTATGGGTGCTCCTATTTTTAGAAGATGTTGGACGGCATCAATTTTTCCTGCTGCTGCAGTTGCATGCAAAAGTTTGTTCATAGTTGCTTGATCAAGGCTATCCGTAGAGTTTTGAGCTGATTTCTGATTCTTTTCTTCAGTATCTTTTTCGCATTTTCGAGCTTGATTTATTTGTTGCGCAGCCGACTCATTTTGTGGCGCCCACCAATCCATCCGGCCACTTCTTGGCTCAGATTGTGTTTGTTCTTTTTCCCATTGCTCGGTTAAAAACCGTGCACAGCCGTACATCTTGGTGCTCAGTAATAATATGAATAAAAGTTTTTTAGTCATCGCTGCTTCCTATTAAAAAAGTGGTATTGTAAAAGCTTTTTGCCTGCTTAAGAGTATCAAAATTAGCAAAAAATGCTAAATTGGTGTGGAACTTATAATTCGATAAACAATGGTAATCAATTATGAAACTATCATTTGAAGAATTTTCAATTCTAGAAAGCATACTTGCAGATGCTGCAGATGAAAAAATAGCAACAAGTATTCTAAAAAAAGGCGAAGCATTCAAAAATGATCAGGCCACGCACATTGAGCTTGATGAAGCAGAACAGGCATTTTGTAGGGAAATATTTGCAGCAATTTTTCATGACTTTGAGCCATGGGCCAAATCGGGCATTTATTCCACAAGATTGGGATGGAGCAGGCAAGAGTTCATGAAAGTATGGGATAAGTTCAAAATTGAGTTCATCATATCCTTTTTACTGAAAACTATTCCGGATTTTTCTATTAAAACTATCGATGAAAAACAAGGTGATGAGCATAAGATAATTGAGATAAACGGTACTTGGATTTTTCGATTGCCCAAAAGCTTAGATGTATGCAAACATATGAGCGTTGAAGTCCAGCTTCTTAAAGCACTTGAAAATAAAATTGCTTTTTCTATTCCAAAAGTCATCTATTATTCAAAGGATGATTATACCTTTGGATATAAAAAAATTCCTGGAGTGCCGCTTTCACGTGAAATATATATGCAGCTTACTCCAGCTGAAAAAAATCAATTCGCTGATGATTTTGCGCAATTTCTTTGTGAATTGCATACAAGCATTCCCCTTGATGCTGCACGAAACATTGCAGTGCCTTTTACCACCACTCGGCTTACTGATGCCGATTGGCCTTTAAGACCAAAAGCATTACAAGCAAAACTTGCATCATCATTAACTGATAAATCTCTTCAAGAACTATTTGATCGATTTATTATTGAATATCAACGCGTAGTAGCTGCTGAGCAAAAATTAGTGGTGGTTCACAATGATTTGCATGCAGATAACATTCTTATTGATCAAAAAATCAAAAAACTATCCGGCATTATTGATTTTACTTCAGCGGCGATCGATACGGCATATCATGATTTCAGGTATTTGCATTTGATTGATATGGAGTTGGTGGCATTGGCGGTTCATGCCTATAATCAGAAATCGGAAGAAAAGCTCACAGTTCGCCATGCTTATGTATATTGCATGGCAACCGAATTTTCACGCCTTTCTGAAGCTATGGAACAAAATGATTTGATTAAAGCTGACGAAATTAAACAAAGAATCTACGAGCTTAATGATGATGCGCTTTAGGCTTTTAACAAGGCAATAATATCATTGTTGCCTTGTTCGATTGCAAAATCTAAAGCAGTTTTACCATCAGTTTTCCCATCTTGATAAATCGCGGCTTTATCAGCTCCATTCTCTATGAGTAATTGTACCATTGCAGGATTTCTGTTTAAAATAGCGACTAATAAAGGGGAAATATAAACATTTTTGCATTTATCGTCAGTATATTTTTCATTAACCTTTGCACCATTGTTTATGAGCAATTGAGCAATAGTTAGATGATTTAAAGTAACAGCTATCATTAATGGGGTTGATAAGTCCTCATCTTTGGCATTTATATCAATTCCATTGGCAATAAATAAACGGACTGCTTCTTCTTTGCCATGAAAAATCGCACGCATGAATGCAGCAGTTTCAATGTTTAGAGCTATTCCTTTTTTTAGTAAAAGTTTCATAAGACTTATATTATTATGCTCCATTGCATACATTAAAGCAGAATTTCCATCTTTATCTATCCCATTAATATCAGCACCGTGAGCAAGCAATAATGCAACAACCGCTTCATTTCCGGATAGAACTGCTGCGATTAATACTGGCGTTTCAGTTCCGTCCCATGATTTTGCATTGGGATTGGCGCCTTGCTTTAACAGCATTTCAATGGTTTTTGTGTTGGGTTTATCGTCTAATATCGCAAAAAATAAATCTCTATTTTTTTGCTCAGTAAGTGCTTTTTTGAGAGGTGATGAAATAGTAGTAATGGAATGACTTGCATTGCCAACGCAGAGTAATAAAAAAAGAAGTGAATAGCTTTTTGAAAAAGAAAATTGCATTGAATGACTCCAAAAATTGATGATTTCCGCCCAAACTTGGGATTAATAACAGTATTTAGAGAATATTTGAATTAGGGGGAAATGTCAATATGTATTTTTTTAATAATTTCAAATATAAAATATGCTACTCGTGCGGCGCATACATAGTATAAACAGCATACTGCTCAAAGCCGATTCGATCATATACCGGTTTACCCATTACAGATGCTAATAATAGTGCTTGCTCATCCCCATTGGCTTTTGAATCAACTAATGGCTTATGGGTAACGGCAAATCCCAGTCCCTTATTGCGAAATTCGGGGATCGTTGCAATCCAATGCAGGGCTATGATCTGGCCATGTTGCAGTGCCATACTCGCTGCAGCGGCTTGGCCGTTATAATAGGCTACATATAATCGTAGAGCACTTGGAGAAAGTTTAGCTATGAATAAATCGAGAAGTCTTGTTAATTCACTGGGCGAAACATTAAAAGAAGTAGAAACAATCTCAATCCATTTGAGCCGTTCGTTGCTCTCAGGAGTAATTTCTTTTATGGCAATTTCATTACCGTAATCGACTGGTTCGATATCTCTCAAATCAAGAATCATGGCAGGGAATGATCCGACTGCATGCAAATTATTATGTTTTAATACTGCAATGGTTTGATTATCAGTAGTATCTACTGCCCAGGTAAAAGGTAATGTGCCAAAATGGGATTTGATTTCGGTAACTTCAAAATCAGTTGGAACGCTTTCATTGCATACTCGGTTGCAGGATCTGATTAAGCTACCACTATTGAAAACTAAACAATGTTCAGTTTTATGATCGGTAGGGAGCCCAATTTCTGGATTCATATAGAGTAAATACTGGAGAAGTAAAAAATATGAGTTCATTGTTTCCTAATTTTCTTAATAAACGCATCAACTTCTTGTTGTGATCTAAAAATATAAATCTGCTTGTCATCAGAGTATTTTTTGAGTAACGCTTTTACTGCTGCCGGATATTTCTTTTTAAAATCCCAGACCCATTTGAGGAATTTTATAAATTCCCAGTTAAATCGCTCGGGGCAACCCTGCGGGCTACTCGTCGTCTCTTTGCCATAATTTTTAAAAGTGCGTTTAAAAATTCGATAAAAACAAAGATAGCGCGGCACATCGAGAAATATGATCATATCAGCTCTTTGTATCCGATATTCCATCACCCGCAAGTTAATGCCATCAATAATCCATGCATCTTTATCGCAGATGACATCATGCACGCTTTTATATTCATCCGGATCAGTTCTCACCCAACCTGGTTTCCAGAAATATTGGTCAAGGTAATAGATTGGCAGATTGGTAATCTTGTGAAGTTTTTGCGAGAGGGTTGATTTACCCGACCCGGCATTGCCAATGATAGCGATTCTTTTGATCTCTTTATTCATAATGAACTTTCACTTTTAACCTATGCCAATTTTCTCGAGATCCGATTTCTTGCAAAATGCATTAAGTTTCTTTTGAGCAACTTCTTGAGATCCAAAGCTCGCATAAAGATCTTTGAGATCATTTTCTAATTCAGTATTGCCCTGAGCCATTGCTGCAAAATCTTTTGATGAAATCCACATTTCTTGAGTGAATACTCTATAAATATCTGCTTTGATGGCTGCGAATAAAGCTGCTTTATCAATATTGTAATCATAGGCTTGGACTACGATTGTGCTCAATAAAGTGAGAGCTAGAAGTAATTTTTTCATGTTAATCTCTTAATTACGTTTTTTTCTATAAAACAGTTTTTGATTTAATAATGCCTTCCAGCCGATGCAGAAGATTTTTTTTACCCTGTGGCCCTATTGCTAAACATCATACTTATGTTCAGCAGGGGGCAACTTTACTTTTTTTGTCGGTACTCGTGGTGCCCAGCGTTCTCCTAAAATTCTAGAAGATTTTCCTTCGAATTCAAGATATTCTAGATGTTTTAATCCAAACGGCTTTAATCCATTTGCTTCTTTATCATAAGGAACCAGACTCCAATTACCTGCTGAATTATCATATACTTTTACTACACCTTCACCACTTAAATGAAAAAAGTATTTAAACATATTACCATAACTGTCATATACAATTTGTTGTAATGGCTTCATAGCAGTTCGATCACGCCGATTTGATGAGTTGTAAAAATCATCATTTAACGCATTGTAGGCTCGTTGAATATTTAAGTCTATCAATGCAAATTTAACAGCTTCTAACATATTATTATTATGCTGACTGAGAATGAAAAAACCATTTTCATATTTCAAACCATGAGCCTTTGCTAAGATCATTCCATATTGTTTAAGGTTTTGCTTAGTTTCATCATCAAAAAGATCTTTTTGAGGTAGAGGTTCCATATCAAGATCTGCGTACACAAAATTGGATGTATTATGAGTAGTAATAGTATTATAGGCCGCAATTACTCGAAGAAGGTCTACCCTAAAATATACGGGTGTTTTATCGGAAAATACTTCAGGATGTTGTATAACCTCAGGCAGGTCTCGAATATCTTGAAGAATAATAGGCGCTTTTTGAGCACGAAATTTCATGTATTTATCAATGAGAGCTTGTGTGTTAACAACAGCAGCTTTTGGTGTCAATTGACTATCAAACCACACATGAACAGGAATATTTTTATCCAGACCTTCTGCCCACATAAAAATATTCTTTAAAAAATCATTGAATAGTGCCTGTTCATCTTTTGAAGGATAGATATAACGTTGATTCTCGTCTAATTTCTTATTTATCCAAAAAAGATTCATTGTCGAATAAGTTGTTTGTGTTTGTTCAACTTTTTCATCATTATCTGAATCAGACAAAAACCACGCTAACCCTAATCCTAACCCTAATAATGCCGCCGCTTTAATCCTCCACGATAAACCAAAATTTTCAGCTGATATTTGGGAGGTATTTTTACTAAAGGATGAAAATGAATTATAAGGATGATAATAATTTTTTTTTGATTGGCGATCATGCGATCCAAAAAAAATTGTATTTTCAGATGCGTATTTGATTTGGAAGCAGAGCTTTTCATGTTACGAATGGCTACTGAAGCTGCCATTGATCGATGCGTAACTGACGTTGTGCGCGCTGAAAATCGCAATGATTGCATTGCATTTGCTACACCGGAAAATGAAAATGCCGTTATAAATAAATAGTGAAAAAGTCGCCTAAAATACATAAAAAAAGTCTCCATTTTTTTATAGGTCTTTAAATCTCAATTTTCTCAAGGTTCCATTTCTTGCAAAATGCATCAAGTTTCTTTTGAGCAGTTTCTTGCGATCCAAAGTTTCCATCATAAAGATCTTTGAGATCTTGTTCTAATTCAGTATTGCCTTGTGCCATCGTGCTAAAATCTTTTGAAACAATCCACATTTCTTGAGTAAATACTTTATAGATATCTGCTTTGATTTGATCAGTTAATTCTTGCTCTTTTAATGAGAAAAACGGATATTTTGGAATCTCGCTCCAGCCTCGTTTAACTAAATCGCCACCTAAAATAAATCCTGGGATTATCGCTAATGGCGCGAATGCGTATGCCCAATGAGGACATTTATCAGTGTCTGAATAACCAAGTCTTTGATATTTACCGCTTGCAATTGCTCGATTTTCAATAAGAGCAGTGGCAAATTTAAAAGTTGCGAATCCCAACGCAGTCATTAATGCTAAACCGCCTACAATTTTTGCAGTACCTTTGAAAGTGGAAGTTTTGCTTGCATACATTGAAGGCGCAATTGCGCCGAGCATTAAAAATGCTAAAAATAATTTTTTCATGATGGCCTTAATCCTTATTTGTTATTTTTATGCGTGCTCGTTCGCAGAGATCAAGCAATTCAAGTTTACGATCGAGAGTATTCAAAGTACATGCATATCTCTCGCCATTGGTTTCGCTTTTTCTGCATTTCTCATCGAGTGCATCGAAATTTAAACGAGCCAAATTAGCACACTCTGCCATGCCCTTGATATCATAAATCCAGCTATTGAGTGTAATTGCTGCAAGTCTTGCGCATTCTGATTTTGAATCAGCCCCAACTGGGCAGTGTTTAAGCCGATTTTTCATTTGTTGAGTGAAAGGAGATAATTTTACCTCTCTGCCTTCAGTTGCATGTTCCATAAATTTTTCCATGGCATCTTCCATAGTAGAATCTTCTTCCATAGCAGAAACTGATCCACCGAATGCAACCAAGCTGAGTAAAAGCAACAGGTTCTTTTTCATAATAACCTCCACAGGTATTTTTAAGTTTTTAAAAGTACAATACTATAACTTTAAGAATAGCTTAAAAATGCTTAATGGCAAGGAAAACCTTGCTAAAATTGACAGGTGGAAAATATTTATTGGGCCATGGCGCGCCTATCTTTTCTCCCTAAGAACCCTGCAGGTTTGGCTATTGCCAGAGCTAGAAAAAGGCATTAATCTGAAAAATGAGGGGAAAATACCATGAAAATGAACAAATCGCTTCTTTTAATCTATAGCCTGATAGCTGGAACCATAGGGCTCGGCCTTTTTTATGGGCATCAAATCAGGCTTTTTGCCACGGTTAATACCATCAAATCTATCGATTCTTTTGCCAAAGCAACAGATACTCTTAATACTGCAACATCAAATAGTTTGGTGCTTTTTGATGTACGTGAAGTGCTCTATGTGCCTTCAAGTGCCGTATTTCATGTCAAAGTAATAGAAGATAACACTCAATGGCTCAAAGAGACGCAAAAAACCATCTTTCAGGATGCTAAAAAACCAGAAGGGTATTATTGGAGTATTTGGAAGCAACAAGAGACTCCAATGCTGGTTGAGCCGAGCATTATGCAAACTATTGCTGACTTGCAAAATCGTAGCGTGAAAGTGATGGTATTAACCTCGCTCATGTCCGGTTCAGATTTTGCTATTTCTTCATTGCCTGAATGGCGCTATACCACCTTAAAAAAGCTCGGGCTTGATTTTACCAAGGCCGGCTTTCCCGATATGGTTTTTAATGAGTTGCCGGCAAAAAAAGAACAACATCCGATATTATATCGCGGTATTTTAATTGCATCCGGATCTCCTAAAGGCCAAGTACTCGGCACATTTCTTGATCGCACTGCATTAAAGCCAGACAAAGTGATTTTCTTTGATGATAGTATGGAGCGCGTAGAATCAGTGGCGCAGGAAATGAAAAAACGATCGATCCCTTTTTATGGATTTCACTATAATGGCGCACGATTTGTGCCCGGCGAACTGGATAAAGAAGTTGCTACGATGCAAATGAAGCAGTTAGTTGAGCATGAAGAATGGTTTTCAGAAGATGAAGCACGCGAACTAATAGCGCAACAAAAGCAACTTTAGCGTTCGCGGTTTCGAATCAAAAATCCGCTACCAATAATTCCACAGAGCAATGCAGTATACAGTAATCGCTCAATCATCGTATTACCCATGAAGAACCAATTATAAAAAATTAATCCCAAAGTAATAACAATAGCCAAAACCGTCAAAGTAGTTTTTCTATAAGCAGCAGCTCGGCCTTGCAAAATTAATAAAGAAATAAAGGGGAGTAGATAGCCTAAGAAACATGCTACATTACACAAACCATTAATAGCATGAATAGAAGGAAAACAAGTTATCATCATAAAAATCGTTAGTCCCTGCAGCAATATTGTTACATAAGGCCGATTGTAAATATTAACTTTGGATAATAAGTGAGATTTATAAAAACGACGTTCTTGGGCCATGACATATAAAATCTCTCCATTAGAATTAAGGAGCGCAATAGCAGTTGCACCAATTGCAACAATAGAGGCAATAGGAATTAAGTAATTGATAAATTCCTTCAAATAAGGAATTGGCATTTTCAGAAATGATGCATAGGCTGGAGCGCCACATTCGGCCAGTTTTTGAGCACCCATAAGATTCAAAAGACCGAAATGAAAAAGCATGTAAATGAATGCGGTAGCTAAAAATCCAATGAGAATTGCTCGCGGGCCATTCTTTTTGCTATTTTCGATATGCTGGGAAATGCTACAGCAATATTCAAAACCAAAGTACCCAAAAATTGCTAAGGGCAACGAGCCAGGCAACAAAGAAAGCTCAGCACTCGTAATAGAGAGACTGGGATTTAGTATAAATGGAATAAACAAAATGAGGATGATGAGAGGCAATGTTTTACAGAATGTAAAGAAGCTCAAAAATCCACTCATTACTTTAAGGCTTATCACATTAAAGAGCATTAAGAGACTTACAAATATGAGGTTAAAAGTAAGTGCGTTATTTAGGAATACGATATTAAAACAATAGGAAGTTACTATTTCTCTTAATGCCAGGCCTTCAAGAACTATTGAAAAGATATAACCGATAACGAATAGCCAACCCGCCAAGTATCCTGCTTCTTTTCCCAAACCTTCTTTTACATATGTATAAAAGCCGCCGGCGACGGGAAATAGATGGCTCAATTCCACAGCGCTCAGCACTAAAGGCAATAACAGGAGAGCGGCTATTCCCCATGCTAGAAAACTTGCATTACCTGCGACACCGGTCATCAATCCGGGAAATGCTAAAATTGCTGAACCGACCAGCATATTTATAGTCAGGATGATGGCACTTGTAAGAGATATTTTTTTCTGGTGCATTTTGTTTACTTTTATTCATAGAAAAAACAAGGTTTAGATATTCTTACAATATATCGTATCTTTCTCTTTTATGAAATCCTATGCTTTAAAGCAGTATTCGACAATAACTCTGTAAATTGTGCCTTTTATCATGCTATAATTCGGATCATAGAAAGAAAGGGAAACCATGAAAATTAATCGAATTATTCTACTCAGTACAGCTGCCATTTTGAGTGCAATAGGGATAACCCTATTTTGCATGCAAAAGCCGCAGTCTTGCATTGCCGCTAGCGCTATTCAAAAAATTGACTCATTTGCACAAGCGTCCGATGTGCTTAATAAAGTTGATAAAAATACGCTCGTTCTTTTTGATGTCGACGATACATTAATTGAACCGGCAAGTGTACTCTTCCGCCCTAAAACTATTGAAAATGAAGCCTATCGCCCGTGGTTACTAGAATTAACCTCTAGCGTTTATGGGAATGCACCAAAAACGGAGGCTTATTATTGGAGCATTTGGAAAGTGAAAGAAGTTCCGCTTCTTATTGAACCAAAAATAGTTGAGATAATACGATCGCTTCAAGATCGCAGTGTTAAAGTTATGGCATTAACCGCGCTGAAAACTGGCAGATCTTTTACAATTCCATCATTGCCAGAGTGGCGTTTTAATAAACTCAAAAAGCTGGGTATCGATTTTAGCAAGGCAAATTTCCCTGACATGATTTTTAATGAATTACCTAAGGACGATGATGGCAGCTATCCTGTTCTTTATCATGGAATACTGTGCACCAGTACATCTTCAAAAGGCCAAGTTCTTGCAACTTTTCTTGATCGAGTAAAATGGAAGCCTGATCTAGTTATTTTCTTTGATGATAGCATGAAACGTGTTGAACAAGTGGCAGAAGAAATGCACAAACGGGGAATCCCGTTCCAGGGATATCAATATAATGGTGCTGATCTTATGCCCGGCGAACTTGATAAAGAAGTTGCTGAATTTCAGCTCAAGTATCTTGTTGAGCATGAAGAATGGCTTTCAGAAGATGAAGCAAGGGTATTGCTTAAAGCAAATTGAACCTTACTCTGTAAATCATATCTATTCCCATGCTATAATTCGGATCATAGCAAGAAAGGGAAAAAATGAAAATTAATCGAATTATTCTATTCAGTGCGGCTGCACTTTTGAGCGCAATAGGTATAACCCTATTTAGCATGCACAAGCCGCAACTATCTATTGAATTGCCGGCGCCTACGGGCCTATTTTCTGTTGGGACTACTGAGTATCATCTCATTGATAAAAAGCGCAAAGAGGTAAGATCTCTAAATCCAAACGATTGCCGAGAATTAATGATCAATGTTTGGTATCCCATCGATCGGAGCATTAAGGGCAAGCCTTTCCCTTACTTATCCCAGATCATGCCTCATGTAACAACAGTCATAAGCCAGCAATCGAATACATCTTTAGAAAAATTGAGTTATCTTAATGCGCCGATCAAAACCCATAGTATTTTTAACAGCCCAATTTCTGCTTCCCGAGCTCGCTATCCGGTAATTGTTTTTTCTCATGGGATGCAAAGTTATGTAACCAGATCATATACAAGCTTATTAGAAGATTTGGCTAGTCATGGTTATATTGTAGTCGCCATTGATCATCCTTATGATAATTTTGCCACTCTTTTTCCTAATGGTAAAATAATTACACCTAAAGATGCTAAACCACCATTTTTTGACCGGCCAGTTCCAACCGATGAAGCTCAAAAAGCAAAAATTCTAGCAGATGACTTGGCAATAACAATGGATGTCTGGGTGCGTGATTCGCAATTTGTTATTGATGAATTAGAAAAAATCAATAAGCATGATCCACAACAAATTCTCACCTCTAAATTAGACCTATCCCATATTGGTATATTTGGCCATTCCTTCGGAGGTGCTGCTGCAGCCCAAATGTGTCGTAAGGATTCGAGATGTAAAGTTGGTATTGATATAGATGGCACTCTCTACGGCAAAGATAATGAAGCACCATTTAATAAGCCATTTATGTTCTTGATGGCCAGTAAATCATTTGAATTAGGCAATTATCCTCCTGATGAAATGCTTGCGAAAATGCATATGACAAAGGCAGAGGTCGATAAATCTGTTATTGCGACTCAACAGTCTATGGAAAACCTATTTAACAATATTAGTAATGATGCCTATTTTGTGCTTTTCAAAACTGCAGATCACGCAACCTTTAGCGATTTTAATTTACTTATGCCTATGCAAGATTCCGGTATAATTGCTCCATTAAAAGGAATTGAAATTGCCCGAAAACTCGTGGTTGATTTCTTTGATGTATATCTCAAAGGCAGTGATCGTACAACATTCATTACAATGCTTAAGAACTTGCCGGAAATAACGGAAAAAATAAAAATAAGAAAATAAAGTAGAGAAGCGATAATGAAAATCAATCGAATTATTCTACTCGGTTCGGCTGCCAACCGTTGGCTCATCAAGAATAATAAATTCCGGGTTATGAATAAGACTGCGCGCGACCATAAAGCGTTGTTTATAGCCGCCCGAAAGAACTTCTGCTTTTTCAGCGAGATAGCTTTCTAATCCAAAACGCTTTGAAAGGACGCTAATGCGCTCTGCAATCTGCTCATCTTGAATCCCATACAATCTTCCAGCAAACAGTAAGTTTTGCTCGAGGGTGAGATTTGGATTTAGATTAGGCTTTTGAGGGCAATAGCCTAAGCGCATACGAAAACTGGGTAGATCATGATAGATAGAGCTGTTTTGATATACAATATCGCCACTTGTTGCCGGATGCAGTGTTGCAATAATAGATGAAAGGGTGGATTTACCGGCGCCGTTTACGCCGAGCAAGCCAAGAACTTCGCCATTATAAATATCAAGTGAAACTCCTTTAAGGGCATTAATTGTTTTATTGGTAACTTTATACGTTTTAGTAATGTTTTGAATCTGCAGCAAAACATTGGTCATGGTATGACTCCACAAACAAAAATAATAGAAAAGATAAATTAGAAAATTGGTAGCCGTGTTTGGTTTTTTTAATAGAAACAAACAGGATAATTAACGATAAAGATTGGTGAGCAAGTTATGCTCGAACAGTGACGGTTTTCATGGCACAGTGCCTTCTCATAAAAGTGAACATTATTGTAATGATAAAGCCAGTCAGGGCAAAAATCAAGCGAGGTTTCGAGATTTCCCTATGAAAGCGGGTCTCTATTTTTTATTGGTATCATTAATTAATTTATCAAAAGCATCTTTTCTTACTTTTTCTTCTTTATCTTTTTTTGATGCTTCAGCCTTGCCTTGATTGTATAAATCAATGCATTGCGAGCACATATCCATTTTTTCTTCAAGTTTACGCATGGTTTGCGCTGCTAATGGGCAGGAGTCTTCAGAGGTTTCTGCGCATTGCTTAAGAGCATTATGATATTGCTTAAAGAGCGCAATTCTGCCAGGCAAAAGTATTATTGCATAAGAATCACCCTCTTCACCTGCTGCTTTACAATTTCTTTTTTTATACGTTACCTCACATGTGCCATTAATGAAATAAGAAGTGCAAAGCTCAGGCTTGCCAACAGGCATGCCGAAAAAATTTGTTTTCTGGTAATAATACGCACCATAAAAACCATTCATACCATGTTCTTTCTTCTTAAGCTCATTTTTAATATGTTTTGCAAAGTCATCGCAATTAATTTTTCTTTCAGAAGCAGAAATTACTGCAGGTAATAATCCAATCATGGAAGCAATGAGTAATTTTTTCATAGTAATTCCTCGAATGCTTTATTTTTCATTTACATCATTAATGAATTTATCAAAAGCTTCTCTTTTTGCTTTTGCTTCTTCATCTTTTTTCAATGCAGCAGCTCGGCTCGCTTGGCCTTCCTTAAATAAGGCGATACATTGCGAATACATATTCATCTTTTCCTGGAGCATACTCAGAGTATGCGATGCTTCAGGGCAAGAAGTTCCTGAGTTTTCTACGCATTGATCAAGTGCTTTCTGAAATTGCTTAAATTGAGCAATGCTGCCAAATAGTTTATGGGATGCGTTTTGATTATTTTCTTCTCCTGCTGCTTTACAATCTATAGAACGAAAATGCGTCAGTGGTCCGGTAGTTTTAATACGAAAATGAACAGCGAGGCGCTTTAACCCGTTCTTGTCTTGATTGTAAAATACACCCGCATCGCTACCATCTCCGTAATGCTCCATCCCCCAAATCCGATCTTCAATATGTGCAGCAAGATCATCGCAATTTATTTGTTTTTCTTGTGCAGAAATTACTGCCGGTAATAATCCAATCATGAAAGCAATTAATAATTTTTTCATGGTGATTCCTCTTTAAAATGTTGTCTTAAACTAATTTCTTTTCCATATGATAGTTGGTAAATTGCACTCCATTTTTCTCAACAATCTGCTCTTTAACCACTTTAAAGCCCATACGTTCAGCCGGAACTTTAGCCGTGATGCTGCAATCGGTGGTAAGTTTAGTGAGGCCAAGTTCGCGTGCCGCTTTTTCTATTGTTTTAAAAAGATGCAATGAGACCCATCGAGCTTGGTAATCTTTATGAACATATAAATGATCGAGATAACCTTCCCGAGTCATGTCAGCAAATCCAACAATCCGCTGCTCATCCTGCCTGTCCGCCGAAGCATCTTGGCGAAGACTGGAAGGAGCATCGTTAGATGCGTCTCGAAGGACGGCAACAAAAACAATCATTTCTTTTAATTTTGTTTGCCAGCGGGCAGGATCAATATCGGTCCAAACAGCAATCTGCTCAGGCGTATAATGTCGAATATTGATAGCTGCAACCGCCTCTTTAAAGATTTGGATGACTATAGACAAATCTGAAGAGTTATAGGGGCGAATGGTAATAGTGCTCATGAGAAAGCCAGTGAATAGTAAAGATATAAAAAAATGCACAGTAATAGCGTTATTCTATATTTAATTTTGAAAAATCGCTATCATATTTGCTAGTCTCAGAATAACAATAATTCTTTATCACATGAGGTTCATATGAAACTTATTAAAAGTACAATGGCATTAGCATGTTTTAGCATATTTAGTCTTCAGGCTATGGAAGCAAAAAAAGAACAACTTTTGGCTACCTATAATAAGCCACTTGCATCTTCACCAGAAGTGATCGATTGTTTTAGAGATATATCCCCGCAATCAAATACTCTTATAGCAATACAAAGGGGACTTTTTTCTCATTTGTGCACACAAGCTGCCCATGATACCAATTTTAAACCAACGGATTTTTGCAAAGTGATGGAAGATATCGATAACGAAGAAGATCGTGCGAGCAAATCGCATCGCTATGCTTGCGATGTCTTGACACAGCAATCAGCATCCTTTCATAAACTCTTACAATTCATTCCTTGGAATGGCAACGTGGATAAAGAACAGGGAATTGCGTGGCATCAAACATTATTAAATGATAAATTTGCAAACGTAGGTTTTATTAGAACAGAGCAAACAAAAAATCTTGAAAGGCCGGTGATAGTTAATGTATACAGCACTGCTGATTATGATGTTGATTCAAAAATAGTTGAAGCATTCAAAACGCTTCTTGAAGCGGCTCAAAAAAAGCCTTCACTTAATCCCCTTTTGACTGCCGATGAAGTTGCCAGAATTCAAGATCATATGTATAACACTCATAGATATCAGATGAATCTATTAAAAGGCCCTGATTTTTTTGCAGAAATGGCGCATGGCAATGATAAATTAGAAACAGATTTGAGAGCGATCTATAGCTGTAAAGGCTATTCGAGCGCTATGCTTGCATTACATGGCTTGTGCGCAAAATGGGGATTTGATACATCTAAATTAGAAAATGACGATAAATAGTTATGATCATAGATACTGAACTTGTGCGGAAGCTCATAGATTCTCAATTTCCCCAATGGAAACATTTGGAGGTAAAGCCGGTTGCTCAGGGCGGATGGGATAATAGAACCTTCCATCTTGGTGATACAATGCTGGTGCGTATGCCAAGTGGCCAGGAATATGCGCCGAAAGTTGAAAAAGAGCATAAGTGGCTACCAATTTTGACTCCGTTATTGCCACTGCAAATTCCCATTCCTTTAGTGATTGGCGAGCCAGGGTATGGTTATCCATGGCACTGGTCTGTTTATCGGTGGCTTGAGGGCGAAGCTGCTGGTTATGCTCAAATAACTAATACAAATGATTTCGCAAAAAGTCTTGCGCAGTTTCTTGTTGCACTTCAAAAAATTGATCCTACCAATGGTCCGGTACCAGGATCAACTACCGATCGCGGAGGCCCTCTTACAATCTATGATGATGAAACACGGCAAGCAATTGCTATCTTGAATGATAAGATCGATGTTGCTGCAGTAACTCAAGTTTGGGAAGCAGCACTTGCAACGCAGTGGAACCGGCCGCCTGTTTGGGTTCATGGTGATATTAGCCTTGGCAACTTGCTCGTGCAAAACGGCCAATTAAGTGCGGTCATTGACTTTGGTGGATTAGCAATTGGCGATCCTGCCTGTGATCTGGCAATTGCATGGACCCTCTTCAAAGGCGAAACCCGAGAAGTTTTCCGCTCAACGCTTGATCTTGATGAAGGAACCTGGGCTCGCGGACGCGGCTGGACATTATGGAAAGCATTAATTGTTGCAGCAGGTCTTTGCGAAACAAATAACATTGAGGGCAAAGAGTGCTGGCGCATTATTGATGAAGTGATAAATACCCATTTACCCATTTGACACAAATCCCACTTTTATGATATTGTTTAAAATAACTAACTTTTTTAGGAGTATTTTTATGAAAAAAGTTTCAGTAAAGGTGGATTCTCGCAATCGAATATCGCTTACTAAAGTATCAAAAAAAATTGCGTCTTCTTTTTATGCTCATGAAGAAAAAGATGGTCGAATCATTCTAGAACCTATAGTAGAAGTTCCTGCTCGCGAAGCTTGGCTTTTTAAGCCCGAAAATAAAGAAATTCTCGAGAAAATCAAACGGGGCCTCAAACAAAAAACACCAGGGGTGAGCCGTGGTTCATTTGCCCATCATGTAACTAAGAGAAGTAAATCCAAATGAAAAGAGAATTGGTGTTTTCTGATGAGGCAAATGATAGTCTCGATGAGCTTGAAAATGATCCTTCACAAATCAAAATTTATAAAGCAGTAAGCAAGACATTAGGCCTTATGGAAGTAAATTTAAGGCATCCATCTCTAAATACGCACGAGTACACTGCATTAAAGGGGCCAAGAGGAGAAAAAGTTTTTGAAGCATACGCACAACAAAAGACTCCCAGGGCATATCGAATATTTTGGTATTATGGACCTAAAGAACGTCAGCTTACAATTATTGCGATTGTGCCGCATCCTGATTAGCCATTTGCCTGATATAGAAATTTCTTGTTCATAAATGCAATGCATAAAATATACACATTGAGGATTTTCATATGAGTACAACTACCTTATATCTTATTCGTCATGGTCAAACTGATTGGAATCTTGCGGGTAAAATACAGGGCCACGCGGATATTCCATTGAATGCAACCGGAAAAGCACAAGCACAAAAAGTGGCGCAGTTTCTTAAGAAGAAACACGTCTCTTTGCATGCCCTTTATTCATCAGATTTGCAACGAGCGCATCAAACGGCGCATGCAATTGCCACTCTTTTTACATTAGAGATCATTAGTGCCGCTGATCTGCGCGAAGGACATTATGGCAAAATGGAAGGGCTTACAAAAAAAGAATGGCACGATCTTTATGGACATTTTGATTGGCTAACATTGCCAGAAGAAATTGGTGCAGAACCCCGCGATAAAGTAATAGAACGCGTTATGAACTATCTCCTGTTAATCGCACAAAAACACAAAGACCAGCGTATTGCCGTGGTGACTCATGGAGGAGCAATCCGCTCATTGCTTGTTCATCTAGGGCATAATGTAGAACAATTACCCGAAGTAACCAATGAATCAATTATTACCTTCACTTGGCATGAAGATCGGCAGATGTTTGCATTTGAATCGATTGAGCATGCAGATTAAAATATACGAAAGCTGTTTATGAAATACTTACTACTTCCTTTATTTTTTGTTTCAAACATTTATCCAATGCAAAATTCAAGATATATCCCTCCCCTCGTTTCATTGTGTCTCGAGAAAATAATCAGAGAAATTGCATCCGTGCGCAATCAGCAGTGCGATCTTCTGGCTCAAAAAATTGATGCCCAATTTCCTCATGAAAGCCTTAATAAATATACTGATATGGTGAATGCTCCGCTGGAAAAGCAACTTGATCTTTTTACCGCGATAACCACCCTCAATAAAATTGCAACCATTACTCAGGAAAATGAGCAGCTCCGTATTACGCCGATATTAATACAGGTTAAAAAGCTGCCCGTAGAACTTAATGAAAAATTAAATGAGAAATTAAAATATCAAGGACAGGATAGACACAAAGAAATCGAGCAGCTTTATACTAAAAGTTCAGTTGTTAAGCGCTGTATGGATATTTATATGCATTACCATGCTTCTTGGGATCATGTTCTCCTTACAACAACTGGGGTAAAGGATATTCCGGTAGGAATGCAACTTTTTTCATCCAAGAAGAATCGTGAGGCTCGAGAAGCCAAAGAAAAAGCATCTGAAAAACGATATCGATATGATGATAGCTGGTGTCCGTAATCAAAAGAAGTAGTAAACTTTATTAAAAACATAAACAAAGCAATATAAACATTATTACACTACAGGATCACACATGAAAACAATTGGATTATTAGGCGGCACCGGCTGGTCATCAACCATTGGCTATTACACACTATTAAATGAAAAGATGAACAAACGCTTGGGCGGTTATCATAGTGCAAAAATTATTCTAAGCAGCGTCGATTATCATGATATTATGAGCACATATGGCCAAGATCATGGTGCAACAGCCGCAGCATTAAAACGCGAATTGCAAAAGCTTATAAATCTAAATCCTGATTGCATTATGATCTGTTGCAACAGCTTGCATAAATATTATGACATGATCAAAGCTGATCTTAATTCTTCTATTCCGGTATTTCATGCGGTTGATTTGGTGGCTCAACACATTAAAAAGCAAAACTCTAATAAAGTGCTTTTACTGGCAACCAAATTTACGATGGAAGATGGTTTTTTTGCCAAAAAACTTGAAGATAATGGCATCACGGTTGTAATTCCAAATCTGGAAGAGCGCAATGAGATGCAAAGAATTCATGGCGAGTTGATGCAAAATAATGTGACTCAAGAATCAAGAAACTATTTTGGTGCTTTAATTGCCCGGCATAAAGATTGTGATGCGGTTGTCTTGGGTTGCACTGAGTATCCTCTGGTTGTGAATCAAAGCAATTCAGCGTTGCCTATTATTGATCCGGTTCAGCTTCAAACATCAGCTGCAGTTGATTTTGCATTAATAGATTAAATTTCAATAACTAGTGATCATACAAAACTCTTGTTATCCCTAATTATTTTTATTCACACTAAAAAATAATTAGGGATTATTTACGAAATAGAGGGGAGAAAAGTATGATCGCATTATTATTACTGGTATCTATTATCTTTAATACGTATCTAATTGCTGAGCCGGCTCGGGCGGAAAGCAGACAGCAAAAGCGTGCGATTGTTATCGGCGCTTCGGTCGGCATGGGAAAAGAGGTTTCAAAAATGCTTGCAGCTGATGGCTATATTGTGGGAATGTCTGCTCGCAGAATCGGACTTTTAGAGCAGATACAAAAAGAGATTTATACGCCAACTTATGTTATGCAAATGGATGCATCAAAACCGGTTGAAGCGGTAGAAAAATTAGAAACAATGATCAAAGAAATGGGCGGGCTTGATCTTTTGGTGATCGCCGTTACCGGTTTTTTTGATTGTGATTTTGAAAGCGCTGATTGGAAAAAATCATTGCCGGTATTAGAAGTTGATGTTGTCGGATTTTTTGCACTGGCGCGTACCGGATTAAATTTTTTTGAACAGCAAGGTCATGGCCATTTAGTTGGCTTTTCATCAGTTGATGGATTGCGCGGAGTAGCCGGCAATCAGGCATATTCTGCCGCCAAGGCATTTTGCTCGCGCTATTTAGAAGCTGAAAGAAATAAATATATGCAAAAAAATATACCGATTTATGTGACCGATATTTGCCCGGGTTGGGTGAATAGCCGAGGTGATTATGATCCATCAAAATTGCCCCATGCCTATTGGGTTGAATCATTGCCGGATGCGGTGAGAGAAATTATGGAAGCAATAAAAAATAAAACTTCCGTTGCGTATATTTGCAAACGGTGGCAAAAAGTGGCTGAATTATTAGCGTGGCTGCCTGAAGATCTTTATAATGCATTAAGCGCACGTCCGGGCGGCGGTTTTTGATGAGATAAAAGAAAGGGTCTAACATGAATAAATATCGTATTTTGGCGATTTTACTTCTTAGCGTAGCATCAACAAATAACGCAATGCAAAAAGCTGACATCAAAGAATTAGCTATTGTTAGATCATTTTTTTCAGATACCAAAACTATTGCAACAATCAAAGCGATTATGGATGAGATTGAAAACAAGCGATTAGGATATGAAGATTATTCTAAGCGAACCGGGTTGGTATGGTCTGATGTTTTAGTAAAAACGGGAAGAAAAGCGAACATCGTTAAAGAATTTAAGACCACAAAAGTGACACAAGTGCGAGAAACACTGATGGCTCAGTCTCCGCAATCTATTCTTCATTATCCTGTTCTACAATCGATTGTTTCAGATGAAATTTTGCCAAAAATGTTTGAAACGGTGAAGACTTGGACTAAACTACCGGAAGAAATCTATGCACAAGTATTTTTTCAACGCTGTAGCTCAAGTGAAGCGATGAATTGGCATCAAGATCCGGGTGAAGATTATGATCCACAGGCACACTATTCGCTGGTATTAATGCTCAGCGAACAAGATGATCCTGAA
Source organism: uncultured bacterium (assembly GCA_963727255.1). GTDB lineage: Bacteria > Babelota > Babeliae > Babelales > Vermiphilaceae > BTUB01. Next base: position 33,186 of record CAVSFC010000001.1, on the reverse strand, counting down.
CATGGCTGGCATGGCGGCAAATTTAAAATACGATCAGGCTTGCCTGAAGACAAATATGATGATGCGGATGTTCAAGAAATAATCCCTCGATATAATCAAGGGATTATCTTTAACAATCAACTCAATAGTCACGCAGCAACGCAAGTAATTCCGAAACTCGAAAAAGCCAAACGGGATATTATCGTAATTCCCATTAACTTAACCAAGTTGCCGGTTAAAAAAGAGTAAACAAGTACCTTTTCTACGGCATGTGCATATCTATTCGATCAAGAGGCCCGAGAGGTTTTGGTTGTTGTTGATCTCGTGGGTAAAAAGTTTTAATCTTGCCCCATTCAGGCAGCAAATTTTCAAATTCCACGCAACCAAATGTGCCGCAAACATAAGGAATAGCAAAAGACCACGCTGTTTTGGTGAAAGCAGACACCGGCACTTTCATCGCATCGGCTAATTGCTGAGCTATTCCCTCTTGATGGCCCCCACATCCGCACCCAAATAAATGAATATGTTGCCCCTCTTTATAGCCGGGCGCTGTCCGAATGAGTTGCTCAAGATCAGCTGCGTTCAAATGGACTTCTCCTTCAAGTTTTAATGTATCTGAATTTCTTTCATTGAGGGCATCCTCATGGATTTCTTTGTTCTCTACGCTAACCCCATGAGGATTTCCATGACTCATCACATTAAATGGGCATTTCGGATCTTTGTGCCAGAATTCACGCATCCGGAGATACACTTTTTTGTCGGGTCCTTCTTGTAATATCACATCTCCTGAAATACAAGCTTTATGCCATATGCCGGCTTTTGAATTTTTCACAAAAGGTTTTCTTTCTGCGTCTTGGTCGTCTTCATCAGATTCTGCTTGCTCATTCTTGCGATCGGCAAGAATGGATTCAGCCAGTTGTGACTGCAGTACTTCATCAGGCACTGCACAATGAGCTATTGCCTGGCTTGCTCCTTCTACCATTCTTTGGAACTCTGCCATTGCATAGAGTGAACCGCGAATGGCAACATCATTTTCAAGGGCATTTGTTACGGTTGCAAGCGCGATCGATTGATTTTGCCGGGTGAGCGCCGCAAGACCGCTTGCTACAATTTTAGTACAATTCATTTTGTAGCACACTTCTTCTTGAATTGCTTGTTGCACATTTTCTATGCTCAGCGGTTTTCCTGCGGCCTTGAGCCTGCCAACAGCAATGATAGCAATTTCTTGTGCATCGGCTACCAAATAATCGCCGATAAGCTCTGCCGTCAATGCGCCCGTAGCGCCCGCAACAAAACCTTTTGAAGAATTTTGCATCGCAAAACCACTCAAGCCCCCCACGAGTGTTTGTGCTGCTTTTTGAGAAATAGTATCCATATATGCGATACAAATTTTATTTGCCGCGTACGCAGCAGCTGCTTTTAATGGAATCTGCTTGCAGGCATCGCCCAGTGCTTTATCAATGGGCGCATCATGTATTGCAACATTGAGCAATGCGTCCACCGTACCGCGCAGTGCCTGTTCTTTGACATGGCTGGCCAATGATTTCAGTTCAGATTTCATATTCACATTCAGTATATCACCCAGTTGTGAACATAATCCTGCTGATGCCATACTGAATGCTATTGATTTGAGTTGCTCGGGCGATGCAAGTTGAGCAACCGTATTAATCGGATCGCCGCTTCTCAAGAATGAAGTTGCACCACTACTGCAGATCGTTGAAACGCCCGCATTTACCATCGCGATGCCTGCCGCGCTTAATTGCATGCCGGTTGCGGCAGTAATATTGGTGAGCAACGGCGATAAAAGTTCAACGCCGGCGCCTTGTGTTGCTAAGGTGACTGCCAATGCAACAACGATCAATGCTTCATCGGGAATCAATTGCGATCTATGATTCCAACTGGTTTGCCATTGCTTGAGATGGTAGGTGGTTTCTACGAACTTGCCAATAATTTCAGTGCGATTTTTATCGATGATTGCCGATTCAAAAACCATGTGGCCCGCATCTTTGGTCCGCACAATCTTTTCTACCATAAGCATTGGGGGAATCATCGTTTCATACCCGGCAGTATAACCGGCATCTGCACTCATGAAGGGGCTCGCAGCTAATGATTGGCCCGAGCAGAGCATTTGGGCAACTTTGGCAACAAATTGCGCGCCATGCTCTGTTTCATCCCGAAGTTCTTGCGCAATAATATTTGCATTTACGCGGGCATTTTTTCCCGCAAACTCTACTACCTTGGCTTCTATGTTGGCCGGGGTAGCAGAGGGCGTTTCTTTACTTTCAAAACTGGATTGTTCTGAGAAGCCACTACTGGTTTGGGATTGACTGGTGGTGCGATTGGCCAGAATCAAGCCCTCGATAATGGTGTTTGGCGATTCATAGATGATCTTTTGTGCAGCAGAATCTTGTGGTGCAACGGCGTTGATTGCAACTGCTGCTTTATCATGAAGTTTGGCTCCTGAGATTGTTGTCGAAGGCACCACGTGATGCGTTACCGTTGTTTGCGTTGATTCGGTGGTTGAAAATAATCCGCGCTCTTCGTGGCGCGTTTCAACGGTTGTTTGTAGTACCAAGGGATTTTTAATAACTGAACCGGTTTGGGCATGTTCATCAACATCGCCTGCTGCCACTATCAGGGTGCCGGTGCGAGAAATATCCTTGTGGGCGGTCACGCTTACCGGGCCCGATTGTGCGATCAATTGTTGTTGAGGCATTGCATGCTGCTGGGTGATGGTGCCCGCATGCGTTTCAGTGACCGTGGTATACTTTTGAGTTTCTAAATGTACACTGCCTGCTTTTGATGTGAGCGTGATGCCATCGGGGCCCTGCGCAACAATACGATTATTCAAATGCGTTTGATCACCTTCGGTGATACATTCAACCGCATCAGCAACGATATCTCCCCGATCTTGATAGGGGTTAATATCGGCGGGCGCAATACAGAGTAATGTTTGTTGTTGTTCAGATAAACCATTATTCAAAATCTGGCACAGGAGCATAGAGGTGTTGAGGCTTTTCATTTCTGCGGGTGACATCACATCTTTACCATGCTGTTGGCGCCATTTATTGGCATTGGCCCACAGCATAGTTGCAAGATTATTACCTTTTGCTTTTCCTGCGTATACTTTACCCGCAAGATTTGCCAATAATTGCTGCAAATGCAAATCAAGATTGACTGAGTTCAATGGATTAAAAATATCTCTCCATGCTAATGGCGCAGCGCGGCCGGGATTTTCAAGCAATACCCGATCCCCGTCTTGCGGAGCAGATGCAGCGCCAAGTGGGAACTCTGTTTCGACGGCGTTGTTATTGCCAAGGCGATACATGCCCGGTTTTCGCGCGTGCTCTTGCATATACTGCGTGACATCAACAACCACCGGTTGCGTAGGAATCTGTGTTTGACGGGAACTGTTATTATTAGTAAATAATCCGGTATCTGCTTGAATAGAAAGTTTTCCGGCAGCATTCATAGTGCCGGTAATTACAAAGTTGCCAAGATTCATGGTAATCGTATCGCCTGCTTGGGTGGTGCATGATTGCGAAAATATTGGATGCTGTTTCGCTCCCCAATCACATCCCCGTCCATGATGATTGAAATAATAGTGATAAAAATGCTGCGGCTCTTCAACATATTCCGTGGCTTGAGCCAATGTTTTAGATCCATTTACGCCAATATCTTCACCACAGCGAATAGAACCGGCGCGATTGTTCACTTTTTTGACCAAGAAATTAATTCTTTTTAATGATTCAAGAACTGCAGGCCCCGATCCGGGATATTGATAATAATCATGTTGGCTTGTCCATGATTTGGTTGCTGCACCCTCACGCGTATGGTTATAGTTATCAGCTTCAAGTGTGGTTCCTCCTTGCGAAGAAATTTTACCCGAAAGATTTTGAACTTCATTTCGAGCAATCAAATGATTGCCCAGAGCACTGATCACGGTTCCATATTTCACCGATATGTTTTTTGCTGATCGCAATGTAAGATGATTATCAGAAGCTGCGTATGCGCCGTTTGTTTGATTGAGGGTATAATCGAAAGAAGCAAGAAAATTATCAACAATATTATTCCAAATACCTCCAGGCCGGGGATATGCACTTATAAATTGCTGCTTAATATTTTCATCAATGCCGCGCGTTGGCGCCCCGATGATAATATCTTCTTTGTATGATGAAAGGAAGGTTTTCCCGTTGCCGTAGAACTTCCCGAACTGACCATCAATGCTGTGAGCGCTAACGGTTAAAGGGCCATGCGTAGCAGCGAGAGTGCCTAAATGTTCATTATCTTTACCTAAAGTAAGTGGACCATGCACATGCATGGAAAGGGTCGGAGCCCTGAGCGAATAATGCGTAGTGAATGGTCCTAAGACATTTAAAGCTAAATGACCAATATTTGAAAAATGATAATGAGATACAAATTCTTTGACAGTAGAAGAAGAAAATCCCCAAAGGCCACGCTCTTCTGATTCAGCAGTTTCTGGTTCTCGGATTAAATTGACGGGTTTACACCACGCGGTAACTTTACCGGGAGTTTGCAATGCCCTGAGTTGGTTTATATCCCGAAGATATGTACTTGATAAACAGACATCTGCTTGACTGCGCACAGTGCCGGGGCTCACTTCAACGTCATACAGTAAATTACGTTGACATTCAATTTCTTGGGCAAAGCTGGCTGGCCACGATTTTTTTGCGGGGAAATTCACACAGAGCAATCTATGGGGAGCTTGATTTTTTGGGTCATCAGTAATCGCCCAATCTTGATCAAGCAATTGTAATCGTTTATTGCGGGTCAAGAAATTAACCGTATAAACGCCGCTATGCAAGACAAGGTCTTTCTCATTTTTTAACTCTCCGAAATTCAAAGCACTATCTTTGAGGGCCAGCATTCCTGAATTGGTAACATCGAGAATATCTGAAGATTTAACACCATCCATTAACACGTTGCCTGCATTGTCCAATTTTGCATCGGTGTAAGAAAGATTTCCTTGCCTGCAGATCATGGTGCCCTTATTTTCCACCTGTGCAGAGGTAAGATTAACATTACCTTGTGTGGTAAGCTCCCCCGCATTTCTGATTGCAGTCTTATCAACAGAAATACCTTCCAAAATTTTAACCTGGCCAAATTCTTTATTATCAAGCGGTTTTCCGTTTACCTTCATGGTACGCGCTTGCAAAAATCCTTCATTGGCTGCTTGGCGGCATAGATTAAACTGGCCGGCGGTGAGCGATCCTTTATTGCAAAATAATGATGCGATGCCCGGCTGCAATCCTTCAACCCAGAGTGCATCGGACACCTCAAAAAGAGCGCCCTCGCCATTACTAAAGCATTGATTATCACCCGTTATACGCAAAAAAGAAGATTGTGTCTTTGCCGCAAGCAGGGGGAGTTTGTTTTTATTTTGAAATTTTTTAATACCTAAGATTGCCGGCTTTTGTTGTGTACCTTCAAATTCCAATAATGCTTCATTCAAAAATTCCCCTGGGCCTTCCAACTGTTTTGTTTTTAAGCAGCCACTGTTTTGAACCGCATGATCAGCATGCACGCGATCGGCGACTACCGCTTGGCAGAGTTGCGCTTTTTCTGATTTGATTTTTAAGGCAGCAACTTTTAATGATTCTATAAATAATGTGCCGGGCGTGTTAAAGGTGAGTTCATCATGCGCCAATGGCACATCATTGGGCCCATGGCCAAAAAACATCGATCCATCCCGCTGCAATTTGAGTAATCCAAACTCAGGAATGTTCCACAAAAAAGAGTCTGGATTTGCTGCATCCCCAAATGTGGCAGTTTTTAATCCGGCTGCGGTTTTGAAAGGCGCAAATAAATTCTGTTCGTTATCGCAGGTATGCGCTGCAAAGTTTGCAACCAATGAGCATTTCTGAGCATTCTTACTTATTTTTATGGTAAGTTGATCCGGAGAGTTTTGAATTTTTTTTATACTCAAGTGATAGCTATGCCGATCTTGCTCCATCGTAAAGGCGTTATGAAATATTAAAAAAGAGAGATAAGACAAAGATGCAAAAACAGATTTTTTCAACATTGATTCACCTTGTTGCGATGCAAAAACATTAGCACGTAGTATAGCTGCAAATTCAAAAAAGAAGAATAGCTAATATGCAACCGCGAATAATTTACTTGTCTACTAACGAATTAATTGCTCGCAAAAGTTCAAAGTTATTAGTGCCGATAACTTTTGCGATCGCATACAAAGGATAAGAATGGAGTTTTTCGAACAATGAATAATTATTTGTAGAAAAACGAATGCCATACGGAGATTGTTTATGGCTCTCAAGAAAAAGATGCATACTTTTGAGCGTTTTTCCGCTACCACCTTTTACCTCAATTGGAATAATAGCATCTTTTTGTTGAATTACATAATCGATCTCTGCCTGGCTAGAAGGAGATTCGCGGTGCCAATAAAAAAGCTCAGTAGTAATAAATGGATCAGCATATACGAGCATTTCTTGCCCAACAAATGCTTCTACAATGGCTCCTTTATTAACAAGTGTTCCAAGTGGATCAAGGAACCAATCTTGAAGATTAAGCGATAGCATAGTTTCTGCAAGCCCAATATCTAGAAATATAACTTTGAAATCTTGCGGATTCGTCTGGGCACCAAAGGGAAAGCCTTGGCACGCGGAATAATGCACTTTATGAGTAAGCCCCGCCGTTTCCAAAAGATCCAGTGCCGGTGCAAGTTCCCGCTTGCGATACTCTCCTTCAACATCACTATATTTAAATTTTTGACTTAACTGTCGCGGAACTTCTTTAAAGAGAAGCTCTAGATATTTAATTTGATGTCGTTTTGCATACTTTACAAAATCATGTCGATATGTCTCCAAAATTGAAGAGCTGATCCGTTGGCACGTGTGAGGATTTTTATTTTTTTGCCAATTTTCTACGGTTGCAGGCATTCCTCCAATCACCTGATAATGCGCCACATATTCTAATATCTTTTCATGAATAACAGTGGTTAATTCCCGGCCTAGCTCATGGACCATGATCTCTTTAATAATTTGATGTTCCTTCATTGCAGCTAAAAATTCAATAAACGATAATGGATACATATACATGAGCTGAACGCGCCCTACCGGTATTCCTACTTGAGCAATAGCAAAATCCAAGAGAGAGCCTGCCGCTATTACATGTAACTGTGGTACTTTTTCATAAAAATAGCGGAGTGCGAGAACTGCCTGCGGGACCAGTTGAATTTCATCAATGAATAATAGTGTTTTTCCGGCAATGATATCTTGGCCGGTAAGAAGTGAAATATCGCGCATAATTCTTTCGACTATTAAATCTTTTTCAAATATTTCTCTTGCCCGCGGAGTTTCTTCCAGATTTATTTCTATAAACCTCTCAAATGTTTGCCCCAATTTTCGAACTGCATAGGTCTTTCCCACTTGACGGGCACCCCGTAATAAAAGTGGCTTGCGAATTGAATCATGTTTCCATAATGAAAGATAATGGTCATATAGACGTTTCATAGCTATCCATGGTTAAAATCAAACCTGTTTTTGCAAGTTCATGGTCGAAATTATAACATAAAACTAGCATTCTATGGTCAAAATTACAATATAAGGGATCATCGCTTGGCACAGACAAGTGACAAGTGTGCTACCCCGGATACCATACTTGCGATGCCTTAATCTTCGCCTTTATTTTGTCTTCCATTTGTTTAAACTCCGCGTGAATTCCTGCATAGCCGGCCTTATACGCAACACAGCTTGCCATGCGAATAAAGGGACGTTTCCACATTTTAGATAACAGTAATTTTTTTCGATAGTTGTTGTTCCAGAGAAGATTAACAAGTTCTTCATTGCGATGCGTCATCGCGCACAGAAAAATATGCTTGCGTAAGGTGCCGCCGCAGTTCTTTGTCATCAAAAAAATCTTTACCCATTCTTTATCACTTTCATAATACGAGAGAATATTTTTTAGTGGTAAAATGTTGATAAAATTTTTGGGGTTGTCGGGAGAAAGAGGATCTTTTTCCGGTTTTTTTCTTGATGCGCCATAATTAAAAAAATCATCAAAGCGATTTAATTTAACGTGAACTCGATCTAAGATTCGTAAAATTCTAACAAAAAAAATATCCTTTTAATTGGACCTCAAAAACCCAAAAAAAAGGATACGTAGCAATGCTACTAGTTAAAATTTTCTGTGAAACTGATGATTTTTGCAAGTTATTTCTACAACAATTTCAAAAAACCTTTCTAACTGATGGTAAGAAATTACGAAATCGTCCATTCATTATGAATCCTAGCGAAATCATGACAATTACGATCTACTTTCACTTTTCCGGATATAAAACCTTCAAAGATTATTACGAAAAATATGTGTTAGTGTATTTAAAATCAGAATTTCCAAACTTGGTAAGCTATAATCGGTTCTTAGAACTTCGAAAAAATATTGCTATGCCATTGGCTATATTTGCTCAACTACAAGCGCAATTGGTGAAATGCTCTGGAGTATCTTTTATCGATAGTTTTTGCCTTGAAGTAAGTCATCAACGCAGGATACATTCGCATAAAGTTTTTAAGGGAATTGCACAGAGAGGAAAAACAAGCGTAGGTTGGTTTTATGGCTTTAAATTGCACATTATTATTAATCATGTTGGTGAAATAATTTCATTTTACATTACGCCGGGAAATATCTCTGATAACAATGAAAAAGTGCTTGATAAACTTACTCGAAAACTATTTGGAAAATTATATGGGGACAGGGGCTATATAGTTAGGCCTGAAATCTTCGAAAAGCTTTATCTGAAAGGAGTTCATCTCGTTACAAAGTTAAGAAAGAATATGAAGAATAAGCTGATGTCGCTTGAAGATAAAATAGGGCTAAAAAAACGCGGAGCTATTGAGTCAGTTGGGGCAATTTTAAAAGAAGATTTGTTATTAGAGCATTCTCGTCACAGAAGTGTTTTTGGCTTCATGACGCACGTTGTTTCTACTCTTGTAGCTTATTCTTTTCGCGACAAAAAGCCTCAAATAGCGACAACTGGAAAAGCAATTGCTAAAATTTGTTAGATCGAGTTCACGTTAATTTAAAATTATAATCCGGATAGTAAGGCTCCAGAATCTCTTTTTTTGCATGCGAAAGATCGGCTTGCATGCGGGAAATGATCATATGCTGCAAATTTAAGTTGCACAGTTCTTTTGCAAGGGCATTAAAGCGGAGAGCCTGCTCAACTCTATTATCTTCCTCTTTATCCTGCCATAATGGTGCGGTTGAGAGAGTGCAATTCATGGTCTCGTGCCATAGATCTTTTGGCAACAATTGAAGATATGAGGGTAATGGTGTTTGGCATGCAAAGCAGAGCAAATGCTGTAGCGCAATGAGGGAAAGTAAAAAACTATAACTTCTTTTCCATAACATAATTAACAAGCGGCACCCCATGGCGCATCACGGTTTGTTCTTTGATTGTCACAAAGCCCATTCTCTCTGCCGGCACTTTGGCGGTAATACTGCAATCGGTAGTAATTTTAGTAAGGCCAAGCTCGCGTGCCGCTTTTTCTATCGCTTTAAAAAGGGAAAGGGCAACCCAACGGGCTTGGTAATCTTTGTGCACATACAGGCGATCAAGATACCCTTCGTGCGTTATATCAGCAAAGCCAACAATAATCGAATCGATCTCGGCAACAAATGCAATGTTCTGTTCTAACTTTTTTAGCCAGCGTTCGCTGTCGATGTCCGTCCAAACGGCTATTTGTTCAGGCGAATAATGCTGGATATTGATGGCAGCAACTGCTTCTTTAAAGAGCTGTATTACTGCAGGCAAATCTAAAGATTTAAAGGGGCGGATGGCAATAGTACTCATGAGAACTGCTCAAATTGGGGGGTAAAACGATCGAAAAGCATATGCAAAGAATAGCAGGTTTTTAGGGGATATCAAGGTTAAAAATGCCTTTATTATAAGCCTTTTAAGCATGCCTGCTGGTTTTTTTGCTTTTTTCTTGTAAGCAGGATCAGTCATATGATATAATTCAAATAGAAATAATTAATGGTAAATTTTATACAGAACAATGTTCTTTGGGGATAAAAATGAATGCCGTCAAATACACCATAATGCTTCTCGTTATACTATCTCTTACCAAAAATGCATCTATTTTTTCTATGGAGAAACCACGCACTATTGAACCATCACTATTATCTTTATCGGGATTGCCTACAGAGTTACAAGCTCAAATTACTAATGACATAACAAATTCTGATTCATTAGGAACTGCAATTCAAACAATCAGAGCATTAACACTTGTTGACAAACAATTCAATCAGCTGATTAATGATGCAAGTATTACTAATAACCTTATTACCGATCTTGCTACTAAATGGACTAATGGAGATCGTATTAGAGTAGCACTTGCGTTAAAAACTCCGGGTGCAAAACGATGGTTTTCTACCGCGCAAGCACAACAGTGGTTTAAATCACATCCAAAACTATCTATTGATCTCGAACAAATTTTTAAGTCATTCATACAGGATCTTCGAAATCCCGGATCTCGAGAGATGCTTATGTTGTTTCTTGATATAGGCTTTACTCCTAATCCTAGTTATATGATTTCAAAACGGTATGGTTCTTCGAGCCCTCTTAATGCAGCTTTAGAAAATAATGATCCGGTGCTATTCAAAAAGCTGCTAGAAGCCGGGGCAGATCTTAATACGTATGCATATAGTTCACACGGAAGGTATTATACTATTTTAGAAAAAGCAGTAGAGGCAAAAAATTATCCAATTATTAAAATGCTGCTTGAGGCGGGCGCTAACCCTAATCCAAAAATAGGTCTTCTTTCAGACAAAACATTAATAGAAAGTTTAGAAGAAATAATAAAAGCGCACCCTACTGAATCTGAAAAATATCAACCAATAATCGAATTACTAGCAAAGTATGTGCAAGCTCCCTCGTTGCGCCAGCAATCATTGAAAGCAGTTGCACAGCAAATTAAAAGCGGTCAAATCACGCTTGAACAAGCGAAGAAAAAACTTCCCGCTGATTTACAGAAACAATTAGAAGAAATGTTAAAAAGTTTGCAATAAATAAAGGAAGTCCTATGAATCTGTCAAAAAACATTGTTCTCGCCATCCTGAGCATGAGCACCCTGCTCAATGCCATGGAGCAACCTCCGCAGGCAACTGGAAATAAAGATGCCAATATATTGACTGATATGGTGCGCCATTTGACCAAAAGTGTAAGAGACATTAGAGACAAAAGTATCAAGGCTAACCCTGAAAAAGATACCAATGCTCTGAACGCATTAGTTAAAGAGATAAAAGATCTTACTGGGCAACTCCAGGCGATAAAAACCTTTGTTGAGAATGCTATTGCTGCTGATCCTGATTTTAAAAATAAACTTAATAATGAAGGGATGCCACCGCGCATTATTGAGGGAGAGCTTGAGCTTAGCTTTCGGTATGATCTGGATGCGATAGGGATGATGTTGGCAGAAGGAACGCCTCCGTATGATACCGATGAACTGAAAACGGGTACCTATGAACGGATAATGGCTATCTATGAGCGGCAAACGGCTACCTATGAACTGAAAGAGGCTATCCAGGAACTGACAATAGTAGAATATGGAATATATAACGTGCTTGAAAATCTTAAGGGGCCACAGATTAGATTTAATAATCTTTCAAAGCGCTATAAAAACTATGGCCCATTTATTGCAGAAGAAAGAGAAGGTACATACAAAAGTACAATCCATGGTAAAAGATATACCCCACAAGAAGCACATGTGGCCCTCCATATCGCTGCCTACGTAATCGCAGTCGAAGAGGCTTTCGCGTTGGCAAAATATGATGGCGGTCGTCACCTATACTATTTACTCAAGACCTATGTTAATTGGTTGCCGGAGGGAACACATATGGATGAGAGTGTAGAAGTGATTAAAGGGCATGGCAGTATTATGAGCATCACGGACAAAAATGGTAAAACCATGCTTGATTGGACAAAAGAATTAAGCGAGAAAGCCAAGCGCTTAAACCAAGATAAAAAGTCTGTTTTTATGGATAATGCGATAAAAGAGTTTGCGGAGATTGAAAAAATATTAACAAAGGGGCTCACAAAAACAGAATCTGGTGAGATAAGAAAAATGAAAACACGATCTTTTTTAGACCTTGAAAAGGCTAAGCTTAATGAGCTCGGATTTAGAATCGAAAAAAGGCCGATGAAGCCGGAAGAAGAACGGCATATAAAAAGAATGGAAGCGTTAAATCTTGAAACTAAACAAGAACTGCTCGAAACATCAGATATAGCGCAATCAGAATTTAAATCAGTAAAAAATATGGCACAGTGGGTGAAAGAGGGCAAAATAACTCTTGAAAGAGCAAAAAATCTTTTGCCGACCTATTTACATAATGAATTAGAAGAAATGGTAAAAAATAAATAAAGTGGAAATTTTTATATGAAGCTTCAATTACCAATCATAACTATCGTATTAGGCTTGAGCGCCATGATCAATGCCATGGAAATGCCCTCATCATATCTCCCAGAATACAAAGTTCAAATGTCTGTTGGTCAACTATGCCCGCCGAGAGAAAAGATATCTGATTTACCAGGATTAGAAAGCTTAAGGTATGCAGAAAAACTTCCCGCACACAAACAAGGGGCAAACAGTACGGTTTACCAACGGCATGATCTGATATTCAAAGTTTCTAAGTTTGTTGCGCCCGCAGATGAATTAAGCAAAGAGTTAGATGACCTAGAAAAAACATACAGTATACTTCGAGGATTAGGATTAAAGAATACTGGATTTGAATTTGCCATACCCCAAAAGACCTATAAAATATGGTCAACTGATAATCTAGGCATGTGTTTCGTTGAAGTTTCAAAGGCTCTGCCAACTCTGGTAAACAAACAGTATTATGACTATATCAATCCTAAAATCAACCGTGACAGCCGAACGGTATTTTCCAATTTAGGCGAGGCACTCGCACAGTTTCAAAACAGCAAGCCCTCAACCCTTGACTCTGATGGATTTTATTATGGTTTGCAACATGGCGATTTTCAAATGGGAAACATCTTTTATGATCCTGCTAACCATATATTTACTCTGATTGATTTGGGTAATGTCGCAGAACACAAACGCCTTATTCTTGATCCACTGTATCTTGTTTACTCATTATCAATCACCTTCGATGGTAAGCGAGAGCGCTTTATAGAAGAACTCAAAGATGAAACTAAAAAGGCAAAAATATCCAATATGATCACCGCATTCATTAATGGCTATGTTTCAAAGCTAAATCCTGATGTTGCACAACAGATCAATAAAATCATCCAAGAAAAAGCGAATCCAACTGATGTATTTTACTTAGATGGTAAGTACCTTTATAAAGGGAAAGATGTAATGGACGGCGTAAGAAATAACAGAGAGCTAGTAGAATTTTTCAACCCGCTCATTCAGCAAGCATTTGCCACTGCTTATGCAAAGACATTCGGCGGTAAAATGGTTGAGCCTAAAGTAAAACTACAAGAAATTACTCCTGCACAAATCAAGAAAAGTGCCTCGGAATCCACCAAAATTAAAGATTCTAGCATAATAAGTTTAACGCAGTTGCCAAACTTGTGCACAGCCGATAAGGTCAAACTTGATTTATCGATATATCCAGAGTTAAAAGATTTAACTGGTATTAGTGCATGCACAAATTTACAGAAATTGTCTTTGCATGGTACACAAGTTTCAAACATCGAGGAGATCGCTAGCCTAAAAAACCTTGAGGAACTTGACCTTTCTGGCCTTTCTTCCTCGCCGGTTGGTCAGCCAAAATCTTTATGGATTCTTCCCCTTGCTGGATATACGGACTATAATGGATCGGCAATTAAAACTCACCGGTATCCAGGAGCCCAAAAACTCAAGATCTTGAAAGTGTATGGTATAAAGCACGTTCATGGCTACGATGAACTTAAAAAGGAATTACCTGATCTTGACATTAGGACAGACTCCACTGCAAAAAAATACTAAGAGATATGGCTCGAGCCTTCTCCACCGTAGCTCATAAAAAAAACGCATAAATAATGGCATTTTTCTATCTTTAATTTGCATAAATGGCTATCATATTTGCTAATCTTAGGACAATTACAGCTATTTTATTCGAAGAGGTTCATATGAAACTTATTAAAAGTACAATGACATTAGCATGTTTTAGCATATTTAGCCTCCAGGCTATGGAAGCCCCAAAAGAAAATCTTTTGGCTGCCTATAATAAGCCTCTTATATCTTCGCCAGATGTGATCGATTGCTTTAAAGATATATCCCCGCAATCAAATACTCTTATAGCAATACAAAGGGGACTTTTTTCTCATTTATGCACACAAGCTGCCCATGATACCAATTTTAAACCAACGGATTTTTGCAAAGTGATGGAAGATATCGATAACGAAGAAGATCGTGCGAGCAAATCGCATCGCTATGCTTGCGATGTCTTGACACAGCAATCAGCATCCTTTCATAAACTCTTACAATTCATTCCTTGGAATGGCAACGTGGATAAAGAACAGGGAATTGCATGGCATTCAACACTTTTAAATGATAAATGTGCAAATATAGGTTTTATTAGAACAGAGCAAGCAAAAAATCTTGAAAGGCCGGTGATTGTTAATGTATACGGCCCTGCTGATTATGATGTTGATTCAAAAATAGTTGAAGCATTCAAAACGCTTCTTGAAGCGGCTCAAAAAAAGCCTTCACTTAATCCCCTTTTGACTGCCGATGAAGTTGCCAGAATTCAAACCATATGTATATCAAATGTGTGGTGGAATAGAAGCCTAATCAGTCCTAATTTTGAAGAAATGGCGCACGGCAATAATGAGCTAGCAAATGAAATAAGAGATCTTTATCGATGTTCCGGCTATATAAGTGCTATGCTTACTTTTAAAGGTTTATGCCAGAAATGGGGATTTGATACATCTAAAGTCTTGAAAAATGCTGGCGAACAAGAATAAATATGATCATAGATACTGCGCTTGTACGCAAACTTATAGATTCTCAATTCCCGCAATGGAAACATTTAGAGGTGAAACCAGTTGCTGATGGCGGATGGGATAATAGAACCTTTCATTTGGGCGATCAAATGCTGGTACGCATGCCGAGTGGTCCGGAATATGCGCCAAAAGTTGAAAAAGAGCATAAGTGGTTACCAATTTTGGCTCCGTTATTGCCACTGCAAATTTCAATTCCATTAGAGATTGGTGAGCCAGGATATGGCTATCCATGGAATTGGTCAGTTTATCGCTGGCTTGAGGGTGAAACGGCTGCCTACGCTCAAATTGCTAATACAGTAGACTTTGCTAAAAGTCTTGCGCAATTTCTTGTTGCGCTGCAAAAAATTGATCCTACCAATGGACCAATTCCTGGAACAACTACTGATCGCGGAGGCCCTCTTGCCATCTATGATGATGAAACACGGCAAGCACTTGCTATCCTGAAAGATAAAATCGATGTTGCTGCTGCAACTGAAGTTTGGCAAGCCGCCCTTGCAACAACGTGGAACAAACCGCCCGTTTGGGTGCATGGCGATATTAGCCTTGGCAATTTATTGATGAAAGATGGACAGTTAAGCGCTGTTATTGATTTTGGCGGATTGGCAATTGGCGATCCTGCATGCGATCTTGCAATTACGTGGACATTCTTTAAAGGAGAAAGCCGTGAAACCTTCCGCACTATTCTTAATCTTGATGAAGGCACCTGGGCGCGCGGACGTGGCTGGGCATTATGGAAAGCATTAATTGTTGCAGCAGGTCTTTGCGAAACAAATAACATTGAGGGCAAAGAGTGCTGGCGCATTATTGATGAAGTGATCGCAGATTATAAAAAGAAACATGAATTACTCTAGAGGGCTTTCAGATGACATTAAAAAGTGATAAATCGAAAGTACGAGTCCTTAACAAACTTGCTCGCGATAGACTGCATGAAAATTTAGCTGCACGAGGAGCAACCGCGATAACCCATATTTTATCGGATGAAGAATATCGACTTGCGCTCTATAAAAAGTTAGAGGAAGAAGTGGCTGAATTTTTAGAAACCCCAATTCCCGAAGAGCTTGCAGATGTTTTAGAAGTTGTTTATGCCCTTGCTCCATTGGTTACCGGTTCAATAGAAGAATTGGAGAGGGTGCGAATTGCTAAAAAGAAACACCGTGGTGGTTTTGATAAAAAAATGTTTGTAGAAGAAATACACGAGAATTAGAAAATAATGCATTAGGATTTTCACATGAGCAAAACAACATTATTTCTTATTCGCCATGGCCAGACTGATTGGAATCTTGCTGGTAAGATACAAGGGCATGCAGATATTCCGCTTAATGCGACTGGAAAAGCACAAGCACAAAAAGTAGCGCAATTTCTTAAGAAAAAACAGGTTTCATTTGCAGCTCTTTATTCGTCTGATTTGCAACGAGCGCATCAAACTGCCCAAGAGATTGCTGCAATTTTTGCATTAGAGATTATTCTTGCGGCTGATTTGCGTGAAGGCCATTTTGGCAAAATGGAAGGACTCACTAAACAAGAAAGAGCAGATCTTTATGGCTTGATGAAGGAAGAAGAAGCCCTAGAAAAAGCCGGGGGCGAGCCGCGCGATAAAGTGGTCGCACGCGTTATGAACTATCTTCATGGCATTGTGAAGAAACATAAAGGCCAGCATGTTGCGGTGGTAACCCATGGGTGGTTACTTCACTCATTTCTTACTCATTTGGGGCACAATGTTTCTGAATTGCCGGCGCTAACGAATGAATCAATTACTACCTTTACCTGGCATGAAGATCGCGAGATTTTTGTATTTGAAACAATTGAGCATGCGGATTAAATATGAAAAAATATTTTCTCATTATTTTGGCTGGACTATCAATTACTGCTTTATGGTTTCTCTATTATTCCAAGCAAGAAGTTTATGCCAATAAAACTGAACTATCACGAATTGATAAAGATGCGATTATAGAACGAGCGCTCATTCTCGAGCTTCCTCCAACAAATACTTTTGTTTCAACTGAAGCAAATCGAATAAGCAAAGAGCTTATGAAAAAGGTGCATGAATGCCAATATGAAAAAGCAATTGATATTACCATCGATGGATTAAAAAAAATCCCTCAAGATTTTACGCTGCAAGCAGATCTCGCATCACTCCTGGGCGATACATCTGAAATTACTCCTGAGCCATTAAAAAGCAGAATGTTGCAAAAGGCAAAAGGGATGTTTGATAGATTAGTAGTAGAAGCAGAAGGACAACCAAAGGAAGCATATTATCCCTTTAAAAATGAATATTACTTCCGCAACAAAATGTATCGCGAACAATATGAACTTGGCGTTCAAGGTGTTGCGGATTATTGGGGTGCCGATCAATGGAGCCCTTACGGATTTAAAGAATATTACTACCAAGGCGTTGGTGCTACGTATTATGCAAAGCAACTTTTAATGCGCGGTGAAAAAGAAAATGCGCTTGAGTGGGCCCAAAAAGCGCTTGTTGCCTGGGCTCAATATTTTAGTTATCAAAATGATTACTATAATTCCTATGTTCATTATGCATTAGCGCTTGGAATTTTGGGATATAACGATGAAATGATGAAAGCGTTAAAAAGAAGTGCCTCTCTTATCAAAAAAGATCTGAATTATCATGAATTTAAAGAAGTGATAGATTTCATTGAATCGATTGAGCGTGCATAAAAAAACTGTATACTTTTACTTTAAATTTTAAGAAATCAAAAACACGGTTTTAAAAGGATTCGCTATGAAAAGATTGGCTCTCCTACTTTTGTGTCTTATTTCATCAACAGCTCAGGCTATGCAATTATCACGATGTGCGCATTTTAATGGGATGGCAAATTTAAGATCTTCGCCAACCGCAGTAACAGTGACAAACAGATCACCCCTACTCAGCAAACAATTAGCAGCTGTCAGAAGCACAAATCTGGCAAGCAGGCAATTAGCATCGAATGTTCCTGTTGCTTTCAATGAGCGTTCGGTGGGGCAGCTTCAAGAAATTGATAAACAATTGCAAGTCACTCGAAAGAATAAAATAATGGCAAGTATTCGGTCTAAAGCATGGGATACAAGTGGAGTGATGCTTATAGCGCCTACCGTTGCAGCTTATTATTTATCGGGGGCGGGTCTTTTTGCTGCATTTATAAGTATACCTGGATGTGATTCACTGGATTGGTCAGACACGATAACTGTCATGGGTGTCGGTGCTGTGCATTTAGCGAGTCGAGCAGCTCTTCGTGCTGAGGAACGTTTATGCGATTCCATAGAAAAAAAATGTTATGATAATGATAAAAAAATACTGGAAGCAAAAAATCTGATCGAAGAATTAAGAAAACAACGAAAAGAGTTAAGCGAGAAAGAACAACAATGAAAACTATCGGATTATTAGGCGGCACTGGCTGGTCTTCAACTATTGGATATTACACGCTACTCAATGAAAAAGTGGGCGCTCGCTTGGGCGGTTATCATAGTGCTAAAATTATCCTAAGCAGCGTTGATTATCATGATATTATGAGCAATTATGGCAAAGATCATGATGCAACAGCCGCAGCATTAAAACGCGAATTGCAAAAGCTCATTGCACTCAACCCTGATTGCATTATGATTTGCTGCAACAGCTTGCATAAATATTATGACCTGATTAAAGCTGATCTGAATTCTCAAATTCCGGTATTTCATGCGGTTGATTTAGTAGCAGATGAAATTAAAATGCAAAATTACAATAAAGTATTACTGCTTGCCACCAAATTCACGATGGAAGATGGTTTTTTCGCTCGTAAGATAGAGGCGCGCGGAATCCCAGTTATTATTCCTAACCAAGATGAACGCAATGAGATGCAGCGCATTCATGCTCAATTGATGCAAAATAATGTGACCGATGAGGCAAGAAATTATTTTGCTTCTTTAATTGCAAAATATAAAGACTGCGATGCAGTAGTATTGGGTTGTACTGAATATCCACTCGTAGTAAATCAAAGCAATTCGATATTACCAATCATTGATCCAGTTCAACTTCAAACATCAGCAGCAGTTGATTCTGCATTATCCAATTCAAAATCAAAAAACTAAAGGAATAAACTATGAATTTTTTAACTAACTATTTATTCGTTTTTATGATATCAATTGTTTGCGGTAACATTGGCGCAATGCAAAATACACTTTCAACTAAATTTAGTACAACGCTTGAGATAGTACGCAAAGTTGACGAGCTCGAAAAAACTGCTATTTCACCAGAATATCTTATAGAATTACGACAATTGGCGCACAGATATCAGCAATTTTGCACACCAGAAAAAGAGCATCTTACCGATTTCAAAGAACATCCGAATCTTGCGCTTTTACTTGCTGCTGAATTAGGAAATTATGAAGTTATTCCGGATTTAATAGCTCTTGGAGCAAATGTGAATACAACTACAACAACAGAAATGCCTCTGTTCAAACTAAAATCTGAGGACAATACCCGTTCGCTTAAATTGAAGTTTGGTAATAAAAAAGCATATACACCGCTTATGATAGCTGCCGTGCCATTAGTTTTTACGCCGGTTTATTCTTACGATTCATCGGACTCATGGGCAATGTTTCTAGACTCAGCAGAACCCAGAGAGGGGCACTCCAAATTTATAGAGCAATTTATCAAAGCAGGGGCAAAAGCTGATGAGCAAACAGACTGGGGCATGACTGCATTACATTACGCGGTAGCTCATTTTAATGTTCCAACAATTAAAGCACTTATCAAGAATGGCGCTTCATTAAATATCCAGGATCGTAATGGCATGACTCCATTGCATCTTGCAGTAGATTTGCATGCAGCAAGAGAAGTGCACAAAAGATTTTATCTTACAAAAGAGATTGTTTTAATTTTACTTGAGCATGGTGCTAATAAAACGATCCGTACAAGAAGCGGCAAAACGGCACGCGATATGGTAGCAGAGCATGCGCCAGATCATAAATTCTTAAATGATCTTGTTTCAAAACTTTAATAGAATCTCATGAAAATAATTAAAATCGATCCTTCAATCATTCGCGATATCCGCTATGCCACCAGAAATAATTTTACTGGTGTGCCCGTTTATTCAATCGCAGAATGTTTTTTAGAAGAGGTGGCTGCAAATGCATTGCAACATGCTCAACGGGAATTCATTTCTCTTGGATTTAGTCTCAAAGTTTTTGATGGCTATCGGCCGCTTTCGGTCCAGAAAATATTTTGGGAATTGGTACCTGATGAAACGTATGTTGCCGATCCTTCAAAAGGATCGCGCCATAATCGTGGGTGCGCTATCGATGTTACGCTCATTGTTCCCACCTTTTTTTCATGATGCTAAGATCAATCCCTCATTGTTGAAGATTTTTGCGATTCTAGGAATTTTTCATGATAGTACGCCCGCGGGAATCGTTCAACGAGGGCAAGAAATGCTTCTCAGAAAGAAGGGACAAGAACGATGGGAAATTGGCGCCGTTTTTGAAGAAAAACACAAAGAGCTTTTACCTTATTTAGAGCAGCTTGGTTTTGTGAAAGCCGTTGCACCCATGCCGGATTTATATGATTATTTTATTATATTTGGGTTTGCTACTTCCGATATGAAAAATCAGTTTGATTATATAACTCCCTTTATACAATCAAATACTGTGCAAGCTAAAAAGGTGATACTGCTGACCAGCTCATTGCCATTGCCTGAGCAATTTAAGCGCTATGATTTTGGTGAAACTGAGGCTGCGCTGATGCGCGGATTATTTAAACAATCCATTCTTTCTGGAAAACCATATCAATGCATAGAGGTTCCGATGATTGCGGAACATAATCGGATGAGGCGACCGACAACTCAGGATACCATTGAGGCATGGCTTGCAACACGACCAGTGCCGGGAAGTTGCCTGGCGCTTTCCGCGCAACCATTTATTCGAAGACAATCGAGCCTTTTACAAGCACTTTTGCCATCATCATTTACGATTACTCCCGCTGGCCCTGAGGCGGAGGATGATACGCCAATAGGATTATATCTTGATGAATTAGCACGGGCAATGTACCAAGAGTTTAGGATCTGAAGATCTCATTATTGTTTCTGAGCAATCGTAAGAATGCGATCGGTTTTATCTTCAACAAATTTTGATCCGTCAATGCCGCATTGCTCGATCACTTTAAAACCATTTTTGTTCAATAAATCTTTGAGTTGATCAGCAGTATAAATCTGCAGCGTTTGAGCACTTTTTTTTATTTTTGGCTTTTCAAAACCCTTTTGAATAATAGAGGTGGTATAGAATGTAAGGATTCCATCGGTGTAAATGATGCTATATTGAATATCGCGAAATCGAGTATCATCAACCGTGGTTAGCCAATCGATAGTAAGCTCCGAAATGTGATTACCCGTCAAGAAATAATTGAGGTTGGCAATATCAAAAATATAGAGGCCGTCTTTTTTCAAATTCCGATGTATATTGTGTAATGCTTTTTCAAAATCTGGTTGAGTCAAATGGCCTATAGCATTGAATATGGTGATAACTGCATCAAACTCTCCAACATGCATGGTGCGCATATCTCCTTTGATGAACTGGAGATCTAATTTCTCATTCTTTGCTTTATCTTGTGCAATCTTGAGCATTTTTGAATTAATATCAGCACCAACTACGCCAAATCCGCGCTTGGCAAGCCAGAAGACTTGTGAGCCTGTGCCACAAGTGAGATCGAGAACTGTTTTAACGTCATATTTTTTAAGTATCTTGTCGAGAGTAGCATTAATTACTGCGGATCGAGCTTCATTAAAAGCATCATAGCTTTCAGACTCTTTATTATAATGCGAAGGCTTAGCGCTGCGGTGCTTTAAAAGTTTCATGCTTACCTTTATATTCTTCAACTAATGCTTTAACAGCATCAACAATTATTTCTGGTTGATCAAATGGGATCATATGGCAACTTTTTTCCGCAATCAGCTGTTTACTTTTCTTTGATTTTGCTACCAAATCTTTTTGCAAAGGCTGCCAGATTTTACTATTGAATTCAATAAATATTGGGCATAAATCTTTCTGATCTGTTGGTGAGGTTGCTTTTCCTCTGCTGATTACAATCAAAGGTTTATCTTCTAATAAATTCTTAGAATTCTTCAATAGCTTAAAGTTTTCTTCAAAATGCGCTCTTTCTTGAGCCATTGCGCGTGATGCTGACGGCAAGATTAATCGTGAAATAAATGCTTCTCGGATTGATTCCGGGATTGCCTCAGTAAATTCTTTATGGCTCATTCGAGATTCTATTCGGAATAAACCAGTTATTTTGCCAATCTGTGTAGTTGCAAGCCAATGGAATGCGCGCTCCCAGAATGAAGGAGTTTCATCGGGCCATATAAAATTTGCTTCTTTGATTTTTTCTTCCTGTAATTCATGCGATGAATCTACTAATACAACGCCATACACCTCATCAGGATATGTATTTGCATATAATCTCATGTTGATACCTCCTATAGAATGCCCGACCAAAATATACGGTTCTGGAATTCCGGCAGTGTGTAATAATGCATGCAATTCTTTAACAATATTCTCAGCTGATCTTGGCAGTGGGCTTTCTTTGCTCCATCCTAGTCCCGCGCGATCATAACTGCATACTTGGGCAAACTGTGCAATTTCCGGTTGCACTAATGCCCATGCTAATGAATAGCCTCCTGCACATGCATCGAGAATTACTGCGGGGCTTCCATCTCCAGCACAATTAATATGAAGCTTGTAGCCTCCAATATCAACTAATTTTCCTGGCATCGGATATTTTTTTGCATCTGCATTTAAACTGATGAAGTTATAAGCAACTCCTACGCAAAAAAGCGCCAGGATAACTAATACTACTCCGAGCACCATTTTTGTGATCCGATTGAGCATAGAACCCTCATGATTAACTGATATTATTTCTTTATTATTCGGTTAAGAAAATCGATATTATTTTCATCTGACGTCTTCTTCAGTAAAAGTTCTGATCATTAGATTTTCTCAAGATTATTTTCAAATGCTAACAATGCCTGATCGGCAAGTATAGTGTCAAAATGTAGTATTTTTTCATCGCAATGGGAATAACGTATACCAATAAAGGTAATTTCAGGATTTAAGATTTCGTTTACCTCAGTTAAATAGTGTTTTTTATCATCGATGAAAATAATTTTTTTCGGGTGATAATCAAGCTTTTCAAGAACTGCTTTGAGCGCTTTTCCTTTGTTGCCGCAGCAACAGAAAATAATGCCATTTTTAAACCGATATCTAACTTTATCATGTTGGCTTATTATCTCATCAAACTGCCAGGCAGGATCTGATAAATTGACTCCCATATAGGCAAGTTGATCAATGGTTCTATCACTAATCTCAATAAATCTGCCGGTTAATCCGATAACTTTAATCGTTTTGCCTTGAAGTTCTTTGATAAGAGTTGGTGTTGCTGGCTCAACGGGGACGAGGTTGATTGCATGTTGAATGATATTAAACAAAGTCTGTGCCATGATTCTTGCTTCTTGAGGAGCAATGCCTTCCTTAATTTTCTGATCAATATAATAATTAATCCATTGTTCACTGCCTAATATGCCTTCTGGCTCGGCCATGGTGTTATCAATGTCAATAATAATTAATGTTTGCGGCGAATAATCTGACTCTTCAAGATAGTATAAAATATGAGCGAACTCATCGTGTTCGACAATACGAGTGAAGGTTAAACAATGAATAGTTGCGATTATGGCTAATATGATACGAATAATGGGCAAAGACAAAGACATAGTGCAAATCTCTAGAAAAAATATATTGATTTTCGATAAATATTTGTTATTATTCGATGTGTTAAAATTATATATTATTTTTTTAGGAGAAACAATGGATAAGATTTCTGATTTTGCAGTATGGATTAAACGATTTGCGCTTTATCTCATGGTTCCGCTTATAATTATGATGCGATTACTTTCCTGGGGCAAAATTAATGCAAACAAATTTTGCCTTGCCTATTATCGGATGCAAGCATCTTCTGCAATTCTCGATCATGATGTAGGCGCACTGCCGCTCTTGGGCAAAAGTATATTTTTCTTGCTTGAAAGTGTCTCAGCAGTATGTTTGCTTTTTGCGTTATGGTATTTTTTGAAAATTTTAGAATTATATAAAAACCATCAGTTTTTTTCTAAAGAAGTGATCAGCCTATTAAAGAAAATTAATCTGATTATGCTTATTTGGACTCTCTATCAAGTTTTTTTTGATACGATTGCAAGCTTAGTAATTTCTTTATTCCGATCTGCGGGCAACCGGTATATTATGGTAGCAATAGATTTTAACGATATAATAAATCTATTCATCGTTTTAATTCTTTTTATGGCTTTACATGTAATTCAAGAAGCCCATAAGATCAAATCAGAACAAGATTTGGTGGTGTAGAAATGTTTATTATTGTAAAACTTGATGAAATGATGGCAAAGCGCAAAATGCGATTGAATGAACTTGCAGAGAAAGTTGGTATAACCGAGGCAAATCTTTCTATTTTAAAAAATGATAAGGCGAAAGCGATTCGTTTTTCCACGCTTTCAGCTTTGTGTAAAGCATTGGATTGCCAGCCGGGTGAGCTTTTGGAGTTTATAGAAAAGTAACTATATGAAAAGGAGATAGTAATGCTTATTAAAAAATGCATGTTATATGGGTTTATTTTCCTTTTTGGTTTGATTCCATCAATTGCAATCGCTCGCTGGAAAGTATTCTTCTACCTCGATTCTAGCGATGCTTTAAGCGATATGGCAATCAAAAATATCACCGATATGATGCGGGGCAAGCCGAATGATACCGTCGATTTTCTGATTCAAATGCATGCATATGGATCTGCGGGATTGCGATATCGGGTTACCGATAAAGGGTTGATCTTTCTTGAAGAAGTACCATTAACCGGGGACAGTAAGCACGATTCTATTGCCGCAGCGAATTGGGCTTTTGCAATTAACAATGCAGATCACAATCTTCTTATTATTGCCAATCATGGCTGGGGTATTTTAGATCCACGCTGGGATGAGACTACCAAAGAATGGAAAGTTTTAGATGATGCCATAAGCCATTCTTGCGCGATCAAACGTTCATATGTTGAAAATTGGGCAGAAGAACATCTCAATCATAGAGGATTTCTCTTTAATGCGAATCGGCGCGCTTATTTGAACAATAATGATCTCATAGAAGTTTTGCATCATATTACTGCAAATATTTTACATAAGAAGCTTGATATTATCGCATTTGATACGTGCATGGGTGATATGCTTGAAGTTGGATATCAAGTTGCTCCGTATGCTGATTACTTGGTGGGATCGCAAAGTTGCTCATTGGTTGATGGCTTTGATTATCAAGGCGTAATCCCACTTCTTAATCAAAGTTTAGAACCTCGAAAGTTAGTAAATGGAATGGTTAGAGCATTTGATAAGTACTATGCATGCAATGATAAATCGGGCATTTATACTCATGCAGCGCTTGATTTGTCTCGAGTATATGAAGTAACTCAAGCAATGGATTCCATAATTGGGCTATTGTTGAAAAATTCTGAATTCACCCAGTTCATTATAAATGCATGTAAGGCAAGCCCACGGTTTTGCATGTGGCCTATGTATACCGATTTAGTAGCCTTTTTTGAACAGATTGAAAGACAGATTGATAAACAAGATGCATCAGCTGAAATTGCAGATATTCGAGCTGCTTTTCAAGATTTTTACCAAAAAGCACAATGCTTGGTAGTTGCTCGCTGCGGCGGGGAAACTACTCAAGGTCTTGCGCATGGATTTGCAATATATCTGCCATTTAGCGTTATCGATGATTCATATTATAAAACGGTTTTTGCTCAAGAAACCCAATGGATCAATTTGCTTACTATTTCATGCAATCAATTCAAGAAGATTGGTGTGGCAGAATCAATTTCTCTGAATGATTAGTTATCCGTGCTCTTATATCCATTACTAGATACGCGAGGCGATTACGGGTCCATGGTTGGCCGGATTGGGCATCATAATCATTTGGCATTGTGTATCCTTCAGGTGCATAGGCATCCATACCTGCATCACGGGATACTTTGATACATCGATACAGATGATCATTAAAAGCGATGACGGCAACTTTGCCAAGCTTTTGAGAATCGCCAACATGTTTGAGTATTGCCGATGCAACGCCAGCGGTACTTAAATAGACAACATTTGTCTGGGCATCAAGTGCTGGATTAATAACGGTTAATTTTTCAGATGCAATGCGATTGCCAATAGCCTCTGCAATTTCCCATTGCGCATACACGGGCGCATTTGTTTTTTTATGTAACTTCACAACAAGATCCGCTAATGCTTCATTCATTGGTCCAGGCAGACGATTACAATTGGGAAGAATTCGATTGCCAAATGCATAGGCAGCAATAGAAGTTATCTGTTCAGGAGCAATAGTAGGCGCTTTCCATTTCAAAATATTTTCGACCAGAATGGTTGCCAATTCTTTTGCAATACTCGCATCATCAAGTTCAATGGTAAGGTGTTCTTCGAGCGCAGTTTTAAGTAATAATGTTGCATTAGGATTTTCAATTCCATGTAATGCCAAACAATATATAAGAAATAGTGGGTAGATCGATTTTTTCATACATAATTCTTTATTTCAAATAACGATCTAAAAATTTGATATTATGTTCATTGATTATTGCTATTGTTTTATATGGCTCAGCTGCACTCCATGATCGCAATGGCCATTTTAAAAACATTAAATCATCAAAATCGCCATGAGTAGCACTTGGAATAATAATCATTGAGCATGTTGGCACTGAGCATAACCTTTCTTTATGTTCTTTGATATTTTTCTCGCGTTCATAATATTGCTCACGCGTTAATTCTTTGCGTTTTAAATATTCAGGTGTTGGTTCAGTAACTTCAATACTTTTTTCCGCGAATACTAAAAGCAATGGTTTATTGATTGGTTCTTGTCCGATTATATGATCATACCACCCATCAAGATCAATTGCTGCTTTGCAACGATTATCAGACCGGCAAAATTCTATTGATGCAGTGCCGCCGGCAGAATGGCCCATTGCTGCGATGCGATCAAGATCAATGTGATGATAAAAAATGCTGTTTTGATTTTCATTGAGCTTCGCAAATTCGTCAATGAGAAATTTCATATCAGCTTTATATATTTCTATTGCTTCGCTCAGGAATTTTTTCTGTTCTGCTTGGGACATCTTATTGAATGAATTGCTGAGTTTTTTCTCGGTTACAACTTTGCCATTCGCATACAACGTGAGTCCATTAAAGTATGGATGATCAATACCAGCAACAATATAGCCATGGCTCGCCAGATTTTCCAAAATCGTGATAGAAGTATCGGTTGGATAACCTAATAAGCCGTGCGAGAAAAGAATTACTGGGTATGATTGTTGTTCTGCTGCAATGGGTGCATTAGTAAATGAATGAGTTTCTATATTTCGGAATAATAATTTGCTTGTTGCATTGGTAAGATGATATTGCGATGTAATATGCTGCTGAAAATACGGCATTTTTTTGCCAAGATACGAATATTTTTCAAGATTTTCAGTTCTTTGAGCTGGGTAGAAGAATCTGACTACTAGTGAACGAGTTTCATCAGGATTTTCTGAATAACGTGAACTCGATCTAACAAATTTTAGCAATTGCTTTTCCAGTTGTCGCTATTTGAGGCTTTTTGTCGCGAAAAGAATAAGCTACAAGAGTAGAAACAACGTGCGTCATGAAGCCAAAAACACTTCTGTGACGAGAATGCTCTAATAACAAATCTTCTTTTAAAATTGCCCCAACTGACTCAATAGCTCCGCGTTTTTTTAGCCCTATTTTATCTTCAAGCGACATCAGCTTATTCTTCATATTCTTTCTTAACTTTGTAACGAGATGAACTCCTTTCAGATAAAGCTTTTCGAAGATTTCAGGCCTAACTATATAGCCCCTGTCCCCATATAATTTTCCAAATAGTTTTCGAGTAAGTTTATCAAGCACTTTTTCATTGTTATCAGAGATATTTCCCGGCGTAATGTAAAATGAAATTATTTCACCAACATGATTAATAATAATGTGCAATTTAAAGCCATAAAACCAACCTACGCTTGTTTTTCCTCTCTGTGCAATTCCCTTAAAAACTTTATGCGAATGTATCCTGCGTTGATGACTTACTTCAAGGCAAAAACTATCGATAAAAGATACTCCAGAGCATTTCACCAATTGCGCTTGTAGTTGAGCAAATATAGCCAATGGCATAGCAATATTTTTTCGAAGTTCTAAGAACCGATTATAGCTTACCAAGTTTGGAAATTCTGATTTTAAATACACTAACACATATTTTTCGTAATAATCTTTGAAGGTTTTATATCCGGAAAAGTGAAAGTAGATCGTAATTGTCATGATTTCGCTAGGATTCATAATGAATGGACGATTTCGTAATTTCTTACCATCAGTTAGAAAGGTTTTTTGAAATTGTTGTAGAAATAACTTGCAAAAATCATCAGTTTCACAGAAAATTTTAACTAGTAGCATTGCTACGTATCCTTTTTTTTGGGTTTTTGAGGTCCAATTAAAAGGATATTTTTTTTGTTAGAATTTTACGAATCTTAGATCGAGTTCACGTTGAATAGGATTCTTTGCGTGCTGCATCGTTGAATTCCATAAGGGTGGTTCCAACAGAATAGGGGCCGGTTGGTTCTGGAAATGGTTTGAAAATAGGCGATGCATACCAAAGGCCACCAAGAAGAGAAGCTATGCTCACAAACGCTATCGATTTAAACATTGTTTTCCTTATTTTTTCGTTTTACATGTTGAAGATTATTAATTTTAGATTGGGAAAATCAATGTTTAATAATCTGTTCTGCAAAACGAAAATCATCCCGCCAATCGCCCTTATCTTGTACCGTCCAACAAGCTGAAAGAATTATGCGGATATAGCAAACTTTTGCAAGTCTGCTTCTATCAATCGATAATAATTTTGAAAACAAATCTAACCGGCGAGCAATAATTGCAGGATAATCAGGTTGTGCCGATAATTCCGCTGGGTTGCACATGAAAGCGCCAACTTCATAAGCTTGTTCGCCAATTACGCCTTTAGGATCAATTGCAATGCCAGAATCAGATGCAGAAAGCAAAATATTGTCATGATGCAGATCGCCATGAAGTAGATGCTGCTTTTGTGCGCCCATTTTTAATTCATGCGCAAGCTGCCGAGCTTTTGCTGTGTGCTTTTTAAGTTTCTCAGGAACTTCTAATGTATCAAAGAGAGAAAGCCATTGATCCATGGTTGGAAAATCTGATTTTGAATCAACAGGACGAGCATGAAGTTTTTTCATTACCCGGCATGCATATTCAATTGCAATGTCATCTCTTACGGGAAAGAATGATCGCAGAGTGGTGCCTGGTTGGATAAGGGCCAAGAGCATCCCAAGTTTATGTGAGTCATACGCAAGAAGTTTTACGCATCCATTTCCGCCGTAGAATTCAAGCGCCCGTGCTTCATTGATGAATTGCGGGCAAGGAGCGCCGATTTTTAGCACTACTGGTTGGTTATAGTAATTGCTATAAGCACGTGCTACGTAATTGAAGCTGAGATTATCAAATGGTTTTATGTCATTTAGTTGCCATTGGATAGAAAAAAATTTTATAAGATCAGGCAATTCTTTGAGCCATGCAGACCCTTGATCGCCCCATATTCTTAGTATGTTTTCTATAAATATTTGTGGTAAATTCAATTGTCTCACCTAAGATTAAATGGTCTTAAAAATCAACTTCCCCTCTTTAAAGGATTTTATGAACAAGTGTTGTTGGATCAGCTGCAAGTTTGTCTACTTCATCTTTCGTATAAACCATAAGATCTTTTTTTTACTTCTTCGATAGCATTGGGTGTTATCACAATAAATCCTATGTGATTAAATGTTGCTTACCAATTCAGTAAGCTCTTTGGTAATTTTTGCTTGGCGCAATTTATTATATTGTAATTGTGTTTCTTCCAATAAAGATTGTGCATTGCGTGTTGCATTGTCCATTGAGATAAAGCGGGCTGCGTGTTCTGCAAGCAAGGATTCAAATAACAGATAATGGAGTTGCACTTCGAGTGTTTGATAGGCAAGTTGATCAAGCAGATCTTTGGGCGATTGTTCCCACAAGTATTCATCTTTGCTTAGTGGTTCAGCAGTTTTTTCTTGTTCGTTAGTAAAAGGAACCAGCACTGTTTCATGAGGCTTTTGCACAAAAAAAGTTTTGAGTTCGTTACTAAATATCACAACATTGGTAAATTTTGGATCATGGTGCAAAAGGAGTTCTAAAATTTCATGGGAAATTGTGTTGAGTGTTTTAGCGGTTAATTCTGGAAAGCTCGTTATGATGCTATAATTTGGATTCTCATCAATATAGTTTATTGCTTTTTTACCGACCGGAATTATTTGAACAACTCCCCCTTTTTTATGCGGTTTTTTAATAATTTCCGATTCGAAAAAATGGAAAAGGGTTGTATTAAAGTTACCACAGAGGCCACGCTGAGAACCGATAAGAATTATGAGTGGATTATGCGGAGCATTTTCTCCGGGATTAATTACCGGGTTTTGCCAATCTAGCGCATGCGCTTTAATGCGATTTAAAAGTTGTGCAGAATTTTTCATGTATTCGCGCAAAGGATCTTCTTTACTTTTGAGCCTACTGCGCGCTGACATCGAGATTAACCGCATGGCATGCGTAATCTTTTTTATAGTTTCTATCGCGCGAATCCGATATCGCAGTTGAATAAGCAATGACATTTGCTTTTCCGTATATCATAGTGTTATAAGTTTTTTTTAAATGTAATACTGATTACAATCATTTGCAATGAATAAAACGGGATCCTTCGATCCTTCTACGTCAAGGCTTCGAAGGACAGGTACGTTTAACTCAGCTTGCCCGCCGAAGCTTTAGCGGAGGCTGAGGATGAAAGAGGAAATAATGCATATTATTGTTGATGGATATAATGTTTTAAAGCAGGCGCTTGCAAGTAAAATGATCTCTGATAGTCAGCGAAGAGCTTTTATTAATATGCTTGGCAAGTATGGGCAAAAGAAGAATCATCATATCGTGGTGGTTTTTGATGGAGGCCCGGATGTATGGCCATCGCAAGAAAAAGATCACGGAATTCTGGTGGCCTATTCAGGGATCAAGCAGAGCGCTGATGATCTGATTAAAAAAGCATTACTTCAAAAACCGCAGGTTTTGCTGGTTACTTCCGATAATGAGCTAAAAGCTGCCGCTAAAGCGAGCACGATGGTAATGGATTCTCTTGAATTTTATATGCTCGTAAAGCAAGAGCTTGCGCATAAAGAAAAACCGGTTAAAGGGACCTTGCACAAAACGAGCGCGGAGGAGAACCCCCTCGTTGATGAGCTGATGCGCAAGGATACGCAGTCAATCTATAAAGGTGATACGGAGGATGGGCAAGAAAGGCGGTCCAAGGGGCAAACTCCTTCCAAAAAAGAGCGGGCATATTTGCAGAAGTTAAAGAAGTTATAAATCGGGTATGAGTATGGAAAAAACCTATATATATGATGAAACAGAAGTGAAGAGTATCGCGCGGCAATTGGTTGCGCTTATGGATCGCTACCAAATTTTTACTTTCACCGGGCCCTTAGGAGCCGGAAAGACGACCCTAATTCAAGCTCTATTGAAAGAATGTGGGATTAATCAACCCGTGACAAGCCCGACCTTTACTTATTTGAATGTATATGAAAATGATCGCGATCAGTTGTTTTATCATTTTGATTTATATCGGATCGATTCGCTGAGTAATTTTCAAGCGGCCGGCTTTGATGAGTATCTCTATGCGCCCAATAGTTGGGCTTTAATTGAATGGCCGGCGGTGATTATGCCCTTGCTTAAAGACAAAGTCTGCAATTGTGAACTTGACTATAGTGATAATAAGCGGAAAATAGTACTTCGAGGTACTTAAAATAATGAATAATCAAAAAAGCCCGTTATTGCAACGCCCTGATTACCTTGTGTGCACCTGTTTGGGAGTAATGTATTCCGATATTGTTCAAACAATCAAGGAAGGGGCCGACTCCTATCAAAAGCTGCAAGATATACTTTTAGTGGGCACCGGTTGCAATAGTTGTGTGGCTGAGGTAAAAGATATTCTCAAAGAAGAAACGCGATAAATTTCTTGAATGCGTAAATTTCAGTTGAAATCTCGCCCAAAAGCCTCTATTATATTCAGCATTGGTTCTATTTTGAAATTCTGGCGAGATTCCCGAGCGGTCAAAGGGGACGGACTGTAAATCCGTTGGCTCTGCCTTCGTAGGTTCGAATCCTACTCTCGCCATTCTATCCGCCGTCGCAAAGGCTATGGCGGACGGAGCGCCTCGTTTGCTGCGTAGCTCGAAGAGCGAAGTAGAGGCAAGCTATGAATGGCGGGCCATTATTTTAAATGATTTGACAAATAAGTTTTCAGATACATATTTATAAAACCCTGATTCTAAAAATTTGAAATATATTTAAGCGTGCTACTGCGACAAGCTGTTTTTTAAACATTAACCTTTAAAAAGCGGGCCTGTCCGCCGTCCTTCGAGACGCACCTTTGGTGCTCCTCAGAATGAGCGGCAATAAAAAATAGCGTAGGCGGGAATAGCTCAATTGGTAGAGTGGCAGCCTTCCAAGCTGTAGGTTACGGGTTCGAATCCCGTTTCCCGCTCCAGGCTTCCGCCGTCGCCTAAGGCTATGGCGGACGCAGTCGCCCAAACGGAGTTTATCCTGAGCGAGCATTGCGAGTCGAAGGGCCTGGCTAGCGCCAGTCTTTTAAAAGGCTGGCCTGAAGATAGATAAATTTTGATATTAATAGCGCTGGGCAGATAATCGCTCCAAAATTGCTGGCGTAGCTCAGTTGGTAGAGCAGCTGATTTGTAATCAGCAGGTCACTGGTTCAAGTCCAGTCGCCAGCTCCATTCTACGCTTATCCAGGCCTTAGGGCTTGACAAACTACGAATGGCGCTGCCAGTTTTTTGATGAAATACATTTTAAATCCGCCGTAGCTTAAAGCTACCTTGAGTTTTACTTCGAAGCAAAAGCAAAGGCCGGACTCAAATGCTCAAAAAAAGAGAAAAATGTTAATTTCTATGATAAAATAAGTTGTCATTTCAAGTTTTTTACTCTATCCTTTAGGATAAAGTTAAAAGAAGAAGATGTAATTTCGCCCACGTAGCTCAGTTGGTAGAGCACTTCCTTGGTAAGGGAGAGGTCACCGGTTCAATCCCGGTCGCGGGC